>WVSN01000001.1 GCA_015689705.1 Rhodobacterales bacterium HKCCE3408
CATGGCAAAGGAAAAGTTCAACCGTTCGAAGCCGCATGTGAACATCGGAACGATCGGTCACGTTGACCACGGGAAGACGACGCTGACGGCGGCGATCACGAAGTATTTCGGCGAGTTCCGGGCCTACGACCAGATCGACGGCGCTCCGGAGGAGAAGGCGCGCGGGATCACGATCTCGACGGCGCACGTGGAATACGAGACGGAGAACCGTCACTACGCCCACGTCGACTGCCCGGGCCACGCGGACTACGTGAAGAACATGATCACGGGTGCGGCGCAGATGGACGGCGCGATCCTGGTTGTGAACGCGGCCGACGGCCCGATGCCGCAGACGCGCGAGCACATCCTGCTCGCCCGCCAGGTCGGCGTTCCGGCGCTGGTGGTGTTCCTGAACAAGGTCGACCAGGTCGATGACGAGGAGCTGCTGGAGCTCGTCGAGATGGAAGTGCGCGAGCTTCTGTCGTCCTACGACTTCCCGGGCGACGACATCCCGATCATCGCGGGCTCGGCGCTGGCCGCGATGGAGGGCCGCGATCCGGAGATCGGCGAGAACAAGATCCGCGAACTGATGGCCGCGGTGGACGAGTACATCCCGACGCCGGAGCGCGCCGTGGACCAGCCGTTCCTGATGCCGATCGAGGACGTGTTTTCGATCTCGGGCCGCGGCACGGTCGTGACCGGCCGGGTCGAGCGTGGCGTGATCAATGTCGGCGACGAGATCGAGATCGTGGGCATCAAGGACACCAAGAAGACGACCTGCACGGGCGTCGAGATGTTCCGCAAGCTGCTCGATCGCGGGGAAGCCGGCGACAACATCGGCGCGCTGCTGCGCGGTGTGGACCGTGACGGCGTGGAGCGCGGCCAGGTGCTGTGCAAGCCGGGTTCGGTGACGCCGCACACGAAGTTCGAGGCCGAGGCCTACATCCTGACGAAGGAAGAGGGTGGCCGTCACACGCCGTTCTTCGCGAACTACCGGCCGCAGTTCTACTTCCGCACGACGGACGTGACCGGGACGGTGACGCTGAAGGAAGGCACCGAGATGGTGATGCCGGGCGACAACGTGTCGTTCACGGTCGAGCTGATCGCGCCGATCGCGATGGAAGACGGCCTCCGCTTCGCCATCCGCGAAGGCGGCCGCACCGTCGGCGCAGGCGTCGTCTCGAAAATCCTCGCCTGAGCTCCGGCCAGGCGTCGAAACGGAAAGGGCCGCCCGATCGGGCGGCCCTTTTCCATTGCGCGGCGGCCGAAAGTGTCAGCCCGCGAATTCCGAGACCCGGCGCAGCCATTCGAGGGTCAGCGCCTCGAACAAATCGGGCTGCTCCCACGCCAGGCTGTGTCCGGCCCGGTCGAGGACGGCGAGTGTTGCGCGCGGGTAGAGTTCGAGCGCGTCCATCATGTCCCGGTACCCCGCGATGGCGTCCTGACGTCCGTTCAGGATCAGGCACGGCCGGTCGAACACCTTGTCCGGGCGCGACGACAGGTCGAAGCTGAAGGTGAACGCCTGTGCGATCCGTCCGGCAAGGTCGCTGTCGGCGAGACGCGCCGCCGGCACCTTGGTGCGCTCGATCTTCTCCAGGATCTCCGGCGACTGCACCACCAGTCGCTCGAACCGCGCCATGGCTTCCGCAGAGACATCTGCGGGCCGAACCGACGCATCCGGGATCAGTGTCCGGTGCTCAGGCAGGCTATTCCCGGACCCGGGGTCCATTCCGCCGGCGACGATCAGCATCATCCCGATGACATCGTCAGGACGCTTATGGGCCAGACCCATCGCGTGATAGCTGCCCCGGCTTTCCCCGATCAGGGCGCATCTCTCCTCCGGAAAGGCCCGGCTGACGAACGCGGAGAGCATGTCGAGCACGTCGTCCTGCGTTCGAACGCTGTCATCGGCGACCGACCTGCCGTGGCCCGGCAGGTCGACATAGACGCGCCGCCACCCCTCGGTGCGTTCGAAAACGGGTTCGAGCGCCTCCATCATGTGACGGTGGTCGAGACCGCCACCGTGAAGGATCAGGATCGGCGTCCCCTCGCCGACCAACTCGGCGTGGATGCGTCCGTTGGGCAAGTCGATATCCATGGCGGGCCTCCGCGCCCGATCCTAGCGACGGTGGCCGGCCCTGTCTGCCCGGTCGGCTTCGCCGTCATCCCCGACCGGCCTGGTGGTCCGCCTCGGCCGTCACCGCGTCGAGCGCGCGTCCCAGATCTGCCGACAACTCCGCGGCTTCCTGATCGCTCAGCCGGCGCGGAACCTCCGCTTCCCACGGCCGCCAGACCAGCGCGATCCGCGTAAAGGGCTTCGGAAACATCAGCCGGTCCCAGGTCGGCCAGGACCAGTAGGACCGCGCCGAGAAGCCGAACACGAACACCGGCTTCCCGCTCGCCCGGGCCCATTGCACCGCGAACGGTTTCACGACCCGTTCGGGCCCGGACGGCCCGTCGACGGCGATGCCGATCGACACGCCCTGCTTCAGCCCGGTCAGGACTTCGCGCATCACCGCCATTCCGCCCTGCTTGGGGAACCGCGTCGTGGAATAACCGAACCGGTGCAGCATGGCCCTCGCGATGCTGCCCGGCCGCGTGTCCGCGTTCAGGCTGCGCCCCGGCGCCTTTGCCGTGTCGAACACGTAGGGCGTCGCGAAAGTGCGCTGGTGCCAGAAGACGAGGATCACCGCGCCGTGCTCGGCGACCGCGGCCTCGACCGCCCCGTAGCCGTCCTCCGACCAGCGCGAGGTCAGGCGTACCAGTCGCAGCCATCCGGCAAGGAACCGCCCCGCCGCCTCGTGCAGCGGCGGCCAGTCCGCGATGCGGCGCCGGAGGGTGCGGGGTTTCGTCATGGCGGGCGACATGCGCCGAACGCCGGGATCGGTCAAGTGCCCGGCTCCGCATGCAAACGGGCCGCTCCCCGGAGGAAGCGGCCCGCTGCGATAACCGGTTCAGGGAACGGTTACGAATTCACGATCGCGTCGATGTCCGACCGGGTCGGCTCTTCGTCACCCGACACTTTCATCAGGTAGATCTGTGCGATCTGCTCCTGATTGAGCGACTCGAACACGTCCGGAGCATAGCCCTCGGTCTCGAGATAGACGCGAACTTCTTCGGCGACGTCGGTCTGCAGGTCGATGGTCGAGCCTGCTTCGATTTCGCCGTCCATCGGAAGGTTCAGCGGTGCAAGGACGCGATCCAGATCATTGTCACCGCCCGATGCGGCAAGATAGATCTCGGCGATCTTCGCTTGGCTGAGGTAGTCGACCGCGTCGGCATCGTAGCCTTCGTCCACCAGGATGGCCGAGACTTCCGCCTCGGTATCCGGCGTCATGTCGTAGTCAACTTCCATCTCCTGAAGCTCCATCGAGCTTAGCACGGAGCGGACATCCTGCGCCGACCGGGTCGTCGCCGCGAGATAGATTTCGGCGACGTCCGACGTCGGAAGATCGGCGGCCTGCGACGCCATGTAGCCGTTGTTCTCCAAGACGAGACGAACCTCGTCGAGGATGTCGTCGTCAGCGGTCTGGGCCATCACCGGTGCGGCAAATGCCAGGCCGATGGCAGTTGTGAGTCCAAGAATGGTGCGGGTCATGGTGACCTCCTTTCCATCTTTCTGTGTGCATTGCAGTCTTGCTGCTTGCGACAACGTCCCACCTGTGAAGACAGATCCATTCTTCAACGCGCAATACAGCGACGCCAATTCAAATATCTGATATTAAATGATTATTTTAGCATCACGATGCCATCGCACTTTCGTGAGGCCGCCTCAGCCCCCCAACCCCTCGCGCCGGAACACCGCGGCTATGGCGCGGGACCGGCCCCCGTCGGTCGCGTATTCGGGGTCGGTCATGATGAAGTAGACCTGCGCCAGCCCGTTGCAGCTCAGCGCGGCGGGGTCCAGCGCCGAAAGCGTGCGCGGCATCTGCTGGCGGACGGCCGCCAGCATGCTTTCCGAACAGTCCGAGCCATGCTTCTCGGCCAGCGCAGCGGCGGGCAGGGCAAGGAACAGGGCGGCGAGGATCGGCAGGGTCGGTTTCATGGTCGGATCTCCGGGCTAGGCCCAGGCCGCGCGATCTGCTATGGCCGGGGCCGAAACAGAGGAGAGGATACCATGGATCACTGACGGGACCCGATACGAACTTGTTCTGACGCTCCCGGAGGTATCCCATGCCAGCTCCTTTTCCCGCGCCTGATTGCGCGCATCCCGTCCCGCTTCCCGATGGCACCACCCACGCAGGCACCGTCTTTCTCAGGGCGGTCATCGACCATCCAAGAATCGAGGTCGGCGACTATTCCTACGCATCGGCCCATCATCCGCCTGCGGACTGGGCCGCGCATCTCGCGCCCTATCTCTATCCGTTCTCGCCCGAGCGGCTAGTGATCGGGAAGTTCTGCCAGATCGCGAGCGGGGTGCAGTTCATCACCGCATCGGCCAATCACCGGCACGACGGAATATCGTCCTTCCCGTTCGCCATCTTCGACGGCGCGCCCGAGGGACGGCCCTCGATGCCGGGACCGGGACGCGACACGGTCGTCGGAAACGACGTCTGGATCGGGACCGGCGCCACCATTCTGCCGGGTGCGACGATCGGCTCGGGCGTCATCGTCGGCGCGGGGGCCGTCGTCTCGGGGACTATCCCGGATTACGCCATCGTGTCCGGCAATCCTGCCACGGTCCGGCGGATGCGCTTCGGTCCGGACGAGATCGCGACGCTTCTCGATCTCGCCTGGTGGGACTGGCCGATCGAGACGATCCTGGCGCGCGAAGCCGAGATCTGCGGCGGCGATGTCGCGGCCCTTTCGGCGCTGGCGTGATGCCGCTTGCAATGGCGCGGACCGCCGTCTAATGCTCGCCGCGGCCTTAGGGGTGTAGCTCAGTTGGTAGAGCAGCGGATTCCAAATCCGCAGGCCGGGGGTTCGAGTCCCTCCGCCCCTGCCAGGCCCGCGCCTTGCGCGTCCCGGGCCTAGCCCGTATATGCCGCCCGATCGTGCCCGACAGACCGGAGCCAGACATGGCAACCAACCCGTTCCAGTTCATCCAGCAGGCCCGCGCCGAGATCGGCAAGGTGTCCTGGCCGTCGCGCCGGGAGGTCATGCTGACCACGGTGATGGTGTTCATGCTGGCGCTCGTCGCGGCGATTTTCTTTTTCGGCGTCGATTTCATCATCCGCTTCACGCTCGAGCAAATCCTGCTCTTCTTCGGCGGCTCTTGATTTTCAAACGGGCGGAGCGTATCCCGCCGCAACTCCCCGACAGCGCTGAGACACGATTCGTGGCGACAGGCGCGCTATGCCGGGGCATCCGGTAAAGGCAAGGACGGACGACATGGCGAAACGGTGGTATTCGGTCTCGGTGCTCTCGAACTTCGAGAAGCGCATTGCCGAGCAGATCAGGACCGCCGTGGCCGAGAAGGGCCTCGAGGACGAGATCGAGGAAGTCCTCGTTCCCGAAGAGGACGTGCTGGAGATCCGCCGCGGCAAGAAGGTCACCGTCCCGCGCCGGTTCATGCCGGGCTACGTGCTCGTCCGCATGGACCTGACCGACCGCGCCTATCACGCGATCAACTCGATCCCGCGCGTCACCGGCTTCCTCGGCCCGCAGGGCCGGCCGATGCCGATGAAGGACGAAGAGGTGAACGCGATCCTCAACCGCGTCGAGGAAGGCGAGGCCGCGCCGCGGTCCACGATCACCTTCGAGGTCGGTGAGAAGGTCAAGGTCAACGACGGCCCGTTCGAAGATTTCGACGGCATGGTCGAAGAGGTCGATGACGACAACCAGCGCCTGAAGGTGACGGTGTCGATCTTCGGCCGCGCCACCCCGGTCGAACTCGAATTCACCCAGGTCTCCAAGCAGGGCTGAGCCCGGCAAAGCCTCCATTCTGTGCAGCCGCACTTTCCGGTGCCGCCGATCCCGGCGGCCCTCCGGCCCGTATCGGCGTCCCGGTTCACAAATGCGCGCACCGGCTTTCGCCGGACGGAAACTCGGCGTATCCGTAAACTGAACGGTTCGGTACCCGGGGCCATCATTTCGGCCGCCGTCCCGGATCATGGCCCGAGTTCCCGGGCTCCGGCCGGTTTGGCCGGTCCCGCCACGCCGCCGTCCGTCCGGTCGGCTCCGGAGATTTCAGGATGGGCATTTTCGAGTCGAATGCCATCGAGGCGCAGAAACGGGCCGCCCGCAAGGATTACGCCGGTGCGCTCCTGGCCATCGACCGCGCCGCGGCCGAGGCCCGGAAGGCGCTTCTGCTCCGCGCCCGGCTTCTCGCGGCGCTGGGCCGTGACGACGAGGCTCTCGACGAACTCGTCCGCCTCGACCGTCCCGGCGTCCCGGTCGAGTTCCTCGAATTCCGCGCCGATCTCGAAACCCGTCTCGATCGCGTGGACGACGCGATCGCCACGCTCGACCGCGCAATCGACGCCGCCAGGGATCCCGCGACGTTCCTCGCCCGCCGGGGCGACATGCACCGCGCCCGCGGCGAGTTCGACGCCGCCGTTGCCGATTTCGACGCTGCGCTGAATCTTCGCCCGACCGACGGAGAACTTCACCGCCTGCGCGGCGAGTTGGTCCGCGCCCGCCCCGACGACGGCATGATCGAGACGTTACGGGCCGCCCGCGCTGCCGTCCCAGACGACAGCCGCTCCGCCGTCCATCTCGATTTCGCGCTCGCCCGTGCGCTCGACCAGGTCGGCGATCACGAGGCCTCGGCCGAGGCGCTGCTGAAGGCCAATGCTGGGATGCGCGCGCTCTTTCCCTATGACATCGCCCGCCGCCACGCGCAGGTCGATGCGGTGAGGAAAGCCTTCGCCGACGTCACGCCCGCGAAGATGCCCACGGCCGGCACCACCGATTTCGCACCGATCTTCGTCACCGGCATGCCGCGCTCCGGCACCACGCTGATCGAGCAGATCCTGTCGGCCCATCCCGACGTGGCCGGCGCCGGGGAAACCGGGCTCTTCAGCGCCGCCGCGACCGAGATCCTCGGCGCCCCCGACGCGCCACCGCCGGGCGGTCTCCGGCTCACGCCCGAGAAACTGACCGAGGTCGGCCAGCGCTACCGCGACCGGATGCGCGCCCGCGTCCCCGACGCCACGCGGGTCACCGACAAGTCGATCCAGACGCTGCTTTTCGCCGGTCCCGCGCTTGTGGCGCTGCCACGCGCCCATGTCGTCGTCGTGCGCCGCGATCCGCGCGCCACTGCCCTGTCGCTCTTCCGTCAGGTGTTTCGCGACGGCAAGCAGCTCTTCAGCTACGACCTCTCCGATATCCGGGACTACCAGATGACCACCGACGATCTCGTGGCCTTCTGGTCCGAACGGCTGTCCGACCGCTTCCATGTCGTCGACTACGAGGCGTTCGTCACCGCGCCGGAACGCGCCATCCGGGATCTCCTCGACCGCGTCGGGCTGCCGTTCGATCCGGCCTGCCTCGCGCCCGAGGACAACGACCGCCCGGTCCGCACGCTCAGCGCCGTCGCCGTCCGCCGGCCGATCAACACCGGCGCGCTCGACGTCTGGAAGCCGTACGCCACGCTTCTCGGTCTAGACGCACCGGCGGACTAGGCTCCGCCGCATCCGAAAACCGCTTGCATTGCAGACCGGCGCGCGGTAGGCGGCGCGCCTGTCACGGCGATCCGTGACGACGTGGGAGGCGAGGCCAGCGCGCTGGCCGGACCGGACCACGGCAACATGAAAGCGGCCCGACGCGTCGGGACGCCGTTGGAGAAAGGAGTGGCCCCATGGCCAAGAAACTCGCCGGCAAGATGAAGCTGCAGATTCCTGCAGGTCAGGCCAACCCGTCGCCGCCCGTGGGTCCCGCCCTCGGTCAGCGCGGCATCAACATCATGGAATTCTGCAAGGCGTTCAACGCCAAGACGCAGGAGATGGAGCCGGGCGCCCCGTGCCCGACCGTGATCACCTACTATCAGGACAAGTCCTTCACGATGGACATCAAGACGCCCCCGGCGTCGTATTACCTGAAGAAGGCGGCCGGTCTGAAAAAGCAGGGCAAGCGCAACCGTCCGCGCGGCGCCGAAAAGCCGGGCCGCGAGACCATCGCGACCATCACGCAAAAGCAGCTCCGTGAAATCGCCGAGGCCAAGATGAAGGACCTCAGCGCGAACGATGTCGAACAGGCGATGAAGATCATCCTCGGCTCCGCGCAGTCGATGGGTATCGAGGTGAAGGGGTAAGGTCATGGGCAAGATTGGTAAACGCACCCGCGCCATCCAGGAGGCCGTGACCGGCCGCGAAAACCTGACCGTCGAGGAAGCCGTCGCGCTGGTGAAAGCGAACGCGACCGCGAAGTTCGACGAATCCATCGAGATCGCGATGAATCTCGGTGTCGATCCGCGCCACGCGGACCAGATGGTCCGTGGCACCGTCACGCTGCCGAACGGCACCGGCAAGACCGTCCGCGTGGCCGTCTTCGCCCGCGGCGCCAAAGCCGAAGAGGCTGAGAAGGCCGGTGCCGATATCGTCGGCGCCGAGGACCTGATGGAAACGATCCAGGGCGGCACGATCGACTTCGATCGCTGCATCGCCACGCCGGACATGATGCCCATCGTCGGGCGCCTGGGTAAGATCCTCGGCCCGCGGAACCTGATGCCGAACCCGAAGGTCGGCACGGTGACGATGGACGTGAAAGAGGCCGTCGAGGCTGCGAAGGGCGGCCAGGTCCAGTTCAAGGCCGAGAAGGCGGGCGTCGTCCATGCCGGCATCGGCAAGGCCAGCTTCGATGCCGACAAGCTGGCACAGAACGTCCGCGCCTTCGTCGACGCGGTGTCCAAGGCCAAGCCGGCCGGCGCGAAAGGGACCTACATGAAGAAGGTCTCGATCTCGTCGACCATGGGCCCGGGACTGACCATCTCGGTCGAAAGCGCGACCGGCAACTGACCGGCCGGACCGGCTGAACGAACACGGGGCGGACCTGCCGGGTCCGCCCTTTTTCGTGCCCGCAGACAGTCCGGGGCGATCTGGTCGAGACGGGTCGGTTAACCGCATCTTAACTGCCCTGGCCTATCCCGGTCCGGACCTGGTTCGGGGCCGGAACATGCGCACGCTCGGTACATTCGAAATCGCTGCCGCCATCGCGGCCTTCACCACCGGCGCGGGGCTCGCACAGACGTCCGGCGCCTCGCCCGAGGGCCCGACCGGGATCGCCGGCCGCGACGGCGCAGTGCGCCGCTTCCCCGGCACGTTCGGCGCGCAAAGCGCGATCCCAAGTCCCGGCGGCACTGGCTACGTCGGGCTCAACTACGCCAATCCGCGCGGTGGCGTCTCGGGCGCGGGGGCAGATGGCGACGCTGGCGCCGGCTACACGTTCGGCAATCCGGTCGACGCGGTCAGCCTCACATTCGGTCTCTCGGTCACCAGTCTCGACCGTTTCGGCGATTCGGGAGCGCTCAGCCTGTCGGTCGCGCGTGTCATTGGCATCGGTGACCGCTCGCTGACCTTCCTCGGCGCAAGCGCGTCGAACCTCGCCGCCTGGGGCGATGCGGCGGCGGCGCCCGAAGGCTACACCATCCAGATCTCCCACCTCCTCGCCATCCCGACCCGCAGGGGCGAACGTCCGGTCCAGGTCACGGCCGGCCACGGCAACCGCACGACGGTCGAGGATGACGGCAGTGGCCGGATCAGGGCGGGGGGCTTCGTCGGTCTGGGCGTCGGCGTGTCGGAACACCTCAGCCTCGGGGTTTCGGCGACCGGGACGCAGCTCAATGCCGGGCTCAGCCTTGGCCTGCCCGACGTGCCGGCGCTCAGCATTTCCCTCGGTGTCTTCGACGTGACCGACAACGTCGACCGCCGGCAAGTTTCGCTCGGGGTCTCTTTCGGCTTCTGAGTCCGCCGGCCATTAACCACGTTGTAACCGCGCCGTTGACCCGGACGGGTCCGGGAACCGACCCTTGCGCGTCCGCCGGGGATCCCCGGGGACCAGTTTCCGGAGTGCGAGGAGTATGTTCGCGATGACCACCAGAAAGATCCTGACCGGCGCCGCCACCGCGGCCACCCTGTTCCTTCCCGCTGCGGCGATGGCCGGCCCGGCCTCGACGCCCAACGTGGCGCCGACGATCATGCTGGCGCCCGCGCCCGTCGTCGTTCCCGCCGCACCGGTCGCCGTAGCCGCCCCGGCCGAGGTGATTTCGACCCAGGGTACGCTGCGCGTCGGTGCGACGCGCACTGGTTCGGCCTACCTGAACGGCCTTCTCGACGCCTACCGGAACTGACCGGACCGGCCGTTGAAGTCGGGGCCGGCCATATCTCCGGTCCCGGCACAGGCCGCGCGCATCCCGATCCGCCGCCCTTCGCGGGCCTGCCGGAAAAGATGCGAATTGACCCTTCACATTGTCGGCGGGACGTCGTATCCCCCCGCCCATTGGCCCGGCGACGGATTCGCCCGGGCCTTTGTTCGTCCGAGACGGTGGGCGGGTTTCGACCCATAAGTCCTGCCTGAGACGGGAAGACCAGTTTCCAGGCGCGGCCCGCAAGGCGGGGCGTGCGGGGCGACTTGGCGGACCCGTGCGGACCTGACGCCGGGGGACCCGCCAGGGGATGCCGGCTAATCGAGCCGGGGGGAAACCCCCAAACTTGGAGTGAAACTGTGGATAGAGCCCAGAAAGAGAAAGTGGTCGAGGAACTCGGCCAGATCTTCGAAAGCTCTGGCGTTGTGGTGGTCTCTCACTACACGGGTCTCACGGTTGCCGAGATGCAGGATCTCCGGACTCGCATGCGCGAAGCCGGCGGATCCGTGCGCGTTGCCAAGAACAAGCTCGCCAAGATCGCCCTCGAAGGAACGCCCTGCGCAGGCATGGCCGGACTTCTCACGGGCATGACCGTGCTGTCCTATTCCGAAGACCCCGTGGCTGCGGCCAAGGTGGTTGAGGATTTCGCCAAGGATAACAAGAAACTCGAGATCCTTGGCGGGGCTATGGACGGAACGGTTCTGGACCGGGCCGGGGTCGAAGCCGTGTCCAAGATGCCGTCGCGCGAGGAGCTCATCGCTTCCATCGTCAGCTGCATCGGGGCACCTGCATCGAACATCGCCGGGGCCATTGGCGCGCCTGCTTCGAACATCGCCAGCATCCTCTCGACCATCGAGGAGAGGGCGGAAGCCGCCTGAGCAATCTGACACCCGTGTCGCGGGTCACCCCTTGCGACGTTGGAACACAATCCTAGATACGGAAACTGGACATGGCTGATCTTAAGAAACTTGCCGAAGAGATCGTGGGTCTCACCCTTCTCGAGGCGCAGGAACTGAAAACCATCCTCAAGGACGAATACGGCATCGAGCCCGCCGCCGGCGGAGCGGTGATGATGGCCGGTCCGGCCGCAGCCGGTGGCGATGCCGCTGCCGCGGAAGAGGAAAAGACCGAATTCGACGTCATCCTGAAGGCCGCTGGCGCCTCCAAGATCAACGTGATCAAGGAAGTGCGCGCCATCACCGGTCTTGGCCTGAAAGAAGCCAAGGACCTGGTCGAGGCCGGCGGCAAGGCCGTCAAGGAAGGCGTCTCGAAGGAAGAGGCCGAGGAGATCAAGGGCAAGCTGGAAGCAGCTGGCGCCGAGGTCGAGGTCAAGTGATCGCGGCGCGCCCCGTGCGCGCAGCCTGAAAACACCGCCGGTCCCGGAAAGGCAATTTCCGGGTCCGGCGATCGGCGTCTTGGCGAGGGCCTGTCTGCACGACCGGGCAGACCTTCCCCAAGGCGGCGTGTGAGGATCGGGAGCCTGCCGGTGGGACGGCAGGCATGAATGGATCCCCCCGCCTCGTTTGAAGCGTGTCCGGCCGGTGCCCCGACGGCCCGGAGACGCTGCGAACACGGAAAGGTGCTAAACGAGCATGGCGCAGACCTACGCAGGCCAGAAACGCATCCGCAAATACTACGGCAAGATCCGCGAAGTGCTGGAGATGCCGAACCTCATCGAGGTCCAGAAATCCTCATACGATCTATTTCTCAATTCCGGCGACCAGCCCGAGCCGCTTGACGGCGAAGGCATCAAAGGCGTCTTCCAGTCCGTTTTCCCGATCAAGGATTTCAACGAGACCGCGGTCCTCGAATTCGTGAAGTACGAGCTCGAGAGCCCGAAATACGACGTCGAGGAATGCCAGCAGCGCGACATGACCTATGCCGCTCCGCTGAAGGTCACCCTCCGTCTGATCGTGTTCGATGTCGACGAGGATACCGGCGCGAAGTCGGTCAAGGACATCAAGGAACAGGACGTCTACATGGGCGACATGCCCCTGATGACGCCGAACGGGACGTTCATCGTGAACGGCACCGAGCGCGTGATCGTGTCCCAGATGCACCGCTCCCCGGGCGTGTTCTTCGACCACGACAAGGGCAAGACCCACTCCTCGGGCAAGCTCCTGTTCGCCTGCCGGATCATTCCGTACCGCGGCTCCTGGCTCGATTTCGAATTCGACGCCAAGGACATCGTCCACGCCCGGATCGACCGTCGCCGCAAGCTGCCGGTGACGACGCTCCTCTATGCGCTGGGGCTCGACCAGGAAGGCATCATGGATGCCTACTACGACACGGTCGACTTCAAGCTCGACAAGAAGAAGAACGCCTGGAAGACCAAGTTCTTCCCCGAGCGCGTGCGCGGCACCCGCCCGACCTTCGATCTCGTCGATGCGAAAACCGGCGAAGTGATCGCCGAGGCCGGCAAGAAAATCACCCCGCGCGCGGTCAAGAAACTGATCGACGACGGCGAGGTGAAGGAGCTTCTGCTGCCCTTCAACCAGATCGTCGGTCGCTTCGCGGCGCGTGACATCATCAACGAGGAAACCGGCGCGATCTACGTCGAGGCCGGGGACGAGCTGACCTGGGAACTCGACAAGGATGGCGAGGTCACCGGCGGTACGCTCAAGGACCTGATCGACGCGGGCATCACCGAGATACCGGTGCTCGACATCGATAACATCAATGTCGGCGCGTACATCCGCAACACGATGGCCGCGGACAAGAACCTCAACCGCGACACCGCGCTGATGGACATCTACCGGGTCATGCGCCCGGGCGAGCCGCCCACCGTCGAGGCCGCGTCGACCCTGTTCGACCAGCTCTTCTTCGACTCCGAGCGGTACGACCTGTCCGCCGTCGGCCGGGTGAAGATGAACATGCGCCTCGACCTCGACGCCGAGGACACGATGCGCACCCTCCGCAAGGAGGACATCATCGCCTGCGTCAAGGCGCTCGTGGAACTGCGCGACGGCAAGGGCGAGGTCGACGACATCGACCACCTCGGCAACCGCCGGGTCCGCTCGGTCGGCGAGCTGATGGAGAACCAGTACCGCGTCGGCCTCCTGCGGATGGAGCGCGCGATCAAGGAACGCATGTCGTCGGTCGAGATCGATACCGTCATGCCGCAGGACCTGATCAACGCGAAGCCCGCCGCGGCCGCGGTGCGTGAATTCTTCGGCTCCTCGCAGCTGTCGCAGTTCATGGACCAGACCAACCCGCTGTCCGAAGTGACGCACAAGCGCCGCCTCTCGGCCCTCGGGCCCGGCGGTCTGACCCGCGAACGCGCCGGCTTCGAGGTCCGCGACGTGCACCCGACCCATTACGGCCGGATGTGCCCGATCGAGACGCCGGAAGGCCCGAACATCGGTCTGATCAACTCGCTGGCCACCTTCGCCCGCGTGAACAAGTACGGCTTCATCGAAACCCCCTACCGCTCCGTGCGGGACGGGCAGGTGACCGATGAGGTCCGCTACATGTCCGCGACCGAGGAGATGCGGCACACGGTGGCCCAGGCCAACGCGACGCTGACCGAGGACGGCAAGCTGGTGAACGAGCTCGTGAACACCCGGAAATCGGGTGAATATACGATGTCGCCGCGCGAAAGCGTCGACCTGATCGACGTCTCGCCGAAGCAGCTCGTGTCGGTCGCCGCCTCGCTCATCCCGTTCCTCGAGAACGACGACGCGAACCGGGCGCTGATGGGCTCGAACATGCAGCGCCAGGCGGTGCCGCTTCTCCAGGCCGACGCGCCCTTCGTGGGCACCGGCATCGAAGAGAAAGTGGCCATCGACTCGGGCGCCGCGATCCAGGCCCGCCGGGCCGGCATCATCGACCAGGTCGATGCGCAGCGGATCGTCGTGCGCGCCACCGAGGATCTGGCGCCGGGCGATCCGGGCGTCGACATCTACCGTCTGCGCAAGTTCCAGCGGTCGAACCAGAACACCTGCATCAACCAGCGTCCGCTGGTGAAGGTGGGCGACACCGTGGGCAAGGGCGAAGTCATCGCCGATGGCCCGTCGACGGATCTGGGCGAGCTCGCGCTCGGCAAGAACGTCGTCGTCGCCTTCATGCCCTGGAACGGCTACAACTACGAGGACTCCATCCTCATCTCCGAACGCATCGTGAAGGACGACGTCTTCACCTCGATCCATATCGAGGAATTCGAAGTCGCCGCCCGTGACACGAAGCTCGGGCCCGAGGAGATCACCCGCGACATCCCGAACGTCGGCGAGGAAGCGCTCCGCAACCTCGACGAGGCGGGGATCGTCTATATCGGCGCCGAAGTGGGGCCGGGCGACATCCTCGTGGGTAAGATCACGCCGAAGGGCGAAAGCCCGATGACGCCGGAGGAAAAACTCCTCCGGGCCATCTTCGGCGAAAAGGCCTCCGACGTCCGCGACACGTCGCTCCGGCTCCCGCCGGGCGATTACGGCACGGTCGTCGAGGTGCGGGTCTTCAACCGCCACGGCGTCGAGAAGGACGAGCGCGCGCTCCAGATCGAGCGCGAGCAGGTGGAGCGTCTGAGCCGCGACCGCGACGACGAGCTCCTGATCCTCGAGCGCAACATCTACGCGCGCCTGAAGTCCATGATCCTCGGCAAGACCGCGGTGAAGGGGCCGAAGGGCGTCAAGCCGGGCGTCAAGATCGACGAGGACCTCCTCGAGACCCTCAGCCGCGGCCAGTGGTGGCAGCTCGCCCTCCAGGACGAGACCGACGCCAGCCATGTCGAGGCCCTGAACCAGCAGTTCGAGGCGCAGAAGCGCGCCCTCGATCACCGGTTCGAGGACAAGGTCGAGAAGGTCCGCCGCGGCGACGACCTGCCCCCGGGCGTGATGAAGATGGTCAAGGTCTTCATCGCCGTGAAGCGCAAGCTTCAGCCGGGCGACAAGATGGCCGGCCGTCATGGCAACAAGGGCGTCGTGTCCAAGGTGGTGCCCGAGGAGGATATGCCCTTCCTCGGCGACGGCACCCCCGTCGACCTCGTTCTGAACCCGCTCGGCGTGCCGTCGCGGATGAACGTGGGCCAGATCCTCGAGACGCATATGGGCTGGGCCGCGCGCGGTCTCGGCATCCAGATCGACGAGGCGCTCGCCGGCTACCGCCGCTCGGGCGACCTGACGCCGGTCAAGGACGCGCTCAAGATCGCCTATGGCGACGAGGTCTGGACCGATGCCTTCGAGTCGATGGACGACGACCATCTGGTCGAGGCGGCGGGCAACGTCACCCGCGGCGTGCCGATCGCGACCCCGGTCTTCGACGGGGCGAAAGAGGCCGACGTGGACGACATGCTCACCCGCGCGGGCTTCGACACGTCCGGTCAGTCCGACCTCTTCGACGGCCGCACCGGCGAGAAGTTCTCGCGCCAGGTGACGGTGGGTGTGAAGTACCTTCTGAAGCTTCACCACCTCGTCGACGACAAGATCCACGCCCGCTCCACCGGGCCCTACTCGCTCGTCACGCAGCAGCCGCTCGGGGGCAAGGCCCAGTTCGGCGGTCAGCGCTTCGGCGAGATGGAGGTCTGGGCTCTGGAGGCCTACGGCGCCGCCTACACCCTGCAGGAGATGCTGACGGTGAAGTCGGACGACGTGGCGGGCCGGACCAAGGTCTACGAGTCGATCGTCAAGGGCGAGGACAACTTCGAGGCCGGCGTGCCGGAATCGTTCAACGTTCTCGTCAAGGAGGTCCGGGGTCTGGGCCTCAACATGGAACTCCTGGATGCGGAGGAGGACGAGTGAGGCAGCAAGGTGCGCCAAGGCGCACCCGACCTGCCGCTCGGGAGGCCGTAGGTCGCGCGCCAGCGCACCACGCGGCTCCCGCCTCCCCCTGCACCCTCTGAATTTGAGGAATCGAGATGAACCAGGAACTGACCAACAACCCGTTCAACCCGCTGACCCCGCAGAAGGCCTTCGACGAGATCAAGGTCTCGCTCGCGTCGCCTGAGCGGATTCTCAGCTGGTCCTACGGCGAGATCAAGAAGCCCGAGACGATCAACTACCGGACCTTCAAGCCCGAGCGCGACGGCCTGTTCTGCGCCCGGATCTTCGGGCCGGTGAAGGACTACGAATGTCTCTGCGGCAAGTACAAGCGCATGAAGTATCGCGGCGTCGTCTGCGAGAAATGCGGTGTCGAGGTGACGCTCCAGAAGGTGCGCCGCGAGCGGATGGGCCATATCGAGCTCGCCGCGCCGGTCGCCCACATCTGGTTCCTGAAGTCGCTGCCGTCCCGGATCGGCCTCATGCTCGACATGACGCTCCGCGACCTGGAGCGGATTCTCTACTTCGAGAACTACGTCGTGATCGAGCCGGGTCTGACCGACCTGACCTACGGCCAGCTGATGTCCGAAGAGGAATTCCTCGACGCGCAGGACGCCTATGGCGCCGACGCGTTCTCGGCCAATATCGGCGCCGAGGCGATCCGCGAGATGCTGTCGAACATCGACCTCGAAGCCGAGGCCGTGCAGCTGCGCGAGGACCTGAAGGAAGCCACCGGTGAACTGAAGCCGAAGAAGATCATCAAGCGGCTGAAGATCATCGAGAACTTCATCGAATCCGGCAACCGTCCCGAGTGGATGGTGATGACCGTCATCCCGGTCATCCCGCCCGAACTGCGCCCGCTCGTCCCGCTCGACGGCGGCCGGTTCGCCACGTCGGACCTGAACGACCTCTATCGCCGGGTCATCAACCGGAACAACCGCCTGAAGCGGCTGATCGAACTGCGCGCGCCGGACATCATCATCCGCAACGAAAAGCGGATGCTGCAGGAATCCGTCGACGCTCTGTTCGACAACGGCCGCCGCGGCCGCGTCATCACGGGCGCCAACAAGCGCCCGCTGAAGTCGCTGTCGGACATGCTGAAGGGCAAGCAGGGCCGGTTCCGCCAGAACCTGCTCGGCAAGCGCGTCGACTTCTCGGGCCGGTCCGTCATCGTGACGGGTCCGGAGCTGAAGCTGCACCAGTGCGGCCTGCCGAAGAAGATGGCGCTCGAGCTGTTCAAGCCGTTCATCTACTCGCGGCTGGAAGCCAAGGGCCTGTCCTCCACGGTGAAGCAGGCGAAGAAACTGGTCGAGAAAGAGCGCCCGGAAGTCTGGGACATCCTCGACGAGGTCATTCGCGAGCACCCGGTTCTCCTGAACCGTGCGCCCACGCTGCACCGTCTCGGCATCCAGGCGTTCGAACCGATCCTGATCGAAGGCAAGGCGATCCAGCTTCACCCGCTGGTCTGCTCGGCCTTCAACGCCGACTTCGACGGCGACCAGATGGCCGTGCACGTCCCGCTGAGCCTCGAGGCGCAGCTGGAAGCGCGCGTCCTGATGATGTCGACGAACAACGTCCTGTCGCCCGCCAACGGCGCGCCGATCATCGTTCCGTCGCAGGACATGATCCTCGGCCTCTACTACGTCACGCTCGAGCGTGAGGGCATGAAGGGCGAGGGCATGGTCTTCGCTTCGGTCGACGAAGTCGAACACGCGCTGAACGCCGGCGAGGTGCACCTGCACGCCCGGATCCAGGCGCGCGTGAAGCAGATCGACGACGAGGGCAACGAGGTCTTCAAGCGCTACGAGACGACTCCGGGCCGCGTGAAGCTTGGTGCGCTCCTGCCGCTGAACGCCAAGGCGCCGTTCGAGCTGGTCAACCGTCTTCTGCGGAAGAAGGAAGTGCAGCAGGTCATCGACACCGTCTACCGCTACTGCGGTCAGAAAGAGTCGGTCATCTTCTGCGACCAGATCATGACGATGGGCTTCCGCGAGGCCTTCAAGGCCGGCATCTCCTTCGGCAAGGACGACATGGTCATCCCCGAGCAGAAGTGGGACCTGGTCGAGGAGACCAAGGGCCAGGTCAAGGAGTTCGAACAGCAGTACATGGACGGCCTGATCACTCAGGGCGAAAAGTACAACAAGGTGATCGACGCCTGGTCCAAGGCCAACGACAAGGTGACCGAGGCCATGATGTCCACGATCTCGTCCAAGAAGATGGATGAGAGCGGGGCCGAGATGGAGCCCAACTCCGTCTACATGATGGCCCACTCCGGCGCCCGGGGTTCGGTGACGCAGATGAAGCAGCTCGGCGGGATGCGCGGCCTGATGGCCAAGCCCTCGGGCGAGATCATCGAGACGCCGATCATCTCGAACTTCAAGGAAGGCCTGACGGTGCTCGAGTACTTCAACTCGACCCACGGCGCCCGGAAGGGTCTGTCGGACACGGCACTCAAGACCGCGAACTCGGGCTACCTGACCCGTCGCCTCGTCGACGTGGCGCAGGACTGCATCGTGCGCATGAACGATTGCGGGACCGAGAACACGATCACCGCAGAACCCGCCGTCAACGACGGCGAGGTCGTGGCCTCGCTGGCCGAGCGTATCCTCGGCCGGACGGCCGGCGAGGACGTGCTGAAGCCGGGCACCGAGGAAGTGATCGTCGCCAAGGGCGAGCTGATCGACGAACGCAGGGCCGATGCCGTCGAAGAGGCCGGTCTGCAGTCGATCCGCATCCGCTCGCCGCTGACCTGCGAGGCCGAGGAAGGCGTCTGTGCCGCCTGCTACGGCCGCGACCTCGCGCGCGGCACGCGCGTGAACGTGGGTGAGGCTGTCGGCATCATCGCCGCGCAGTCGATCGGCGAACCCGGCACGCAGCTGACGATGCGGACCTTCCACATCGGCGGCGTCGCGCAGGGCGGTCAGCAGTCGTTCCAGGAGGCTGGGGTCGAGGGCAAGGTCGCCTTCCACAACGCCAACCTTCTGGCGAACGCGGCCGGCGAACAGATCGTGATGGGCCGCAACATGCAGCTGGCCATCATCGACGACCAGGGCGCCGAACGGTCGAGCTACAAGCTCGGCTACGGCACCAAGGTCCACGTCGCCGAAGGCGCGGATGTGAAGCGCGGCACGCGGCTCTTCGAATGGGACCCGTACACCCTGCCGATCATCGCCGAGAAGGCCGGCGCGGTGAAATTCGTCGACCTCACCTCGGGCGTCTCCGTCCGGGACGAGACCGACGATGCCACCGGCATGACCCAGAAGATCGTGTCCGACTGGCGCGCCGCGCCCAAGGGCAACGAGCTGAAGCCGGAGATCCTGATCGTCGGCCCGGATGGCGAACCCGTGCGCAACGAGGCCGGCAACCCGGTCACCTACCCGATGTCGGTCGACGCAATCCTGTCGGTCGAGGACGGGCAGGAGATCCAGGCCGGCGACGTCGTGGCCCGTATCCCGCGCGAAAGCGCCAAGACGAGCGACATCACCGGCGGTCTGCCGCGGGTGGCCGAACTCTTCGAGGCACGGCGGCCCAAGGACCACGCCATCATCGCCGAGATCGACGGCACGGTGAAATTCGGACGCGACTTCAAGAACAAGCGCCGGATCACGATCGTGCCGTCCGACGACAGCCTGGAACCGGCGGAATACATGGTGCCCAAGGGCAAGCACATTCCGGTGGTCGAAGGTGACTACGTCCAGAAGGGCGACTACATCATGGACGGCAACCCGGCGCCGCACGACATCCTGTCGATCCTCGGCGTCGAGGCCCTGGCCGATTACATGATCTACGAGGTGCAGAGGGTCTATCGCCTGCAGGGCGTGAAGATCAACGACAAGCACATCGAGGTCATCGTCCGCCAGATGCTCCAGAAGTGGGAGATCCTCGACAGTGGCGAAACCACGCTGCTGAAGGGCGAACACGTCGACAAGGCCGAGATCGACGCCGAGAACGAGAAGGCGATCGCAGAAGGCCGGCGTCCGGCCGAGGGCGAGCCGATCCTGCTCGGGATCACCAAGGCGTCGCTCCAGACCCGGTCGTTCATCTCGGCTGCCTCGTTCCAGGAGACCACGCGGGTCCTCACCGAAGCCTCGGTGCAGGGCAAGCGCGACAAGCTCGTCGGTCTCAAGGAGAACGTGATCGTCGGTCGCCTGATCCCGGCCGGGACGGGTGGCGCCACGCAGCGCGTCCGCCGCATCGCGGCCGAGCGCGACAACAAGGTGATCGAGGCCAAGCAGGCGGAGGCCGAAGCCGCCGCCGCGCTGGAAGCGCCCTCGGAAGCCTTCGACGTGGAAACGCCGGAAGATGCCGCGGAGTGATCCGCCGCACGGCCTGAAAACAATAACCCCCGCCGGGCGACCGGCGGGGGTTCTTCGTTCCCGGACTCAGTGCCCGCCTAACTGGCGGCCTGCCGCCCCGGCAGCGCGATCCGCGCCGCGCCCAGCCGCGGGTGCAGCCGCCCGGCCAGCGCCCAGGCCAGCCCCGCCGCCACGCCCGACGCCACGAAGATGCCCGCCACCGGCGCGACCAGCAGGATGCCCCAGGCGATCCCCGGCGTCGCGATGCCCGAAATGTCGCGGTAGGATGAATAGATCGCCGACATCTCCGTCCGCTCCGACGGCTTGACCGCCATCAGGAACGGCAGCCCGGCGCAGACATCCAGCAGGATCAAGAAGAAGCTTCCGGCGAACAGCAGCGCCACCGCCAGCCACGGCACCGGCCCGGACAGCCCGGCGGCGGTGAACAGCACCGCCACCGCCAGGAACCCCGTCCGCACCGAATGGCGGACCGAATGGGCCTGCATCCAGCGCAGCATGAACGGCGCCAGGAACAGCCCCGCATTCGTCACCGACAGCAGCGTCCCGCCCAGCTGCGTGCCCAGACCGTTCTCGACCGCGAAGATCGGCAGGTAGACGACATAGGCCCACCAGCCGCAGGACCGGATCACCGCGAACAGCCAGCCCGCGATCAGCCGCGGCTGGCGCAGGAACCGGCCGAGGAAGGCCAGCGGGTTCGGCGCCGGACCGCGCGCCCGAGTGATGAGCTTGCCGTTGCCAAGCCGCATGTACAGGAACACCGCCAGCATCGTTGCCGACGCGGCCGAGGCGATCAGGAACGGCGCCGGCCGCCACAGGCCCCACAGGAACACACCCAGGACCGGCCCGACCGTCCATCCGGCGGCGGAATAGAACATCCGCAGCGTCTCGCACTTTCCCAGTTCGATCCGCGCGATGTAGTCCAGCACGTAGGCGTTGAAGCAGACGAAGCAGATCACCGTCGCGGCCGAGGTCATCACCACCGACGCCACCACCGCCTCCGCCGTCCCGGCAATGGCCAGCGCCGACCCGGTGACATAGGTCAGCGCGCCGACGGAATAGAGCCAGCGCCGCGGCACGATCCGGTTCAGCAACGGCACCGACAGACCGGCCAGAAGCGAAACGATCCCGATGGCGAAATAGATCGAGCTGACGCGCGCCGCGTCGCCGATCGCATCGTACATCGCCACCGGGTAGACCGAGATCAGCATCCCCCGCGCAACCGCCTCGCATCCGGCAAGCGTCGCGAATCCCTTCAGAGAGGGGTCGGGGGCGTGGCGTAGCCATTCAGGGATGCGACGTTCAAACATGATGCGTCCGACTCACTGGTCGTCCATACACCTTGCCGATGACCGGCGCACGACCCCTTGAACGGGGCCGACGAAAGCCCGCCTAGTCGCCGGGAATCTCCACGCAGATATTGCCGAAACCGGCCTGCGTCTCCAGCGTGCGGAACGCTTCGGGTGCGTCCTCGAACGGAAGCGTCCGGTCCACCACCGGGCGGATTCCGTGCAGGTCGAGCGCGCGGACCAGCGCCTCGAAATCCTGCCGCGATCCGACCGTGACCGATTGCAGCGTCACCCGCCGAGTCAGGATCGCGGGCAGGAACAGCGTGGCCTCGTTGCCGGTGACGTTCCCGATCAGCAGGATCGTCCCGCCGGTGCGCACGCATTTCAGCGACGAGGGCAGCGTTTCCGCCCCGGCCAGTTCCAGCACCCGGTCGACGCCGGCGCCGCCCGTCGCCTCGCGCACCGCGCGCGCCCAGTCGGGCGTCGCCGACCGGTCGATGACGATGTCGGCGCCAAGCGCCCGCAGCCGCTCCGCCTTCGCGTCGGACGACGTTGTGACGACGGTCCGAAGCCCCGAGACGCGCGCCAGTTGCAGCGCCATCAGCGCCACGCCTCCGGTCCCGAGGATCAGGACGGTCTCGCCCGCCCGCGCGGGCCGCGGCTCGGACAGCGCGCTCCAGGCCGTGACGCCGGCGCAGGGCAGGGTGGCGGCCTCCGCGTCGGACAGGTGATCGGGGATGCGCACGACCGCGTCGGCCGGCGCGACGACCCGCGTCGCCAGCACCCCGTCCAGGGGCCCGCCAAGCCGCCCGGCCTCCAGGTCCTGCGGCGGCGCACCGCCCTGCCAGTTCCGGAAGAAGGCGGGCGCGACCCGGGTCCCGACCGCGAGGTCCCCGACCTCGGCGCCGGTGGCGGTGACGACGCCGCAGCCATCCGACAGCGGGATCAGCGGCGGCCGGACCGCGCGCCCGTGCTGGCCGCGCAGCACCACCAGGTCGCGGAAATTGAGCGAGGCGGCGCGCATCGCGATCACCACGTCGCGCGGACCCGGCTCGGGATCCGGCCGGTCGACGAGGTGCAGGGACTCGAACCCGAACCCGTCGGTGAAGCACCAGGCGCGCATGGCAGGACGATAGCCTGCCGGCGCGCGCCGACACAAACGAAAGACCGGGCGGTATCACTCCGGTTCGGACGGCGTTTCCTGACACTCCGTTAACGGGTGCCTCGTCTGTTAACTTTTTGCCGCGCGACGGAAGGGGCGGTTTTCAGGCATACCGTCAGGCATACCGCAAAGCATACCGGTAGCATCATGCCGCAAAGCGCCCCGCTTGCCCCGTTAACCCTGTCTCGTGCAGGGTGGGGGCATGTTCGAAGACCGCGAAACCAAATCCGTCACCGTCAGCGTCTCGGGCCGGGTTCAGGGCGTCGGCTACAGGGCCTGGGTCCACCGCTCGGCGACCCGCCTGAAGCTCTCCGGCTGGGTCCGGAACGAATCCGACGGCACCGTCTCGGCGCTCCTCGACGGCGCGCCCGAAAACGTCGATCAGCTCCTGAAGGAAATGGAAAGCGGCCCGCCCGCCGCGCGGGTCGACCGGGTCTCTTCCCTGCCCGCCGCGGGCGCGCCCGACCCGGGGTTCGAGATCACCTTCCCGGACGAGTAGGCGTCACTCCCGCTCTCCGCCGCCCTCGACCCAGTCGCGGAACCCGCCGAGGTTGTAGACCTTTGAATACCCGAGGTCTTTCAGGGCCTTGCCGGCCAGCGCGGCGCGCCCGCCAGCGGCGCAATACAGGATCACCGGCTTGTCGGGATCGAGCGCCGGGTTGTGCAGTTCCGAGGCCGGATCGGCCCGGAATTCCAGCAATCCGCGCGGGATCGTGACCGCGCCCTCGGCCTTGCCCGTCTCGGTGATTTCGGCCGGCTCGCGCACGTCGAGCAGCACCGCGCCCTCGGCGATCATCGCCGCCGCGTCCTGCTGGTTGATGCGCGGCACCTCGCGGCTGGCCTCGGCCACCATGTCCTTGACGCTCTTCGCCATCGCCGACTCTCCCCTGTCGATACCGGCCCGACCCTAGCGCAGCCGCGGCAGGGCTCCAACGCCCCTTGACCGCCCCCCGCGGCGCTGAAACATGGCGCCATGCATCGCCCGAGCCCGCCCCCTCCATGACCCCCAACACGCGCGGCGCGCTCTTCATGATCGGCTCGATGTGCGCCTTCACCTTCAACGACGCGCTGATGAAAATGCTGTCGGGCAACCTGCCGCTGGCGCAGGCGGTTTTCCTGCGCGGCGTGGTCACGAGCCTGCTCATTCTGGCGCTCATCCGCGCCCGCCGCCTGCCGCTCCGCCCGCGCCTCGATGGCCGCGACCGCTGGTTTCTCATCCTGCGCAGCGCGGCCGAAGTCGGCGCCGCCTACTTCTTCCTGACGGCGCTCTTCAACATGCCCATCGCCAACGCGAGCGCGATCCTCCAGGCCCTGCCGCTCTCGGTCACGCTGGCCGGCGCGCTCTTCCTCGGCCAGCCGGTCGGCTGGCGCAGGCTGTCGGCCATCACCGTCGGCTTCGCCGGCGTTATGCTCATTGTCCGCCCCGGGCTCGAAGGCTTCACGGTCTTCTCGCTCTACGCGCTGGCCTCGGTCGTCTGCGTGACCGCGCGGGATATCCTGTCGCGGATGATCTCGGCGACGGTGCCGACCCTGACCGTCGCGCTCGTCAACGCCGTCTGGGTCGGCGGGGCGTTCGGCATTGCCAGCCTGTTCACCGACTGGCAGCCGCTCGATCCGGTCACGGCGGTCACGCTCTGCGGCGCCTCGGTCTTTCTCGTCGGCGGGTATTTCTTCGCCGTCGCGGCCATGCGCTCGGGCGAAATCGCGGTCGTCGCCCCGTTCCGCTACACCTCGCTTCTGGCGGCGATGATCCTCGGGATCGTGCTGTTTTCCGAGGTTCCGGACACCCTGACACTGGCCGGCGCGGCCATCGTGGTGGCGACGGGGCTCTATACCTTCTGGCGCGAGCGGAAGCTGGCCTGAGCCGCTGTTGACACCCTATCCGATTCCCCATATAGACCGCGCCACTCGGCCCGGGGCCCTAGTGCACGGATCGAATTCAGAATTGACGTGGTCATGATCCGGGCCGTTTGAGCGCCCCGATCCTCTGGGAATTCCACCGCAGTGTCCTCCAGGTAGGGAAGGGACACCTGCGGTTCTGGCGTTTTGGCTTCGCCGCGCGCCGATTGACATGAGTGAGCAAGACGGGGAACCCGAATGCCGACGATCCAGCAGCTGATCCGCAAGCCGCGGCAGCCGAAAGTGAAACGCTCCAAGTCTCAGCACCTGGAGTCCTGCCCGCAGAAGCGCGGCGTGTGCACGCGCGTCTATACCACCACGCCGAAGAAGCCGAACTCGGCCATGCGGAAGGTGGCCAAGGTGCGGCTCACCAACGGCTACGAGGTGATCAGCTACATCCCCGGCGAAAGCCACAACCTGCAGGAGCACTCGGTCGTGCTCATCCGCGGGGGCCGGGTGAAGGACCTTCCGGGCGTCCGCTACCACATCCTGCGCGGCGTGCTCGACACGCAGGGCGTCAAGGACCGCCGTCAGCGTCGCTCGAAATACGGCGCGAAGCGCCCGAAGTAAGAGGATACATCCATGTCCCGACGTCACCGCGCAGAGAAACGTGAGATCCTCCCCGACGCCAAGTTCGGCGACCGCGTTCTCACGAAGTTCATGAACAACCTGATGATCGACGGCAAGAAGTCGGTCGCAGAGACCATCGTCTACAACGCGTTCGATCGCGTCGAAGGCAAGCTGAAGCGCGCACCGGTGGAAGTTTTCCACGAAGCGCTCGACAACATCAAACCCTCGGTCGAGGTCCGGTCCCGCCGGGTCGGCGGCGCCACCTACCAGGTGCCGGTCGAGGTGCGCCCCGAGCGTCGTGAGGCCCTGGCGATCCGCTGGCTGATCAACGCCTCGCGCGCCCGCAATGAGAACACCATGGAAGAGCGCCTCGCCGGCGAACTCATCGACGCCGTGCAGTCGCGCGGTGCAGCGGTGAAGAAGCGCGAGGACACGCACAAGATGGCCGACGCCAACAAGGCGTTCAGCCACTACCGCTGGTAATCGAATTTCAAGCCTGAGGACCTGACCAATGGCCCGCCAATATCCGCTTCAGCGCTACCGTAACTTCGGGATCATGGCGCATATCGACGCCGGCAAGACCACGACGACCGAGCGTATCCTCTACTACACCGGCCGGTCCCACAAGATCGGCGAAGTCCACGATGGCGCCGCCACCATGGACTGGATGGAGCAGGAGCAGGAGCGCGGCATCACGATCACGTCGGCCGCCACCACCACCTTCTGGCAGTGGCAGGAAGACCCGACCCCGGAAGGGACCTCGGACACCAAGACGCGCTTCAACATCATCGACACCCCGGGACACGTCGACTTCACCATCGAGGTCGAGCGTTCTCTGGCCGTGCTCGACGGCGCTGTCGCGCTGCTCGACGGCAACGCCGGTGTCGAGCCGCAGACCGAGACCGTCTGGCGCCAGGCCGACCGCTACAAGGTTCCGCGCCTCGTCTTCGTCAACAAGATGGACAAGATCGGCGCCGACTTCTTCAACTGCGTGAAGATGATCAAGGACCGCACCGGCGCGACGCCAGTTCCGGTCAACCTGCCGATCGGCGCCGAGGACAAGCTCGAAGGCATCATCGACCTCATCACCATGGAAGAGTGGGTGTGGCTCGGTGAAGACCTGGGTGCCTCGTGGGTCCGCCAGCCGATCCGCGACGACCTCAAGGAGCTTGCCGACGAATGGCGCGGCAAGATGATCGAGGCTGCCGTCGAGATGGATGACGACGCCATGATGGCGTATCTCGAAGGCGAAGAGCCCGACGTGCCGACCCTGCGGAAACTGATCCGCAAGGGCACGCTGTCGATGACCTTCGTCCCGGTCCTCGCCGGCTCCGCGTTCAAGAACAAGGGCGTCCAGCCGCTCCTCAACGCCGTCGTCGACTTCCTGCCGAGCCCGCTCGACGTGGTCGACTACATGGGCTTCAAGCCCGGCGACGAAGAGGAAGTCCGGAACATCGCCCGCCGTGCGGACGACGCGATGCCGTTCGCCGGTCTTGCGTTCAAGATCATGAACGACCCGTTCGTCGGCTCGCTCACCTTCACCCGGATCTATTCGGGCACGCTCAAGAAGGGCGACTCGATCCAGAACTCGACGAAGGGCAAGTCCGAGCGCATCGGCCGCATGATGATGATGCACTCCAACAACCGCGAGGAGATCGAGGAAGCCTTCGCCGGCGACATCATCGCGCTCGCCGGTCTGAAGGAGACGACCACGGGCGACACGCTCTGCGACAAGAACGATCCGGTCGTGCTCGAGACGATGACCTTCCCCGATCCGGTGATCGAGATCGCCATCGAGCCGAAGACGAAGAACGACCAGGAGAAGATGTCCCAGGGTCTGCAGCGGCTTGCCGCCGAGGATCCGTCCTTCCGCGTCGAGACCGACCTCGAGTCCGGTCAGACCATCATGAAGGGCATGGGCGAACTTCACCTCGACATCCTCGTCGACCGGCTGAAGCGTGAGTTCAAGGTCGAGGCCAATATCGGTGCGCCGCAGGTGGCCTACCGTGAGACCATCCGCCAGCGGATCGAACACACCTACACCCACAAGAAGCAGTCGGGTGGTTCGGGTCAGTTCGCCGAGGTGAAGCTCGAGATCGCGCCGACCGAGCCGGGCGAGGGTTACTCATTCGAGAGCCGCATCGTCGGTGGCTCGGTGCCGAAGGAATACATCCCCGGCGTCGAGAAGGGCATCAAGTCGGTCATGGACTCCGGTCCGCTCGCCGGCTTCCCGGTCATCGACTTCAAGGTCGCTCTGGTCGACGGCAAGTTCCACGACGTGGACTCGAGCGTTCTGGCGTTCGAGATCGCGAGCCGGATGTGCATGCGTGAAGGTCTCAAGAAGGCCGGCGCGCAGCTGCTCGAGCCGATCATGAAGGTCGAGGTCGTGACCCCGGAGGAATACACCGGTGGGATCATCGGCGACCTGACCAGCCGTCGCGGCCAGGTTCAGGGGCAGGATACCCGTGGCAACGCGATCGCGATCGCCGCCTTCGTGCCGCTGGCCAACATGTTCGGCTACATCAATACGCTGCGCTCGATGTCCTCGGGCCGCGCGCAGTTCACGATGCAGTTCGATCACTACGAGCCGGTTCCGCAGAACATCTCGGAAGAAATCCAGGCCAAGTACGCCTGAGCGTAGGCCCGCAGAATAACAGGAGGCCATCATGGCAAAGGAAAAGTTCAACCGTTCGAAGCCGCATGTGAACATCGGAACGATCGGTCACGTTGACCACGGGAAGACGACGCTGACGGCGGCGATCACGAAGTATTTCGGCGAGTTCCGGGCCTACGACCAGATCGACGGCGCTCCGGAGGAGAAGGCGCGCGGGATCACGATCTCGACGGCGCACGTGGAATACGAGACGGAGAACCGTCACTACGCCCACGTCGACTGCCCGGGCCACGCGGACTACGTGAAGAACATGATCACGGGTGCGGCGCAGATGGACGGCGCGATCCTGGTTGTGAACGCGGCCGACGGCCCGATGCCGCAGACGCGCGAGCACATCCTGCTCGCCCGCCAGGTCGGCGTTCCGGCGCTGGTGGTGTTCCTGAACAAGGTCGACCAGGTCGATGACGAGGAGCTGCTGGAGCTCGTCGAGATGGAAGTGCGCGAGCTTCTGTCGTCCTACGACTTCCCGGGCGACGACATCCCGATCATCGCGGGCTCGGCGCTGGCCGCGATGGAGGGCCGCGATCCGGAGATCGGCGAGAACAAGATCCGCGAACTGATGGCCGCGGTGGACGAGTACATCCCGACGCCGGAGCGCGCCGTGGACCAGCCGTTCCTGATGCCGATCGAGGACGTGTTTTCGATCTCGGGCCGCGGCACGGTCGTGACCGGCCGGGTCGAGCGTGGCGTGATCAATGTCGGCGACGAGATCGAGATCGTGGGCATCAAGGACACCAAGAAGACGACCTGCACGGGCGTCGAGATGTTCCGCAAGCTGCTCGATCGCGGGGAAGCCGGCGACAACATCGGCGCGCTGCTGCGCGGTGTGGACCGTGACGGCGTGGAGCGCGGCCAGGTGCTGTGCAAGCCGGGTTCGGTGACGCCGCACACGAAGTTCGAGGCCGAGGCCTACATCCTGACGAAGGAAGAGGGTGGCCGTCACACGCCGTTCTTCGCGAACTACCGGCCGCAGTTCTACTTCCGCACGACGGACGTGACCGGGACGGTGACGCTGAAGGAAGGCACCGAGATGGTGATGCCGGGCGACAACGTGTCGTTCACGGTCGAGCTGATCGCGCCGATCGCGATGGAAGACGGCCTCCGCTTCGCCATCCGCGAAGGCGGCCGCACCGTCGGCGCAGGCGTCGTCTCGAAAATCCTCGCCTGAGGTCGGATATCGCGGGCGGCGCCGGTCAGCGGCGCCTCCCGCCCAACGAAAAGACGGTCCGACGAGGGGTGGCAATGACGCTGCTCCTCCTCTCGACTGACACACCCGCAAGGGAATGACGACAATGGCCATTCAAAGCCAGAACATCCGGATCCGGCTGAAAGCCTTCGATTACCGGGTTCTCGACGCGTCTACGCTCGAGATCGTGAATACCGCAAAGCGGACCGGCGCGCAGGTGCGCGGCCCGATCCCGCTGCCGAACAAGATCGAGAAGTTCACGGTTCTCCGTGGACCCCACATCGACAAGAAGAGCCGGGACCAGTGGGAGATCCGTACCCACAAGCGCCTGCTCGACATCGTCGACCCGACGCCGCAGACCGTGGACGCGCTGATGAAGCTCGACCTCGCCGCCGGCGTCGATGTGCAGATCTCGGTCTGAGGAGGGCACCCACATGTTGCGCTCTGGCGTTATCGCGAAAAAAGTCGGTATGACCCGGCTGTTTATGGAGGATGGCCGGCAGGTTCCGGTCACCGTTCTCCAGCTCGACAAACTGCAGGTCGTGGCTCAGCGCACGGCCGAGAAGGATGGCTATTCGGCCGTTCAGCTCGGCGCCGGCACGGCCAAGGCCAAGCGGACCCCCGCCCCCATGCGCGGCCATTTCGCCGCCGCCAAGGTGGAACCGAAGCGGAAGGTGGCCGAGTTCCGGGTCGATCCCGAGAACATGATCAACGTCGGTGAGGAAATCACCGCGAACCACTATTTCGAAGGCCAGTTCGTCGACGTGTCCGGCACGTCGATCGGTAAGGGCTTTGCCGGTGCCATGAAGCGGCACAACTTCGGCGGCCTGCGCGCCTCGCACGGTGTGTCGATCAGCCACCGTTCGCACGGCTCGACCGGTCAGTGCCAGGACCCGGGACGCGTGTTCAAGGGCAAGAAGATGGCCGGCCACATGGGCGCGGCGCGCGTGACCACGCAGAACCTGCAGGTTATCCGCACCGATGCCGACCGCGGCCTGATCATGGTCAAGGGCGCGGTTCCGGGCTCGAAAGGCGGATGGGTCACCATCAAGGACGCGGTCAAGAAGCCGTTCCCCGAGAACGCGATCCTGCCCGCTGCTCTGAAATCCGCCGCAGAGGAAGCCGCGAAGGCCGCCGAGGAAGCCGCGGCCGCCGCAGCCGCCGAGGCTGAAGCCGAAGCCAAGCGTCTCGCCGAAGAGCAGGCCGCGCAGGAAGCGGCTGCCCTCGCCGAGGCCGAGGAGCAGATCGCGGACGAGTCGTCGGACACCGACAACTCCGACGCCGAGAAGAAGGACGGTGAGGAATGAAACTCGACGTGATCAGCCTCAGCGGCAAGAAAGCCGGCTCGGTCGATCTCGGCGACGAGATCTTCGGGCTCGAGCCGCGCGCCGACATCCTGCACCGCGTCGTCCGCTGGCAGCGGGCGCGGCAGCAGCAGGGCACGCACAAGGTTAAGACGCGGTCCGAGACCTCGTATTCGACCAAGAAGATCTATCGCCAGAAGGGCACCGGCGGCGCACGCCACGGTGACCGGAACGCGCCGATCTTCCGCAAGGGCGGCATCTACAAGGGTCCGACCCCGCGCAGCCACGAGCATGACCTGCCGAAGAAGTTCCGCGCCCTCGGCCTGAAGCATGCGCTGAGCGCCAAGGCGCAGGCCGGCAAGCTTGTCATCCTCGACGAGGCCACCGCGGCCGAGCCGAAGACGAAGGCGCTGGCCAAGCAGGTCAGCGATCTCGGCTGGAAGCGCGTGCTCCTGATCGACGGGCCCGAGCTGAACGAGAACTTCGCCCGCGCGGCCGCCAACATCGAGGGTCTCGATGTGCTGCCGTCGATGGGCGCCAATGTCTATGACATCCTTCGCCGGGACACGCTGGTGATCACGAAGGCGGGTGTCGAAGCGCTGGAGGCACGTCTGAAATGACCGTGAAACCCGACCATTACGACGTGATCCGCAAGCCGATCATCACCGAGAAGTCGACCATGGCCTCCGAGGCCGGTGCGGTTGTCTTCGAAGTGGCGATCGAGGCGACCAAGCCCGAGATCAAGGACGCCGTCGAGAACGTCTTCGGCGTGAAGGTGAAGGCCGTGAACACGACCATCACCAAGGGCAAGGTGAAGCGCTTCCGCGGCCAGAAGGGCACGCGGCGCGACGTGAAGAAGGCCTATGTCACGCTCGAGGAAGGAAACACCATCGACGTGACCACAGGTCTCTGATAGACGACCGCCTCCGCCGTCATGGCGGGGGCATTTTCGAACCCGCGGGGCGACCCGCACTGAAGCAAACGGAAGACAGAAAGCATGGCACTCAAGTCGTATAAGCCGACGACGCCGGGCCAGCGTGGGCTGGTGCTGATCGACCGTTCGGAGCTTTGGAAGGGCCGTCCGGTCAAGTCCCTCACGGAAGGGTTGACCAAGAAGGCGGGCCGGAACAACACCGGACGGATCACGATGCGCCGCCGCGGAGGCGGGGCGAAGCGTCTTTACCGCATCGTCGATTTCAAGCGCTCGAAGTTCGACGTCGAAGGCGTCGTCACGCGCATCGAGTACGATCCGAACCGGACCGCGTTCATCGCGCTCATCACCTATGCTGACGACGAACAGGCCTACATCCTGGCGCCGCAACGGATCACCGTCGGCGACAAGGTCGTGGCCGGGCAGAAGGTCGACATCAAGCCGGGCAACGCGATGCCGTTCTCGGGCATGCCGATCGGCACGATCGTCCACAACATCGAGCTGAAGCCCGGCAAGGGCGGCCAGCTGGCGCGCGCCGCGGGCACCTATGCCCAGTTCGTTGGCCGTGACGGCGGCTACGCCCAGATCCGGCTGAGTTCGGGCGAACTGCGCATGGTCCGCCAGGAATGCATGGCGACCGTCGGCGCGGTCTCGAACCCCGACAACTCGAACCAGAACATCGGCAAGGCCGGCCGCAACCGGCATTACGGCAAGCGGCCCTCGGTCCGCGGCGTCGTGATGAACCCGATCGACCACCCGCATGGCGGCGGCGAAGGCCGCACCTCGGGCGGCCGTCACCCGGTCACCCCGTGGGGCAAGCCGACGAAGGGTGCGCGCACCCGTGACAAGAACAAGGCGTCGCAGAAGCTGATCATCCGCTCGCGTCACGCCAAGAAGAAAGGACGCTGATCCATGTCGCGTTCCGTCTGGAAAGGCCCCTTCGTCGACAGCTACGTCCTGAAGAAGGCCGAAAAAGCCAAGGAATCCGGCCGCAACGAGGTCATCAAGATCTGGTCGCGCCGCTCCACCATCCTGCCCCAGTTCGTGGGCCTCACCTTCGGCGTCTACAACGGGCAGAAGCACATCCCGGTGTCGGTCTCCGAAGAGATGATCGGCCAGAAGTTCGGGGAATACGCACCGACGCGCACCTATTACGGGCATGCGGCGGACAAGAAAGCCAAGAGGAAGTAAGCCATGGGCAAGGACAAGAATCCCCGCCGCGTGGCGGAGAACGAGGCGATGGCGAAGACCCGTATGCTTCGCACCTCGCCGCAGAAACTGAACCTGGTGGCGGCGATGATCCGCGGCAAGAAGGTGGATCGGGCTCTGAACGACCTGACCTTCTCCAAGCGCCGGATCGCGGGCGACGTGAAGAAGTGCCTTCAGTCGGCCATCGCCAACGCCGAGAACAACCACGGGCTCGACGTCGATGAGCTTGTCGTGGCCGAGGCCTTCGTGGGCAAGAACCTGGTGATGAAGCGCGGCCGTCCGCGTGGCCGGGGCCGGTTCGGCAAGATCATGAAGCCGTTCTCGGAGCTGACCATCAAGGTCCGCCAGGTGGAGGAAGCCTAATGGGACATAAAGTCAATCCGATCGGCATGCGCCTGCAGGTGAACCGCACCTGGGACAGCCGCTGGTACGCCGACACCAAGGACTACGGCGACCTCCTGCTCGAGGACATCAAGATCCGCGAGTTCATCGAGGAAGAGTGCAAGCAGGCCGGCGTGTCGAAGGTCATCATCGAACGTCCGCACCGCAAGTGCCGCGTCACGATCCACACGGCCCGTCCGGGTGTGATCATCGGCAAGAAGGGCGCGGATATCGAGACGCTTCGCAAGAAGCTCGCCTCGATGACCGACAGCGAACTGCACCTCAATATCGTCGAGGTGCGCAAGCCCGAGCTCGACGCCGCGCTGGTCGCCGAGTCGATTGCTCAGCAGCTCGAGCGCCGCGTGTCGTTCCGCCGTGCGATGAAGCGCGCGGTGCAGAATGCCATGCGCATGGGTGCGCTCGGCATCCGGGTCAACGTCGCGGGCCGCCTCGGCGGCGCCGAGATCGCCCGGACCGAATGGTATCGCGAGGGCCGGGTGCCGCTGCACACGCTCCGCGCCGATATCGACTACGCCCACGCCGAGGCATCCACGCCCTACGGCATCATCGGCATCAAGTGCTGGATCTTCAAAGGCGAGATCATGGAGCATGATCCCTCGGCCCGCGATCGTCGCCAGCAGGAACTGCAGGACGGCCCAGCCCCCCGCGGCGCGGGCGGCGGACGGAGGAACTAAGGTATGCTGCAACCCAAGCGCACCAAATTCCGCAAGATGCACAAGGGCCGCATCCGCGGCGAGGCGAAGGGCGGGTCTGACCTGAACTTCGGCACCTTCGGGCTGAAGGCGATCGAGCCGGAGCGCGTGACCGCGCGCCAGATCGAAGCCGCCCGCCGTGCCATGACGCGCCACATGAAGCGTCAGGGCCGCGTCTGGATCCGCATCTTCCCGGACACGCCGGTAACCTCCAAGCCGGTCGAAGTCCGGATGGGTAAAGGTAAGGGCTCGGTCGATTACTGGGCCTGCAAGGTCAAGCCCGGCCGGATCATGTTCGAGATCGACGGCGTCAGCGAAGTGATCGCCCGTGAGGCCCTGCGCCTTGCTGCGATGAAGCTGCCGATCAAGACCCGTACGGTGGTCCGCGAGGACTGGTGACGGCTTCCAGCAGCGCCTGACTGGCTCTGCTTACAAATTTGGCCCCCGTCCGCAGCCCGGACGGGGGCCTTTCCGTTTTCGGGCCACGCTCGGATTGAACGACCGGCCCCGCGCCCGCGACCCATTGGAGCCGATCCAATGGAGACATGCCCATGCCCCGTCACGATCCCCCGGCCCGCGAGGGCTTCCTCGTCCGGTTTTTCGGCGGAATGCTCCGCGACCTCGTCCATGACCTGCTCATCTACTTCGTCGGTGGCGCTGGCGGGGCGATTGCCGGCGGCGCCGGCGCGTTTGTCTGGGACCTGCCGCTCTGGGGCATGGTCCTGACCGGCGCCGTTGCCGGCTTCTTCGGAACGATCTTCCTGGTGAACTTCGCCCGAGGCGACTAACCGCGCATCGCCTTCGTCAGCGCCGTATCCAGCGCCTGAAGGAAGCGCGCCCGGTCGGCCTTGGAAAACGCTGCGCCACCGCCCTGGTGGAACGGGTTCGACGCCCGGATGTCCTGCATCAGATCGCGCGTGGCGAGCCGCGGCCCGATATTGGCCCCGGTCAGCACTTCGCCGTTGTGCTGAAGGACGGACGCACCGGCCTTCAGGCAGCGGTCGGCGAGCGGCAGGTCGGAGGTCACGACCACGTCTCCTGGTCCGCAGCTCTCGGCGATCCACTTGTCCGCCTCGTCCGGACCTTCGGCCACGACCTTGAGCGTCACGAGCGGGTTCTGCGATGGCCGGATGCCGCCATTGCAGACGAGGACCATCGGCACCTTCAGCCGCGTCGCCACACGCTCCGCCTCGGCTTTCACCGGGCAGGCATCGGCGTCGATGTAAAGCGTGGTCACGCGCGGCTCCTGCAGTCGGCCCGAAAAGTCTTCATCAAGACTTTTCGGGACGGAAGGCTTTTGGGAAAAGCCTTCCTACGCCCATTTGTAGTTGAAGCTGATCGAGATCCGCTCGTCTTCGGCCATGTTCATCGGCACTTCGTGGCGGAGCCAGCTTTCCCACAGCAGCACGTCGCCGACCTTCGGCGCGACCGATACGAATGTCTTCAGTTCCTCCCGCACGTCCTTCCGTCGCTGAGGTGCGGCCATCATCCGGGCGGACCGCGGGTCCTCCAGCTTCAGCGCCGACGTACCGTCCGGCATCGCGACATAGGTCGTGCCGGAGATCACCGAGTGCGGATGGATATGCGAGCCGTGGAAGCCGCCCTCGGGCAGGATGTTGATCCAGATATCCTCGAGCACGAGCTTTCCCTCGCCGAGGTCGAATTCGAGATCCTCGGCGAAGGCCGCGACATGGGCGTCGAGCGCGCGCACGAGATCGCCGAAGATCGGGAAGCGCCAGGGCAGGTCGGTCAGAGAGGCGTAGGAGGTGTAGCCCGGATACCCGTTCGCCTCGCACCAGTCCTGTCCCGCTTCGTCATCCTCGGCGATCGACAGGCAGGAGGCTTCGAGTTCGGCGGCGTCGATGGCAGGGCCATGCCCGGACAGCGTGGCGCGGTAGAGGCGGGTGACAAACAGCGATCGGATATCGGCCATGGGGGAGGGGTAGCGCAGGCCGGGCTAGTGCGCCAGCACCACGTCGCCCCGACGGTCGAGATCCTGTTCGATGGCGTCGATGAGATAGACGGCGACATCGGCCCTCGCGACCAGCCCGTTGCGCCACTCCTCCGGTCTCCGCAGGATCTTGGGCCCGCCGGACCGATGGCCATGGGTCAGGATGACCGGCCGCGCGATGGTGTAGGAGAGGTCGCTGTCCATCAGCATCTCTTCCTGCCGGTCCTTGTCCTCGTAGGGTTTCCGGAAGACGGCGAAGAACCCGATCTTCTCGAGGGCGCTCATCGCGGATTTCGACCGGCCGGCTCCGAAGCCGGTGACGGCAACGATGCGTTCGACGCCGGCCCTGAGCATCTCGGCGATCAGAATGCGAGTCGAGGTGGAGAACAGACGCTCCTCCTCCCACAGCATCCCAGGTCGCCCGGGGATGCCAAGCGCGTAGACGACCGCTCGCACGCCCTTCACCGCGGCGGCCACGTCCGCCGGTTCGGTTGCGTCGCCCGCATGGGTCTCGAGCCCGTCGCGCGGCTCCATCCGGTCCGCCGAGCGCGAGAAGGCGCGCACCTTCAGCCCGCGCGACAACGCCTCTTCGACGGCTTTCGCACCGATGCCTGACGTTGCGCCCATCACCAGGATCGGCTTGTCGCTCTCGTCGGTCGCCATGGCTACCATGCCTCCTTCCTTTAGCGTCGATGGCCGACTTAGCGCCTGCGGATCGCTTCGCCAGCGGGTGGGCCAGATCGGTGTTGCCAAACGGCGCGCAGCGGCCTATACGGCGCGCTCATCCACCTCCACCGGGAATCAGGGTGACCCTTGCCATTGGCAGAACGGGGCCCTCCGGTGATGTTGAGAAGGACCTAAGACCCATGGCGAATTCCGCCACAGAATTGCGTGACAAGACGCCGGACCAGCTGCGGGAGCAGCTGACCAACCTGAAGAAGGAGGCGTTCAACCTCCGCTTCCAGCAGGCTACCGGCCAGCTCGAATCCACTGCCCGCATGCGTGCCGTCCGTCGTGACACCGCCCGCGTGCTGACTGTCCTGAACGAAAAGGCCGCGGCCGCCGCAGGGGAGGCGAAGTAATGCCCAAACGTATCCTGCAAGGCACCGTGACCTCCGACGCCAACGCCCAGACCGTGACCATCTCGGTCGAGCGCCGCTTCAAGCACCCGGTTCTTCAGAAGACGATCCGGAAGTCGAAGAAGTATCGCGCCCACGACGAGAAGAACGAGTTCAAGGTGGGCGACGTCGTGCGCATCCAGGAATGCGCGCCCAAGTCGAAGACGAAACGCTGGGAGGTGGTCGAGCGCGTCTGACGCGACAGATCACCCCCGGTTTGATCGAAACCCTGGGACCGCGTTCCCAAAGGTCGGGAGAAACCAACAATGATCCAGATGCAGACCAATCTGGATGTGGCTGACAATTCCGGTGCCCGGAAGGTTCAGTGCATCAAGGTCCTCGGTGGGTCCAAGCGGAAATACGCCTCCGTCGGCGACATCATCGTGGTGTCGGTCAAGGAAGCCATCCCGCGCGGTCGCGTGAAGAAGGGCGATGTCCGCAAGGCCGTCGTCGTCCGCACCGCCAAGGAGGTCCGTCGCGAAGACGGCACCGCCATCCGCTTCGACCGCAACGCCGCCGTCATCCTCAACAACAACAACGAACCCGTCGGGACCCGTATCTTCGGCCCCGTGGTTCGTGAGCTGCGCGCGAAGAACTTCATGAAGATCATCTCGCTCGCGCCGGAGGTGCTGTAATGGCTGCCAAGCTGAAGAAGGGCGACAAGGTCGTCGTGCTGGCCGGCAAGGACAAGGGCAAGGAGGGTGAGATCACCCAGGTTCTGCCCCAGGACGGCAAGGCCATCGTCGACGGCGTGAACATCGCCATCCGCCACACCCGTCAGAGCCAGAATTCCCAGGGCGGCCGCATCCCCAAGGCGATGCCGGTCGATTTGTCGAACCTCGCTCTGCTCGACAAGAACGGCAAGGCCACCCGCGTCGGCTTCCGCATGGAAGACGGCAAGAAGGTCCGCTTCGCCAAGACCACGGGGGACGTGATCTGATGCTCGACACCGCCACCTACACCCCGCGCCTGAAGGCCGTCTTCCGCGAGACTATCCGTCCCGCGCTGAAGGAGGAATTTGGCTACTCGAATGACATGATGATCCCGCGGCTCGACAAGATCGTGCTGAACATCGGCTGCGGTGCCGAAGCCGTGCGTGACTCGAAGAAAGCCAAGTCGGCCCAGGAAGATCTGTCGAAGATCGCCGGCCAGCAGGCTGTCGTGACCAAGGCCAAGAAGTCGATCGCCGGCTTCCGCGTCCGCGAGGAAATGCCGCTCGGCGCCAAGGTGACGCTCCGCGGCGACCGGATGTACGAATTCCTCGACCGCCTGATCACCATCGCCATGCCCCGCATCCGCGACTTCCGCGGCGTGTCGGGCAAATCCTTTGACGGCCGCGGCAACTACGCCATGGGCATCAAGGAACACATCGTCTTCCCCGAGATCAACTTCGACCAGGTCGACGAGGTCTGGGGCATGGACGTCATCATCTGCACCACCGCGAAGACCGACGCGGAAGCGAAGGCGCTGTTGAAGCATTTCAACATGCCGTTCAACAGCTGATCGCGAGGGGAGAACCGTAATGGCCAAGAAATCCATGGTTGAACGCGAGCTGAAGCGCCAGCGCCTCGTCGCGAAATACGCCGCCCGCCGGGCTGCGCTGAAAGACCAGCTAAAGGATACGGAGCTGCCGCTCGGCGACCGCGTCCGTCTGTCGATGAAACTGGCGAAGCTACCTCGCAACAGCTCGCCTACCCGTCTGCACAACCGCTGCCAGCTGACCGGGCGCCCGAAGGCGTACTACCGCAAGCTGAAGATGTCGCGGATCAAGCTGCGGGACCTGGCCTCGAACGGCCAGATCCCCGGCATGGTCAAGTCGAGCTGGTAAGGAGGACACGAGAATGAATGATCCTCTCGGCGATATGCTGACCCGCATCCGCAATGCGCAGATGCGTGGCAAGTCGGTGGTCTCGACCCCGGCCTCCAAGCTTCGGGCCTGGGTGCTCGATGTGCTGGCCGACGAAGGCTACATCCGCGGCTACGAGAAGGGCACCGACGAGCGCGGCCACCCCACGCTCGAGATCAGCCTGAAGTACTACGAAGGCACGCCGGTCATCCGCGATCTGAAGCGGGTGTCGAAGCCGGGCCGTCGCGTCTACATGGGCGTCGAGGACATCCCGCAGGTCCGTCAGGGCCTCGGCGTGTCGATCGTCACGACGTCCAAGGGCGTGATGTCGGACGCCAATGCGCGCGCGCAGGGCGTCGGCGGCGAAGTGCTCTGCACGGTATTCTGAGGAGAGCCACGATGTCGCGTATCGGAAAGAAACCGGTCGACCTGCCCTCGGGCGTCGAGGCGAAGCTCTCGGGTCAGACCATCGAGATCAAGGGGCCGAAAGGCACCCGGTCCTTCACGGCGACCGACGATGTCACCATCGCGGTCGACGACAACGCCGTTTCGGTCACCCCGCGCGGGCAGTCCAAGCGGGCGCGCCAGCAATGGGGCATGAGCCGGACGATGGTTCAGAACCTCGTCACCGGCGTCACCTCGGGCTTCAAGAAAGAGCTCGAGATCCAGGGCGTCGGCTATCGCGCGCAGATGCAGGGCAACACCCTGAAGCTGTCGCTCGGCTACAGCCACGAAGTCGATTTCGCGGTCCCGCAGGGCGTGACCGTCACCTGCCCCAAGCAGACCGAGATCGTCATCGAGGGCGCGGATCAGCAGCTCGTCGGCCAGGTCGCGGCCAATATCCGCGAATGGCGGGCGCCGGAGCCCTATAAGGGCAAGGGCATCCGCTACAAGGGCGAGTACATCTTCCGCAAGGAAGGCAAGAAGAAGTAAGGGCGAGCGAGATGGCAAACAGCAAATCGCACCTGTTCCAGAAGCGCTCGCTGCGCGTGCGGAACAAGCTGAAGGCGCTGGCGAACGGTCGCCCCCGGCTCAGTGTGCACCGGTCCAACAAGAACATCAGCGTCCAGCTGATCGACGACGAGAACGGCGTGACGCTGGCCTCGGCTTCGACGCTGGAAAAGGATCTGGGCGTCGTCGGCAAGAACAATGCCGAAGCGGCAGCCAAGATCGGCTCGGCGATCGCCGAGCGGGCGAAGAAGGCCGGGGTCGAGGAGTGCTACTTCGACCGCGGCGGTCTCCTGTTCCACGGGCGCGTCAAGGCTCTGGCCGACGCCGCGCGCGAGGGCGGACTGAAATTCTGAGTGCGGGCGGCCTTTGGGCCGCTCCGATGACCCGGGGGCCCCGGCCCACCAGGGTTGACCAAATTGGCGCCCGGACGCGCCGGACAAGGAAGGATGCCTGATGGCAGAACGTGAACAGAGACGGGGTCGCCGCCGCGACGATCGCGACGAGACCCCGGAATTCGCCGACCGTCTGGTCGCGATCAACCGGGTGTCGAAGACGGTGAAGGGCGGCAAGCGCTTCGGCTTCGCGGCGCTCGTCGTCGTGGGCGACCAGCGCGGCCGCGTCGGCTTCGGCAAGGGCAAGGCCAAAGAGGTGCCCGAGGCAATCCGCAAGGCGACCGAGCAGGCGAAGCGCGGCATGATCCGCGTGCCGCTGCGCGAGGGCCGGACCCTGCACCACGACATCGAAGGCCGTCACGGCGCAGGCAAGGTGACGATGCGCACCGCTCCGGAAGGGACGGGCATCATCGCCGGCGGTCCATGCCGTGCCGTGTTCGAGATGCTCGGCGTCAAGGACGTCGTTGCTAAGTCGACCGGGACCCAGAACCCCTACAACATGATCCGCGCCACCATCGACGGCCTGACCAAGCAGTCGAGCCCGCGGATGGTCGCTTCCCGTCGTGGGAAGAAGGTGTCGGACATTCTGCCCAAGCGTGACGAGGCCCCCGAGGCCAGCACGCAGGTGGCTGAGGAGGCCTGAGACCCATGGCAAAGACAATCGTCGTGAAGCAGATCGGTTCGCCGATCCGTCGCCCGGAAATCCAGCGCAAGACGCTGATCGGGCTTGGCCTGAACAAGATGCACCGGACTCGCGAGCTGGAGGATACGCCCTCCGTGCGCGGCATGATCGCCAAGATCCCGCACCTGGTGGAGATCATCGAAGAGCGCGGCTGACACCGCCCTTCCGACTGACGAACAATCAATGCCGCCCGGCTCCGCCCGGGCGGCATTTGCTTTGTCATCCTGAGTGAAATGGCTGCGTCCGGTTGTGTTGACGTCCGGACTGCGCCACCATGACGGCCACTCGCGTCCGGCCAAGGAGGCGCATGCCGATCGCATTCTCGACCTGCCTGGAGCGTGATCTGCTCTACGCACGGTGGACCGGAATTGTAACTGTCGCGGAGTTCATCGCGAATTTCGCCGATTACCTGGCGGACAAGTACTACCGTCCGGGGCGTCCGGAGTTGATCGATCTCTCCCGCCTGACTGACTTCACCGGAGACTTCAACGAGATCCGCGCCATGCTGCGGATCGTGAATACCCAGGCGCCGGAACAGGTGGTGGACACCCTCACGATCATCTGGGCGCCGAGCAACAGCATTTACGGCATCACGCGCATCTATCAGCAACTCGCGGAACTTGCTGGTGGGATCCGGGTGGAAATTCATCGCGACGAGGCGCCGGCGCTGGCCGCGCTCGACTTGCCGCACGAAACGGTCGACGATCTGCTCGCCGAGGAGACCTTCCATCCGCAGGAACGCAGGGTCTAGAGCTCGGTCCGTGTCACCTGGCTGAAGAAGCGTTCGGTTTCAGTCCGGCTGCATAGCTCGGTGCCTTCTGTCGTGACCGCCGAAGCGGCGGCGGCCGTGCCCCAGGCGCAGGCGGTGACCGGGTCCTCGCCGCGCGTCAGGGAAAGGGCGAAGGCGCCGATGAAGCTGTCGCCGGCCCCGACCTTCGATCGCGGCACGACGACGGGTGGCCGCGTCAGTCCACGCCATCCCTCGCAGGCGATGACGGTGCCCTGGGCCCCGGCCGCGACCATCACGATCTCGGCGCCGGTTTTCTGGCGCAGGTCGCTCGCCAGAGCGGCGATCTCGTCCACGCCCACAAGGTTCCGTCCAGACAATTCCCGTGCTTCGGCGAGGTCCATCCTCAGCACGTAGAGACCCGCCTTCGTCGCTGCCGCATGTTCCAGCGCGGCGCCGGACGTGTCGAGGATCATTCGCCCGCCCAGCGCTGCGATCTCGGGCGCCAGGTCGAGGAAGAAGTCCATCGGCATTCCCGGGGGCAGACTGCCCGAGGGGATGACTAAGGCGCCCGGCTTCACGGCTGCGATGATCGCGTCGTGGGCCTTGATGCAATCGGCCTCGGTCCAGTCCGGACCTGGCATCATGAACCGGTACTGGAGGCCCGTCGCACTGTCGAAAACGGTCGTCGACTGCCGGGTCGGGTAGTCGATACCGAGCGATTCCGGCTCCAGCCCCTCCTCGCGCAGCAGGCGCACCAGTTCTTCGCCCGTCGCCCCGCCGTAGGCGATCAGCGTATGGCTCGAGCCACCCAGATTCGTGATGGCCCGGCTGACGTTCACGCCGCCGCCGCCGGGATGGACCTGCGGCGCGGTACAACGGAGCTTCTGGTCGGGGATCACGGCCCTGGCGGTGGTCGACAGGTCCAATGCGGGGTTCACGGTGATCGTCAGGATCTCGGTCATGTGCCGGAGGCTAGCGAGACGAGCGAGGCGATGGAAGACGGTGGCCGGTCGGTAAAACGAAAAAGGCCGGCGTCAAACGCCGGCCTTCTATCTGTTTTGCAGAGCCTGTCAGGCCCGGCGGCGACGCCATCCGATCAGGCCAACGAGGCCGAGAGCCGAAAGCGCTGGGATCATCGTAGCCGGAAGCGGCACGATCGCGGGCACTTCGCCGCCACCGCCCGGGTTGTTCGGCTCACCGCCCGGACCCTCGGCGACTTCCTCGTCGTAGCTCAGTTCGACTTCGACGAAGGACAGGTCGTTCAGGTTGGTCACGTCGGCACCGGCGAAGACGTCGACGACGACCTGGCCATCCGCAGTGATCGCGAGCAGGTCAGAGCCCGACACGGTGACCGACTTCGTGAACTGGTAGTCGTCCGGGTTCAGCGAGAAGATGGTCGCGCTGTCGAACGGGCCACCGACGCCGCCGTAGTCCGGTCCGGCGCCAAGAACGTCCGGGAAACCGCCATAGGGGCCACCCGACGTGACACCCTCGATGTCGTAGGTGAGCACCTCAGTGTCGAGGCGGCCGTAGTCGCCACGCGCGGTAATGGTCAGAGTGCCATCGGATCCGTTCGAAAGCGGAGCCCCGTTGAACACGAAGGAAAATGTCTGGTTGTTAACGGTCTGCAGTTGAATGCTCGACAGCAGGGCCGCTTGTGCGGTGACCGGCAGGACCAGAAGAGCCAGAGCCAGCCACAAAGACTTCACGATATTCACTACCAAGGTCCCTTGTAACGTGATGCTTCATCTTCCTTAACATCTCCGCGAGGCCCGTGGCAACCAAAACGAGGCAGAAATTCGACGTTTTCTCGACCCAAAATGCCAGTGTAATAACGGAATATGTCCATATGGGCGCGAATGTTTCCAAATCGGAGCCGGCCGGTCGCGAAAACCCCTTCGACAGCGGCTTGATCCCGCCAGCGGCGCGGATTATACGCCCCCGGTGGTCCGCTACGGATCGCATCCATCACAGACATGCCGTGTGTGACCCATCTCGCTTCGGGGTCATTTCCGGCGAAGGAGAAGCGACATGAAACTGAACGAACTCAGAGACAATCCCGGCGCCACCAAGAAGCGGATGCGCGTCGGCCGCGGCCCGGGCTCGGGCAAGGGCAAGACCGCCGGGCGCGGTATCAAGGGCCAGAAGTCCCGTTCGGGCGTGGCGATCAACGCCTACGAAGGCGGCCAGATGCCGCTCTACCAGCGCCTGCCGAAGCGCGGCTTCAACAAGCCGAACCGCAAGAGCTTCGCAGTCGTGAACCTTGGCCTGATCGAGAAATTCGTCGAGGCCGGCAAGCTTGATGCGAAGGCCGAGATCACCGAAGACGCGCTCGTCGCCTCGGGCCTCGTTCGTCGCAAGCTCGACGGTGTCCGCGTGCTCGCGAAGGGTGACGTGACCTCGAAGCTGAACATCAGCGTCACCGGCGCATCGAAGGCGGCCGTTGCCGCGGTCGAGAAGGCCGGCGGCAGCCTGAAAACCTCGGCTGCGCCTGCGGCGGAATAGCCCGACACGGGTTTGCGTGACCAGTCCTTGCTTGTGGGCCGCTCCGCCGCGGCCTAAATGGCAGGGGTTATGATCCGACAGCGTCTGCGGGGCCCCATGACCGGTCCCGCGGCGCCAGCCAGAGAGACGCCATGGCATCTGCAGCGGAGCAAATGGCCGCGAACATGAGCTGGAGCGCGTTCGGCAAGGCGACCGAGCTGCGCCAGCGCATCCTGTTCACGATCGGCCTTCTCGTCATCTACCGCATCGGCACCTACATCCCGGTCCCCGGGATCGACGGTGTGGAGCTTCAGCGCTTCTTCGACAGTGCGGCCGGTGGCCTCGGCGGTGTCCTGAACATGTTCACCGGCGGCGCGCTCAGCCGGATGGGCGTCTTCGCGCTCGGCATCATGCCCTACATCTCGGCCTCGATCATCGTGCAGCTCATGTCGTCCATGGTGCCGTATTTCGAGCAGCTGAAGAAAGAGGGTGAGCAGGGGCGCAAGAAGCTCAACCAGTATACGCGCTACGGGACCGTGGCGCTGGCCGCGTTCCAGGCCTACGGGATTGCCGTCTCGATCGAGAGTGGCGGCCTCGCCTCCGATCCTGGCCTGTTCTTCCGCGCGGCCTGCGTGATCACGCTGGTCGGCGGCACGATGTTCCTGATGTGGCTGGGCGAACAGATCACCGCCCGCGGCATCGGTAACGGCATCTCGCTGATCATCTTCGTCGGCATCATCGCCGAGCTTCCGGCCGCGTTCGCCCAGTTCTTCGAGCAGGGGCAGGCCGGCGCGATCTCGACCGGTGCCACGCTCGGCGTGATCGCGATGCTGCTGGCGACGCTGCTGTTCGTCGTCTTCATGGAGCGCAGTCTCCGCAAGATCCACATCCAGTATCCGCGCCGTCAGGTGGGGATGAAGATGTATGACGGCGGGTCCTCGCACCTGCCGATCAAGGTGAACCCCGCGGGCGTGATCCCGGCGATCTTCGCCTCGTCGCTGCTGCTGCTGCCGACGACGCTCTCAACGTTCTCGGGCGGCGGAAACTCCGGCCCGGTGATGACCTGGATCCTCGCGAACTTCGGCCCGGGCCAGCCGCTCTATCTCGCCTTCTTCGTCTCGATGATCGTGTTCTTCACGTACTTCTACACGCTCAACGTGTCCTTCAAGACCGACGACGTGGCCGACAACCTGAAGAACCAGAATGGCTTCATCCCCGGCATCCGGCCGGGCAAGCGGACCGCCGAGTACCTCGAATACGTGGTGACACGCGTGCTCGTGCTCGGTTCCGCCTATCTCGCCTTCGTCTGCATGCTGCCCGAAGTCGTGCGCACGCAATTGTCCGTCACGGCCTATTTCGGCGGCACCTCGATCCTCATCATCGTGTCCGTGGGTATGGACACGGTGCAGCAAATCCAGTCTCATCTGCTCGCCCATCAGTACGAAGGGCTGATCGAGAAGAGCCAGCTGCGTGGCCGGAAGAGCAAAACGCGCAGCGGCAGCGGACGGAAGGGACCTGCGCGGCGATGAATATTATTTTGCTGGGACCGCCTGGGGCCGGCAAGGGCACCCAGGCGCGTCTCCTTGTTGAGCGCCGCGGCATGGTGCAGCTGTCCACGGGTGACATGCTGCGCGCCGCGAAGGACAGCGGAACAGAGATGGGAAAGAAGGTCGCCGACGTGATGGCACGCGGCGATCTCGTGACCGACGACATCGTGATCGGCCTGATCGAGGAGCACCTCCGCTCGGCCGACGATGACACCGGGTTCATTTTCGACGGGTTCCCTCGGACGCTAGGCCAGGCCGACGCGCTCGGTGATCTGCTCGGCCGGGTCGGCCGCCGCCTCGACGCCGTCATCGCGATGGAGGTCAACGACGAGGCGCTTGTTGAGCGGATCACGGCACGGTCGACCTGTGGCAATTGCGGTGAGGTCTACAACGACATCACCAAGCCGATCCCCGAAGACGGCAAGTGCAGCGTCTGCGGCGCGAGCGATTTCAAGCGCCGCTCCGACGACAACGAGGACAGCCTCAAGCAGCGGCTTCTGGAATACTACAAGAAGACCTCGCCCCTGATCGGCTACTACCATGCCAAGGGCGATCTTCACTGGGTTCCGGGCCTCGGGGAAATCGAGGAAGTCGCGTCCGGAATCGCTCGCGTTCTCGACAATCTCTGACGGGTCCGGAAATTCTCTTGACAGTCCGGCAAAACGCGCTCCCGGCGCCTTGACGATTTGTTGAAAAGGGCATAGGTGACCGCTTCCCTTCCGGGAATCACCAATCGCCGCGCGGGATTCGCAATCCCTTCCACGCGTCGGACCGCCGTTCGGGCCCGTCATCGCGGGCCCATGTTGTGAAAAAAGGGCCTGGGGTTACGGGCTCGCAACGAAAGGAAGTTACGTGGCACGTATTGCCGGGGTCAACATCCCCACCGCCAAGCGCGTTCCGATCGCGCTCACCTACATCACCGGTATCGGCCAGAGCTCGGCCCGCGACATCTGCGACGCCGTCGGCATCGACCAGAGCCGTCGCGTCAATGAACTGAGCGATGCCGAAGTGCTCCAGATCCGTGAGCACATCGATGCCAACTACACCGTCGAGGGCGACCTTCGCCGCGACACGCAGATGAACATCAAGCGCCTGATGGACCTCGGCTGCTACCGCGGCCTGCGCCATCGTCGCAACCTGCCCGTGCGCGGCCAGCGCACCCATACCAACGCCCGCACCCGCAAGGGCCCGGCGAAGCCGATCGCCGGCAAGAAGAAGTAAGGGAGGGCAGACCAGATGGCACGCGATACCCGCCGCGCACCGCGCAAGAAGGTTTCGAAGAACATCGCCGCTGGCGTGGCGCATGTGAACTCGTCGTTCAACAACACCAAGATCCTGATCTCGGACGTGCAGGGCAATGCGATCGCATGGTCGTCGGCCGGCACGATGGGCTTCAAGGGTAGCCGCAAGTCGACGCCCTACGCCGCCCAGATGGCCGCCGAGGACGCCGGCCGCAAGGCTCAGGAGCACGGCGTCAAGACGCTCGAGGTCGAGGTGCAGGGGCCCGGATCGGGCCGTGAATCGGCGCTGCGTGCGCTGGCCGCGGTCGGCTTCCAGATCACGTCGATCCGCGACGTCACCCCGATCGCCCACAACGGCTGCCGTCCGCCGAAGCGCCGCCGCGTCTGAGCGGAGACATTTCCAACGCCGGGCCGTGCGACATGCGCGGCCCGCGTCCGTCATTTGATCCTCGAGCGTCCAGGGCCCCGGATCGGCCCCAGGACAGGAATGGAGGCCAAGGCATGATCCATAAGAACTGGCAAGAGCTGATAAAGCCCACGCAGCTTGGCGTGACCCCCGGTGCCGATCCCGCGCGCCGGGCCACCGTCGTGGCCGAGCCGCTGGAGCGGGGCTTCGGCCTCACCCTCGGCAACGCGCTGCGCCGCGTGCTGCTCAGCTCGCTTCAGGGCGCGGCGATCACGTCGGTCCAGATCGACAACGTCCTGCACGAGTTCAGCTCGGTCGCAGGCGTGCGCGAGGACGTGACGGACATCGTCCTGAACCTCAAGGGCGTGAGCCTGCGTATGGAAGTCGAGGGTCCGAAGCGGCTGTCGATCTCGGCCAAGGGGCCGAAGGTGGTGACCGCGGGCGACATCTCGGAAAGCGCCGGCATCGAGATCCTGAACAAGGAACACGTGATCTGCCACCTCGACGAGGGTGCCGATCTCTACATGGAACTGACGGTCAACACCGGCAAAGGCTACGTCGCCGCCGACAAGAACCGGCCCGAGGACGCTCCGATCGGCCTGATCCCGATCGACGCGATCTACTCGCCGGTCAAGAAGGTGTCCTACGACGTGCAGCCGACCCGTGAGGGCCAGGTTCTGGACTACGACAAGCTGACGCTGAAGCTGGAGACCGACGGATCGGTCAGCCCGGACGACGCCGTGGCCTTTGCCGCGCGCATCCTCCAGGACCAGCTGTCGATCTTCGTCAACTTCGACGAGCCGGAAAGCGCCTCGCGGCAGGACGACGACGACGATCTGGAGTTCAACCCGCTTCTGCTGAAGAAGGTGGACGAACTGGAACTGTCGGTTCGCTCGGCCAACTGCCTGAAGAACGACAACATCGTCTATATCGGCGACCTGATCCAGAAGACCGAAGCCGAGATGCTGCGGACGCCGAACTTCGGCCGCAAGTCGCTGAACGAGATCAAGGAAGTGCTTTCGGGCATGGGCCTGCATCTCGGAATGGACGTGGTCGACTGGCCGCCCGACAACATCGAGGAACTGGCCAAGAAGTTCGAAGACAACTTCTGAAGCTGAAGGAAATGCCCGCGCCAGGCGGGGACTGTTCGGGCAAGACGCCCCAAGGAGAGGGCCGCGGAACGCACGCGGCCCCGGACAAAGCAAAATCTGAAGGAGAAGACCCATGCGTCACGCTCGCGGCTATCGCCGCCTCAACCGCACGCACGAGCACCGCAAGGCGCTCTGGGCCAACATGGCCGGCTCGCTGATCGAGCACGAACAGATCAAGACCACGCTGCCCAAGGCCAAGGAGCTTCGTCGCGTCGTCGAGAAGCTCGTCACGCTCGGCAAGCGGGGCGATCTTCACGCCCGCCGGCAGGCCGCCGCACAGCTCAAGCAGGACGCCCACGTGGCCAAGCTGTTCGACGTCATCGGCCCGCGCTACGCGGACCGGCAGGGCGGCTATGTCCGCGTCCTGAAGGCAGGGTTCCGCTACGGCGACATGGCCCCGATGGCCATCATCGAGTTCGTCGATCGCGACCCGGATGCGAAAGGCGCCGGTGACCGGGCGCGAATCGCAGCCGAAGACGCAAGTGCGGACGAGTGATTATCGGACTTTCGAAATGAAAATCCCCGCGCCTCGCGGGGATTTTTGCATTAGACGTGACATTCCCGCAATTCGGGCAGAGATGCGGCGTAAAGTCCAATCTGTCAGAATTGGCCTTCATCGTGTCCAATTTCTTCCCAGTTGCCCCAGTATTACAAGGGTGCCCGGCGAACGACTCGGGCAAGACGTCCCATCGGCAGGTAACGACCGCTACGGGAACATTGATTTCCAACGGCTTGCGGGCGCCCGGGGCGTTTGCATGGTGGAGGAGTTAACTATTGACCATGCGGCCTCCAACATGTGTAACCTCACTTGTCTTTTCGTTGGTTAGATGTCGAAGACACCGGCTTTAGACCTTCTGCTGCACAAGCTGGCACAGCTTACGCCTGGCGGATATGCAGTGGGGCTCCATATCCGGTACGTGTCTCCGCTAATCGTGGTGAATACGTATCCGGCAAAATGGCAGGAGGTTTACACGGCAAAAGTCTACGGCCTGCGTGATCCCACGCTGGCCTGGGGGCTGAGCCACATAGGAGTCCGCCGGTGGAGCGAGATCGGCCTACCGGATCCTTTCGGGATCCTGCGGGAGGCGGCCGAGTACGGACTGGTCTACGGGATGATCGGTTCAGTCGGCCCGCTGTCCTCCAGGACGATCGTGGGGGCCACGAGAGACGACCGGGAGTACACAGAAGAGGAGATGGAGGACATATACAAGATCGTGCGTGAGATGCACGATGTGTCTGTGCCGCCGATGAAGTTGTCGAAGGCACAGGTGGAAGCTTTGAGATGTATAGCGGACGGGGACCGCCATGCAGCTGCAGCCGCCAAGCTTGGAATTTCCGAGAGCGCCTTCAAGGCGCGTTTATCGTCAGCAAGGGATAAGCTGATGGCCAGGACCACGGCCGAGGCAATCCAGAGGGCGAAGGAATACGGCCTGATCTAGGGCCTGGCGAACAGTCGCGGTGCGAGACTCGGCCCTGTCATCCAGGGCGGACGCAATGTCCTTGGGGGTGGCACCGATGCAATCGACGACACTGTCCTTCGATAACATGCATGTCCATGGTGAGCTCTTCACCAACATGCTTCGTGCGCGGCACACGACCTTCATCGATCAGAAGTCGTGGGATCTGCCAAGCGCGGACGGCATGGAATTCGACCAGTACGACACGCCGCAAAGCCGGTGGATCGCGGTCCACGAGCTTGGCAAGGTCCTGGCGGGGGTCCGGCTGACGCCGACGACGGCGCGCTGCGGCATGTATTCCTACATGCTGCGAGACGCGCAGCGCGGCCTTCTCGACACGATCCCCGATACACTCCTCTGGGATGAGGCTCCGGTCGCGCAGCATGTGTGGGACGCGAACCGCATGTTCGTCTCGCGCGATGTTCCGGCGTCGATGCGCCGGCAGGTTCAGGTGCAGCTCATCACCGGAATGGTCACCGGCGCGCGGTCGCTCGGCGCGTCGATGCTGCTCGGGCTTCTGCCGACGCCGGTGCAGCGGCTTGCCACCCGGGTCGGCCTGATCCTGGAGAACGCGGGGCCGATCATCGACTTCGCCGGGATCGAGCATCGCTGCTTCACGATCAATCTCTCGACGAAGCTGCACTGACGGCGCATTGCGTCCGCGCTCGTCCGGGGCCACCTTGGCTCCATGAGCGATCTATTCGACACTCCGGGTGCCGCCGCGCCGGCGGGCCCGCGCCCCTTGGCCGACCGGCTGCGTCCGGCCGCGCTATCCGAAGTCATCGGGCAGGACCATCTGCTCGGTCCGGGCGGGTCGCTTCGGGTCATGCTGGACGGCGGGCATCCCGGTTCGCTAATCCTGTGGGGTCCGCCCGGGGTCGGCAAGACGACGATCGCCCGGCTCCTCGCCTCCGAGACCGATCTGCATTTCCACCAGATCAGCGCGATCTTCACCGGCGTGCCGGAACTGAGGAAAGTGTTCGAAGCCGCGAAGCTGCGTCACGCGAACGGGCGCGGCACGCTTCTGTTCGTCGATGAGATTCACCGTTTCAACAAGGCGCAGCAGGACGGCTTCCTGCCGCATATGGAGGACGGCACGATCCTTCTTGTCGGGGCGACGACCGAAAACCCGTCCTTCGAGCTGAACGCCGCGCTTCTCAGCCGCGCGCAGGTCCTCGTGCTCAACCGCCTCGACGAAGCGGCCTTGCGGAATCTTCTCGACCGGGCCGAAACCGAGACGGGGCCGCTTCCGCTGACAGACGATGCGCGGACAGCGCTGATCGAAATGGCCGATGGTGACGGGCGCGCGCTTCTGAATCTCGTGGAGCAGGTCGCCGCCTGGGATACAGCGCCGGTCGACCGGAAGGGCCTGTCCGACCGGCTGGCCCGCCGCGCGGCGCAGTACGACAAGTCGGGCGACGCGCATTACAACCTGATCTCCGCCCTCCATAAATCGGTCCGCGGTTCGGATCCCGACGCCGCGCTCTACTGGCTCGCCCGAATGCTCGAGGGCGGCGAGGACCCCCGTTACCTGGCGCGCCGCATCACGCGTATGGCGGTCGAGGATATAGGCCTTGCCGATCCGCAGGCTCAGCGGCTCTGCCTCGACGCCTGGGCGACCTACGAGCGGCTCGGCTCACCAGAGGGGGAACTCGCGCTGGCCGAGGCGGTCATCTATCTTGCCCTCGCGCCGAAATCGAACGCGGCCTACACCGCCTACAAGGCTGCGCGGCGGGCGGCGAAGGAGACCGGAAGCCACGCCCCGCCGAAGCACATCCTGAACGCACCGACGAAAATGATGAAAGAGCAGGGCTACGGCGCCGGCTACGATTACGACCATGACGCCGAGGACGGCTTTTCGGGCCAGGACTATTTTCCGGATGGCATGGAGCGGCCGAACTTCTACCTCCCGGTCGAACGCGGGTTCGAGCGTGACCTTCAGAAGCGGGTCGACTATTTCGCCGGGCTGCGCGCCAAGCGGCGCGGCGGTTGACAACGCCTGCGGCGCGCCGCATGCCGCCGCGCATGATCGCCCATGTTCTGCAGGTTGCCCTTGGCGGCGCCATCGGCGCCTCGGCCCGGTATCTGACCGGGATCGCCCTGGTGCGCGCCTTCGGTCACACGGGCTTCCCGCTCGGCGTCATCACGGTGAACGTCGTGGGCTCGTTTCTCATGGGTCTCTTCGTTGGGCTGGCAGCGCAGCGCGGGCTGACCCATCTCTCGCCGCTCGTGGCGACCGGCATCCTCGGCGGCTTCACCACCTTCTCGGCCTTCTCGCTCGAGGCCGTCACGCTGTGGGAACGCGGGGCGACCGGCCTCGCCGCGGCCTATGTCGCCGGTAATGTGTGCTTGTCGATCGCAGCGCTTTTCGCCGGTCTTGCGCTGATGCGGAGCGTCGCATGAGCGGAGTGCAGACCGTCACCGTCGGTTCGGACGAGGGCGACCAGCGGCTCGACCGGTGGCTGAAGCGCCGCTTCCCGCAGCTGACGCAAGGCCGGATCGAGAAGGCGTGCCGGAAGGGTGAGATCCGTGTCGATGGCGGCCGGGCGAAGCCCGCGACCCGCGTCGAGGCTGGTCAGAGCGTGCGCGTGCCTCCGCTTCCCGACGAGGCTGCACCGCCGCCCGAGTCGAAGCCCACGGTCTCCGACGCCGACGCAGAGATGATCCGTGCGGCGGTGCTTTACCGCGACGATCATCTCATCGCGCTGAACAAGCCGCCGGGGCTGCCGACCCAGGGCGGCAGCAAGCAGATGCGCCATGTGGATGGGCTGGCCGAGGCCCTGCGCTTCGGCGCGGACGAGAAGCCGCGCCTCGTCCACCGGCTGGACAAGGACACGTCGGGCGTTCTCCTCCTGGCCCGCACGGCGCAGGCGGCAAAGGCGCTGACGGCCGCGATCCGGCACCGGGAGACGCGCAAGATTTACTGGGCGCTCGTGGCCGGCGTGCCGACGCCCTATCTTGGCGAGATCAAGTATGCGCTGGTGAAGGCGGGCGGTCACGGCAAGGGCGGCGAAGGCGAGAAGATGCGCGCCGTCGATCCGAACCTGATCGACGAAACCCCCGGCGCGAAACGGGCGCATACGCTTTACGCCACGCTCTACCGTGTCGCCAGCCGCGCCTCCTGGGTGGCGATGGAGCCGGTGACGGGTCGCACCCACCAGCTCCGCGCCCATATGGCCGCGATCGGGCACCCCGTGGCCGGTGACGGCAAGTACGGGGGATCAGGGCAGGAAAACCTCGGTGAAGGCTGGGGCGCGCAGGTGGGCGGAATTATCTCGCGAAAGTTGCACCTGCACGCCCGTTCGATGACGTTCCTGCATCCGGGCACGAACAAGCCGATGACGGTGACCGCGCCGCTTCCGCCGCACATGGCAGAGACCTGGGAGACCTTCGGATGGACGGAGGATCTGGCCGCCGACGACCCGTTCGAGGAACTCTACCGATGAAGAGGCTCGTGATCTTCGATGTCGACGGCACACTGATCGACAGCCAGGCGCATATCGCGGCGGCGATGGAGACGGCCTTTTCCGCGCATGGGATGCCGACCCCGCCACGCGAAGACATTCTGGCGGTCGTCGGGCTGGCGCTGCCGATGGGAATGCGTCTGCTCGCACCCGACGCGTCGGAAGAGACCCATGCCGGTCTGACCGCGGCCTATCGCGACAGTTTCGGCGCGCTGCGGGCAAAGGGCGAGGCCACGCTTTCGCCGCTCTATCCCGGCGCGCGCGCGGCGATCGAGACACTGGCGGCCCGTGACGACACGCTCCTCGGCATCGCGACAGGCAAGTCCCGGCGGGGCATGGCGCACATGTTCGACGCCCACGGGCTCGGCCCGATGTTCGCGACCGTGCAGACCGGGGACGACCACCCCTCGAAGCCGCATCCCGCGATGATCGAGGCCTGCCTGTCTGAAACGGGCATCGAGGCCGCCGACGCGGTCATCGTCGGCGATACAACTTTCGACATGGAGATGGGCGCGGCTGCCGGGATCGCGGCGCTCGGCGTGTCGTGGGGCTACCACCCCGAGGACACCCTGCTTGCCGCCGGCGCGCGGGCTATCCTGCGAGACTTCGCCGAACTGGCGCCCGCGCTCGACACGCTCTGGAGCGACGCATGACCGAATGGATCGCCAAGCGTTTCTGGACCGAGGCCAGCGTGGTGCCCGAGGCGAGCGGATTCGCGCTGCAGCTCGACGGTCGCCCGGTGAAGACGCCCGGCCGGCGGACTCTCATCCTGCCTTCCGAGGAGATGGCCGAGGCGGCCGCGGCGGAATGGGCGGCGCAGGACACCATCATCGATCCGCTGACGATGCCGGTCACCCGCTCGGCCAATTCCGCGCTCGACCAGACCGGTCCGCAGCGCGAAGGCGTCATAGACATGCTGAGCCAGTATGGCGAGACCGACCTGCTGTGCCACCGGGCGGCCGAGCCCGAGGCGCTGGCCCGTCTACAGGAGGACGGCTGGCAGCCGCTGCTGGACTGGGCGGCGGACCGGCACGGCGCGCCGCTCGTCGCGGTGGCGGGCCTACTGCCGGCGACGCAGCCCGACGGCAGTCTCGCGCGGCTGCGGGAGGCCGTCGCAGGCTACGGCGATTTCGGTCTGACGGGCCTCTACGATCTGGTCACGCTGTCCGGTTCGCTCGTGATCGGGCTCGCTGTCGCGGAGGGCCGTGTCGACCCCGCCGAGGGCTGGAGTCTGAGCCGAATCGATGAGGACTGGCAGATCGCGCAATGGGGTGAGGACGAGGAGGCGGCCGAACGCGCGGAAATCTATCGTCGCGCATTCGATCACGCGGCCCGCTTCACGGCATGGTCCGGGGCCCGCTGAGGGGGCGGAATTCCCTTCCATGGACAGGCTTTGCCCGCAAATCGGGCAGCGCTGCCGCCCGCGGTATCAAATGACCGGCATACAGGGATTTCCCGGCACCCGGCCTTGACCAATGTGGACAGATTTGCCCAATTAAGAGGCGGTGAAGGGGGGTATGTCCCTCGTGAACTGAGCCCGGCCGTCCGCGGCCGGAGAAACACGCCCTGAAAGGGGCGGTCCATCAGGAAGAGGTAAACGAATGAAAAAATCGGTATTCTATGGCACGCTGGTAGCCGCCGGGCTGGCCGGTGGGGCTGCGCTGGCACAAAGCGCAACCCTGTCCGAGGTCCAGTCCCGCGGGCACCTGAACTGCGGCGTGACCACCGGCCTCGTCGGCTTCGCTGCACCGAACGCCTCCGGTGAATGGGAAGGCTTCGACGTCGGCGTCTGCCGTGCTGTCGCCGCCGCCGTCTTCGGCGACGCGACCGCGGTCGAATTCGTCCCGACGACCGGTCAGACGCGCTTTACGGCGCTGGCGTCCGGCGAAGTCGACATGCTGGCCCGGAACACGACCTGGACCTTCAGCCGCGACGTCGACCTCGCGTTCGAATTCGTCGGCATCAACTACTACGACGGTCAGGGCTTCATGGTCCCGCGCGCACTCGGCGTCTCGTCGGCGATGGAACTGGACGGCGCGACCGTCTGCATCCAGACCGGCACCACGACCGAGCTGAACCTCGCCGACTTCTTCGCCTCGAACAACATGAGCTACGAGCCCGTGCCGATCGAGACGAACGCCGAGGCACAGCAGCAGTTCCTCGCCGGTGCCTGCGACGTCTACACGACGGACGCCTCCGGTCTCGCCGCTACGCGCGCGACCTTCGAGGATCCGTCGGCCTACGTCGTTCTGCCCGAGATCATCTCGAAAGAGCCGCTCGGCCCGCTCGTGCGCCATGGCGACAACGAATGGGGCGACATCGTCCGCTGGACGCTCAACGTCCTGATCGCGGCCGAAGAGCTCGGCATCACCTCGGCCAACGTCATGGAACTGGCCCAGGGCACCGACAACCCGGAAATCAACCGGATGCTCGGCACCGAGGGTGAATACGGCCCAATGCTCGGCCTGTCGCAGGACTGGGCGGTCAACGTGATCGCAGCGGTCGGCAACTACGGTGAACTGTTCGAACAGAACATCGGTGAGGCCACCCCGATCGGACTTTCGCGCGGCCTGAACGCGCAGTGGACCGACGGCGGCCTGCTCTACAGCCCGCCGTTCCGGTAAGGCAGATAAGGTCAGGGGCGCGGGTTAAACCGCGCCCCTGCCACATGGGACAACCCATCAACAAAGACATGCCGGGGGAGACGGCCAACAAGCGGGACGAACCCGTAACAGCCCGGTTCAACATGGCGCAGGGGGAACATGCTCATGGCGACGATCACCGATCCGCCGTCTGAAGGCTTCAGGCTAAGTCAGCTTCTATACGACACGCGCTACAGGTCGATGACGATCCAGGTGATCGCGTTCATCCTGATCATGTCGGGGCTCTGGTGGCTTGCGAACAACACGGTCCAGAACCTCGCCGCACTCGGCAAGGACTTCGATTTCGGCTTTCTGTCGAACCGCGCCGGCTACGACATCAACCAGCGCCTGATCGAGTACTCCAACAACTCGACACATGGCCGCGCCGCACTCGTCGGTATCCTGAACACGCTGCTCGTCGCCGTCCTCGGCTGCATTTGCGCGACCATCATCGGGATCTTCGCCGGTGTCCTGCGCCTCTCGAAAAACTGGATCGTCGCCCGCCTGATGACGGTCTACGTCGAGGGCTTCCGCAACATCCCGCTCCTGCTCTGGATCATCGTGATCTTCGCGGTGATGACCGAATCCGCGCCGCAGCCGCGTGACTTCCGTGAGAACGGGAGCGCGTCGATGATCCTCTTCGACAGCGTCGCCGTGACCAACCGCGGCATCTTCATCCCGAAGGTCGTCTTCACGCGGTCGCTCGGTGGAAACGAAGTTCACACGATCGAGGAGGCAGCTCCCGACGCCGAGGAAGAAGCGCCCCGCGCGGCCGTCGGCGTTTATGGCAGCAGCCGCATCGCGACCGGTGGGGCCGGCGGATCGTCGAACGACGATGCTGCCGTGTCAGCCCGTGACGATGACAGCGCATCGGGCGTCAGCCGGGAGGAGGGGGAGATCATCCCGACCTCGTCCGGTACCGACTGGGTCCTGATCCTCGGTGTTCTTCTAGCCAGTGTCGTCGGCGCGCGCTTCATTTCGCGCTGGGCCACGGCACGGCAGGAAGCCACGGGTATCCGGCCCAAGGGGGCGGGCTGGATGCAGATCGGGCTTATCGTCCTCCCGGTCGTCGCGGTTCTGATCGCGCTCGGCGCGACTCTGGAATATCCGAGCCTGCAGGGCTTCAACTTCGGTGGCGGTATCCAGCTTCGGAACTCGCTCATCGCGCTGTGGTTCGCGCTGTCGCTCTACACCGGCGCCTTCATCGCCGAGATTGTGCGGGCCGGTATCCTGTCCGTGTCTAAGGGCCAGACCGAGGCCGCGTTCGCACTCGGCCTCCGGCCGTCGCGGACGATGAACCTCGTCATCCTGCCGCAGGCGCTGCGGGTCATCGTGCCGCCGCTTATCTCGCAATATCTGAACCTGACGAAGAACAGCTCGCTCGCCATTGCGGTCGGCTACATGGACGTCCGGTCCACGCTCGGCGGGATCACGATCAACCAGACGGGCCGAGAGCTCGAGGGGATGCTTCTTCTGGGTCTCTTTTACCTGGCGACGTCTCTCGTGATTTCGGGGGCGATGAACCTCTACAACAACTCCGTGAAGCTGAAGGAGCGCTGAGATGTCGGAAACACATTCCCACTCCGCCTCCTATGTCCGCCGCGAGATGCTGCCGCAGCAGGATCCGCCGGCGCTGCAGACGGGGGCCGTGAAATGGCTGCGCGAGAACCTGTTCTCGGGCTGGCTGAACACGATCCTGACCATCCTGTCGATCTTCGTGGTCTACTGGGTGCTCGCGCATATCCTGCCGTGGATGCTCGGTGGCATATGGACGGCGGACTCGCTCACCGAATGCCGGGAGATCCGCGATCAGCTCTATGGCGAAGGCGGGCGCGAGGTGGCCTGCTGGGCCGTACTCGTGGATCGCTGGCACCAGCTTCTGTTCGGCTTCTACCCGGACGATTCCTACTGGCGGCCGATCCTGTCGCTCATCGTCTTCGGCGCCGCCGTCGCGCCCGTTCTCTACGAGAGCGTGTCGCGCAAGCTCCTGCTCCTTACCCCGCTGGCACCGTTCATCATCTTCTGGCTGCTCTGGGGCGGGACCATCTGGGGGCCACTGGCCGTTCTTGCCGGCTTCGTTCTCGGGTGGGCGGTGTTCCGGTTCGGAGAGCCGGTCATCGGCTCGCTCGGTGCGACGCTCGCGGCGATCCTTGTGCCGATCCTGTACTGGCTGTTCGCGGCCGGACCGATCGCAAGCGGCCTCAGTTCTGCCCTGCCGATCGGCATCGAATCCGTACCGTCTGACGATTTCGGTGGGTTCATGCTGGCTCTCGTCATCGGCATCGCGGGCATCGTTCTGTCGCTACCGCTTGGTATCGTGCTGGCGCTCGGGCGGCAGTCGGACCTGTTCATCGTCAACAAGTTCAGCGTCATCTTCATCGAGGTGATCCGCGGCGTGCCGCTGATCGTGTGGCTCTTCACCGCCTCGCTCCTGCTGAACTACTTTCTGCCGCCGGGCACGAACTTCGACCTGATGCTGCGCGTCATCATCATGGTCACGCTGTTCTCGTCGGCCTACATCGCCGAGGTCGTGCGCGGCGGCCTGGCCGCCCTGCCACGGGGCCAGTACGAAGGCGCCGACAGTCTCGGGCTCGACTACTGGCAGTCGATGCGGCTCGTGATCCTGCCGCAGGCGCTGAAGATCTCGATCCCGGGGATCGTCTCGACCTTCATCGGCCTGTTCAAGGACACCACGCTCGTCGTCTTCATCGGCCTGCTCGACCCGATCGGTTTCTCGAACTCGATCCGGGCCTCGACAGACTGGAACGGCGTCTATTGGGAACTCTTCATCTTCATCGGGCTGTGCTTCTTCATCTGCTGCTTCAGCATGTCCCGCTACTCGCAATTCCTGGAGCGCAAGCTGCGCACCGATCATCGCTAAGGAGGCCCTCACCATGAGCGAGCTGCATACGGATACGGTCGATCGCACCATCGACCGGTCGCAGATGAAGGTCTCCGACGAGATCGCCATCGAGATCGTGGGAATGAACAAGTGGTATGGCACGTTCCACGTGCTGCGCGACATCAACCTTACCGTGAACCGGGGCGAGCGGATCGTCATCTGCGGCCCCTCGGGATCGGGCAAGTCGACGCTGATCCGCTGCATCAACGCGCTGGAAGAGCATCAGCAGGGGTCGATCGTCGTCGACGGGACGCTGCTGTCCAATGACCTGAAGAACATCGACCGGATCCGGTCGGAGGTCGGGATGTGCTTCCAGCACTTCAACCTGTTCCCGCATCTCACCATCCTCGAGAACTGCACCCTCGCGCCGATCTGGGTCCGCAAGACCCCCAAGCGCGAGGCCGAGGAAACCGCGATGTACTTCCTCGAGAAGGTGAAGATCCCCGAACAGGCCGACAAGTATCCCGGCCAGCTCTCGGGCGGGCAGCAGCAGCGCGTCGCGATCGCGCGCAGCCTGTGTATGCGGCCGCGGATCATGCTGTTCGACGAGCCGACCTCGGCGCTCGACCCGGAAATGATCAAGGAAGTGCTGGATACGATGATCCAGCTCGCCGAGGAGGGGATGACGATGCTCTGCGTGACCCACGAGATGGGCTTCGCGCGGCAGGTCGCCAACCGGGTGATCTTCATGGCCGACGGCCAGATCGTCGAGCAGAACGAGCCCGAGGAGTTCTTCCTCAACCCGCAGAGCGACCGGACCAAGCAGTTCCTGAGCCAGATCCTCGGGCACTGAGCGCATTCAACGCGTGGAGCGCCGGGCAGGCATCGAGCCCCGCCCGACGCTTCGCGTTTCGGGCCTGCCGAAACGCCGCCTCCGACGGGAGTATTTCAGGAAGGATGAAGGCTCAGTCGAGGTCGCGCGGGACCGCGAAATCGATCGCCCGGCCGTCGCCGGGGCCGATCGCTGACCAGTCGTCCGCGCCCCAGTCGATCACGGTGGTCGCGCCGGTGGGATACTGGCCGAACTTCGCATGTGCGGGCGCTGTGGCGGCGAGTGACCGCGCGAGGCTGCCGATCCCGGGGTTGTGCCCCACGAGGGCAAGGCAGGTGCCCTGCGCGCCCCTGATCGCGGCCAGAAGGGCGCGCGGCTCGGCCAGGTAGAGACCGCGGCTGAAGACCGGGTCGGGCGGGTCGCTCAGTTCGGCCGCGATCAGATCCCAGGTCTGGCGGGTCCGAAGCGCCGTCGAGACGAGGGCGGCGTCCGGCAGGTATCCCCTTGCCGCGAGCCACGATCCGATCTTCGGCGCCGCCCGGCGCCCCCGTTCGTTCAAAGGCCGGTCGTGGTCGTCGAGTCCTGCTTCGCCCCAGTCGGATTTCGCGTGGCGGATAAGGATAAGCCTGAGCGTCATGGGTGGAAGCTTCGCATGTGGAAGGCCGATTGCGCTTCGGTCCGGCCGTAGCCCCGGGAGACCGGACAGGCGCGGCGCACGGCGCAGCCGCGGGTCAGGCAGTCCTGTCCGGGCGGTGTTTCGAGATAGGTGTGGCAGGCAGCGATGTCGTAACCGTCCCCGGTGAGCGCATTGACCGGGCAGGCAGTGAGGCAGGGCCGGTCGCAGGTGTCGCAGGGCTTTTCGGGCAGGGGCGGCAGGTCGATCCGTTCGGGCAGTGCCAGCGCGCCGCGATAGGAGACCATGAGACCGGCCTCGTGATGGACGAGCAGCGTGACCGGGCTGGCCCAGGCCGTGCCGGCGCGTGTCGCCCATGACAGGAACGGGCGGTAGGGCGGGCCACCGAAAGGGAACAGCGCCGTGCCACCCAGGCGCACCGCCAGCGCGGCGATCACGCGCGCCGACCAGCGGTCGAGCGGATCTGCGGCCCCGTCGGTGAATTCCGGTGTCGCGGTCACATGGTCCCAGAATCCAGGCTCGCGGGGGCCGAGAAGGACCAGCGTTCCGGTCGCCTCGGGCGCGCCGTCAGCCGGGTCGGGATGGAAGGCGCCGAGGACGTCGAGCCGCTCCGCCGCGGCATTCTGTTGGATGGTGTCGAGGTCCATGCGTCCAGTCTGTCCGCCTGCGGGCTGCACGCAAGAGCGAAGCCGCGTCAGGCGCGGATGATCGAGCCGGCACCGTGGTCGGTGAAGAGCTCGAGCAGGCACGCATTCGGCACCCGACCGTCGAGGATGACCGCGGCACGTACGCCGCCCCGGACGGCTGTCAGCGCCGTCTCGGTCTTCGGGATCATGCCACCGGCGATCACGCCCTCCTCGGTCATCTTCTCGACATCTGCGGCGCGCAGTTCGGTGACGACGACGCCCTCGGCGTTCTTGACGCCCGAGACGTCGGTCAGAAGAAGCAGGCGATCGGCCTTGAGCGCTGCCGCTATCGCGCCCGCCGCCGTGTCGCCGTTGACGTTGAAGGTCTCGCCGTTCCGGCCCGCACCGATCGGCGCGATGACCGGGATCATCTCCGCCCCGAACAGCTGCGTGATGAGGCCCGGGTTGATCTCGGCCGGCTTGCCGACAAAGCCGAGTTCCGGGTCCTCGGGGTCGCAGATCATCAGGCTTGCATCCTTGCCGGACAGGCCCACGGCCTTGCCCCCTTCGCGGTTGATCGCCTGCACGATGCGCTTGTTGACGGTGCCGGCCAGCACCATTTCGACGACCTCCATGGTCGCCTGGTCGGTGATCCGCTTGCCGCGCGCGAATGTCGAAGTCACGCCGAGACGCGCGAGGAGGTCGTTGATCATCGGCCCGCCGCCATGGACGACGACCGGGTTCACGCCCACCGTGCGCATCAGAACCACGTCGCGTGCGAAGCTCGCCATGCCCTCGTCCGAGCCCATGGCGTGCCCGCCGAGCTTGATGACGACGATCGCGTCGTCGTAGCGGGTGAGGTAGGGCAGCGCCTCGTTCAGGGTTCTGGCTGTGGCGACGTAATCGCGGGTCATGGCGGTCTGGTTCTTCATTCGGGCGGCCCTTCGGACTGGGGACCGGTCCTTGTTACGGCAGGGGCGGGCGGCTGTGAAGCGGCGAGCAGATCAGACGAGGGTCGCGACGATGCTTCGGAGCGTGTCGAGGCCGTCGCCCTTGGCCGAGGAGGTGATCACGAGCTCGGGATAGGCGGCCGGATGGGATTGGAGCGCCGCACGAACCTGCGCCAGCACCTTGTCGCGTTCGGCCGCTTTCACCTTGTCGGCCTTGGTGAGAACCGTCTGGAACGGGACCGCGGCCCTGTCGAGCAGCGTCAGGATCTCGGCGTCGACCGGCTTGATGCCGTGCCGGAAGTCGATCAGGACGAAGGCCCGGCGGAGGGTCGGGCGGCCGGAGAGATAGGCCTTGAGCAGCCGTTGCCAGTTTTCCACGACATTGACCGGTGCCTCGGCGAACCCGTAGCCGGGCAGGTCGACCAGGTAGTGGCTGTCAGCGAGCGTGAAGTAGTTGATCTCTTGCGTGCGGCCCGGCGTGTTCGATGTGCGGGCCAGCGCCTTGCGACCGGTCAGGGCGTTGATGAGGCTCGACTTCCCGACATTCGACCGGCCGGCGAAGCAGACTTCGAGCCGGTCCGCCGGGGGCAGGCCGTCCATGGCGACGACGCCCTTCAGGAATTCCGCGCCGGCGGCGAAGAGCTTGCGCCCGGCCTCGCGGTCCGCATCGTCCGGCTCCTCGGCCCGTGGAAAGGGCAGGGTCGTCATTGCACCGTGACGGTGTCGCCGGCAGCGATCCGGCCGCCTTCCGTCACCCGGGCGTAGACGCCGAAATCGGTATGGCCCCACCCGTCCTCGAGCGTGTCGAGCACGGCCGCGTCGCGATGTCCGGTTTCCGGGTTCGCGTCGGTCGCGCGGCAGCGGGTGATGCGTTCGACCACCTCGAGCGCGGCGCCGCCGATCCGGAGCGTCCGGCCGACGAGATCGAATTCATCCCACGGCGCCAGCCCATCGAGCCAGAGATTGCCGCGGAACCGCCGCGGGTCCATCTCCTGCCCGATCTTCTGGCCAAGCGCGCGGAGCGAGGCGAGGTTCAGGATCGCGACACTCGGGAATTCCATGTCGGCCATGCCGGTCAGCGGGGCGCGGATCAGGTCCGCCGGGGCCGGGCGGTTTTCGGGATAGATTGGTTTCAGCCAGTCGACGAGTTGCGCGCCATCCCGCGCGGGGTCGATCACGATCTCGGGCCGGTCGGGATGGGAGAGCCGGATGCGCGTCGCCGGGATGGTCGCATCATCGGGGCCGAGCGGTTCGCTCACCGTCTCGACCTTCGCCGTCACGGCCATCAGTGAAGGACCCTTGGCCCCGCGCACGAAGTTCCGGCTGTGCCGCCATCCGGCACCGGCCTCGCCGCCCTCCTGCAGGACGGCCCAGGCCCGGTCGAGCGGCAGCGGGCGGTCCTTTGTCAGGTCGACGCGGTCGAGCGGTTCCGCACCCACGCCCTTGATCGGGTGGCGCCAGATCTGCGCCAGCGTGGCGCTCATTTCTTCTCGGGCGCCTTGCGGCGGAAGCTCGACCTGATGTTGCCGAACAGGTCGGGCGTGTGCCCGTGCGTCCGCATGATCGTGTACTGCTGGATGAAGGTCAGCGTGTTGTTCGTGATCCAGTACACCAGCAGGCCGCTGGCGAAATGGCCGAGCATGAACATGAAGATCCAGGGCAGCCACGCGAAGATCGCAGCCTGCGTCGGGTCGGGCGGCGCGGGGTTCAGCTTCTGCTGCAGCCACATCGTGATGCCGAGAAGGATCGGCAGGACGCCGATGAAGATCAGCGCGAGGACCGTTCCGGCTTCGGGTGCAGGCCACGGCAGCAGACCGAACAGGTTGTAGAGCGACGAGGAATCCGGCGCCGAGAGGTCGTTCAGCCAGCCGAAGAACGGCGCCTGCCGCAGTTCCAGCGTGACGAAGATCACCTTGTAGAGCGAGAAGAAGATCGGGATCTGCAGAAGGATCGGCAGACAGCCCGAGGCCGGGTTCACGTTGTTCTTCTTGTACAGCTCCATCATGCCTTCCTGGAGCTTCTGGCGGTCGTCGCCGGCCCGTTCCTTCAGCTTCTCCATCTCGGGCTGAAGCTCGCGCATGCGGGCCATCGAGACGTAGGAGCGGAAGGCGAGCGGGAAGAGAAGGACCTTCAGGAACAGCGTGAGCCCGATGATGGCCAGGCCCATGTTGCCGATCAGCCCGTGCAGGTTGTGCAGGAGCCAGAAGATCGGCTTCGTCAGGAAATAGAACCAGCCCCAGTCGATGGCGTCGATGAACCGGTCGATCCCGCCCTCGTTCTGGTACTCGCGGATCGTCTCCCATTCCTTCGCGCCCGAGAACAGCCTTGTGGTGATCTCGGTGACCTGCCCGGGCTCGGCGGTCATGGTCGGCAGACGGGTTTCGGTGCGGTAAATGTCGGTCGCGGCGTCGTAGCGCACGACCGAGGTGTAGGGCTGGCCGGGATCGGGGATCAGCGCGGTCAGCCAGTACTTGTCCGCGAACCCGATCCAGCCCTGCTCGGCCACGTCGAGGACCTCGGCGTTCGCGCCCTCGCGTTCGACGAAGTCGAGGTCGGGAATGTCGTCGTAGCCGAAATGTTGCAGCGTGCCGTCGGAGACGCGGGTCACGCCTTCGAAGCTGACGAAGAAGTTCTGCAGGTCAGCGGGCTCTCCGTGGCGGGCCACGATGCCGTAGGGGGCGACGCGCACGGCCGCTTCGGTGGTGTTTTCGACCGATTGCGTGACCGAGAACATGTAGTCCTCGTCGACCGTGATCGTTCGGCGGAAGACCAGGCCCGAGCCGTTTTCCCAGACGAGGGTCACGGGGCTGTCGGGTGTCAGTGTCTCGCCGCTTTCGACGCTCCATGGCGTGTTGACGTTCGGTACCGCGTCGAAATCGAGATCGCCGCCAGGCGCCCAACCGTAAAGGGCATAATAGGCGCCGGCCGCGCCGGCCGGGGACAGCAGGGTGACATTGTCCGAGGATGGGTCGGTGGTGACGTGGTAGCCGAGGAGCGAGAGGTCATCGATCCGTCCGCCGATCAGCGAGATCGAGCCCGACAGGCGCGGTGTTTCGATGGCGACCCGTTCGGTGCTTCCGAGAGCGACTTCACGGGTTTCCGCGCTGTCGGCCATGGCCGGCGTTTCGGGCGCCGGCGGGGCGAGAGCGGGATCGCCGCCAGATTCCGCGCCGGGCGCGGCTGCCTGAGAGGTTTCGGTCGCCGGCTGTTGGTCGGGCGGAAGCTCGGGTGGGAACAGGACGAACCAGACCATGATGAGAAGAAAACTCAGCGCGGTCGCGAGGATGAGGTTTCTGCTCTGGTCGTCCATGATCGCGGCGGCCCCCGGTAAGAATACCAGTGGCGGTTCAACAGAAGGGCGCCGGGAAGGTCAAGGGTAAAAGGCCGGGACGAAAGGGCGCGGCAAGGGGTGCGGACATTATCGGCCTAGCCGGCGCGGCGGCCGATCCGGGGCGGGCTGACGGCGTGAGTGCGATGCCGGTCGATCCAGTGGACCGTCTCTTCGAACGGCATCGGCCGGGCGATCCCGAAGCCCTGCACGTGCCCGCAGCCAAGCTGCGCAAGGATCGAATGTTCGCCGCTGGTCTCCACCCCCTCGGCCAGTGTCTCGACCCCGAGATGCTCGGCCAGTGCGAGGATCGCGGCCACCATCGATTGCTGCTCGGGGTCGGCGTCGATGCCGGAAACGAAGCTGCGGTCGATCTTGATACGCTGTGCGCGGAAGCGCCGGATATTCGAGATCGAGGCCTGCCCGGTGCCGAAATCGTCGAGATCGAGGTTGAAGCCATGGCTGGCCAGCTGATCGACATTGCGCAGGATCATGTCGTCATGTCCGAGCGCAGCGACGCTTTCCAAGATCTCCACCGTCAGTCGGCCGGGCCGCATGTCATGCCGGTCGACTTCCCACTTCACCCGGTCGGACAAGCCCGGGTCGCGCAGCTCCTCGGGCGAGAAATTGACCGCGACCGAGGGGACCCTCAGCCCCCTGCGGTCCCATGCGGCCAGAGCCGAGAGCGCCTGCGACATCATCGTCTCGCCGAGCCGGGCCATGCGCCCGGCATTGCGGATGGGTTGCAGGAACTGCCCCGGGGCAAGCAAGCCGAGGGCCGGGTGATGCCAGCGCGCAAGCGCCTCGAATCCGGAGATCTCCCCGGTATCCGTGCAGATCTGCGGCTGGAACCACGCCCGGATTTCACCTTCGGCAAAGGCCTGGTCCACCGACCGCGTCAGTTCAGCCGCCTGTTTCACCCGGTCGTGCAAATCGGACGAGAAATCCTGCACCGAGCCCGGCCCGCATCCCTGCGCCTCGGCGACAGCGGTCTCTGCCCCTTGGGCGAGATCGCGGACCTCCAGTGGATCCGGCGTGGCGATGCCAATCGAGGCGGTCACGTTTGCCGTGCCGCCACCGATATGGATGGGCTCCGCGATCGAGGATTGCAGGCGCGCCGCGATGCGCCGGACTGTTTCTGAGCGGACGAGCGGCTGCGGATGCAGGACGATGGCGAAGGTTCCGTCTTCGACCCGGGCCATGGTGTCGTCACCGCGGAGCGTGACCCGGACGCGTTCGGCCGTGCGCCGCAGGATATCGTCTCGTCCGTCGGGGCCCCATTTGCGTGCCAGGTTTTCCTGTCCGTCGAGGCGGACGAAGAGGCAGGCGGTGGTCATCCTGTCCCTGGCCGCCACGGCAGCAAGCGCGGCCTCGGCGGCGCCGCGAAGGGGCAGGCCGGTAGTCGGGTCGCGCGAAAACCCGTCGGTCGGCGGCTCGGGTGCGCGTCGCAGCAAGCGCGTCAGCACGTCGATCATCAGCAGGGCCGGCAGCACGATCCCGGTGGCCTCAGCGACGCTTCGGTCCCAGAGGCTGGCGACGACGATAGCGAGAAGCGGGAAGAGGGCCAGAGTCTCGGCCCGTACAGGGCTGGCACAGGAGAAGCGACCGGCGTCGGACAGTCTCGCTTTTCCCAGGCTCGGCATCAGTTTCTCCGCCCATCCGCCGGACGGGCCGGCTGGCACTGGCGTAGAGAGATAGGAGAAACAGACTGACGGCGATTTAACGCTGTCGTCTCAATCGCTCGGATTTTCGACGAATCCGCCCGGTAGCGTCAGCGCCGCGAAATCGAACAGATCCGCGTCGAGAAGATGGGAGGGCCGGGCGGTGGTGAGCGCCGAGAAGATCTTCTGCCGCCGGCCGGGCGCGCGTGCTTCCCACTCGTCCAGCATCCGCTTGATGACCTGCCGCTGAAGCTCGTCCTGACTGCCACACAGGTCGCAGGGGATGATCGGGTAGCCCATCGCGCGGGAGAAGGCGTCGCAATCCTCCTCGGCGACATGGGCGAGCGGCCGCAGGACCATCAGGTCGCCTTCGTCGTTCAGAAGCTTCGGCGGCATCGTGGCGAGCTTGCCGCCGTGAAAGAGGTTGAGGAAAAAGGTCTCGAGAATGTCGTCCCGGTGATGGCCGAGCACGACCGCGTGGCAGCCCTCCTCACGCGCGATGCGGTAGAGATTGCCGCGCCGGAGCCGCGAGCACAGAGCGCAATAGGTCCGGCCCTGCGGCACCTTGTCGAGGACGATGGAGTAGGTGTCGGCATATTCGATGCGGTGCGGCACGCCCATCCGCGACAGGAATTCGGGCAGAACGGTCGCCGGAAAGCCCGGCTGTCCCTGGTCGAGGTTGCAGGCGAGGATCTCGACCGGCAGAAGCCCGCGCCATTGCAGCTCTGTCAGCGCGGCGAGCAGCGTGTAGCTGTCCTTCCCGCCCGACAGGCAGACGAGCCACTTCTGACCGCGCACGGCCATGCCGTACCGCTCGATTGCCTCTCGCGTCTCGCGGATGATCCGCTTGCGGAGCTTCTTGAACTCCGTCGTCTTGGGCGCGCCGTGGAACAGCGGGTGGATATCGTCGGCTTCGTCGAGCATGGCAGCGGTCTTAAGCGCCGCCCCCGGGACACGCAACGGATTTGGTTGGACAGGGCGGGGCTGGTATCATGCGGGGCATTTCAACCGCACGAGTCTTTCGATGAATTTCTTCTTCACCCGCCGGCGCTATGTCGCCGCGACTGACACCTTCTCGCGCGATCTCGCGCCGGATACGAGCTATGTCGTCCTGCCGAAGGACAACGTGAACGCAGGCTTCCGCACCACTCGCGACGACTGGCTGACGAACATGCGGACAAAAATGGGCTCGAACGAGGTCCTGATCTACGTCCATGGCTTCAACACCTCGCAGGCTACGATGCTGCGCAATCTGCGCAAGGTGAAGGCCGGCGTCCGGCAGGCGGGGTTCGGCGGCGCTGTGATCGCGTTCTCCTGGCCCAACCGCGAAAGCGGCTCGCCCTCGGGATATCTCTCCGACCGCAACGCCGCGCCGGGATTCGCACCGTCGCTCTACCTCGACGGGATCCGCCCGATCCAGGGGATGGCCGGCGATCCGAAGGTGCACGTCCTGTGCCATTCGCTCGGGTCTTACGTCTTCCTGATCGGCCTGTCGGGGCAGAACGTCAGCCCGAAGATCGACCAGCTTGCCTTCGTGGCCGCCGATCTCGACCAGCCTTGGTTTCATCCCGGCGGGCAGGGCACAAGGGCGGTCGAGGCGTGGTGCCGCCAGCTGACGAACTACTACAGCCTGAAGGATCGCATCCTCGATCTGTCCGAGAATTACATCCACGGCGACCCCCGGATCGGCGGGGACGGGCTGCCGCATCCGACGGCGGTCAACCAGAAGGACGTCGCCTGCGCCGACCGCTATCTCTCGCCGGATTACGAAGGAAAGCGCACACCGTCCTATTCGCACAGCTTCTATTTCGACGATGCGCCGTGGCTGCGGGATCTGGGGCTGACCCTGCGCGGCCTTACACCCGACACACGGGGTCCGGCGCCGAACCCGCCCGACCACGTCCTGGTGCCCTAGTCCGGGACGTTGTCGATGCCCGAACCGCCCCACGGGTGGCAGCGTGCGATGCGGCGAAGCGTCAGCCAGCCCCCCTTCAGTCCGCCATGCCGTTCGAGGGCCTCGAGCGCGTAGGCCGAGCACGTCGGCTGATAGCGGCAATTGTGCCCGACGAGCGGTGAGAAGGTCGCGCGGTAGGCGCGGACGGGCAGGGCGAAGAACCAGGCCAGCGGTGTCACTTGTGCACCTTGTCGAGCGCGCGGATGAGGTCTGATCGCATCGCGTCGAACGGGTGAGAGACGGTGGCGTCGGCGCGCCCGATCAGCACGTAATCCCACCCGGGGCGGCCATGCTGCGGCATCACTTCGCGGGCCAGTGCGCGAAGCCGGCGCTTGGCCCGGTTGCGGGTCACGGCGTTACCGACCTTCTTCGAACAGGTGAACCCGACCCGTACCCCGCCGCCATCGGCGCGGTCGCGGCCTTGCAGCAGGAAGCCGGGCATCGGCGCGCGGCGGGCACGGGCGGCGGCGAGGAAATCAGCGCGCTTTTTCAGCGTCTCAACGCAAACCGCCCCCGGCGACGCGTCGGTCGGCAGGGGCAGCGACGGGGTCATGACCCTTGAATGCGCCTCAGGCGCTCAGCGACTTCCGGCCGCGGGCGCGGCGGGCGTTCAGGACCTTGCGGCCGCCCTTGGTCGCCATGCGCGCGCGGAATCCGTGGCGGCGCTTCCGCACGAGGTTCGACGGCTGATAGGTGCGTTTCGACATCTGTCTCGCTCCGAAGTCTCGCGCGAGGCCATCTCGGCCACGGCGCGGGGAATCCCTCCTTGGGTGAAGCCCGGTCGATAGTCCGGTGCTGACGGCATGTCAACAAAGCCCGAAGGGATTTCCGCGGCCATGATGAAACATATCGGCGGCGATGTTACCGAAATCGCGCTGCGGCGGCCGATCCGGCCCCTGATCCGTAACGCCGCATCAAGGCGTCGTGATGCCTGATGGCGAGGCCTTCCTTCGCCCACACCTGTCTGCCAAGCCGTTGCAGGAGATGCGCCGATGTCTGACACCATGACCGAAAGGTCCGCTTCGCCCGTCACCCGGGCCCTTCCGCTCGTCCTGATCGCCGTCGGGGCGGGGCTCGGCTGGTATTTCCTCGGCGATACGCTGAGCTTCGCGACTCTGGCCGAGCACCGCGAGGCGCTGATCGCCTTCCGCGATGCCCACTACGTCGCCACGGTCGCGGTGTTCATTGCCGCCTACGTCGTCATTGTCGCCTTCTCGCTGCCCGGCGCCACGATCGCCACGCTGACCGGCGGCTTCCTCTTCGCGACTTTCCCCGGTGCGCTCTTCAACGTGGTGGCCGCCACGATCGGCGCGACCGCGATCTTCCTCGCCGCCCGGTGGGGCCTGGGCGAACGGCTGAGCGCGAAGTTCGATGCGTCGGAAGGTACGGTCAAACGCATCAAGGAAGGGATCGACCGGAACCAGTGGTCCATGCTGTTCCTGATCCGGCTTGTCCCCGCTGTGCCGTTCTTCGTCGCGAACCTGCTCCCGTCGCTTTTCGGCGTGCCGCTCTACCGCTACGTGGTCTCGACCTTCTTCGGCATCATCCCGGGCGCGGTCGTCTACACCTCGGTCGGCGCGGGTCTCGGCGAGATCTTCGAGCGCGGGGAGACGCCGGACCTGGGCATCATCTTCGAGCCGCAGATCCTGCTGCCGATCCTCGGGCTGTGCGCGCTCGCCGCGTTGCCCATCGCGCTGAACTTCATCCGCGGACGCAGGGGCCTCTGAGACATGAAGACGATCGAGACTGATATCTGCGTCATCGGTGCCGGCTCCGGCGGTCTGAGCGTGGCGGCAGGTGCCGTGCAGATGGGCGCGCGGGTGGTGCTCCTCGAGGGGCACAAGATGGGCGGCGACTGCCTGAACTTCGGTTGCGTCCCGTCGAAGGCGCTGCTGGCGGCGGGGCACAAGGCGCATGACACCGCGACGGCCGCCTTCGGAATTTCGGGCTACGCGCCCGAGCCGGACTTCCCGGCCGCAAAGGCGCATGTGCGTCGCACGATCGAGACCATCGCGCCGGTCGACAGCCAGGAGCGGTTCGAAGGTCTCGGGGTGAAGGTCATCCGCGACTTCGGCCGCTTCGTCTCGCCCGACGAGATCGAGGCCGGCGACACCCGGATCCGCGCCCGACGGTTCGTCGTCGCCACCGGGTCGCGCCCCTTCGTGCCGCCGATCCCGGGTCTCGACGGCGTGGCTTACCACACCAACGAAACGATCTTCGATCTCGAGGAGCGGCCGGATCATCTGATCATCGTCGGCGGCGGGCCCATCGGTCTGGAGATGGCGCAGGCCCACCGCCGGCTCGGCTCTGCCGTCACTGTCCTCGAGGGCCAGAAGGCGCTCGGAAAGGACGATCCCGAGGCGGCGGCGGTCGTGCTGGAGACGCTGCGTGGCGAAGGCATCGAGATCGTCGAGGGCGCTCAGGTCAGCGCCGTGTCGGGCAGCGACTCTGGCATCACCGTCGAGACGGAAGACGGCCGGAGCTTCACCGGCTCGCACCTGCTTGTCGCCGTGGGGCGCGCGGTGAACGTGGACAGCCTCGATCTCGACAATGGCAATGTCTCGCATGACCGCCGGGGCGTGAAGGTCGACGCTGGCCTGCGTTCGGTCAGCAACAAGCGTGTCTACGCCGTCGGCGACGCGGCCGGGGGCCTGCAGTTCACCCATGTCGCGGGATACCATGCTGGTGTCATCATCCGCCCGATGCTGTTCGGTCTGCCGTCCAAGGCGCGCACCGATCATATCCCCTGGGCGACCTACACGGATCCGGAGCTCGCGCAGGTCGGGATGACCGAGGCCCAGGCGGTCAAGGCGCACGGCAAGTCGGCCGTCACGGTGGCCCGCTTCGACTACGACGAGAACGATCGCGCCATCGCCACCGGCCAGACGACGGGCTTTATCAAGGTGATGGTCGTGAAGGGACGGCCGGTCGGCGCCACTATCGTCGGTGCGCAGGCGGGTGAACTGATCCAGACATGGGCGCTGGCGATCTCCGCAAAACTCAAGATGTCGGCGATCGCGGGCATGGTCGCGCCTTATCCAACTCTCGGAGAGATTAACAAACGCGCCGCAGGGGTCTATTTCTCTCCCAGGCTGTTTGACAGCCCGCTGGTGAAGCGCATCGTCCGCTTCGTGCAGCGGTTCTGACGCGGGACGCGGGAGGTCCTTGGTGAATACCCTTTCGGGGCGGTTCCTGGTCTTGACGATCATCTTCGTGATGATCGCCGAGATTTTGATCTTCGTTCCCTCCATCGCGCGGTTCCGCGAAGACTATCTGCTGGACCGGCTGGAGCGGGCCCAGATCGCGTCGCTCGCCGTTCTCGCGGGCGATGGCATGGTCGACGAAGATCTCGAGGCCGAGCTCCTGGAAAATGCCGGTGTGCTCAACGTCGTGCTGCTGCGCGACGAGGTCCGGCAACTCATGCTGTCGGAGGCGGGGATCGCCCCGGTCTCCCATTCCTTCGATCTGCGCAATCCCTCGGCAATGCAACTGATGGCCGACGCGATCATGCGGCTCTTTCGCCGCGATGATGGCGAAACGATCCGGGTCATCGGCAACCCGACGCGCGATGCCGGCCTGCTGATCGAGGTGACGATGCACGCCGCGCCGCTGCGCGAGGCGATGATCGACTACGGCCTGCGCATCCTCGCCCTGTCGGCGGTGATCTCCATCGTGACGGCGGCGCTTCTCTTCCTCGCGGTCCGACGCCTCATGGTCCTGCCGATCATGCGCGTTGTCGGTGCCATGATGAACTATTCCCAGGCCCCCGAGGACGGGCGCCGGATCATCGACGTCCGCGCGAATGTCCGCGAACTGCGCGAGGCAGAGACCGCGCTACAGGCGATGCAGACGCAGCTGACCTCGGCCCTGAAGCAGCGCGAACGGCTGGCCAAGCTCGGCGAGGCCGTGGCGAAGATCAGCCACGACCTGCGCAACATCCTCAACGTCGCGACATTGATGGCCGACCGCATCGAGACGTCGGAGGATCCGGCCGTGCGGCGCACCACGCCGCGTCTGCTCAGTTCGCTCTCGCGCGCGGTCAGCCTGTGCGAAAGCGCTCTGGCCTTCGGCCGCGCCGAGGAACCGCCGCCGCGCCTGACGCATGTCGATCTGGGTGATCTTGTCTGTGACGTCGTCGAAAACGAGCGCATCGCGGCGGATGGCGCGGATGTCGACTATATCTCGGACGTGGAGCCGGGCCTCGTCGCGCGTGCCGATCCCGAACAGCTGTACCGCGTCCTCGCCAACCTCATCCGCAACGCGCGCCAGGCGATCGCGACGACGGGCCAGGCCGGGAAGGTGACCGTGACGGCCAGCTCGGGCGAGGATTGCTGGCTGATCCGCGTCTCCGACGACGGCCCGGGGCTGCCCAAGAAGGCGATGGATCACCTGTTTCAGCCGTTTCAGGGCGGCACCCGCAAGGGCGGGTCCGGCCTCGGTCTCGTGATCGCGGCCGAGCTGGTTCGGGGCCATGGCGGAACGCTCGATCTCGAGAAATCGGGTCCGGAGGGGACGGTCTTCACGATCCGCCTGCCCGCCGGCGCGGCCGCCTGATTAGCGCTTGCAGTGCGCCGCCGCCGGCGCTAAACGACCCCCTCGTGCGCTGGTAGCTCAGTTGGATAGAGTACTTGACTACGAATCAAGGGGTCGGGGGTTCGAATCCTCCCCAGCGCGCCACTTACCTTTTCCAGACAAACCGCTCCGACTGAACCGGGTCCCTTGATCTGGTCATTCAGGCCTTCTGAACCCGGTCCGGGCCAGGCCGTCGGTGCCGGTGTGCGTCTCTAGTCCGAAGCCTTGGGCCAGCCTGCATCAACCCGTTCCGCGATGATCCGGAAGCTGCGCTCGATGTCCGTCTCCAGCGCCCGGCGGGCGGAGGCACGGTCACCGGCCCGGAATGCCGCGATCATTTCGTGATGCAGCTTGTGTTCGTCGATCTCGCGCGCCTGCTTCTGTGAGACAATGACGTTCAGGTAGGCGCCGTATTGCAGCCAGAGCGCCTCGATCAGCGGCATCAGCACTTCGGATGCCGACAGGGCATAGATCCGGAAGTGGAACCGGTAGTTGAGATCGAGGTCCACGCCGTCCTGCTGTTGCCGGTCGGCCGAGGCGATCATCTCGTCGAGCATGTCGATATCGGCGGCGGTCATGCGGTCCATGGCCTGGTCGAGCACGAGGGTCTCGAGCGCCAGGCGGGCCGCTTTCAGGTCCGACATGCGCCGGGCGTCGAAGGTCGGAACCTTCAGCGTGCGGCTGGGCGTGTCCATCAGCGCACCCTCGGCTACGAGACGGCGGACGGCCTCACGCACCGGCGTCATCGAGGTTCCCAGCATGTCGGCCAGCTGGCGCAGGCTGACGGAATCACCCGGCGCGAACTTGCCCCGGACAAAGGCGTCGCGGAGGGCGCCGTAGACGCTCTCGCGCAGCTTTGTCTGGTCGATCGGCGCGATTTCGGGCGCTGGCATGGTCCGTGTTCCCGGCAAGATCAGGCACTTATGGTGCATATACGAAAAAAATTTGACAGGGCAAGATAATCCATCAAATATAAAATATCACAGATAACAGACGTTGCCCGAGAGGACACGCCGATGCAGGGAAAGGACGGAGAACGCGGTTTCTGGCTGCACGATCTCCGCGTGGAGACGGTGCTGGAGGGGCGCGTCCCGGTCTGCCGCCATGTCGAGGGCGAGAGCTTCCGCGTCGTCGGTGAGAACCTGATCTTCGACGACGGCCAGGCGATGTCGATGTATGCCCTGGCTGCGATCCTGCCGCTCCTGCCGGCCAAGCAGCGCCCGCTGGACGAAGATGACTGGATGTCCACGGATGCCGACATCGCGTGTCCCGATCCCCATTGCGGCGCGCGCTTCCGCATCCATCGCGAGGGAAAACGCTGGTTCTCGCACTCCGAGACGACCGGCCTGCCCGATCAGCGCACCACCCCCTACTGGCAGAAGGAGACCGGCGAATGAGTCGCGTCGAAACCGCCCGGCTGCGCCCGGGTCATGAGATTTCCCGCGTCATCAAGGGCGGCTGGCAGCTTGCCGGGGATCACGGCGCAGTCGATCGCAGCGCCGCCATCGCAGACATGGAGGCGTTTCTCGACGCGGGGATCACCACTTTCGACTGCGCCGACATCTACACCGGCGTCGAGGAGATGATCGGCGAGTTCATCGCGGACGTCCGGCGCCGCCGGGGTGCAGCGATCGCCGATCGAGCGATCGTCCATACCAAGCTCGTCCCCGACCTGTCGCGCCTCACCGATCTTAGGCCGGAGGAAGTCGAGGCAATCGTCGACCGGTCGCTCAAGCGCCTGCAGATCGACCGTCTTCACCTCGTCCAGTTCTTCTGGTGGGATCTTAGCCTTGGCGACGCGGTCGCCGCATTGGACGTGCTTAAGGCGTGCCAGAAGAAGGGGAAGATCGCCAATCTCGGAACGACGAACTGGGACGCGGCCGAGATGGCGCGTTTCACCGATGCGGGCTTCGACGTCGTATCGGCTCAGATCCAGTATTCGGTGCTCGACCGCCGCCCGGCGGGCGACCTGACGCCCTGGGCCCGGGCGCGGGATATCCAGTTCCTCTGCTACGGCACGCTCGCCGGCGGCTTCCTGACCGAGTCCTGGCTCAGCAAGCCGGATCCGGGTTTTGCCTTCGAGAACCGCTCGCTGGTGAAATACCGTCTGATCATCGACGAGTTCGGCCCGTGGGAGCGGTTCCAGAAGCTTCTGACCACGCTGAAGGCGGTCGGGGACCGGCAAGGTGTGACCCTGTCTTCGGTCGCGACGCGGTGGGTGCTGGACCAGCCCCAGGTTGCCGCCGCCATCGTCGGCGCGCGCTATGCCCGGCATCTGCCGAAAACACTGCAGGTCTTCGATGTGACTCTGGACGACGAGGACAGGGCCGCGATCCAGGCCGTCATCGACGAGGCAGAAGGCCCGGCAGGACCGGTCTACGGGCTGGAGCGGGACCGCAGTTCGCGACACGGCCGGATCATGAAATACAACCTCAACACCAAGCCCGACGACCAGATCGCAGGCGCCGCCAATGGCTGAGACCGTCCTGGAGACGCGCGGCCTGACACGCGACTTCGGCCCGTTCCGGGCAGTCGACGGCGTGTCGCTCTCGGTCCGTCGCGGTACGATCACCGGACTCATCGGGCCGAACGGCGCAGGCAAGTCGACGCTGTTCAACATGCTGACCGGTGAGCTTCGGCCCTCGGCCGGCAGCGTCCACCTGAACGGGCGTGACGTCACCGGCCTGTCGCCCGACGCCATGTTCGCCGCCGGGATGGGCCGCAGCTTCCAGATCCCGCGACCCTTCGCGCGGATGAGCGTGCTGGAGAACGTGATGCTCGCGCCGCTTGCGCAGATCGGAGAGAGCCTTCTGGGCCCCTTCCTGTCCCGCAAGGCGATGCGCGCGCAGGAAGACGCGATCCGTGCGAAGGCATTGTCCGTGCTCGAGTTCGTCACGCTCGGACATCTGGCCGACCACCCGGCCGGCAAGATCTCGGGCGGGCAGATGAAGCTGCTGGAACTCGCGCGCGTCCTGATGGGCGATCCCGAACTGATCCTCCTGGACGAACCCGCCGCCGGCGTGAACCCGACCCTGACCGGCATCCTGATCGAGCGGATCGAAGAGCTGAACCGGCAGGGAAAGACCTTCGTCATCATCGAGCACGACATGGATTTCGTCATGGCCCATTGCGACCCGGTGATCGCGCTGGCCGAGGGCCGCGTCGTGTTCGAGGGCACGGCGGCCGAGTCGCAGTCGAACCCGATCCTGCTCGACGCCTATCTGGGGGCGATGAGCGATGACTGACGCCATCCTGTCCGCACGCGGTGTCACGGCCGGCTATGTGCCCGATCTGCCGATCCTCAAGGAAATCGACATCACCGTCCCGCACGCGAAGGTCACCGTGATCATCGGGCCGAACGGCGCCGGCAAGTCGACCCTGATCAAGGCGATCGCCGGGCTTGTCCCGGTCTCGTCCGGAACGATCACCCACGAAGGGGTCGACATCACCAACCTACCGCCCGACCGAATGGCCGAGCACGGCATCGCCTACGTGCCCCAGACCGACAACATCTTCCGCAGCCTGACGATCCTCGAGAACCTGCAGCTCGCGCTGCGCCGGGCCGGGGCGGACGGTCCCTCGCGGCTGGCCGAGCTTTTCACGCAGTTTCCCGTCCTGAAGGACAAGCAGGCCGACAAGGCCGGTGCCCTGTCGGGCGGTCAGCGTCAGTTCCTCGCCGTGGCCATGGCTCTGGCAGTGAAGCCGAGGCTCGTCCTGATGGACGAACCTTCGGCCGGGCTGTCCCCAAAGGCCGCGCAGGAGGTGCTGGAACGTGCACGCGCACTGACCGAGACCGGCGTGTCGATCCTGCTTGTGGAGCAGAACGTCAGCCAGGCGCTCCGGCTGGCCGACTATTGCTACATCCTCGCCGAAGGCCGGAACCAGGTCGAAGGCAAGGCGGCCGAGTTGCTCGGCGACCGCGTGGTGGCGGACATCTATCTTGGCGGCCGGAGAGTGAGGGCGACGCGATGATCCAGCATCTGCTCGACGGAATTCTCGTTGGCGCGATCTACTCGCTCGGCGCGATCGGCCTGACGATGGTCATGCACATCCTGCGCTTCGCCAATTTCAGCCATGCAGAGTTGCTGTCGGTCGGTGCCTACTCGGCGCTGGTCTTCGACCGTCTGTTCGCGGCGATCCTGCCTCCGCTGACCGAGGCGATTGGACCGCTGACCCTGACCGGCGCGCTGGCGCTGGCGATCCTCGTGTCGATGTTGATCACGGGCGTGACCGCCCTGATCATCGACCGGCTGGTGTTCCAGAGAGTCCGCGCGAAGGGCAGCGAGCTGTCCATGGTCTTCGCCTCATTCGGCGTGGCGTTGATCCTTCGCAACCTGATCGGGCTGATCTTCGGCCTCAGCCCGGCGCTCTACAGCCACGACATCGCCTTTGCCGCAGTGCTCAGCCGTGACCCGCTGATCCTCGTGAAGCCCGACCAGGTCTTCGTGCTGGCCGCGGCCCTGGTCTTCATGGCCGTACTGCACGTGATCCTGTCCCGCACGACCTTCGGCTTCGCCCTGCGCGCAGTGGCTGAGAACCCGTCGCTGGCGCAGGTCAACGGCATCAACCTGAAACTGATGATCCGCGCCGTCTGGCTGATCGGCGGGGCCCTCGCCGCGGCGGCGGGTGTGTTCTACGGCCTGACCAACCAGCTGTCGCCGCTGATCGGGCAGAACCTCCTTCTGCCGGTCTTCGCCGCGACGATCGTCGGAGGCATCGGCTCGGTCTACGGCGCGGTGGCCGGCGGCTTCATCGTCGGTCTGGCCGCGAACCTCGCGCTGATCGCGCTGCCCTCGGGTTACAGCCCGTCGGTTCCGTTCCTCATCATCCTCGCGGTCCTCATCCTGAAACCCAATGGCCTGTTCGGAGTGGCGCGCGCATGATCGGTGTTCTCTCCTATCTCGTTTTCTTCAGCACGGTCGCGGCGATCCTGTCGATCGCCGTCTTGGGCCTGAACCTGCAATGGGGCAATACCGGGCTCTTCAACGGCGGGGTCGCGGCGTTCTTCGGCGCCGGCGCCTACGGCACCCTGATCCTCGCCCGTCCGGCACAGGAGGCGCAGTTCGGCGGCTTCGACATACCGTATCTCGTGGCTCTTGCCGGCGGGATGGCGGTCGCCGCAGCGCTTGCCTGGGTCGTCGGACGGCTGACCCTGAGGCTGCGTCATGACTACCTTGCCATTGCCACCTTCGGCGTCGCCGTCGCATTCGAGAACGTCATGCGCACGACGGAGTGGCTGTCGGGCGGCGCGCGCGGTGTGCGCGGCTTCCAGCGTCCGCTGCAGGATGTCATCGGGGCGGGTCTCACCTACAACCTTGCGCTGCTGGCCTTCGTCTTGGTGCTGCTTGCGCTGACCTACCTCTTTCTCGAACGTCTCGTCGCTTCGCCCTTCGGCCGGCTCCTGCGGGCGATCCGCGAAGACGAGACTGCGGCGCGGTCGCTCGGCAAGAGCCCGGCACGCATCCGGCTGACCGCCTTCGTCGCCGGGTCAGCCATCATGGGACTGGCCGGCGGACTCTATGCCACCACCTATGCCTTCATCAGCCCGCAGGACATCCTGCCGATCCTGACCTTCCAGATCTGGGCGATGCTTATCGTCGGCGGGGCGGGCAACAATCGGGGCGCGATCCTCGGGGCGTTCACCATCTGGGCGGCGTGGACGTCCTCGGGCTGGCTGCTGTCCCGCTTCGCGCCGTCCGAGGCGCAACTGTATACCGGCACAATCCAGTATATTCTGATCGGACTGGTCATCGTCGGCATGCTGCTCTGGCGGCCACAGGGGCTGTTCCCGGAGAAGCTGGTGGTGTCTCAATCGGGTCGTACAAACAAACCAACCAAAGCAGGGAGTGTACCTTCATGAAAATCGGACGAATCAACCGGCTCGCGGGGGTAGTCCTTGCCTTCGCCCTCGGCGCTGCCGGGCTTGCCGGCGGTGCGGCGGCGCAGGACTGTTCCGTCAAGGTGGGCGCGGTTCTGCCCATCTCGGTCGACTGGGGCCAGCCCATCGCCGAAGTAGCGCAGTTCGCCGTCGACCAGGCCAACGAGGGCGGCGGCATCGGTGGTTGTGATATCGACCTCGTGCTGCGCGACAGCCAGGTGAACCCGAGTGTCGGCGTCGACGCGGCCCGCGCCCTCGTCGATCTCGACGGGGTCGAGCTGCTGATCGGGGCGGTGTCTTCGGGCGTGACCGTGCCGATCCTGACCTCGGTCACCGTCCCGGCGGGCGTGATGCAGATCTCCTGCTGCTCGGCCTCGACGGCGCTGACCGACCTCGCCGCGAACGGCGAGACCAATGGCCTGTGGTTCCGCACGTTCGCAACCGCCGACGTGCAGGCCGCTGTCACGGCGCAGATCGCCGCCGAGCAGGGCCTCGAGAGCGCTGTCGTCTTCTACAAGAACGACGACTGGGGCCAGGATTACGGGGCCCGCGTTGCCGGCTACCTCGAGTCCATGGGTATCGCGGTAACCGACTCGATTGCGCTGAACGACGCGCAGCCGTCCTACCGCGCCGAGATCACGCAGGGCCTTCAGGGCAATCCCGGTGGCGCCGTCCTCGTCCTGTACCCGACCGAGGGTGCCGTGGCAGTGCGTGAATGGCTGTCGCTTGGCGGGTCGCAGACCTTCGTCATGTCCAACTCGCTAAGGTCCGACGAATTCAGTGAGGCGGTCGGCCTCGAATACCTCGGCAACGCGCTCGGCATGGACAACGCCGCGCCCCGTGTGCCCAGTGCCGACGCCTTCGTCGCGGCCTATGTCGAACGCTTCGGATCGCAGCCCAACGGGCCCGGGATTCCCAACAGCTACGACGCCACGATGATCGGCCTACTGGCCTATGCGGCCGCCGGACCGGAGGCCTCGGGCTCCGAGATCGCGGCTGCCGTCGCCCGGGTGACCGACCCCGCGGGAACGCCGATCACCGCCGATGCGGCCGGCTTCGCACAGGCGTCCGAGATCCTCGCCGGTGGCGGGTCGGTGATGTACCAGGGCGCCACGGGCAACGTGACGTTCGACGAAAACGGCGACGTGTCCGCCCCGGCGGTGGTCTGGCGCTTCACCGAGGATGGGACCGAAGAAGTCCGCTACCTCTCGCTCGACGACGTGAACGGCATCGTCGCCGGGAACTGACGGTGCGCCGGCCGTCCGCAACCGGCCCTGGCCGGGCACCGATCACGGTCAGCGTCATCGGTGCGGGACGGATCGGATCGGACGTCATCGACTACCTGCGCAGCGCGCCCGGGCTTCGGCTCGGGCGCGTTCTCACGCGGACGGGCCCGCCTGACAACAACGACCCTGAGACGTTCCTGTCCGGGTCCGCGAGGCTGATCATCGATGCTGCGGGGCCCGGAGCGCTGCGCGTGCTTGGCCCGCGCTGTCTCGGTGCCGCCGATCTATGGACGGTCGGCGCCGCTGCCCTCGCGGATCAGCGGCTGCTGGATCAGGCAATGGCGGCGGCGGAGGCGGCGGGAACGCAGCTTCGCCTGTTCGCCCCATGGGCGCTCGGGCCACAGGTGGCGCCGCGGGCATCGATCCGATCACTCTCGCTGACCGTCTCCCGGCCCGGTCTGACTGCATGGCGCGGCAGCGTGCGCGAGGCCGCCAGCCTGTTCCCCGACGAAGTGAATTTCGCCGTCGCGGCGGCATTGAACGGGCCGGGGCTGGATCGCACCGAGGTCGAGTTCGAGGACTCCGCGCCCGGTACGACACACAGGATCATCTCGGTCAGCGAGACCGAAGCCGGAACCTGCACGTCCTCGATCGAATTCGTGCCGGAGGGCCGGCACCCGACCGCGCTCAGCCTGATCGCGGCGCTCGAGAAGCTGGCTGCAGCGGTCGCCTGACCGGCAAACCGGCCTTACGCCACCTTCACGACCATCTTGCCGAAGTTCCGGCCGAGCAGGAGGTCGTTGAGCGCGGACGGCGCGGCCTCCAGCCCGTCGACAACCTGTTCACGGTACTGCACCTGCCCATCGGCGAGCCACTGCGTCATGTCCTTCGAGAACTCGGCATAGGTGCTGATCGGGAAGCTGTCGAAGATGATGAAACCCTGCATCTTCACTTTCATCCGCAGAACCGTGCTCATGATCGCCGGGCCGTGGTCAGGTCCGTCCGGCAGTCCGGCCAGATTGTACCACGAGACGACGCCGCAGACCGGCATCCGCGCGAATGGGTTCAGCAGTGGCAGGACGGCGTACAGAACCTTGCCGCCCACGTTTTCGAAGTAGACGTCGATCCCGTCCGGGCAGGCTGCCGCCAGATCGGCCGCGAAGCTGTCGGACTTGTGGTCGATGCAGGCATCGAAGCCGAGCGTCTCCGTGACGTGCGCGCATTTCTCGGGTCCGCCGGCGATACCCACCACGCGGCATCCCTTGATCTTCGCGATCTGGCCCACGGTCGCGCCGACGGGGCCCGACGCGGCCGCGACGACGACGGTTTCGCCCGGTTTCGGCTCGCCGATCTTCAGAAGGCCCGCATAGGCGGTGTAGCCGGGCATCCCGAGAATGCCGAGTGACCAGGACGGGTTGTCGGGCGAAGCACCGAGATTGAGGACGCCCGCGCCGTCGGACAGCGCGTAATCCTGCCACCCGCTGCCTGCCAGCACCTTGTCGCCCGCGGCAAAGCCGTCGAGCCGCGATTCCACGACCTCCGCCACGACCTGGCCGGTCATTACCTCGCCGATCGCGACCGGAGTGGCGTAGGATTTCGCGTCGTTCATCCGGCCCCGCATATAGGGGTCGAGCGACAGATACAGAGTTCGCAGCAGCATCTGTCCGTCACCCGGCGCGGGCACTTCCGCGGTTTCGAGGCGCAGCGTGTTCTCGTCGGGCAGGCCCTTCGGCCGTTGGGCGAGGACGATACGTCGATTGGTTTCGGCTGATTGCGGCATTCTTCACCTTCTCCGTCAGGGACGTCGGGCCGCCCTTATAGGCCGCCACAGGGTCCGCAGTAAGTGCGGCGCGCGGATTTCCGCCCGCCGCACGGGATCGCGTTCCGGGTGGGAACCGGGGTGCGACGTAGCGCGTTTGCTCCCCGAGACGGACCTGAAAAGGAAAGGAAACACCATGCTTGGATGGGCCATCGCATTTCTGGTGATCGCACTGATCGCCGCGCTGTTCGGTTTTGGCGGCATAGCGACCGCCTCGGCAGGCATCGCACAGATTCTGTTCTTCATCTTTATCGCGTTGTTTGTCGTGGCGCTGATCGTCCGGGCCGCACGAGGCGCCGGACGCTGAGGATCCCCCGACACCTCAGACACGGCAAACGCTTGCCCCGCGGACAGGTCCCTCGTCCGCGGGGCTTTTTCGTTCCGCGGCGGCCGCTTTTTGCAGGCTGTCGGGGCGGAACCGGGGTCAGGCCATGTGCGTTGACCGGCGATGACAACGGAAACAGGAGCATTGCGATGAACTGGGACCAGATCAAAGGCAACTGGATGCAATTCAAAGGTAAGATGCGCGAGAAGTACGGCGAGCTTACCGACGATGAAATCGAACAGGCAGGCGGCAGCGAAGAGCAGCTCGTCGGCCTGATCCAAGAGAAGTACGGCAAGACCCGCGAAGAAGCTCATCAGGAGCTCGATCGCCTGATGTAACTGTCTTCACCGACCATGTTGAACGAAAGCGCCCGCCGGATCCGGCGGGCGTTTTTTCATTTCGAAGTCACTGTCCGGCGGGCGGCTAGCTGATGGCGCGGATGCCGCGGCTGACCACGGCCGCCGTGCGCCCGTCATTGATCTCGATCGGCGCATCCTCGTTCAGATGCAAGAGCTCCGCCAGCTTGCGACGGGCGCGGTTTGCGCGGCTCTTGATCGTGCCGACGGCGCAGCCGCACATCTCGGCCGCCTCTTCGCAGGAAAAGCCGCCCGCGCCGATCAGGATTAGCGCCTCGCGCTGTTCGTCCGACAGCTTCGTGAAAGCCTGCCGGAACTCCTGCAGCTGCAGGTGACCATCATGGGCCGGCTTCTCCGACAACTGAGCCGCGAACACGCCGTCAGGGTCCGCGACCTCGCGCTTCGTCTTGCGACGGTTCGAATAGTAGGTGTTGCGCAGAATCGTAAAGAGCCAGGCCCGCATTTTGGTGCCGGGCTGGAACTTGTCGAAGTTCACCCATGCCTTCTCGATCGCGTCCTGGACGAGGTCGTCCGCGCTGGCCGAGTTCCTGCACAGGCTCATGGCGAAGGCCCTGAGCGCCGGCAAGTGTTCCACGAGCTCATCTCTGGGATCATGAGCTGTCATTCGGGTGTCAGTCCCTTTCCTTGGCCGTCCGCTCGGACGGCCGTTCCCCGATCCCGCGATCCGCTTCCTGGGTATCGCGACCGGTATCCTGCTCGCGCAGCCGCGCGATGAGGTCCCGGAATCTGTCGGGCACGTCTTCCTCCAGCGCGTCGCGGTAGATGCGCTTCAAGGCCGCTTCGATCATGGTCCGCGACGTTCTGCCTTGGTCGCCGTCGTTCATTCTGGGCCGCCGTTCCGCTACACTTTCCAGCAAGTGAAGGAACCCAACCCATCTGGCCCGCGTTCGGTTCCAAACTTTTGCCGGAGCAATTTCATGCCGACTGCCGACCCCAACGCATCCTTCGCGGACGCCGTCAGCGCCGAGCTGCCGTATCTGCGCCGCTATGCCCGTGCCCTTGCCGGAAGCCAGCCGAGTGGGGATGCCTACGCGGCGGCCACGCTCGAAGCGATCCTCGCAGATCCCGACGGCATCGACCGGTCGTTGCCGGTCCGCGTCGCGCTCTTCCGCGTGTTCCATGCCATCTGGCAATCCAGCGGGGCGCCGTCTGACGGCAAGGAAACCGGGCTGCGGGCGGCGGCGCAGAAACACCTCGCCAAGTTGACCCCGAACAGCCGAGAGGTCCTGCTCCTGTCGACTATCGAGGATTTCACATCCGCCGAGATTGCGCAAATCGTCGGCGTCGACCCGTCCGAAGCCACCGCGCTTCTCTCCACCGCCTACACGGAAATGGAGGACGCCATCTCGGGCAAGGTGATGATCATCGAGGACGAGGCGATCATCGCCATGGACCTCGAGTCGCTGGTTGCCGATGCCGGGCACAAGGTCGTCGGCGTCGCCCGAACGCGGCAGGCCGCGGTCGAACTCGGCGCGCGCGAGCGGCCCGATCTCATCCTCGCCGACATCCAGCTCGCCGACAATTCCTCGGGCATCGACGCGGCCAGCGACCTTCTCGACGCCCTTGGCGACCGGCCCGTGATCTTCATCACGGCCTTCCCCGAACGCCTGCTGACCGGCGAGCGGGCGGAGCCGACCTTCCTGATCACCAAGCCCTATTCCGAGGCCCAGGTCCGTGCCGCCGTCAGCCAGGCGATGTTCTTCGCCTCGACCACGCCGCTCAAGGTCTGAGCCGCGGTCGTCACACGCGAGCGGCGCGTCATCCGGAGAGAGAGCGGCGGCGCAGTCTGAGTGATGCGCGTCCGATATGTGCGGGGCAGCGGTCATCGGCTACGTCCCGGGACCGTCTTGCGCCTTCCGCAGCGCGGACAGAAGCGCGGTGGTCGAGAAGGGGGGCGGCAGGAAGATCCAGTCCGCACCCGTGGCCGACGCCTGAGGCTCGGCAATCGCGATCACGCGCGCCCGCCGCGTTCCGAGAAGTTCGGCCAGTGCCGCGTCCCGCAATTCGGCCGATCCGGCATCGACGATAGCTACGGCCTGCCCGAGCGGCGCCTCACGGAGCGCGTCACGGAACTGGTCCAGTGCGCTGGAAACGCAGATCCGGGCGCCCGGCAGGAACTCGTGCGCCGTCTCGGCGATGTCCTGGGCCACGATCACGTCGTGCTCCAGGATAAATACATGTGTCAGCACCTGAGTTGCGGCCGCCCCCACCCCTTGCGGAGGGAGCGTTGTCGTCACGGTGCAGTCGCGATCCGGACTAGGCATGCGCGCGTCCCACCCCTATTGTTGTCTCGAGGCCCTCATGGACCACCCACCGTACCTGAAACTTTTCCCGCAAGGCCGCATTAACCTATGATCCGACACCTGGATGACGGAGCGTAATGCCAACCGCCTGCACATCATGCCCGCTTCGGAAAATGGATGCGTTCCAGCCGTTTAGCGATGACGAGCTGGACTTCATGCTTCGCTTTAAAGTTGGCGAACTGGTGGTCGATCCGGGCACGCCGATCCTCATGGAAGGCTCGAACGCGCCTCAGCTCTACACCGTGCTGGAAGGTCTCGGCCTGCGCTACAAGCTGCTCCCGAGCGGTGAGCGGCAGGTCCTGAATCTCATCTTTCCGGGTGCGTTCCTCGGCCTCCAGGCCGGTGTGATGCAGCAGATGGGCCACTCGGTCGAGGCGACGACGAAGATGAAGCTCTGCGTCTTCGACCGGAAGACGTTATGGACCCTGTTCAAGAACCATCCGGAGCGCGCCTTCGATCTCACCTGGCTTGCCGCGATGCAGGAGCATTTCCTCGGAGAGTCGCTTCTGACGGTCGGCCAGCGGGACGCGCTGGCCTCCGTCGCGTGGATGTTCGTCCTCGTCGCGCAACGCGGCGAGTCGCTCGGCCTGCTCGCGGGCGGGAAGATGGACTTTCCCTACGCGCAGCAGGACCTGGCCGACGCACTTGGCTATTCGCTCGTGCATCTCAACCGTACGCTGCGTCGTCTGCGTGAACTGCAACTCGTGACCTGGGCCGACGGGGTGGTTCATTTCCACGACATGGCGGAGCTGGCCCGCCTGGCCGACGTCCCGCTCGAGCCGATGGCGCCGCGCCCGCTGATCTAGCCGCGGCCCGGGGGGAGGCTCATCGCCAATGGCTTCGAGGCGTCGGACACGCGCGAGGGAAGAGATCGACCGGACACTCCGTCGCCTCTACGACGACGTCGTCGCGGAACCTGTCCCGGAGCATCTGCAACGGCTGATCGACGATCTGCGGAAGGCCGGCGCCCGACCGGCCGATCCGGCGCCGGACGAAGATACCGGGGATTAGGCGGCACATTCCCGCGTCAGGCGAACTGCCAGACCGCCCAGGCCAGGAGCAGGCTCACCATGACGGCCGGCAGGACGATGTGCTTCGGTACGTCCAGATGGGCGATCCGGTCACCGATGAACTGGGCAAGGATCGCCAGCCCGAAATAGCGCAGGCCACGGGACAGGGCGATGGCAGCAAGAAACATCGGGTAGCTGCCCTTGACCGCACCGGCGCCAAGCGTCGCGATATGCAGCGGGGCCGGCGAGATGGAGATGACGAAAACGCTCCAGAACAGGCTGCTGCCCTCGAGATCCGCGACCGCCTCGCGGTATTCGGTGGTCAGGTCGAGCGCGCGGAGAACCGGCAACACGACAGGCTCGTGCGCGACGACCCCGACGAAATAGAAGGCAGACGCACCGACAAGGCAGCCAAGCCAGATCACCGCCGCGATCGACAATGCCCGGGGCGGATGGCCAATCATCAATGGCGCGACCAGCACCTCCAGCGGGATCGGCAGGAACGTGCTCTCGGCGAAGGAGATGGCGCCGAGACCGGTCCAGTACCGGGACAGCCGGTTCAGCCAGTCGCCGGGCTTGCCGGCGCCGGATCTCGGTGCATCTTCTGCCATGCGCTCGAAACGTGGCCCGGTGAGAAGCGGTTCCCCGCTGGCATGGTCGCCATGGAACCCGAGCCGGTCCGGCGCGGTTAAGTCATGCAGGAGCCGGGACCGATGCGCGGCCCGGACGCGACCTGCCGGATTTGGGTCCTGACGGACGATTGGCTATGCTGCGGCTCCGGCCCCGGACATGCATTTGACCGACCGGCGGCCCGTTGACCTGAAAGGAACCTTTCACATCCAACGGCACCCGCGCGAGACTGCCGCCAATCCGGAGGCGGAACGGCCGGCCCGGCGCCGCGGAGCGGCAGCCTGGCCGCGGATGACGCTGTCTTTCCAGATCGCCCTGATGCTGACCGTGGCGCTCCTGCCGCCGGGGCTTTTCGCCATCTTCGAAACGCTGCGGATCATCGAAGACGCCCGCGCCGCCCACAACGACAACCTCGCCGCGCAGACGGTCCGGGCGGCGAGCCCCGAAAGCGACGCGATCATCAACGCGCTCGGCATCGCCTATGGTCTCGCCGAAGCCGTCCCCGCTGTCGCCGATGCGCCGGAGCTCTGCACTGCGACAATGGAGCGGCTCGTCGCCGATCATCCCATCGTCACGGTCGCCGCCTTCATCGACACGACGCGCACGTCGAGCTGCAACAGTACCGGCGGGCCACTCGACCTGACCGGAGATCGCGACGTCGTCCGCGCCTTCTCCGAGCCGGGTCCTGCGGTGATCTTCAGCCCGGCCAACGACGAGTCCGGCACCACCGTCAACGTGATGGAGCCCGTCCGCGCTGCTGACGGTGCGACCATGGGCTTCGTATCGCTGTCTTTCGCGCCGACCCCGGTCGAGGAAGTGCGTGCGTTCGCGGGCGTCGACGATGCCGTTACGCTGATCACCTTCAACGCCCATGGCGAGATCCTGACCGCGGACATGCCACGGAACGAGGCCCGCGCCCTCTTGCCCGCCGGTATCCCGCTGTCGCAGCTCGCCACCAGTACTGTCCGCCAGTTCACCGCCCGCGACAACGAGGGCCGGGAACGCGATTTCACGCTCGTGCCGATCGTTGCCGACAACGCCTATGCGCTTGGCAGTTGGGAGACCTTCCGTCCGCTCCGGTCCGGTGAGTGGCCCGCGCTCGGCGCGCTGATCTTTCCCGGCGTCATGTGGATCGCGAGCCTCCTCGTCGCCATGATCGCGCTCCGGCAGCTTGTCGTGCATCCGGTCCACATGCTCGGCACGCGGATGCGGAACTTCGCCGCCAATCGCAGCATTCCGGGGCCGGGGCCGACCGAAATCGCCTCGCGCGAGATCGTCGAGATCGTCGAGACCTTCGACATGGTCGCGACGGAGGTGATCGAGTCCGAGGCCAAGCTCGAGGACCAGTTGCGTGAACGCGACGTGCTGCTGCGCGAACTGCATCACAGGGTGAAGAACAACCTTCAGCTCATGTCCTCGATCATCAACATGCAGATGCGCCAGCGGCCCGGCGACCGTGCGATGGAGGAGCTGCGACGCGTCCAGATGCGTCTTGCCACGCTGGCGCGGTTCTACACCGACTTCCTGTCCTCGTCCTCGATGTCGCGCCTGCGCGCCGACCACCTGATGGAAGAGATCGCGCGCCACGTCCTGACCATGAGCGCCCAACCGGAAACCCCGGTCGATCTCGACCTCGACCTCGACCCGGTCGACCTCGTTCCCGAACAGGCCAGTCCGCTCGCAATGCTGGCGACCGAGGCGATGACCAATGCCGTGTCCTACGCCGACGCGCCGCCGGGTGAACGCGTCGCGGTCGGGATGACGCTGCGATCCGAGACCGGGCCGGACGGCGAGACGGTGGTGCTCACGATCGAGAACACCGTTCACGGCGAACCGCCCACGACGGCCGAGGTCGGGCTCGGCCAGCGCCTGATCGCGGCGTTCGCGGCGCAATTGTCGGCCGAGATGTCGAGCCACCTCGACAAGGACCGCTACGTGGTCGACATCCGGTTCGCGCGGATGACCGAGGTTGCGACGGAAGGCGGAACCTGATCGGCCCGACGGATGTTTGGTCGTTTTCCCGACCCTGCGTGGCCGACATGACCGACGAAACGGACGACACAGACCTCTCCACCGGACCAGCCGGCCTGCGTGTGCTCATCACCGCCGGCGAGGCCTATCCCGAGATGGAACGCGCGTTCCTCGCCGCCGAGCGTGAGATCTGGGCGAGCTTTCGTGTCTTCGATCTCTCGACACGGCTGAGAAGCCAGGAGGGGCGCGAGATCGGCGAGACATGGTTCGATCTCGTGGTGCACCTCCTCGAGCGCGGCATCGCGCTGCACGTCGCGCTCTCCGATTTCGACCCGATCATGGTGCCGAACCTGCACTGCATGTCCTGGCAGGCGCGGCGAGCCTTCATCGCGGCGGGCGAGATCGCCGGGCCGGGCGCGAAGCTCGATCTGGCCAATGCGGTCCATTCGGTGCGCGTCGGCTATCTCCCGCGCCTCCTGCTCTGGCCGATGATCGTGAAACGCATCGCGGGCAGGGCGCGGCATCTGAATGCGCAGACCGCTTCGGAACGGGCGCTGACGCTTCGGTGCAGCCCGGGGCTGAGACCATGGCTCAAGGAGAAACCGGGGGGCACTCTGGTCGCCCGCAAATGGCCCCCGCCGCCGCTATTGCCGGGGACGCACCACCAGAAGATCGCGGTGGTCGACCGGGACCTCCTGCTGATCGGCGGTCTCGACCTGAACGAAAGGCGCTACGACGACAAGACGCACCGCCGCCCCGCCAGCGAGACATGGAGTGACGTTCAGCTTGTCTGCCGGGGCGCGATCGCGCTCGACGCGCAGCGCCATCTCGAATCCTTCCTGCCCGCCGTCGCCGGCCGGATCGATCCGCCCGATACAGGCCGCATCCTGCGCACCCTGTCGCGCCGCCGGCGATTCCAGGTACCGTTCATAGGGCCACGCCCGCTGCGCGACGAACTGGCCGAGGCGCATCTGCGGCTGCTGGGCGAGGTAAGGCATCACATCTACCTCGAAACGCAGTTCTTCCGCGACCGGAGGCTTGCCGATGCGCTGGCAAAGGCCGCCGAAACGCAACCCGGTCTCGGCCTGACGATGGTGCTGCCCGGCGCGCCTGAGGACGTTGCCTTCGACGGCGCGCAGTCGTCTGACGCCCGGTTCGGCGAATACCTGCAGGCCGAATGCCTCGACCGGGTATGCGCCGCCTTTGGCGACCGCGCGGTGATCTCCTCCCCGGTGGTTCCGGAACGGGCGCCCGGGACGGGGCGCGACACGCTCTGCGGCTCGCCCATCATCTACGTCCATTCGAAGGTCTCGATCTTCGACGACCGGCGGGCGATCGTCTCCTCGGCCAATCTCAACGCGCGCAGCCTGCGATGGGACACCGAAGCCGGGATTGTCCTGGGTGAGGAAGACGTGCCCGGCCTGCGCCGTCGCGTCTTCGGGCACTGGTTCGGCAAAGATGGTGTCGGCGCTGTGGGCGAGCCCGAAAACGCGGTCGATGCTTGGCGCAGGATCGTCGAAGAAAATGGCACAGCGGCCCCGGAAGATCGGACCGGATATCTCGTTCCGCATGACCGGCGCCCGGCCCGCGCCTTCGGCCGTCCGATGCCATTCCTGCCGGATGCGATGGTCTGACCGAATGCCGGGCCGACGGCGGACCATCGCCGGGGAAAAATCCGTGAACATTGAACTGACGTACCGGGCTGGTCTAGCCTTGCCTGCGGTGTGATGGGCGGACCTCAGGGCCATTCGCCACTATGTGACCTGTTGCGGGGCGGGTCTTCGGCGTGGTCGCGAGGTCCTCTGCGAAGGGGTGGTATGAGCCGGTGAGCGAGGACGGAACGGGCGAGGTGGGGCTGCTCGGCATCGTGGGGATCGGTGCCTCGGCCGGCGGGCTGGAAGCGCTCTCCGACTTTGTCGAGGCGATCCCGGCCCGCTCGGGTCTCTGCTTCGTTATCGTCCAGCACCTCGCGCCCGACCACCCGTCGATCATGGATCGGCTCCTGTCCGAACGGACCGACCTGCCCGTGGTCCGGATCGAGGAGGGGATGGCCGCGCAGCCGGACTGCATCTTCGTCATTCCGCCCGGCCCGTCACTGACGGTTTCGGACGGCGTGTTCCACCTCGAGCCGCGCGACACGCGGCCCGGCATCCGGACGCCGATCGACCGGTTCTTCACCTCGCTGGCCGAGGATATGGGCGAAGAGGCGGCCTGCGTGGTGCTGTCCGGGACGGGCAGCGACGGCACCAACGGTCTCCGGGCGATCAAGGCGCGCGGCGGTCTCGCCATCGTCCAGGACAGCGACTCGGCGCGCTTCGCCGGCATGCCTGAAAGCGCCTTCGCCACCGGCGTCGTCGATTTCGTCCTGAAGCCATCGCGGATCGCGCCGTGTCTCGTCGAGGTCATCCGCCACCGCCATCATCTCGAAGTCGTGGATGGCGGCCAGAACCTCCGCTCGAACGTCTCCGAGCGGCTGCCGGAGATCATCGGCATTCTCGCCGCCGAGACCGGCCACGATTTCGGCGCCTACAAGGAGGGCACGCTTCTGCGCCGGCTGGAACGGCGGATGATCATCCTGCGCATGTCCGACGTGGAAGAACTGGTCGAGAAGCTGCGGACCGACGAGACCGAGCGGACGCGGCTTCTGCAGGACTTCCTGATCGGAGTGACCCAGTTCTTCCGTGACGAGGCCGTCTTCGACACGATCGCCGACGAGATCATCCCGGAACTGCTCGACCGGTCCCAGAGCGGCTTCCGGATCTGGGTGCCCGGCTGTTCGACCGGCGAGGAGGCCTATTCCCTTGCCATCCTGTTCCAGGAGCGGATGCGGGCCGAGAACGATCATCGCCCGCTTCAGGTCTTCGGAACCGATGTCGATCTCGCTGCGCTCCGTCTCGCCCGGGCCGGCCGCTACGCTCCGAGCGCACTGGCCGGGATGCCGTCCGACCTGATCGAGCGGCATTTCCTGGCCGAGGAAGGCCATTACACGGTCAAGCCGAGCCTGCGGGAATCGGTGATCTTCGCACCGCACAACCTGCTGAGCGATCCGCCGTTTTCGCGCATCGACCTCGTGTCCTGCCGGAACCTTCTGATCTATCTGACGCAGGACGGGCAGCGTAACGTGGTCTCCCGTTTCCACTATTCGCTGAGAAACTCCGGCGTGCTGCTGCTCGGCCCGTCCGAAACCATCGGGGCGCACGAGGACTATTTCAGCGTCATCTCCCGCCAGCACCGCCTGTTCCGGCGCGACAACAGCAAGTCGATGGGCTACTCGGCGCTCACGGCCCAGACCAGAGGATCGTCCGGTTTCGGCACCCGCGACCCGGGTGCGCCCGCCATGCCCATTGCGAAGCCGCGCCCGGATGCAAATGGCCCTTCGGTCGAGGAAGCGGCGGACCAGTTCTACCTTTCCCGCTTCTCGCCCCCCTATCTGGTGATCGATGCGAACAACCGGGTGCTCTACGTGTCCGCCAATGCGGGCGGTCTGATCTCCCCCGGCAAGGGCGAACTGAGCGCCGATATCGAGTCGATCCTCGCCCGTGACCTTCGCGCGCCGGCGCGGCGCCTCTTGTCGACCCTGCGCGACGGGGCCGGCTCGGCCTCCGAGACCGGGATCGTGGTTGGCGGCGAGGACAAGCCGCGCATCGTCGATCTGTCCGCCGCGCAGCTGCCGGGCGAAACCGGGCAGATCATGCTGGCGATCCAGCCCGTCCGGCTGGAAAGCGGGCAGGAGCCCGCGCTGCCGCTGCCTTCTACCGACACCGACACCAATGCCACCGCGGCACGCGAACTGGAGCTGACCCGCCGCACCCTGGCCACGACCCAGGCCGATTTCGATCTTGCCGAACAGGAACTGCGCAGCGCCAACGAAGAGCTCTGGTCGATGAACGAGGAACTGCAGAGTTCGAACGAGGAACTGGAGACCTCGCGCGAGGAGCTGCAGTCCATCAACGAGGAATTGGAGACCATCAATTCCGAGCTGAAGGAGAACAACCGGCAACTCAACGTCGCCAATGCCGACCTGCGGAACTTCCTCGAAAGCACCGACATTCCGACGATCATCCTCGGCGACGGGCTGAAGCTCAGGCGGTACACCCGCGCGGCCCGCAAGCTGTTCAGCGTCGACGAGCGCGACATCGGCCGCCCGATCACCGACCTGTCCTGGAAGGTCGACTATCCCGAGATCGCCGACGACGTCGCCTCGGTGCAGGAGTCGCTGCAGGTGATCGAGCGCGTGGTCCAGAACCCCGAGACAGGGGCGCGGTTCGTGACCCGCGTGCGCCCCTATCGCGGCGTCGACGACCGGCTTCAGGGCAGCGTCATTACCTTCGTCGACGATACCGAGCGCCTTGCGGCATCGCTCCGTCTCGAGCTGAGCGAACGGCGTCTCGCGGCCGCCGTCACCGCAGGCGAACTCGGCATTTACGAATACGATCCGACCACCGGCAGGCTCGACCTCGATCCGAGGTGCCGGCAGATCTGGGGGATCGCGGATGAGGGCCCGGTCGGCCTCGAGACGCTCGAGGACGCGTTCGAGCGCGAGGAGGACTGGATCCGCTTTCGTGACAAGCTCGACCCTGCCGGGACCGCGAGTGTCGGCAATCGCATGCACGACGAGTACCGGATCGCGCATGTCGGGTCCGGAGCGCCGGTCTGGATCCGCGACGACAGCGACATCTGGGTTCAGGACGACGGATCGCGTCGCGTGATCGGGACGATGCGCGACGTCACCGCGCAGAAGACCATGACCGAGGAGATCCGCGCCACCGCCGCCCGGCTGGAGCTGACCTACGAGGCGACCGGGATCGCGGCCTACGAATGGGATGCCACCCGCGACGAGTCGAAATGGACGCCGAACATGTATGCGCTGCTTGGCTGCGCGACCGACCGGCCCCCGTCGCTGGCGCTCATGACCGAGTTCATCCTGCCCGAGGATCGCGAGAAGGTGCAGCAGATCGTGGATGCGGCGCTGTCCTCGAACGAGCTGATCGAGACAGAGTTCCGCATCCGACGCGGCACGGACGGCGCGATCCGCACCCTCGCAGGCAAGGGGCGCGGCATCTACGACGAGCGCGGCCGCCCGGTCGGCATGATCGGCATCAACTTCGACCGGACCGAGGAGGTCGCCGAAGAAGAATACCGCCGCCTGCTCACCAACGAGCTGAACCACCGGGTCAAGAACTCGCTGGCCACGATCCAGTCGATCGCGCAGCAATCGCTACGCACGGCCGGCAGCCTCGACCAGTTCCGCGAGAAATTCATGGGCCGTCTCCAGGCCATCTCGCGCGCCCACGACATCCTGGTCAACGGCGCGCGCGAAGAGGCGACGATTCAGGAACTCGTCATTGCGCAGGTCGCGCCCTATGCCGGCGAAGGCGCGCAACGGCTCTCGACCTCCGGCCCGGCGATCACGCTTGGCGCAGCATCGGCACACGCGATCGGCCTCGTGCTGCACGAACTGGCCACCAACGCCGCCAAGTACGGCGCGCTCGGCAGCGAGGGCGGGCGGGTATCCATCTCCTGGTCCGAGACCAATCTCGACGGGCAGGCGGGCCTGCGCCTCGTCTGGACGGAATCAGGCGGCCCGCCGGTCTCTGAGCCGGAGGACACCGGCTTCGGCACCCGTCTGATCAAGACTTCGCTGTCCCTGTCCCTTGGCGGTGAGGCGCAGATACGCTACGACCCGTCCGGTCTGATCGCGGAAATCACCTGCTACCAGAGGACGGAAGATGACTGACGATCGGCGCCTTGTCCTGGTCGTTGAGGACGAACCGATCATCGCACTGGACATCGCCGACGCGCTGTCCGGTGCGGGATGGACGGTCGTGGGCCCGGTCGGCACGCTCGAGACCGCCGAGCGCGCCGTCGCCGCGCGGCTGCCGGACGCAGCGATTCTCGACGTCAACCTGCGCGGCAAGACGACGGTCGAGCTGGCCCGGTGGCTGCGCGACCGCGATGTCCCGGTGATCCTGCTGACCGGTGGGTCCCGGTCGTCGCTGCCCGAGGCACTGCAGGATCTCACGCTGCTGTCGAAGCCCGCCACCGTTGCCGACCTGCTGGCGCAGCTTCCCGACGCCGGAACCTGACCCGGCACCCACGTTCCGACCGAGCGGGATTGCCGTTGCGTTCCGGCTCGGGCATGTCTCTGCGCGATGGCACCGGCAGCGAGGGAGAGGGAACCGATGCAACGCAACAGGCTGAGAGAGCTGTGGGAGGCCGACAAGCCGGCGCTCAACGGATGGTGCGCCATCGCGAGCCCGTTCGCGACCGAGCTGATGGCCAGGGGTGGCTTTGACAGCCTGACGGTCGACATCCAGCATGGCGCGCTGGACTACTCCTCCGCCCTGCCGATGATCCAGGCGATGGCGGGATCGCCGGTGGTGCCGCTCGCCCGGGTGCCGTGGCTCGACGCCGGGTATATCATGAAGGCGCTCGACGCCGGCGTGTTGGGCGTGATCTGCCCGATGATCAACAACCGCGCCGAGGCCGAGGAATTCGTAAGCTACATGCGCTACCCGCCGCTCGGCCAGCGCAGCTACGGCCCGATCCGCGCCGCTGTCTCCATGCCCGGCTACACCACCGATAGGGCGAATGCAGAGGTTCTCGCCTTCGCGATGATCGAGACGAAATCCGGCGTCGAGAACCTCGAGGACATCGCCGCCACGCCGGGCCTCGACGGCCTCTATGTCGGCCCGTCCGACCTCACGCTCGGTACGCAGGAAGGGCGCCTGCCGCCCGGCTTCGACCGCGAAGAGCCCGAGATGACCGAGATCATCCGCCGCATCGCCGATGTCTGCGCGAAGAACGGGCTTGTCGCCGGCATCCATTGCGGCGGTCCCGAATACGCCGCGAAGGCGATTTCGTGGGGCTACCGGCTGACCACCGTGTCGGGCGACAACCGCTACATTTCGGAAGGGGCGATGGCCACGGTCGCCGACTGGAAGAAGGCCAACGGGCTCTGACGGAAATGTCCCGCCCGGGGGACCGGGCGGGACTGTCGTCATCGAAAATCACAGACCAGCTTGCGTAGCTGCAAGGCACTCGTGACCACTATCCGGCCCCGCCGGACGTGTGACGGCGGACCGGACCCCAGACAGGAAGAGGGCGACCCGACGGGAACCGGCAGGAACGACCGGCCCCGGACCCGGGAGGACATGCACGCGATCCGGACACGGGATTGCGCCCCCTTCCAGCGGGTGCCGAAGCACCCGTGAAACTGGGTCGCGCGGGGCGGGGCGGAGGTTCAGAAAAAGATGCAGGCCGGCGTCAGGTGTCGGCGCAGCGGCGCGCGAGCTCGGCGGCGTAGAAGTCGGTCAGTGTCTGGCCGGGTTCGGGGTCGAACCGGCCTGCAGCCTCGGCCCGCCGGATCCGGTCGAGGCGGAACATCCGGAAGGCCCGGCGCAGTTCGCACCATGCGACCAGCGTCCAGACCTGCCCCCAGTACCAGAGCCCGAGCGGCCGCACCGCCCGCGTCGTCCGGTGGCCGGCCTCGTCGGTGTAGTCCATCTCGATGCGCAGGCTGTCGTTCACCGCCGCTTCGAGCCGGTCGATCACCGCGCGCACCTCGTCGGTCATGTCGGGCTTGGCGATGGCGTGGACGGACACGCCCTCGGCCCGGTCGCGCAGCGCGTCGGGCAGGACCGAGGTGATCTTTTCCAGCGCACTTTCCGCCCCGCGCGCCATCCCCGCGCCGCCCCAGGCGCGCACCATGCGTGCGCCGGTCGTCAGCGCGACGATCTCCTCGGCGGTGAACATCAGCGGCGGCAGGTCGTAGCCCGCCCGCATGACGTAGCCGACCCCGGCCTCGCCATCGATCGGCAGGCCGGACTTCATCAGGTCGGCGACATCGCGATAGATCGTCCGCTCCGACACTTCGAGCCGTTCGGCGAGGTCCCGGGCCCGCGTCAGCCGGCCGGTGCGCAGGGTCTGGACGATCTGGAAGAGGCGGTCGGCGCGGCGCATGGCAGGAGGATAGGCCGGCCCCGCGTGAGGAGCCAGCCGGTCGGCTCAGGCCGACATGCGGAAGAAGCCGATGGAATTCCCGTCCGGGTCGCGCCCGTAGAAGAACGCCCCCATCGGCAGCGGGATGTCCGGGCTCTCGGCCTTGCCGCCCGCGGCCTCGACGCGCTTGCGCGTCTCCTCGAGGCTGACCGAGGCGGCAAGGTGGATCGTCGGCCCGTTTTCAGACGGCTTGCCCGGATAGAGATGTCCTGCGACGCCGTTCTCGGGCTGAGTCTTGAACACCGCCATAGGGTTCGGACCGGAGGTGTCGACGGTAAGATCCTGGTCGAGCACGGTATTGTAGAAGGCAATCGCGCGGTCGAGGTCGGTCACCGGGATCTCGAACCAGACGATCGCGTTTTCGGGAAGATTTGCCATGAGTCTCTCCTGGGCAGTCAGTTGCGGTGAGAGCATCATCGCACGGGCCTGCTGACAGCATTGTGTCAGCAGATGGCAGTAGTTCCTGACAGCCTTTTGTCAGTAGCGTTCGACCCACGGGCGAAGCGTCAGTTCGTCCGTCCAGGCGGACCGGTGCTGGTCGATCAGCCTCAGGTATTCGCCTGCGATCGCGTCGGGATCGAGCATCTTGTCGGTCCCGTCATCCTCGCGCCCGGAGCGTTCTGGATTGGCGATCCCGCCATCGATGTTGATCCAGGCGACATGGATGCCCTGCGGCGCCAGTTCCCGCGCCATCGACTGGGCAAGACCCCGTTGCGCGAACTTGCCCATGGCGAACGGCGCCGAGTGGGGGAAGCCCTTCACGCCGGCAGAGGCGCCGGTGAACAGGATCGTGCCGCGCCGTCCGTTCTCGGGCTCGACCGTCAGCATCCTGCGTGCCGCCTCGCGTCCCAGGAGAAAGGCGCCGAAGGCGGTAACCTCGACCGCGCGCCGGACCTCTTCGGGGTCGAGTTCGGCCACCGGTCCGCGCAGACGCGCCGAGGGGTTGTAGACCGCGACGCGGGGCGCCTCGGGCAGGCCATCGACGAGCGCTGCCATGGCGGCCGGGTCGGTCGCGTCCATCGACACGCGCGCGGCGCCCGTCTCGGCCGCGAGGCCGTCGAGCTTGCCGGTATCCCGCGCTGCCAGCGTGACGTGATACCCCGCTTTCGACAGCGCGCGCGCGAGCGAGGCGGACAGCCCCGAGCCCGCTCCGACGACGACGGCTTCGCTCATGACCTGCACTCCATCAGTTCGGAAACGGGGATGAAGGGGAAGAACGCTCCGCCGGCCCAGACCCCGAACCAGTCGCGGCCTTCGTGCCGGTGCGCTTCACCGAGATCGACAAGGCGGTAGAAGCTCTTGCGGTCGATCAGCGCCTCCATGCCGGCGCGGACATGGACGTAGGGCGAAGGTTCGCCGGTTGCGTCGCGGACGACCCGAATCGGGTTGTCCGGTCCGGCGATCACGGTGTCGCCGACATTGGTCGTGAAGGTGATGACCTGTGCCTCGCCTTCGCCGGCTGCCTCGAAATCCTGCGCCACGAACGGGGCGTCCTCGACCCGGATCCCGACCTTTTCCACCGGCGTGACAAGGAAATATTTACCATCTTCCTTCTTCAATATGGTTGAGAACAGTCGAACCAGGGGCGCGCGGCCGATGGGTGTGCCGTTGTAGAACCAGGTCCCGTCCCGGCGGATCTCCATGTCGAGATCGCCGCAGAACGGCGGGTCCCACAGGTGCACGGGTGGCAGTTTTCCGGCCTTGCCGGCCTGTTTCGCAGCCGCCAGCAGGGACTCCGGGGTCGGTGTCACAACGTTGTGTCCGGTTTCGCCTTTTCTCATTTGTGGTCGCGTTCTTTGTCCGGTTTACTTCGTCCAACATAGTCACTCCTTGGAGCATCGCCATGGCCGAACCCGAAAAGCTCGTCGCGCATATCGAGGCCCTCGGCGCCGATCTGGCCGAGGCAAAGCGTGCCATCGCGACCAGGATCATCGGCCAGCGCGCCGTGGTCGACCTGTCGCTGGCCGCGATGCTGTCGGGCGGACACGCGCTGCTGATGGGCCTGCCGGGACTGGGCAAGACGCTGCTCGTCGATACGCTGTCGACCGTGATGGGCCTGTCCGCCAACCGCATCCAGTTCACGCCCGATCTCATGCCGGCCGACATTCTCGGATCCGAAGTGCTGGAGACGGCAGCCGACGGCACGCGGTCCTTCCGCTTCATCCAGGGCCCGGTCTTCTGCCAGCTTCTGATGGCCGACGAGATCAACCGCGCCAGCCCGCGGACCCAGTCCGCGCTCCTGCAGGCCATGCAGGAAAAGGAGGTCACGATCGCGGGCGACCACCGGCCGCTGCCGCGCCCATTTCACGTCCTTGCCACCCAGAACCCGATCGAGCAGGAGGGCACCTATCCGCTCCCCGAAGCGCAGCTTGACCGGTTCCTGGTGAAGATCGACGTCGAATACCCCGACCGCGACACCGAACGTGGGATCCTGCTTGCCACCACCGGCACCGCAGAGGCGAAGGCGCACCAGGTCTTCACGCCCGAACGGCTGATCGAGGCGCAGAAGATCGTGCGCCAGATGCCGGTCGGAGAAGCGGTGGTCGAGCTTATCCTCGATCTCGTCCGCGCCTGCCGTCCGTCGGATTCCGGCGCGCCTCAGGTCGTGCGCGATACTGTCGCCTGGGGCCCCGGCCCGCGCGCTGCGCAGGCGCTAATGCTGACCGTGCGCGCCCACGCACTGCTCGATGGCCGGCTCGCGCCGTCGCCCGAAGATGTGGCCTTTATGGCGCGCCCGGTCCTGTCGCACCGGATGGCGCTGTCCTTCGCGGCCCGCGCCGAGGGTGCCGTGCTCGAGGACGTCATCGACGAAGTCACCTCGCGGATTACACGGATCGAGGCCGCCGCTTGAGCGATACCTCCCTTCACACGCCGGAAACGCTTCGGTCCCGTTCCGAAGCGGTCGCCGGCACGCTGCCCGCGCTCCTCGCCGACGCGCAGCACCTCGCCCAGGTCGTTCTCTTGGGCGAGCATGGCCGCAAGCGATCCGGCACGGGTGACGAGTTCTGGCAGTACCGCCCGGCGGAACAGGGCGATAGCTACCGCTCGGTCGACTGGCGCCGGTCGGCCCGCGCCGACAGCCACTTCGTGCGCCAGACCGAATGGCAGGCCGCGCAGACGGTGATGATCGGCGTCGATGACGCGAATTCCATGACCTATACCGGCGCCGCGAAGGGCCGTGCCGCGCGGCCGTCGAAGCTGCGTCGCGCCCAGACGCTCGCCATGGCGACCGCGATCCTTGCCGTCCGCGGCGGTGAGCGGGTCGGGCTGATGAACCTGAACGAGCCGCCGCGCGGCGGTCAGGCGCAGCTCATGCGGCTCGCGCAGGCTCTGATGGATCACGAAGACCGCCCCGAATACGGTGAACCAAAGCCGAAATTCATGCCCGAGGGCGCGCGTGCCGTCCTGATCTCCGACTTTCTCGGCTCGCCCGAAGCGGTCGAGACGATGATGGGCCAGGCCGCCGATCGCGGTGTCCGCGGTGCAATCCTTCATATCCTCGACCCGGATGAAGAGGCGTTTCCGTTCGACGGCCGCACCGTGTTCGAGAGCATGGGCGGCGCGATGCGGTTCGAGACGCTGAAGGCCGGCGGCCTTAAACAGGCCTATCTCGACCGGCTCCGCTGGCGGAAAGACCGGCTCAAGCAGGCCGCACGCCGCACCGGGTGGCGCTACAGCCTGCATCATACCAACGGCCCGGCCGAGCCGGTGCTGCTCTGGCTCTACAAGTCGCTCGAGCGGGTGCGCTGATGTTCGCGAACCTCGCCTTCACGACGCCCGCGCTCCTGATCGCGCTGATCGCCCTGCCGGTGCTCTGGTGGCTTCTGCGTGCGGTCCCGCCAGCGCCGATCCGCCGTCGCTTTCCCGGCATCGCGCTGCTTCTGGGCCTGAAGGATGAGGACAGCGAAAGCGACAAGACACCGTGGTGGCTGCTGCTTCTGCGGATGCTCGCCGTCGCGGCGGCCATCATCGGCTTTGCCGGCCCGATCCTGAACCCGCAGGACCGGCGCGAGGGCGACGGACCGCTCCTGATCGTGATGGACGCCTCATGGGCCTCGGCCCGGGACTGGCAACAGCGGACCGAACGGGCGGAGCTTCTGCTGCGCGAGGCCGACCGCCGCGGCCGCACTGTGGCGCTCGTCGAACTGACCGACCTGCCGGGGGGTGAGCTGGCCTTCCGCACCGCCGCGGGCGATCTCGCGCGGCTGCCGAACCTCGAACCCGCGCCTTACGCGCCGGACATGGACGCGGCCCGGGAATGGGCGCGCAGTCTGCCGGACGGCATCGAGGTCTTCTGGTTCTCCGACGGCCTCGACCGGCCGGGCCGCGACGATCTTCTCGAGGCTTTCGCCGATTTGGGGCCGGTCGCCGTGTTCGAAGGCGCGCGCGACATCCTCGCGCTTTACCCGCCCCGCTTCGAGGACGGCGCGGTGACGGTCGCGGCAGAACGGCTCGGCGGCACCGCACCGCGCGAAATCACGGTCATCGCGCACGGGCTCGACCCGGCTGGCATCCCGCGCGACCTGGCCGAGGAAATCCTGACCTTCGAGGCCGGTTCGAACCGCGCCGAGGCCGCGCTCGACCTCCCGCCCGAAATCCGCAACCGCGTGACCCGGTTCGAGATCGCGGGAGAACGCAGCGCGGGGGCCGTCTCGCTCGCCGATGACGGTCTGCAACGGCGCGAAGTCGCGCTGATCTCCGGCCAGGCCGAGCGCGAAGGCCAGCAGCTGCTGTCGCCGCTGCACTACCTGCGCCAGGCGCTCGAGCCGACCGCCGACCTGATCGAAGGACAGCTCTCGGACATCCTGCTCGCCGCACCCGATGTCATCATCCTCGCCGATGTCGCGCAGCTCGCGCCCGAGGAGCAGGAGGAGATGGTCGCCTGGGTCGAGAACGGCGGGCTTCTGGTGCGCTTCGCCGGCCCGCGGCTCGCCGCGTCGGACGTCGCCCGCGCCGATCACGGCCCGCTCATGCCGGTGCGGCTGCGCGAAGGCGGCCGGTCGGTCGGCGGGGCCATGTCCTGGGGTGAACCCAAGGCGCTGAGCCCGTTCCCCGAGACCTCACCCTTCTACGGCCTGACGATTCCCGATGATGTCCGGGTCGAAAGCCAGGTCCTGGCGCAGCCCGATCCGGAACTGGCCGACCGCACGATCGCCAGCCTCGCCGACGGCACGCCGCTCGTGACCCGCGCGTCCGTCGGGCAGGGCTCGGTCGTGCTGTTCCACGTCACCGCGAATGCCGAATGGTCGACGCTGCCGCTCTCGGGCCTCTTCGTCCAGATGCTCGAACGTCTTGCGATCTCGGCCCGGCCGGTTGTCCAGACCGCCGCCGATCTCGCCGGCACGACCTGGGAGGCGGAGGAGGTGCTCGACGGCTTCGGAACCCTCCGCGAAGCCGGCGAAATGGCCGGCGTTTCCGGCGAGGATCTGGCCGAAGCACCGCTCTCGGCCGACCTGCCGCCGGGGCTCTATGCCGGGCAGGACCGCCGCATCGCGCGCAATGTCATCGACGCCGAAACCTCACTAGTCGCCACGAACTGGCCCGCCGACCTGCCGGTCGAAGGGATGCGGGCGATCACGCCGACCGACCTGATGCCGCCGTTCCTGACCGCGGCGATCCTGCTGATGATGCTCGACATTCTCGCCGCTCTCTGGATCTCGGGCCGGCTGGCGCGGCCCGGTCCATCGGCCGCAATCATCGCCATTGCCCTCATGACCGCGCCGCAGGCCCATGCGCAGGACAGCGGCCTGTCGCCTGCCGATGAACTGGCGCTCATCGCGACATCCGAAGTGACGCTCGCCTATGTCGTCACGGGCGATAACCGCGTCGACGATGTCAGCCGCGCGGGGCTCGCCGGGCTGACGCAGACGCTCTGGCAACGCACCTCGGTCGAGCCCGCGCCGCCCATTGGCGTCGACCTCGAAACCGACGAACTCGCGTTCTTCCCGATGCTCTACTGGCCGATCACGCCGGACCAGCCGACGCCCTCGGCCGCCGCCTACACCCGGCTCAACGCCTATCTTCGGTCGGGCGGGATGATCGTCTTCGACACCCGCGACGCCGATATCGGCGGCTTCGGATCGGCCACGCCCGCCGGCCGCCGCCTGCGGGAGATCGCCCGCCCTCTGGATATTCCGCCGCTCGAACCGGTGCCGTCGGACCACGTGCTGACCCGGACCTTCTATCTTCTGCAGGATTTCCCGGGCCGCTACACCAGCCGCGACGTCTGGGTCGAGGCCGCGCCGCCGGACGCCGAGGTCGTCGAGGGGATGCCCTTCCGTAACCTCAACGACGGCGTGACGCCGGTGGTCATCGGCGGCAACGACTGGGCCGCGGCCTGGGCGATCGACAGCTCCGGACGCCCGCTCTTTCCTGTCGGCACGGGGCTGACCGGCGAACGCCAGCGCGAAATCGCGATGCGCTTCGGCGTGAACCTCATGATGCACGTGCTCACCGGCAACTACAAATCCGACCAGGTCCATGTTCCGGCCCTGCTCGACCGCCTGGGGCAGTAAATGGATTTCGCGCAGGCCATCCTCTTCGACCCGCTTCTGCCCTGGCCGGTCGTGGCCTCGATCGCCGCGCTCGCCACGGCGATGGTCGCGCTGGCCTTCTGGCGCGGGCTGACGGGCTGGTGGCTACGGTTCCTGGGCTTCGCCGCGCTTCTCATCGCGCTCGCCAATCCCGCGCTTCAGCAGGAGGAGCGGGAGCCGCTGACCGATATCGTGCTGATGGTCGTCGACGACAGTTCGAGCCAGCGCATCGCCGGCCGCCCCGACCAGACGGACGCCGCCGTGGCCGAGGTCGAGACCGAGGTCTCGCGCCTCGGCATGGAGCTTCGCACCACCCGCGTGGGCGACGGCGAGGACAATACCGGCACGCTCCTGATGCGGGCCCTGTCCGAAATGCTGGCCGAGGCGCCGCGCGCCCGGATCGCCGGCGCCATTCTCGTGACGGACGGCCAGCTTCACGACGCCGGGCTCGCGCCCGATCTGCCCGCGCCGCTCCACGCCCTGCTGACCGGAGAACCCGACGACTGGGACCGACGGCTGCTGGTCCAGAACGCACCGGCCTTCGCCATCCTCGACGAGGAGTTCCGCCTCACGCTGAGGATCGAGAACCAGGGCGCCGTGCCCGAGGCCGAAACCGGCTCGGCCGAACTGCGCGTCGCCATCGATGGCGGCGATCCCTTCTCGGTCCGCGTGCCGGTCGGCGAGGAGGTGACCGTTCCGCTGACACTCCGCCATGCCGGTCGCAACATCATCCAGTTCTCGGTTCCCGAGGCCGAGGGCGAGCTGACGGGCCGCAACAACGAGGCCGTGGTTTCGATCAATGGCGTGCGCGACCGCCTGTCGGTCCTGCTGGTCTCGGGCGAGCCGCATCCGGGCCAGCGCACCTGGCGCAACCTGCTGAAATCCGACCCTTCGGTCGACCTCGTGCATTTCACGATCCTGCGCCCGCCCGACAAACAGGACGGCGTGCCGGTCACGGAGCTTTCGCTCATCGCCTTCCCGACGCGCGAGCTGTTCATGGAGGCGATCGACGATTTCGACCTGATCATCTTCGACCGCTACCGCCGCCGCGGCATCCTGCCGATGATCTACCTCGACAACGTCCGCCGCTATGTCGAGGAGGGCGGGGCGCTGCTCGTCGCGGCCGGGCCCGACTATGCCAGCGCCGACTCGCTCTACCGCACGCCGCTCTCGACCATCCTGCCGGGCGAGCCGACCGCCCGCGTGATCGAGACGCCTTTCCTGCCGATGATCTCCGATCTCGGTGAGCGTCACCCGGTGACTACCGGGCTCGAAGCCGCGCATCCCCCGCTCGAAGGCTCCGACCAGCCCTGGGGCCGCTGGTTCCGGCTGATCGAGGTGAACGACCGCGGAGGCCAGACGGTGATGACGGGCGCGAACGGCGCGCCTCTCCTGACGCTTGACCGCGTCGGGCAGGGACGCGTCGCGCTTCTCGCCTCCGACCATGCGTGGCTGTGGGATCGTGGTTACGAGGGCGGCGGTCCGCAGCTCGAGATGCTGCGGCGGCTGGCGCACTGGATGATGGGCGAGCCGGATCTCGAGGAAGAGGCGCTGGTCGCCGAAAGCGACGGCCAGACCATCACCGTGACCCGGCGCACTCTGTCCGAAGAGGTCGGTCCGGTCACGGCCACCGCGCCCGACGGGACCGAGCGCGAACTGATCCTCGAAGAGCGCGCGCCGGGCCGCTTCGTCGCCGATATCGAGGCCGCCGAACAGGGGCTCTGGCGCTTCGCCGAGGACGACCGCGAGACGGTGATCGCACTCGGCCCCGCGTCGCCGCGGGAATTCGAACAGACCATCGCCTCGGGCGAGCGGCTGGAGCCGCTGACCGATCTCCGCCGCGGCGGACTGATCCCGATCTCCGACGGTCTGCCCGACATTCGCCGTGTGGGCGAGGGGCGGAACGCCTCGGGCTCGGGCTGGATCGGCCTGACCCCGCGAAACGCCTACCTGACGGTCGATGTGACCGTGACGCCGCTGATCCGGCCGTGGCTGTTCCTGCTGCTCGCCGCCGGCCTGATGCTCGGCGCCTGGCTGCGCGAGGGGCAGCGCTAGGCGGACATCGCTGCCTGCGCGCAACCGCAGGCCGCCTTCACCGGCTGGTCCGCCCGCGCCTCGGCGATGGCGAGCGTCTGAGCGACGAACCGGCGCTCGGTCGTCTCGCCCCGCGCCGCGAGGCAGTCGTGCAGACCGCGCAGCGCCCAGACGTTGTCCGGATGCACCTGTGCCCGCGGGATCGGGTCGCCGAGCCCGAGATCGGCGCGGAACACGGCTTCGGCCTCCGCGATGCGTCCCTGTTCGAACAGCAGCGCGCCGAGCGCGTGGCGCACCGGCTGCATCCAGCCCCACGGCTCGTCATAGGCCAGCGCGTCCTCCAGAGCGACGGCGCGCGTCAGTTCCGCGAAGGCCGCGTCGTGCTTGCCCTCGCGATACAGGATCTCCCCCTCGAGCATCGCCCTGGCGATCCCGTTGAGATCCCGGACCGGATTGTTGTGCAGAAGCCGCCCCTCCGGCACCGCGTCGCAGGCCGCGAGAAACTCCGCCTGCATCGCGCGCGCCTCGGCGACCCGGCCGAGCGCGGCCAGCGCGACGCCCTTGGCGTAGAGTACGTTCGCAGTGAGTGTCGCGAAAAGCGCCCGATCCTCCGGCAGTTCAAGCGCGAGACACTCCTGCCAGAGCCCGAACCGCACGAGGACATGCGGCTCGAAGGCGAGATAGGCTTCGAAGTAATCCGCCATCGGCGGGCTTTCGATGCGAAGGAGATCGTCCGGTGTCGTCGCGCGAAGACCGGCCAGCGCCTCGCGCGCCGGGGCCAGCCGGCCCATCATCATCGCGCCGTAAATGACGAAATGGTAATCGTGCTGCCGGTAGCCGGTGTAGATGTTGAAGGCGCCGTTGGCCTCGTAGCTCTTCAGGTCGGCCTCGATCGCGCGCTGGTTCCAGAACACGACGTCCTGGTAGGCGCCGCACAGCATGTCGATATGCGTCGGCATGTGCACGAGGTGACCCGCATCGGGCACGAGCCTCCGCAGCACGTCGCCCTGCCGCAGCGCCAGTTCCGGCACCGGGGACATTTCCATGAGGTGGACGTAGAGGTGCAGCAGCCCCGGATGCCGCCACGCCTCGGGGTCGGTGTCGAACGCCTGTTCCAGAAGCCGGCGGCATTCCTCGGTATCGGCGCCATCGGCGACGGACCCGCTGGCCAGATCCCACATCGCCCAGGGTGTCCGCTGCATCATCGCCTCGACCGCAACGGCGCGGATCTCGCGGCTGTCCGGGAAGGCGGCCTGGGCGGTTCGCATCGCGGTCGCGAAGGCCGCGTCCCATCCGGCCATCTCCTCGAGCGGGGCAAGCTCGGCCTGCGGGAAGCGGGCGGGCAGGGCGGCGATCAGGGCGCGTTCCTCGGCGCCCGCGCCGTCGGCCAGTTCCAGCGCGGCGAGCGTCGCGGCGCGCGCGGTGGCCAGAGCCTCGGCTCGGCCGGCTTCGTCGAACAGCTCCCACGGCATGTTGTAATTCGGCCCGGCGGCATAGGCGATGCCCCACTGCGCCATGGCGCAGGACGGGTCCGCCTCGGCGGCGCGAGCGTAGCAGCGCAGCGCCTCTTCGTGGTGAAAGCCGTAGGTCCAGAGCAGCCCGCGGTCGAACCAGACTTGCGCGGCCTCATTGGCGGTGACCGGAAAGCTCAACCCGCCGAGATCGTAGGGGTAATCGCCCATGGCCGATCGTACCGCGCCGCCGGGCTGTCAGTCGAGCGTGAACTCCAATGGCTCCGACCACGCGCCAAGGTTGTCGCGGGCGCGGATCCGGACGGTCCAGGGCGCATCGCCGGGACGCGTCACGCGCAGGGATCGCGTGAATGGCTGCTCCTCGACATGCGGGTGCGTCAGGTCCCGCACCCCGAGGCTTTCGCCTCCGGCATCCAGCACTTCCCACGCGTCGGCATAATGGTCCCACCCGGTATCGGGATGGGTCAGAGTGACCGACAGGCTCCCGCCGGAATACGCTGCGCCGACGACCTCGGGCGGGTCGGCCAGCGCCGGGGCGGCGCATAGCATCAGGACAGGGGCGATCCGGATCATGGCTCCGGGATGGGGCACCGGGCCGCATCGGGCAAGGTCGATGTTGCGCGGCCCCCGCATCCGGCTATCCTTTGCCGAAGCGAGGAGGTTGCCCCATGCAGATGCCCGAGCCGAGCGCCGCGGTGCTGGCGCGCAAGGCCGAGATCGTGGCCGGACTGCGCCGCATTCTGCCCGAGGGCGCGGTGATCGACGACCCGGCCGAGACGCGCGCATACGAATGCGACGCGCTGACCGCCTATCGCTGCCCCCCGCTCGCCGCCGTCCTGCCGTCCTCGACCGCGGAGGTCGCCGCGGTCCTGAAGCATTGCAATGCTCATGGCGTTCCCGTCGTTCCGCGCGGCGCCGGCACGTCGCTTGCAGGCGGCGCGCTGCCGACCTCGGACGCCGTGATCCTCGGACTCGCCAAGATGAACCGCGTGCTTGAAACCGACCTGGAGAACCGCTTCATCCGGGTCGAGACCGGGCGGACGAACCTGTCCGTCTCGGGCGCGGTCGAGGCCGAGGGCTTCTTCTACGCTCCCGACCCGTCCAGCCAGCTCGCCTGCGCCATCGGCGGCAATATCGCGATGAACTCGGGCGGCGCGCATTGCCTGAAATACGGGGTGACCACGAACAATCTGCTCGGTGTCACGCTCGTCACCATGGCGGGCGAGGTGCTGGAGATCGGCGGGGCGCATCTCGATGCGCCGGGGCTCGACCTGCTCGGCGTCATCTGCGGGTCGGAGGGTCAGCTCGGCATCGTGACCGAGGCGACGCTGCGCATCCTGCCGAAGCCCGAAGGCGCGCGGCCCGTCCTGATCGGTTTCTCCTCGAACGAGGTCGCCGGGGCCTGCGTGTCGGACATCATCAAGGCCGGCGTCCTGCCCGTCGCGATCGAGTTCATGGACCGCCCCTGCATCCGCGCGACCGACGCCTTTTCCGGCGCGGGCTATCCCGACTGCGAGGCGATGCTGATCGTCGAGGTTGAGGGGTCCGAGGCCGAGATCGCCGAACAGCTCGGCCTGATCCTCCAGATCGCCCGCCGGCACGATCCGGTTGAGCTGCGCGAGGCGCGCGATGCCGACGACGCCGCGCGCATCTGGCTCGGCCGGAAATCGGCCTTCGGCGCGATGGGCCAGCTCAACGATTACATCTGCCTCGACGGCACGATCCCGGTCTCGGCCCTGCCGCAGGTTCTGAAACGGATCGGCGAGCTGTCAAAGGAATTCGGGCTCGACGTCGCCAATGTCTTTCATGCCGGCGACGGCAACATGCACCCGCTGATCCTGTTCGACGCCAACAAGCCCGGCGACCTGGAAACCTGCGAGGCGATGGGCGCGGAAATCCTGAAGCTCTGCGTCGAGGTCGGCGGCTGCCTGACCGGCGAACACGGCGTCGGCGTGGAAAAGCGCGATCTGATGAACGTGCAGTTCGACCCGGCCGATCTCGAAGCGCAGATGCGGGTCAAGGATGTCTTCGATCCGGCCTGGCTTCTGAACGCGGCGAAGGTATTCCCGCTGGCCGCGTCCGACGCGCGGCGGCGCGTGGCCTGATCCGGCTCGTGGCGGCGAAATTGAACCATCGCGTGCGCTCGGCGCACCAACCTTTCGGAACCGCGGGGGTTCTCCCCACGGCCACGCAACCGAAAGGACATTCCCATGAAGAAGACCATTCTCGCTGCCGCGGCAGCTGCCGCCGTTCTCGCCTCGGGCCTTGCCGCCACCGCCGATATCCGTGTCGCGCCCTCGGCCCAGATCCGCTCCGAAGTGGCCGCCTCGGCCAACGTGGTCCAGACGCTCGGCTCGATCGTCTTCAACTGCGTCGTCTCCGGCACCCCGGTCGAATTCCCGAGCGACATCTACCTGAGCCGTGCGATCGGCGCGACGCCGGCCGGTACGCAGGTGAGCTACACGATCCCCGGCGGCGTCACGGGCGTCGCGGTCCTGCCGGCGCTGGCGCCGGGCCAGGGCTATCGCGTGCACGACGTGATCCCGGGCGGTCTGCCCGCCGGCACCGCCTGCTCGGCTGTTCTGAACAACTGATCGGCACGATCCCCGTTCAACCGCCCGTGGCCCGGTCGGCCGCGGGCGGTTCGTCGTTGCGGGGTGGCCGATGACGCTCCATCCCGGGACCGAGACGGAACTGGCCCACATGATCCGCGAGGCCGGCGGCCCGCTCGCCGTTCGCGGCGGCGGAACCCGCAGCCCCGGCGCATCGGGCGAGGCGCTGTCGACCGCCGGCCTGCGCGGCGTCACCCTCTACGAGCCCGGCGCGCTGACCATCGTCGCCCGTGCCGGCACGCCACTGTCCGAGATCCGGGATACGCTCGCCGCCCATGGCCAGCACCTGCCATTCGAGCCGCCCGAGATGGGCGGGCTTCTCGGCGGATCGGGCACCAGCACCATCGGCGGCGTCGTCGCCACCAACGCCTCCGGCCCGCGCCGCATCCAGGCCGGCGCCTGTCGTGACAGCCTGATCGGCGTGCGCTTCGTCGATGGCACGGGCGCCGTCGTGAAGAACGGCGGCCGGGTGATGAAGAACGTCACCGGGTACGACCTCGCCAAGCTCATGGCCGGCAGCCACGGCACGCTCGGCGTTCTGACCGAGGTTTCGTTCAAGGTTCTGCCCGCGCCCGCGGTCGAAGCCGGACTCGTGATCGAAGGGCTGGACGACGCGAGCGCGCAGAAGGCCATGGCCGCCGCCCTCGGCTCACCCTTCGAGGTGACGGGGGCCGCCCATCTGCCCGGGGACACACCCCGCACGCTTCTCCGGATCGGCGGGCTGGCGGACAGCGTTGCCTATCGCTCGGGCCGGCTGAAGGACCTGATGGCGCCGTTCGGCCCGGTCACCATCGTCACCGATGCCGACGCGGTGGCGGATGACTGGCGCCGCATCCGCGACGTCGCGCCCTTTGCCGGGCGCACGGGGGATGTCTGGCGCATATCGGTCCGGCCGTCGGACGGGCCGCAGGTCGCCGGGCGCAGCGGTGGCGATGTGTTCTACGACTGGGGCGGCGGGCTGATCTGGGCGCTGGTGCCCGAGGGCACCGACCTTCGCGCCGCGATCGGAGACATCAGGGGCCATGCGACACTGATCCGCGCGTCGGCGGACACGCGGGACCGGCTCGGCACGTTCCATCCCGAACCCGCAGGAGTGGCCACGCTGACCGCCGGGCTGCGGGCGAAGTTCGATCCGCGCGGCATCCTCAATGCGGGGGTGATGGCATGATCGGGCTGATCGCGATCGTCGTCATGCTCGGTGTCGCGCCGGCCCTGTCGGCCATGGCGGTGCACCGGCAGGTCCGGACCAGGACCCATGCCGTGCGCATCGCCGCCGCCGGCGTCGTGGTGACCGCGACGCTCCTGATCCTGCGGCGCGTTTTGTTCTGGGACGCGGATATGGGCTTCCGGGGCAACTCGCCCGTCGGCGTTTTCGCCATCTCGCTTCTGGCCGCCTTCGCGACGGGCATGGCGGTGTCGGGCCTTCTGATCGCGATGTTCGGGCCCGAGAGCCACCTGGAAGAGCGTCCGCTCTATCCGGTCGTGATCGTCGCCGCGTCGGTCGTGGTGTCGATGCTGATCCTCATGGGCCTGCTTCGGGGGTAGGATGCAGACGAACTTTACCGCAAGACAGCTGGAAGACCCGGGCATCGCGCGCGCCAACGAGATCCTGCGCGCCTGCGTCCATTGCGGTTTCTGCACGGCGACCTGCCCGACCTACCAGGTGCTCGGAGACGAACTCGACAGCCCGCGCGGCCGCATCTACCTGATCAAGGACATGCTGGAGAACGACCGGCCGGCCGACGAAAAGACGGTCAAGCATATCGACCGCTGCCTGTCCTGCCTCGCCTGCATGACGACCTGCCCCTCGGGCGTGCACTACATGCACCTCGTCGACCATGCGCGGGAGCATATCGAGAAGACCTATGACCGGCCGCTGATGGACCGCGTGCTGCGCTGGACGCTGGCGCGGATCCTTCCCTATCCCGGCCGCTTCCGCATGGCGCTTCTGGCCGCGAAGGTCGGGCGGCCGTTCCGGCGGCTGATGCCAGATGCGCGGCTGCGCGCGATGCTGGACATGGCGCCGAAACGCATTCCGCCAGTCAGTCCCAACGACGACCCGCAGGTTTTCCCGGCCAGGGGCGAGCGGAAGATGCGGGTCGCGCTGATGACCGGCTGCGCGCAGCGGGCGCTCAACACCGACATCAACGACGCCACGATCCGGCTTCTGACCCGGCTTGGCTGCGAAGTCGTGGTCGCCGAAGGCGCCGGCTGCTGCGGCGCGCTGACCCATCACATGGGCAAGGCGGACGAAAGCCACGCGACGGCAGCGAAGAACATCCGCGCCTGGACGCGCGAGGCAGAGCGGAACGGTCTCGACGCCATCGTCATCAACACCTCCGGATGCGGCACAACCGTCAAGGATTACGGCCACATCTTCCGGCAAAGCGACCTGGCCGGCGACGCGGCCAGGGTGTCCTCCCTCGCGCTCGACGTGACCGAACTTCTGACGAAGATCGGCCTGCCCGAAGGTGCCGCGAAGGGCCTGACCGTCGCCTACCACGCCGCCTGTTCGCTCCAGCACGGGCAGAAGGTGAAATTCGCGCCCAAGGACCTGCTGAAGCGCGCCGGCTTCAAGGTCGTCGAACCCGCCGACAGCCACCTGTGCTGCGGCAGCGCCGGCACCTACAACCTGATGCAGCCCGAGATCAGCGCCGAGCTGAAGTCCCGCAAGGTCGCCACGCTCGAAGCGACCCGGCCCGACGTCATCGCTGCCGGAAATATCGGCTGCATGATGCAGATCGGCGGCGCCACGGAAACGCCCGTGGTCCATACGGTCGAGCTGCTCGACTGGGCCACGGGCGGGCCGAGGCCGCGCGCGCTCGGACACGTCTGACGGGGCATTTCCCCGTCCGCGCCGCATTTTCGCCAACAGCTGCGCCTAGCCCTTGTCCGGTCCGCATTATCGGAAAAAGGGCCGGCCATGCTGCGAATCGTCCTGCTGCTCTCGATTGCCCTCGGCACTGCACCGGCCATGGCCGACGGGCTGCGCCTGCCGACCATCGCCCCCGCGCAGGACGGCCCGCTCCGCGCGCTTCAGACCACCGACGAAGTGCGGCCCTACACCGCGATCGGGCGGCTCGATACCGGCGGCGGGTTCTGCACCGCCACGCTGGTCGCCGCCGATCTCGTCCTGACTGCCGCCCATTGCCTGTTCGAATCTGACGGCACCCCGCTCGAGCCCGAGCGGACCTTCACCTTCAACGCCGGGCTGCGGAACGGCCATATCGACGCCGGCCGGCGCATCTCGGGCCACTACATCCACCCCGATTACGATTACGGCAGCCCCGATGATCTTGACCGGGTGCGCACCGATCTCGCGATCCTCCGGCTCGACCGGCCGATCGTCACCAGCGCCATCCGTCCGATGGAAATCGCAGGGCAGGCCCGGCGCGGCGATGCGGTGGAAATCGTGTCCTACGGCCGCGAGCGCGAGGAATTCGCCTCGCGCGAAGCCGGGTGCGAGGTGCTGGAATCCGATCCCGGCGTCCATGTCCTGAGCTGTTCGGTCGTGCCCGGCTCGTCCGGATCGCCCGTGATGGTCCGTGATCCCGACGGGCTGCGGATCGTTTCGGTCGTGTCGGCCTCGGCTCACTGGCGCGACCAGCAGGTGGCGCTGGCTGCCGCGACGGCGCCCGAAATCGCGCGCGTCATGGCGCTCAGCCGTGCGACTCCGCCGGCCTTCACCGCCTCCGGCCTGCCCGGGTCGCGGCTTCCCGGCAATGGCGGCGGCGGCCGGGACGGGTCGACCGCGCGCTTCATCCGGCCCTGATCCGGCCCTCTTGAACCCCTCCAATCGCTGACCATATCGGAAGTGTTCCGGTGCCCCGTGCGGGGCCGGGACGGAACCGGCGGGTCCCCTCGCGGACCGCCACCCACAGACGTTGTCGCTCACTCTAGGAGGATGACAGACATGCGTACGTTTGATCTTGCGCCGCTTTACCGCGCAACCGTCGGCTTCGACCGGATGGCCGACCTGCTGGACCGTGTTATGACCCAGGACATGGGCGCCAGCACCTACCCGCCCTATAATATCGAGAAGACCGGCGACGATGCCTATCGCATCACGCTGGCCGTGGCGGGCTTCACCGACCAGGAGCTGAACGTGGAACAGCGCGAAACCGAACTCGTTGTCGCCGCCCGCAAGGGCGAGACCGACGGTGAGGACCGCCGCTATCTCCATCGCGGGATTGCGACGCGCGCCTTCGAGAAGCGCTTCCAGCTCGCCGACCATGTCCGCGTGACCGGCGCGGTGCATGAGAACGGCCTTCTCCATGTCGACCTCGTGCGCGAAGTGCCCGAGTCGCTGAAGCCGCGCCGCATCGAAATCGCCTCGAACTCTGGACGGACCGCCATCGAGGCGTAAGACCGATACCTGTGTGAAGATGGCGCCGCCCCCCACCGGGGGCGGCGCTTTTCACGTCCGGGGCAGCAGCATGAGGCAAACCGCGCCAAGGAGGGGTGCGGCCATCGCCAGCGCGATGACCGGCCCGTAGCCCGCCGCGTCCGCGATGACGGCGCCAAGGATTGGCGCGAAGGCGAAGGCCAGGAGCGAGGGCAGGGACACCGCGCCCGCGATAGCACCATAGTTCCGCTGGCCGAGAACCTCGCGCGTCACCACGGCGCGCAGGATTCCGACAACGCCGTAGCCTGCGCCCTGTGCCACGGCAAAGCCGAAAGCCAGCGCGGCCAGCGCCGCCGCGCCGCCCATCAGCACCGCGCCGAGCGCCAGCATCGCCATCCCGACCTGCGCCATCCGCACCGCGGCGACAGACCGCCCCGCCGCCATCATCACGATCCGGCCCACCACCTGCGCCGGCCCGATACAGGCCGCCGCCGTCAGCGCCATCGCATCCGGCACGCCCTGCGCGGCCATCAGCGGCAGAAGGTGACTGAGGACGATCCCGGTCGACAGGCTCGCCATGGCGAAGCCTGCCGCGACGGCCCAGTAGCGCCGGTCGGTCAGAAGCCGGACGGGCGGCGCCGTGTCCGCGGTTTCGGCTTCGATCCCGTCCACTTCCGCCTCGAGCCGCCGCGCGCCGAAGGCAAGGAGCGGCACGGTCACGACGACCAGCACCAGCGCCAGGACCCGCAGCGCCACAGGCCAGCCGCCATGATCGGCCAGCCACGCGACGGAGGGGTAGGCGATGCTTGACGCGAAGCCCGCGACCAGGGCGACCCCGGTGATGGCCGATCGCGCATCCGCGCCCCGCGCCCGGGTCAGGATCGCGAAACAGGCCTCGTAGAGCGTGAGCCCCATGCAGATCCCGATTGCCGCCCAGACAAGGTAGAAGGCGACGATCCCCTCGACGAAGGACAGCACGACCAGAAGGGCCGCGCCGACGAGCGCCCCGCCCGGCAGCGTCCAGGGCGCGAGGCCCCGGTCGATCAGCCGGCCGTAGATCGGCGCGCCGAGCGCGTAGATCGCGATGGCCAGCGTGTACGCGCCCATCACCTGGGAGGAACTCCAGCCGAATGCTGCCTGCCAGTCGAGCACGAGGGCCGGGAACGAATAGAACAGCCCCGCCCAGACAGTGACCTGCCCGCCCATCATCGCGATCACCGGCGCGTCGATCTTCATTTCAGACCCATAGCGCCCGACCCGCGCATCTCAGAACCATTGCCCGGGCTCGATCAGGCCAAGCTCCATCAGCTGCTGCGAGGACCAGCGGAACCGCGTCGACCGGTGCCAGAGGAACCCCTGCACGTCGTGGCGCGATCCGGGATTGGTCCGCAGCGCCTTGGCCACCCGGAACGAGCAGATCGCCGCGGTCATCGAATGGTGCCACGGGCAGGCATAGGTGTTCATCTCCTCGTCCGACAGCGTGTGATCCTCGCGCAGCGTCAGCCCCGGTCGCGCCCTGAACAGGCCAACGCGGTCGATCTTGCGCTTGGGCGGCGCGACGTGCTCCTCGAACCGCCACCGCAAGCCACCGTAGAAGTTGAGCTGCCGCTCACGCGGATGTCCGTTCATGTCCGGCCGCGCCTCGGCGTAATAGCCCGACCGGTCCAGATACGCGGTGTCGAGCGCCACGGCGTTCGGATGCGCATTCAGGTCCGCGGCATAGAGGTCGATCACGTAGGTCAGGATCGAATAGCGCCGCTCTTCCTCGACGAAGGCCGTCGCCTCGCCGATCGACCGGCTCTCGCAGAACGGGTAGAACAGGTATTCGCCGTTGAAGCAGTAATGCAGCCAGCGCCCCGGCGCCTGCGCGATCAGCGCGTTGACGGCCTTCATCGCCGTGCCCGGCGTCCGGGTGGCGTGGCGCACGAAGATCATCCGCTCCGCCGCCTCGCCGAACTGGCCCGGATCGGCCAGCCCGTCCGGCGCCACCAGAACGACCCGCGCGAAGCCGAGCCCGATCAGGTGCGCCACGGTCGATCCGATCTCGGTCGCGTCCTCGGCGATCACCAGCGCCACCGCACCGCGCCCGAGATCGAGGCCGCGCGCACGGGCGAAATCGTCGAGGGAGCCGTGGATCATCTGCTCATCGCTGCCGGTTTTGCGGTCAATCTGCCGCCGGCCCGCGGGATTTGCAAATTCCGGCAATGTTGATGCCTCCGCGCGGGTGCGATAGAGGGCGCAGGTCGATGACCGGAGGGCCCGATGACCGCGCCGAAAAAGCTCTACGTCAAGACGTATGGCTGCCAGATGAACGTCTATGACAGCGAGCGCATGGCGGAGGCGCTCGGCCAGCAGGGCTATGTCGAGACGACGGACATGGCCGAAGCCGACATGATCCTCCTGAACACCTGCCATATCCGCGAGAAGGCGGCCGAAAAGGTCTATTCCGAGCTTGGCCGGCTGAAGCCGCTGCGCGAGGCGAAGCCCGACCTCAAGATCGGCGTCGCCGGCTGCGTCGCGCAGGCCGAGGGCGCCGAGATCATGGCGCGCCAGCCGATGGTCAATCTCGTCGTCGGCCCGCAGGCCTATCACCGCCTGCCCGCGATGATGGAAGCGGTGGATCGCGGCGAGACCGCGCTCGATACTGATTTCCCCGAGGAGGACAAGTTCCTCCACCTGCCCGCCGGCCGGAAGCCCGCGCGCGGGCCGACCGCCTTCCTCACCGTGCAGGAGGGCTGCGACAAGTTCTGCGCCTTCTGCGTCGTGCCCTACACGCGCGGCGCCGAGGTCTCGCGCCCGGTCGACCGGCTGATGCGCGAGGCGCGCGACCTTGTGGAGCGCGGCGTCCGCGAGATCACGCTCCTCGGCCAGAACGTGAACGCCTATCACGGGCAGGGGCCGGACGGCGAATGGGGCCTCGCACGGCTCATCCGCGAGATGGCCGGGATCGATGGGCTCGACCGTATCCGCTTCACCACCTCGCACCCGAACGACATGGACGACGACCTGATCGCCGCCTTCGGCGATTGCGAGGCGCTCATGCCCTACCTGCACCTGCCGGTGCAGTCGGGATCTGACCGCATCCTGAAACGCATGAACCGCAGCCACACCGCCGAGAGCTATCTGACGCTGATCGAGCGCCTGCGCGCCGCCCGCCCCGATCTCCTGCTGTCCGGCGATTTCATCGTCGGCTTCCCCGAGGAGACGGATGAGGATTTCCAGGCCACGCTCGACCTGATCGAAGCCGCCCGCTACGGCGCCGCCTACACCTTCAAGTATTCGCCCCGGCCGGGAACGCCGGCGGCCGAGCGCCCGCAGGTCCCCGACGCCATCGCCGACGACCGCCTCCAGCGGCTCCAGGCGCTCATCACCCGCCAGCAGCGTGCGGCGCAGGAGGCGATGGTGGGCAAGGAGACGACGGTCCTGTTCGAGAAACCCGGCCGGATGGCGGGCCAGATGGTCGGCAAGTCGGAACATCTGCACGCGGTGCACGTTGATGGACCGGAGACGCTGAAGGGCCGGATCGCCCGCGTGCGGATCATCGAGGCCGGGCCGAATTCGCTCGGCGGCGTTCTGGCCTGACACGCTCCCGACATAAATCTGCGCTTTACCTGTCGTCGCGACACTAGAGGTTGCGTTGCCGACGGACCGGCGTAGAGTTGAATCAAGGCCCTCTCTGACCAGGAGTACCCTTTGGCGATTCCCATGGCCGACGTGCCGCTGACCGAGACGCCACTCGAGCTCACGCTCGAATTCCCCGACAATCGACTCCTTGCCGAGCTCTGCGGCGAATTCGACCGCAACCTCGCCCAGGTCGAGCATCTGCTCTCCGTCCAGATCGCGCGGCGCGGCAATGTCGTCGCCGTCGTCGGCGAGGCGCGCGAGGAGGCCGCCGAGGTGCTCCGCGCGCTCTATGCCCGGGCCGAGGCCGGCCGCGGGATCGAGCCCGGCGACATCGACGCGGCGATCCGCCTCGGCAACGCGCAGGAGGACACCGGCGCCCGCGACGGCGACCAGATCGAGCTTTTCAAGGCTGACCGGCTCGAGATCGGGACGCGCAAGAAAACGGTCGAGCCGCGCACCCGCACGCAGCAGGAATATGTCCGCGGCCTCTACGCCAACGAACTGGCCTTCGGCATCGGCCCGGCCGGCACCGGCAAGACCTATCTCGCGGTGGCCGTGGCCGTGAACCAGATGATCAACGGCCATGTCGACAAGATCATCCTGTCCCGCCCCGCCGTCGAGGCGGGCGAGCGGCTCGGCTTCCTGCCGGGGACCGAGAAGGACAAGATGGACCCCTACATGCGGCCCCTCTACGACGCGCTGAACGACTTCCTTCCGGCCAAGCAGCTGCAGAAGCTGATGGAGGAGAACCGGATCGAGATCGCGCCGCTCGCCTACATGCGCGGTCGCACGCTGTCGAACGCCTATGTCGTGCTGGACGAGGCGCAGAACGCGACCGCGATGCAGATGAAGATGTTCCTGACCCGGCTCGGGCAGGGCAGCCGCATGGTCATCACCGGCGACCGGTCCCAGGTCGACCTTCCGAGGGGCCAGGCAAGCGGGCTGACAGAGGCCGAACGCATCCTCAAGGGTGTCAACGGCATCCATTTCACCTATTTCAGTTCCAAGGACGTCGTCCGCCACCCGATGGTCGCCAAGATCATCGAGGCCTACGACGCGGACGAGTCCGGCCAGAACTGAAGCCGGAGGCCCCGTGCCCCACGACCACCATCACCACGCCGAAGCGGGCGACCGCCGGCTGTCGATCGCCATTGGCGTCAACCTGTTTCTGACGATCGTGCAGATCGCGGGCGGCATCCTCGCCGGCTCGCTCGCGCTTGTCGCCGATGCCCTGCACAACCTGTCGGACGCGGCGAGTCTCGGGATCGCCGCCGCCGCGCGTCGCATCGCCCGCCGCCCGGCCGACGAAGACATGACCTTCGGCTACGGACGGGCCGAGGTGATTGCGGCGCTGGTGAACTACACCACGCTCATCGTCCTCGGCCTCTGGCTCGGCTTCGAGGCGATCCTGCGTATCCTCGACCCGCAGCCGGTCGATGGCTGGCTCGTCGTGATCGTGGCCGCCGTGGCGCTTGTCGTCGACGCGGTCACGGCGCTTCTGACCTACGCGATGTCGAAGGACAGCGTGAACATCCGCGCGGCCTTCCTGCACAACCTGGCTGATGCCGCCGGGTCCGTCGCGGTGATCGTCGCCGGTGTGGCGATCCTGCTCTACGACTGGCGGCTGGTCGATCCTGCGGTCACGCTCTTGATCTCGGGCTACATCCTGTGGATGGCCTTCTCCGAGATCGGCGGTGTCATCCGCATCCTGATGCAGGGTAGCCCCGAACGGCTCGACACCACCGAGGTGCTCGGGGCGCTCCATGGCATCGACGGGGTGCGGAACGTCCACCACGCCCATCTCTGGCAGCTCGAGGAGGACGCCCCCGCGCTCGAGGCGCATGTCGTCGTCGATCCCGGACGCTGGACCGAGGCCGACGCGATCAAGTCGCGCGCCAAGGCGATGCTGTCGGACCGCTTCGGCATCGGACATTCCACGCTCGAGCTTGAATGCGCGCGCCATGCCTGCACCGACATGCCCGCGGTCGGCCATGGATGAGCGGCGGTATTGACGGCGGCGGGGACGCGTGCCACCGCGTGGCCATGGACATCGACGTACTGATCGAGGACGAGGCCTGGACCGGGCTCGAGGCGCTGGCCGCCCGCGCCTGCCCGGAGACGCTCGCCGAACTGGGGCTCGACCCCGGTGATTACGCCGTCTCGATCCTCGGTTGCGACGACGAGCGGATCGCCGCGCTGAACGCCGAATTCCGCGGCAAACCCACGCCAACCAACGTCCTGTCCTGGCCGGCCGCGGAGATCGCACTGCCCGAAGGCGGGAACCCGCCGATGCCCGCCCCCGGAGAGCTCGGCGACATCGCCATCGCGCACGGCGTCTGCGCACGTGAAGCGGCCGAACAATCCAAGGCGTTCGACGATCACGTGACCCATCTTCTGGTCCACGCGACGCTGCATCTGGTCGGCTTCGACCACGAACACGACGCGGATGCCGCAATCATGGAAAATCTGGAACGTCTGATCCTTGCCAGACTGGGTGTTCCTGACCCATATTAGGATGGCGGGCCGCGATCGGCCCGCTTCATTTGGAAAGGAGCCATGAGCTCGACCCCCGACCCGTCGCCTGGCGCAGCGCAGGGCGCGCACCAGGACGACCCAGAGTCCGAACCGCAGAGGCCAGGATTATTCGGCTGGCTGTTCGGTACCGACAGCAGCGAAGACGAGAGCGACGACTCGAAGGACACGGACCGGCGCGAAAGCCGGTCGAACGGCGCGATCGCCGCCTTTGGCATGTCGAACCTTCGCCGGATGCGGGTCGAGGACGTGGCGATCCCGCGCGTCGAGATCACGGCCGTTCCCTGCGACATCTCGCTGGCCGACCTAGTGGCGGTGTTCCGCGAAAGCGGCAATACCCGCCTGCCGGTCTATGACGAGACGCTCGACAGCCCGATCGGCATGGTTCACCTCAAGGACGTGGCGCTGAAATTCGGCTTCAACGGCGGGGCGAAGGATTTCGACCTGAAGAAGATGCTGCGCCCGCTTCTCTATGCGCCGCCGTCCATGCCCATCGGCGTGCTGCTGCAGAAGATGCAGACCGACCGGACGCACATGGCGCTGGTGATCGACGAATATGGCGGCGTAGACGGGCTCGTGACCATCGAGGACCTGATCGAACAGGTCATTGGCGAGATCGAGGACGAACACGACGTCGAGGAAGACCAGCCCTGGATGCGTGAAACCTCCGGGTCCTATCTCGCGCTCGCCCGCGCCCCGCTCGAGGAATTCGAGGCCGAGACCGGCCTGAACCTCACCGAGGGGATCGAGGACGAGGAGATCGATTCGCTCGGCGGCCTCGTGTTCCTGCTGTCGGGCCGCGTCCCGGCCAGGGGCGAGGTGATCCCGCATCCCTCCGGCGCCGAGATCGAGGTCGTGGACGCCGACCCGCGCCGGATCAAACGCCTGCGCGTGCGGCTGCCGCGCGAGCGGGCCGCCGAATAAACCCGTGACCCCCGTCCGCCGCGCGCCGCTCTGGGCGCTTCTCGCCGGCGCCGCAGCGGCGACCGGGCAGGCGCCCTTCGACCTGTGGTTCGTCGCCATCCCGGCCTTCGCCGCCGGGCTCTGGCTGATCGCGGGCGCGACGCGCCCGGGCCTCACGGCCTGGTGCTTCGGCCTCGGGCATTTCGCCCTCGCGCTGCACTGGATCGTGGAGCCGTTCCTGGTCGAGCCCGAAATCTTCGGCTGGCTCGCCCCCTTCGGCCTGATCGGCATGGCCGGCGGGATGGCGCTGTTCTGGCTGGCGGCCGGGCTGATCGCGAAGCGCGTCGCGGCGCTGCGCAACCCGGTCGGCATCGCGGTCCTGCTCGCACTGGCCGAACTCGTCCGCGCCTATGCGCTGTCGGGCTTTCCCTGGGCCGAGCCGGGTCACATCCTGATCGAAACGCCCGCGCTCGCCCTCGCGCCGTGGATCGGACCGCACGGGCTCACGCTTCTCGTGCTCCTCGCAGCGGCCGCTCTGGCCGAACTTGCGCCCCGTCGCCGCGTCGCCGCCGCTACCCTGGCCGCTGCGATCGCGCTGCCTCTCGCGCTCCTGCCGCAGCCCGTCGGTCCTTTGGCCGGCAGCGGCGCGCCGCTCGTCCGGCTGGTGCAGGCCAACGCGCCGCAACACCTGAAGTGGCGGCCCGACATGGTGCCGGTCTTCTTCCAGCGCGGGCTGGACCTGACGGCGGAGGGAGAGCCGGTCGACCTCGTCATCTGGCCGGAAACGAGCCTGCCCGCGCTGCTCGACGACAGCCGCCGCGCCCGCACCGCCATCGCCGGGGTGTCGGACGGCGCGCCCGCCATCGTCGGCGCGCAGCGCATCGGCCCGGACGGTCCGCGCAACACGCTGGCGCTGCTCGATCCGCAGGGCGACGTGATGGAGATCTACGACAAGCACCGTCTGGTCCCGTTCGGGGAATACATGCCGATGCGGGGTCTCGCGGCTGAGGCCGGGATCAACGGGCTCGCCGCGCAGCTGGCCGGCGGCTACTGGCCCGGCGACGGGCCGCACCTGCTCGATCTCGGCGACCGTCTCGGCCGCGCCTTCCCGATGATCTGCTACGAGGCGATCTTCCCGCAATACCTGCGCCGGACCGAGCGGCCGGACTGGATGGTGCATATCACCAACGATGCCTGGTTCGGCACGCTGGCCGGACCCTACCAACACCTCGCCCTCGCGCGGCTGCGCGCGGCTGAGGCCGGGCTGCCGATCCTGCGCGCGGCCAATACCGGCGTCTCGGCGGTGATCGACGCGCGCGGGCATGTCGTCGCCTCGCTCCCGCTCGACACGGCGGGGGCGCTCGATGCCCGGATTCCGCCCGCCCTGCCGCCGACGCTGTATGCCCGGACGGGCGATGCGCCGGCCCTCGCGGCCGTCCTTCTGCTCATTGTCCTCGTTCCGCTCGCCTATCGTCGCCGCAATAGCCATTGAACAAAGGCCGGTTCGCGCGTAAGTGAGCCGCCTGAAACGCTCCACAACGGCTTCCTGGCGTGGGGTGAGAACAATCAATGGAGCACTTCCCATGTCGCGCAACGATTACATCTTCACCTCGGAGTCCGTGTCCGAGGGGCATCCGGACAAGGTCTGCGACCGTATCTCCGACGCCGTTCTCGACGCCTTTCTGGCCGAAGAGCCGACGGCCCGCGTCGCCTGCGAGACCTTCGCGACCTCCGGGCTCGTGGTCATCGGCGGCGAGGTCGGCCTGTCCGACCAGGAGCGGCTGAAGGATTACATGGGCCGGATCGGCCAGATCGCGCGCGACTGCATCCGCGACATCGGTTACGAGCAGGAGAAGTTCCACTGGAACACCTGCCATGTGCTGAACTTCCTGCACGAGCAATCGGCCCATATCTGGCAGGGCGTCGGCGGCAACGAGGGCGCGGGCGACCAGGGCATCATGTTCGGCTTCGCGACGAACGAGACCCCGGAACTGATGCCGGCCCCGATCCAGTATTCGCACAAGATCCTCCGCCGGCTCGCCGACGCGCGCAAATCGGGCGCCGAGCCGACGCTGCGGCCGGACGCGAAGAGCCAGCTTTCGGTCCGCTACGAGAACGGCAAGCCGGTCGAGGTGACCTCGATCGTGCTCTCGACGCAGCACGAGAGCGAGGACCAGAGCTCGGACGACATCCGCGCCATCGTCGAACCCTATATCCGCGAGGTCCTGCCGTCCGACTGGATCACCGACCGGACCGAGTGGTGGGTCAACCCGACCGGCACCTTCGTGATCGGCGGGCCGGACGGTGATGCGGGCCTCACCGGCCGCAAGATCATCGTCGATACCTATGGCGGTGCGGCGCCTCATGGCGGCGGCGCGTTCTCGGGCAAGGATCCGACCAAGGTCGACCGCTCGGCCGCCTACGCGGCGCGCTACCTGGCCAAGAACGTCGTGGCCGCGGGTCTGGCCGAGAAGTGCACGATCCAGCTCTCCTACGCCATCGGCATCGCCAAGCCGCTGTCGATCTACGTCGACACCTATGGCACCGGCGCGGATGACGCGGCCATCGAGCAGGCGATCCCGAAGGTCATGGATCTCAGCCCGCGTGGCATCCGCGAGCATCTCGGCCTCAACCGTCCGATCTACGCCCGGACCTCGGCTTACGGCCATTTCGGCCGCGAGCCCGATGCGGATGGCGGGTTCTCGTGGGAACGCACCGATCTGGTCGACGCGCTGACGAAGGCCGTGTGACGGGCGAGGGGGCTGTCTGCCCCCTCGCGCTCCCCCGAGAGTAGTTCCGAAGCAAAGACGGGCTCAGTCGTCCTCGACGAGGATGTTGAGCAGTTCGTGCGCCGCTGTCGGCCTGTGGTCGTGGCGGCGAATGAGCCAGGTGTCCGACTGGCCGAGCGGGCCGGGCAGGGGGGTGATGTCGAGCGCCTCGAGCCCCGGGTAACGCCCGACCGAGGCCGCCGGCGCGACCGCGAAGCCGAGCCCCGCCGCGACCAGCCCGAGGATGCCGTCGAGCGATCCCATGTCGCGGATCGTCAGGTCGCCGCGCCCGAGGCTTCGGAAGTGGGTTTCCGCCGCGGCGCGGTAGATGCAGCCCGAGGGGAAGGCGAGAAGCCGGTCCGGCGCCTCGGTCGCGCGGCTGCGGACCATGACAAGCGTTTCGGTGAAGGCATGGATGGCGTGAAACCGGTCCCGGTCGACCGGCCCGCCGACGAAAGCCGCATCCAGCCGGCGGTCCTGCACCGCCGCGGTGAGATCGCCGTTCGCGCCGGTCTGAAGCGTGATGTCGGCGGCCGGGTAGGCGGCGACGAGTTCGGTCAGGATCGGCGGCAGCCGCGCGCCGGCCGTCGTGTCGAGCGCGCCGAGCCGGAACGGCGCCGCCCCGCCGGCGGCGTCCTTCAGGTCGGCCTCGGCCGCGGAGAGCCGGGCGAGGATGTCGCGCGCATGGGGCAGCATCCGTTCGCCGAGGGGCGTCAGCCGCGCCCCGCCGCGCCCGCGTTCGAAGAGCGGCCCGCCGATGCCGTCCTCGAGCTTGCGGATGCGATGGGTGACGTTCGACTGCACGGAGTTGAGCCGGGCGGCGGCGTTCGAGAAACTGCCGGTTTCGGCCACGGCCAGGAAGGTGCGGAGCTGCGGGATATCCATTCCATCGAAATTACAGATATCAAATTTCGCATCAATTTATTTTTCTTGATGGATGTCCTACGCCATATTGGCATCGAGCGCAGAGGAGATGCCGCCATGCTGGACGCCACCACGACCGATATCGCCTTCACACCCGCCGTGAAGGCCGTGCAGGAGGCGCTCGGCAGCCGGGCGCAGATGGAGGTAATGAGCACGCGCCGCGGCTTCCGGACCGAAATCACGCCGGACCTGGCCGCCTTCCTCGCCGTGCAGCGGAGCTTTTTCCTGGCGTCGGCCAGTGCCGATGGCCGGCCCTATATCCAGCATCGCGGCGGTGAGCCGGGCTTCATCGAGATCCGGGACGGCGCGACCATCGCCATTCCGGATTACCCCGGAAACCGGCAATACATCACCTTCGGCAACCTGAGCGAGAACGACCGCGTCGCACTGTTCTTCATCGATTACGAGGCGAAGCAGCGGATCAAGGTCTGGGGCCGGGCGCGGGTCGAGAACATCGACGACAAGGCGGCGCGGACGCTCGTCATCGCGATCGAGGCCTGGGACGTGAACTGCCCGCAGCATCTGCCCGATCTCTATACGCCGGCGACGGTGGCGCGCGTGACCGAGACGTTGCAGCAGCGGATCCGCGAGCTCGAGGCCGAGGTCGCGCGGCTGTCGGCCTGACCGGCCGGTTGACCGCCCCGGCCGGCGCGGGTAAGGCGCCGCGCCATGACGCCCGTCCGCCCGCATCGCAATTTCTACGGCCGCCGCAAGGGCAAGCACCTGCGCCCGAGCCAGGAGGCGTATCTCGAGGAGGATCTCGCCGCCCTGTCACCGGGCGCGGTCGACTGGGACGCGAATCCGGACCGTGCCCCGCTGGACCTGCCGGCGCTCTTCGGCGGGCGCGAGGTCTGGCTGGAGATCGGGTTCGGCGGCGGCGAGCATATGGTCCACCAGGCCGTGCAGAACCCGGGCATCGGGATCATCGGCGCGGAGCCTTATATCAACGGCGTCGCCATGCTGCTCGGCAAGATCCGCACGGCTGGCACGGACAACATCCGCATCCATCCCGGCGATGCGCGCGACCTGTTCGACGTGCTCCCGGAGGCAAGCATAGCGAAGGCCTTCCTGCTCTATCCCGACCCGTGGCCCAAGGCGCGCCACCACCGCCGGCGCTTCGTCACGCCCGAACATCTGGAGCCGCTGCACCGCGTGCTGCGGCCGGGGGCGGAATTCCGGGTCGCGACCGACATTCCCGACTACGTGCGGCAGACGCTGATCGAGGTGCCGCGCGCGGGCTTCGAGTGGCTGGCTGAAGGGCCGGAGGACTGGCGGCAGCCCTGGGCAGACTGGCCCGGCACCCGCTACGAGGCGAAGGCCCTGCGCGAGGGCCGCATGCCGCATTACCTCACCTTCCGGCGGCGTTAGTTCCGGCCCGGCCGTTCGTGGTACGATCGGGGTGAATTTCAGCACCGGTCGTCCGTTCATGTCCGAGATCCAGATCACCAACTGCCACACGCACACATTCACCAACGCGCACGTGCCGAAATATTACCCCAACCGGCTCGTGCGGCTGCTCGGCCAGATCCCGGGCTTCCTGCGGCTGGCGAGCTTCATTCTCCGGCTGTTCGGCCATACCGCGGCCGACACGGTCGACCGCCTGCTCCGGTTCAAGCAGGAGGGCGACGCGCCGCAGCAATCCGACATCCTGCACAACATGATGCGGCAATACCCGTCGAACACGCGCTTCGTGATCCTGCCGATGGATATGGGGCCGATCGGGCATGGGCCGGTCGCCAAGGACATCCGCGCGCAGCATGACGAGCTGTCGCGGATGAACGTCGCGGACGACACCGCGGCCAACGTGATCCCATTCGCCTCGATCCATCCGAAGACGCCCGGTGCGGCCGAGGAGGTGCGGCGCTGCATCGAGGACCTGCATTTCCGCGGCCTGAAGCTCTATCCCCGGCTCGGCTTCGAGCCGTCCGACCCGCTTCTTATGGAAAAGGTCTATCCGCTGATCGCGTCGCGCAACCTGCCGGTGATGAGCCATTGTTCGCGCGGGGGCGTGCAGGGCAAGTTCGTGTCGGACATTTTCGCCGACCGGGTGACCGCGCCGCAGGCCTTCATGCCGGTCATGCAGGCCTTTCCCGGACTGCGCGTCTGTCTGGCCCATTTCGGTGGCGTGGCGGACTGGCGCGAATACGTCGATCACGGCCTGCCAGACCGGCCGGACGCGCGCGATCGCAACTGGCAGACCGCGATCCGCGACATGATCTGTTCCGGTGACTGGCCGGACCTCTGGACCGACATCAGCTACACGCTGTTCCATTTCGAGGATTACATCCCCTTCCTGCGCATCTTTCTCACCGGAGAGGACGATCGTTCGGAGCGGCTGCGCAGGCGCGTCCTGTTCGGGTCGGATTTCTACATGACGCGGCAGGAAAAGCTGTCGGAGCGCGCGGTCTGCTTCCGGCTGAGGAACGCGCTTGGCGAAGAGCTGTTCCGCCGGATCGCTGTGGAGAATCCGAAGGTCTGGCTCGGCGAACAGGCGGAATAGCGTATCGCGGCCTCTGGCCCTTTCGCGGAACCATTGGTAATCGCGGGACGGAGCATTCGAGGGGGTCCAGATGTCGTCCCACGGCGATCCGCAACCGATGGAAGCTGCGCGCGGTGGTCCGCTGCGCGGGACGGCGGAGGTGCCGGGCGACAAGTCGGTCAGCCACCGCAGCCTGATCCTCGGCGCGCTGTCGGTCGGCGAGACGAAGATCACCGGGCTGCTCGAAGGCCAGGACGTGCTGGATACCGCGAAGGCCATGCGCGCCTTCGGGGCCGAGGTCACGCGGCACGGGGCGGGGGCCTGGTCGGTCCACGGCGTCGGCGTCGGCGGCTTCGCCGAGCCGGGCAATGTCATCGACTGCGGCAATTCGGGCACCGGCGTCCGGCTTATCATGGGGGCGATGGCGACGACGCCGATCGCCGCGACCTTCACCGGCGATGCCAGCCTCAACGGCCGGCCGATGGCGCGGGTGACCGATCCGCTGGCGCTGTTCGGCGCGCGGGCCTACGGGCGCGCGGGCGGGCGGCTGCCGATGACGATCCTTGGCGCGGCCGAACCGGTGCCGGTGCGCTACGCGACGCCGGTGCCCTCGGCGCAGGTGAAATCGGCGGTTCTGCTGGCCGGTCTGAACGCGCCCGGAAAGACGGTGGTGATCGAGGCCGAGGCGACGCGCGATCATACCGAACGGATGCTGAAGGGCTTCGGCGCCGAGATCGTGACCGAGGTGACGCCCGAGGGCCGGGTCATCACGCTGACGGGCCAGCCCGAGCTTGTGGCCCAGACCATCGCCGTGCCGCGCGATCCGTCCTCGGCCGCCTTCCCGGTCTGCGCCGCGCTCATCACCGAGGGGTCGGACGTGCTGGTGCCGGGCATCGGGCTGAACCCGACGCGCGCCGGGCTGTTCACCACGCTGATCGAGATGGGCGCGGACCTGACGCTCGAGAACGAGCGCGAGGAGGGCGGCGAGCCGGTCGCCGATCTGCGCGCCCGGTTTTCGCCCGACATGAGGGGCGTTGAGGTGCCGCCGGAGCGCGCGGCCAGCATGATCGACGAATATCCGATCCTGTCGGTCGTCGCCGCGAACGCGACCGGCCGGACAGAGATGCGCGGCGTGAAGGAGCTGCGCGTGAAGGAGAGCGACCGCATCGCGGCCATGGCCACGGGGCTGCGCGCCTGCGGCGTCACGGTCGAGGAGGGCGAGGACTGGTGGATCGTCGAGGGACGGGGTGCGGGTGGCGTGCCGGGCGGGGCGAGTGCCACCACCCATCTCGACCACCGGATCGCGATGTCGTTCCTCTGCCTCGGCCTCTCGACCGGCAAGCCTGTCGGGATCGACGATGCCGGGCCGATCGCGACCTCGTTCCCGATCTTCCTCGACCTCATGGCGGAGCTCGGCGCCGGGTTCCGGGTGGTGGCGCGATGATCGGCGGCTCGTGCCTCTGCGGCGCGGTGCGCTACCGGGTCGACGGGCCACTCCGGCCTGTGATCGCCTGCCACTGCACCCAGTGCCGCAAGACCTCCGGCCATCATGTCGCCGCGACCTCGGCCCCGCGCGAGGCGATCGCGATCGAGGGCGAGGTAACCTGGTACCGGTCGTCCGAGAGCGCCCGGCGCGGCTTCTGCGGCACCTGCGGGTCGAACCTGTTCTGGGACGGGCCGGGGACCTACCTCGCGATCATGGCCGGCACGCTGGACGGCGACGCGGGTATCCGGCTGGCCGGGCACATCTACTGCGCCGACAAGGGCGCGTATTACGATATCGCCGACGGCCTGCCGCAATCGCCCGCTGACGATGCGGCGTTCACGACGCAGGTCGTACCATGAGCTTCGCGGTCGCCATCGACGGGCCGGCGGCGGCGGGGAAGGGCACGATCGCGCGCGCGGTCGCGGCACATTTCGGGCTCGCACATCTCGATACCGGGCTGCTTTACCGCGCGGTGGGGCGCGAGATGCTGGCCGGGCGTGACCCCGTCGAGGCGGCCGAGACGCTGACCGCCGACACGCTGGAGGACGAGGGATCGCTTCGCACCCAGGCCGTGGCCGAGGCGGCGAGCCGGGTGGCGGTGATCCCCGAGGTCCGGGCCGCGATGCTGGATTTCCAGCGCGCCTTTGCCGCGCGGTCCGGCGGCGCGGTGCTCGACGGGCGCGACATCGGCACGGTCGTGGTGCCGGACGCCGCGGTGAAGCTGTTCGTCACCGCCACGCCCGAGATCCGCGCCCGCCGCCGCGTCGACGAACTGGTCGGACGCGGCTACGCCGCCGATTACGCCGAAGTTCTGGAGGATGTGCGCGCCCGGGACGCGCGCGACCGGGACCGCGCGGCCTCGCCGCTGATACCGGCCGAGGACGCCGTCCTGATCGACACGTCGGCGCTCAGCGTCGACGCAGCCATCGCCAGGGCGATCGCTGTCGTCGACGACGTGCGCCGTGGTCGGGCGTCAGGCGACGCTCGCCAGTGACCGGTCCGAGGGAATCGCGTACATGCCCGCGGGCAGCCCGTCCGGCCGTTCCACGAGCCCGCGTTCCAGCAGGCGGCGGAGCGCCCGGTGGAACGTCGGCTGCGACACGGACTCAAGCGTCGGGTGCGCCCGGACCCGGTCCGTCGAGCTGACGTAACCGAACTCCTCGTAGACCGCCGCATTGGCATAGAACGCCAGAAGGATGTCCCGTTCCTTCCGCGTGAGTCCCTCGAAACCCAGATTTTCTTCCATCTGGTGCAGCACATCACGCAGATGTGCCAGTTGTACCATCATCGACATTGAACTCTTCACTCGCTTTCTTTGGGCAACAAAAGACGAGTACGCGTGCGAAAAAAGCTGCGAACGCGGCAGTGTTGCCTTATCCCTGACTGTTCCGGCCGTGGAGCCAAATCTCCCGGGCCGGATCGTTTCCACCCCGGCGCAGCATCCCAGCAAGAGGTGCATGCGCCCCCGCGAACCTTTCGCGGAATGGCACAATAATAAACGAATTAGAAATTCGGTCTACGCGTTTCTACCTGTCTTTTTGGTTAGTCTTTTTAGTAATTATCTGATTATCGGTCATTTATCGGCTCCTTTCCGCCGCAGGCCGTCCGCGCGGCCCCCATTCCCGGCGGCTTGCACTTTACCCGCACGGGGGCTATACGCGCCCGGTCGACACGGGCGGCACAGCCGGCGACGGTGGCAGGACGGGCAGGGTCGGATTATCCGGCCCTGTTGTTTTTCGCCGTTCCGGGACGTCCGGACCAACCTTTTGAAAGACCGGCGGACCCAACCGCCTGGCCAGCATAAGACGATGAAGGAAACGAACGGCACATGAGCGCCAATGCATCTATGGAGGAGTTCGAGGCCCTCCTGAACGAAAGCCTCGAAATCGACACGCCCCAGGAAGGGGCCGTCGTCAAGGGCAAGGTCATCGCCATCGAGGCGGGACAAGCCATCATCGATGTCGGCTACAAGATGGAAGGCCGCGTCGACCTCAAGGAATTCGCGAACCCCGGTGAAGCGCCCGAGATCGAAGTGGGCGACGAAGTCGAGGTCTATCTCCGCAACGTGGAGAACGCCCGCGGCGAGGCTGTCCTCAGCCGCGAAATGGCACGCCGCGAGGCAGCCTGGGACCGGCTCGAGAAGGCCTATGCCGACGAAGCCCGCGTCGAAGGCGCGATCTTCGGCCGCGTGAAGGGCGGCTTCACCGTCGATCTCGGCGGCGCCGTGGCCTTCCTGCCCGGCTCGCAGGTCGATGTCCGCCCGGTGCGCGACGCCGGCCCGCTGATGGGTCTCAAGCAGCCCTTCCAGATCCTGAAGATGGACCGCCGTCGCGGTAACATCGTGGTCTCGCGCCGCGCGATCCTGGAAGAATCCCGCGCCGAGCAGCGCGCCGAAGTCATCGCCAAGCTCTCCGAGGGCGACGTGGTGGACGGCGTGGTCAAGAACATCACCGAATACGGCGCGTTCGTCGATCTCGGCGGTGTGGACGGCCTGCTGCACGTCACCGACATGGCCTGGCGCCGCGTCAACGACCCGAAAGAGATCCTGTCGATCGGCGAGACCGTCAAGGTCCAGGTCATCAAGGTCAACAAGGACACCCACCGCATCAGCCTCGGCATGAAGCAGCTGCAGGACGATCCGTGGGATACGGTCGAGGCGAAGTACCCGCTGGAGTCGACCCATACCGGCCGCGTGACCAACATCACCGACTACGGCGCCTTCGTGGAGCTGGAGCCGGGGGTCGAAGGTCTCGTGCACGTCTCCGAGATGTCCTGGACGAAGAAGAACGTCCATCCGGGCAAGATCGTGTCGACGTCGCAGGAGGTCGAGGTCATGGTGCTCGAGATCGACAGCGCCAAGCGGCGCGTGTCGCTCGGCCTCAAGCAGACCATGCGCAACCCGTGGGAAGTCTTCGAAGAGACCCACCCGGTCGGCACGCAGGTCGAAGGCGAGGTCAAGAACATCACCGAGTTCGGCCTGTTCATCGGTCTCGATCACGACATCGACGGCATGGTCCACCTGTCCGACCTGACCTGGGAAGGCCGGGGCGAGGACGTGATCGGCGAATACCGCAAGGGTGACGTCGTGAAGGCCGTCGTGACCGAAGTCGACACCGAGAAGGAGCGGATCTCGCTCTCGATCAAGGCCGTGGACGGTGATCCGTTCGCCGAGGCCGTCGACGGCGTGAAGCGCGGCTCGATCATCACCGTCGAGGTGACGGCGATCGAGGATGGCGGCATCGAGGTCACCTACGAGGGGATGAAGTCCTTCATCCGCCGGTCGGACCTGTCCCGCGACCGTGCCGAGCAGCGCCCCGAGCGCTTCGGCGTCGGCGACAAGGTGGACGTCCGCGTCACCAACGTCGATCCGAAGTCGCGCCGTCTTGGCCTGTCGATCAAGGCCCGCGAGATCGCCGAAGAGAAGGAAGCCGTGGAGCAGTACGGGTCGAGCGACTCCGGCGCCTCCCTTGGCGACATTCTCGGTGCAGCGCTCAACAAGGGCGACGAGTGAGATAGTCCTCACATGACATGATGAAGGCCCCGCCATTGCGCGGGGCCTTTTTCGTTGGCACGACAGGATCACCGGAACCGGGAGGCCCGCGATGCAGCGCTACCTGATCTCTTTCGACGACGGCACGATGATTATCCCCGAGGGTGAGTTTGAGGCGGTGAGCGACGCCGCCCGCGCGGTCGTGCGCGAGGCTAAGGCCGCGGGCGTCTGGATCTTCGGCGGCGGCATCCTGCATCAGCGCGCGAGCGTGGTCGGCACCGATGGCCGCGTCGCCGAGGGGCCGGACCCGCAGCAAAAGACCGCGCTTGGTGGTTTCTCGATCCTTGAAGTCCCCGACCGCGACGCGGCGCATCACTGGGCCGCGAAGATCGCCGCCGCCTGCCGCTGCCCGCAGGAAGTGCGGGAAATCGCGTACGATCCGGAATCCTGACCGCCGGAAGGCTCAGAAGTCGATCTCGACCCCCGGCAGCGACAGCGCCTTCATCATGTCGCGCAATTCCTGCCGCGCGGCGACGTTCGAGACGTTCAGCTTGGTGACGCCCAGTTCGCGCAGGTCGAGCAGTGTCATGCCGGTCGGAAATAGTTCGCGGAAGATCACCCGCTCCGAGAAGCCGGGCCCGACGCGGAAGCCGATCCGCTTGCCGAGCTTCTCCAGCGCGCCCGCGACCTTGCGCTTGTTGTGCATCTGCTGCGGGCCAACGCGGTTGCGCGTCACCACCCAGTCGATCGGGGTCAGGCCGGCCTTGGCGCGCAGCTGGCGGGCGTGCCAGACCATCTCGGAATAGACGCTCGGGCCCTTGATCTCGTAGGTCGTCGGGTCGATCCGCGCGAGCAGGTCGAAATCGACGAAACTGTCGTTCAGCGGCGTGATCAGCGTGTCGGCCAGCGAATGCGCGACCTGGCTCAGTCTCGTATGGCTTCCGGGGCAGTCGATGACGATGAAATCGCAGCGCGGCTCGAGATCGGCGACGGCGGCCGACAGCCGGCGGTCGTAGATGTTCTCGCCCTCGGCGAGGTCCTTCGGGTCGACCTGCGGCAGCTCCATCAGGTAGGGCACCGCGACGTCCATGTTGCGCCGGGCGACCGTGTCCTGCCGGTTCTCGATGTAGCGGTGAAAGCTGCGCTGGCGCAGGTCGAGATCGAGCGCACCGACGACATGGCCCATCCGGGCCAGCGCTGTCGCCACGTTCATCGCCGTGGTCGACTTGCCCGATCCACCCTTCTCGTTCCCGAGGACGATGATATGCGCCATGCCCGCTGCGCCCCACATGCCAGCGGCCAGTCTCGATGCTGGCCTTGTCGTGACACTATATGTTGTCAGGCCAATGGTGTTAAGCCGTAATTCTGCGATGTCGCCCCGGCGCCGAGGGTTCTTGCGCCGCGGCGCGGGCGGCGCGACAGTCGGGACGCTGCAACAGGAGGGACGCGCCCGTGATCGCCATCATCTTCGAGGTCTGGCCCGCGGACGGCCGGCGCGACGAGTATCTCGACATCGCCGCCATGATGCGACCGCTCGTGGAACAGATCGACGGGTTCATCGCCGTCGAGCGGTTCGAAAGCCTGACCGAACCCGGGAAACTCCTGTCGATTTCCACCTTCCGCGACGAGGCCGCGCTTCAGGCCTGGCGCAACCTTCCGGCGCACCGTTCGGCGCAGGCGAAGGGGCGGGCGGGGATCTTCCGGGACTACCGGCTGCGGGTCGCGGGCGTGATCCGCGACTACGGGATGCACGACCGCGCCGAGGCGCCAGAGGACAGCTGCGCCTTCCACGAGGTCATCCTCTGAAACGCAGAACGCCGCCCCGGGGGGCGGCGTCCGTTCGTCCGAAAAAGCCTGGCTTCAGAAGCCGAGACCCTCGTATTTCTTTTGGAACTTCGACACGCGGCCGCCGGTATCCATGAGTCGCGACGAGCCGCCGGTCCAGGCCGGGTGCACCGTCGGGTCGATGTCGAGCGACAGCGTGTCGCCCTCGGCGCCCCAGGTCGATTTCATCTGGACCACGTCGCCGTTGGTCATCTTGACCTCGATCACGTGGTAGTCGGGATGGATGTCTTTTTTCATCGTGCCGCTCCTTACGCGCTCGCCTCGGCGCCGTCCTTGGGCTTGTAGGTCGAATCTTCGGCGATCCGTGCCGATTTCCCGCGACGGGCCCGCAGGTAGTACAGCTTCGCGCGGCGGACCTTGCCGCGGCGGACGACCGTGATCTCTTCGATGTTGGTGGAGTAGAGCGGGAAAACGCGCTCCACGCCCTCGCCGAAGGAGATCTTCCGCACGGTGAACGACCCGGCAATGCCGACGCCGTTCTTGCGGCTGATGCAGACGCCTTCGTAGTTCTGGACGCGGGTCCGGGTGCCCTCGGTCACCTTGTAGCCGACGCGGATCGTGTCGCCCGGCTTGAAATCCGGAATGTCTTTTCCGAGACCGGCGATCTGCTCGGCCTCGATCTGTGCGATCAGGTTCATCTGATGCGCTCCTATGCTGTGCCCCGGGTGGTCCCCGAGAGGTGGTTCGCGCCTCAGAGCTCCGCGTGTCTGGGGCCGGTCATTGCCGCCCGCCGGAGGATTCAGGCTGTCATTCGCTTGGATGTCGCGGGGGTGCACACCGCCGCGAACCCGTGCCGTATAAGGGCGCGCGTGCCCGCGATCAAGAGGAAATGGCGTGGTGAAGCGCAGTCAGGTTTCATCTCGCCAGCCGCCGGTTTCCATGTAATCTCGCTTCAACGAGACTGGGGACGGACAGGGGGACAGGCGCATGGCACCACGTTGGCGGGTTCTGGCGGTATTGTTCCTGGTCCGGACGGCGATGGCCTTCCAGTTCCAGCTGGTCGCGGCGCTGTCGCCGCTCTACCAGGACCACTTCGGCGCCAGCCTTGCCGATGTCGGCGTCCTGATCGGTATCTACCTCGCGCCCGGTATCGTCTTCGCGCTGCCCGGCGGGACCGTGGCGCGCTGGATGGGCGACCGGCGGATCGTGCTTCTGGGCCTCGTGCTGATGATCGCGGGCGGTCTCGTCATCGCCGCGTTGCCAGGCTGGACCGCGCAGATCGGCGGTCGGATCGTCGCCGGGATAGGCGGGGTGATCGTGAACGTCATCATGACGAAGATCATCACCGACTGGTTCGCGGGACGCGAAATCTCGACCGCCATGGCGATCTACGTCAATTCCTGGCCGCTCGGGATCGCTGTGGCGCTGCTCGTCCTGCCGCCGGTCGCAGCAGCGGTCGGCATAACAGGTGCGGCCTATGCGGTCGCGGGCTTCTGCGCGGTCGGCTGGCTTCTGATGGCCACGGCCTATCGCGACCCGCCGGTCGTCTCGACGGGCGCAGTGCTGACGGGCGCCTGGCCCACCGGCCCGAACCTGCGCCTCCTGATCGCGGCGGGGTTGATCTGGGCGCTCTTCAACGTCGCGCTCGGTATGGTCTTCGGCTTCGGCCCCGCGCTTCTGGCCGAGCGGGGATGGGACCTCGCCGCCGCGTCCGCGCAGACGAGCCTCGTTCTCTGGGGCGTCGTCGTCGCCGGGCCCATCGGCGGGATGATCGCCGACCGCAGCGGGCGGCGCGATCTCGTCATCGTGGTCAGCCTCGCGGCCTTCGCGGCGCTCCTCCTGGTGGCTGCCGAGCGCCCCGAGAACTGGAGCCTCTTCCTTGCCCTCGGCCTTGCGGCAGGCTTGTGTCCGGGCGCGATCATGAGCCTGCCATCGGACGCCCTGTCGCCGCCGATGCGGGCGACGGGCATGGGGCTCTTCTTCACGCTCTACTACCTGATGTTCTTCATCGCGCCGCCTGTTGCCGGCGCGATGTCCGAAGCCTCGGGCAGTGCCGCGAGCGCCTTCAGGCTCGGCGTCGGCTGCCTGGTTGCGTGCGTGGTTCTGCTGGCGATGTTCCGCGCCGGGCTGGCGCGGATGCGGATGGCCGCCCCGGCCTGAGGCCTCAGTCCCGGCTGTCGTCGTCCCGCCGGCGCCACAGATCCGGGCGGCGTTCGCGGGTCAGCCGCTCGGCCTCGGCCCGCCGCCACGCCGCGACGCGGCCGTGATGGCCCGACAGCAGAACCTCGGGGATCTCCCGCCCCTGCCATTCGCGCGGCTGCGTATATTGCGGATGCTCCAGCAGCCCGTCCGAGAAGCTTTCCTCCTCGGTCGAGGCGAAGTTGCCGAGCACGCCGGGGATCAGCCGCACCGTCGCGTCGAGGATCGCCTGCGCCGCGATCTCGCCGCCGGTCAGGACGAAATCGCCGAGCGACACTTCCATCAGCCCGTAATGGTCGATCACCCGCTGGTCGATCCCCTCGAACCGGCCACAGAGCAGTGTCATGCCTTCGGCCCGGGCGAAGGTCCGCGCCATGTCCTGCGTGAACGGCACGCCGCGCGGTGACAGGCAGAGGCGCGGCCAGCGCGCCGGGTCGGCTGGCGTGCCGACAGCGGCTTCCTCCAGCGCCGGGCCGAGCACGTCGGGCCGCATCACCAGCCCCGCGCCGCCGCCCGCGGGCGTGTCGTCGACCTTGCGGTGCGGGCCGAGCCCGAAGGTCCGGAGATCGATCGGCTGAAGCGCCCAAAGCCCTTCGGCCAGCGCCTTTCCGGTCAGCGACGCGCCGAGCACGCCGGGGAAAGCCTCGGGGAACAGGGTCAGGACCTTGGCGGTGAACGCGCCCTTCAGCCGCGGCGGCCCGTCCATCAGGCTGCGCGGGCTTCGGCTGGCGGAAATCGACAGCCGACCGTGGGATTTGGCGGGCGGTTCGGTCATGGCAGCGGTCTAATCCGCGCCCGCGCCCGCCGCAACAGCGTGCGGTCGCGGCCGGCTTCAGTCGTCGAACAGCCCCTCGGGCGGATCGACGACGATGCGGCCGGCGGCAATGTCGACGGTCGGCACGATCTCGCGGGTGAAGGGGACCAGCACCGACTTCGACCCGGCCCGCACCTCGAGGAGATCGCTCGCGCCGTGATTCAGCACCGCCGCCACGGTCCCGAGCTCTCCGCCGCCGGTATCGGCGACGGCCAGCCCGATCAGGTCGGCATGGTAGAACTCGTCATCCGGCAGAGAGGGCAGGGCGGTGCGCGGGGCGTAGAGCCGCGTGCCGCGCAGCGCATCGGCGGCCTCTTTCGAGGACACGCCCGACAGCCGCGCGGCGATCCCGTTCTTGATCGGCCGGCTGAGCGAGACCGTGAAGCTCCGCCCGCCATCCTCGGTCGAGAGCGGGCCATAGGACGCGATGTCCTCGGGCACGGCGCAGAAGCTTTTCAGCCGCACCTCGCCCCTGACCCCGAAGGCCCCGGCAATCGCGCCCACGCAGACCTTGTCGGTCATGGCCTACCCCGCCTCGCCGCAGAACCCGGCGCGCAGCCATTCGCCGCCCGAGCGCACGCACAGGTCTTCCTGGTGCGCGCGTTCGGACAACATGCCGGCCACGAAGGCCAGCGCCATCAGCACCAGCGTCGTCAGAAGCCGGCGCATCGACGGATTACTCCGTCTTCTCTTCGGCGTCCTCGGCCGGGGTCTCCTCGGCCGGTGCCTCTTCGGCTGCGGCCTCGGCGGCCGGCGCTTCCTCGGCGGCCGGCTCTTCGGCCGGGGCTTCCTCGACGGCCGGTGCGGCAGCGGCTTCGGCGGCGGCGGCCTTCGCGGCCTCTTCCTTCTCGGCCTTCTCGGCGGCGCGCTCCTGCGCCTTCTTGCCCGGCTCTGCCTTCTTCAGGTTGGCGCGCTCTTTCTTCTCGGCCACGCCGGCGGCCTCGAGGAAGCGGCTGACGCGGTCGGTCGGTTGCGCGCCCTTGTCGAGCCAGTGCTGGATGCGCTCCATGTCCATCTGGATGCGGTCCTCGCTGTCCTTCGGCAGGAGCGGGTTATAGGTGCCGAGCTTCTCGATGTAGCGGCCGTCGCGCGGCATCCGGCTGTCGGCGGCGACGATGCGGTAGAATGGGCGCTTCTTCGAGCCGCCGCGGGCCAGTCTGATCTTCATTGCCATGTGTGTATCTCCTTACGAATGGCGGGGGGCTCAACCGGCCCCGTTTTCCTGGTGTTGTTCGTGATGCTGGATCACTTCCCGAATGATGAATTTCAGGAATTTCTTGGCGAATTCCGGGTCCAGGTCGGCCCGGAGCGCCAGGTCCTCGAGCCGTGCGATCTGGGCCGCCTCGCGGGCGGGATCGGACGGCGGAAGTTCGTGTTCGGCCTTGAGCTTGCCCACGGCCTGGGTGTGCTTGAACCGCTCGCCGAGCGTGTAGACGAGGATCGCGTCGAGGCGGTCGATCGACTCGCGGTGCTCCTTCAGAAGCTCGGCGGCGCGGGTGGTGGCGTCGGTCATGCGGCAAGCTCCGAGGGCGAGGGGTGGCGCCAGATATGCAGCGGTCCGAAGACCGGGTGCTGGAACACGCCGTCGGCGCGGCAGCCCATCCGGGCCCCGAGCGCCATCGACCGTTCGTTCTGCGGATCGATCAGGCTGACCACGGTGGTCCAGCCGAGCGTGCGGTAGGCGTAGTCGCGCGCGCCGAGCGCGGCCTCGTAGGCAAGGCCCCGGCCTTCGCCGGCAGCGAACATCGACCAGCCGATTTCGGGCTCGGGCCATTCCAGCGGGTGATGCAGGCCGACGACGCCGAGCGGTTCATCGGTCTCGCGGTCGGCGGCGATCCAGCGGCCGTAGCCGCGCACGACCCATTGCCCGGCGATGGCGCAGAACTGCTGCCAGGACTCCATGCGGGTGTTCGGCCCGCCGACGAAGGATGCGCGTTCCGACGCGCGAAAATCGGCATAGGCGTCGAAATCGCTCATCGCGGGGGCGCGCAGGGTCAGCCGTTCGGTGGTCAGCGTCGGGATCATGCCGCCACCTCCGCCGGGGACGGGTGGCGGTAGACCAGCGTCTGGCCGTCGCCAAAGGGCGTCGGCGCCGTCTGTTCCAGCCGGCAGCCGAGCCGTTCGGCCAGCGCGATCGACCGCGCGTTCTCGGGGTCGATATAGCTGACGGCCGTGGTCCAGCCGAGATCGGCATAGGCGTGGCGGCGCAGCGCGATCAGTGCCTCATGGGCGAAGGATTTACCTTCCGCCTCGGGCGCCCAGATGGTCCAGCCAAGCTCGTGCTCCGGCCAGCATTCGGGGAACCACGGCCCGGCGGAGCCGACGGGCGCGCCGCTGGACTTGTCGACGAGGACGAAGGTGCCGAAGCCGCGCAGCGGCCAGTGCCCGGTGATATGGGCGAAGGCGCGCCAGGCATGCAGGCGGTCCTTGTCCGCGCCGCCGCCGATGTAGCGCACCCGGTCGGAACACACGAAGGCGCAGAACGGCTCGAAATCGGCCATCTCCGGCACGCGCATCGTCAGGCGCTCGGTCGTCAGGACCGGGGTGTTCGACAGGGTCACGGTCATGCCGTCACCCCGTGCCGCCAGACAACGATTGACTCGCCCTCGGCCGCTGCGATCCGGGCCTCCTCGGCCCCGTCGCGCACGGCGCCGAGCTTCTTGGCCAGCGCGTTCGAAGGCGCGTTGCCGGGATGGACGTAGCTGACCAGCCCGCCGGGGCCGAGCAGCGCCAGCGCATGGTCGCGGGCGGCGGAACAGGCCTCGGCGGCATAGCCCTGGCGGCGGGCATGGTCGGCGAAGATGTAGCCAAGCTCCGGCTCGTCATCGGTCCATTCGAGGCCGACCAGCACGAAGCCGATAGCCGCGCCGTCCGATTTGCGCTCAACCGTCCACAGCCCGTGGCCGTGGAACAGCCAGCAGGCGGAGTAGTAGCTGAACTCCTCCCAGGCGGTTTCCTCGGTGTCGCCCTGGCCGGCCCATTCGGCGAGGAACACCTCGGTCCAGAGCGCGAGATCCTCGATCCGCGGCGCGCGCAGGACCAGCCGCGCGGTCTCCAGCACCGGCAGCGGTGCGCGGAACGCGCGGGCGGCCTCGGCCGCGGCGCCCGTGGGCGCCTGCGTGCAGCGGCGGGGCGTCATGCGATCCCCCGGTGGCGGTAGACGATGGTCTCGTCGGGACCTTCGCCGTCGGGCAGCGCCGCGCCCATGTCCAGAACCGCGCCGAGCCGCTCGGCAAGCGCGACCGAGCGCGCGTTGCCCGGCGTGATATAGCTGACGAGGCTCGCGACCCGGCCCTTCGCCCAGTCCAGCGCGGCGCGCGCCGCCTCGGTCGCGTAGCCGCGGCCCTCGGCATGTTCCATCAGCGTCCAGCCCAGTTCCGGCTCGGGGAAGTGGGCCGGGTGCTGGATCATGATCTCGCCGAGATAGGTGCCCGTCGCGCGATCCTCGACCGACCAGGCGCCGAAGCCCAGAAGCGTCCAGCTTCCGGCAGCCGAGGCGAACTCGGCCCAGGCGCCCTTGCGGTCGAGCCTGCCGGTCGAGAAGGTCGCGCGGTCGGACGCGCAATGCGCCGCGAACGGCGCGAAATCCTCGAGCCTCGGCGCGCGCAGGCGCAGCCGCTCGGTCTGAAGGACCGGTATCGCGGCGATCATGCTCACTTCTTCTTGCCCAGACCGCTCAGGCCCGGAGGCAGGTCGGCGCCGCCGAGGCCAGGCAGGTTGCCGCCCGCGCCCATCGCCTTCGCGGCCTCTTCCATCTGCTTGGGGTCCATGCCGCCCATGCCCGGCATTCCGCCGCCCTTGCCGAGCAGCGCGCCGAGGCCGCTGCGCATCAGGCCCTTCTTGCCCATCTTGCCCATCTTCTTCATCACGTCGGCCATCTGCCGGTGCATCTTCAGAAGCTTGTTGAGCTCGGACACTTCCAGCCCAGCACCCGCCGCGATCCGCTTCTTGCGGCTGGCCTGCAGGAGCGCGGGGTTGGCGCGTTCCTTCTTGGTCATCGAGTTGATGAGCGCGATCTGGCGGCGCAGGATCGCGTCGTCGAACCCGGCCTCGTCCATCTGCTTCTGCATCTTCGCCATGCCGGGCATCATGCCCATCAGGCCTTCCATGCCGCCCATCTTCAGCATCTGCTCGAGCTGGCCCTTCAGGTCGTTCATGTTGAACTGACCCTTCTGGAAACGCTTCATCATGCGCTCGGCCTGCTCGGCCTCGAGCGTCTCCTGCGCCTTTTCGACCAGCGCCACGATGTCGCCCATGCCGAGGATGCGGCCGGCGATGCGCGACGGCTCGAAGGTCTCGAGCGCGTCCATCTTCTCGCCGAGGCCGACGAAGCGGATCGGCTTGCCGGTGATCGCGCGCATCGACAGCGCCGCGCCGCCGCGGCCATCGCCGTCCATCCGGGTCAGGACGACGCCGGTGACGCCGATCTTGTCGTCGAATTCCTGCGCGACGTTGACCGCGTCCTGGCCGGTCAGGCCGTCGACCACCAGCAGCGTCTCGCGCGGGTTGGCCACGTCGCGGACAGCGGCGGCCTGCGCGATCAGCTCCTCGTCGATATGGAGCCGGCCCGCGGTGTCGAGCATGTAGACGTCGTAGCCGCCGAGGCTGGCCTGCGTCTTCGCGCGCCTGGCGATCGCGACCGGGTCCTCGCCCTTCACGATCGGCAGCGTGTCGACGCCGATCTGAGTGCCGAGGATCTGGAGCTGTTCCATGGCCGCCGGGCGGTTGGTGTCGAGCGAGGCCATCAGCACCCGCTTGCCCTCGCGCTCCTTCAGCCGCTTGGCGAGCTTGGCGGTCGTGGTCGTCTTGCCGCCGCCCTGCAGGCCGACCATCAGGATCGGCGCGGGCGGGTTGTCGATCTTCAGCTTGCCGGGCTCGGCGTCGCCGGTCAGGACATGGACCAGCTCGTCATGGACGATCTTGATGACCTGCTGGCCCGGCGTGACGGACTTGGTCACCGCCGCGCCGGTCGCCTTCTTTTCGACCGCCTTGATGAAGTCCCGCGCCACCGGCAGCGAGACGTCGGCCTCGAGCAGGGCGACACGCACCTCGCGCATGGCCGTGCGCACGTCGTCCTCGCTCAGCGCACCCTGCTTGGTGAGCCGGTCAAAGACGCCGCTCAGGCGTTCGGAGAGGTTCTCAAACATCGGCCACGGGCCCCTTCGTCAGTCCTTGTCAGCCCCCGATGTGGGGACCCGTCCGGGTAACGCCAAACGCCCCCGTGGGCGAAACTCGCTGACGGGGGGCGATCCTGGTATCAGGACCGGACGGCTGGCGCGATCCGGAACTATCTGGGCGGTCGCATAGACGCGGGTGGCGCGGAGGTCAAGCCTTGCAAGGGCTCACTGGCAGTCCGCCGTCAGCTCGCGCACGTCTCCGGCCAGCATGTCGAGCCCGTGGGCGTGCAGGACGAAGACCCGGCGCAGGTCGAGCGCGTCCCATTCCTCCTGCGTCACGGGCGGCACCGCGTCGGGCCGGGTGCCGGGCGGGCCGAACAGCGTCAGCGCCATCGGCCCCTCGAAATCGACCCCGGCGAAGGAAAAGCCGGTCACGTCGTGGGCGTAGATCCCGACCAGATCGGCAGAGAAGTTGCGGGCGGTGGCGATGAGGGTCCAGACCGGGCCGGAAATGTCCTCGCCCAATGCCATCTGCCCGGTCGCGAGATGGGCGGTCGAGCCGCCTTCCTGCCGGAAGCTGCCCTGCGTGGTGAACTCCGCCCACCCGGGCAGCATGTCGCCGGGCCGGATGTCGCCGACGCCCTGCGTGATCTCGATGGTGAAGTCGAGCCGGCAGGTCTCGGCCGCGGCGGGGCCAGTCAGGGCGAGGACGGCAAGGAATACGGAGAAAATACGCATCTCCCGCCCATGCTTGGGCACGGGCGGGAGAGCGGTCAAGATGGCTCAGGCGGCGATCGGAAGGGCTTCGATCTGCTCGTGGGCCGACTTGATGGTGCTTTCGGCGTCCAGCATCAGCCGGTCGGCGGCGACGAACTCGACATCGGTGATGCCGATGAAGCCGAGCACGTGGCGCACGAAACCGGTCGCGAAGTCGATTTCCGAGCCGGCTGCTGTGCCGCCCGAAGCGACGGCGACGATGGCGCGTTTGCCTGCCAGCAGGCCGACCGGCCCGGTCTCGGTGTAGCGGAACGTCACGCCGGCGCGGGCGATCTGGTCGACCCAGGCCTTGAAGGCGGCCGGGACACCGAAATTGTAGATCGGCAGGCCGATAACGATGGTGTCGGCAGCCTTCAGTTCCGAGACCAGCGCGTCCGACAGCGCCAGCGTGTCACGCTGCGCAGCCGAGCGGTCGGCTGCGGGGGTGAAGTTCGCACCGACCCAGGCCTCGTCGATCAGCGGCAGGCCGTCGGCGAGGTCGCGCTCGACCACCTCCGCTTCGGCAAGGCGGGCGATGATGCGGTCCACCAGCTCGCGGGAGACGGAGCCGGCCCGGCGGGCAGAGGCGTCGATACGAAGAATATTGCGGGTCATGTCCAGGTCCTTTGCGGCATGGGAATTCGTGTCTGCTGCCAGATTTGGACCTTGCACCCGTGAACACAATCTGCATGAATCCGGCAAAGCTTGTGTGAGGGCGCACAGACATGTCCTTCGATCACTGGGACGAAATCCGCACCGCCTACCAGGTCGCGCGGATCGGCACTGTGTCCGGCGCGGCCGAGGCGCTCGGCGTCCACCACGCCACAGTCATCCGCCATATCGACGCGCTGGAGCACCGGTTGGGCGCAAAGCTCTTCCAGCGCCATGCGCGCGGCTACACCGCGACCGAGGCCGGGCAGGACCTGCTGTCGGTCGCGGCATCTGCGGACGACCAGTTCACGCAGCTGGCCGGTCGGATCAAGGGCCGCGGCGACGAGGTGACGGGCGAGTTGATCGTGACCTCGATCGAAAGCCTGTCGCCCGTCCTGATCCCCGCCATCGCACGGTTCCAGGACAAGCACCGCGAGGTGCGGGTGCGCTACCTGTCCGGCACGCAGCTCCTGCGGCTGGAATACGGCGAGGCACATGTCGCCGTGCGCGCCGGGCGGCTGCCGGAGCAGCCCGACAACGTCGTCCAGCCGTTCTTCACCCAGACGCTCCGGCTTGCCGCGCATCGCGACTACCTCGACCGCTACGGCCCGGTGACGCCCGAAAACCTGACCGCGCACCGCTTCATCGGCTCGTCGGTCGACAATCCGCGCGCGCCGTTCCTGCGCTGGCTGAACGAGATGGTGCCGGACGAGGCCATCGTGTTCCGCACCACCGAGATGCGCGAGGTACGCGACGCCATCGATGCCGGTGTCGGCATCGGCTTCGTCGCCGCATGGGACATGGACGAGAACCTCGTCGAGATGCTGCCAAGCCTCGAGGAATGGTCGGCGAAGATCTGGCTCGTGACCCACATGGACCTGCACCGCACCGCGAAGGTTCAGACCTTCCTGCGCTTCCTGAAGGAAGAGGTGAAGTCCTGGCCGAACTGACCGCCCACGGCGCCGCAGCGGAGGCGCGCAAGGGACATCTCGCGATGCTGGCCTTCTCGGGCCTCGTCGCCGGGTCCTTCGCGCTTGGCGGGCAGATCGCGGCCGAGGTCGACCCGGCCGCCTTCAACGCGATCCGCTTCTCGATCTCGACCGGCGTCGTCGCCGGGCTCGTGATCGCGCGCGGGCGTCTGCCCGCCGGCAGTTTCGTCGCGCCGTGGCGCTACCTGGTCCTCGGCGCGCTCTACGCCGCCTATTTCGTCGCGATGTTCGAGGGGCTGAAGACCGCGCCGCCGGTCTCGTCCGCCGCCGTCTTCACGCTGACCCCGGTGATGAGCGCGGTCTTCGGCTGGCTGATGATGCGGCAGGTGACGACGCCGCGCATCGCGCTGGCGCTGACCGTCGGCGCGGCTGGCGCGCTCTGGGTCATCTTCCGCGCCGATATCGATGCGCTCATGGCCTTCGAGATCGGCCGGGGAGAGACGATCTTCTTCTTCGGCTGCATCGCGCATGCCGCCTACACGCCCGCCGTCCGCTGGCTGAACCGGGGCGAGCCGGTGCTGGTCTTCACCCTCGGCACGCTTCTGGCCTCGACCACGATCCTCGCGATCTGGGGTCTGCCAGGGCTGATCGACTTCGACTGGACCGGCGCGCGCCCGCTGGTCTGGATCACCATCGGCTACACTGCGGTCATGGCGACGGCACTGACCGTGCTGCTGGTGCAGTTCGCCACGCTGCGTCTGCCGTCGTCGAAGGTGATGGCCTATACCTATCTCGTGCCGTCCTGGGTCGCGCTCTGGCAGATCGGGCTTGGCGAGGGCACGCCGCCGGCGCTGGTGCTGGCCGGCGTGGCACTGACGATCATCGCGCTTCTGATGCTGCTGCGCGACTAGCGGCAGGCGGCCGGGGGTTTTCCACCCCCGGACCCCCGGAGAGTATTTCCGGAAGCAAAGAGGGGCGCGGCCTTATTCCCCCGGGAACCGGCTGGCGGGCACGCGGGTAAAGGTGCGGACGGTGTTGCCGAGCGGCGCGGGCAGGGCGGTGACGATCTCGAGCGTCCTGGCCGTGCAGGTATAGGTCTGGACCGGCATGAAATCCCCGCCGCCCATCGGTGCGGTGATGTCGCCGCCGACGGCGCCTTCGGAATTCGAGATCGTGACATGGCCGCCGATATCGGCCGGCGCCCCGGCAAGGCAGCCCGACATGGTCCCGCGTTCGGCGGTCATCCAGGAATATTCCTCGCCGATGCGGATACTGGTGTCGATGAACACCGACCCGTCGGTATCCATCGCCTCGAGCGAGGTCATCAGACCCATCTGCAGGGTGCGGGTGAAGCCGTCGGAGCGGACGACCATGCCGATCTCGGGGGCGGAGATCATGTCGGTGCGGCTGTCGATGACGTTCGCCTGGCCGAGCAGTACGGCGTCGATCTCGGCCGGGGCGCTCGTGGTGCCGACCCAGTGGCCGACGACGCAGGGGTCGACCGGGCCGATCGGGGCCATGCAGATCTCCTGCGCGGCGGCGGGTGTGGTGGCGAGCAGGAGGGCGGTGATCGCGGGGCGGAGCAGCATCACATCGCCTCCGGACGGAAGGACAGGAGCGCGCGCAGGATGGCGAGGATCGCGCTGCGGCGGGGCGGGCGTCGGCGGGTCATGGCAGGTCTCCCTCGGGCGTGTCTGCCCGTGGGTCGCGCGGGGCGCGCCGCCGGTTCACTCCTGCCGCAATTCCCGTTCGAGGAAGATCTCGAAGGCGTCGAGGTTGACCGGCTCGAACTGCCCGAAGCCCTGCATCCAGACCGAGGCCGCCCGGAGCGCATCGGGTTCGAGCTTGCACCACTTCACCCGGCCGCGCTTTTCCTGGCTGATGAGGCCGGCGCGGGTCAGGATCACCAGATGCTTGGAGATCGCCGCGAGCGACATCTCGAACGGCTCGGCCACGTCGGTCACGGCCATGTCGTCCTCGAGCAGCATGGCGAGGATCGCCCGCCGCGTCGGGTCGGCCAGCGCGCCGAAGACGGTGTCCAGATCGGTACTCATCCGCGCATCTCTGGACCCGGGCTGCGGAAAGATCAACCGAACGGTTGAACATGGGGTCGTCGGGGCCGGATCGAGGCAGTATATCAGGCATCGGAAATTATCTATTAATAACAGTGTGTTAGCGGTATTTCTGCGCTGCGTCAGGAATGTTGACTCCGGAGGCCCCGCCGCCTAGCTTCCGCGCCGAACCACGTGGGGGGCCACATGTCCGGCGATCCCGATCCCGAACGGCTGCGCGCGCTGCAGGAGCGGCTGCGCAAGGCGAAGGGGGAAGACGGACCGGCCCACCCGATGGCGGAGGCGCACCGGCAGGGCCAGCTGGCCTGGCGCATGGTGACGGAACTGGTGGCCGGTCTGCTGATCGGCTTCGGCATTGGATACGGGCTCGACAGCCTGCTCGGCACGCGGCCGTGGCTCATGCTGATCTTCACCATTCTGGGCTTCGTCGCCGGGGTCCGCGTGATGCTGCGCTCGGCCACGGAGGCCGGGCGGAATACGAACGAGACAGGGGCCGGGGATGACCGGCCGGAGAACGGGGGATAGGACGTGGCAAGCGATCCCAACACGGGTACGGGCGGTTCGGGCGGCGGCCGGATGGTCGCCTACATCCTCGTCGCGCTGGCGGTTCTCATGTTCGTCCTGGCGCTGACCGGGACGGAAAATCCGGGCCTCGCCATCCACCCGATGGACCAGTTCGTCGTGAAGCCGCTGTTCGGCGACGGGCCGATCCACTGGTACACGCCGACGAATGTCACGCTCTGGCTCGGCCTCGCCATCCTCGCGGTCATCGCGCTGATGGTGATGGGCACCCGCGGCCGGGCGGTGATCCCGTCGCGCGGCCAGTCGATCGCCGAGCTGGCCTACGGCTTCATCCGCAAGATGGTCGAGGATGTCGCGGGCCGCGATGCGCTGCCCTACTTCCCGTACATCTTCACGGTCTTCCTGTTCATCGTGATGTCGAACTTCCTCGGGCTGATCCCGACGAGCTTCGCCACCACGTCGCACATCGCCGTCACCGCGGTCCTCGCGCTCGCCGTGTTCCTCAGCGTCACGATCCTCGGCTTCGTGAAGAACGGCGCGGGCTTCCTGTCGCTGTTCTGGGTCTCGTCGGCGCCGCTCGCGCTGCGGCCGATCCTCGCGGTGATCGAGCTGATTTCCTACTTCGTGCGGCCCGTCAGCCACTCGATCCGGCTTGGCGGCAACATCATGGCCGGCCACGCGGTGCTCAAGGTGTTCGCGGGCTTCGCCGGCGCCCTCGGTCTCGCGTCGATCGCGCCGATCTTCGGCATCCTGGCGATCTACGGGCTCGAACTGCTCGTGGCCTTCATCCAGGCCTATGTCTTTACCATCCTGACCTGCGTGTACCTGCGCGACGCACTGCATCCGCACCACTGAGGTCAGATCACCCAATTCAGCCAATTCCAGCGTAAGGAGAAACGGATATGGAAGGCGATATCGCAAGCATGGGTCAGTTCATCGGTGCCGGCCTGGCCGCCATCGGCTCGGGCGCTTCGGCCATCGGTGTGGGCCACGTCGCGGGGAACTTCCTCGCCGGCGCGCTGCGCAACCCGTCGGCCGCGGCCGGACAGACCGCCACGCTCTTCATCGGCATCGCGTTCGCCGAAGCGCTCGGCATCTTCGCGTTCCTCGTGGCGCTTCTGCTGATGTTCGCCGTCTGAGGCACCTCAACCTTCCTTACGCCCGGGGGACGGGCCTGACCCGTCCCCCGGTGTAACGCCGGTCTTGAGGGAGTTCCCGGATGGAACACGAAGAAGAAGCAACCGAGGCAGCGGGCCACGCCGCCGAAGCGACCGACGCCGCGCACGGCGCAGCGGATGCCGCACACGGTGCGGCCGACGCCGCGCATGGCGGGGCCGAGGCCGTCGGCATGCCGCAGCTCGATTTCTCGACTTTCCCGAACCAGATCTTCTGGCTCGTGGTGACGCTGATCCTCATCTACCTCGTGCTGGTCCGCATCGGGCTGCCGCGGGTCTCGGCCGTGCTGGCCGAACGCTCGGGCACGATCACCAATGACCTGGCCGCGGCCGAGGATCTCAAGCGGCAGGCCGAGGAGGCCGAGGCCGCCTACGAGAAGGCGCTCGCCGACGCGCGGACCCAGGCGCAGGACATAGCCGCCAAGACCCGCGCCGAGATCCAGACCGACATCGACGAGGCGATCGCCCGGGCCGATGCCCAGATCGCCGAGAAGTCGAAGGAAAGCGAAGCCCGGATCGCCGAGATCGAGGCCGGCGCGATGCAGTCGGTCGAGGAGGTCGCGCGCGACGTGGCCGCCGAGATCGTCAAGGCGCTCGGTGGATCGGCCAAGGCCGACGACGTCTCGGGCGCGGTCTCGTCCCGGCTGAGGGGAGGTGCATGATGCGCAGGCTCTGGATACTCGCGGCCCTGCTGGCCCCCGTCGCGGCCCATGCCGCCGAAGAGGGCGGATACGAGACGCCGCACGGGCTGTTCGCACCGTCGCTGACCAATACCGACTTCGTCGTGGCGATCGGCTTCCTGCTGTTCCTCGCGGTGCTGTTCTACTTCAACGTGCCCGGCACGCTCATGGGGCTGCTGGACAAGCGCGCGAAGCAGATCGAGTCCGACCTGAACGAGGCCCGGGCCCTGCGCGACGAGGCGCAGGCGGTTCTCGCCAGCTACGAGCGCAAGCAGCGTGAAGTGGCCGAACAGGCCGAACGCATCGTCGCCGCCGCCCGGTCCGAGGCCGAGAACGCCGCCGAGCTCGCCAAGGCCGATCTGCAGGAATCGATCGAGCGCCGCCTGAAGGCTGCCGAAGAGCAGATCACCAACGCCGAACAGCGCGCCGTGGGCCGTGTCCGCGACCGCGCGGTCGAGGTCGCCGTGGCCGCCGCTGCCGAGGTCCTGAAGGGCCAGACCAGCGCGACCGAGGCCAACAAGCTGATCGACGCTTCGATCGAGACGGTAGGTCAGCGCCTGAACTGAGCGGCTTTGCTCTCCGAAGATCTTGCAGCGCCCCGGTCCATGGCCGGGGCGTTTGCCGTTCGGGGCTATTCCACCGCGTCCGACAGCCGGATCCGCAGCTCCGTCTGCTGCCCGCAGGCGGCATCGGAAACCGGGCCTGCGGTGCGGACGATGTATCCGACGGGCTGGCACCAGCTCGATCCGCAGCGGTTCGCCCCTCCCTCATTGGCAAGGCTGGCGCTCGACCAGGCCGGTCCGTCCCCGTCGAGGGGCACGGGCGTCCAGTCCGAGGTGTAGAACGACACGCTGCGTTTGAAGGTCAGCGCCGGAGGCATCTCGCCCCACCCGACGACCTCGAACCCTTCCACTCCGCACCCTTCGGGCGGCGCCCAGGACCCGTCCGTGCGCCACGAACAGACCAGCGCCCCGTCGGTGTCGGTCTCGGTCGGCAGCGGGATGAGCGGCACGCGCGCGATCTCGGTGCATTGCGCCAGGACCGGGCTGGCCGGAACGGCGAGCGTCAGCGCGACCAGGCCGCGCATCAGGTTTCGGACGGACATGGCGGTCCCCCTGAAAAATCGACCCGTCCAAGTATGCCGGCCCGGGGCGCATCCTGTCCAGTCAGACCCCGGACCACGCGTCTTGACCGGGGACGGAATGCCGGATTGGCTCGCAGATGGTCTCGGGGGGAGGAACCAGATGGCACAGATCGATGCGGTCCGCACGCCGGACGCCCGTTTCGCCGACCTCCCCGATTTCCCGTGGCAGCCGCACTACCGGGACGATCTTCCGGGCTACGAGGGGCTGCGGATGGCCCGGATCGACGAAGGCCCGGAGGATGCCGGGCAGGTGTTCCTCTGCCTGCACGGCCAGCCGTCCTGGAGCTTTCTCTACCGCCACATGATCCCGGTCTTTCTTGAGACCGGCGCGCGGGTCGTCGCCCCCGATCTCTTCGGCTTCGGACGCTCCGACAAGCCGGTCGAGGATGCGGTCTATACCTTCACCTTCCATCGCCAGAGCCTCGTGGCGCTGATCGAGGCGCTCGATCTCACCCGGATCACGCTGGTCGTTCAGGACTGGGGCGGACTGCTCGGCCTGACCATCCCGCCGGACATGGCCGGCCGGTTCGACCGGTTCCTGGTGATGAACACGGTGCTCGGCCTCGGCGGCGGCAGCACCGAAGGGTTCGATGCCTGGCGGCAATTCCACGGTGACCAGCCCGATTACGACATGGCCGCGCTGTTCCAGAAATACGTGCCGGGCATGAGCGACGCCGTCGCGGCGGCCTATGCCGCCCCCTTCCCGGACGCCCGGTACCGCGCCGGGGCCCGCCGCTTCCCGTTCCTGGTGATGACGCGGCCCGACATGGAGGGCGTCGACCTGTCCCGCCGGGCGGCGGCATGGTGGTCGAACGACTGGCGGGGCGACAGCTTCATGGCCATCGGGGAACGCGACACGCTGATCCCGCCCTGGCTGATGAAGCGGATGCACGAGATCCTGGCGATCCGGCGCGATCCGCTCCTGCTGCCCAATGCCGGTCATTTCGTCCAGGAAACCCATGGCGCCGAGGTCGCCAGGGCCGCACTCGCGGCCTGGGGTTAGGGCCGGGGGGCCGAGCCGAACCGCTCCCGCCAGGTCGGCTTCCAGTCCCCATCGGCGGGGACTGCCTCGTAGACCGCCCGCGTAATCGCCCGCGCAAGGCAGGTCGCCGCCGCATGGCCCACCCGGATCAGCGCCATGTCGACCGCGTCCACCTCGATCCGCCCGGTCGAGGCGGCGAAGACCAGGTCCCCGTCGAACGGCGTATGCGACGGCACGATGGCCCGCGCGATCCCGTCATGCGCCATGACGGCCATCCGGTGCGCCTGCGCCTTCGTCAGCTTCAGATCCGTCGCCACCACCGCGATGGCGGTCGAGGCGCGCTGCTCGGGCTTCGTCGCTATCAGCTCCGCCGGCGCCATGGCCGGCCCGAGCCCGCCGAACTCGTCGCCGATCTCGAAGGGCGCAGCCCAGAACTGCGGCGCGTCCCCCACCGTCACCGACCCGATCGGGTTCGCCGCCGCGATGGCCCCGACCGTGATCCCGCCCTCCAGCACGCAGGACGCCGAGCCGAGCCCGCCCTTCAGGTTCGCCGTCACCGCCCCGGTCCCGGCCCCCGCCGTTCCGATCCCGAACGCACCCGGCGCAGCCGCGTCGATCGCTGCGCGCCCGAGCCCGCGCCACGGCGGCTCGGTCCAGTCCGTCGCCCCGCCCGCGTTCAGATCGAGGATGATCGCCGCCGGTACGATGGGCACCACCGTCCCGTAGACCGGCAGCCCGATCCCGCGCGCCCGAAGCCCCGCGGCCACGCCCGACCCGGCATCCAGCCCGTAAGCCGACCCGCCCGACAGCACGAAGGCATCGACCCGGTCGATCGTGTTCGACGGCGACAGCAGGTCGGTCTCCCGCGTGCCGGGCGCGCCGCCCATGACGTGGACCGAACCCACCATCGGCGCATCCGCCGTCACCACGGTCACGCCGGTCCGGATGCGATGATCCTCGGCATTCCCGACCCGGATCCCCGGCACGTCGGTGATGAGGTTGAGCGGCCCCGCCCGCATCAGGTTTCGCCCCGGCCTGCGATCATATGCAGCGCCCTCCGTCGACCTGCAGGATCACGCCGGTGATCATCGAGGCCGCGTCCGAACAGAGATAGAGCGCCGCCTCGCCCATATCCTCGGGCGTCGAGAACCGCCCGATCGGGATCGTCGACAGGAACTTCGCCCGCATCTCCGGGGTGTCCTCGCCGAGGAAGCTCGCCAGAAGCGGCGTCTCGCCCGCGACGGGCGCCAGAGCGTTGACCCGCACGCCGGCCGGAGCCAGCTCCACCGCCATCGCCTTGGTCGCGGTGATCATCCAGCCCTTCGAGGCATTGTACCAGTTCAGCCGCGGCCTGGGCGAGAGGCCGGCGGTCGAGGCGACGTTCAGGATCGCGCCGCGCCCGGCCGCCTTCATCTTCGGCACGATCTCCCGCGCGGTCAGGTAGACCGACTTCGCGTTGACCGCGAGCACCCGGTCGAATTCGTCCTCCGCGACGTCTTCCATCGGCGTCGGCAGATGCGTGATCCCGGCATTGTTCACCAGCACGTCGATCCGGCCCCAGGCGTCCATCGCGGCCTCGGCCATCGCCCGGACCGATCCGCCATCGGCCACGTCGACCCGCTGCGCGATTCCGCCGACCTCGGCTGCAATCGCCTCGGCCGCGGCCGCGTTGATGTCGGCCACCATCACTGTCGCGCCCTCGGCCGCGAAGGCCCGCGCGATCCCCGCGCCGAAGCCCGATCCACCGCCGGTCACGATCGCCGTCTTGTCCTGCATCCGCATGGTCTCTCCTCCCTCACCCCGACCGTCCGTCAACCGCAGGCCGAAGGCAATTCCCCTTCATCTTTCTCCAAATACTCGAACGCCACGCTCAGCCATGGAGTGCGGCGACGGTCTTGAGGCTCGTGAAGGCATAGAGCGCCTCGAATCCCTTCTCGCGCCCGTGGCCCGACTGGCCGACGCCGCCGAAGGGCAGCTCCACCCCGCCGCCCGCGCCGTAATTGTTCACGAAGACCTGCCCCGCGCGCAGACGCCGGGCCAGCCGCATCTGCCGCGCGCCGCTGTCCGACCAGACCGAGGCGACGAGGCCGTAGGGCGTGCCATTGGCGATGGCGACGGCCTCCTCCTCGTCCTCGAACGGCAGCAGAAGCTGCACCGGCCCGAAGATCTCCTCCTGCGCCAGCCGGTGGTCCGGCCCCGGCCCCATCAGAAGCCGCGGCGCCACGTAGTGCCCGCCCTCGGGCGCGTTGCCGACGACCTCGCCCTGCGCCACGACCTCCGCGTCACTGGCCAGCCCGAGATACCCCGTCACGATCTCCTTCTGCCGGCCCGAGATCAGCGGCCCGAGATCGAGATCGGCCATCGCCGGTCCGGCCCGCAGCGCGCGGTAGCGGGTCGCCATCGCGTCCGCCACCTCGTCGATCCGGCTCCGTTCGACGAGGATGCGCGACGAGGCCGAGCAGGTCTGCCCGGCATTCTGGATGCCCGCGTTCACGAGGAAGGGCAGGGCCGCTTTCAGGTCGGCATCGCGGAAGACGAGCTGCGGGGATTTCCCGCCAAGCTCCAGCGTCACCGGCACGACGTTCTTCGCCGCTGCCGCCTGCACCGCGGCCCCGGTCGCGACCGACCCCGTGAAGCTCAGATGCGCGATGCCGGGATGCCCTGCCAGCGCTGCCCCCGCCTCGGCGCCGAGCCCCGGCACGACGTTGAGCGCGCCCGTCGGCAGCCCCGCCTCGCGCGCCAGATCGGCGAAGCCGAGCGCGGTCAGGCAGGCCTCTTCCGCCGGCTTCAGTACACAGGCATTCCCCGCCGCCAAAGCCGCGCCGACCGACCGGCCGATGATCTGCATCGGGTAGTTCCACGGCACGATATGCCCCGTCACCCCCATCGGCTCGCGCAGGGTGTAGACGGTGTAGCCGGTCTGGAACGGGATCGTCTCGCCCATCAGCTTGTCGGCCGCCCCGGCGTAGAATTCCATGTACCGGGCGAGCGCCACGACATCGGCCATCGCCTGCTTCAGCGGCTTGCCGACATCGGTCGCCTCCATCTCGGCCAGCGCCTCGGCGCGCTCGGTCACCAGCCGCCCGATCTTCGCCAGCACCCGGCCGCGCTCGGCTGCACTCGCCCGGCCCCACTCGCCCGCCATCGCCTCCCGCGCGGCAGCGACGGCGGCGTCGATATCCGCCGCCGAGCCCCGCGCGATCCGCCCGATCTCCTCGCCCGTGGACGGGTCTCCCAACGGCAGCGTCTCGCCCCCCTCCGGCGCCCGCCAGCGTCCGGCGATGAAGACCTGCGTGGTGTCGAACCAGACTGTGCCCATGTCCCCGACTCTCCGATCAGTCCGGCTCAGACTAGACCGGTTGTCGGGCCGGGCACCATATGGGCTCAGAGCATCACGAAATCCTTCGCCCCGTAACCCCGGAACCGGGCGCAGACCTCGTAGCCCTCGCGGTCGCCGTCATCGTTGGTGTTGCCCTCGATGCTCGAGAAATCCGCCGATCTCGCCGCATCCACGAGGCCGACATGGGTCCAGTCGGTCGCGGTCCGGCGCACGAGGAACAACGCGCCCCCGGGCAGGGTGGCGCGGTCGAACGTCCCTTCCGCAAGGAACCGCCCGGCCTCGCGCCCCTGCGCGGCCAGCGTGTCGCAGGAGAAGCTGCCGAGTATCGGGGCCGTCTCACCGCGCTGCTCCGCCGCCTGTTCGATCAGGAACGACACGAAGCCCGCGCACCACGGCCAGTCCTTGCCCTGGTGGCCCTGCATGTAAAGGCGCACCCACGGGCCAGCATTCTGCCCGCCGATTTCGCGCGGATGCACCGCGAGGTGCTGGCGGGCGAAGGCGAGCACGGTCTCGGTGAACGACTCCGGAAGGGTCTGCAGCGGCACCAGCACCAAGCGCATCGGTGCCACGAGCGCCGCGAATGTGTCTTCGGTCACGATGCCGTTGGCCGGCAGGCCGAAGGCGATCTGAGCCGTCCGGACCCCGGCCTCGGTCGCCGGCCCAAATTCGCCGTCAACGACAAGCCCGTGACCGTGCAGGTTCAGCCATTCCTGAATGCGCTCGACCGCCCGGCCGCGCCGGTCGAGGCCGATTTCCTCTGCGAAGTCCACTTCGTCACGAATGAAACGGCGCAATGCGCCGGAATTGGAGCCGGTAAGAAACATGGCAATATATCCAATGGCAAAATTTATTAATGGCAAAATCATAGCACAAATCGCCTCACGCTGAAATCAGCTCGAGCCGCGGCGCCGCGGCGATCAGGCTGCGCGTATAGGCATGCGCCGGCGCGGTGAAGACGCGCTCGGTCTCGCCTTCCTCAACGATCTTGCCGGCCTGCATGACCATGACGCGGTCGGTCACGCTGCGGACCACGCTCAGGTCGTGGCTGATGAACAGGTAACTCAGTCCGAACCGCCCCTGAAGATCGGCCAGCAGATCGAGGATCTGCGCCCGGATCGACACGTCGAGGGCTGACACCGCCTCGTCCAGCACCAGCACGTCGGGCCGGGTGATGAGGGCGCGGGCGATGGCGATCCGCTGCCGCTGCCCGCCCGAGAATTCGTGGGGGAACTTCTCCATGTCCGACCGCGACAGGCCGACCGCCTCGAGCATCCCGGCCACCTGCTCGCGCCAGTCGGCGGGACGCGCGCCGAACAGGTGGAAGGGCTCCGCCACCAGCCGCGCCACGCGCCAGCGCGGGTTGAAGCTGCCGAACGGGTCCTGGAACACGACCTGGATCGCCGCCCGCCGGTCGGTCGGCATGTCCGGCCCGACCGGCCCGCCGTTCAGCGTGATGCGGCCCGCCTGCACCGGCTCCAGACCGAGAAGCGCGCGGGTCAGTGTCGACTTCCCGCAGCCGGATTCGCCCACCAAGCCGAGGCTCTCGCCACGGTGGAGCGTCAGGCTCACCCCGTCGACCGCCCGCACCTCCGGTCCGCGCGTCAGCCCCTGCCGCGCCCCCGGATAGGTCCGCACGACCGCCTCCGCGCTCAGAACCGCCGCGCGCTCGGCCAGCGCGTCGCGGTCGGGCTGATGGCCCGAGGCTTCGATCAGCTTCGCGGTATAGGCGTGCGAGGGCCGCCGCAGCACCGCGTTCGTCTCGCCCCGCTCGACGACCTCGCCGGCGCGCATCACCGCGACGCGATCGGCCATGCCCGAGACGACGGCGAGGTCATGGGTGATCAGCATCAGCGCCATGCCCTGTTCCGCCACCAGCCCCTTCAGAAGGTCGAGGATCTGCGCCTGCGTCGTGACGTCGAGCGCGGTGGTCGGCTCGTCGGCGATCAGCAGCCGCGGGTGCAGCGCCACCGCCGCCGCGATGCAGACCCGCTGCCGCTGCCCGCCGGACAGCTCGTGCGGATAGCGGTCCATCCCGATCTTCGACAGGCCCACCCGGTCGAGCGTCTCCCGCGCGATCCGCCGCGCCTCCGCCTTCCCCGCCGCACCGTGGACCCGCAGCGTCTCGGCCACCTGGTCGCCGATGGTGCGGACCGGGTTCAGCGCCGTCATCGGCTCCTGGAAGATCATCCCGATCTCGTTGCCGCGCAGCGCGCATAGCCGCGCTTCGGTCGCCGCCAGCAGGTTCTCCCCGTCCAGCGCTGCAACCCCCTCCGGCACCGCCCCCGGTGGCAGGAGGCCCATCAGCGCTAGCGCCGTCATCGACTTGCCCGACCCGCTCTCGCCCACCAGCCCGAGGATTTCCCCCGGCGCGATCCCGAACGACACCTTGCGCAGGATCGGCGTGCCGTGGATGGCAAGCGACAGCCCCTCGACCCCGATCATGCGCGCAGCCGCCTCAGCCTGGGGTCGAGCACGTCGCGCAGCCCGTCCCCCATCAGGTTCAGCCCGAGCACCATCGTCACGATGGCAAGCCCCGGCAGCAGCGCGAGGCGCGGATTGGTGTAGATCATCGTCTGCGCGTCGGCGAGCATCCGACCCCAGGACGGCAGCGGCGGCTGCGCGCCGAGACCGACGAAACTCAAGGCGGCCTCGACCGGGATTCCGAGTGAGAACTGGATCGAGGCCTGCACGATCAGAACGTTCAGGATGTTCGGCAGGATATGCTCGAGCGAGATCCGCACCTGTCCCTTGCCGGCGGTCCGTGCGGCCAGGATGTAGTCCAGCGTCCAGATCGGCAGCGCCGCCGACCGCGTGACCCGCGCGAAGACCGGCACGTTGAAGATGCCGAAGGCGATGATCGCGTTCGTCGCCGACGGGCCGAACACGGCCGAGATCAGGATCGCCGTGACGAGGAACGGAAAGGCGAAGACGATGTCGTTGCCGCGTCCCACGATCTCGTCCAGCAGCTGCCCGCGCCGTGCGGCCGCGGCCAGCCCGAGCGGCACGCCAAGCGCCATGCCGATCGCGACCGCCACCAGCGCCACCGCGATCGAAGTCCGCGCGCCGACCATCAGCATCGACAGGATGTCCCGCCCGAACTGGTCGGTGCCGAGCAGATACTCCGGCGACGGCGGCTGAAACCGCGCCGAGATGTCGAGCGCGGTCACGTCATGCGGTGTCCACAGCAGGCTCAGCCCCGCCGCGATCAGGAAGATCGAGGACAGCACCGCGCCGACGATCAGGGAGAGCGGAAGGCGCCTCATCGCCGCCGCAGCCTCGGATCGGCGATCACGTAGGCGATGTCGGCGAGGAAGGTGATCGCGATGACCGCGACGACCAGCAGCATCGTCACCGACTCCACCACGATCAGGTCGCGCTGCGTGATCCCCTGGAACAGAAGCCGCCCGATCCCCGGCAGGAAGAACACGTTCTCGATGACGATGGAGCCCGCCAGCAGGAACGAGAATTGCAGCGCGAGGATCGTGAGGACCGGGATCAGCGCGTTCCGCAGCGCGTGGCGCAGCACCGCCTGCCGGCGCGTCAGGCCCTTGGCCCGCGCCGTGCGGATGTAATCCTGCCCGAGTGTCTCGACCAGCGCCGAGCGCATCACCCGCGCGAGGATCGCCGCCTGCGGCACGGCCAGCGAAATCGCCGGCAGCGTCAGCGACACGATGGCCGCCCACGGATCGTCCCACCCGGCGAAGCCCCCGGCCGAAACCCATTGCAGCGAGACCGCGAAGACCAGCACCAGCAGCATCCCGAACCAGAAGTTCGGCACCGCGAGGCCAAGCTGCGTCAGCCCCATGATCCCGACCTCGGCCGCCGTCCCCCGCATCGAGGCCGCGATGACGCCGAGCGGGAAGGCCACGACCGTCGACAGGATCAGCGCATAAAGCGCGAGCGGCAGCGACACCCACATCCGGTCGACCACCAGTTCCGCCACCGGTACGCGGTAGGTGTAGGAGGTGCCGAAATCGCCGGTCAACATCCCCCCGATCCAGTCGAAATACCGGCTGACGACCGACCCGTCGAGCCCGAGCTCCGCCCGCAGGTTCGCCACCGTCTCGTCGGTCGCGTTAAGCCCGAGCATGAAGGCCGCCGGATCGCCGGGGATCACCTCGATCACGGCGAAGATCACGAGGCTCGCCACCAGAAGGCTGAGCCCGAGCGAGGTGAACCGGCCGAGGAGATAACGCAGCATGTGGAAGGGTTAACCGCCCCGCCGCGTCCGGGCCAGAGAGAAAGGTTGCGCGGCTGGCCGCAACGCCGGTATCACCATGCCAGGGTCGCGGGCGATGGCGTCGCCCGCCGCGCGGTACCCGCCGCCCTGTACGCCGGGGTCTTCTCGTCCGAAGGAGGCTCCGCCATGCAGCGCCCCGCATTCCACCCGTTCCACAATGGCGCCAAGGTCGCCTTGCCCTTCGCCCAGGCCGAATACGAGGCGCGCCTCGCCGGTCTGCGCGCGATCATGGACGGCAGCGACATCGACGTCGCGCTTCTGACCTCGATGCACAACGTCGCGTATTACTCGGGCTTCCTCTACTGCAGCTTCGGCCGCACCTACGGCCTCGTCGTCACCGCCACCGACGCCGTGCTCATCTCCGCCGGGATCGACTCGGGCCAGCCCTGGCGGCGTTCTGCCTGGGACAGCCTGACCTACACCGACTGGGCGCGCGACAATTTCTGGCGCGCCGTGGCCCATGTCGGCGGTCCGGGCAGGGCCGTCGGCATCGAGTCCGATCATCTGACCCTGGCCGCGCGCGAGAAGCTCGACAGTTTCGTCGCCCCCGCCCGGGTCACCGACATCTCCGCCGCGACGATGCGTCAGCGCATGGTGAAGTCCGAGGCCGAGCGCGCGCTGATCCGCGCCGGCGCGGCGATCGCCGACCGCGGCGGCGAGGCGATCCGCGCGGCGATCGCGCCCTATGCCCGCGAAATCGACGTCGCCATGGCCGGGCGCGACGCGATGGAGACCGCCATCGCCGCGCGTTTCCCCGATGCCGAATACCGCGACACCTGGGTCTGGTTCCAGTCCGGCCCCAACACCGACGGCGCGCACAACCCGGTCACCGCCCGTGCGCTCCGGCCCGGCGACATCCTCTCGCTCAACACCTTCCCGATGATCCACGGCTACTACACCGCGCTCGAACGGACGCTCTTCCTGGGCGAGCCCGACCCGGCTTCGCTGGCGATCTGGGAGGCCAACGTCGCCGCCCACGACCTCGGCCAGTCCCTGATCCGCCCGGGTCGCTCCTGTGCCGGGATCACGCAGGAGATCAACGCCTTCCTCGAAGCCCGCGACCTGCTGCAATACCGCAGCTTCGGCTACGGCCATTCCTTCGGCATCCTGTCGCATTACTATGGCCGCGAGGCGGGGCTGGAGCTGCGCGAAGATATCGACACGGTCCTCGAGCCCGGCATGGTCGTCTCGATGGAGCCGATGCTGACGATCCCCGAGGGACAGCCCGGCGCCGGTGGTTACCGTGAACACGACATCCTGATCGTGACCGAGGACGGCGCGGAGAACATCACCGGGTTCCCGTACGGACCGGAGGCCTGCGTTGTCTGACGGGCTGGTTCGGCGGTTGGGGTCTCCCCGGGCGGGCGGCAATGCCTTTGAAACAATTATCACGAGAACGTGAAGTCAGGTCGAGTGTCATTTTGAGCGCATGAATCGCAATCAAAATGATTTCACACCCGCACAATTTGACGCCATCGGCTGCGCCTCCCGCCCCGTGCTCGCCGAGAATTTTCCGTCGAATTCTGGGCCTTAGCCGCAGCAATATTGCGAGCAACGCCGAATAATTGTTTCGATCAAATTCATTCTGCGCTCAGGTGGCGGGGGACTTTCAAATAATTGGAAATCTCTGAGCTCCTGCGACGCCTCCCCGCGACTCGGCTTTACAGGTCAGGGGCCCGTGGGCCATCAAATAAGGGTTGGGGGCGGATTCCGTCATGTCATGGTGTCGAAAACGCAGCGTGTGAAGCGCCGTGTTTTCATCTGGGGATTTCCGGTTTGCGTAGTGATTACGCACGTTTTGACCAGTCAGGTCTGTCTGTCGTCTTGGAATTCTTCGAATGGACGCAGAAATCGACGCACGCCTGGGCGTCGTTGATCGACCATCTGGCGCGCGAACTGGATGCGGTCTCCGCTGCCTTTATCAGGTTGAATAAGGAAACAGGCCGCGGCCGGGTCGTGATGTCGTCCGAGAGCCTCCGGTCCGAATTGCGCGGCTACAAGCCGGTGCTGAACGACCTGCCGCTGGATGACCTGACCGCCTTCAAGATCGGAGAGCCGATCATCCTGTCCGCCTACGCCGCCGACGCGCAGTTGTTCGCACCGAAAATGTTCCGGTCTCTGGAGGAATTTGGGCTCGTCGACGCGGTGTTCATCGTCCTCGAACAGGACGCCAGGCGCATGGACGTGCTCGAGCTGCATTTCACCCATCGGCCCGGCACGCGGTGGGAGGACTCCGTCGCCGGACTGGGCAGCGCGCTTGCGCGGATCTACAGGCTGCGCCGGACCGGAACGGTGGCCGGCGCGCTGGCCACGAACCTGTCCGGCTGGTCCGGCCCCAGGCCGAAGTCGCGCCACACGCTGTCCCCGGACAATCCGGACCGCCTGACGCCGGCCGAGCAGCGGGTAGCCGAACTGGTCGCCCGCGGCCTGTCGCCCAAGGTGATCGCCTCGTCGCTCGATCTGGCGGTCGCGACCGTCCGGACGCATCTGCGCCGCATCTACGAAAAGACCGACACCTACGGCTACAATGCGCTGGCGCTCAAGCTGATGCAGGCCGAGGCCGCAATCCACGTCGAGCGCGCGGCCGAGCTGCGCGAAACCGGGTAGTCGGGATGTTGCAGGATGTTCTCGTTCCAGCCGTCGCGTTCCTGCCGCTCGTCGTTGTCGTGGCCTGGTTCGACCTCAGGCACCTGCGGATACCGAACGCCGCGGTCCTGTTGGGGCTGGCCATCTTCCTCGCGACCTCGCCCCTGCCGGGCTTCGGCGAAAGCCTGACCCGTCTTGCCGCGGCGGGCGTCATCTTCGTCATCTGCCTCGGTCTCTGGGCGATGAACGTGTTCGGCGGCGGAGACGCGAAATTCCTCCCGCTCCTGTTTCTCTTCGTGCCGTCATCCATGCTGACCACGTATGTCTACCTGCTCAGCGCCGGGATGCTGGCGGGGCTTCTGACGGTCGGCGGGCTGCGGCTGGTCGCCCGCGCCGACGGATCGGCGTGGAAATCGCTGCGTCCCGGGGCGGAATTCCCGATGGGCGTGGCCATGGCGGCGGCCCATGCTCTCCTGCTGGCGGTTCTGCTGCACAGGGCGTTGCAGGGCACCGGCTGACGTCGGCCCGGCCCGCCGCCGATCTTCGGTCCTGCGATCGGCATCTCCGGGGCGCGCTCGGTGCCAGGGCCGTCCGGCGACGACTCGGTCCCGGGGTCGGATGACCGGTTTTCCCGATTTCTCCCCCGGATTCCGATCAGAAATTAGGCAATCGCTCAAGAAACAATCACAAAACATGCGCGTTATTGATGACGATTCGATGACAGCGCGTTGCTAGCGTTCTCTTGCTGTCTTGAGCTTGGGTGGGGGCACTCAACGTTCTCGCCTTTTCAGGGCCGCATGTGCCGACAGGCATTTGTCGAAACTGTAGACCTGAAGTGAGAGAACAAATGCGCAAGTTTTTCATTCTTCTTCGCAAGGACCAACGCGGTGCAACTCTGGTCGAGTACGGCATCGCGCTGTTCGTCGCCATCACCGTGGGTGGCACCCTCCTGACGACCCTGGCCACCACGACCAGCACCAACGTCGAAGACGCGAACACCGCCGCAACCCGGTAGGCCTCCGTCTGTTTTCGGGCGTGCGTCCGCACGCCCGGAAACAACCCCCGGCCGGACAGGCCGGACCACGTGAAATTCAAACGAACAGACCGCGGATCATAGGATCGCAAGGGGGCGAAGGATGCGACTGGGATCGATCTTCATGACGATCGTTGGCCTCGGAATTGCCGGAGGCGCGGTCTATGTCGCGGATGTTCAGATCGAACGCACCGAAGACGCCGGTGTCGTGCAGGTCATGGTGGCCTCGCGCGACATTCCGTTCGGCGCGCCGATCGAAAGTCACATGCTGACGGTCATCAACTGGCCCGCCGAAGCGGTGCCCGCCGGTGCGTTCTCCGACCTCCAGGACCTGCTGCCGCCGGAAGGGGAGGAACCCCGCCGCGCGACCAGCCCGCTGTCGCAGGGCGACCTGGTGCTCATGTCCCGGGTGTCCGATTTCGGCGAGAAGGTCACCATCGTCCAGACCCTGGCAGAGGACGGCCGGGCAATGGCGATCGAGGTTGACGCCGGCACCGGCGTCGGCGGCTTCGTGACCCCCGGCGATTTCGTCGATGTCGTGCTGACCCAGGGCCGCGACGCGGAGCTTCGCGCCGTGACCGTCCTGCAGAACATCCGCGTCATCGGTGTCGACCAGGCTTCGGACGAACGGCTCGATCAGCCCGGCGTTGCCCGCACCGTGACGCTCGAGGTGACGGCCCGCCAGGGCCAGGTCCTCGCGCTCGCGCAGCAGGCCGGCCGCCTGAGCCTGTCGCTCCGGTCGCTCCAATCCGCCGATGCCGACTTCGAGGAGCTCGAGCCCGTGCGCCTGAGCGACATCATCTACGAGCCGGTCGACCCGGAGATCGAAGAGGTAGTGACCTCGACCATCGTCGTGCGACGCGGCGTCGAGGTCGAGACCTTCGAGCAGAACTGACGCGTGCGGCGGGGGGCTTCGATCATGCGGTCCTTGGGTGAATTCAGGTCCAGCGAAGAGGGCGGTATCCTTGTCTTCGCCTCGATGTGCCTGATCGCGTTCATCGCCATGGCCGCCATCACTTTCGATCTGGGCCGCCTGGCCGCGACGCAGGGAGACCTGCAAAGCTACGTCGATCATGTGGCCCTCGCCGCCGCGGGCGAGCTGGATGGCCGCGACGACAGCATCACGCGGGCCACGCTGGCCGCCTCCACGCTGATCCGCGACCGACAGAGCTTCGCCGACGGCGATCAGGCCCTGGGCACCAATGCCGACTATTCGCTGCGCTTTCTCAACGGCCTGCCGGACGACGATACCGCCAGCGTCACGCCCTTCGTCACCACCGACCCGATCGAGGCCGCCTATGTCGAGGTGACCGCCACGCCGCGCAGCGTCACCGTGCCCTTTGCCCGGGCTCTGGCGACGCTTCTCGACGGCGATGGGCCGAACCAGACGGTCGGCGCCGTCGCCATCGCCGGCTACACGATGTATGCCTGCGATATCACGCCATTGATGTTCTGCGTGCCGGATTCCGGCTTCGATGCGGACGAGCATGTGGGCGACACGGTCCTGCTGCGCTCCGGCGGGCAGGGCGCGGCCTGGGGGCCGGGAGATTTCGGGTTCCTCGACCCGTCGCGGATCGAGGTCGATCCGAACGGCCCCTGTGCCGGCCTGTCCGGCGTGCGCCAGGATGCCTGCCTCATCGCGGCCCACGGAAACATCACCCAGTGCTTCGCGCAGCGCGGCGTCGATACCGAGCCCGGCCAGAAAGTCGGGATCGAGAACTCGATCTTCAATTCGCGCTTCGACATCTACACCGGCATCATGAGCGGGCTGCGCAACAATCCCGCCTACGCGCCCGGCCCCCATGTCGTGAGCGGTCTCATTCCCGGCGGTGGCGGCGGCAATGGCAATGGCGGCGGCGGCGGCAACGGAAATGGCGGTGGTGGAAATATCTGCCTCGGCCAGAACGCCGCCGCGTCTCCGGACACGATGGCCTTCCCGCCCGATGACTGCTTCGCCACCGGCACCTGCCCGGAAGGCAGCGGCCGGTTCGGCGACGGCGGTTGGAGCGCGGGCCGCGCGCTGTACGTGAACACCAATCACGGCGGCATCGATCCCGATATGACGGCCGAAACCCGCTATGAGCTCTATCTGCGCGAGATCGAACTGGCCGGGGGCGCCGGCAGCAGCCAGCCGATCCTGTCGGGCCTGAGCGAAACCGGCCGCCCGCAATGCGCGTCGTCCATGGTCCCCGAGCCGGAACGCCGGGTCTTCATCGCCGCCGCCATCGACTGCGTGGCGAACCCGATCAACGGGGCCGAGACCGGCGTGCCGGTTCACCAGTTCGTCGAGGTCTTCCTGATGCGCCCGGTGGGCGATTCCACGCAAAGCCCGCCGGTCTTCGATCTCTGGGTCGAGATCATCGGCAGCGCCGGGGGCGATGGCGCGGGCGCCGGAGTCACCGAAAGCGTCTTCCACGAAAACGTGGAGCTGGTGCGATGAAACTCCGCCGTCTCCTCCAGAGGTTCCTGCGGAACGACCGCGGCGGCGCGATGGTCGAATTCGGGATGATCCTGCCGCTGATGCTGGTCTTCATGGCCATCGTGATCGATGGCGGCCGCCTCGGCATGATCTACCAGAATGCGACCTATGGCGTCCGCGACGCCACGCGGATGCTGGCCCGCATATCGCCCTCCGACATCTGCCCGGGCGGCTCGGTCGCCGGGTTCACCGGCCTCGCCACCGAGATTGTCAGCGAAAGCATCACCGGCGGCAACGCCTTCCCGGCCTTCACGCAGGTCATCTCGGTCGAGCCGAGCTTCCGCTGCGTCGCGGGCGGGTTCAACAACAACGACGGCACGGCGGCCGTGGTCGAGGTCAGTGCGGTCATCGAGATGCAGTACCTGTTGGGCGGCGTCTTCGGACTGTTCGGAACCAGCCTCAGCACGCTGACCACGACGATCTCGGATCAGAGCAGGATCTACGGGCTATGACGCGGGTCAGACAGATCGCCCGCACCTTCCTGCGCGACACGCGCGGCGCGACCCTTGTCGAGATGGGCATCGTCATCCCGCTGTTTCTGCTGATCTTCTTTTCCATTCTCGACTACGGCCGCCTGTATTGGATCGAGTCCATGGCGCAGAAGGCGACGTCGATCGCGGCCCGGACCGCGGCAGTCAGACCGGCGGCCTGTCCCGGCGTTCCGACCGTCCACGCGCCCGCCCCGCTCAGCACGGCGCAGTTCGGAACCTTCTGCCGCACGGGCGGCGCCTGCCGCGACGCGGGCGAACAGACCTGCCTTCTCGATGTCAGCAACGCCACCGCCGCCGAAATCTGGGACCGGATCGAACCGCTGATGCCGCCTGGCTCGGATCCCGCCAATGTCCGCCTGCGCTACACGTTCGACGGCCGGATCGGGTTCCTCGGCGGGCCCTATACCCCGATCGTCACCGCGGAGCTCGAAGACCTGAACTTCGACTTCGTGTCACCCCTCGGTGCCCTCGCGGCCCTCGCCGCCAGCGATGACACCTTCCGCACCGGCCTGGCCAGTTCGATTCCGATCCCGACGCAGAGCGTATCGCTGCCGGGCGAGGATCTTGCTGCCGGTGTCTCGAATTAGGAGATGTTTTGATGTCCACGAAGATCTCGTCCGTCCTCGTCATCTCGCCAAGTGCCGAAGTGCACGACCAGGTCACGCGCGGCCTGTCCGCCGCGGAATTCGAGACCACCTGCAAACAGGAAACCTTCACCGGGATGAACGGCACGGCCGCGAAACTGGCCGCGCAGCACAATTTCATCCTGTTCGACTGGGACCACGAGGATCCCGGCTCGCTGGATGCCGCCCGCGACATGTGCGAGCGGCGCGCGGCCGGGTCGAAATTCGTCGCCCTCGCCTCCGAAGACATCTCGCTGTCGAAATCGCGCGAACTGGCGCGGGTCGGCGTGGACGAGGTGATGCCGCGTTCGGCCCTGAAGGAAGAGGTGATCCCCCATCTGAAGGCCTGGCGGGACAACCTGAACCTGCAACTTCCCTCGGTCTGGACCCACGGCGCCTTCGAGGGAAAGGTCATCATCGTCTCGAAAGCCCGGGGCGGGGTCGGGGCGTCGCTTCTGGCCGCAAACCTGGCCAACGAGCTTCTGGGAACCCGGTCGACCCGTCGCAAGGACCGGTCGAACACCGTCGCCCTGGTCGATCTCGATCTGCAGTTCGGCAACCTCGCCTCGCTCATGGATGTCGCCGAAAACGACGCCATGTGGCAGATCGCCATGGAAGACCTGATGCCCGACTCCGTGTTCATGGAGCAGGCGCTGGTCAAGAGCCGGGCCGGGGTCTCCGTCCTGACCGCCCCGACGCGGTTCGGGCCGCTCGGCGCACTGACCGCCGAACAGATTGGCGCCACTCTCGATACGCTGAAGCTCAGCCACGACTACGTCGTCGTCGACATGCCCGGCGCCCTCGTCGAATGGATCGATCCGGTTCTGAGCCGCGCCAGCATGATGCTGCTGGCGACCGATGTCACCGTTCCCTCGGTGCGCTCGGCCCGCAAGCTGCTGGACTTCTACCTGTCCGAACATCCCGGGCTCAACATCGAGTTGGTGGCGACGCGCGAGACGAAACCGTTGGTTCAACGGTCGCATCACCGCGCCGCGGCCAGCCTGCTGAAGAAGCCCTTCGAACACTGGCTGCCGGACGATCCCAAGCTCGCCCGGACCGCCCTCGACCGCGGAGAGTCGTTCTCGGCCATCGCGCCGCGGGCGAAGCTGTCGAAGTCGGTCAGATTGCTCGCCTCGAAAATCATGAAGGACCTGCCGCCGCGGCACGTCAGCTGAAACCGCAAAGAACACCACCCTCGCCAACTAGAATGGAAAACAATCCATGTTCAGGGAATTCAAAGCTCGAAAAGCGACGCGCAGCCCGCAACCTGCGCTGACGGTGGTCAAGGAAGAGGAAACGCCGACCGTTTCCCAGGAAGAGCTGGCGCGTCGCGAATCCGAGAGAAAGCGCGAGGCCGAGCACCTGGAAATCAAGGCGTTCCTGCACAACCGGCTTCTCGACCAGCTCAACCTCGCGATGATCGACAAGATCGAGGAGGAGCGGCTGCGGGGCGAGATCGGCAAGCTGGTCATGGAGGCGTTGCAGGAACAGGGCCGCCCGATGCGGGGCGAAGACCTCAAGACGCTGGTCAACGAGCTCATGCACGAGGTCCTCGGCCTCGGTCCGCTCGAGCCGCTGCTGGAGGACGCCACGGTCAACGACATCCTCGTGAACGGTCACCGGAACGTCTATGTCGAGCGCGGTGGCGTGCTGGAGCGGGTGCCGGCGCGGTTCCGGGACGAACGCCATCTGTTGCGGATCATCGACAAGATCGTCAGCCGGGTCGGGCGCAGGATCGACGAAAGCCAGCCTTGGGTCGATGCGCGGCTCGAGGATGGCAGCCGGGTCAACGCCATCGTCCGGCCCTGCGCCATCGACGGCCCGTCCCTGTCGATCCGGAAATTCGCCAAGGACCCCCTGACGCTGGAAAAGCTGCTGGCAAGCGGATCGCTGAACACCTCGGCGGCGGCCCTTCTGCGCGCTCTGGTCATGGCGCGGATGAATATCCTGATCTCGGGCGGCACGGGCTCCGGCAAGACGACGATGCTGAACGCCCTGTCCTCGTTCATCAGCAGCCGCGAACGCATCGTCACGATCGAGGATGCCGCCGAGCTTCAGCTTCAGCAGGACCACGTGCTGCGCATGGAAACCCGGCCGGCCTCGCCCAACGGGACCGGGGCCGTGCATCAGCGGGACCTGGTGCGGAACGCGCTGCGGATGCGCCCCGACCGCATCATCGTCGGCGAGGTGCGCGGCCCGGAAGCCTTCGACATGCTTCAGGCCATGAATACCGGGCACGACGGATCCATGACCACGGTTCACGCCAACTCGACGCGCGACGCGCTCAGCCGGGTGGAACAGATGGTCCAGATGGGCGGAATGGAACTGCCCCACGCGGTCATTCGCGCGACCATCGCCTCGGCCATCCACTTCGTCGTGCAGCTGTCGCGGCTGTCGGACGGGTCGCGGCGGGTCATGGCGATCTCGGAAATCACCGGGATGGAGGGCGATATCGTCACGATGCAGGACATCTTCGTCTACCGAAGGCTCGGCAAGGACGAGGAGGGCCGCATCCTCGGCAGGTTCACCCCGACCGGCATCCGCCCGCGCTGCTACGACTCCCTCGTGGCCGCCGGCGTGGATGTGTCGGAATTCCAGTTCACGCAGGACCGGTCCAATGCTTAGGCGCGCCATCGACGAACTGAGCTGGTATTTCAGCGCATCGCCCTTCGCCCGGATGATGGAAACCCAGTTCGGCGAGGCCCGTTTCATCATCTTCGCGGCCGTCTTCGTCGGCGTCTTCCTCGCCTTCGAGGGGATCAGGAACCTCCTGGCCCGCGCCGAAAACCGCAGCGAGGCGATCAACCGCCGCATGAAGATGCAGGCGAAGGGCAAGAGCGACGAGGAGATCCTCGGCCTGATCAAGGCCCGCCCGCGCCGCGGCTTCTGGAGCAACGTGCCGCTGTTCGGCGACATGAACGCGGCCCTGCATTCGGCCCGGATCACCGCGCCGCCGGAATTCGTGGCGCTGGCCTGCGTCCTGACCTTCGTGGCCTTCGGCGTGGTGTCCAGCAACGTCGTCGCCCCGATGCTGGCCTTCGCGATCTCCGCCTGCATGTTCCTGCTGTTGCCGCTTCTGGTGCTCAAGACCGTGCATCTGCAACGCATGCAGAACCTCGTCCGGCAATTGCCCGACGCGCTCGACCTGATGGCGCGGGGCCTGAAGGTCGGGCATCCGCTCAACACCACCCTGCGCAGCGTCGCCGATGAAATGCCCGACCCGATCGGGACCGAATTCGGCACGGTCGTCGATCAGGTGGCCTATGGCGACGAACTGACCGTCGCGATGAGCGAACTGGCCGATCGCCTGAACCAGGAAGACATGCATTACCTCGCCATCGCGATCAACATGCAGGCCGGGACCGGCGGCGACCTCGCCCGGGTCCTGCGCATCCTCGGCTCGGTCATCCGGTCGCGCATCACGCTGCGGCGCAAGATCCGGGCGATTTCCTCGGAAGGCCGGCTGACCGCCTACATACTGTCGGCGCTGCCGGTCGCGATCGCCGCGTTCATGACGATCTCGAACCCGACCTATTTCGGCGACGTCATGCACTATCCCGAATTCTGGCCGGTCATGGGGATGATCGCGGGCGCCATCGTTCTCAACGCGCTCATTCTGTTCCGTCTGGTGCGGTTCCGGATCTGAAAGGTTTGACCATGGATCTGTCCCGAATTCTCGATTTCCTCGGCACCCCCGTCGGCAGAATGGTCCTTATGGCCGCCATCGGCGTCGGCGTCCTGCTGGTCTGCATGGGGCTGTTCCGGCTCCTGCTCCGCCCGTCGGCGGCCGCCGTGCGGATGACGCCGAAGGTCCGCGCGCCCTCGATCCTGTCGCCCGGCGCCGGCTGGAACGAGGACGGGCCGACAAGCGCGCTGGCCAAGGCGATCATTCCGGAAAACGAGGATGAGCGGCGCCAGGTGGCCTATGCCCTGATCAAGGCCGGGTTCCGCAGCCGGAACGCGGTGACCGGGTACTACCTGCTCCGGGTGATCCTCGGGGTCGGGCTGCCGGTCGTCTTTCTCCTGCTGCTGCAACTGTCCGACCTGCCGCAGATGCCCGCCGTCATTCAGCGGTATTTCTCCGGCATGTCGACGCTGAGCATCGTTCAGCACATCGCCATCCTGTGCGGCATCGGGTTCTTCGGCCCGACATACTGGCTCCGGGCCCGCATCAACCGCCGCAAGCGCGCGATCGAGATGGCCTTCCCCAACCTCATGGACCTGCTGCAGGTCGGGGTCGAGGCCGGCATGGGCTTCGACCAGGCGCTTCTGAAGGTCTCGACCGAAATTCAGACCGCGGCGCCGGAACTGGCCGAGGAAATGCTGACCGTGCTCAGCGAAATCCAGGCCGGCCGCAACCGCGACAGCGCGCTGCTGAAGATGGCGCGCCGGGTGGGGATCGAGGAGATGTCCTCGTTCGTGAACGTGGTGCTGCAATCGGGCCGGTTCGGAACGCCTATGTCCGACGCGCTGACGACCTATGCCGAGGAAATGCGCGTCGTGCGGGAACTCAAGGCGCAGGAGATGGCCAACAAGCTGCCGGTCAAGATGTCCGCTGTCCTCGCCTCGGTCATGCTGCCGGCCCTGATCGCCCTGATCCTGATGCCCATCATCCTGCGCTACATCAACAACCTGCAGTGACGGGGCGGCAGGCGCGTCGCTGACCGCCGAAGCCTAACCCCCGCTGACCTGCCGCCACGCATCGATGATCGCCTCGGCCGAGCGGCGGCCGTCCTCCAGCGTGGCGGGGCCCGAGCAGACGGAAATCCGCATCGCCCCGCGCCCGCGCCAGTGGCCGGCACTGGGATAGCATATGCCCGCGGCCTGCACGGCGTTCAGCGTCTCCGCGGTCTTGCGGCCGGCCTCGGGATCGTCCGCCTCGCCACAGGCAAGCACGACCTGGTTCAGCACAACGTCGTTCAGCACCGACAATCCGGGCTCGTCCCGAAGGATCCCGGCAATCTCGCGCGCGACGGCGCAGTGGCGTTCGACCATCTCGGCCAGCCCGCTGCGCCCGAGCGCCTTCAGTGCCGCCCAGACCGCGATGCCGCGCGCGCGCCGGGACAGCTCGGGCGCATAATCGGCCGGGTTGCGGCGTTCTTCCTGCGGCAGGTAGCTGGCGGTCGAGCCCATGGCGCGTTGCTGCGCGCCCCGGTCGCGCACGATGACAACACCGCAATCGTAGGGGATCTGAAGCCATTTATGGGCATCGGCCGCCCAGCTGTCGGCCTCTGCCATCCCGGCCGTCAGGTGCCGCGTCGCCGGCGCGGCGGCGGCCCAGAGCCCGAAGGCGCCATCGACGTGAACCCAGGCGCCGTGGTCATGCGCGATCGGCACGAGCGCCTCGAACGGGTCGAACGCGCCGCTGTTCACGTTGCCAGCCTGAAGGCAGACGATCGTCGGGCCGTCCAGTCCCCGCAGGACCTCGGCCAGCGCGTCCGGGCGCATCCGGCCCTGGTCGTCCGCGCCCGCGATATGGACCCGCTTCGCGCCGAAGCCGAGCATCCGGAGGCTGAGATAGACCGAGGAATGCGCCTCGCCGCCCAGCACCACGTTGACCTCGGGCGCGCCGAACAGGCCGTCGGCCTCGACATCCCAGCCGACACTGTCGAGAAGGGCCGTCCGCGCCGCGGCAAGCGCGGTGAAATTCGCCATCGTCGCCCCGGTGGCAAAGCCCAGCCCGGAACCGGGCGGCAGGCCGAGCAGATCCAGCAGCCATTCCGCGGCGATCTCTTCGGCCGCGGCGGCGCCGGGGGCGATGTCGGCAAAGCTCGCGACCTGTCCCCAGGCCGAGGTCAGCCAGTCGGCGGCGACGGCGGCGGGATGGGACGCCCCGATCACCCAGCCCATGAACCGGGGGCTGGTCGAGACCATCAGCCCCGGCTCGATCCGGTCGATCAGCTCGGCGATCACCGCGTCCGGGGCCAGCCCCTCTTCCGGCGTCGGCTCGCGAAAGCGCGCCTGCGCCATCGGGGTCGGCTCTGCCGAGCAGATCGGCCGGTCGTGGTCGGTTCGCCTGTAGGCCAGCGCGGCCTCCATCGCCGCCTTCAGTCCGGCTTCCTCGGTCGCGGTTAGTCCCATTGATCCATCCTGGTCATCCTGTCCCGTCCGGACAGCCTATGACCAGAGGACCCGGTTCACCAAGGTTCGGGTTCCGCGGGCCCGTCGCGCTTTCCGCTCACTCCTCCTTCTCGGTCGTGAACCGCAGCGGGTAGCCCGCGCGCTGACCCATCTCGGTCGCCTGTCCGGCCTTCGTCTCGGCCACTTCCTTGGTGAACACCGCGACCACGCAGGCCCCGCGCCGGTGCGCGGTCATCATCACGCCAAGCGCCTCGTCCTCGGTCATCCGGAACACCGCCTTCAGCACCGCCACGACGAAGTCGCGCGGGGTGAAGTCGTCGTTCAGCAGGATCACTTTCCAGAGCGGCGGTTTGACCGGCTTCGTCCGGGCCTCGGGCTTCTGGATCGTGTCGGCGTCGCTCGGGCACATCGCGCGGGACTCCCTCGATACGGAGGGGAGTCTACGGCGGCCGGGCCGTCCGGCAAGAGCGCGGCCATTTCATCCCCCCGTCACAAATCCTTTACGGCCCCGTTACAGGCCGGGCGGAAGAAGACGCCAAACAAACCAAGGGGGACTTCCATGACATCCAGATTCCTCACCCTGACCTCGGCGCTCGCGCTGCTGGCGGGGCAGGCCGACGCCGAGGCGTTCAACCGCATCGCGTCCTTCCGCGTGGCCGACAACCTGCCCGACGCCGAGGAGACCTCGGCCGAGATCATCGCCGCCTCCGAGGACGGCATGACGCTGGTCTATACCGACAGCCCCGGCCGCTCGGTCGGCTTCATCGACATCACCGACCCGGCCAGCCCGCAGGCCGCCGGCGCCCTCACGCTCGAGGGCGAGCCGACCTCGGTCGCGATCCACGGGGCGATCGCGTTCGTGGGCGAGAACACGTCCGAAAGCTTCACCGATCCCTCGGGCAGCCTTCTGGCCATCGACGTCGCCAGCCAGGAGATCCTCGATCGCTGCGATCTCGGCGGCCAGCCCGACTCGGTCGCCGTGGCACCCGACGGCAGCTTCGTCGCCGTCGCGATCGAGAACGAGCGCGACGAGGACCTCGGCGACGGCCGCGTCGGCCAGATGCCGGCGGGCTATCTCTCGATCACCGCGCTGGCCGATGGCGTGCCCGATTGCGGCACCACGAGGCAGGTCGACCTGACCGGTCTCGCCGAAATCGCGCCGGAGGACCCGGAGCCCGAATTCGTCTCGATCAATTCCGAGAACGAGATCGTCGTGACCATGCAGGAGAACAACCACATCGTCGTGGTCTCCGGCACGGGCGAGGTGCTCAGCCACTTCTCCGCCGGCATGGCGACGGTCGAGGGCGTGGACACGCACGAGGAAGGCGCGCTGGTCTTCGACGAGACGATCACCGTCCCGCGCGAGCCCGACAGCGTCACCTGGATCGACGACACCCATTTCGCCATGGCGAACGAAGGCGACATGGATGGCGGCAGCCGCGGCTGGACGATCTTCAGCCAGTCGGGCGAGATCGTCTATGACAGCGGCAACTCTTTCGAGCACGCGCTGATCGAGATTGGCCACTACCCGGAGGAGCGGTCGGGCAACAAGGGCGTGGAGCCCGAGTCCGCCACCTTCGGCGTCTTCGGCGGCACCCCGATGCTCTTCATCGGGTCCGAACGCGGCAGCGTCGTCGGCGTCTACGACGTGACCGACCCGGCCGCACCGGTCCTGACGCAGCTTCTGCCGTCGGGCATCGGGCCCGAGGGCTACGCCGTCATCCCGGAACGCAACCTTCTCGTCTCCGCCAACGAGACCGACGATGCCGGGCCGCGCGCGCATGTCATGCTGTTCGAATACCAGGACGCCGACCCGGTCTATCCGCACCTGACCTCGGCCGGCGCGGACGAGCTGATCGGGTGGGGTGCGATCTCGGGCCAGGTCATCGACGACGAGACCGGGCTGATCTACGCGGTCTCCGACAGCTTCTACGCCATGCAGCCGACGATTTTCGTGATCGACCCGAGCCAGACTCCGGCCCGCATCACCGATGCGATCCGTGTGACGCGCGAAGGTCAGCCGGCGCAGCTCATGGACATGGAGGGCATCACGCTCGACGGAGAGGGCGGGTTCTGGATCGCGTCCGAGGGCCGGTCCGACCGGCTGATCCCGCACGCGATCTACCATGTCGGCGCCGACGGTGCGATCGAGGACCAGATCGGCCTGCCGGAAGAGCTGCTCGACAACGAGATCCGGTTCGGCTTCGAAGGCATCACGCTGGTCGGCGACACGCTCTGGATGGCGGTCCAGCGGGAATGGCAGGACGACCCGGCCGGCATGGTCAAGCTCGTCGCCTACAATCTCCAGACCGAGGAATGGGGCGCGGTCCACTACCCGCTCTCCGAGGTGCAGGCGGGCTGGATCGGCCTGTCCGAGATCGTCGCCCACGGCGATTACGTCTACCTGATCGAGCGGGACAACCAGCTCGACACCCGGGCCTATCTCAAGCAGATCACCCGCGTGCCGCTGTCCGAAATGGTGCCCGCGCCGCTCGGCTCCGAGCTGCCGGTGGTCACGCCCGAGGTCGTGGTCGACCTGATCCCCTACCTGCAATCGACCGGCGGCTACGTGATGGACAAGACCGAAGGCCTCGCCATCGCGGCGGACGGCACGATGTGGGTCTCGACCGACAATGACGGCGTCGACGACAGTTCGGGCGAGACGATGTTCTTCGCGATCCCGCCGATGTGACGGGGCCGCATAGCCGGACGAAAAGCCCCCCGCGGAGCGATCCGCGGGGGGCTTTGTCGTTCGGACGATCAGGTCGCGGTCAGGACGTCGCTCGCCGCTTGCGCAGGCCAAGCGCGCCGAGCGCCGCAAGGCCGCCGAAGGCGAGGCTGACCGCGCCCGGCAGCGGCACGGGCGAGGCGGTCTGCTCGACGCTGATGTTGTCGTACTGGAAGCGGTCGGCCGTGTCGGAACTCGTGGTGAACTGCAACGAGGTGAGGCCGACGAAGCCGTTCATCGCAATGCTCTCGAAGCCGAACACCCCGTCCGAGGTGATCGTCTGCGTCACGGTCCCTCCGCCTTGCAGGTTGCCTGTCATCAGCAGCGAGCCCGACCCGGTATTCGGGGTGAATTCCGATATGTCGAACCCGAGAAGATCGAACGCGGCACCGTCTGTCCGCTCGAACGTGTGTGACTCGATCCCGAACGGGATCAGTGCGGTGGACCCGGCGAAGTTGGCCGAGCCTGACCCCCAGACCAGGTAGTCGTTCATGATCTGGTTGCCGGTGAACTGGTAGTCACCGACGATCAGGGTCGACGGGTAGTTAACGGCGTATCCCGAATGTGCCAGCGACTCGAAGTCAAGGACCGCCGCCATGGCCGGCGCGGCCGAAACCGCGAATGCGAAAGACATGATTGTTTTTGTGATGGTCATGGAACCCCCCAGTAATAGTGACGCTGCCCCAGCAGTCGCACAATCTGTGGTTTCGATCCACCCCGCCAACCTGGAATTCGGTCATTTTTCCGCGCTGCGCCCGTTTCGCTGATCCCAATGCCACGCATGGCCGGTGCCCCAAAGAACAGGCCCCCGGGGAGCAATCCCGGGGGCCTTGTTCTGACTGGCAGCAGGCGGCGGGGCCGCCGGCGATCTCAGGCGGTGCGCAGACCGGCGGCTTTCGGCGCGGTCGGTTCGTCGGTCTTCATGTAGCGCTGACCGCGGAATTCGACGATCTGGTAGTTCGCGCCGTTGCGGTTCACCGTCTCGACCGTGCGGCCAAGGTTGGACACGAGCCATTTCTTCGGGCCCGACAGGTTGCGCCACCGCATCGCTGCACGAAAGCTCTCGTTCATACTCGTTTCTCCTTGCGACGGGGAGAGTGATCCCCGAACCGATCGTTTCCAAATGTGCGGAACCTGTCGGAACTGTGGTATCCGACGCCCTCCATTCGCCTAATTTCCGTGAGACCTGCGGCGGAAATTGGATCGAATGATGGCTGAATTGGGGCAGCGTTGCCGACCTTGTGGATAACCGTGGTCCGGCGGGGCGGATTGTTCTCCGGATTCGGGTGTCTGGCGGGAAACAGCGTTACCGGAATGTCGATCGATCATGTCGAGTTCGACACCGATTCGTCACGAATGACTCAGATTCGGATGACGAAGTCCTTGCGGGTGGTCTCGACCACCTCCCAGACCCCGCGGAACCCGGGGCGCAGGACGAAGCTGTCGCCGGGGCCGACGGCGAAGGGGTCGCCGTCCTCGGGATGCAGGATCGAGCGGCCCGAGAGGATCCGGCAGTATTCCCATTCGTCGTAGATCACCCGCCAGGCGCCGGGCGTGGATTCCCAGATCCCGGCATAAAGCCCGTCGCGCTCCTCCAGAAGCCATGTCCGGTGCTCGGGATCGCCCGAGACGATCCGGTCCGGCGCGGGCCGGTCGATCTCGGGCGCGCCCGAGGGGGTGACGGGGAAATGGGTGTCGGTCATGGCGTGGTGCGGCGGGGCGGCGCGACGGCCGCCCCGCGCGGGTCCGTCACTGGGTCCAGCGGACGCCGGTCAGGTCGTTGGCCTGCGTCGGAGAGTTTTCCCACAGCCCTTCGATATTGGCGTTGGCCACGCCCGTCTTGGCGAGCTGGAAGAGATACACGTTGACGTAGTCGGCCGCGATCATCTCCTGCGCCTGACGGTTCAGGGTCGAGCGCATCTCCGGGTCCGTCGTCTCGTCCAGCGTGGCGATCAGGTCCTGGAATTCCGGGTTGTCGTACTGGAAGTAGTAGTCCGGCCGGGCATAGATGTTGATGTCCGCCGGTTCCGTATGGCTGACGATGGTCAGGTCGAAATCGTGGCCGCGGAACACCTGTTCCAGCCATTGCGCCCACTCGAGGTTCGAGATCTCGGTCTCGATCCCGACCTCGCGCAGCTGCGCCGCGATGATCTCGCCGCCGCGGCGGGCATAGGTCGGCGGCGGCAGCATCAGCCGCAGGGTCAGGTCCTCGACGCCGGCCTCGGCCAGAAGCTCGCGCGCGCGGTCCGGGTCGTAATCGGACATCGCGGTCAGGTCGACATAGTCAGGATTGTGCGGCGCGAAATGCGTGCCGATCGGCGTGCCGTAGCCGAACATGGCCCCGTCGATGATGTCCTGCCGGTTGATCGCGTGAGAGATCGCCTCGCGCACTCGTACGTCATCCAGCGGCGGCTGCATGTTGTTCATGGCCAGGATCGTCTCGCCCTCGGTCGATCCGACGATGACCGAAAAGCGCGGATCGGCCGCGAACTGGGCCAGTGTTTCGGGCGCGGGGAAGACCGGGAAGGCATCGACGTCGCCGGCCATGACGGCGGCGAAGGCGGCGTTCGGGTCCGAGATGAAGCGGAAGGTCGCCGCGGTCAGCGCCGGGTGCTCGCCCCAGTAATCAGGATAGGCCACCAGCTCGACCCGGTCGCCCTCGACCCATTCGGAGAACATGAACGGCCCGGTCCCGACCGGGTTCGTCGCGTTGGTGTCCGCCGATTCCGGCGCGACCATCACGGCGTCGCCCCAGGCCATGTTGAACAGGAACGCGCCGGTCGGCTGGCTGAGCGTGACCTCGACGGTGGTGTCGTCGACGGCGGTGACGGTGTCGATGGCCGCGAAGAGCGACGGCTGCGCGTTGGTCGAGCCCTCGGCCCGCGCCCGGTCGAGCGAGAAGACCACGTCCTCGGCATTGAAGGTGGTGCCGTCGTGGAAGGTGACGCCGTCATGCAGGTGGAACGTGTAGGTCAGCCCGTCATCCGAGATGTCCCAGCTTTCGGCCAGCGCCGGCTGGACCGACCCGTCGGGGCCGAAGCGGGTCAGCCCTTCGAAGACATTGGCGTAAACGACCTCGTCGATGGCGGCGGCGGCGCCCCCGGTCGGATCGAGGTTCGGCGGCTCGAGTTGCATGCCGATCGTGATGTCGGTCTGCTGCGCCGATGCGGCCCCGGCGAGCAGCGCGAACAGGGCAGCGGAGGCGAGGCGGGTCATGGCCATGGAAACGTCCCTTCCGTCGAGTGTGACGCCGCGATGGTAGGTGGCAGGGCGGCGCGCTGGCAAGTGTGCGCGCATCCCGCGTGAGCCTGTGAAAGACTTTGTTAAGAAAGTTGTGGATGGGAAGTTTTCCCGGTCGCCAGAATCGGTCCGGTCAGGTACCCGGGACAGACTGGGACGACAGCCATGGGGGGCAACTATGGTACTGCCGAACGCCGACGACATCCTCGCGTTGCCGGAGGACCGTGTTCCCGAGTTCATCATCAAGCACCGACGCGCCCGCACGCTCAGCGTGATCGTGCGCGATCTCAACGACAGCCTGGCCGACGGCGACGACACCGCGGCCGCGGCGCTCGCGCATATCGGGCTTCTGGAAGTCGCCTGAGCCTCAGGCCAGCAGCTCGGCCAGTGTCAGCGCCATGACCTTGGCGCTGTCGGCCATGTCGTCGATGCCCACCCATTCATCCGGCTGGTGCGCGAGGTCGAGGATTCCCGGCCCGTAGGCGATGCAGTTCTTCAGCCGGCCGATCCGGTCGATATGCTTCTGGTCGTAGGTGCCGGGGCTAACGACGAAATCGGCCTGCCGGTCGAGCACGCGGGCGATCGCCGCCCCTACGGTGCGGACGACCGGCGCGTCCTCTTCGGTCATCACCGGCAGCACCTCGAACAGGTCGCGGATCTCGTAGGCGAAGCCGGGCCGGGCGGCCTTCACCTTCTCCATCAGCGCGGTCACCTCGCCCTTCACCTCGGCCAGGTCCTCCTCGATCAGGAAGCGGCGGTCGATGGTGATGCGGCAGCGGTCGGGCACGCACGGCGCGGGCAGGCCGGTATAGTCCGGGTCCTGCTCCGGCTCGCCGCCATGGATCGCGTTGATGTTCAGCGTCGACTGGCGCGCACCCTCCGGCACAACCGGCATCGCCGTGCGCTTCGAGCCAAGAAGCGGGAACAGCGTCGCCTCCATCTCGGCCAGCACCGCGCCCATGTGGCGCACCGCGCAATCGCCGAGAAACGGCATCGAACCATGCGCGATGCGGCCATGCGTCTCGATCTCCGCCCACCAGACGCCGCGATGGCCGAGGCAGATCCGGTCCTTGTTCAGCGGCTCGGGGATGATGACATGCTGCACGCGGGCGGGGTCGAACCAGCCCTTCTCGGCCAGGTAGGCGACGCCGCCGAACCCGCCCGATTCCTCGTCCGCCGTGGCCGAGATCTCGACCGCGCCGGCGAAATCGGGGTGGATCTCCAGGAATGCCTCCGCCGCGATGATCGAGGCGGCGAGCCCGCCCTTCATGTCGCAGGCGCCCCGGCCCCAGACCTTTCCCTCCGAGATCTCGCCGCCGAACGGGTCCTTGGTCCAGCCATGCCCGACCTCGACCACGTCGTGATGCGAATTGAAATGGACGCAGTCGCCCGGCCGTGTCCCTTCGCGCCGGGCGACGAGGTTCCAGCGCGGATGCTTCTCGCTGTCGGCCAGCGCGCCTTCGGCCCGGACCAGCTCGACCGAGAATCCGGCGCCCGACAGGTAGGCCGCGAGGAAGTCGCAGATCTCGCGATAATTGCGTCCCGGCGGGTTCAGAGTCGGTATCCGTACGAGGTCGGAGGTCAGCGCCGCCAGCGCGTCGCGGCGGGCGTCGATCGCGGCGATGAGACGGGCGTCGGACTCCATGCCGCGGAGCCTGCGCCGGCCGCGTCCGGCCCGCAACCCTGCCAATCGGCTTTTTCGGGCCCATATGATGGGGTAAGCACGCAAAACAGGGAGCAGTCCATGGCCGGCCTCGTCCGAATTTCAGTCCTCCTCCTGGGGGTCCTCACGGTGGTCTATATCTGCCTCTACTATTACCTGCGCGAAGGCGTGCGGATGCGACTGGAGGAAGACTGGGTGATGCAGGGACGGCCGGGCGATCGCGGCGACTGGGTGGCCGAACGGCTCGAGCCGAGCGCCGGCCGGATCCGCCGGCGGCTGATCGCGCCGGTCTACTTGGCGCCGCTCGTCCTTGTCGCGCTGTTCGTCTGGCTGACGACCTGAAGGAGACCGAATGCGCTGGCCGCGGATCATTTTCCTGACCCTGATCCTGCTGATCGTCGGCGGGTTCCTGAATTACACGCTGCCCGACCGGCAGGTGGTGCGGATCGTCGATACCGAGACGCGCCGGGTCGATTTCTCGAATTTCAACCGGATGTTCTACGGCGCCGGCGACAGCGGCGGACCGACCCGGACCGACAGCCGCGAGATCTGGTTCATCCAGTCGATCGACGCGAACGGACGCACGCGGGTCTTCCGCAACGAGGATACCGGCCTGTTCGGCTGGCCGCCCTATCTCAAGACCCGCAGCCAGGACCTGCAGACCGAAGCCGCCGACCTCGCCTCGACCGAGGCGAACCCGCGCTGGGTCGTGGTCACGCATTACGGCTGGCGGTCGAACTGGCTGAGCGTCTATCCCAACGCCGTCGCGATCCGCGAGGTCGACAGCCCCGATGTCAGCCTGTTCCCCTGGCTCAACATCATCATCCTCGGAGTGATCGCACTGATCCTGTTCGCTCTCTGGCGTCTGTGGGAGCGGTTCGAGGCCCGGGTGATCGACCCGGTCGTCGATGGCATCGCGGTGCGCTGGGCAAAGATGCGCGACTGGTTCGCCGGGCGCAGCTAGGCGGGTCGGGCAGGGGGCTCTGCCCCCCGCCTGCGGCTCCCCCCGGAGGTATTTGAGAAAGCAAAGACGGACGGGCGCGGCTCCTCTTTGCTTCCCGAAATACTCCCGCCGGAGGCCGGAGCCGGCAAGGCCGGCGACCGCGGCAAGGAGACCTCCCCCGACGGGGGAGGCGACGCGGCGCGATCACTCGCCGTAGGGAACCCAGACCGTCTTGATCTCCGTCGCGGCCTCGAGAAAGCGCGGGCCCTCGGCCGAGGCGTCGGACCAGTCGGGGTTCTTCCCGTGATTCACCCAGGTCCGCTTCAGGTTCCCGGCGGCGGACTTTTCGACGAGGGCCGAGAGACCGGAGCCGGAGAAGCTCCAGACCGCGTCGACCTCGAGATGGCCGGCCAGCGCCGGGGCGATGTCGGCATGGGCGCCGGTCAGGATGTTCACCACGCCGCCCGGCACGTCGGAGGTGTCGAGCACCTGGTAGAGGTCGGTCAGTGCCAGAGGCGCGCTTTCGCCTGCGGCGATCACCACGCGGCTGCCCATGGCGATGGCCGGCGCGATCAGCGAGATCGGCGCGAGGAGCGGGGCCTCTTCGGGTGCGAGGATGCCGATGATGCCGACGGGCTCGTTCAGCGCGAGCGCGAGGCCGCGGATCGGGACCGGCTTGGCGCGGCCTTCGAACTTGTCGGCCCAGGCGGCGTAGGTGAAGAGGCGCGCGATGGAGGTGTCGACCTCGGCCGCGGCCTTCGCGCTGGAGGTTCCGGTCATGTCGCGCAGGCGGGCGGCGAATTCGTCGGCGCGGGCCGAGAGGTTCTCGGCGATGTAGTAGAGGATCTGCGCGCGGAGATGGCCTGTCGTCCTGCCCCAACCGGCGGCGGCGCGGGCGGCCTCGACCGCGTTCCGCACGTCCTTGCGGTTGCCGGCGCCGACATGGCCGAGGAGTTTGCCTTTCGGACTGCGGACCGGGATCGAGTAGCCGGAGTCGGGCCGCGCCTGTTTGCCGCCGATATACATCTTCGCGGTGCGGTCGATGCCGTCGGTGCCGGTATCGCCGTCGGTGGTGGTGGGCTTCGCGGCGGCTTTCGCCGGCGCGGTCGGCTTGAGATAGGCCTTCAGCCCCTCCCATCCGCCTTCGCGGCCGAAGCCGGATTCCCGGACGCCGCCGAAGCCCGCGGCCGCGTCGAACAGGTTCGTCGCGTTCACCCAGACGACGCCCGCGGCGAGCTTGGGTGCGATGTCGAGCGCGAGGTTCAGGTTCTCCGACCAGAGCGTCGCGGCGAGGCCGTAGCGGGTATTGTTGGCAAGCTCGACCGCCTCGGCCGGCGTGCGGAACGTGGTGGAGACGAGGACCGGGCCGAAGATCTCTTCCTGCATCAGGGTCGCGGCGGGCGACAGGCCGGTGACGAGCGTGGGCGGGTAGAAGCAGCCTTCGTCCGGCAGGTCGATCCGGGCGCGGTAGGTCTCGCCCTCGGTATTGGCGTCGACCATGGCCGTGATCGCCTGGTGTTGGACCGGGTCGACCAGCGCGCCGATATCGATCGACTTGTCGAGCGGGTCGCCGATGCGGAGCTTGTCCATGCGGGCCTTGAGCCGGGCATGGAACTCCTCGGCGATGCCCTCCTGCACGAGAAGGCGGGAGCCGGCGCAGCAGACCTGGCCCTGGTTGAACCAGATGGCATCCACGAGGCCCTCGATGGCGCTGTCGATATCGGCATCCTCGAAGACGATGTAGGGCGACTTGCCGCCGAGCTCGAGCGTCAGCGCCTTGCCGGTGCCCGCCGTCGCCTCGCGGATGCGGCGGCCGACCGAGGTGGAGCCGGTGAAGGCGATCTTGGCGATGGCGTCATGGGTGACGATCGCCTCGCCCGTCGCGCCGTCGCCGGTGACGATGTTGACGACGCCGGGCGGAAGGCCGGCCTCGCGGCAGATATCGGCGAAGAGGAGGGCCGTGAGCGAGGTGTATTCGGCGGGCTTCAGGACGACCGTGTTCCCGGCGGCCAGCGCAGGCGCGATCTTCCACGACAGCATCAGGAGCGGGAAATTCCACGGTATCACCTGCCCGCAGACGCCGAGGGGCGCGTAGCCCGGACACTCGGCATCGCGGAGCTGCGCGAGACCCGCGTGGTAATAGAAGTGCCGCTGCGCGAGGGGGATGTCGATGTCCCGGCTCTCGCGGATCGGCTTGCCGTTGTCGAGCGTCTCGAGCACAGCGAAGAGGCGGGAATGCTTCTGGAGGAGCCGGGCGAGGGCGTAGAGATGCCGCGCGCGCTGGTGGCCGGAGAGCTTCGCCCATTTCGGGAAGGCCTTCGTCGCGGCGGAGACGGCGGCGTCGACGTCCTTCGCGGTTCCCTGGGTGATCTGCGCCAGGTCCTTGCCCGTCGCGGGGTTCTTCGAGGCGAAGGTCTTGCCGGGCTTGGTGAACGCACCGTCGATGAAGTGGCCGAATTTCGGGCCGCGCTTCGCGATCCAGTCGAGCGCCTCGGACGCGGATTCCGGGGCGGGGCCGTACTCCATGGAGTCGAAGATTTCGCGGGTGGTCATGGAACCCCTCCCTGGAGGTTAACGAAGGCCCAGATCGGGCCCGAGCGCGATGATGGCGACGAGGATCGCGAGAATGGCGAAGGTGCCCCACAGCCAGATGCGGGCGGCCCGGTCGCTCGTCCGGGCGAGGTCGGTGAGCGCCGTGGGCATTTCGGCGCGGTTGCGGCCGCGGGAAAAGCGGTCCTCGAAGGTCTTCACGTCGTCGGCGGACAGAGGCGCCCTGGCGCGCCGGACCGCCGCGTTGGCCGGAAATCCGATCAGCAGGATCACGGCCATCACGAGCCCGAGGAAGATGAAGCCGGGGGTCAGGATCGGCATCGGGTCATGCCATCGGGTGGCGATAGCTCGCCGAATATTGCCCCGTCACGTGATGCTCGAGCTGGCGCTCGATATCGCCCAGAAGCGAGGACGCGCCGAAGCGGAAGAGGTCGGGCTTGAGCCAGTCGTCGCCCAGTTCCTCCTTCATCAGCGCCATGTAGAGCAGCGCGTCCTTGGCCTTGGAGATGCCGCCGGCGGGCTTGTAGCCGATCTTGATCCCGGTGCGGGCCTGGTATTCGCGGATGGCGCGGATCATCACGAGGCTGACGGGGAGGGTCGCGTTGACGCTTTCCTTGCCGGTCGATGTCTTGATGAAATCGGCGCCGGCCATCATGCAGACGAGGCTCGCCTTCGCGACGTTGCGGAGCGTGCCGAGTTCGCCGGTCGCGAGGATCGCCTTGACGTGGGCCGGGCCGCAGGCCGTGCGGAATTCGGCCATCTCGTCGTAGAGCGCCTGCCAGTCGCCGGTGAGGACGTGGCGGCGGGAGATGACGATGTCGATCTCGGCGGCGCCGGCCTTCACGCTTTCGCCGATCTCGGCGACGCGGAGATGGAAGGGCGAGAGGCCCGCCGGGAAGCCGGTGGAGACGGCGGCGACGGGGATGCCCGAGCCCTGAAGCGCCTCGACCGCGACGGGCACCATGTCGTGGTAGACGCAGACGGCCCCCGTGGTGATCGGCGGCAGGCCGAGCGCGTCGAGGATGTCCTGCCGGACCGGGTGGCGCGCCTTGGCGCAGAGCCGGCGGACGCGGCCGGCCGTGTCGTCGCCGGCCAGCGTCGTCAGGTCGATCAGCGTGATCGCGCGGGCGAGCCAGGCGGCCTGGTGCGCCTTTTTCACCGAGCGGCGGCCGGGCAGCGTGGCGGCGCGGCGTTCGATCGCGGAGGTGTTTGCCTGCGCCCGCGCGACCCAGTCGAGATCGAGCGGCATCCCCGGGTTCCGCGCCGGGTGAATCTGCGGCAGGCGGCCCTCGGACAGCGCGGTTTCGGCCGGGTTGGTGGCGGTCTCGGTCATGGGCGAAAGCGTCTCATGCGGAGGGGGCGAAAGCAAGCCTGACCATTTGGTCAAAAATTAATCCGGCCCGGGTGCGAAAATTCTTTGAACCGGGGCAGGCGGCCGCCCGACGGACACCCGTAACGCCCCGGAATGCGGGGCCCAGGATAACCCGAAGGAATGAGAAAATGGCCGAAGATTGCCTCGTTGGACTGAAGATCATGGAAACCGACATCCGCAAGATGGATGCCACCGACGTGCTGGTCCGCGATGCGGCGGACAAGCTGATCAGCGACACCTTCTACAGCTCGGCCTTCGACGCGCAGTCGGTCGAGATGGAGCAGAAGGTCTATGACGATGCCGCGGACGACATGGCGGCTGCGTTCCACCTGGCGGACGGGTTCGACTTCTCGTTCTGACCGACGCGACGGATTGCCGAAGCGCCCGTGGCCGGCAAGGCTGCGGGCGCTTTCGCTTGTCCCGCGTGCAGACGCGCGGCCCGAGGGGCGCGGTGTCTGGTCGGGGAGGGCGGAGGAATCTCGGGGGAGAGGTCGGATCAGGGCCCGTTTGGGCAGTGCGATCCGCGCGGGCCTTGTGCGGCCCGGGATAGGGTGGCGGCGCCGCCGGTTGGCGGAGCGGGTCGGTAAGCCGGGTTGATGGCCCGGCTGCCTCATGGGTCGGCTGGTGGCCGACCTGTCGTGACGGAGGCGTCCTGTCCTGCGCCCAATGAGGGGGCGGTCTTCGGAGGGACGTTGCCGGTCCTGTGCTATAGCGCGGGCAGGTATAGGGGGAATTGGTTAAGGAGGGGTGAAGCGTCGACTCGATCGTGACCTGCCGCTGTGTCGGAGTGTCATGATGACCGTTCAGTTGCAAAGCGCACTGGCCGCATGCATATTGGCCTTCGACGTTGCGGAACTTGAATATTGGAGCATCCATTATTGATACGAAGTTTTACTTTTCTCGGCGTCTTGTTCGTTTCAGTTCTTCAGGCTCAAGCGGAACAGGTAAATTTGTTTATAGATCTTTATGGAGTGCGTCCCCATGGAGATTGGAGGTTTGAAGTTTATACCCATGCAGGAGCAGGACTTCAGAATCCTCCTATTGAATACCGAACAGCCCCCCCATATATCCCCACAATTGAGGATCGACTTGACTATGGTATTCGAATAAGAGCGAGCAATGTCTTTGTTGCCCCCGAGGCCGCAGCCATTCTAGTATTCGTTTCAGCTACTTCGCTTTCTCGTAGTGATGAGGGCGGGGAAGTATTCTACTTTCCGATACACTATTTGACCGGGGTTCCTTCAGATGATGCTAACTGGACGCTGTATTCAACCACAGTGAGAGCGTTTTCGGATAGCCAGATCGCAATTAGGAACAGCTTCCCCTTTCTTGACCGGGGCGAGTCGGTCCAAATTACACGAGAAAATATTAGCTTAGCCATTAATTCCATCCGGTGGATCGTCCGATTTCTTTCGCCAGACGATGAGCGTTGGGACGACGTTTTTCTTGTATATCAGGAGAATGCCGAACTTATTGCTCAAGACACTGAAATGCTTCGAGAGATATTGCGTATTTTGCACGACTATGCTGAGCGAGATGTTTCTGATGGATTCTTTGATTTCTACATCAGGTTCTTACTCAAGATGGTTCAACAGGATTTAGGAACCATCTTGAGAGTTGATGAGGAAACACTGATGAACGATTACTTCTGGAACGAAATTGCTGAAATTGTTTCCAACCGACCCACGATCGCGTTTCCCTTAATCAATGATTTACTTGAAGCATACGGTGGAAGTAGCCAATTTCGTGAGTGTATTACATTGTCCACCCATTTCTTTCTGAACCTTCAGGTCGAACTTCTGGAGCAAGAAGACGTTTGGCTTTCAATGGACCAGGAGCAACTCGAGGACGAGCTAAGATATGCACTGATAGCCGCAACAGTTTGCGCGCAACAATTGTATGTGAAAGAAGTTGAAGACGGATCTAGGGGTAATGTGGCCGGGGGGGCAAACTTCATCGTTAACCACGGCGGTGTAGGTAGGGAGTTTGCCGAGGCATTTGTCGATATCCTAGACATGCTGGAGGAACTGGGAATAAATATTGATAGTCGTTCAATTTCTGATTTTAGATACCATTACGGACAGGAGATACAAGATGCAGAAAGGCGATAGCCATGGAGATTAATAAGCAGATGTTCTCGTCAATAACGGGAGTTCTGATCGTACTCGGTCATGTTCTACTCCTTTGCTACTTATGGGTATCCTTTGGAGCGCCAACCGGAGGCGGCACTCTTAAGGTCACAGAAATTTCGACTCCAATTACCGCTGCTTTTGCGCTTGGGGTTGTTAAGTGGATAATTGACACACAGGGGCGAATTACTTCCGAAAAGAAAGTCGGTGTTCCTTACGTGGTTATATTTGGCGTGATCCTATTGGCTCTCGCTTTTGGAGTGGTGTGGGGATTGAACCGATACTCCAAAGGCGAATGGCAGCCAGACCAACTTAATCAATTTTTCGTTATTATTGAGTCCGGCATGGGGGGTATGTTCGGGTTGTTTTTCAACGACATGTTTGGGCCAGCAGAAGATCAAACTAAATAGAGGTTGCTGAACTTAAGCTCTTGTTGGTCACCTTTCGTCTGGCTCCTCAGGTCGAGAGCGTCGAAAGTACATTAACCTACAAAAAATATCGGAAAGAAATCAAATCAGAACAACGACCAACTTGGGAGGATTGACCTACTACCTCACCCCACCGGCCCGGCCTCCAGCACGTCCTCGAGCGTCCGCAGACCCGTCCGCGGGGCCTGGACGAGGATGCTCATGTTCCCGGGCTTGTGCTTGTTGCGGTACATCTTGGTGTGCGCGGCGGGCAGTTCGGCCCAGGGGAAGACCTCGGACATGCAGGGGTCGAGGCGGCGTTCCAGCATCAGCTTGTTCGCGGCCGAGGCCTGCGCGAGATGGGCGAAGTGGCTGCCCTGCAGGCGCTTCTGGTGCATCCACATGTAGCGGACGTCGAAGGTGCAGTTGAAGCCGGTCGTGCCGGCGCAGATGACGACCATGCCGCCCTTCTTCACCACAAGCGCGGAGACCGGGAAGGTCGCCTCGCCGGGATGTTCGAACACCATGTCGACGCTGACGCCCTTGCCGGTGATCTCCCAGATCGCCTTGCCGAACTTGCGCGCTTCCTTCAGCCACTCGGCGTATTCCGGCGTGTTGACGGTGGGCAGCTGGCCCCAGCAGTTGAAGTCCTTGCGGTTGATCACGCCCTTGGCGCCGAGGGCCATGACGAAGTCGCGCTTGTCCTCGTCCGAGATCACGCCGATGGCGTTGGCGCCGGCGGTGTTGATGAGCTGGATCGCGTAGGAGCCGAGGCCGCCCGACGCGCCCCAGACGAGCACGTTCTGGCCCGGCTTCAGGTCATGCGGTTCGTGCCCGAAGAGCATCCGGTAGGCGGTGGCGAGGGTCAGCGTATAGCAGGCCGATTCCTCCCAGGTGAGGTGCTTCGGCCGCGGCATGAGCTGCTGGGCCTGCACGCAAGTGAACTGGGCGAAGGAGCCGTCCGGCGTCTCGTAGCCCCAGATCCGCTGCGAGGGCGAGAACATCGGATCGCCGCCGTTGCAATGCTCGTCGTCGCCGTCGTCCTGGTTGCAGTGGATCACGACCTCGTCGCCGACCTTCCAGCGGGTGACCTTGTCGCCGACGGCCCAGACGATGCCCGACGCGTCGGAGCCGGCGATGTGGTAGTCCGCGCCGTGCCCGTCGAAGGGCGAGATCGGCTTGCCGAGGCCGGCCCAGACGCCGTTGTAGTTCACGCCGGCGGCCATCACGAGCACGAGGACCTCGTGGCTGTCGGGGAGCGGGGTTTCGACCGTTTCGATCTGGAACGCGGTGTCGGGTTCGCCGTGACGCTCGCGCCGGATGGTCCAGGCCTGCATCTGCTTCGGCACGTAGCCGAGCGGCGGCATCTCGCCCATCGCGTAGAGATCCTTCTGCGGCGCCTCGTAGGGGGCCACGGGGGTGTTCTGGTCGAGCGCCATCGTCATCTCCTTGCCTCACAAGCCATGCTGCGGCGCGGAATCGGGGCCGCGCTGTTGCAGCGAGACATAACGCCTCTGCGCAACTTTGCAACCCGGAAACGTGTGCGAACGAAAGATTATGTCGTCGCGGTTTCGAGGGGATCGAGCAGGTGGGCGACGGAATTGGCGTAGAAGGTCACGATTTTTTCGCCTTCGGGGGCGAGCGATATGCGCCCGTCCGCCTCGGTCAGAAGCCTGCGTTCGGCGAGCGCGCGGATGCCGGCCTCGACGGTGTAGTCGAGATCGTCGCGCGGGATGTGGAGGATCGTGCCGGTGTGGCTGGCGGCGGCGAGCGTCGCCTCGACGAAGCGGCGCAGGTGCGCGCGGTCGTTCAGCCCGCGCGAGAGCGCGTAGGCGATCAGCGGCACGGGCGTCACCGGCATGACGGCGGCGATGCGGGACATCAGCTCGGCCCCGAGCGCGGCGGGCTGGTCGGTGCGGTCGTCGCGCAGGAAATCCGACAGGGCGAGCGGGTCGCCGAAGCTGACGGCGGCATAGCCGTAGCGGTGGAATCGCCCGGTCAGCCGGTGCCAGATCTGGCGGCGCAGGTAGCGGTAGATCGGTTTCAGCGAGAAACGGAAGTTGCGCGTGCCCTCCTCGGCCGCCTTGATGAGGATGCGATCCTCCATGACGCGGTCGTAGTTGAGCGCGACGGGGACGAAGACGACCTCGCGGCTTTTGCCCGGCCGGTAGCCTTCCAGCATGTAGGAGATGAGCCCGAGCTTCGGCGCGCCGAGCCGTCCGGTCCGGCTGAGCCCGCCTTCGGGGAAGACGGCCTGCGTGACGCCGCCTTCGGTCGCGAGCTGGACGTAGCGGGCGAGCACCTTGCGGTAGAGCGGGTTGTTGTGGCGGCGGCGGATGAAAAAGCCGCCGAGCGCCCGGACGAGCATGTTGAGCGGCCAGACCCGCGCCCATTCGCCGACGGCATAGGCGAGCGCCGAGCGTTCGGCCACGAGCCAGGTGACGAGCACGTAATCCATGTTGGAGCGGTGGTTCATCACGAAGACGATCGTGGCGTCGGGGCCGATCTCCTCGAGCGCGGCTTCGTTTTCGCGCGCCAGCCGGACGCGGAACAGCGATTGCGACAGGAGCCGGGCGGCGCGGATCGCGAAGCCGAAGTAGGCGAAGGCCGAGAAGCCCGGCACGATTTCCCGCGCATAGCGTTCGGCGGTCTGGTGGGCGACGTCTTCGCGGATGCCGTTGTCGCGCGCGTGGTCGATGACGGCCTGCGCGACCTCGGGGTCGAAGAGCAGGCGGCGGATCGTGTCGGTGCGGCGGGCGAGCTTGAACGGCTGGATCGGGACCTTGAGCCGCGTGTTCAGCCGCGCCACGGCACGTTCGAGGCGGCGGCGCAGATACCAGCGCACCGAGGGGAACAGGAAATGCGACGCGAAGGTGACCGCGGCAAAGACGACGATCAGCGCGAAAAGCCAGAGCGGTATTTCGACCGGGCGAAACATGCGGTTACGCTGGCAGGGAACGCGGCGTCCGTCCATCCCGGTCGATGGGCCGGGCTGTTCGGGGCGAGGTCGGCCGGGTTTGATGGCATTTGAGCCGGATTGATAAATACACCATCTGAAATAATTCTATTAACTACCGGTTTCATAATCGAATTGAATTCAGGCCGACGGAATCCCGCGCGTTGGCCCGGATTCTGCGGGCGGTGGAGCCTGAGGCGTCGGCGGGGCGGTCGTCCGGGGCCTGCCTTGCCGCAATGCAGCGAATTGACAAGGACATATTTGTATCCATATACCGCCCCTGATGGAATTTTATTGCTGAGGCCGCCCATGACCGAGCGTGACCGTCCCTGGCTGATCCGCACCTATGCCGGCCACTCGACCGCCGCGGCGTCGAACGCGCTCTATCGCGGGAACCTGGCCAAGGGGCAGACGGGCCTGTCGGTGGCCTTCGACCTGCCGACGCAGACCGGGTACGACAGCGATCACGAACTGGCGAAGGGCGAGGTGGGCAAGGTCGGCGTGCCGATCTGCCATCTCGGTGACATGCGCGCGCTGTTTGACGAGATCCCGCTGGAACAGATGAACACCTCGATGACGATCAACGCCACGGCGCCGTGGCTGCTGGCGCTCTACGTCGCGGTGGCCGAGGAGCAGGGGGCGGATGTCTCGAAACTGACGGGCACGGTGCAGAACGACCTGGTGAAGGAGTATCTGAGCCGAGGCACCTATATCTGCCCGCCCGAGCCGTCGATCCGGCTGATCGCGGATGTGGCCGAATACTGCTATTCCCACATGCCGAAATGGAACCCGATGAACGTGTGTTCCTATCATTTGCAGGAAGCCGGCGCGACGCCGGAACAGGAACTGGCATTCGCATTGGCGACAGCGACGGCCGTTCTGGACGCGCTGAAACCGCGGATCGCGCCCGAGGATTTCCCGGGCGTCGTGGGGCGCATTTCGTTTTTCGTGAATGCCGGAATCCGGTTCGTCACCGAGATGTGCAAGATGCGCGCCTTCGTCGATCTGTGGGACGAGATCTGCGAAACCCGTTACGGCGTGACCGATCCGAAATTCCGGCGGTTCCGCTATGGCGTACAAGTGAATTCGCTCGGGCTGACCGAACAGCAGCCGGAAAACAACGTGCCGCGCATTCTTCTGGAAATGCTGGCGGTGACGCTGTCGAAAAATGCGCGCGCCCGTGCGGTGCAATTGCCCGCGTGGAACGAGGCGCTGGGCCTGCCGCGGCCGTGGGACCAGCAATGGTCGATGCGGATGCAGCAGATCCTGGCCTACGAGACCGATCTTCTGGAATACGGCGACCTTTTCGACGGCAACCCGGTGGTCGCTGCGAAAGTCGAGGAATTGAAGGACGGCGCGCGGGCGGAATTGGCGAATATCGACGCGATGGGCGGGGCCCTGAAAGCGATCGATTACATGAAAGGGCGGCTTGTGGAGTCGAATGCCGAGCGCGTGGCGGCGATCGAGGCCGGCGAAACGGTCGTGGTCGGCGTGAACAAGTTCACCGGCACCGAGGCGTCGCCGCTGACCGGGGCCGATGGCGGCATTCTCGTCGTTGATTCCGGTGTCGAGGCCGACCAGATTGCACGGCTGGAGGCCTGGCGGTCGGAGCGGGACGCCGGTGCGGTGAAGGCCGCGCTGGCCGAGTTGCGGCGGGCGGCGAGCGCGGGCGAGAACATCATGCCGGCCAGCGTGGAAGCGGCCAGGGCGGGCGTGACGACCGGCGAATGGGCCGAGGCGATGCGCCAGATCCACGGCCAGTATCGCGGCCCGACCGGCGTGTCGAAGAACCCGTCGAACCGGACCGAAGGGCTCGAGGATCTGCGGGCGGCCGTCGACGCGGTGAGCGACCGTCTGGGCCGCCGGCTGAAATTCCTGATCGGGAAGCCGGGGCTGGACGGCCATTCCAACGGGGCCGAGCAGATCGCCTGCCGCGCCCGCGATTGCGGAATGGATATCGCTTATGAAGGTATTCGCCTGACGCCGAATGAAATCGTCGAGGCGGCGAAAAACGACAAGGCGCACGTGATCGGATTGTCGATCCTGTCGGGAAGCCACGTGCCGCTTGTGACTGAAGTGCTCGACAGGCTGCGGGCCGAAGGAATGGGCGAAATTCCGATAATCGTCGGTGGAATCATTCCCGAAGAAGACGCGGCGAAACTGAAAGCCGCGGGAGTCGCCGCCGTCTACACGCCCAAGGATTTCGAGCTGAACCGCATCATGCGAGATATCGTGCAGCTTGCCGATCCGGGAAAGATTGCTGCCGAATAGGCGACTTTCTTAATACATTTCACATTTTAAAAAGACCGGTTTTAAACCGCTCTTTTTTGGTGCATAAGCCGAACGGGGCAATAACACTCAGGAGACCTCGGATGGCAAAAGGGACGACTGCTTCGAAACTCAATCTCGACAAGATGACCCGGGAAGAATTGATCTCCCTGCGCAACGATGTCGATGCGGCGTTGAAGAATTCCGAGAAGGAAGCCAAGAAACAGGCGCTGGCCGCAGCGCAGAAGGCCGCCGCCGAGCATGGCTTCTCGCTCGACGATATACTGGGCGGAAAGAAAGCCGCGGCTTCGGGCCCGAAATCGGCCCCGAAATACGCCAATCCCTCCGATCCGAAGCAGACCTGGACCGGCCGCGGCCGTCAGCCCGGTTGGGTCAAGGACGCGCTGGCCAAGGGCAAGAAGCTCGAGGACATGTCGATCTGAACACGCTCACCCGTCGGGACGGACAGGTGAGACGCGCGCCGGGCGAAAGTCCGGCGCGCGTGTCGTTTCGGGGTGTGGCTCCGGTGGTCTTTCCCCCGCGCCGGGGCGCGGTATAGTCCGGCCAAACAGGGGGACTGCCCATGACGATCCATATCGGCGCCGAACCGGGCGCCATCGCCGAAACCGTCCTGATGCCCGGCGACCCGCTGCGCGCGAAATGGGCGGCGGAGACCTTCCTTCAGGACGCGGTCTGCGTGAACGAAGTGCGCGGCATGTACGGCTTCACCGGCACGTGGCGCGGGCATCGGGTGTCGATCCAGGGGTCAGGCATGGGGATGCCGAGCCTGTCGATTTATGCCAACGAACTGATCCGCGATTTCGGCGCGCAGACGCTGATCCGGATCGGCAGTGCCGGGGGCATGCAGCCGCAGGTGAAGCTGCGCGACGTGGTTCTGGCGATTACGTCTTCCACGCTGTCGACGCCATCGCGCGGGATCTTCAGGGAACTGAACTACGCGCCCTGCGCCGACTGGGGCCTGCTGCAGGCGGCCCATGCGGCGGCGATTGCCAAGGGCCTCACGCCGCATGTGGGCGGGATCTATTCGTCCGATGTCTTCTATGACGAGCGGCCGGACCTGAACGAACAGATGACGCGGCACGGCATCCTCGCTGTCGAGATGGAGGCGGCGGAGCTTTACACGCTGGCCGCGCGGCACGGGCGGCGGGCGCTCGCGGTCCTCACGATCTCGGACCATCTGCAGACAGGAGAGGCGCTGCCCTCCGCCGACCGGCAATCGAGCTTTTCGGACATGGTCGAGATCGCGCTGGAGGCGGCATTCGCATGAAGACACGGGTTCTGGCAGGGCGTCATGTCGGCGCCGTGGGTCTTGGCTGCATGAGCTTCGGCGGCATGTACGGCGCCTGCGAGGAGGAGACCGCGTATCAGTGCCTCGCCCGGGCTCTGGAGCTTGGCGTCGATCACTGGGACACGGCGAATGTCTACGGCATGGGCGTGTCCGAGCGGGTGATGGGCACCTTCCTGCGGCAGACCAATGCCGAGGTCGCCATCGCTACCAAGGCGTCCATCGTGCCGAAGCCGGAACGGCATTTCCGCAATGACGCCGACCACCTGCGGTCCGAGCTCGAAGGCTCGCTGGAGCGGCTCGGCCGGTCGTCGGTGGAGCTGTTCTACATCCATCGCCGCGAACAGGCGCGGCCCGTCGAGGAGGTGGCCGAGACACTGGCCGGCTTTATCGAGGAGGGGATCATCGGCGCCTACGGGCTGAGCGAGGTCGCGCCGGCGACCCTGCGCCGGGCCGCTGCGGTGCATCCGGTCGCCGCCGTGCAGTCGGAATACTCGCTCTGGACGCGTCAGCCGGAACTCGGGCTGATCCAGGCCTGCGCCGAACTTGGCACGACCCTGGTCGCCTTCTCGCCCGTCGGGCGGGGGATCTTCGCCGAGACCTTCCCCGATCCGGCCGGTTTCCACGACGGCGATTTCCGCAAGCGCAACCCGCGCTTCACGGAGCCGAACTACACCGCGAACAAGGCGGCCATCGCGGCGTTCCGCGACTGGTGCCATTCGAAGGGCTGGAGTGTGCCGGCGGCGGCGATCGCCTGGACGCTGGACCGTGGCGACCACGTCCTGCCGATCCCGGGCACCCGCACGGCCGAGCATCTTGACCAGCTGGTGGCGGGCGCGGAGATCGACTTCACCGATGCGGACCGGGCCGAGATCGACCGGATGCTGCCGGTCGGCTTCGCCTATGGCGCGCGCTACGGCGATGCGCAGACAGTGGGCGTGGAGCAGTACTGCTAGATGCGAAGCGGGGCCCCGAAGGGCCCCGCGAAACGCTGTCAGATCACGATCACGTCGAGCGGCGGGAAGCCGTTGAAGCCGACCGAGGAGTAGCTCGAGGTGTAGGCGCCGCAGTTGCGGATGATCACCTTGTCGCCCGCCTTCAGGCCGAGCGGCAGGGAGACCGGGCGCTTCTCGTAGAGCACGTCGGCCGAGTCGCAGGACGGGCCGGCCAGGATGCAGGCGCCGGTATCCTCGTGGTCGCGGTCGGTGACGAACTGGTAGCGGATCGCCTCGTCGATCGTCTCGGCCAGACCGGAGAACTTGCCGATGTCGAGGTAGACCCAACGGTGCAGGTCGTCGTCCGATTTCTTCGACACGAGCAGCACCTCGGCGGCGATCGCACCGGCTTCGGCGACGAGGCCGCGGCCCGGCTCGGCCATCACGCGGGTCGCGTCGGCGAAGCGGGCATCAACCTGCTCCATCACGCGGGCGGCGTAATAGGTCGGGTGCGCGATCTCCTGGCCGTAATAGGCCGGGAAGCCGCCGCCGATGTTGATGAGCGTCAGACCGAAGCCGGCCTCCTGCGCTTCGCCCCAGATCGCTGCGACCTGGTCGAGCGTGTCGGACCACATGGCCGGGTCGCGGGTCTGCGAGCCGACGTGGAACGAGAAGCCGACCGGCTCGAGGCCGAGGTCGCGCGCCATGCCGAGGAGCTTCAGGGCCTTGCCGCGGGTCGTGCCGAACTTGCGGGTCAGCGGCCAGTCGGCGCCCGAGGCTTCGACGATGAGGCGGATGTAGACCTGCGCGCCGGGGGCGTGCTCGGCGATCTTCTCGAGCTCTTCCTCGGCGTCGGCGGCGAACAGGGTCACGCCGACATTCCACGCAAACGCGATGTCCGAGGCGCGCTTCACGGTGTTTCCGAACGAGATCGTGTCGGGAGAGGCGCCGAGCGACAGGCAGAGCTCGATCTCACCGCGCGAGGCAGCGTCGAAATGAGAGCCGAGATTGACGAGGCGCTCGATCACTTCGCGGGCCGGGTTGGCCTTCACGGCGTAGTGGATGTCGGCCCGGCCGAGGCCCGCTTTCAGCGCGTGGAACTGCTCGGCGACGCGCTCGATATCGAGCACGAGCGTCGGCTTGTCGAACGCGTTGGCGCGGATGAAGGTTTCGCAACGGGACGGGGCGTCGACGCGACGACCCGCCGAAAAATCGGCGTGGGTTACGTGCATTGGTCATCTCCAATCAGACCCGGCCATGTCCGGTTTCCCGGCGTGAGACCGCTCAGTTCCAAGGGAGACGTTACCGTCGCTACGTAACCGCGTGGGCGCTGAACCCCACCTCGACAGAGGCGCGTGCGTTGGCGTCTATGGCCGCGCGTTTGGGGCATCTGTTGAGTCGATGCAAGAGGTTTCTTCGGCGAAATTTCGATTGTGATCGGCGCAGTTGGACTGTGATTCCGATGCAACGATTCAGCGGGTCCCGGACAGCCGTTCCGCGGTCAGAGTGACCGCGGTGATCGCGGCATTCTGGATCTGCTGGCGGAGCGGGACGGTCTCGGCGTGGTAGAGTGCGGCGGCATCGGCAATGCGGCCGTTCGCGAGGTAGAGGTGGACCTGCGAGGCGGTGGCCCGCAGCCGCCGCATGTCGCGCAGGATACCTCGGACCGCGATCAGGTCGAGTTCGCTTGCCGCCGGGTTCGTCTCTATCCCCCGCCGCGCATCCACGGCCTCGATCTCGGTCGAGCCGATGGCATGCATGAGCGCGCCGGAATAGCTGCGGGAGCCGTCGTGGGACGGCGCTTCCCATCCGTAGATCTGGCTGAGCAGGGCGAGGGATTGCAGATGGGCTAGATCCCCCGAGATGCGGTCGAACGTGCGGAAATCGAGGAGGAGCTCGGCAAGTTCAGCAACCTCTCCGGGACCGGAGTCCTGATCGGACCTCGTGGCGGGCGTGAGATCGAGCGTGGTCTGCGCGACGAGAGCGCCGGGCGTCGTCGATGCGATGACAAGGGCGATGAGGGCGGCGTGTCGCATGGGTCTCTCCCGGCAAGGTCCCGGGCAGATTAGCACGATGAAGGCGAAATTTCAGCGGCCGTGGCTGCGGTCATACCGTGCCGGTTCGGGCGGCCGGTGCGCGGCAGTCGCGGCGCTGTCGAAGACCTCGACCAGCAGCGGATGACAGGCGGCGTCGTCCGAGGAATGTGTCGATCCGCAATCGCCGCCGGGGCAGGCGGAGAGAGCGCAAAGCAGGTCGATCTCGGCCAGGAAATCGATGTGGTCGCCGGGCCGCGCGGGCGAGGCCTTCATGAAATAGCGCCCGGTGTCGCGGGTGAAGCCGGTACACATGAAGACGTTCAGGACGTCGTGGACGAGCGGCTCGGCCTCGGCGACCGGAAGGCCGGTCCCGTCGCAGAGCGCGCGGGTCAGGTTCGAATGGCAGCAATGATGATAGGCGTCGCCATCGTTCAGAAGCGCATGGGTGTAGGGGTCGCAGCGTGTCCCTATGACATCGTGCACGCCACCGCCGAAGGCATCGATCCCGTACCAGGACAAAGTGTCGTCGACGATCGTGGCGAGCGGGCGGAGATGCGGCAGCGTCGACCAGAGCCGGTCGCCGGTGGTGACATGCGTGCCGTGCAGCGCGCGGGTCTTGCCGGAGAAGAAGCGCTCGGTCAGGTCGTGGGCGTTCCAGAGGTTCAGGTCGCCGACCTGCGGCCCCTCGACCGAGGTGATGCGGAAGGTCTGGCCGGCGGCGACACGGAAGGCCCGGCCCTCGCGCGGTGGGACCGTGAGCCCGGCCCGTTTCACGAGGTCGCGCGTGGCAACGGCGAGGTGATCGGGGTCGGGCGCGGGCAGCGTGTCCGTCGGGTAGCAGATCACCGGCCGCACTTCGCGGCGGGCTTCGGCATCGGGCGGGGCGGCGGGAGATTTCTGCATGGGGTCAGGCTAGCCGAGCATGATGTGCCCGGCCAGCCCGAGCGCGAAGCCCGCGACCGCGCCAAGCGGCGGGCGCGGGTCGTTCGGCGCATGGGCCGAGGGCGCGAGGTCCTGGAAGATCAGGTAAAGGATGCCGCCCGCGGCGAAGACCATGATCGCCCCGAGGAATTCGGGCGCGCCGGACAGCGCGACATGGCCAATCGCGGCGAAGACCGGGCCGACCAGCGCGAGCGCCGCGAACAGCATCACGACGCGCACGGCGCGCGGGCGACGGCGGCCGTCGGGCGCAGCCTCGAGATCGCGGAAGGCGGCGAAGCCCTCGGGCAGGTTCTGGATGAAGATCAGCCCGGCGAGCAGTGTCGCAGTCCCGGGATCCGCGGCGAGGATCGCGCCGAGCGCCGCGGCCTCGGGCAGGTAGTCCAGCAGCATCGCGAGAAGCTGGCTGCCGCGCCCGCCGCGCCGGTGCAGGCCGCGGTCGACGGCGAGAAAGACGATACCGCCAAGCACCAGAAGCCCGACCGCCAGCCAGCCGGGCAGCGCCGCGGCCCCGTCGGGCACCAGCACGAGCGCCACGGCCGACAAGAGCGCGCCGCCGCCGAACGCCGTGACCGTCGGAATGCCGAGCGGATGGGTTCCCGGAAGCGCCATCGCCAGCGCCGCGCCGAGCGGCATGGCCAGGCCCGCGCCAAACGCGAGAAGGACGGCTTCGAGAAGGGTGACCGGGTCCCACATGGCAGCGAGCCTAGGGCCCGCCACCGCGCGGGGCCAGCACGATCAGCGGCGGGCGGGCGGGGTCCAGTAGGACCACGTCTCCTCGAGCTGCCGTAGGGCCTCGTCGGCCCGGGAACCGGATCTGGTGTCGCGTGTCATCGGATCTCTCCGTCTGGAACGATCCTCCCTGACCCGCAGCTATGCGCGAAGCTCCCCTCGCACCACGTCCGGCCCGGCAAACCGGCCATGCGCCCCGCTCAGGCCGCCCCTTCGTTGCTTTCCAAATATCCCGGGGGTGCGGGGGCAGAGCCCCCGCGACAACCAACGGATCGAGGTCAGAGCGATCCGGGCCGAAGGGCCTTCTTGCATTCTTTTGGTGGACGACCGTCCTGCGAGAAAGCCTCCGCGCCGCAGGTCCGGCAGGTCCAGGCGGCCAGACTTCGTGACCCACGATCCTTCGCTCGGCGCCACGGGCATTTGCGACCGGCCGTCAGGGGATGGACGGTTCCGCCGCTCCGGCCCGAAAGCGCCCGGAAAAGACGCCACAGCAGAAAAAGAAGAATGGCCGCCAGTATCCCGGCGGCCAACAAGTGTCCGTAATCGACGCCCCCGTCCGGGGCCTGGAGGAAGGTGATCGGGGAGTCGTTCCGCACCGACGCGTCACAGCTGGCGTTCGACCATCATCTTCTTGATCTCGGAGATCGCCTTGGCCGGGTTCAGGCCCTTGGGGCAGGTCTTGGTGCAGTTCATGATGGTGTGGCAGCGGTAGAGCTTGAACGGATCCTCGAGGTCGTCCAGCCGCTCGCCCGTCGCTTCGTCGCGGCTATCGATGATCCAGCGATAGGCATGGAGCAGCGCGGCCGGGCCGAGGTAGCGGTCGCCGTTCCACCAGTAGGACGGGCAGGCGGTGGAGCAGGACGCGCACATCACGCATTCGTACAGCCCGTCGAGCTTCTTGCGGTCCTCGATCGACTGGCGCCATTCGTGCTCGGGCCGCTGCGTCTTGGTCTCGAGCCACGGCATGATCGAGGCGTGCTGCGCGTAGAAATGCGTGAGGTCCGGGATCAGGTCCTTCACCACCGGCATGTGCGGCAGTGGGTAGATCTTCACGTCGCCCTTGATCTCGTCCATGCCGTAGATGCAGGCGAGCGTATTCAGACCGTCGATGTTCATCGCGCAGGAGCCGCAGATGCCCTCGCGGCAGGAGCGGCGGAAGGTCAGGGTCGGGTCGATCTCGTTCTTGATCTTGATGAGCGCGTCCAGAACCATCGGCCCGCAGGTATCCATGTCGACGAAATAGGTGTCGACGCGCGGGTTCTGCCCGTCATCGGGGTTCCAGCGGTAGATCTGGAACTTGCGGACATTCGTCGCGCCTTCGGGCTTCGGCCACGTCTTTCCCGTGGTGATCCGGGAATTCTTCGGCAGGGCGAGTTCGACCATGGTCTGTCTCCTTCAACCTTTCTGGCCCGAGAGCAGCGTCTCGGGGACGTCGTCCGGGCAGCGTTCCACCCAGGACGTGTCGGTTTCGTAGCCAAGCGCGATGAGCGCCTGGCCATGTCGTTCGGCATAGATCTCGGCGACGCTGCGCGGCATTCGGCTGATCCACTGCGCCGCCTCGCCCGACTGGATGTGCAGCGAGACGCGGCGCGGCCGGTCGTCCTTTTTCGCCATGCCGCCGAACAGCGAGTTCTGCCAGTAGCAGTCGAGCGCGAAGTCCTTCTCCTCACCCTCGATCCCGAGAAAATCGAGGTGATCCGAAAACTGGCTCATGTCGTGGTCGTCGCGCAGGTCCTCGTAGCGGATCTCGCGGATATTCGGGCGCGTGTAGTCCCAGGCCATCATGTCCGCGAGCGTCTGGGCGTGGACACCCTGCATCTCGAACAGGAACTTGTCGTGCAGCGTGGCCCTCGACTTCAGATAGGACTGGTAGCTTGACCCGTCGAGGTCGACGCGCGGCATGTGCAGCCATTTCTCGCCGCCTTCGGGCGCGATCTGGTGGTAGCGGAGGCCGGAGATCAGCACGTCGCGCGGGTCGCGGATCATGTGCAGCCCGCGCAGGTCGGCCCGCGACAGGAGCGCGGGCGAAAAGCCCGAGACCCAGGAGACGAGGACCGCGCGGCCCTCGGCCGGGACCTGTGCGTCGTCGCCGTGGCCGCCGATGCGGATGCGCGGGATGTCGCGGCCATCGGTGAAAAAGTTGAAAACGCGCCGCATCCAGACCGTGCCGGTCTTGTGGTGCGTGCCGATGGCGATGAGGCGCGGTGCGGTCATGTGCCGGCCCCGATCGTCAGGCCGAAGCGCGTCGGTGACGGCTCGCCGGCCATGCGGCGGGCGATACATTCCTCCAGCGCCTGTTGCTCGCTCCGCGGGTTCAGGATGTCGTTGGTGATCGTGATCGATCCGCCGGCGCGGCCGCCGCCCGATCCGACCCCGACCCCGACGCGCCCGGAAATCCCGTCCGCCTGCCGCGCCTCTTCGGCACAGAGCCGCGCCGCCCGTTCCTCGGTCATCTCCGGGGCGGCGCAGGCGGCGAGGGCCGCCAGGGACAGGAAAACGGGCAGGGCCGGTCTCAATACACCCGCGCCTTCGGCTTGATCTTGTCGAGATCGATCCCGCCCTCGTTGTGGCCCAGAAGCGGGCTGAGATGGACCGGGCGGTATTCGAGTTCGACCTTCGCGCCATCGACGGTGGCCAGCGTGTGCTTGCGCCAGTTCTCGTCGTCGCGGTCGGGATGATCTTCGTGCGCGTGGGCGCCGCGGCTTTCCTTGCGCGCCTCGGCGCTGACGATGGTGGCCAGCGCGTTCGGCATCAGGTTGGTCAGCTCCAGCGTCTCCATCAGGTCGGAGTTCCAGATCAGCGAGCGGTCGGTGACGTGAAGATCGGCGAGCTTGCCCGCGACCGCCTCCATCTTCTTCACGCCTTCGGCCAGCGTGGCGTCGGTGCGGAAGACGGCGGCGTCGGCCTGCATGGTCTTCTGCATCTCGAGCCGGAGCTCGGCCGTCGGGGTGCCGCCGTCGGCATGGCGGATGTCGTCGAAGCGCGACAGGGCGCGGTCGAGCGAATGCTGGTTCAGATCATCGTTCTTCGCCTCGGCATCGACCACCTCGCCCGCGCGGATCGCGGCGGCGCGGCCGAAGACGACGAGGTCGATGAGCGAGTTCGACCCGAGGCGGTTGGCGCCGTGGACGCTTGCGCAGCCCGCCTCGCCCACGGCCATCAGGCCGGGCACGATCGCGTCGGGGTCGTCCTTCGTCGGGTTCAGCACTTCGCCCCAGTAATTCGTCGGGATGCCGCCCATGTTGTAATGGACCGTCGGCAAGACCGGGATCGGTTCCTTGGTGACGTCGACGCCGGCGAAGATCTTGGCCGACTCGGAGATGCCGGGAAGGCGTTCGTGCAGCGTCTCGGGCGGCAGGTGGTTCAGGTGGAGATGGATGTGATCCTTGTCCGGGCCGACGCCGCGGCCCTCGCGGATTTCCATCGTCATGCAGCGCGAAACCACGTCACGAGAGGCGAGATCCTTGTAGGTGGGCGCGTAGCGTTCCATGAACCGCTCGCCTTCGGAGTTCGTCAGGTAGCCGCCCTCGCCGCGGGCGCCTTCGGTGATGAGGCAGCCGGCGCCGTAGATGCCGGTCGGGTGGAACTGGACGAATTCCATGTCCTGAAGCGGCAGGCCCTGGCGCGCGACCATGCCGCCGCCGTCGCCGGTGCAGGTATGCGCCGAGGTCGCCGAGAAATAGGCCCGGCCATACCCGCCGGTCGCCAGGACGGTCGTCTTGGCGTTGAAGGCGTGCAGCGTGCCGTCATCCAGCTTCCAGGCCAGCACGCCCTGGCAGGTGCCGTCCTCGGACATGATGAGGTCGGTCGCGAAATACTCGATGTAGAACTCGGCCTGTTCCTTCAGCGACTGGCCGTAGAGCGTGTGCAGGATGGCGTGGCCGGTGCGGTCCGCCGCGGCGCAGGTGCGCTGGACCGGGGGGCCTTCGCCGAACTGGGTTGTGTGGCCGCCGAACGGGCGCTGGTAGATCTTGCCTTCTTCGGTGCGCGAGAACGGCACGCCGTAATGTTCAAGCTCGTAGACCGCCTTCGGCGCTTCGCGGGCAAGGTATTCCATCGCGTCGGTGTCGCCGAGCCAGTCGGAGCCCTTCACGGTGTCGTACATGTGCCAGTGCCAGTGGTCCGGGCCCATGTTGCCGAGCGATGCCGCGATGCCGCCCTGCGCGGCGACGGTGTGCGAGCGGGTCGGGAACACCTTCGAGATGCAGGCCGTCTTCAGCCCCTGTTCCGCCATGCCGAGCGTCGCGCGCAGGCCCGAGCCGCCGGCTCCGACCACGACGACGTCGTAGGTGTGATGGGTGATGTTGTAGGATTTGGTCATGAATGGGCTTCCGTCAGAGCGCGATCTTCGCGACGGCGAAGAGGCCGGCCGCCATCAGCGCGTAGCTTGCGATTGTCATCACGATGATCCAGGCCTCGCGGGCGAAGCCGTGCGCGTAGTCTTCGATCATGACGCGCACGCCGAGCCGGAAGTGATACAGCCCGACGACGATCATCAGCCCGGTCACGATGGCCGGGAACGGGCGGGAGAGGGTGGCGATCACCTCTGCATGGGGCTCACCCAGGAGCGGGCCGAAGATGAAGACGAAAAGCGGTGTCAGGATCAGCAGCGCCACCGAGGTCACGGTCATCGTCCAGAAGGCGCCGGTTCCGGTGTGGGACGCGCCGAGGCCGGTGACGCGCTTGCGGTCTGTCATGAAGGCCATGTCTGTCGTCCCCCTCAGATGATGATGACGGTGAGCGCGGTCAGCACGACCGACCCGAAGAGCATGCCCCACCCCATCAGGTCGGACGTTTCCATGTCGAGCGCGCGTCCGGTGTCCCAGATCAGGTGGCGCAGGCCGCCGAGCGTGTGGAACCAGAGGCCGAGCAGCGACAGCGTCATCACGACGTCTCCGATGAATGAGGTGATGATCCCGTCCGCGAAGGCGAAGTAGCTTTCCGAGGTCGCCGCGGCGGTCAGCCACCAGACGATCAGGATGGCCGAGATGAACATCGCGTTGCCGGTGATCCGGACGAGGATCGAGGTGATCGAGTTCACCTGCCAGCGCCAAACTGTGATGTGCGGGCTGAGGGGCCGGTTGCCCCGGTTCACGTCTGCCATGGCTCTCTCCTGTCGCCGGATCGGATGGTGCCGTGGCTCTATGCATAATCGCTTTTCGCGGCGTGTCACGCGCACGAGCGGTGAAATTGTCCGAATTGATGGGTCTTAACGCCGCAGTGCGGCAGATGTGATCACGATTTCAAAAAGTGTGATCACTAATGGCTTGCCTCTTCAAGCCGCGCGAGGAGCCGGTCGCCGATCCGGGCCATGGCCGCTTCGAAGGCCGGGTCCGGCTCGGACAGGCCCGGCGGCGCCGGTGCGGTTTCGGGCGTGCCGGGCAGGCTGTCGATGAAGCCTTTCCGCAGGGCTGTGGGCGGATGGGTTCCGGCTGTCGTCACCGGGCCGCGGGCCGGCGGCTCGGTCTGGATGGTCGGATCGTCGAAGGCGCCGGACAACCGTTCGAGCAACTCGCGGCCATCTTTCAGGCGCGCTGCGTCGAGCCGCTTGAGCGCGATGGCGATGACGCCCGCCCGCTCCGCCTTGTCGAGCAGCGATTGCAGCGGCGTGCGCCCCGCAACAGCGGCCGCGAGGCTGTCGGCAAGGTATTCCGAGCGATGCGCGCCGATGAAGACGAGGCGTAGCAGCAGGAGGTCGAGGAGTTCGACCACGAGTTGGATGGGCATCAGCATGATCTCGGTGATCGCGCTGTATCCGATGCGGTCGTAATCGTTGAGCGTCGCGTAGTAGCCCTGTTTGACGCGCTTGCTGACACCGAGAACCCCAAGCCACCGGTCGAGAACGGTCAGAGCCGCGCCGGGCAGGCCGCGCCGCCGGGGGTCGCCATTCACCAGATGGGCGACTTCGTGGGCAACGAGGGCGTGGCGTTCCGCCGGAGAGGCGGCCTGCCAGAGAAGCGCTCCGATCATCAGGATCGTCCGGCCGAGATGGCGGGCGATGGCGGCGTTGAAGTCGTCGGTGACCACAATCGCGTCGATCGGCGGTGCGCCGAGCCCGTCGGTGACGGTGTCGAGGGCCGCGAAGATCTCGGGCGCTTCGGCTGGACCGATCTCAATTCCGTCGAATGGCCGGCGCGGCCAGGGCAGGAGATAAAGCCCGAAGGCGATGAAGAGGAGGCCGATAAAGACTGCGAAGATGGCGAAATCGGTGATCCAGATGATGCCGAGGCCGATCAGCACCGTCAGGACCGGAACGGCGAGAATGGCGATCGCCATGATCAGTGCGCCGGTCTCGGGCCGGGTGCGGCGCAGCGCGGTGCCGCTCGCTGCGTCTTTCAGCGCGTCGAGATAGACCTGCTCGCTCAGCCGGGTCTCGAGTCTTTCCCTGAGGCGCTGGAACATGCGGCCCCCTCGTCCTGTTGCAGGAATTGGTCGGGACCGCATCCAGCCGGGTTCAACCGCCAGAGCATAGAATCGAGCGGCCCGCGCGGTCGAGAGCGAACGCGCGGGCCGGTGTCCGGATGGGAGCCAGGCTCAGGCGGCGTTGCCGCGGGCGGCGAAGTAGAGGCCGGCGCCGAGCAGCAGGACCTGGAACTCCATGCCCGACCAGGGGCCGAGATGTACCAGGTAGATCGCGCCGACCATGATGATCGCCACGCCGATGCCGCCGAGCCGGGTGACGACGTCACCGAGGTTCGTGCGGAGAAGTCCACCGCCGATCAGAGCCGCACCTGCGAGCACTTCGCCGATCGCGACGAGCGTCCAGATGGCGAGCGGCAGGCCCATGAATTCGGCGCCGGCTGCGAGGGCGGGGAACTTGGTGATGCCGTGATAGAGGAAAACGGCGGCCAGTGGCAGCCGGACGAGCCAGTGCGCGGCGGGGAGGGTCGGCAGGGCGAGGCCCTGGGTGGTTTCGTTGGTGGTGGTCGAGGCCATGGGAGGTGCTCCTGTCAGCGATGCGTTTGCTGCGGACACACATCGCTCAGGCGACCGGCGCACTCAATTCGGACTGATCGCGCAAGTTCTGTGCGCCTGCGCAGAGACGGGCGATCAGACCGGCATCAGCGCCCAGTAATCCAGATCCAGCAGAACGTCCGGCAGGTACTTGCCGTCCTCTCCCCTGAGCGCGCCCGCATCGCCGCCCTTGGTGGCGACGAGCCTGAGCCGGATCGCGCCGACGCCGGGGGCATCCGTGGCCGCCGTTTCCAGCACCTCGGACCAGGCCCGCACCGTGTCGCCCGCGAAGCAGGGATTGGCGTGGGCGCCGGCATTGATCGCGGCCACGCATTGCGCGTTGGCCAGCCCGTTGAAGCTGAGGGCGCGCGCCATGGAGATCACGTGGCCGCCATAGATCAGGCGCTTGCCGTCGGCGCGGGGTGTGGCGTCGAAATGGGTCTTCGACGTGTTCTGCCAGAGCCGAGTCGCCATCATGTGCTCGGCCTCTTCCAGCGTGACGCCGTCGACATGGTCGATGATCTCGCCGGGCGCGTAGTCGGAGAGCCGGTGCGGTTCGCCCGCCAGCGTGAAGTCGTAGCCGGTGAAATCGAGGCCGGGCGGGATCGCGAGGTCCGACGCGGCGACCGCAGGCGCCAGATCAGGGACGACCGGGTCGGGGGCCGGCGCATCGCTGTCCCGTTTGCGGACCATGACCCACCGGCAGAATTCCATGACGGCCTGGCCGTGCTGGTTCCGGCCCGTCGTGCGGACATAGACGACGCCGGTCTTGCCCGAGGAATTCTGCTTCAGCCCGATCACTTCGGACGAGGCGGTCAGCGTGTCGCCTTCGAAGACGGGACGAAGCCAGCGCGCCTCCGCGTAGCCGAGATTGGCGACCGCGTTGAGCGAGATGTCCGGGACCGACTTGCCGAAGACGATATGGAACGCGGCCATGTCGTCGATCGGCGCGCGGTCGAGACCGCAGGACCGGGCGAATTCGTCGGAGGAATAGAGCGCGTGCCGGGCCGGGTAGAGCGCATGATAGAGTGCCCGCTCGCCGCCCGAGATCGTCCGCGGAACCGCGTGGCGTATGGTCTCGCCGAGGCGGTAATCCTCGAAGAAGCGGCCGGGATTGGTCTTCATTGCGCGCCCAGTTTGAGATCCGGCGAATACTCGCCCGGCTTCTCCTTCACGACCGCCTGGCCGCAGCGCATGACGCCCGCAGCATGGTCATAGGCGTATTGCGGATCGCCGTAGAGCTCCCATCCGGCGGCGAGCGCGGCGGACACCTTGTGGCAGAAGGCCGAGGTGTCGTCTTCGGTCAGGAAGCGATAGAGCCGCATGTCACCCCCAGGGCTGCACGCCGAGCCAATAGTGGATCAGCATCACCACGATCATCACGACGATCGCACCGACGACGGCGCCGATCTCCTTGCCCGCGGAGGCGGGCGGGTTCGGGGCGGGCGCGGGCACCGAGCGGTTGATGACGATGACCTCGACCACCGCCCAGGCGAGCAGGCCGCCGAAGAGCACGAAGGACGGCATGTCGCCGTTCACGAGGATATGCGCGACCGCCCAGATCTTCACCGCGGTGAGCTGAGGGTGGCGGATTCGACGGGTGATCGCCGTCTTCATCCCGGAGGCGGCGAACAGGTAGAAGGCCAGCAGCATCAGGAGGTTGTTGATGCCCACGGTGGCCGGGTGGCGGCCCCAGAAGAACGCGCCGTCGGCATTGCGGTAGCCGATCGTCATCAGCACCACCGACACCAGAAGCGCCAGCGCGACCAGGCCCTTGGCCTTGTCGCCCATCGCCGCCCGGCGGGCCGGCGCGACGCGTTTGAACAGGTGCGCGCCCGACCAGAGCGCAAGCCCGAGGATCAGCAGTATCCAGCCCATCAGGCGGCCTCCTCCATTGCCGCGATGGCCTTGGCCCGGGCCAGTGTGGCCTTCGCGGTTTCCACATGCAGGTTCTCGACGATGCGCCCATCGACGACGGCGACGCCTTCGCCCCGCGCCTCGGCCTCAGCGAAGGCCTGCATCTGGCGCCGGGCGAGCTCGATTTCATCGGCCGACGGCGCGAACACGGCGTTCGCGACGGCGATCTGCGCGGGGTGGATCAGCGTCTTGCCGTCCATCCCCCAGTCCCGGCCCTCGGCGCATTCGGCGGCGAGCCCGTCCTCGTCACGGAAGGCGTTGTAGACCCCGTCGATGCAGGCGACGCCATTGGCGCGGGCGGCCAGCAGGCAGTGCTGGATCGCCGTCGTCATCGCCGCGCGGCTGCGCGAGCCGAGTTCCCGCGCGAGATCGTTCGTGCCCATCACGAGGCCCTGAAGAAGCCGGTGCCCCGCAATGGCGTCGGCGTTGAGGATGCCGCGCGCGGTTTCCATCATCGCCCAGAGCGGCAGCCCGGCGCCGGAGGCCGCATCGAGATTGGACGGCGCGCCGACCTTGGGCAGGAGAATGGCGTCGGGCTGCATCGCGGCGGCGGCGGCAAGGTCGGCCTCGCCCCATTCGGTGTCGAGCGCGTTGATCCGGACGATCCGGAGCCGTGCGCCGTAGCCGCCCTCGGCCAGCGCGGTGGCGAGAGTGTCGCGCGCCGCAGCCTTTTCCTCGGCCGCGACCGCATCTTCGAGGTCGAAGATGATCGCGTCGGCCGGCAGGCTTCGTGCCTTGTCGAGCGCCCGCAGACGCGATCCCGGAATGTAGAGAACCGAGCGGAGCGGGCGGCTGGCAAGCGACATGCGTGACCTTCGGATTTCGTGCCGTGCTGTGAAAACATGCAGCCCCGACGATGGCAAGTTCCATTTCGCTGCGCCGTAGCGAAACGATGTTGCGCAAAGGCCGCGCCGGACGCAGTGCCTTGAAAATGCCGCGCGCTGGCCCCGCCGAAGTTAACGATTTCTGGATATATTGGGCGCACGGTAGCTATGGCGCGGGCGTGACAGGGATCCGCGTCGCACGCAACGGGGAGAGGCCAGGGGGCGCGTCGACCCCTTGCCGGCCCGGTTACCCGGTCGGTCCTCTCCGCAGCTGAAAGGCACGACCATGACTATGAGACTGATTGCCGGTCTCGCTCTGCTCCTGTCCGGGCTCGCCTCCGAAACCGCCGCCCAGGCGTCCGGACGGCCCGTCTGTGCGGCGCGCGACATAATCGTGAACACGCTTGCCAACCGCTTCGGCGAAACCGCCGTGTCGCTTGGCCTCGGGCCTGGCAACCGGGTCGTCGAAGTCTTCGCGAGCGAAGAGACCGGGACCTGGACGATCACGGTGACCTCGGTGAACGGCACCACCTGCCTCGTCGCCTCGGGCGACAGCTACATGGCGCTCGCTCCGATGCCGGAAGGTGAGCCGCTCTGACGCCGGTTCAGCTGAGGCCGAGCCAGATAAGCCGGATTCCGGTGAGAACGAGGAGCGTGTAGGTCAGGGCGAAGAACAGCCGATCCGGGATGGCGTGATGCGCCCGGACGCCGATCCATGCGCCCAGAAGCGCAAAGGGCGCAAGCGCGAGGCTGACGAGCAGCGACGCGGCGGTGAAAATGCCGAGCACGGCGTAGACCACCGCTTTCACGAGATTGAGCGCCCAGAAGACGATCACCGTCGTGCCCTGGTAGGTCGTCTTGTCCATGCCTTTCTGAGACAGCATGAAAACCGCCATCGGCGGCCCGCCGGCATGGCTGACGAAGCTGGTGAAACCCGCGACAATCCCGGCGAGGATGCCGGCGACCGGGTTGAAGCCGGCGGGCTCGCGCTTGATCCAGCCGCGCGCGCGGGCGAGTTGATAGGCCGGGAAGGACAGGGCCACGAGGCCGATCAGGATGCGGATGACGTCGTCGGAGACAACGGTGAAGAGCGCCGCACCAAGCGCCACGCCGGGCAGGCCGCCTAGGATCAGCACCTTGGCCGAGGGCGTGTGCCAGCGCCGCCAGTAGGGCTTCAGTGTCGAGACGTCGATGAGCATGAGAACCGGCAGCATGACGCCGAGTGCAAGAGCCGGATCGACCACCACCGCGAGCATGGCCGAGCTGACGAAAGCTGCGCCCGACCCGAAGCCGCCCTTCGATATCCCCGCGAACAACGCCCCGCCGCCGCCGAGCACCCAGAACCAGACCGAGTCCATGCCGTCCCCTTTCGCCCCGCGCCATAGCGCAGCGCGCGAGCGCGGGCCAGTGGTGTCCATCACGGCTTGCGCAGGTCCGTCCGGGCAGGCTACCGAAGGCGCGAACAACATGAGGGACCGGAGACCAGACATGGCCAGACCCAAGATCGCACTCATCGGCGCAGGCCAGATCGGCGGCACGCTCGCCCACCTTGCGGCATTGAAGGAACTGGGCGACGTCGTCCTGTTCGACATTGCCGAGGGCACGCCGCAGGGCAAGGCGCTCGACATTGCCGAGTCGGGTCCGTCGGAGAAGTTCGACGCGAAGCTGAAGGGCACGAACGACTACGCCGATATCGCCGGCGCGGACGTCTGCATCGTGACCGCCGGCGTGCCGCGCAAGCCGGGCATGAGCCGCGACGATCTTCTCGGCATCAACCTGAAGGTGATGAAATCGGTCGGCGAGGGCATCCGCGACAACGCGCCGAACGCCTTCGTGATCTGCATCACCAACCCGCTCGACGCAATGGTCTGGGCGCTGCGCGAATATTCCGGCCTTCCGCACGAGAAGGTCTGCGGCATGGCCGGCGTGCTCGACTCGGCCCGCTTCCGCCACTTCCTGGCCGAGGAATTCGACGTCTCGATGAAGGACGTCACCGCCTTCGTGCTCGGCGGCCACGGCGACACGATGGTGCCGCTCGTCCGCTACTCGACCGTCGCCGGCATTCCGCTGCCCGACCTCGTGGAGATGGGCTGGACCACGCAGGAAAAGCTCGACGCGATCGTCCAGCGCACCCGCGACGGCGGGGCCGAGATCGTCGGCCTTCTGAAGACCGGCTCGGCCTTCTACGCGCCGGCGACCAGCGCCATCGAGATGGCCGAGAGCTACCTGAAGGACCAGAAGCGCCTGCTGCCCTGTGCGGCCTATTGCGACGGCGTGATGGGGCTGAAGGGTCTCTATGTTGGCGTCCCGACCGTAATCGGCGCCGGCGGGATCGAGCGCATCGTCGACATCAAGATGACCAAGCCCGAGCAGGAGATGTTCGACAATTCGGTCAGCGCGGTGAAGGGCCTGATCGCGGCCTGCAAGGGCATCGACGAAAGCCTCGGCTGATACCGACCAATTTTGCGAGGACAACGGGCGGAGCGATCCGCCCGTTTCTTTTTGCGGCGCTGAAACTTCCCCCGGTTCCGGATCGTGGCTGCTGGTACCAAAAAGGGAGAAAATGATGACATTCAGCAAATTCGCCGCAACTGCGCTCGCCCTGGCCATCGCGACCTCCGCGGGCAGCGCCGCCTTCGCAAAGGCCCACGACCAGGGTGCGGGCGAGCAGCAGGGCGGACCCTTCGAACCGTCCGATGCACCGGCCACGCCGGCCGACACGGCGGCGGCTGCACAGGGGCTGGGAGACGCGCTTGGCGGTACGCAGCCGGGCCGCGGCATCTCGCAGGCCGCACGGGAGAACAACGGCCCGCAATGATCGGCCCACGAGCGCGCGCCGGAGGGCGCGCGCTTGACAACACCGCGGTGGCTTGCACCTCCTTCCCCGAAGTGAAAGGAGCCCCGCGATGCGAGATTTCGATGCCGAGCTCGAGGCCCGGCTGACCCGTTACGCCGCGATCGACACGCAATCCGACGAGGACAGCCCGACCTCTCCCTCGACCGCCATCCAGCTCGACCTGTCGCGCCTTCTGGTCGCCGAGCTTCAGGAGATGGGCGCCGAGGATGTCGAACTGACCGAGTACGGCGCGGTTCTCGCCACGATCCCCGGCACGGCCGAGGGGCCGGTGCTCGGCCTTCTCGCCCATGTCGACACCGCGCCACAGTTCAACGCGACGGGCGTCAAGCCGCGGGTCATCAAGGGCTACAATGGCGGTGTCATTACCTACCCGGACGATCCCGACCTGTCGCTCGATCCCGCGGAGTTTCCCTATCTCGCCGAGAAAATCGGCCATGACATCATCACCGCGTCCGGCACGACGCTGCTTGGCGCCGACGACAAGGCGGGCGTGGCGATCGTGATGACGGCGGCGCGGCATCTTCTGAATTCGCCCGAGGTGAAGCGGCCGAAGATCCGGCTGGCCTTCACGCCGGACGAGGAGATCGGTCGCGGAGTCCACGACGACCTGCCGAAGGATCTTGGCGCGGATTTCGCCTATACGTTCGACGGTGGCGACGTGGGCGAGATCGTCTATGAAACCTTCTCGGCCGACCGCTGCGTCATCCGTATCAAGGGTGTCTCGATCCATCCGGGTCTGGCCAAGGACAAGCTCGTCAATGCCGCGCATCTGGCTGCGAAGATCGTACAGACGCTGCCGCAGGCGACCATGACGCCCGAGACGACCGATGACTTCGAAGGCTTCATCCACGTCACCGACATGTCGGGCGGCTCCTCGGAGATGACGATCCGCCTGATCCTGCGCGACTTCGAGCGCGACGGGCTGGCGGCGAAAGGCGAGCTGGTTCGGAAGGTCTGCGAGGCGGTGCAGGCCGGCGAGCCACGCGCCGAGATCGACGTGGAGATCCGGCCGCAATACCGGAACATGCGCTACTGGCTCGAGGACGACATGACGCCGGTCGAACTTGCGCGCGAGGCCGCGCGGGCCGAGGGCATCGAGGTGCGTTCGGTGCCGATCCGCGGCGGCACCGACGGATCGCTCCTGACGGAAAAGGGCGTGCCGTGCCCGAACATCTTCACCGGCCAGCAGAATATTCACGGTCCGCTGGAGTGGATTTCGGTCCAGGACATGGCACTCGCCACCCGCGTCGCGCTCGGGATCGCGGGGCGCTGCGTCCGGGACTGAGCCCGAGTCGTTGTCTCCGACGATCCTGCCGACATATGTGATCACACTTTTTCGGGCTGTGATCACATATGTCGGTTTTTCGGCGAATAACCCGCATATGCGGCCTTTTGGCGGTTCACGTCCCTTATCCGCTGTGCTTCAACGAGGTCGAACGATACCTTGAAGGGACACTTTCATGAATATTCATGAATACCAGGCCAAGGGGCTGCTGCGCCAATACGGGGCGCCGGTCTCGGACGGGCGCGTGGTGACGCGCGCCGAAGAGGCCAAGACCATGGCCGGCGAACTCGACGGACCGATGTGGGTCGTGAAGGCTCAGATCCACGCCGGCGGCCGCGGCAAGGGCACCTTCAAGGAGACCGACGCGGGCGAGAAGGGCGGCGTGCGGCTGACCAAGTCGGTCGAAGAGGCCGCCGAGGAGGCCAAGCGGATGCTCGGCCGGACGCTCGTCACCAAGCAGACCGGGCCGTCGGGCAAGCAGGTCAACCGCATCTACATCGAGGACGGATCGGGCATCGAGCGTGAGCTGTACCTTGCGCTTCTCGTCGATCGCGGCACCTCGCGCATTTCCTACGTCGCCTCGACCGAGGGCGGCATGGATATCGAGGAGGTGGCCGACAAGACGCCCGAGAAGATCCTGTCTTTCAGCGTTGACCCGGCCACGGGGTACCAGCCGTTCCACGGACGTCGCATCGCCTTCGCGCTCGGCCTCGAGGGGCCGCAGGTGAAGCAGTGCGTGCAACTGATGGGCACGCTCTACCGGCTCTTCCTCGAGAAAGACATGGAGATGCTGGAGATCAACCCGCTGATCGTGACCGACCGGGGCGACCTGAAATGCCTCGATGCGAAGATGGGGTTCGACGGCAACGCCATCTACCGCCATCCCGACATCGCCGAGCTGCGGGACACCACCGAGGAGGATCCCAAGGAGCTCGAAGCGTCGAAATACGACCTGAACTATATCGCGCTCGACGGCGAGATCGGCTGCATGGTGAACGGCGCGGGCTTGGCCATGGCCACGATGGACATCATCAAGCTCTACGGTGCTGAGCCCGCGAACTTCCTCGACGTCGGCGGTGGCGCGACGAAAGAGAAGGTGACCGAGGCCTTCAAGATCATCACCTCCGACCCGAACGTGAAGGGCATCCTCGTCAACATCTTCGGCGGCATCATGCGCTGCGACATCATCGCCGAGGGTGTGATCGCCGCGGTGAAGGAGGTGGGCCTGCAAGTGCCGCTGGTCGTCCGGCTGGAAGGCACGAACGTCGAGAAGGGCAAGGAGATCATCGCAACCTCCGGCCTGAACGTTATCGCCGCCGACGATCTGAAGGACGGCGCGGAGAAGATCGTGAAGGCGGTGAAATCGTGAGCCGCCTTCTAGTCGGTCTGGCTGCCGGTCTGGCCCTGTCGGGCTGTAACCTCGTCGGCGACCTGACGGGCCGCGGACCGTCGCCCGACGCGGCCGGGATCGCGTCCGCTTTCGACACCGTCTGCATATCGACCCTGCCGGCTTTCGCCGACTGGGAGGCGCAGGCCGATCTTCTGGGCCTGACCGACGCGACCGAGGCGGGCGCGCGCTACAACGCCGCCGCGCCGCTGGCCGAGGCCCGCGTCTTCCGCGTCGGGGAAACGGCCTCGGGCGCGCCGACCTGTTCGATGGTCGCCGGGACCAGTGCCAGCATCGAGGAGATCGCCGCCGCGATCGACGCCCGCGTACCGCTTGATCCGTCGGGTGACGGCTACCGCGTCGGGACCGCCTTCCTGCGCCTCGCCGCGACCGAGATCGAGGGGACGCCGCAAGTCACCCTGACGCTGATCGGCGGAGGCGCCTGAGGATGACGGCGCGGCGGCATATGGTAACGGCCGGCGCCCGGCCGGCCGCTGCCATACTGGCCGCGCTGACTGGCCCTGCCGTCGCAGCAGAGCCGGTCGACCGCATCACGCAGGCCTTCGCCGACCATTGCTACAGCCCGTTCCTGACCGCCGAGACGGCCGAGGCTCGTTTGGGCGGGGCGGGGGCGCGGGTCGACTTCTACGACCTGAGACCATTCCGCAGCACGAACCCGGTGGCCGAACCGCAGGGTCGCCCGGCGACGCCCGGGACGGACCGCCGCTGCGAAGTGGCCTTCGACGGGACGTATCCCGAGGCCGGCGTCGCCGCCGCCGTTGCGGGGCTGGAAGCCGAAGGGATTCAGGCCGAAGCGCCGGTGCCGGAGGACTTCCCGGTCCAGCCCGGAGCCGAATTCGTCGCCGCGCGATTCCTCAACCCCGACCGGATCGCCGTCGTTCAGGTCGGCACGCGGCCCGGGCCGAACGGTGTGGAGACCTTCATCGGTGTGGAGCGGCTGACGCCCCTGTCGGAGGCGACCCGATGAGGTGGGTGGCATTTCCCATCGCCCTCGTGGCAGCCGGACCGGCATTCGCGCAGGCGCAGTCCTTCGACGAGGCCGTGCGGACCAATGTCGCGGTCGCGGTCGATGTCTGCCTGCGGGTGATGACCGAGCGGCTGGTTCCGTCCGAAACGATCCCGCCCGCGGGCTTCAGCTACCGGGCCGTCGACAATCAGGCGACCTATGGCGGCGCGGCGCAGGGTTTCACGCATTACTACGACGCGCCGGGCGATACCGTGCGCATCCGCGTCATCGATCCCGACGCGTTCCGCGGGTCCTGCCATGTCGAGACGACGCATCTCGGCGTCGACGCGACCGCGGCCATCGTCGAGAGCGTGGTGGCCTATCGCCGCCCGGACGCGCAGCGGCAGATGACGGGCAACGAGGCGGCGGCGATGTGCGAGATCTGGACGATCCAGACCGGCTCTGACGCGCCCGTCGCCGTCTACATGAATTCAGGAACTCAAGGCGCCCGCGGCTGTCCCGAGGACGGGACGGCCCGCGTGGCCATGGAAATACCAGGATAACAGAGGACAGAGGGACCAGATGGCCGTACTCGTCGACGAAAACACGAAGGTGATCTGCCAGGGCTTCACCGGGAGCCAGGGCACCTTCCACAGCGAACAGGCCATCGCCTACGGCACGAAGATGGTGGGTGGGGTGACGCCCGGAAAAGGCGGCATGACGCACCTTGAGCTGCCGGTATTCAACTCGGTCCACGAGGCGAAGGCGAAGACCGGCGCGACGGCCAGCGTGATCTACGTGCCGCCGCCGTTCGCGGCCGACTCGATCCTCGAGGCGCTGGATGCCGACATGGAACTGATCGTGTGCATCACCGAGGGCATTCCGGTGCTCGACATGATGAAGGTCAAACGCGCGCTGATGGACAGCAAGAGTGTCCTGATCGGGCCGAACTGCCCGGGTGTCATCACGCCGGATGCCTGCAAGATCGGCATCATGCCGGGCCACATCCACAAGCGCGGGACCGTGGGGGTCGTATCGCGCTCGGGCACGCTTACATACGAGGCCGTCAAGCAGACCTCGGATGTCGGGCTCGGCCAGTCGACCTGCGTCGGGATCGGCGGCGACCCGATCAAGGGGACGGAGCATATCGACGTGCTGGAATGGTTCCTCGCCGACGACGAGACGCAGTCGATCATCATGATCGGCGAGATCGGCGGCAGCGCCGAGGAAGACGCGGCGCAGTTCCTGAAGGACGAGGCCAAGCGGGGCCGGAAAAAGCCGGTCGCGGGCTTCATCGCCGGACGCACGGCCCCTCCGGGCCGGCGGATGGGCCATGCGGGCGCCATCGTCTCCGGCGGCAAGGGCGGCGCGGACGACAAGATCGAAGCGATGAAGTCGGCCGGGATCGTCGTGGCGGACAGCCCGGCGCAGCTTGGCGAAGCGGTCCTGCAGGCGATCGGCTGACGGGCGCACAAGGGAACGGAGCCATGGGGTTCACCACAGCAATCAGGACCTGCCTGTCCAAGTACGCCACCTTCTCGGGGCGCGCGCGGCGCCCGGAATACTGGTGGTTCATCCTGTTCGTTATCCTCGGGAGCGTCGTGTTCTCGATCGTCGATGGCCTGATCTTCGGGTTTGGCATGGCCGATGAACCCGAGACGCAGATATTTCAGCCGCTCTTCGGGCTTGCCATGCTCCTGCCGTCTCTCGCGGCGGGGTGGCGGCGGATGCACGATACCGGCCGGCCGGGCTGGTATGTCCTGATCCCGACGATCGTTTCGATTGCCGGTGCGCTGCTTCTGATGTTCGGCGCGTTCGGAATGGGGGCCATGGGCGCCATGGGTCCCGGCGGTATGGATCCCGGAGCGATGGGCGGGGCCGGTGCGCTGGCCGGGCTGGGCGGCCTTCTCATCCTCGCCATCGTGCAGATCGTCTCGGTCGTCCTGCTGATCGTCTGGCTGACCCGGCCGTCGCAGCCCGGCCCAAATGAATACGGCCCCGAACCCGAGGTCTGACCTAACAAAGCCGCACGCTGCCCACGGGGCGGCGCGCAGACCGACAATCAACAGGTGTCGCCATGACCGAACAGAGTTCCAACGACGTCTTCAAGGCCTCGAGCTTCATGCAGGGGGCGAATGCCGCCTATCTCGACCAGCTCTACGCGCAATATGCCTCCGATCCGGGCGCGGTCGACCAGGCCTGGGCGGAGTTCTTCCGGTCGCTCGGCGACGCGGAACTCGACGTCAAGCAGGAGGCGAAAGGCCCGTCCTGGGCCCGTCGCGACTGGCCGCCGACACCGCAAGACGAACTTACCGGCGCGCTGACCGGCGACTGGGCTGAGGCCAAGGCCGAGATCAAGGGCGCGGGCGACAAGATCAAGGCAAAGGCCGACGAAAAGGGCGTCAAGGTCACCGACGACCAGATCCAGCGCGCGGTGCTGGACTCGATCCGGGCGCTGATGCTGATCCGGGCCTACCGGATCCGCGGCCATCTCGCGGCCGATCTCGATCCGCTGGGGATGCGCGATCAGACCCCGCATCCCGAGCTCGACCCGCGGTCCTACGGGTTCACCGACGGCGACATGGACCGGCCGATCTTTCTCGACAACGTGCTGGGCCTGACCCACGGCTCGATCCGCCAGATCCTCGAGATCGTGCGCCGGACCTACTGTGGCACCTTCGCGCTGCAATACATGCACATCTCCGATCCCGAGCAGGCCGCGTGGCTGAAGGAGCGGATCGAGGGCTACGGCAAGGAAATCCAGTTCACGCGCGAGGGCCGGAAGGCGATCCTGAACAAGATGGTCGAGGCCGAGGGCTTCGAGAAATTTCTGCACGTCAAGTACATGGGGACCAAGCGCTTCGGTCTCGACGGCGGCGAAAGCCTGATCCCCGCGATGGAGCAGATCATCAAGCGGGGCGGGGCGCTCGGCCTGACCGACATCGTGATCGGGATGCCGCACCGTGGCCGCCTGAGCGTCCTCGCGAACGTCATGCGCAAACCCTACAAGGCGATCTTCAACGAGTTCCAGGGCGGTAGCTTCAAGCCCGAGGACGTCGATGGGTCGGGCGACGTGAAATACCACCTCGGCGCCTCGTCGGACCGCGAGTTCGACGGCAATTCCGTCCACCTGTCGCTGACCGCGAACCCGAGCCACCTCGAGGCGGTGAACCCCGTCGTGCTCGGCAAGGTTCGTGCCAAGCAGGATCAGCTCGGCGACAGCGGGCGCACGAAGGTCATGGGCGTCCTGCTGCATGGCGACGCGGCCTTCGCGGGGCAGGGCGTCGTGGCAGAGGGCTTCCAGCTGTCCGGTATCCGGGGCCACCGCACCGGCGGTACGATCCACCTGATCGTGAACAACCAGATCGGCTTCACCACCGCACCGCATTTCAGCCGGTCCTCGCCCTATCCGACGGATATCGCCCTGATGGTCGAGGCGCCGATCTTCCACGTGAACGGTGACGACCCTGAGGCCGTTGTGCACGCCGCCAAGGTCGCGACCGAGTTCCGCCAGAAGTTCCACAAGGACGTGGTCATCGACATCTTCTGCTACCGCCGGTTCGGTCACAACGAGGGCGACGAGCCCATGTTCACCAACCCGGTGATGTACAAGAAGATCAAGAAGCAGAAGACGACGCTGCAGCTCTATACCGAGCGGCTCGTCCGGGACGGACTTATCCCCGAGGGCGAGATCGAGGACATGAAGGCCGCCTTCCAGGCGCACCTGAACGAGGAGTTCGAGGCCGGGAAGACCTACAAGCCGAACAAGGCCGACTGGCTCGACGGACGCTGGAGCCATCTCGACCGCGAGGGCGAGGAATACGAGCGGGGCCAGACCGCGATCAAGCCGGAGACGATGGAAGAGGTTGGCCGCGCGCTGACCCGCGCGCCGGACGGCTTCCAGCTGCACAAGACGGTCGAGCGGCTTCTGGACACCAAGCGCCAGATGTTCGAGTCGGGCGAGGGCTTCGACTGGGCCACCGCCGAGGCGTTGGCCTTCGGCAGCCTTCTGACCGAGGGCTACCCGGTGCGTCTTGCCGGCCAGGACTCGACCCGCGGGACCTTCTCGCAGCGGCATTCCGGTCTCGTCGATCAGGATACCGAGGAGCGCTACTACCCGCTCAACAACGTCCGCGAAGGGCAGGCACGCTTCGAGGTGATCGACTCGATGCTGTCGGAATATGCCGTGCTCGGGTTCGAATACGGCTACTCGCTGGCGGAACCCAATGCGCTGGTGATGTGGGAAGCCCAGTTCGGCGATTTCGCCAACGGCGCGCAGATCATGTTCGACCAGTTCATCTCGTCGGGCGAGCGCAAGTGGCTGCGGATGTCGGGTCTCGTGATGCTCCTGCCGCACGGCTTCGAGGGGCAGGGGCCGGAGCACTCTTCCGCGCGGCTGGAACGGTTCCTGCAGATGTGTGCCGAGGACAACTGGATCGTCGCGAACTGCACGACGCCGGCGAACTACTTCCACATCCTGCGCCGACAGCTTCACCGGGACTTCCGGAAGCCGCTGGTACTGATGACGCCGAAATCGCTTCTGCGCCACAAGCTCGCGGTGTCGAAGGCCGAGGAATTCCAGACCGGTTCGAGCTTCCACCGCGTGCTCTGGGATGACGCGCAGCAGGGCAACTCGGACACGAAGCTGGTCAAGGACGACAAGATCCGCCGTGTCGTCCTTTGTTCGGGCAAGGTCTACTTCGACCTGCTCGAGGCGCGCGACGCGGCAGGGATCGACGACATCTACCTTCTGCGGCTGGAACAGTTCTATCCGTTCCCCGCGCTGAGCCTCGTGAAGGAGCTCGAGCGTTTCAAGAAGGCCGACGTCGTCTGGTGCCAGGAAGAGCCCAAGAACCAGGGCGGATGGAGCTTCGTAGAGCCCAATATCGAATGGGTGCTGACCCGGCTCGGGAACAAGCACACGCGGCCGATCTATGCCGGCCGCCCGGCGACCGCCTCGCCCGCCACGGGCCTGGCCAGCCAGCACAAGGCACAACAGGAAGCGCTCGTGAACGACGCGCTGACGATCGAAGGGAATTGACGCGATGAGTATCGAAGTGCGCGTGCCCACCCTGGGCGAGAGCGTGACCGAGGCGACGGTGGCGACCTGGTTCAAGAAGCCGGGCGATGCGGTCGCGGTCGACGAGATGCTGTGCGAGCTGGAGACCGACAAGGTGACGGTCGAGGTGCCGTCGCCCGCTGCCGGCACGCTGAGCGAAATCGTGGCCGAGGAAGGCGCGACTGTCGGGGTCGATGCCCTGCTCGCTACGGTGGCCGATGCCGCCGATGCCGGAGAACCGGCCGTTCAGGAACGCCCGACCAGCGGCCGGGCGCCTGAGGAGACCAACATTTCCGGCAACGGTCAGGAGGTCGCCCGCGACGGCAAGTCCTCCGGCAGCAGCGACAAGAGCGTCGACGTCATGGTCCCGACCCTGGGCGAGAGCGTGACCGAAGCGACCGTTGCGTCCTGGTTCAAGAAGGTCGGCGACGAGGTCGCGCAGGACGAAATGCTCTGCGAGCTCGAGACTGACAAGGTTTCCGTCGAGGTGCCGTCACCGGCGGCGGGCGTCCTGTCCGAAATTCTCGCCGAAGAGGGCTCGACCGTCGAGGCGGGCGGCAAGCTCGGCGTGATCGGCGGCTCGTCGGGCGCAGTAGCCCCGGCAAAGTCCGAAAGCGCGCCGGCCGAAGCGCCGGCCCCCGCCCCGTCGAAGGGCGACGTGTCGAACGCGCCGTCCGCCGAGAAGATGATGGAGGAAAAGGGCCTGTCCGCGGACCAGGTCCAGGGCTCCGGGCGCGACGGGCGGATCATGAAGGAAGACGTGATGCGCGCGGGCTCGGCCCCGGCGGCGCAGCCCGCGGCTGCACCTTCAGCGCCTGCTCTGGCCCCGGCCGCGGCGCCGCGCGCGCCCGTGACGGCCGAAGATGCGGCGCGCGAGGAGCGGGTGAAGATGACCCGTCTGCGCCAGACTATCGCCCGGCGCCTCAAGGACGCGCAGAACACCGCCGCGATGCTCACGACCTACAACGAGGTCGATATGGGCGCGGTGATGGACCTTCGCTCGACCTACAAGGACGAGTTCGAGAAAAAGCACGGCGTCCGCCTTGGCTTCATGTCGTTCTTCACCAAGGCCTGCGTTCACGCGCTGTTCGAGGTGCCGGAGGTCAATGCCGAGATCGACGGCACGGACGTGGTCTACAAGAACTTCGTCCACATGGGCGTCGCGGCAGGAACGCCCCAGGGCCTCGTGGTGCCGGTCATCCGGGACGCGCATGCCAAGAGCTTCGCCGAGATCGAGAAGGAGATCGCCGAGAAGGGCCGCCGCGCGCGCGACGGCAAGCTCTCGATGGCCGAGATGCAGGGCGGGACGTTCACCTTGTCGAACGGCGGCGTCTACGGATCGCTCATGTCCTCGCCGATCCTCAACCCGCCGCAATCGGGCATCCTCGGGATGCACAAGATCCAGGACCGCCCGATGGTCGTCGGCGGCGAGATCGTTATCCGCCCGATGATGTACCTCGCCCTGTCCTACGATCACCGGATCGTCGACGGGAAGGGCGCGGTGACGTTCCTCGTCCGGGTGAAGGAAGCGCTGGAGGATCCGCGGCGGCTGCTGATGGATTTGTGATCGGGCCGCTCTGGCCAGCCGCGCGGAACGACGATCTACGTGGCAGGGATTGGAAACAGGAGCAACGGCATGACCCCCGAACTCACATATCTCGTCTACGCCGTCATCCTCCTCGTCGTGCACGCGCTCGTCCAGGCGACGTTCAGCGACCTGTCGAAGGGGCTTGGGTGGGCGCTCGGGCCGCAGGATGAACAGCGGGACCAGAACGTGGTCGCCGCCCGCATCCAGCGGTCGCTGCGCAACTACATCGAAACCTTCCCGGGCTTCGTCGCTATCGCGCTCGTTCTCGCGGTTTCGGGCCGGGGGAACGAGACTTCGGCGCTCGGCGCGGCGATCTGGTTCTGGTCGCGTGTCGTCTACATCCCGGCCTACGCCATCGGCATCCCGCTGATCCGATCCATCGTCTGGTTCGCGGCGCTGGCAGGGCTCGTGATGATGATCTTCACCGCGCTGTCAGGGGCGCCGGCCTGACCGCCGGGGTCGTGCCGATGACCACCGAACTCACCGTCCTCGCCCTCGCCGCGCTTCTGCAATTCGTGCAGTTCGCACTCATGGCGATTCCAGCGAACCTGGAGCTCGGGCCCGGCAAGACCGCCTCGCCCCGCGATCCGGACCGGCTCGGCAAGCCGCTCATGGACCAGGCCTCGGTCCGGACGGGGCGGCTGTTCCGCGCGTTCAACAACCATTTCGAGGCGTTGATCCTGTTTACGATCGCGGTCGTCGTCGTCACGCTCGGAGACGCCTCGACGCCCTTCACGCGCGGCTGCGCCTGGGCTTATCTCGGGGCACGCATTCTTTACATTCCCGCCTACGCATTCGGATGGGTGCCGTGGCGGAGCGCGATTTTCGCTGTAGGCTTCTTCGCGACGGCCTTCATGATAACCGCCGCTCTTTTGTGATCACAGCTGACCTGCAGACACCGAAGAACCGCCAAAATGGCCCGGTTTCCGGTTGTTCCCCCCGCTCAGGCTCGTAAGGTAACGCCGTTTCGACGACCCCGAAGGAGTGCTCCATGGCTAGCTACGACGTGATCGTGATCGGTTCCGGGCCCGGCGGATATGTCTGTGCCATCCGATGCGCGCAGCTCGGTCTGAAGACGGCCTGCGTGGAAGGCCGCGAGACCCTGGGGGGGACCTGCCTGAACATCGGCTGTATCCCGTCCAAGGCGCTGCTTCACGCCTCGCACATGCTGCACGAGGCCGAGGAGAACTTCGCCAAGATGGGTCTGAAGGGCAAAGCCCCGTCGGTCGACTGGAGCCAGATGCAGGCCTACAAGGACGACGTCATCGGCCAGAATACCAAGGGCATCGAATTCCTGTTCAAGAAGAACAAGATCGACTGGCTCAAGGGGTGGGGCTCAATCCCCGAAGCCGGCAAGGTCAAGGTCGGCGACGACGTCCACGAGGCCAAGTCGATCATCGTCGCCAGCGGGTCGGAGCCGAGCGCGCTGAAGGGCGTCGAGATCGACGAGAAAGTCGTCGTCACCTCGGAAGGCGCGCTGGCGCTTTCAAAGGTTCCGAAGAAGATGGTCGTGATCGGCGCCGGCGTCATCGGGCTCGAGCTTGGATCGGTCTATGCCCGGCTCGGTGCCGAGGTCGAGGTGATTGAGTTCCTTGACGAGATCACGCCCGGCATGGATGGCGAGGTCGCCAAGAGCTTCCGCCGGATCCTTGCCAAGCAGGGCCTGAACTTCACGCTCGGCGCCGCCGTGCAGGGGGTCGAGGCGCTGAAGACAAAAGCCAAGGTGACCTACAAGCTGAAGAAGGACGACAGCGAGCATACCGTCGACGCCGATGTCGTCCTCGTCGCCACCGGGCGGAAGCCCTATACGGACGGGCTCGGCCTGAAGGAGCTTGGCGTCGAGATGTCCGAGCGCGGGCAGGTCAAGGTCGACAAGCATTGGGCGACGAACGTGAAGGGCGTCTACGCCATCGGCGACTGCATCGACGGGCCAATGCTGGCGCACAAGGCCGAGGACGAGGGCATGGCGGTGGCCGAGGTGGTCGCGGGCAAGGCCGGTCACGTGAATTACGGCGTCATCCCGGGCGTGATCTACACGCACCCGGAGGTCGCCAATGTCGGTGAAACCGAGGAGTCGCTGAAGAAGGCGGGCCGTGCCTACAAGGTCGGCAAGTTCTCCTTCATGGGCAACGCCCGTGCGAAGGCGAACTTCTCGGGTGAAGGCTTCGTGAAGATACTCGCCGACAAGGAAACCGACCGCATTCTCGGCGCGCATATCATCGGGCCGTCCGCTGGCGACCTGATCCACGAGTTGTGCGTTGCGATGGAATTCGGAGCGGCGGCCGAGGACGTGGCGCTGACCTGCCACGCGCATCCGACCTATTCGGAAGCGGTGCGGGAAGCCGCGCTCGCCTGCGGGGACGGGCCGATCCATAGCTGAGAGGCGCGTCGTCCGGGCCTGGACGGCCACCTACAATCCGGCGCTTGCCGTGACGGCGGGGGAGACTGTGACGCCGGGCCGGATCGACGAGGAATATCCGGGCTGGCAATGGGTCGAAAATGCCCGGGGCCAGGGCGGCTGGGTGCCGGCCGATATCGTCGACGGCACTCGCGTCACCGAAGATTTCGACACGATGGAGCTGACCGCTGCCCCGGGCGACCGGGTCGAGCCGCTCGAAAGCCGGCTCGGTTGGACCCGCGCGCGGGCCGGGGACGGGCGCGAGGGCTGGATCCCGTCCACATGCCTTGACTGAATTTTTTCTCCGGCCTCCCTATTTCTGCCCAAAACCGCCGTCATTGTCCTCGCGATCCGTCATCATAAGGGTGGTTTGCGATGCGGTTTATTGTTTGGTTCCTTGCCGGTCTGGTGCTGGCGCTTCCGTCGATGGCCGAAGCGGCGCGCGGGATTCCGGTCGTGCGCGGCACCGAAGCGCACCTTTCCCCGGTCGCGATAGACGCGATCCCGGTCGATGCCGGCAAGCCCCTGTCGCTCTGCCATCTCTACGAGGTGGACACGATCTACTACCTCGGCGCCTGGATGACCTCGAACGGCTACGTCCTGTCCGAGGACCAGTGCCAGGGCACACGCTACTTCAACGATCCCGCGCTGATTTCATCGGCTTTCTCGTCGGGTCTGCTCGATGGTGTGCCGGAGACTCCGGCCTTCACGATCCGGCAATATGCCGAGGGCTACACGATCTGGGGCATCGGCGCATTGCTGATGCTGATCGTTCTCCTGAAGAAGATCCTTTCCGGCTCCTCCCGCGCCGCCCCGGCGGCCCGCGGATCGCGCAGGATGCAGGAGCGGATGGAGGTTCTCGGACTGCCGGACAACGCGGTTTTCCGGTTCATCGACGCCATGCTTCACGCTGCCAAGGCCGACGGCACGGCGCAGCCCGAGGAAGTGGACTACATCCGGCGCAAGGCGATCGAGATCGCGCAGCTCGACTATTCGGACGAGCATATCGCCTGGGCTATCGACCACACCGACAAGCTGAAGGGCCCGCGTGATTTCGAACGGTTCGGCCGCGGGCTGTCGCCGGAACAGGCGCGGATGGTTCTGCGCGCGGCGCTGGCCGTCATCGCGGCAGACGGCACGATGACCCGCAAGGAACGGCGTTTCGTGGCGCAACTGACCGCGGGGCTCCGGCTCGACCTGGAAGAGGTGCACCGGATCCTCGATGCGCATCACGGTCCTGTCGAGCAGCCCGGGACGACGGCGGTGGCGGCCGAATAGGCCGTCAGCCCGCCAGCAGCCTGAGGCCTTGCGTGACATCCGCGCGCACGGCGAGCCGCAGACCCGGCTCGTCGCCTGCGTTCAGCGCCGCAAGGATCAAGCGATGATGGCCCGGCGCCTCTGTCTTGCCGAGCCGCCCGTAGAGCGCCCGCATCGTCGGGCCAAGCTGTAGCCACACCGTTTCGGCCAGGGCCAGCATCGCTGGTGCCTGCGCGCGCAGGTAGAGCGTGCGGTGAAACTCGAGGTTCGACCGGATGTAACCCACAGCGTCGCGCCGATGGATGGCCTGCGCGATTGCGCCGTTGATCGTGCCCATCCGCTCGATCAGGGCGGGGTGTGCGCGGGGCAGGGCGCGCGCCGCCAGCTCCGGTTCCAGAAGCGCCCGGATCGCGGCCAGCTCCTCGATCCGTTCGTTCGACAGTTCCGGCGTCGAGACCCGGCCGGAGCTCGACAGGAACAGCGCGCCCTCGCTGACCAGGCGCCGCACGGCTTCTCGTGCGGGTGTCATCGAGACGTTGAATTCCCGTCCAAGGCCGCGAAGCGTCAGGGCGTGGCCGGGCGCCAGTTCGCCATGCATGATCTGCCCACGCAGGACCCGGTAGACCCGGTCATGGGCGACAGCAGCGCCGGTCTCGGTCGGACGGGGATTGGTCAGCACGGGCTTGCCTCGAACGTCCAGGCCAGGAGCTCGGGTCCATGCCGGCGGAGCCATGCCCGCTCGGTCTTGTAGCCGGGGCAGAGCCGGGCACAGGCCGCCCAGAACCGGGGCGAGTGGTTCAGCTCCTGCAGATGCGCCACCTCGTGCGCGGCGACGTAGTCGAGCACGCTCGGCGGTGCCATGACGAGCCGCCAGGAGAACATGAGATCGCCGGACGGTGTGCAGCTGCCCCACCGGCTGCGCGTATCCCGCAGCACGATCCGCCCGTGGCTCCGACCGAGCGCCGCGGCATGGCGCGCGGCCGCCTCGGCGAAACGGTCGCGGGCAATGGCCTGAAGCATGGCCCGCAGTCGTGTCGCCGCACGCCCGTCATCCGGAACCCGGATCACGCCCCCGTCAAACCGAGCAGATCGGCCGGGTCCGGCCACGATCGGGCGGTCCGTGCCGAACAGGGGGAGCTTTCCACCGACCTTCGGCCGCTGCAGCCCCGGCGCCGCGGCGACATGCGCGCGCAGCCAGTCCTCGCGGTCGCGCAGGAAGCGCAGCGCCTCGCGTTCGTCGGCCCAGACCGGAAGGCTCATCGAGACCGCGCCGTTAGCCCGGCTGACCCGAAGCGAAAAGCGCCGCGACCGGGCCGAGCGCTTCAGCGCCACCTCGATCGGCGGGTCTCCGGGCAGGATATGGGTGCTCTCGCGCCGTCTGGGCGGCATGTCGACTGGGCTCCGTCGGGGCGTCTTGAAAGCCTTTGACAGCCCCCCGATGTTGTGGCAGGGAGCCGCAATTCTCTCGATACCGATGATTGAAGGGGGTGTCATGCCCAAAGAGGAATGGGGCGTCAAACGCGTCTGCCCCACCACCGGAAAACGTTTCTACGATCTGGGTCGCGACCCGATCGTCAGCCCCTATACCGGCGAGGTCGTGGAGATCGACACCGGCAAGGGCGGTCGGAGCCTCGTCTCCGAAAAGTCGGCCGAGAAGGCCAAGGCTCGTGCCGAGGAAGACAGCGAGGATCTGGTTCTCGAGGATGACGACAACGATATCGATCTGGACGACGACGATAACGTCGATCTGGACGATGACGAAGTGCTCGAGGACGACGATGACGACGATACCGTGTCGCTTGACGACCTGGCCGATGTGGCCGGCGAAGACGACGAGGAATGACGCTGCGCGGGCCGGATTTTTCGCTTGATCTGGCCCGGGCAACCTTCTAGACCGCGCGGGCGTTAAACGCATCCGGGGCCATAGCTCAGTTGGGAGAGCGCTTGCATGGCATGCAAGAGGTCAGGGGTTCGACCCCCCTTGGCTCCACCACCACCCCAAAGCCCAATGATTTAAAGCACTTACTAGTGTGATGTTTCGTTGTGTGTCACACCTTGGTGTTACGCCTCGGGGGCGTTCAGGTGGTGCGTGCTGCATTGCAGTCTACGCTTCGATGACTGCGCGCGGCGCTTACATCAGCTAAGCGGACAAACCAGACAAAGTACCGCGGCTCTGATACAATCCTGCCGAACAGCACCGGGCAGCGAAGTGGCCTATGGCCGATCATGTCAGCCCTCTCGTCGATACGTCGTGGCTGGCCGAGCATCTCGAGGATCCCGGCCTGCGCATCATCGACGTCCGCTGGAAATTCCGCGAGGAAGGCGGCAAGGGCGTCGCCTATGACGACCGGGCCGATTACATCCGGGAACACATCCCGGGCGCTGTCTATATCGGCATGGCGTCCGAACTGTCGGACCCCCGGAATCCGGTGCCGGACATGATGGTGGGTCCGGAGGAGTTCGCGGCGGCGATGGGGCGCCTCGGGGTGGGGAACGACTCGCCCGTGATCGTCTATGACGATTCCGGGCTTCCCCTGGCCGCCGCGCGCCTTTGGTGGGCCCTGTCCTATTACGGCCACGACGACGTGCGGGTCCTGGATGGCGGTCTGCAGCAGTGGAAGCTTGAGAACCGACCGCTGGAGGCGGGCGACATCCGGCCAGATCCGGTGACGTTCACACCTCGTGTGCGGCGGGAGTGGATCGCAACGAAATCGGACGTATGCGGGGCTCTGGACGAGCCTGACGTTGACCTTGTCGACTGCCTTCCGGCCGACCTCTATCGGGGGCAGGCGGTTCACACCTGGGGCGGGCGGTCGGGCCATATCCCGGGCGCAAAGAATATTCCCGCAATCTCCAACATCGATCCGGAGCTTGCGTCGGCTTCGTATGCCGAGCGCGCCCGGAAGCTGTCGGAACGGGGCTCGTTCCGGTTTGCCGCATCCGACGAACTGGCAGCCCTTTACCGCGACAAGGGCCTGTCGACCGACCGGGAGGCCATCGCCTATTGCGGTCGCGGGTTGGCGGCCTCTTGCGGGCTGCTCGCCCTGCGCACGCTCGGCTTCAGCCGATCGCGGCTGTATGACGGATCATGGGCCGAGTGGAGTGCAGACGAGACACTCCCGGTCGAAACGTCCTGAAAAGTCGACGCGGGCATTGCGCCGCACTTGCCGCCATCAGCGCACTCGCTTGATCCGGAGCCGAAGTCACTCTCGCCCCCGGCCGGCCCCACCCGCGTCCGGCCTCCACTGCTGCCCGATCAGATCGCGGCGGCCTTCCCCGGCATGGCCGTGATCCCGGGTATCGCCGGGACAGTGCGCGATGATCGACCGGACCGTCGCAGACCTCAATCTTCCGAGAAACCGAGAGCCCTGAGGGCGCGTTGAATGTCTGCCCTGACCGCCGGGTCGCGCACCGGGATTGCCGCGAAGAACTGGGCGATCGAGGCATCGGCACGCCGCGCGATGGTCCGCCCGTGCCAGTACCGGGCCTGCTCGTCTCGTCCGGCGACCTTGTTTATCGCCGCCGCGATCGTCGTCACGATGTAATGCGCACCAGGCTCGCGGGCGCCCGCATCGGTGTGGAGGCACGCCTGTTCGTGTTCGCCCATTTGCAGAAGCGCCAACGCCTTGGCCTGGTGCATAGCATAAAGAAACGGGTCGAGCGGGCTGAGTGCGATGGCCTCGTTCGCAGAAGCGACGGCGCTCGCGCCGCGTCCGGCGATCATATCCGCATGGGACCGGGCGTACAGCCCGTGCGCGAAGCTCGGACTCATTCCGATTGCGCGGTCGAGATAGCCAAGGCCGGAGTCGTGATCCTCCTGCAGCCAGAAGGATCGCCCGTAGTTGAAGTTGCCGAACGGGTCCACCGGGTCGATCTCGAGGCACTTTTCCGCGAACCGCCGCGCATTCTCGACCTCCGGGTCCCGGTCCGGCCCGTAGCCCACGAAAGCTGACTGGAAAGACGTGAAGGAGCGTGCCGCGAAGGCGCGGGCGAAGCCGGGGTCGAGACGCGTCGCCTTCGAAAAGTAGTCGGCGGCGATCGCGTTGTCCTTCCCGGTGAAGCGATACATGTGATGCAGGCCGAGGTGATACAGGCTCCAGGCGTCGAGGCTTTCGGGCGGCCGGAGCCGGGCGCGTTCGGTCTCGTGCATGTTGATGTGCAGCTCGAGGCCCGAGCAGACCAGCCGCACGATGTCCGTCCGGATCTGGTGCACGTCGTCGATACCGCCGGACAGTGTCTCGCACCATATGACCCGCCCGTCGCGTGTATCCGACAGCTCGACCGTGATCGAGACGCGGCGCCCGATGATCTCCACGTCGCCCGCAAGGCAATAGGCGGCACCCAGATTTGTGCGGATCACCGACAGGTCCGGCAGAGGATCACGGAACCGGAAAGTCGAGCCGCGTGCGACCACCCGAAGCCACCTGAGACGGGAAAGCGAGGAGATCAGCTCCGCCGGGATGGCGTCGGACATCGATGCCCAACCCTCCATCTGGCCGACACTTCGGAACGGCAGAACGGCAATCGAGGGACGCGACGTCTCGGTGACCGGTTCCTCGGGCAACAAGATGGTCTCGGACGCGGCGCGGGCCGGCAAACGAGATCGCAGGTCCCCGACGAAGCGGAAGCCGCGGCCATGGACCGTCCGGATCAGCCGCTGCGATTTGCCATCGTCCCCCACGGACCTGCGTAGAGTCTTGATCAGGGTCGAGATCGCGGCGTCGGTCACGATCCTGCCATCCCAGATGACCTCGACCAGTTCATCCTTGGTCACGAGCCGGTCACGGTTGGCCACGAGATGACACAGGAGAGCGAACGCGCGGGGCTCGACAGGCACATCTTCACCGGCATTCGAGAGCTGCCCGAGTGCTGTGTCCAGCGTGAAGTCCGCGAATTCGTACCTCATCGCGGCAGCTTACGATTTACTCATGAGTTCGCCACGAAATTCTCAGGTGGGCCTCAAGCATGGCCCGCTCACCTCCGGCAGTTTGATCCCGACACCGATCACCCAACGGAGGCTGCAATGAACCGCCAAATCACCATCGACAACGCCGCGGCCGCATCGCCGCTGGTCGATTTCTGGAACGACGTGCTGGCGCCGAAATTCGTCCGCTACCGGCACATCCTCGTGGGCGGCCTGTCGCGCCACTCCGCGATCGTGTTTCCGATGCTCGCCGTCGAAAAGGGCCAGCGCATCCTCGATGTGGGCTGCGGGTTTGGCGACACCGCCATCGAGCTGGCGAACGCCACCGGCGAGCATGGTGAAGTTCTCGGCGTCGATTGCTGCGAGGCCTTTCTCGACCATGCCCGGAACGCCGCGGAACTCCACTGGATCCCCAACGTGCGCTTTCTGTGCCGCGACGTGGAACGCGGCCTCGACGAGCCGCCCTTCGACATGGTGTTCGCGCGTTTCGGCACGATGTTCTTCGCCAATCCGGTCGCCGGGCTGCGGTCCATGCGCGCCTGCCTGAAACCGGGCGGACGCCTGGCGCATATCGTCTGGCGCGAACGGGCCGACAATCCCTGGCTGATCGAGGCGCGCGATATCGTCCGCCGCTACCTGCCGCCGCCGGGCGAGGACGCCGTGACCTGTGGTCCCGGTCCGTTCTCGATGGCCGACGAGGCCGTGACACGGGCGCAGATGGAGGCCGCCGGATTCGAGGACATCGAGTTCCGGCGCGTCGATGCCAAGGTTCGTGTCGGCCGGGACGTCGCTGATGCGATCGCCTTCCAGCTGGCCATCGGACCGGCGGGGGAAACCTTCCGCGAAGCGGGTCCGCTCGCCGAGGAAAAGCGGGCCGAGATCGAAGCGGCACTGGCCCGGATGTTCGAGCAAGTCCTCGCCCGCGAGGGGGATCTCTGGATGGACAGCTCTTCCTGGCTGATCACCGCCCGCAACCCGGCCTGATCCCGTTTTCACCAAGGGCCGCATCAGCGGCCAGACCCCCGGCGCGAGCGTCTCTCCCCGCTCGCGTCGACCAACCCGGCTTTTGCCGACTCCAACCCGAAAGGACCAAGACCATGACCTACAAGATCGCACTCTCAACCCTGGTTGCCGCGCTTGCGGTGGCAGGTGCCGCGCAGGCTCAGGAAGGGCACGCTCCGGCCCCGTACCTCGCCGAGGCAGCCGAATGGGCGCCGGCTCCGCCGGTCCTGCCAGCCGGCGCGGAAATCGCCGTCCTGTCCGGCAACCCCTTTGCCGAAGGCCCGTTCGTTCTGCGGCTGAGGTTTCCGGCCGGGTACGACGTGCCTGCGCATATCCACTCCGGCGACGAGCTCATCACCGTGATCTCGGGCGAATTCAACATCGGCCACGGTGAGGCGATGGACCGGGACGCGGGCACGCTTCTGACCGCCGGAGGGTTCGTCGAAATGCCGGCGGGCCATCCGCACTTCGCCTGGACGAGCTCGGAAACGATCGTCCAGATCCACGGCCCCGGCCCGTTCGACATCACCTACATCGACCCCGCCGACAATCCCGTCAGCCAGTAACTCCGCCAGCCAGCGGGGCGCGACAGCGCCCCGCAACCCCCAGACCTGAAACCGACAAACCAAACCCGAAAGGAAATCCAGATGACCTACCAGACCGAAGTCAAAGCCGACAACGGCGTCGATACCGAAGCCCTTATCGGCGCACGCGGTGCATTCGAACAGATGCCCGAGGCCGCGGCCTTCACCTTCCGCAGCGATTGCGCGTGGATCGAGGGCACCTACAGCTCCAACAACCTGAACGGCTATTTCGGCCTGGGGCAGGAGCACACGCGCAAGCAGACCTACAGGATCGAATCCGATCACCCCGAGGTCTTCCATGCCGCCGACCGTGCTCCGACGCCGCCGGAAATCGTTCTGGCCGCGCTTGCAAGCTGTCTGACCGGCGGCGTCGCCTCGGTCGCGCAGCATCGTGGCATCCAGCTGAACGCCGTTCGCGTCGTCGTTGAAGGCGACATCGACGTGCGCGGCATTCTCGGGATGGACCCGGATATCCGCAACGGCTTCTCCGCGATCCGGGCGTCCTTCGACATCGACGCCAATGCGTCGCGCGAAGATATCGCCGCCCTCGTGGCGCAGTCGCAGAAGCGGTCGGCCGTGTTCGACATCCTGACTAACCCCACGAACGTCGCCGTCTCCGTCGCGTGATGGCCGCAACCCCGCCCGCCGGTTCCAATCTCTGCCGGCGGGCGGCGCTGCGGTTTCCTGAAAGGCATAGTTCAATGAAGCGCATCCACACACTCGTCATCGGCGCCGGACAGGCCGGCCTAGCCACGAGCCACTGCCTGACCGAGCGCGCGATCCCCCATGTCGTTCTGGAGCGCGGTGAGGTCGCCAATTCCTGGAAGACCGAACGCTGGGACAGCCTCCGGCTTCTGACCCCGAACTGGCAGAGCCGACTTCCCGGTCACTGCTCTGAAGGGGCCGACCCGAACGGGTTCATGGCGCTGCCCGACGTCATCCGGTTGCTCTGCACCTATGCGGACGCATCGAAGGCGCCGGTCGAAACCGGCGTGTGTGTTGCCGCCCTGACGGCCGAGGGCCTCGGCTATCGAGTCGAGACGGACAAAGGCACCTGGCGGGCGGATCACGTCGTGATCGCCTCCGGGGCCTGCAACATCGCGTCGGTACCTGCCTTCTCCGACGCCCTGCCGCCGCACATCGCGCAACTCACACCGATCGACTACAAGACCCCGGCCCAACTTCGCACTGGCGGTGTTCTGGTCGTCGGAGGATCGGCCACAGGCGTGCAGCTGGCCGCCGAACTTCGCCGGGCCGGCCACGATGTCATCCTGTCCACCGGTGAACATATCCGAATGCCGCGCCACTATCGCGGCCGCGACGTCCAGTGGTGGATGGACGTGACCGGACTGCACGAAACCCCGGTTTCCGAGGTCGACGACATCGACCGGGTCCGGCGACTGCCCTCGCTGCAATTGACCGGCGACATGTCCAGGCAATTCACCGACCTCAATTCGCTTCAGGCGCACGGGGTCGAGATAACCGGACGCCTGGCGGTCGTGCAGGACGGTGTTGCGAAATTCTCCGGTGCGCTCGCGAACCATTGCGCACTCTCGGATCTCAAGATGAACCGTCTCCTGGATACGTTCGACGCCTGGGCCGAGACCTCGGCTCAGAGGGACCTGCCACCGCCCGAGCGCTTCGACCGGACGCGCGTGCCCACCATGCCGCGCGTATCGCTCGATTTGCGTTCCGGTCGGATCGCTACGGTCATCTGGGCGACCGGCTATCGCCCGGATCACGGGTGGATCGACCTGCCGGTGTTCGACCGGAAGGGACGTCTTGTCCACGACCAGGGCAGCATCGCGCCGGGGCTTCATGTCCTTGGCCTGCCGTTCATGCGCCGTCGGAACTCCGCGCTGATCGACGGTGTCGGCCGCGATGCCCGTTTCATCGCCGACCGCATCGACCGCGCCCGCCACACCAAAGCCGCCTGACAGGAGCCATGACGAAGATGACCGATCACCAAACGCAGGACGACCGTATCCGCGCCTCGCAATCCAGCGTCATCCAACGGATGACGGCCGACCCTGCCGCGTGCCAACGGACCTACTCCACGACGGGTGAGATCCGCACGGGTCTTGCCTGCCACATCGAACAAGGACGGTTCTCCGCCACCACCGATCTCGGTCCCGCCATGGGCGGGGACGCGGCCGGGCCCTCTCCGGGGTTCTACGCGCGCAGCGGGATCGTCGGGTGCGTCGCCATCGGGATCAAGATGCTGGCCGTTCGGCGGGGTCTCGTACTGGAGAGGATCACAGTGACGGTCGAGACGGATTTCGATGACACCGCGTTGATGGGACTCGGATCGAACCCGGCCGGGCCGATGAAAACGCGCGTCGCCATCGGCATCGAAAGCAACGAAGACTCCGCGCGCATCGCCGAAATGGTGAACCGCGCGCTGGAGCATGACCCTTGGTTTCTGGCCCTCCGCGACGCGCAGGTCGTGGAGCCGCGTCTCAACCTGACCCCGATCGCCACTGCGGTCGATGCGGCCTGACCCTTCAAGGAGGACATCTCAGTGAAAATCGTATCTCGGACACCCGCGCAATCGTCTCGCCGCCGCTGGCCCGCGGCGATCGAGACCAACGACCCGGTATGGTGGCGCTGGACTGCGATCGCCGTTCTGCTGAGCGCCGATCTGGCAGGCGTCGGAGGCGCGCGCGAAGTCGCCTTTGCGATTGCCGCGTATCAGGCGTTGGAGGGCCTGTCGGGTGACACAACGCCAAGGCGTTTCCGGTCGCAGGTGCGAATGGTCTACCTTTGCGCAATGGGATTGAGTTTCGTCCCCGTGCTGGAATTTATCGCCTGGATTCAGATGGTCGGAACATGGTCGCTCGTCCTGACCGGCTACTGCCCGCTGGCGCGCGTCATGGTCCTTCTTCCGTTCAACCGGCCGGTCGATCTGTCGTGGGCCCTCGTGCGGCAGGTCGTGTGGTCTCCGGCCACGACTGGATCCATCGTTGATCAGCTCCGGGCGCCCCGAGAGGGCTCCACCTGACTGGTTCGATCCGCGCTCGTGTTCGAGCAGGATGACCAGCGAGGTATCTGCAAAGTCGCGTCTTCGGACGTGTGCAAACCAATGAACGACGGTTGCCGATCAGGATTGACCGGTCGGCGACCGCCAGACTATCGTTTCTGTTATTGTTAAGTATTTGGCGAGCCAGTTGCTGCACGCAGACGGTTCCGCGTCACGAGTGAGGATCCGCCGGAGCCATGAAAACCCTTCGATCCAGGATCCTAACAGGTCTGCTTTCGGCGCTCGTATTCAGCCCGTTCGGGGCCGACAAGGCGCTTGCCCTGCCGCCCCAGGGCTCCGGCTCGGCAATCGCAGCTTTCGGGTTTCCCGGCCTGCCTGACTCTCATTCGAATGGGTCAGACGCGAGAATATGGCTTGCCCAGGCCAGTGTGACGCCGGGTGACACTGGATGCGCTGACCTTCTGAACGCCGCAGATCCCGTCCTGCCCGTGGAAACACAGGACGAAGCAATCGGGAGTGAAGCTGCGGTCTACGGCATGGAGGCCGGGGCCGGCGACGGGATCTACCGGACGGAGATATACGGACCCACGGGTGAAGATATCATCTCGGCCCGGGGTCCGTTCGGGGCAGTGCTCGGAGGCAATGGGGACGACCGCATTTTCGTGTTCGACACCGTGATGCCCGGGATTGCCGTAGGCGAAGGCGGCGCCGACACGATCATCTTCTGCACCATCGGCGGGCGGGTGTCCGGCGTGGTGCTGAATGCCAGCGTGGTAAACACCGACAGCGAGCCCGACACCTTCGTGGTCGGGCCGGACGCATTCCGTGCGGCACAGGCCTACGGTCCCGGCGTCATCGACTTTGGCGGACGCCCGATGAACATCCCGGGTGCGCTCATCATTGTCACCGGGTTCGACCCCCGCAACGACCGCATCATCCTGCGGCCACCTTTCCCGGTCGACATGGTCCATCAGAGCATCACGGGCTTCGATCAGACGATCACCGCCGGACCGATCGAGCTGGTGTTCTCTTTCGACGATCCCGACATTGACCCGCGGCCGGCCGTGACCGTGTCACAGGCGTCGCCGACCGATACAGTCGACCGGCTCGACATCGACGCGATCCTTGCCGCGCGCCGTGACAATTCAACCGCCGGTCCCGGACAGGCTGGCGGTTCGACGGGTATCTTCGGCGGGCTCTTCGGAGATGGCCATGGGGAAGGTCATGGTGACGGGCATGGCGACGGACATGGCGGAACTCTCGCTGCCGTGGCCGAGGCACATGCCGCGGCGACCAGCTGCGGCGAAATGTTCGATGCGACCATGCTCGACGCCCCGGTCGCCGATCCGACGCCGGACTATTTCGACGAACGCGAGTCAACCTGGCGAGACGGGGCTGATACACTGGCCTATTTCGGCGACGGGACACCGCAGAACCTCATGGCGGGCGGCGGGAACGACCTGATCTGGCTGTTCAACGTCGAGGAGGGCACCGAGATCATCGCCGGGGACGGATCGGATCTCGTGATCCTCTGTTCCGTCGAGGATGTGGCCGCCGTCATCTGGCTGGAGCGCGGCGACGCCGGGCCGGATGACGACCCCGACACGCTGATCATTGCACCCGATGTCCTGGACGATGTTCCGCCGGGTTTCGAACGTACCGTATCTCTCTACGAATTCGATCCGCTGATCGATCGCCTCATCCTGCCGCCCGGACCTTGGCAGCCGACGATCTCACTCGGCGGGAGGCCGGTCAGCCCGACGGACAACAGCGCAAACGGAACGCTGTTCAACGCGGACGTGTCCTACGGTCCACTCCGCGTGAGCCTCAGCCTCGGCCAGGCGAGCAACGGCGCGTCGATTTACCGGGCGATCTCTGTCGGCGCGCCCGACCCCGGAGCGCAGATCCGCGATCTCGCCGCACGCGATTCGGGGCGACCGACGAATGTTGCCGAGTTCCGGCCGGTCGACCCCGCGACATGGGCCATGGCGCGTACGCTGACGGGCAACACGCTCTCCGGCACGCCACCGCAGTTCGATTGCGCTGCGCCGCCCCAGGCCACACCCCGCCCGGCATTCGATACCTCGGACGAACACGGAGCGCTGTTCGTCCAGTACGGCGACGGCGCTGACGTGATCGTTGTGCGAAGCATCGACGACGACCCGGCCAACGGGGTCTACTCGCAGTCGCAGGTGCATTTCGGCGACGGCGTCGACGTCGTCTACAGCTATACCAGCAACGCGTATCTTCTCGACGGTCCCGGGTTCGATACGGTCGTCCTGTGCGATGTTGACGGGCTCGCCAATGCGGTCGGAGCCTCGCCCGACGGTTCACCCGATATCCTGATCGTCGACGCGGCGGTATTCCGGAAGCCGGTTCTTTCGGGGTTCGAGCGGACCATCAGCATTGCCGGCTACGGTGAACTGACGGACTACATCATCCTTCGCCTGCCAGCCAACGCACGGATCGAGCCGGACCTGACCCATTATCGGGTAGTGACGCCGACCGGCACGACCCGGATCAGGCTGAACGGCCACGACGGTGCAGGGCCGGAAGCGAGTGCCCAACCCGAAACCATCATCATCTGGCCGGAGTGACGTTACTTCTCTGACCGGACTGCCAACGGAGACCCAATGCGCACCAAGCTGATCGCCGCCCTTGCCGCCCTGACCCTGTGGCCACAGGTTTCCCTCGCCCAGGAGTGTCAGGTGATCGACCTGCCCGCCGGCTTCGAGGCCGGCGCCCTGGAGGGTGTCGCGCCCGTCGACGGCGTCGTGTGTTTTGATCTCCGCTTCCCGCGAGGACAGAACCTGAGCATCGAACTGGCGAGTGGCCAGAACGTATCGGTGTCGGTGCCGGGCTATTACGACGACCGACCCGACCGCATGTTCCTCGGCGATCTCCCCGGCGAGCTCGAGATCCGCGTTTTCCAGCTCATGAGGTCCCCGACGAGCCAGCCGTTCACGCTGAACATCCGGTTCGAGCAGCCGGGAAATGGCTGAGCGGAACGGAAAGCCGTGTTGCTGATATTCCAACAGTCGACGGACAAAGGCGCCGGCGTCGCAATTGATCCTCTTCGGCCGGACAACGGAACGGGCGCGGCGACACCATCGTCGGTCACGCAGGAATGCAGCGCGGTTCTCTGTCCCCGGTCTCTGGAAGCCGCCGTCTGAGGCACTTCGCTAGCCGCCCTCGAACAGCGCGGCCATGACGTCAGAGCGGCTCAGCATTCCCACCAGTTCGCCCTTGTCGAGCACGGGAAACACCCGGTGCGGCATCCCGAGGAACATCTCAGCCGCGCGCACGAGATCCTCCCCGGCCTCGATCGTCACCACGGGTGCCGACATGTGCTCGGCCACCGTGCCGCGCCATTCCTGGTAGTAACTGGCGTGCAGCGCCGGGCGGAAGCAGTCCTTCTCGGTCAGGATGCCGGCAAGCGTGCCGTCCTCTTCCACCACGGCGACGGCCTGCGCCCGCGTCGCGGTCATGCTGGCAATCGCGCGCCGGATCGGCTCGGAGGGCGGAACCCGCAGGATGTCGGTCTCCATCACGCTGCGGATGGACAGAGGGTCAGCCATCGGACCGGTTCTCCGTCTCCGCAGTCCGGCGCGGGCAGGCCGCGCAGGCATCGCCCGCCATGCAGGAGTCGCCGCCGCAGGACCCGCGCAGCGGCGCCCGGCCGAGCATGAGGCCGAGGCCGAGGCCGCCGGCCGCGAGCAGGAAAATCCCGAGCGCGAAGATCACTTCCATGTCGGTTCTCCCCCAGTTCCATGACCCGACAGAGTCATAACAAGACCTCCCCGAACCTGCCCGTCATGCGCGGCAGAAGCCTTCCGTCCTGTGCGACGAGAAACAGCGCCGACACGTCGCAGCGGTGCGCGAACTCCGGTCCGTCCTCTGGTCCGGCGGCGAACAGTGCGGTGGCCCATCCGTCCGCTGTCGTCCCGTCCGCGGCCAGCACCGAGACCGAGCGGAGCGCCCCTGCGGCCGGGCGGCCGTCGCGCGGATCGACGATATGACCATAGGCGCGGCCGCCCACGGCATAGCTTTGCGCCACGAGACCCGAAGTCGCGACCGCCTCGCCCGACAGACCGAGGACAGCCGCCGCCGCGCCGGGGTCATCCGGGTTCTCGACCGCGACCTGCCAGGGGCGGCCTGACGGATGAAGGCCAAGCCCGCGCAGTTCGCCCCCGAGCTCGATCAGCGCGTCGGTGATGCCCTCGTCGGCGAGGATCGCGGCCATCCGGTCGAGCGCCCATCCCTTCGCGATCCCGCACAGGTCGATTGTGACGCCGGCGCGTGCCTTGCCAATGCGCGGCCCGGCCACACTCAGGTCGCGCCAGTCGCCAACCCTTTCACCCGCGATCGGGCCGAAGCCCCAGGATCCGACGATCGGGCCAACGGTCGGATCGAAGCAGCCGCCGGTTTCGCCCGCTATGTCCAGTGCGGTTTCCAGCACGCCGGCCGTCTCGGGCGACACGCGGTGCAGCCCGGCCCCGCCGGCGCTGACAGCCGATGTCTCGCTGTCCGGCCGCCACGGTGACATCTGCCGGTCTACCCGCGCCAGCGCAGCCTCGATCGCCCCGGCAACGCGGGCGAGTGCGCGACCGGTCGGGGCGACGATGCTCCAGCCCGTCGCGAAGGCCCGGCCGGTGATGCGGTCGAGCGCGCCAGCCTCGGCCCGACCGATGCGCGGCAGGGTCAATGCGGCGGCCGCCGTGACCCCGAGAAAGCCGCGGCGGTGCAGCAGGTATCGGTCCGCGTTCATGGCTCAGACTCCGAAATCGTCGTTGAAGATCGACCGCCGCTCCACACCCATCCGCGCCAGCGTTGCCAGCACGGCCGAGATCATCACGGGCGGCCCGCAGAGATAGTATTCGCATTCTTCGGGCGCCGGATGGGCCTGCATCTCGCGGCGCAGCGTTTCGTGGATGAAGCCCGTCGCTCCGGTCCAGCGGTCGCCGGGCGCCGGGTCGGACAGGGCGGGCAGGAAGGAGAATGTTGGGTGCTCGCGCGCCAGCGCCTCGAACTCCTCCGCGTAGAACAGATCGACAGTGGACCGGGCCCCGTAGAAATAGCGTATCGGCCGCGCCGATCCGGAGCCGAGAACCTCATGGATCATCGCGCGCAGGGGAGCCATCCCGACGCCGCCGCCGACAAAGACTATGTCACGACCGGTCTGCTGCACGTGGAAATCACCGAACGGCCCGGACACGTCGACCGGGTCGCCCTCGGCAACCGAGAACAGCCAGGACGACACGAGGCCCGGCGGCACTTCGCCCTCGCGGCCCGCGGGCGGAACCGCGAGGCGGATGTTGAATACGGCGCAACCGTGGTCTTCGGGCCGGTTGGCGAGGGAATAGGCCCGGGTCACCGCACCGTCCGAGGCTGTCGTCAGCCGGTCCCATCCCGACATACGCCACACATCGCGGAAGGCCTGCGGCAGGTCGAGCGCGGCGAAATCCAGCCGGTAGGCGGGCGCGGTGATCTGCATGAAATCACCGGCCCGGAAGCTGAACGGCCGGTCCCCGGGCAGGTCGAGGACGATCTCCCGGATAAGCGGCGCCAGCATCCTGGCCGAGCGCACCCGCGTGGTGAAGCCGCCACCCGCATCCAGGAGATCGGGCGGCACCATCACGTCGCACGCACCCCTGAGCCTTGTCTGGCAGGCCAGCCGGACATGGTCGCGCCTCTCCCGGGCCGAAAGGATACCGCGTTCGGTTGCCTGCGGCTCGCCTGCGCCCGCGCCGGTGACGGTCACGCGGCAGAGCCCGCAGGTGCCCGAGCCGCCGCAGGCCGCCGGTATCCCGATCCCGCCAGCGTGGAGGACAGCCAGAAGTCGGTCGCCGCGCGCGGCCTCGAGCCGCGTCGCGCCGTTGACCGTGACGGCGATGGCGCCGGGCGGCACCAGACGGCGCCGGGCCGCGACGAGCCCCAGGGCGAGGCCGGTGATGACCACGACGACGGTCAGGCTGGCGACGAGGATCTCGGTCATTGCGCCGCCATCAGTGCGAAGGAGGCGAAGCCGAGAGACATCAGCCCGGCGAGAATGAAGGTGATCCCGAGCCCGCGCAGCCCCGCCGGCAGGTCGGCATAGGCCAGCCGCGCCCGGATCGCGCCAAGCATGACGACGGCGACGGCGAAGCCGAACCCCGAACCGAGACCGAACACGGCGGACTCGACCAGCGTGTAGCGCCGTTCGACCATGAACAGGCTGCCGGCGAGGATTGCACACTGAACAGTGAGAAGCGGCAGGAAGACCCCGAAGGCCGCATGGGTCGCGGGGAAGTAACGCTCGAGGACCAGTTCCAGAAGCTGCACCGTCGCCGCAATCACGCCGATGAAGGCGATCAGTGACAGGTAGTACAGGTCGAGATCCGGCAGCCCGGCCCAGGCCCAGGCGCCGGGGGCCAGCAGCAGATCGTATACGGCCTGGTTCAGTGGCACCGTCACGCCCATCACGCCCGTCATCGCGACGCCGAGACCGAGCGCGGCCTCGGGCCGGCGCGACAGGGCGATGAAGGTGCACAGCCCGAGGAACAGTGTCAGCGGCATGTTCGACACGAAGCTCGCCTCGAGGAAGAGGGCTGCGAGATTGCTCATTCCGCCGCCTCCGTCGGCGCGGCCGGACCGAACTCGGCGGCTTCGGCCTGCTCGGTCCGCACGGACCGGATCGCCCAGACCAGCCCGCCGAGCAGGAAGAACCCGCTCGGTGGCAGCAGCATCAGCCCGAGCGGCGTGAACCAACCACCCTCTTCGGCCAGCGGCAGCACGCCAACACCCAGAAGCGTCCCCTGACCGAAAAGCTCCCGCACCGCGCCGATGACCACGAGGATCAGCGAATACCCGAGCCCGTTCCCGAGTGCGTCTGTCATCGCCGGGATCGGCGGGTTGCTGCGCGCGAAGGATTCAGTCCGGCCGAGCACGAGGCAGTTGGTGGTGATGAGCGCCACGTAGACCGAAAGGGCGCGGCTGATCTCGTAGAAGAAGGCCTGCAGGACCTGGTCGATGACGATCACGAGCGACGCGATGATGACGATCTGCACGATCAGTCGGATCGCGTCAGGGATATGCCGCCGGATCACGCTGATGATGCCCGCGGCCAGCGTGACCACGACCGTCAGTGCCGCCGACATGGTCAGCGCGGTCGCCAGCGACGTCGTGACCGCCAGCGCCGAACACAGTCCGAGGATCTGCAGGGTCACCGGGTTCTCGCGCAGAAGCGGCGCGGTCAGGATCGACAGAAGATGCGGCCGGCCCGCCATTTCTCAGAACTCCCCGCGCCGGACGGCGTTCAGGAATGGCTCATAGCCGTCGGGGCCGAGCCAAAAGCGGATGATCCGCGTCATCGCGTTCGATGTCCGCGTGGCACCGGTGATGCCGTCGACCTCGTAGACGCTGCCTGCGCTCCCGCGCGCGACGGTAAAGCGCAACGTACCGCTATCGTCGCGGGTCCGCGTTCCGGGAAAGTCGGAAAGCCACGCCTCTTCCTCGATCCGCGCGCCCAGGCCTGGGGTCTCGGACTGGCTGGTGATCGACAGGCCCGCGATCGTGTTCATGTCGCCCGTCAGCGCCAGCGCCGCGTCGATCCGGCCGTTATAGCCGGCGCCGCTGATCGGCAGCAGGACGAGCGACACGTCTTCGCCGTCGCGCAGCAGGAACACCTGCGCGTAGTCGGGCCGCTGGCCGAGCCCCGCGAGATCTTCTCCGGGGCCGAGTGTCGTCCAGTTGGCCGGATCGGCCAGCGCCGCCTCGAGCGTCACCGGTGTCACCGTCTCGGCCGCCCGGCCCCGGTCAAGATCGATGACGACCGTCGACAGCGTGCCGCCTGACCGCTCCAGCAGGGCGGACATTCCAGGGATGCCGCGCACGAGGCTCTCGATCCGGGCCTGTTCCTCGGCAGCGCGGTTCGCGGTCTGGATGGGGCGCAGGTAGACCGTTGCCGCGCTGACGAGGATCGCACAGGTGGCGGAGACCGCGAAAGCCACCGCGATCGTCTTCGTCCGGCTGTCATTCGGCAGCGCCAGAAAACGCCGCCAGGGTCCGGGGCGATCAGCCTTGGCCATGCCGTCTCCTCCTGCGCATCACCCACAATCCGATTGCGATCTCGTCCAGCAGCGGCGCGGCCAGAGACGCCAGAAGCGCGGCGGCGACGCAGATCTGCACGGGGGCGGCCCCGCCCCACCCGGCAGCGAACAGCGCCGCAAGCGCGCCGTAGACCGCCCCGCCCAACCAGCGGCCGAGCGGAGTCGTCGGGCTCGACACCGGATCGGCAACGAGAAGCACGAGGACGAGGCCCCCGACCGGCACCACCGGCGCGACCGGCAGCCCGGCTGCCAGTGCAACTGCGCCGGCCAGCGCGCTGCCCGCGATCACGCCGAAAGGCATGACGCCCGCGCCGATCCCGATCAGCGCCGCCGGGATTGCCGCCCAGGCCACCGGCGGCACGAAATCCGGCCACGGAGCGGCGGGGAAGCCGAAGCCGAGAAAGGCCAGAGTGACGGTGGCGGGGTTCACCACGTTCCGGCCCCATCCGCCGAAAACGAGCTCTCCGAAAACGGTGCCGAAGCTGATGCCGAGCGCGAGCCGCGCCAGCCCGATCTCCTCGGGCGCCAGCATCGCCACGGCCAGCGCAGTTATCGCGCCGCCAAGCGACGGAGGCTGCGCACGGGCCAGCATGAAGACGAGGTTCCAGCCGCCCGAGATCACCAGCGCCGCGGCCAGACGGGCGGCGGCTTCGGCCCCGCCGGCCCAGAGCCAGGCCAGTGCCAGCGGCATCAGCGCCGCGATCAGAAACAGCGCGACTGTTTCCCGGTCCCAGAGGCCCCGGGTCATGGAGCGGCCTCCGCCTCGGCCCGGTCGAGCAGCGCACGCAGCCGATCGGTCACGCGTGGCGCGCCGCCAATGACGTAGTCGACCAGCGCGAGATCTTCCTCGATCAGCGACAGCGCCCCAAGCCGGATGGCCGTCTCGTCATCCCCGGCCGCAAGCGCACGCAGCATGGCCATGGCGGGAAAGGCGCCGCCGGTCGCCTGGACCAGTGCGGCAGAGGGGATGAGGGGGCGCGGCCGGGAGGTGCGCATCAGCGCGGACAGGAACCAGTGCCGATCCGCCGGGGGCGGGCGGTCGACCATGACGCTGACCTGCCGGTCTCGTGGCCCGAGCCAGTGCGACGGCCACCCGTCGAGCGGCGACCCGGCCAGCACCAGATGCGATCCCGGGCGCGTTCCGCCGTAGCACAGGCCACGTGTATTGGCGCCGATCTGGCAGCGCAGCAGCCGCGGTTCGGTCATCGCGTCGCCGGCGACCGAAACGATGCGGGTCTGGGGCAGGGTGCCGGTGGCCAGAAGATCGCCCAGATCGGCGACATCCTCGGCGTCGACATCCCAGACCGGCCGGTCGATCTCCGCCGGGCAGAGGTCGTGCACTCGGATACCGGCCAGACCCTGCGGATGCCGTGGTCCGACAGTGACGACCAGGACCTGCGGGCCGGCATCGCGGGCCGTCAGCACCGGCGCGCCCGCTGCCTGGCACAGGAAGACCGGTCCCGCGGTCAGCGCCTTCAGAGCGCCGAGTCCGCGGGCAAGTGCCTCCTCCCGCCCCGCAAGGCCCCGCACCGGATCGGGCGCGAGTGGCCGGCTGTCACAGGCCATCACCACGATTGCGGTCGGCCGCTCGGATCCCAATGGCATCGCGCCGAAGGGCCGGCGTCGGATACGCGGCCAGAAGCCTGCCGAGTGCAGTAGCGTCGAAAGCGTCTCTGCCTCGGCCTCGGCATCCTTCGGCACCGGGAGCGACACGGCATCGCCGCCGCGCTCCCGGAACAGAACGATCTCGCCCAACCGGTGTCCGGGCAGAAGCCGCACTCGCGCAACCCGCGCCGCCATCGGCGCGACGAACCTGATCCCGGGGTCATGCCGCAGCCGCGCGACCGGCGCCCCCGCGGCCACGACCTCGCCTTCCGCAGCCAGTATCTCGACCCGTGGGGTCGCGCCGGGCAGGGGCACCACGGCCGCCTCCTCGGTCAGCCGCTCGACGATCGGCGCATCGATCGACGGCGCTGCGGCCACGGCGAGCACAAGGCCGCGCCGCCGGCCCGCTGCCGTTAAGATCCCCTGAAACCCCATTGCGCCGGTCTGAAGTCCTGTGTCGGGTGCGCCGTCACTTGTGTATGATAGAATGACCGCGTGTTCTCATTGACTCAGAACAATCGGAGCCAGATCCATGCGCCTCGGTCCGGTCACCGCCGTTCTCGCAGCCCTCGGCCTTGCCCTTGTCTTCCTGATGAACCCGAACCTTGCGGGTCGCGCCCAGACGGCGGACGATGGAGGCAGCCTGGAGGACGTACCCTTCACCGGAGCCGAAGCGGTCATCCCCTACGTCATCCCCCGGTCAGGACCCTTCAATTCCGAGGACATCGAGATCGAGAACAACACAGCGATTGCCGACTGGTTTCGCTCCGCCCATGCGAATGCCGCGGCCGAAGCGTTCCGGCACTGGGACGAGGAAGGCGAGATCCGCGCCGAATGTTCCGTCTGCCATTCCGGTGCGGGCTTCCGCAGCTTCCACGGCCTCGACGGCTCGGAGCCCGGGATCCCGGCCGAACCGGTTGACGTCGGCGGCGTCGTCGATTGCGAGACCTGCCACAACCCGGGCCTGTCCCGGATCACCGAGATCGAGATGCCGAGCGGCATTCTCCACCCGGTCGAGGGAGTCGAGGCCGCCTGCATGACCTGCCATCAGGGCCGCACGGCGGGCGCCGATGTCGAAGCCGCTGTCGCCCAACTCCCGGACGACACACCCGACCCCGGGATCCGGTTCGTCAATCCCCACTACGCCACTGCGGCCGCGACTTGGCTCGGAGGCTATGGCGGAGCTGGCTACCAGTATCCCGGCCGAAGCTATTCCGGCCGCTTCTTCCACGCCCGCCCGATCGGAAGCTGTGCATCATGCCATCAGCCGCATACGCTCGAGGTTCAGGTCGAGACCTGCGCTACCTGCCACGAAGCCGCGGAACCGCAGGCGATCCGCATCTCGCGACAAAGCTACGATGGTAGCGGCGACACGGGTCAGGGCATCGCCGCCGATATCCGGAACAATGCAGACCTCCTGCTCGGCTTCGTCGCCCGTTACGGCGCCGAGATTGCGGGTACGCCGGTCCTCTACGATGGTTCGCGATACCCCTACTTCTTCGCGGACGCCAATGACGACGGTATGGCCGACACTGCCGATGGCCGCCCGGTCGCCTATGCCAGCTGGACCCCGCGCATGTTGCGCGCAGCCTACAACTGGAAACTCGTCGCCGCCGACTCCGGTGCCTATGCGCACAATCCGCATTACGCGCTGGAACTGCTCTATGATTCCATCGCCGATCTCGCCGGCGCGCTCGGGGTCGAGATGTCGGAGGTTGGCATCACCCGATAGGCCAGTTGCGCCCGCGGATCTGTCACGCACCTGAGACTGCTTGCAGGAAGATCTCGGCGCGCAGCGGAAATTCCGTCCGTGGAATGGGGAAGCCGGCAGATATGTCGGGCGATTGCGTGCCACGGACGCCCGCAAGGATTTCGGTGTAGTCACGTGCTGTCGTTGTTCGGGCAGACGGCCCGTAGCGCATTGGGTCCTGCCGTGCCACTCTGTGCCGGATCATCCATCAGCACCGCCCGGGACCAGCCATGACGCGCGCTTCCGCCATCGACACGATCACGAGCTACTTCGACGACGGCCGGTTCCAGGACGACCTCGGCGCGCTTGTGGCCTTCGAGACCGAGAGCCAGAACCCCGAGAAGTCCGGAGAACTCGCCCGATATCTCGAAGAGGGCATGCAGCCGCGCCTCAGCGGCCTGGGATTTGCCTGCGAGATTCACACCAACCCCATTGCCGGCGCCGGCCCGATCCTGGTGGCCGAACGCGTCGAAGCGGACGACGTTCCGACCATCCTGACCTACGGACATGGTGACGTGATCCGCGGTCAGACCGATCAATGGCGCGACGGCCTTCACCCCTTTCGTCTGGTCGAAGAAGGGGACCGGCTCTACGGGCGGGGCACCGCTGACAACAAGGGTCAGCACCTCATCAACATGGCGGCGCTCGACGCGGTCCTTCAGACGCGCGGCCGTCTGGGGTTCAATGTCCGCATGGTGATCGAAACCGGCGAGGAAGTCGGGTCGCCCGGCCTTGCCGAATTCTTCCGGGCGCACAAAGACGCCTTGGCAGCGGACGTGTTGATCGCATCGGACGGTCCGCGTCTTCAGCCTGAAACGCCGACTCTCTTCATGGGTGCGCGGGGTGGCCTGACCTTCGACCTCGTCGTGGATCTTCGCGAAGGCGCTCACCATTCCGGTAACTGGGGTGGATTGCTGGCCGACCCGGCGATGATCCTGGCGCACGCCCTGGCCACGATCACGGATGCGCGCGGCCAGATCCGTGTCCCCGAATGGCGGCCGGACAGTCTCACCGACGATGTGCGCGACACGTTGCGTGGACTGCCCATCGTCGGTGGGGACGGCCCAACCATCGATGAGGACTGGGGCGAGGAATCCCTGACACCCGCGGAGCGTGCCTTCGGGTGGAACAGCTTCGCGATCCTCGCAATGAAGAGCGGTGTGCCGGAAGCACCGGTCAACGCGATCTCGGCGCATGCCCGCGCGACGTGTCAGCTGCGCTTCGTCGTGGGAACCGAGCCCGAGGAGATCGTGCCGGCGCTCCGCCGTCACCTGGATGCGCACGGGTTTCAGAAAGTCGAGATCGTCCCGAGCCGTGGTGGCGAGTTCCGTGCGACCCGTCTGTCCCCGGACCACCCGTGGGTTCAGCGCGTCGCTCGGTCGATCGAACTGACGACGGGACGGATGCCGCATATCCTTCCCAACCTTGCGGGCTCGCTGCCCAACGATGTTTTCGTGGACATTCTGGGCCTTCCAACTGTCTGGGTGCCCCATTCCTACCGTGGCTGTTCGCAGCATGCGCCGGACGAACACGTGCTGAAGCCAGTGTGCCGCGACGCGCTCAGGCTGATGGCCGGGCTGTTCTGGGACCTCGGTATGGAAGACCAGGGCGAACCGTAGTCGCGGGGCGCGCAAAGCATGTGCGGCGCATTGCTTCATCGTCGGTCCAGCCGCTCTGACCAACGGCCGACGTTACTCAGTCGCGTTCGACTTTCCGAATTGCATTCATGTCGTGGCAAGGGCCGAACGGATGTGATCCCGGAGCCAGTTCAGCGCCTGATCGTCCAGTCCTGCACCGATCCTGTGTTCGAGATCATCCGTCGAGACCACGATTTCCTTGCCGACGAAATTCCCCGCGCGTCCAATCGCCTCGACATCGTTACGCTGTTCGATGTGCACGCTTTCGATGGCGCTCAAGGGCAGATTGAAGTTTCCGGACCTGCGGCTCGTCGGATTTTCGTGCCGGAGTTCCTGTCGCGTGATTGTCAGGACCCGCGGATTGTTCATGTGAAGCCTGGAAATTCCGAAAGGTGCTGCGCCGAGCACGAGGCCCAGTATCACCAGCCCGACTCCGCCTCCGAGAATGCCAAATATGACCATGAGGGCACCCAGCCCCATGAAGAGTGGTGTGATGAACTTGGGCAGGGTCGACGCCAGGATCTCGACCTTCAGGATCCCGGTGTCCCCCGACCCATCCACCCTCGTCACTTTCAAGGACGGCGGTGCCGGGGTGTCCTGTCGGGCGATACTGTCATGATCTTCGGCAGCACGCTCGCCCACGGATTTGTCGAGGCTTTCTGTTTGCCGAACCTCTTCCGCCTCGCCCCGCGCATCGATCGCCGGAACTCCAATGAGATTTGCCAGCCGCTCCCAGACGTCCCGCACATCTGCTCCACTCGCCTGCCGGGCGAGACGGCGTCCCTTGTCAGCCGTCTGCCGTTCGTCGGACCGAGACGCCGAGGCCAACAAAGATACGGTATCCTTCAGGTTGGCCCGCCCACTGATGCTTGAATAAAGCGGAACGGTTCGCGCCGGGTCATCGTGAACAAGATCGATCAGGTGACGCTGGCGAACCTTTTTCATGTTGCCGCGCAAGTCGAGATATTCCCGACGCCAGCGGACTCCTCGGTACGCACTGATCGGTTCGCTCCAGGTGCCACCGGGGCCGCCGGTTTGCTGTACGGTTTGTCCATCGATGCGGAATTCCCGGCTGCCGCCTTTCCCGAGGACGCCGCGCGCCAGCAAGATCACCCCGAGAACGGCGACAGCGATGGCAACGAGGGACCCGCCGAGCGGGATCGCCCCCAGCCAGATCAACAGCGCCACCAGCAAGACGAGACCGGCCTGGATGCTGCTGACGACAAGGCCGGTGCGGCCCGACGAACTTCGCATCCGCAGCGGCAGTTCGTCGGCAGCGCCGATCATTTCAACCTGTATGTCCGTGTTGTCTGCCATCATGGACTCCGCGTCTTGCAATAAATGGGAGAGGGGTGACCAACTCGTCTTCAGCGAGTTGCACGCCCGAGTTCGATCAGTTGTGGTTGCTGGTTTTCCCGGGTCTTTTGAGGCCCTGCGGGCAAAGCTCCGGGCCCGCCCGTGGATCTTCAACCCCGGCGCCTGCCCTCACTGCCAGTCCTCCGGCAGATTGCCGGATCGCAGCCAGGTCTGCGGCGCGTCATCTCCGTAAGCGAAGGTCAGCGCGGTCGCGTTGCCCTCTCCGTCGAACTCGAAAGTAACCACGATATCGGGATTGTATTCGTTGAAGCCCGGACGAATGAACTCGGCGTCACTCAAGGTTTTCATGTACCAAGGCGCCACATCACCGAATGTGGCACCGACCATGAGATGATCTTCCGGGATTGGCGCGTCACCGCCCATGGGTGGCTCGGCCTCGGCCACGAACCACGACCGACCCAGATCATCGTCGTAGAGCCCCACATACCGTTCGACGTCGACTGCCTCGCCCCAGCGATCCACTTCCTGCGCGGCGGCCGGGAGACAAATACCGGATACAGCCACCACCACGATTACCGGGTACGCAATACTCTTCCCCACCATGAAACCTCCAGTTTCATTCAATTTTTCTGTATCAGATTCGCCCCGAAGCACAAAATTTGGCGCATACGATTGCGGTTCACCGTCAGTGTCCCCGGTTTCACAAATGGCACATGTGATGGCAGTCCATTCTGCGACCCAATTCGCCCGGTGTTCTTCCGAAAACGTTGGCGCATTTGGCCCATTTCGCGGGGGCATCAGCCCTCTTCACCAGTCCAGTATCACCGCGATTTGAATCACTGGATGAACACGGTTGCCTGCCCGACGATCCCGGCGCCGGGCGCACTGAATGTCCAATAGCCGGCAATCGAATTCTCACTCATGACCACAAGGCGCAGCACATGCGTCACCCCGATGCCGGTTTCGGCGCCCCGGGTCTGGACCGTCGTCTCGAGCCCCGGCAGTGCCTGGATAGGACAGCCCAGGAAGCCTTGCACCTGGTCACTGCCCATGATGCCCTCCGACCCGGCCGGCCAGGACCAGTCCGCACCGACGGCTGTCACGGTCAGTGGGGCCTGGCCGAATGGGGTCGGCCATCCCTGCAGTTCGAGTTGGCCGTTCTGAACGACGATCTGGACCGGCGCGGTTCTGTTTCCCTGCTGGCTATTGGAGAATGGCCCCATGCTGGCAGAGGTCGGAGATACAACCATTGTATAGGTGCCGGTGATGTAACTGGCCTCCAATCGGCCGAGGTTACAGTTGTTCGCAAATGCAGAGGTCGCGAGGACGAAAAAGAGTGCAGCAGTGGCGGCGATAATGCGGACCATAAACGCCTCCCATAATCAGACCATATTAGCTGCTGATTATCACGATCCCGCTCCCACTCCGCAACTGCCCCGGCCCGGGTCGTATTTGCGGGAGTATTTCGACCGATAATAATCGCCACCAAGGCTGGAATTTGTGGCCAAGTTCCAGTCGCGTCCGTTTCACATGGCCCGGGGGTCAACCAGCCTTGGAGAAATGCGGATGGTCGCCACGGAGTGCGGATGGAACGGAACGGGGCGCACGGGCGTTCGGTTGCGTGAGCGAGCTTGCCGATATCCATCAACCGCGCGACGTTTCTGCAGGCTCCGTCCACTTGCCCGAGGAGGACAGGCCATGAGCGGCCGATTGTCGGAATACAGCAAGCGGCGCGATGTTTCGCGCAGCGGAGAACCTTCGGCGGAAAGTTCGAAAGCGGGCGGCGGTGAGCACCCGGTCTTCGTAATCCAGAAGCACGACGCGAGCAACCTGCACTACGATTTCAGGCTCGAAGTCGATGGGGCGCTCGCCAGTTGGGCCGTCCCCAAGGGCCCGTCGACCGATCCGGGCGAGAAGCGGCTGGCGATCCGGACCGAGGACCATCCGCTCGACTATGCCGATTTCGAGGGCGTCATTCCGGAGGGTGAATACGGTGCTGGAACTGTCCTCGTGTGGGACCGGGGTTCCTACGAGAACATCACCGAGAAGGACGGGGAGATCCGTCCGATGGCCGAGGCGCTGGAAAAGGGGCACGCGCTGGTGCGGCTCGACGGAGAAAAGCTTCGGGGAGGGTACGCCCTGCAGCGGATCGACGACGCGGACGATCAGTGGCTTCTGATCAAGATGGATGATGACGGCGCGGATGCTCGCCGGAACCCCGTCTCGACCGAGCCCGACTCTGTCGCCTCCGGCAAGTCGATGGACGAAATTGCGGACGAAGGCGGGGAATGAGGGGCAGAGACACACTTGCGGATCTTCCCGAGACCGGGTTCCCGGACTGGACGTCCCCGATGCTGGCCGTCCTGACCGACGACCGCTTCTCGGACCCTGACTGGATATACGAGCGGAAGCTTGATGGAGAGCGGTTGCTGGCGTTCCGGAATGGAGACGACATCCGTCTCATGACGCGCAACCGGCGCGAGGTCTCCGCCACTTGGCCGGAGATCGCGGAGGCCATCGGCGCCCAGTCCGAACATGCCTTCATTGCCGATGGCGAAGTCGTCGCCTTCGACGGCGCGCAGACGAGCTTTTCGCGCCTGCAGGGACGGATGCAGATCGACGACGCTAAGAAGGCCCGCGAGACCGGCATTGAAGTGTTCTTCTACGTCTTCGATCTTCTTCATCTCGACGGCCACGATCTGACTGGACTGCCGCTGCGCCGGCGCAAGGGCATCCTGCGCGACCATCTGAAGTTCGCGGATCCCCTGAGATACACGCAGCACCGGAACGAAGACGGCGAAGCCTATTTCACGGAAGCCTGCGAGCGCGGATGGGAAGGGCTGATCGCCAAGGATGCAAACGCCTCCTACACGCACGGCCGTTCGCGCGACTGGCTGAAGTTCAAATGCGCCCATGGCCAGGAATTCGTGATCGGCGGCTTTACCGAGCCATCGGGGTCGCGGACCGGGTTCGGTGCGCTGCTGGTCGGTGTCTACGACGACGGCGCGTTGCGATACGCCGGCAAGGTCGGAACGGGCTTTGACGACGACTTTCTGTCGTCCTTCCGCGAGACGCTGGACGACCACCGCCGGGAAACGTCGCCATTCGCCGAGGACACGGGCGAGGACGCTTGCTGGGTCCGGCCCGAACTCGTCGGTGAGATCGGCTTTACCGAATGGACGTCCGACGGCAAGCTGCGCCATCCCCGGTTTCTCGGACTGCGCCGCGACAAGCCGGCGTCCGAGGTCGTCCGGGAGGAGCCGGATCAATGAGCGACGCTACCATCGAAGTCAGTGGCCGGACGATCGAGATCTCGCATCCCGACAAGGTCCTGTTTCCCGATGACGGCATCACCAAACGTGACCTCGCCGAATACTATGCCCGGATCGCCGGGGTCGCGCAGCCACACTACCAAGACCGCCCGCTGACCATGCAGCGCTTCCCCGAAGGGATCGGCGAATCCGGATTCTTTCAGAAAAATATCCCCGACTACTTTCCCGACTGGATCGAGCGCGTGGAGCTGCCGAAAGAGGGCGGGACCGTCACCCATGTGCTGGCGAACGACGCCGCCACGCTGGTCTACCTTGCCAATCAGGGCTGTATCACGCCGCACCTTGCGCTGTCTCGCGCTCAGACGCCGGAGCGGCCCGACCGCATGATCTTCGATCTCGATCCTTCGGACGGGGATTTCGGCAAGGTGCAGGAGGTGGCGAAGGCCGTGAAAGCGGCGCTCGATGATCGCGACCTGCCGAGTTTCGTCGCGGCCACCGGATCGCGTGGTCTGCACATCGTGCTCGTGCTCGATGCGTCGGTCGAGGTCGATCGGCTTCGACCCTTCGCTCGCGATCTGTCGGCGGAGATCGCCGAAGCGCATCCTGCGCTCGCCACCACGGAGCAGCGCAAGGAGAAACGCGGAGACCGGGTTCTGGTGGACACATTCCGCACCGCCTACGGCCAGACGGCCGTCGGCGCCTATGCCGTCCGGGCCCGGCCGGGTGCGCCGGTTGCGACGCCGCTCAAATGGGACGAGGCGCTTGCCTCGGACATGGCGCCCGATCGATATGACATCCGCTCGGTCTTCCGCCGCCTCGGCCAGATCTCCGACCCCTGGGCGGACATCGACGCGGATCCGATTGCGGCGGATCGACTGGTCGGAGACGGCTGACAGGGCAGGGCTTCTGCAGCTCATCGGAACGGGACGGACCTTTCATGCGTTGGTCAGACAAGCATTGGAAAGGAGGTACCCATGCTCGTATCAAGCAACGATCTCCGCCAATTCGCCATCAAGGCGACCGATGGGCGTACCGGCCATGTCGAGGATTTCTACTTCGATGACAACTCGTGGAATGTCCGCTACGTCGTGACCCGGTCCGGGTTCCTGTTCACGGAACGGCAGGGTCTCCTGAAGTCGACCTTGCTCGGCATGCCGGACCTCGAGAGGCGCGAAGTGCCGGTGTCAGTCGACAAGGACCAGGTCGAGACGGCCGAGGACCCCGACGCCGATCCGCCAGTCAGCGAACAGCGAAACCGGGATGCAATGAAGTACCGGTTCGACCTCTGGCCGCCGCTGATGCTGGGCGTTCCGGGCGCGGTCTTCACGCCGGAACAGGCCGAGCACCAGCTGTATGGCGGACCGGCCGCGGAGCGCGATATCGAGAAGCGATCCGAGGATCCGGGCGATCCGAACCTGCGAAGCGTGAACGAGATCGCCGGCTACGGGATCGACGCCAGCGACGGCGAGATCGGGTCGATCGTCGATGTCATTCTGGACCCCGAAGGCTGGCGGGTGACGCATCTTGTCGCCGATACCGGCACATGGTTGCCGGGACGGCAGGTCGTGCTTCCGACCGACTGGATCCGGGCCGTCAGCTGGGCCGAGCGGAACATCATCGTCAATGTCTCGACGGAGAAAGTGAAGAACGCCACGGAACTCGACACGCTCGAGGAGCTGAGACAGACCGAGCCGGTCATGGCCTTCGCGCCCTACGGTGCCTATGGCGCCTATGCCGGACTGCCGATCTAGGACCGGCCGACCGGCCTCACGCGGCGTCGTTGGTGATGCCCGAGATCGCCTGGATCAGGCCATCTTCGGTCACCTCCGAGGCGTCGAATTCCCGCATGACCTGGCCGTGGTACATAGCCACGATCCGGTCGGCGACGTGGAGCACCTCGGGCATCTCCGACGAGATGACGATGACTGCGTAGCCCTGTTTGGCCAGATCGCGCAGGAGGTTGTGGATCTCGGATTTCGAGCCGACGTCGATGCCGCGCGTCGGCTCGTCCACGATCAGAACTTCCGGCCGCATCGACAGCCATTTGCCGATCACGATCTTCTGCTGGTTGCCGCCCGACAGATTGCCGACCGCGGTCCGCCAGCTTGGCGACTTGATCGACAGCCGGTCGCGATACTGGTCGTAGATCGACACCTCGGCGCCTTCGGCCACGAACGGACCCGCCTTGAGGTCATCGACCTGGGGCAGGGTGATGTTGTCCCGGCAGTTCATGCCGAGGACGAGACCCTGCTCCTTCCGGCTTTCCGGGACGAGAGAGATGCCCTTTGAAATGGCGTCGATCGGCGAATTGATCCGAACTTCCTCGTCCTTGAGGAAAATGCGTCCGGCCGTGGGTGTCCGCAGACCGAACAGCGTCTCGGCAATCTCGGTCCGCCCTGCGCCGACGAGACCGTAGAAGCCAAGGACCTCGCCCTGGCGGACCTCGAAGCTGACGTTCTGGAAGAGCTTGCCGCAGGACAGGCCTTCGACGCGGAGGGCGACCTTGCCGAGCTCAAGTTCCTCGAAATTGCGGCTGAGATCGAGCGACCGGCCGATCATCATCTGGGTGATCTCGTCTTCGTTCGTCTCGGCGGTCTCGAGCGTGCCGCGATATTCGCCGTCACGCAGGACCGAGATCCGGTCGGTGATCCGGAAGATCTCCTCCATCCGGTGGGAGATGTAGATGATCCCAACGCCCTGGGCCTTCAGATCCTCGATCACGTCGAAGAGCACGCTTTTCTCGGCATCGGTGAGCGATGCGGTCGGCTCATCGAAGATCACCGCCTTGGCGTCAACGGTCAGCGCGCGCGCGATCTCGACCATCTGCTGGTTCGCGATCGACAGGTCGCCGACGCGGGTGCGGGCGTTGAAGCTGACCTTCAGCTTCGAGAGGATCGCATCGGTCCGGCTGTAGAGCGTGTCCCAGTCGACCCGGCCGAATGCCTTCCGGGGCAGTTCGCCGAGATAGATGTTCTCCGCGACCGAGAGCTCCTGAGCGAGGCTGAGCTCCTGGTGGATGAACATCACGCCCTTGGCTTTTGCCTCGAGCGGACCGTGCATCACCGTCTCGCGCTCTTCGATGAAGATGCGGCCCTCCTCGGGCTGGTAGATGCCGCCGAGAACCTTCATCAGCGTCGACTTTCCGGCGCCGTTCTCGCCCATCAGCGCGTGCACTTCTCCCGGCAGAACCGAGAAGCTCACGCCGTCGAGCGCGCGCACGCCGGGGAAGGTCTTCACGATGTCTTCCAGACGCAGGGCAGGGGTTTGTTCGCTCATACCTTCAACTCCTCTGCACCCTTGCGGTTCAGCTGACGATCCAGGAACAGGACCGCGATCAGGATCGACCCGATGACAAGGTTCACCGTCTCGGTATCCGCGCCGATATGGCCGAGGCCCTTGCGCAGAAGCTGGATCGCGATGACCCCGCCGAACGTGCCGATGATCGAGCCCTTGCCGCCGGACAGCTTCGTGCCGCCGAGAACGACCGCGGTAATCGCCCAGAGTTCGAAGAGCATCCCGTCATTGGGGTTCACCGATCCCGAGGCGGAATAGAACGCGACCGCCGACAGGGCCGCGAGAAATCCGATCAGCACGAAGTTGATGACGAAGTGCGGGCCGACGCGGATACCCGCGTTCACGGCGGCCTCGCGGTTGTCCCCGATTGCGTAGGCGTTCCGACCGTGGATCGTGCGCGTCATCACCAGCCAGACGATCAGTGCGACGGCGATGAAGACGAGCGCCGGTGTCTCGAGCCCGAAGACATCGGCTTCGGCGATGTCGACCATGGTCCAGTTCAGATGGAAGGTCGGCTGCTCGCCGTTGTACATGAACACGAGACCGCGATAGCCGAGCATCGCGCCAAGGGTGACGATGAAAGCGTCCACCCCCGTCTTCCACACGATCATGCCGTTTATTAAGCCGAGGATCGCGCCGGTCAGAAGCGCGAAGCCCCATGCCAGCGGGATCGCCCAGTCGCCGAGCGCGTCCATGAACGGCCAGCTCATCGAGTCGAGCATGACGATCCCGGCAAGCGCATAGGTCGCGCCGACGCTGAGGTCGATGTTGCCGTTGATCATGACGACCGTCATGCCCACGGCGATGATCCCGATGGGTGCCGCCTGCTTCAGCAGAAGCAGCATGTTGTCGAGATCCATGAAGGCACGGTCCGATAGAGACCAGTATTCGCCGGCGATCTGGAAGAAGGCGAGTTCCAGCAGGATGAAGCCCCAGATCGCGCCGTTCTGGATGATGTTCTTGATGTTATCGTTTTTCATATCCGGACCTCCTCAGGCGATCGGGGACCAGAGCCGGCCGCGCTTGGTCGCGATGTCGAGCCAGACGGCAAGGATGATGATGATCCAGGTGACGACGAACTGGGCGTAGAATTCGAGCCCGGCCAGAAGCAGGCCGTTCTGGATGAAGCCCAGGATCAGGACGCCGATCACCGTTTTGAAGATCGTGCCCGACCCGCCGAGAAGCGAGGCGCCGCCGAGGATGACCGCGGCGAGAACCTCCAGTTCCATGCCCTGACCGACCGTGTTCTGCGCACCCATCGTGCGGCTGGCCTGAATGAGCCCGGCCGTCGCGACGCAGAAGGCGGAGATCATGTAGGTGAAGAAGACGACCCGGGCGCGCGGGATGCCCGAGAAGGTCGCTGCGGTGCCGTTGCCGCCGACTGCGTAGACTTTGCGGCCGAAGGGCGTCTTGGCCAGCACGATGCCGAGGAACGCCGCGAGTCCGACGAAGATCAGGACCGGGATCGGGATACCCAGGGCGTCGCCACGGCCGAAGACGTCGAACCACGTCGCGCTCTGGTTGGCGATATCCATGTTCTGACCGCCCGAATAGGTCAGTGTCAGGCCGTGAATAGCCGACAGCATGCCCAGTGTGACGATCAGCGAGTTGAGCCGCAGGTACCCGATGAGAAAGCCGTTTATCGCGCCGAGACAGAGAGTCATGGCGAACATTGCCGGTATGGCGAGGGCCGGCCCGAAGGCGGGGTTTTCATGCAGGTCGAGCACGACGATGGCCGAGAACGACATCATAGAGCCGACCGACAGATCGAGATTGCCGCCAATCACAACGAACGTGACGCCAAGCGCCATGACGCCGAGGATGGCCGAGGACCGCACGACACCGAACACGTTGTTGATGTCGATGAACCGCGGGTTCCACAGGGTGAACGCGATCATGAACAGGATAAACGCGACAAGGATGCCTTGCCGCGCGAGAAATGCGCCGACCGTTTTCATCGTGTCGGATGACGTGCCGCGCGCGGCGCCCCGCTCGCTCGTGCTGGCCTCGGCCATGTCTTTCCTCCCTCAGTCTCGCCCTCCTCAGACGAGAGTCATTCCCCCGTCGATCATCACGATCTGCCCGGTCATGTAGTCGCTGGCGCGCGATGCTAGGAACGTGGTGGTGCCGGTGATATCCTCGGGTCGCGCGACGCGGCCCTTCAGGATATCGGACGAAAACTCTTCCATCGCCTGGCCCGGGCGTTCGGCCGCGCCGATCTCCATCAGGTCCTGGTCCACCTGTTCCCACATTTCGGTCGCTACCACGCCGGGTGCGAAACCCGTGACCGTGATGTCGTGCTTGGCCAGATCACGCGCCGCCGACTGCGTGAGGCTGACGACGGCCCATTTCGACGCGCAGTAGGGCGCGACGTTGTCGAAGCCCTGGCGCGATGCGATCGAAGCGGTGTTGACGATCTTGCCGCCGCCACCCTGCGCGATCATCTGCCGTGCGGCCTCCTGGATGCCGATCAGGCAACCGAGACCATTGATGTCCATTATGAAGTGCCAGTTGTCCTCTGTCACGTCGAGGAAGTTCATGGGCTTGTTGACGCCCGCGTTGTTGAACATGACGTCAAGGCGCCCGAAGCGCTCGACGACCTTGGAGATCATGTCCCGGACCTGCGCCCGGTCGCGTACGTCGACGCCGGCCGACATGACCGCGCCCTGGCGACCGTTCAGCCGCGCGCGGTTCTTCTCGGCGACCTCGCCCGCCTGGTCCGCGTTCAGATCCGCGAAGCAGACAAGCGCGCCGGAATCGAGCAGAGCCTCGCCGATCGCGCGTCCTATGCCGCGGGCCGCTCCCGTCACGATCGTGACCCGGCCCTCGACGCCCTGAGGTTCGGCCATGTCGCGTCCCCCTGGTGTGTCCTGAAAGGTAACGGGCCCGGCCGTGCTGGCCGGGCCCGCGTCGGATCCGCGATCAGAAGACCGGACGGTCGTACTCGTCCATGTTCTCCTGCGTGATCTTCGGCGTGTCGAAGTAGTTGAAGAACGGCACGTCCTCGCCGTTCAGAACGTCGATCGCCGTCTGCAGGGCGGCTTCGGCGTCGTCGACCGGCGACTGGTAGATCGAGCCCCAGTACTCGCCGCGCTCCATCGCGTCGTAGCCGACGGCGAAGTTCGTGGCACCCACGAAGACGATGTCTTCGGCCCGGCCAGCGGCCAGCGCCGCGTTCAGCGCGCCGACACCCATGTTGTCGTCGCCCGAATAGACGCCGTCGATGTCGTCATACTGCACGAGGAACGCTTCCATGACGCGCTGCGCGTCTTCGCGGTTCCAGTTGCCGGGCTGGCTTTCCATGAGCGTGACGTTCGGGCAGACCTCGGGCAGGCGCTCCTGGAAGCCCTGCGAGCGCTCGATCGCGGTGGTGTAGCCCGGCTGGCCGGTGATCTCGACGATCTGGGCTTCGTCCTCGATCCCCATCTCGGTGAAGCGGTCGCACATGATCTCGGCGGCGCGCTGACCCTGGGTGATGTTGTCGGGGCCCGAGAAGGACGCCACGAAGTCGAAGCCTTCCTCGGCGATGTTCGAATTGGTCACGATGACCGGGATATCGGCCTGATACGCCTCGCGCACTGCGGGAATCACGGCCTGACCGTTCGTCGGCCAGATGATCATCGCGTCCACGTCCTGCTGAACGAGGTCCTGAACCTGCGCGATCTGTCGGGCGACGTCGCCGCCGGCATCGAGCACGATGACCTCGACGTTGTCGTTGGCTTCTGCAGCGGCGATGAAGGCCTGCTCGTAGGTCGTCTGGTAGCTGTCGACGCCCACGTTGTTCTGCGTGATTCCAATGCGATACGGGCCGTCCTGTGCGGCTGCGGCGCCTGCCAGGCCGGCGAGCGCCGTGGCGCAGGCAAGGGACATCTTGAGCGTTCTGCTGGTCATTAGTGATCCTCCCTGGATTTGACCTTAACGAACCGGACCCCCTCTAGACCGCACGCGATCTCCCCCGGGCGGTCCGGCTTCCCGTGAACATGCCAGATCGGGTGATTTCGACTGCAATCAATATGTTCATATCTGATATTGTTTTGTTCGATTTGAAGATTTCTGTTGTTCTGGCGACGAGCCGGTTTGGACATTTTGAGAGAAACGAGATGCGTACAGCAGGGCGGAGCGATCCCGGCACGGACCGGCGATCAACAACCACAATGAAGACTGTCGGGAATGAATTTCGCGTCGCGGACCCGGTTTCCCCGGGTGTGGGCGATTTGCGCGAGCTGCAGGATCACCTGCAGGCGCTCTCGATGATCGAAGAGTTTTCGGCCGAATTCGACAACGCCCTGGGTATCTCGCATCCCAATCCGTTCCTGAACATGGCGGTCATGCTCCTGCGTAATCACGTCGAGGGCCGGACGTCGACCGCAACGGCGCTGATCTCGACCTCTGGGCTTCCTTACGCCACGGCCCGTCGCAAACTCGAAGAGATGCAGCAGGCGGGTCTGATCGAGAAGCGGGCGCGCACCCGCACGGGCAAGAGCTTCTCGCTCCATCCAAGTCCCGTCCTTCTGGAACGCTGGCGCCAGCTGGCCGACCGGATGAACCGGATTGCGTCCGAGCATCGCGCCGAAGCGGTGGCGGACGACTACTATTTCGGCGGCTCCTACATGGTCGGGCAGACCATCGCGCCGCCGACCGTTCTCTCCGAGCCGCTCACGCTGTCGGGCGGCCTTCGCATTCTCGTCCATGGCGATCCGACCTTCATGGTCATGGAAAACCTGAAGCGTCAGTTCGAACAGATAGTCGGCACCAAGATCAGCCAGCGCGCATTCTCGATCGACCGGCTGCGGCACGAGGCGCTGCGGAACGCCGAGCGGCCGGCAAGCGCCTACGACATCATCGCGGTCGACCTGCCGTGGATCGGGGAGTTCGTCGAGAAGGGCGTCATCGCGCCGCTCGATGACCTGATGGATGTCGATCGGCTCGACCCAGACGACTTCCACATCGCCGGCTGGCGCGGCGCACATTGGGGCGGGCGGCCCTACGGCGTTCCGAGTCAGACGACGCCCGAGCTTCTGTTCTTCCGTCGCGACCTGTTCGCCGAAGCCGGCATCGAACCGCCGGTGACGACATCGGCCGTGCTGGACGCCGCACGGCATTTCCACGAGCCGACCCATGGCCGCTACGGCATCGCCTGGAACGCCGCCCGCGGCACCGCGCTCGGTCACACGTTCATGATGACCTGCGCCGCCTTCGGACAGCCGATGCTCGATCTGCCGCCGATCGCCGGCGGTTTCGATACTGAGGCCCTGAGCCGCGGAGAAGCGGTACCGACGATCGACACGCCGCTGGCGCTCGACGCCGCGGAGTACCTGCTGGAGCTTCTGAACTACGCACCGCCCGATATCCTGTCGATGTCGTGGTACGAACGGGTCCGCCCCTTTGCATCCGGCGCTGTGCCGATGGCCTACGGCTACACGCTACTGGCGCCCTACTTCGAACTGGACGAGAGCAGCCCGGCGCGCGGACATACCGGGTACCTGCCGCATCCGGCCGGGCCGTCCGGGCATCCGATCGCTCCGGTCGGCGGCTACGTCCTCGCGATTCCGGCCAACCTGGCGCCCAAGCGGCAGGCCCAGGCTGTCGAGGCGCTGATCGCCTTCACCTCGCCGGGCGCCCAGAAACTTTACGTGCTGAACGGAAGCCGGACCGCGCCGCGCTACTCGGTCGGCGCGGATGCAGACGTGCGGCGCCTGTCGCCGATCTTCGAGGCGGTCGACCAGATGTCGTGGCGCGACGAGCTGCAATTCTGGCCGCGTCCGCCAATCCCCGGGATTTCCGAGATCATCGCGATCCTCGGGCACGACATGCACGACATGCTGCGCGGCATCGTCTCTCCGAAAGAGGCTCTGCGGAGTGCACAGGCAAAGGTCGAAAAGGCCTTGCAGAACTGAACGGACCAAAGGGAGGAAGCCATGGACCCCGACCGCCTCAAGGGCAAGAACATCCTGATCACGGGCGCCGCGCGCGGCATGGGTGCCGCCAACGCGGAGAGCTTCGCGGCGCAGGGGGCCAATGTCTGCCTCGGCGACCTGGATCTGGACCAGGCGCAGAAGGTTGCGGATGCGATCAATGCCAAGCGCAACGGCAAGGCGATCGCCGTGAAGATGGACGTGACCAAGCGCGCCGACAACGAGGCCGCGGTCAAGGCAGTGGTCGACGAGTTCGGCGAGATCAACGTCGGCCTCTTCAACGCCGGCCTGAACAAGCCCCGGTTCTTCATGGATATCGATGAAGACAACTGGGACATGATCATGAACGTGAACACCAAGGCGATGTGGCTCGGCATGCAGGAGACCGCGCGCCAGATGATCGCCCAGGGTCCGAAGGATTATCCCTACAAGATCATCAACGTGGGCTCGATCGCCTCGCGGAAGCCGCTCGTCGACGTGACGGTCTACTGCACCTCGAAATACGGCTGCCTCGCCCTGACCCATTGCGGCGCGGTGGCTCTGTCGGAGCACAACATCACCGTGAACGGCTACGCGCCGGGCGTTGTCGTGACCCCGCTCTGGGAACAGCTCGACAAGGACCTTGTCGATATCGGCTTCAAGCAGCGCGAAGGTCAGGCCTACGACGACATCGTCCGCGACGCCCTGCAGATCAAGCGGGTGTCCTATCCCGACGACATCACCGGCACCGCGTCGTTCCTTGCCAGTCGGGACAGCGACTACATGACCGGACAGATGATCCATATCGATGGCGGCTGGTGCATCCAGTGACGCCCGCGGGCGCAGCAGCGCCCGCGCCACACCCCTCTCCAGGAAGGAGACACCGATGAACCTTGCCCTGACACCGAACGTGCTCAAGCCGGCCGATCTCGAACCGCACTGGCGGTGGGAAGGCCGGCTACCCGCCTGGGGCCACACCTCCGTCGATTTCGAGCGCCGGATCGACCACGACCGCCTGCGCCGCTACCGGCTCAGCCGTACCCGCCAGGCCTTGAAGGCGTCGGATGCGGGCACCCTGCTTTTGTTCGACGTGAACAATATCCGCTACGTCTCGGCCACCAAGATCGGCGAGTGGGAGCGGGACAAGATGTGCCGCTTCTGCCTGCTGACCGGCGACGACAGCCCCTATGTCTGGGACTTCGGCTCCGCCGCCATGCACCACAAGAAGTTCTCCGACTGGCTCGAGCCCGACCATTGCCGGGCCGGTGTCGTCGGCATGCGCGGGACGATCCCGCCCGAATTCGGCCTGATGCGGAAGTACGCCAAGGAGATTGCTGGTCTGATCAAGGATGCCGGCATGGCCGACATGCCCGTCGGCGTGGACTATGCCGAGACGTCGATGTTCCACGCCCTTAAGGAAGAGGGCCTGAACGTCATCGACGGCCAGCAGATCATGCTGGCGGCGCGCGAGATCAAGAACTGGGACGAAATCCAGCTGCTGACCCAGGCGGCCAGCATGGTCGATGGCGTCTACCATATGATCTACGAAGAGCTGAAACCGGGGGTGCGCGAGAACGACATCGTCGCGCTGTCCAACAAGATGCTCTACGAGATGGGCTCCGACGATGTCGAGGCGATCAACGCCATCTCGGGTGAGCGCTGCAACCCGCACCCGCACAACTTCACCGACCGGTATTTCCGGCCCGGCGACCAGGCGTTCTTCGACATCCTGCAGTCCTACCAGGGCTACCGGACCTGCTACTACCGGACGTTCAACATCGGTCGGGCGACGCCGGCGCAGAACGATGCCTACGTGAAGGCGCGGGAATGGATCGACGCCTCGATCGAGCTGATCAAGCCGGGCGTGTCCACCGACACCGTCGCCAAGGTCTGGCCCAAGGCCGAAGAATTCGGCTTCCCGAACGAGGACGCGGCCTTCGGGCTCCAGTTCGGCCACGGGCTCGGTCTCGCACTGCACGAGCGCCCGATCATCAGCCGTGCAGTCAGCCTCGAGCATCCGATGGAAATCCAGACCGGCATGGTCTTCGCGCTCGAGACCTATTGCCCGGCCGCCGACGGCTTCTCGGCCGCGCGGATCGAGGAGGAGGTCGTGGTCACCGACAAAGGGTGCGAGGTCATCTCGCTCTTCCCGGCGGAAGACCTGCCGATCGCGAACCGCTACTGAGCGCCCCCTCCGGGGGCGGCGCCTCCGGCGGGAGTATTTCGGGAAAGATGAAGGGGGCCGCGCCGGCCCCCACGGGAGGAATGGAATGGCCGCCGACGGGTCGAAGCACAACACCGAGGACTATCTGCGGATGTATCGCCAGATGGTCCGCATCCGCGCGTTCGAGGACAACGCCAATCAGCTCTACCTGTCCGCCAAGATGCCCGGGCTGACGCACATGTATTCCGGGCAGGAGGCGGTCGCGGTCGGGATCTGCGAAGCGTTGACCGATGACGACCGCATCACCTCGACCCATCGCGGCCACGGGCACTGCGTCGCCAAGGGCGCGGATTTCAAGGCGATGTTCTGCGAGCTTCTGGGCAAGGCCGAGGGCTATTGCCGCGGCAAGGGCGGGTCGATGCACATCGCCGACCAGAGCCACGGCAACCTCGGCGCGAACGCGATCGTCGGCGGATCGATGGGGATCGCCACCGGGGCGGCGCTGACCGCAAAACTGCAGAAGACGGGCCATGTCGCGGTCTGCTTTTTCGGCGACGGGGCGACGGCGCAGGGCCTCTGGTACGAGGTGATGAACATGGCCGCGCTGTGGAAGCTGCCGGTCATCTATGCGTGCGAGAACAACGGCTATTCGGAATACACCAAGACCGAGGAGATCGCCGCCGGATCGCTGACCGCGCGGGCCGAGGCGTTCGGGATCGAGGCGCATAGCGTGGACGGGCAGGACGTGCTCGCCGTCAACGAACTGGCGCAGAAGCTGGTGGCGCGGGCGCGGAAGGGCGAAGGGCCGTTCTTCATCGAACTGAAGACATACCGCTACCACGGCCACCACGTCGGCGACATCAACCGCGACTACTACCGGTCGAAGGACGAGGAGGCGGCGTGGAAGACCACCCGCGACCCGATCACCAATTTCGGCAAGTGGCTGGAAGGGCAGGGGATCGTCACGGCCGACGAGCTCGTCGAGATCAACAACGAGATCAAGGCCGATGCCGAGGCCGCCGTCGCCTATGCCGAGGCCGCCGCCTACCCGCCGGGAGAGGAGGTCGACGCCCATGTCTTCGCCGGCGTGGACCATGCGCTGACCTATATCGATGGAGCCGCGAAATGACCCGCGAGATCACCCTGTCCAAGGCCGTAAACGAGGCGATCGCCGAAGAGATGCGGCGCGACGAAACGGTGTTCCTGATCGGCGAGGACGTGGCCGAGGCCGGTACGCCGTTCAAGGTCACCTCCGGCCTCGTCGAGGAGTTCGGCACCGACCGCGTCATCGACACGCCGATCTCGGAACCGGGCTTCGTCGGCATGGCCGTGGGCGCGGCCATGACCGGCTCGCGGCCGATCGTCGACCTGATGTTCGGCGACTTCATTTACCTCGTCATGGACCAGCTGTGTAACCAGGCGGCCAAGACCCACTACATGTCGGGCGGCAAGCTGAAGGTGCCGATGGTGCTGCGGACCAATCTCGGTGCGACGCGCCGGTCCGCCGCGCAGCATTCGCAGTCGCTTCATGCGCTCGTGGCCCATATCCCTGGCCTGAAGGTGGCGATGCCCTCTTCGGCCTACGAGGCGAAGGGCCTGATGAAGACTGCGATCCGGGACGACAACCCGGTCGTGATCTTCGAAGACAAGCTCATGTACAACGACAAGGCGCCGGTGCCGGAGGAGGAATACCTGATCCCCTTCGGCGAGGCGAATGTGCTGCGCGAGGGAACCGACATCACGCTGATCGGCACCTCGTCGATGCGTCAGGTCTGCGAGAAGGCGGCCGAGGCGCTGGCGAAGGACGGCATCTCGGCCGAGGTGATCGACCCGCGCACGCTGGTTCCCCTCGATGAGCCGACGCTTCTGAAGTCGGCGCGCAAGACCAGCCGGGTGATCGTCGTGGACGAGGGCCACCGCAACTTCGGCGTGACCGGTGAGATCGCCTCGCGCATCAACGAAAAGGCCTTCTACCACCTCGATGCGCCGGTGCTGCGCCTCGGAGCGATGGATGTGCCGGTGCCTTTCTCCCCGGCGTTGGAGGATCTGACCGTCCCGACGCCCGATGCGGTCGCGGCCGCTGCCCGAAGTCTCGTGGCCGGAGAGATGACCCATGCCGCATGAGGTCATCATGCCGGCGCTCGGAATGGCGCAGGAAACCGGGCTGATCGTGACGTGGTTCAAGTCTGCGGGCGACCCGGTCGCCAGCGGCGACGCGCTGTTCGAGGTCGAGACGGACAAGGCCACGATGGAGGTCGAGGCGCAGGCCGACGGCTATCTGACCGACGTCTCGGCCGCTGCGGGCGACGAGGTGAAGGTCGGCTCGCGCATCGCGCTGATCTCGGAGGATGCGGAGGGATCGGGCGAGGCTGCACCGAAGAATACCGAACCGGAACCCGCGGTGGCGCCGGCCGCCGCGCCGTCGGTCGAGGGCAAGGACGTCATCATGCCCGCGCTCGGCATGGCGCAGGATACCGGCCTGATCGTGGCCTGGCACAAGGCGCCGGGCGACGCGGTAGAGACTGGCGAGATCCTGTTCGAGGTCGAGACCGACAAGGCGACACAGGAGGTCGAGGCGGCTTCGTCCGGCTATCTGACGGCGCGCTTCGCTCAGGAAGGCGAGGCAGCACCGGTCGGTTCCGTCATCGCTGTGATCTCGGCCGAGGCGCCGGAAAATCCGGTCGATCAGAGCCTGGCCGATGCCACACCGTCCGCATCGAAACCGGCACCTGAGGCCGCAACCCCCGCCCCGGCGCCTGCGCCGGACACGAAGTCCGCACCCGCAAAGCAGCCGGCCCCGACCCCGCGGTCGAATGGCAGGATTCTCGCGTCACCCAAGGCACGGCGGATCGCGGCGGAGGAAGGGCTCGATCTCGCGCTTCTGCTCGAGGCGGGCCATCCCGAACCCTTCCACGTCAAGGACCTCGACACGCTCCGTCAGCTCGCGAAGGAGGCTCCGGCCGTGGCGACAGGTGCGGGCGTCGCGGCGGGCCTGCGGCTCGAAGCCGAGGTTCCGGCCGGCGCGTTCGACCGGTTCCTCTCGAAACTGTCCGCGTCGGACAAGGCCCCGTCCCGCGGCGCCATCCTCGCCACCTTCGCGGCCTCGGCGCTGCGGAACTCGACCGATCCGATCCGCGTTTCCTGTGCGGACGGCGATGGACGGTCGCAGACCTATCGCGACCCCGATCTTGGCGGCGTGGCAGAGGAGGACGGCGCGCCCGATCTTCTCGTCCGCGACCTGACCGGCAGCTTCGTGACGAGCGCCAGTCTGGGCGCCGGTGCCGTCCCGTCGCTGACCCTGACGCGGCGCGGCGGCGCGATCGTCGTCGTTCTCGACGCGGCGCCCGACCGGCTGTCGCCGGACGCGGCTGTCGCCCTTCTCACCGCATTCGCCGCGCGGATCGACGATCCGCTGCGGGCCCTGCTCTGACCCGAGGTATCCGATATGGACTATACCGATCTCTACATCGACGGCGGCTGGCACAAGGGCGCCGGTAACGAGCGCTTCGACGTGCTGAACCCAGCGACCGAGGAGGTGCTGGCCTCCGTCGCGTCCGCCGACATCGCTGATGCCGACGCGGCGCTCGACGCCGCGGAAAAGGCCATGGCCGACTGGGCGTCGCGGAAGCCGCGCGAGCGGTCCGAAGTTCTGCGCAAGGCGTGGGAGCTGATGACCGCCCGGCTCGAACATTTCGCGAAGCTCATCACGCTGGAAAACGGCAAGGCGAAGAACGACGCGATGGGTGAGGCCGCCTATGCGGCCGAGTTCTTCCGCTGGTTCGCGGAAGAAGCCGTGCGGGCCGACGGACTGATCACCCACGCCCCGGCCTCCGGTGCGCGGATCGTCGTTCAGCACAAGCCCGCCGGTCTCGCGGTTCTGGTCACGCCGTGGAACTACCCGGCAGCGATGGGCACGCGGAAGATCGCACCTGCGCTCGCCGCCGGGTGCGGGGTCATTATCAAGCCCGCTTCCGAGACGCCGCTTACCATGCTGGCACTCATGCCGCTGCTCGAGGAGGCCGGCGTGCCGGCGGGTCTCGTCAACGTGCTGCCATCGAAGCGGACGGGCGCGCTTGTCGATCACATGCTGCACGACCCGCGGGTGCGCGTGATCTCGTTCACCGGCTCGACCGGCGTCGGCCGGAAGCTTCTGCATTCCGCCGCCGACCAGGTGCTGAAGCCGGCGATGGAGCTTGGCGGCAACGCGCCGCTGATCGTCTTCGAGGACGCCGATCTCGACACGGCGGTCGAGGGCGCGATGATGGCGAAGATGCGCAATCTCGGCGAGGCCTGCACGGCCGCCAACCGGTTCTACATTCACGAAAAGATTGCCGAGCCGTTCACCGAGAAATTCACCTCGGCGATGAAGAAGCTGAAGGTTGGCAATGGGCTGGAGGACGGCATCGATGTCGGGCCGCTCGTCAATGCCGATACGCGTGACAAGGTCGCGGCCTTCGTGCAGGACGCGCTCGACAAGGGTGCCGAGCTGCGGCTCGGCGGGGTGGTGCCCAACACAAAGGGGTATTTCTATCCTCCGACGGTGCTGACGAACGTGCCCGAGACCGCCGAATGCGTCCATGACGAGATCTTCGGCCCGGTCGCAGCGCTTCAGACATTCTCGGACCAGGAAGACGTGATCCGGCGCGCGAACGACACCGAATACGGCCTCGTCGCCTATGTCTTCTCCGAGGACATGCGGCGCGCGATGCGGGTCTGCGAACGGCTGGAATACGGCATGGTCGGCCTGAACCGCGGGCTTGTCTCCGACCCGGCCGCACCGTTCGGCGGCGTGAAGCAGTCGGGCCTCGGCCGCGAGGGCGGGCATGAGGGCATGCTGGAGTTCATGGAGACCCAGTACATTTCGGCGAACTGGTGAGGATGGCGCGATGTCAGTGAGATCGAGCCCGAGCACCCGGTCCTATGCGGCGCAGAAGGGCCTGTCTGTCGAGGAGATCGCGCAGTCTGCGGGCCGCGAGACGATCGGTCGGGAAGACGTAGACGCGCATATCTCGGGTGGGGGTGCGCCCGCTTCGTCGGGGCCGGCGGCCAACCATGCGCGTTACTGGGACGTTCCGCATGCCGAGTTCGGGCCCGTGAAGACCGAGCCCGTGTCGCGCTTCGCGAAGCTCGCGGCTGACAACCTGTCGGCAGCCAACGCCACGATCCCGCAGGTCACCCACCACGATCAGGCCGATATGCGCGCGGTCGAGGCGTTTCGAGCAAAGATGAAGCCAGAGGCTTCCGCGCGCGGCACGCGGCTGACCGCGCTCGCTTTCCACGTCAAGACACTGGCCCGCTGCCTGCGCGACTTCCCGAAGTTCAACGCCTCGCTCGATCCCAAAGGCGAGACGATGATCCTGAAGGATTTCGTGCATGTCGGGATCGCCGTCGACACGCCGCACGGCCTGATGGTTCCGGTAATCCGGAACGCGGACCAGAAGGGACTGTTCGCCATCGCCGACGAGATCTTCGACCTGGCCAGCCGGGCGCAGGCCCGGAAGATTCAGCCGAACGAGATGGGCGGCGCGTCGATGTCGATCTCGAACCTCGGCGGGATCGGCGGAACCGCCTTCACGCCCATCGTCAACCCGCCCGAGGTCGCGATCCTCGGCCTGACGCGGACCGACACGGTGCCGCGGTGGGAGGATGGCGCCTGGGTGCCGGTTCCGATGGTCCCGCTCGACCTCAGCTACGACCACCGGGTCATCAACGGCGCCGACGCAGCGCGCTTTCTTGCGCGCTACGCCGAGCTTCTGGCCGATCCGGTGCGGCTGATTGCCTTTCCGGCGGAATAGCCGTCAGAGCTTCTGCTGCCGAAGCCGCAGGGCGTTTCCTATGACCGAGACCGAGGACAGCGACATCGCCGCGGCAGCCACGATCGGCGACAGCAGGATGCCGAAGAACGGGTAGAGGATTCCGGCCGCCAGCGGCACGCCTGCCGAGTTGTAGACGAAGGCGAAGAACAGGTTCTGGCGGATGTTCCGCATCGTCGCCTCCGCCAGCCGGCGGGCGCGGACGATCCCGCCCAGATCGCCCTTCACCAGCGTCAGGCCCGCGCTTTCCACGGCGACATCCGCCCCGGTGCCCATGGCGATGCCGACATCGGCCGCAGCGAGCGCCGGGGCGTCGTTGACGCCGTCGCCCGCCATGGCCACCGACCGGCCTTCGCCGTGAAGACGTTCGACCAGCGCGTGCTTGTCCTCCGGGCTGACCTCGGCATGAACCTCGTCGATGCCAAGCTCGCGCGCGACAGACTGTGCCGTGCCCTTTGCGTCGCCCGTCGCCATGACGATCCGCAGGCCCGATGCATGGAGCGCGCGGATCGCGGCCGGCGTGGTCTCCTTGATCCGGTCGGCGACCGCGATGAGACCCGCGGCCTTGCCGTCGACCGCGACGAACATCCCCGTCTTGCCCTCGGTCTGAAGCTCGGTCGCGCGGGCCGACAGATCGCCGGCATCGATCCCGAGGGTGTCCATCAGAGCGGCATTGCCAAGTGCGACCTTCCGGCCATCGACCGTGCCGGTGACGCCCTTGCCGGTCACCGCGTCGAAATCGCGGCTCTCCTTCCGGGCCGCCCCGCGCGCCTCGGCGCCCGAAACGATTGCCTCGGCCAGCGGATGCTCGGACCCGCGTTCAAGCGCGGCGGCGAGCGACAGGAGATCGCCCTCGTCCATGCCGTTTGCTGTAATCGCGTCTGTCAGGCTCGGCTTGCCCTCGGTCAGCGTTCCGGTCTTGTCGACGATCAGCACGTCCACCTTGGCAAAGCGCTCCAGCGCCTCGGCGTCGCGGATCAGGACACCTGCCTGAGCGCCGCGTCCTGTCGCCACCATGATCGACATCGGCGTCGCGAGGCCGAGCGCACAGGGACAGGCGATGATGAGCACACTGACCGCCGCGACGAAGGCGTAGGATAGCGCGGGCGTGGGTCCGAAGAAGGACCATGCTAGGAACGCGATGATCGCGACTGCCACGACGGCCGGTACGAAGTAGGCCGCGACCCGGTCGGCCATGGCCTGGATCGGCGCGCGGGACCGCTGCGCTTTCGCGACCATCTCGACGATCCGCGACAGGGTCGTGTCCAAGCCGACATTCTCCGCCCGCATCAGGAACGATCCCGTCTTGTTGAGCGTGCCGCCGGTGACGTCTTCGCCCTCGACCTTCTCAACCGGCACGGGTTCGCCCGTGATCATGCTCTCGTCGACGGACGACCGGCCTTCGGTCACGGTCCCGTCCACCGGCACGCTTTCGCCCGGCCGGACGCGCAGAATGTCGCCGGTCTTCACGGCATCGAGCGGGACGTCCTCCTCACCGCTGTCGGTCACCCGCCGCGCGGTCTTTGGCGCCAGGTTCATCAGCGCGCGGATCGCGTCGCCCGTACGTTCGCGGGCGGCCAGTTCCATGACCTGTCCGACGAGGACGAGGACGAGGATCACCGCCGCGGCTTCGAAATAGACCGGCGCCATGCCCATGCCGTCACGCATCGACGTCGGGAAAAGTCCCGGCGCGACCAGCGCCACGACCGAAAAGAGATAGGCCGCCCCTGTGCCGAGCGCGATCAGCGTCCACATGTTCGGCGAGCGGTTCACGACCGACGACCATCCCCTCTTGAAGAATGGCCAGCAAAGCAGGACGACCGGCGTCGCCAGCGCGAACTGGACCCACCCGAAGGCCGTGTGTCCTATCCATTCGGCGAAGGGCAGGCCGATATGACTGCCCATCTCGAGGATGAACACGGCGGCCGCCAGCGGCGCGGTGATCCAGAGCCGCCGCTTGAAGTCGACGAATTCCGGGTTCGGTCCTGAATCGGCGGTCGGCACCATCGGCTCCAGCGCCATGCCGCAGATCGGGCAGTCGCCCGGATGGTCCTGCACGATCTCGGGATGCATCGGGCAGGTGTATTGCGTGCCTTCGGGCATCGGCTCGGGCGCCGGCTGATCGCCGAGATAGGCGTCCGGGTCGGCTTCGAATTTCGACTGGCAGCGGGCCGAGCAGAAGTAGAACCGCTGGCCCTCGTGCTTGGCCATGTGCGCTGCGGTCGCGCGCTCCACGGTCATGCCGCAGACCGGGTCTTTCGCCGTGCGGTAGGCCTCGGGATCGGCGACGAACTTCTCGCGGCACCCGGCCGAGCAGAAATGATAGGTGTGTCCGTCATGGTCCGCAGTCGGCTTGCCGGCATCCGGGTCGACCGTCATGCCGCAGACCGGATCGCGGATCACCTGCCCGCCAGTGCCGGGATCTTCGCCGTGGTCGTGATGGTGGTCGTGCCGATGGGTGTCCATGATGCGCTCCGCGCGTTTGCAATTCCCTATGTGACCGACCATGTAGGGGTTCCAGCAACTGGAAGGTCAAGAGGTGATTTTTCACGTTGACCTTCCAGCGGGTGGAAGCTTTACAGCCGCATCAACTGGAGGGCCGAAGATGAATATCGGTGATGTTTCCCAGGCCAGCGGATTGCCGGCCAAGACCATTCGCTACTACGAGGATATCGGCCTCGTCCTGCCTTTGCGCGGAGGCAACGGCTACCGCGATTTCCGCGAGTCGGACGTGCACAAACTGACATTCGTATCCCGCGCCCGGTCCCTCGGCTTCTCGATCGAGGAATGCAGGATGCTCCTGTCGCTCTATGAGGACCGCACGCGTGCCAGCGCCGACGTGAAGGACGTGGCCCGGTCCACGCTCGACCGGATCGAGGTCAAGATCGCGGAACTGAACGCGATGAAGGCGACGCTGTCGACGCTGGTCAAGAAGTGCCACGGCGACGACAGGCCGGATTGCCCGATCCTCGACAATCTCTCGGAAGCGCCCGCATGAGGCCGCTGATCCTCGCGACCATCGCGGTGGTGCTGATCGCTGCCGCCGGCATCTGGTACGGGGCGGGCGAATCCGGTGCGCAATCCGGCAGCGCCGCCGCACCGACCATGGTCGCCGCGGGCGAAGCGCTGTTCGACGCCAACTGCGCCGTCTGCCACGGCTCCGCAGGCACCGGAACGAACCAGGGGCCGCCGCTCGTGCACATCATCTACGAACCATCGCATCACGGCGACATGTCGTTCCTCATGGCCGCGCAGAACGGCGTGCGCGCGCATCACTGGCAGTTCGGCAACATGCCTCCGGTCGAGGGCGTGAGCGAAGACGACGTCGCCGCCATCGTTACCTACATCCGGTCGCTCCAGCGTGAGGCCGGCATCTTCTGAAAACGGGACAGTAACCATGACATCGAGAGTGTTTCTCGGCGCGGCTGCCGCGCTTCTTCTTTCTGCATCCACGGCCCTGGCGCATTCCGACCAGATCGGCTCCGAACCGGAGGCCGGGTCCGTCGTGACCGAGGCGCTGGCGACCATCGCGCTGCAATTCGATGAACCGGTCCGCGTGACCCGGGCCCTTCTGACCGGCCCGGACGGAACGGAACTGGATCTCTCCGGACCGATGGATGAAAGCGACCACTGGGAAGTGGACGCGCCGGAGTTGGTGACAGGTGACTGGCTTCTGGATTGGCGCGGCTTGTCGGCCGATGGCCACCCGGTCCGCGGCACCGTCCCGTTCGAGATCGGATACTGAGGTTTCATGCTGGCGGCGCTCGCCTCGCTCGACGGCATCCAGATGGTCTCGGCGCTGGTCAAGGCGCTGACCTATGTCTCGGTGCTGGTCGCGGCGGGCTCGGTGCTCGTTCTTGTCGCGATCCCGGAGTTTGACGAGCCCGCGCAACGGACCCTCCGGCGCGCGGCTGTCGCGACCGCGCTGATCGGCATTCTCTTCACTGCGGCGCGGCTGCCCGTCCGGGCGGCGTTCCTCTGGGGCGGAGCAGACGGCGCCACCGATCCCGCGATGCTCGGGATCGTCGCCGACAGCCCTCTCGGCACCGCCGCCGTCTGGCGTGTTCCCGCGCTGGTCGCGATCTGCGCGGCCGCTTTCGACCGCCCTTGGGCGCGCGCCGTCGCCTGTCTCGGAGTGCTTCTCGTCGCCGGGACCTTCGCCATGCGGGGCCACGCCGTCGGTGAACCGCGGACCGGTCTTGCCGTGCTCTACAGCGTGCACGTGCTGGCGGCCGGCTTCTGGATCGGGGCGTTCCTGCCATTGCAGAGCATGGCCTTGCGCGACCCGGTCGCCGCAGCCCCGGCGGCCGAACGCTTCGCGAAAATGGCGCTCTGGGCCGTGGCGGCTCTGATCGCGGCCGGGGTGGCGATCCTCTTTCTGCTGACCGGCGATCCGCTCGCCGCGCTCGAAACGCCCTGGGGCCGGTTTCTCACGGCGAAGATCGCGCTCGTCGCCGGTCTTCTGGGGCTTGCCGCGCTCAACAAGCTCCGCCTGACACCACTGATGCGGCGCACCGCGGACGGAAGGGCGCTCGCCCGGTCGATCCGGTGGGAAATGGCCGTCGCAGGGCTGATCCTCCTCGCGACGGCCGCGCTTACCACGGTCGCGTCGCCGGAACATGCCGGGATGTAGGCCCAGACGTCGCGGTATCTTTCCCGGGTCAGACGGCTGTGCCAGAACCGGTCGCGAGTGACGTCATATCGAGAGGATTCCGACATGCCGGATAGCGCCGAAGGCCGGATCTCATGAGCTCCACGATGGACAACGAGGCGTTCGAGGAATGGTCGGTCCGCGCCGCGCGGTGGGGGGCCGAATACCGTGCCGGCCTTTCCGACCGCCCGGTCCGCGCCCGGACCGAGCCCGGAGAGATCTACCGCGCCGTTCCGTCGTCTCCGCCCGAGGCCGGCGCGCCGATGGACGAGATCTTCGCCGATTTCGAGCGGCTGATCCTGCCCGGCATGACGCACTGGCAGCATCCCCGGTTCTTCGCCTATTTCCCCTCCAACGCTGCGCCCGCTTCGGTCGTGGCCGAATACCTCGTCACCGCGATGGCCGCCCAGTGCATGCTCTGGCAGACCTCGCCTGCGGCGACGGAGCTCGAAACGCGGATGATGGAATGGCTGCGCGACGCGGTCGGCCTGCCGTCCGGTTTTTCGGGCGTGATCCAGGACAGCGCATCATCGGCGACGCTGGCGGCGGTACTGGTCATGCGCGAACTCGCGACCGAGCGGCGGGGGAACACGGCCGGCCTCGCCGGCGGGCCACGGCTCCGGGTCTATTGCTCCGACCAGGTGCATTCCTCGATCGACCGCGCGATCTGGATTTCCGGGATCGGGCAGGAGAACCTCGTGAAGGTGCCGGCCGATCTGGCCACCGGCGCGCTGCCGGCCAAGGCGCTCGAAGCGGCGATCCGGGCCGATCTGGCCGCGGGCCACGTTCCGGCGGGTCTCGTCGCCTGCACCGGCGGGACCGGGACCGGCGCGTGCGACGACATCGCCGCGCTCATCCCCGTCGCCCGCGCCCACGATCTCTACGTCCATGTCGACGCGGCCTGGGCCGGGGCGGCGATGATCTGCCCGGAATTCCGGACGCTCTGGGCCGGTGTCGAAGAGGCGGACTCGATCGTCTTCAACCCGCACAAATGGCTCGGCGCCTCGTTCGATTGCTCGGCGCATCTCGTGCGGGACCCCGAGGCGCTGGTGCGCACGCTCGCCATTCAGCCGGAATACCTGAAGACGCATGGCCGCGAAGGCATCGTGAACTATTCCGAATGGTCGATCCCGCTCGGCCGCCGGTTCCGGGCCCTGAAGCTCTGGTTCCTCCTGCGCCATCACGGGCTGGACGGATTGCGCGGGATCATACGCAACCACGTCGACTGGACGCGCGCCCTGTGTGAGCGCCTGCGCGCCACGCCGGGGATCGAGATCACGACCGAACCGGTCCTCGCGCTCTTCAGCTTCCGGCGCGACGGCGCGAGCGATGAGGAGACCATCGCCCATGTCGGCGCGATCAACGACGACGGTCGCATCTACCTGACCCAGACCCGCGCGCAGGGTCGCATGGTGATCCGCTTCACCGCCGGGAGTTTCGCGATGACCGAGGCCGATGCGGATATCGCCTACGACGCGATCCTCGCCGGCCTCGGAATGGGCTAGATCAGGCCGCGGAACAGGATGATGGCGCCGGGGATCGGCTTGCCCCCGGCGGCGTTCTCCGGCGGCGGCGTCCGATGCACCTCGATCTCCAGCGACGTGCCGTTCCAGTCGGCCTCGTGCGTCTCGCTCTGGCCCGAACCGATGACCCGCGCAGCGACAGCGGACAGGTCGAGACCTTCGATGCGGGGGCCGACGACCGAATAGGGCCGGCCGACATCGTGCGCCTGCAGAAGAAAGCGCTCGCCTACGAGATCTGTGAAGCGCCGGATCGTGCCGCGGCCGTCCATCGCGATCATGCCGACACGCAGCACCCGGAACACCGCGTCGGTCGACTGCGCCAGTTCGGACAGCATGTCGATCTTGCGCTCGTGCTCCTCGGTCAGGGAGATCAGCTCCTCATTGACCGCATGCAGTTCCTCGTTCGACCCCTGCAATTCCTCGTTCGAAGCCTGAAGCTCCTCGTTCGAAGCCTGCAGTTCCTCGTTCGCCGCCTGAAGCTCCTCTCCCGAAGCCTCGAGCCGTTCGGTCACGTGCTGGAGTGTCTCCTCGGTCAGGCGCAGGTCGCGCTCCAGTTCGCGCACCCGCCGGGTCATCAGGACGACGTCTTCGGTCTGCGCGCCGTCGCCGGCATCGGTCGGCGTGAAGCGCTCGACCCCGGTTTCCTGCCCGGGCCCGGACAGGGCGCCTGCAGGATCCTCGGGCAGCACGGATACCAGCAGGATCCGGGTCTGGCCGATCTGGTCGAGCGGTTCCACCCGAGCGATGAAGGGCCGCTTCTCGCCGTCGCCCGTGTCGATCGAGATCGATCTCGAATACGGCTCCAGCAGCCCCTGCCGTACCTTCTCCATCCCGACATTGATGGTGAAATGAAGATCGGGATGGACGATGTCCTCGACCATCCACTCGGCGAGGTGGTTCATCGTGTCGACGAAGGCGGCGGCGTCGCCGAACCAGCTCAGCACCACGCCTTCGGTCGTCACAAGGATCGACGGCGGGGCGTAGCGCTTGAGCAGCGCATTGTAGCTTCGGATCAGCGTGTCGCGGCTGCGCAGTTCGACAATCTCGGCCTGACCGACATTCCCGCGCCGTCGGACCGGACGCTGCTCTTCCTGAAGCACGTTGGCGGCGAAGAACCCCTTTCCGGGCTGGTTCGCGAACAACGCCTCGACGAGGTTCTGCCCGGGACCGGCCTTGCGGAACAGCCGCGCACCATGATCGACGGCCTGGAATTCCTCGTCGTAGCGGCCGACAGATTCCGACGAGCCGAGCAGGAGGTGCCCGCCGATCTTCAGGCCGAACAGGAACATCGACAGCACGCGGTTCTGGGCATGGCTGTTGAGGTAGATGAAGAGGTTGCGGCACGACACGAGGTCGAGATGCATGAACGGCGGGTCTGACAGAACGTCATGCGCTGAAAAGATGATCTTCTGCCGAAGCGCCGGTTCCACGAGGTATCCGTCGCGGTGCCTGCGGAAGTATTTCTGCCGCAAATGGGCCGGAACCCCAGCGATCGCTTCCTCGGCGTAGAAACCGGCAGAGGCGACGTCGAGCGATTTGCGATGCACGTCGGTGGCGATGACACGGAACCGACGGTTCGACCCCGCTGCCTCCAGCGCTTCGCTCAGCTCGATCGCGATCGTGTACGCCTCCTCGCCACTCGCGCAGGCGGGAACCCAGACGCGGATCGGCGTCGGCTCCTCGGTCTGCTCGGCGGCGAGCGGATCGATCACCTTCTCGCGCAGGGCCGCCATGGCCTGCTCCTCGCGGTAGAAGGCCGTGACGCCGATCAGCAGGTCCTGGTAAAGCTCCTCCTGGGCTGCGGGCGACTGTCTCAGCAGCTCTGCATAGTCCGCCAGGCTCGAGACCCCGTGAAGCCCCTGGCGCCGGCTGATGCGGCGGTAAATCGAGGGCTTCTTGTAGGCGCTGAAGTCGGTGTGGAACCGGGCTTCGAGCAGGCGGAAGATGTCGCGCAGGATGCTCTCGGCCCGTTCACCTTCCAGCGCAGGCGGGGCCGCATCGCTCAGGACCGCGCGGATCGTCTCGGGCAATTCGGCCGCCTTCGCGGAGTGTTCGACGACGCCCGTGGCCAGCGCTGCCTGCGGCATCGACGGGAACCCTGCCTCGGCCGGCGCCTGAACAAGCACGGTGCCCCCCGCTTCGTGCAGGTGCGCCGCGCCGCGCGCGCCGTCCGAGCCGGATCCGGACAGGATCACGGCGACGGATTTGCCGACCTCCCCCCGGGCGAGCGACTGAAACAGGATGTCGATGGGGTTCCGGGGCAGCTGGTCGCTCGCCTCGAATTCGCGCGTCCGGAAGCGGCCGTCGACGATCTCGACCGAGCGGTTCGGCCGGTTCAGAAAGATCGTGTCCGGAGCCAGTTCGGTGCCGTCATCGATATGCCGGATCGACAGCCGAGACTTCCGCGCCAGCAGCTGGTCCATCATCGACTTGTGGTCGGGCGACAGGTGCTGAACGACGACGAAGCACCAGCCTGCATCGGCCGGCGCGGCAGCGAAAAAGCGCTCCAGCGGCTCGAGTCCGCCGGCCGATGCGCCGATCGCGACGATGGCTGTGAAGTCGGTGCGCGACAGGGTTTCGTCGTCCGGGCTCATCTGCTCAGTATCCGGTTTTCAGTGCGCCCGGGGATTGTTAACACGCCCCTACGGCAATTCAACATGATCGGGCCGGGACAATGGCGAAGGTGCTCATTGCAGACGACGACGCGAATTATCTCGACGCGTTCTGCGACGGAGTCGAAGCACTTGGGCACATTGCCACGGGAGTCCCGAACGGCCGGCGAGCGCTCGCTGCTCTGGAGGAGGATCATTTCGACATCGTCTTCCTCGATGTCGTGATGGGCGATGGCGGCGGCATCTCGGTGCTGCACGACATCCGGGAGTCGTGGCCGGACCTCCCGGTCGTCATCATCACCGGCCGGTCTGAAGTGGTCAGCTCCCCGATCTTCAAGAGCGGCCTCAGGGCCGCGAGCGCCAAGCTGCCCAAGACGACGTCGCTGGCCGAGCTCGACCTCGAGATCCGGAGGCTGACACGTGTCTGACCGACCAGAGGCGACATGCCCCGCGTGAGCGGGACGCAGACCGGACAGGACCGGCTTCAGAGCCTTCTCGACGCGACCGGAGTCGCCGTCTTCATCGTCGCGCGCGATGGTGCTGTGACGCCGGCGAACCGTGCGGCGCGTGACATGTCCGCGGACCGTCCGATCGACGCGCATCCGGTCGAGGATATCCGCAGCGGGGCCGGGCTGAGCGGCGCGGCGCATCCCGTGGCGCGCCTGATCGCCGATCCTGTTGGCGGCACGATCTTCGCCAGCCATGTCGACCGCGCCGGCCAGCGCCGGATGCTGCGCTTCCGGGCAGTCGGGTGGAGCGATCCGGAGGGCGGGGCCGAGCGCATCCTGACCATCGACGACGAGACCGAGGGCTGGCGCCTGCGCGAGGCGCTCGACCGGATCGAGCGGTTCGAGGCGATCAGCCGGCTGTCGAGCGGCGTCGCCCACGAAGCGTCCAATATCATCGGTGCGATCCGGCTGGCCGCCGATACCGGGCTTCTGGGCGACCCACCGGCCCGGCTGAGGCGCCAGCTCGAGGCGATCCAGATCGCCTGCGACCGCGGCGCCGATCTGACCGGCCAGCTTCTGGCGATGAGCGACGAGGCCGAGGGGCCGGCGGCCCGGACAGACGCTGTGGTGATCATCGCCGAGGCGCTCGAGCTTGCGCGCGTCGCCCTGCCGGCACGGATCGAGATCGAACGGCGGCTTCCGGAGGGGCCGGTCCCGGTCGACTGTCATCCCGCCGGGCTGGAGACCGCGGTGCTGACTCTCGTGCTGCGCATCGGTCCGCATTTCGACAGCGCCAAGACGGCTGACGGGCGCATTCGCGTCGCGGCCACGCATGAGGCTGGCTGGCTGCGGATTAGTGTCGCTGACGAGAGCGCGCAGGCCTCCGCATTGCCCGATCGGGCCGACGACCAGGCCTGGGCCGCCTCGAGCCTCGGGCTTGGTTCGGTCGACCGGTTCGCCGGCCGGCTCGGTGGCGCTGTCACGCTCGACCAGAGACCCGGCCGCGGCATGCAGGCCACGCTCGAATTGCCGGTCGCCGCCGCGTCCGCGAAGGGCTCCGCCACCGATGTCCCGGACCAGACCGGCATCGAGACCGATGCCTTCGAGGGACTGCGCGTTCTCGTCGTCGAGGATGACCCGCTCTATCTCGACCGGCTGACCGAGGCGCTCGAGACCCTCGGCTGCAACCCAGTCCGCGCGCGGGACGGTGCGGAAGCCATCGCGCTCGTCGAAGGGGGCGAGGCGGTCGACATCCTGCTGACCGACGTGCTCCTGCCGGGCGATGGCGACGGCTTCGCGCTGGCGCGCCGCGTGGTCGGGCTGCGCCCGGGGCTTGGCGTGATCTACATTTCCGGCTTCGCCGGCGCGCCCGGAACGCAGCGCGACCTCGTGCCGGGCCCGTTCCTGCGCAAGCCGCTTGGCCTGTCCGCCCTGCCGGAAGCGATGCGCGAGGTCCTCACTCAATCGACGCATACCGGTGGCTCCGGCGACCCCACCTCGTAGCGAAGCGCGCAGGCTTCGACCTCCTCCGGCGCGACGGCATCGGAGAACAGGTAGCCCTGGCCGAACTGGCAGCCCAGATCGCGCAGTGTCGCGAGCTGCTCGAGCGTCTCGATCCCTTCGGCCACGGTGGTGAAATTGGACCGCCGCGCGATGTCGATGATCGCCGAGGTGATCGCCCGCTCGGTCGGTCCGTCGGCGAGGCTTTTCACGAAGTGCCGGTCGATCTTCAGCACGTCCACGGGCCAGCCGCTGAGATGCCTCAGCCCGCCGTAGCCGGTGCCGAAATCGTCGAGCGCGACATGCGCGCCGCGAATCCGGAGCTCGTTCAGCGTGCGGAAGACCTGACCATCCTGAGCGTCGAGCATGGTGTTCTCGGATACCTCGATGACGAGGTCGCTCCAGTCGATCTCGGTGTCGGCCACGGCCTGCTGCAGGTCGAAGACGAACTCCGCGTTGCGGAAGTCGAATTCGGTCAGGTTGATCGACAGCCGCAGCTTCGCGCCGCCGCGCTCCCGGAAGGACCGGGCGGCGTCCGAAAACTTCGCCAGCGCCTGCGGGATAAGGTGGCGCGTCAGCATTTCGGCCAGACGGTGATCGACCAGCGCCGCCGAGAACGCCTCGGGCGGCAGAAGGCCGCGTTCGGGGTCATTCCACCGCGCCAGCGCCTCGAACCCGTGGCAGAGTCCCGTGCTGAGATCGGCGATTGGCTGGAAGTACGGGCGGATGCGGTTTTTCGCCATCGCCGTTTCCATCCGCTGCACCAGCTGCCCCGAATGCATGCCGACGATCTGGTCTTCGCTGTAGAAGGTCGTCGTCCCGCGGCCGGATGTCTTCGAGGCGTACAGGCTGGCATCGGCTTGTTCGAACAGCTCGCGGAAGTCCGCGGCATGGGTCGGGTAGAGGCTTGCCCCGAGAGAGATCCGGCCGAGCTGTGTCTTTCCCATCATCGCGGATGTTCGCTGCATCGCCGTCAGACACCGGCCCATCAGCGACTCGACGAAGGGCTGGCCGCCGCGCCGCGTGTGCGTCAGAACCGCGAATTCATCACCGCCGATCCGGCCGAGCAACGCGCCCTCCGGCACGACGCTGCGCAGAGTCCGGGCGACGACCTGCAGGAAGCGGTCGCCGAACTGGTGGCCGTAGAGATCGTTGATCCGCTTGAAGTGGTCGATATCGACGACGATCAGCGCCATCGGCTCCCGGCTCGAGCGCAGGATCTCGGTCGCCTGCTCGGTGAAGGTGGCGGCATTGGTCAGGCCGGTCAGGCCATCCGTCTCTGCGATGCGCTGGACCTGGTTGAGCCGCCGGTTCGAGGCGACGAGGTCGAGTTCCAGCGCGAGCTTGCCGTAGACCGCCTCGAGCAGGAGTTCCACCGAACGGATCGCCCAGTCGAGCCGCTTCTCAGGTGCTCGCGCGGCTGGTCCGAGGTCGAGCGCGATCGCGCCAATAAGCCGACCACCGACATCGAAGAGCTGACGCCGCAGGATGCCGTCTTTCGGCGGGTCGATGGTGATCCGGCCTTCGGGATCGGGTTCGGCACGAAGTGCGGCCATCGCTTCGGCGGCCAGGGCCCGGTCGCCTGCCGGTCCCGGAATTTCCGGCAGGCAGGACGACAGCGCTTCGAGGAAGGGGGGGTGCATGATCAGGCAGTACGAGGCCGCGCCGCTGGCCATCATGGCCGTGTGACCGGCCGCATGCATCGTCTGCTCGATATCCGAGGCGATGAAGCCGCCGCGCTGTGCAACCGGGTCTGCGAGGCCTGTCGTCATGACGGTATCGATGTCCATAGCGGTGGCGCCGAGGCGGCGCGGCGGCGTTCGGTCGGGAGGGCCGGGCCGCTGGTCCGGATGCCGCCCGGTTCCGACAATGTCTGTTCGCGCGGGACCGGGAGGAGCCGAAGCACGCCCGGACAATGCCGCACCTGCAAAGGCTACACAGAAATCGTTAACGAAAGATTTAAGAAATGGTGAACGCGCCCGCAGGCGGTTCACGAACCGGACAGCATCCCGACCAGACGGCGGGTGGCCGCGGCGTAGCCTTCGGTCCCGAGCCCGGCGATGACCGCGTCGGCCCGGCGGCTGACATAGGAGTGGTGCCGGAACGGCTCTCGCTTGTGGATGTTCGAGATATGCACCTCGATCACCGGCCCGTCATACGCATTGAGCGCATCGAGGATCGCGACGGAGGTGTGGGAATAGGCGCCCGGATTGATGATGATCCCGGCCATGCCGGAACGTGCTTCCTGGATCCAGTCGACCAGCGCGCCCTCGTGGTTCGACTGCCGCGCGTCGAGCGCCATACCCTCGGGCAGAAGCGCCCGGCACATCTCCTCCACGTCGGCCAGCGTGGCCGACCCGTAGATTTCGGGCTGGCGCTGGCCGAGAAGGTTAAGGTTCGGCCCATTGAGGAGCAGGATCGTTTGGGTCATCTGTGTTCCGCCGGTTCGCGCGCTCTACATACCGCCGGGTTCGCGGCCCGCCTAGGCGTGGCCGTACGAGCCGCGATCCACCGTTGCTGTGCTGCATGGGCGGGTCTTGGTGGGTTATGTGCTCTGTAGCACAGATGGGGGATAGAGATGGGGGTTTATGTGCGCGTCGGTGCGATACACATACGGCACCGGAAACGACCGGTTTCGCCGGTCGGAGCATGGATGGAGGACACCCAATGACCAGAACGATTCCCGGTCTGCACCACGTGACCGCGATCTCCGGTCCGCCGCAGGCCAATGTCGACTTCTTCACCCGCGTCCTCGGACAGCGGCTGGTGAAGAAGACCGTCAATTTCGACGATCCGGGCACGTATCACCTGTATTACGGCGACAGCGCTGGCTCGCCCGGCACGATCCTGACCTTCTTCCCCTTCGCGGACGCGGGTCCCGGCCGGGCCGGACCCGGCATGGCCTCGGCCTACGCATACTCGGTTCCAGCGGGCCAGTTCGACACGTGGATGGAGCGGCTTGCCGGTGACGCCATCGATTTCGACGGTCCTGTCGAGCGGTTCGGCAGCCGTGTCATCACGCTGCACGATCCGGACGGCGCACCGGTGGAACTCGTCGAGACGGGCCGCGATGCGGTTGATCCGACCGACGGGTTTCATTCCGTGACGCTCTGGGAGCGTGACATCGCGCCCACCGCGAAGCTTCTCACGGACATCTTCGGCTATGCCGAGGTCGGACATGAAGCCCTGGACGGAACGGAACGGCTCCGTCTGAAGGCGCCGGGCGATGCGCGCGGGGCGGTCGTCGACCTGATGCGCTCTGACGCGCCGTCGATCGGCCGGCAGGGTGCGGGGTCGATTCACCACGTCGCCTTCCGGGCCGAGAGCAACGAGGTCCAGCTTGAGTGGCGCGAGAAGCTGGCGAGCGCGGGGTTCGGCGTGACGCCCGTGATCGACCGGCAGTATTTCAACGCGATCTACTTCCGTGAACCGGGCGGCGTCCTGTTCGAGATCGCGACCGACCCGCCGGGTTTCGCGGTGGACGAACCGGCCGAGACGCTTGGCCAGTCGCTCAAACTGCCGCCGCAATACGAGCCGCTGCGCGATCGGATCGAGGCGGTGCTGCCGCCGCTGAAGGTGGCGTGATGGCCCGGCTCGCTCTCGCAGGGGCGCCGGCGTCGAAGGCCAGGGGCGGGCTCGTGCTCGTCCATGGCCGGGGTGCATCGGCGGCCGACATCCTCGGGCTTGGGCAGGCGCTTGGCCTGCCCGAGCTTGCACTTGCAGCGCCGGAAGCGCCCGGCAACAGCTGGTGGCCCACATCCTTCCTCGCGCCGACAGCGCAGATGGAGGATCACGTTCAGGCCGGTATCGCGGCGATCGACGCCGCGATCGCGGCGCTGACCGAGGACGGGCTGCCGCGCGAGAAAATCGCGCTCGGCGGGTTCAGCCAGGGCGCTTGCCTCGCGCTGGAATACGCGGCCCGCAAGGGCGGGGTGAGCGCAGTCTTCGGGCTGTCCGGTGCGCTCGTCGGGACAGGCGATGCGGGCGGAGAGGCGCTGAACGAGCTTTATGGTTATGCCGACAAGACGTTCGACTATTCGACCGATCTGTCGGGCGTCCCGGTCGTCTTCGAAGTCCATGAGCGCGATCCGCACATCCCACTCGCCCGCGTGCGCCGCAGCGTCGAGGTGTTCGACGCGCTCGGCGCGGACACGTCGCTGTCGGTCATGCCGGGCCCCGGCCATGGTATTGGCGAGGCCGGGATCACTGCGATGCGCGCCGCGCTCAACCGGTGATAACGGGCGGGGGCCCTGCGGTCCCCGCTCACCGGAACCAGTAATCCCAACCGGCGTGGTAAAGCGGCACCAGCGGATGCCCCTGGATCGAGTTCGGCTCGACCGGCACCGGCCCTTCGTCTGCGCCGAAGACCTGCGCGGACTCCCAGATGTCCGGCGTCAGGAACCGCAGGCCGTCGGGCAGGTCAGGCTCCCGGCCGGTGAGTTCTTCCGCGCCCGCAATGACGAAGCCCCAGTCGCCGAAGCTCGGCACGTAGACATGGTAGGGGATGGTCGACAGGCTGCCGCCCGGAATGGCCGGATTGCGCGTTTCAGCCAGCGTCTGTTCGACCGTCCAGAACGCCGCGCGGGCGAAGGTCGGTGATCCGGCCTGCGTGATGAAAAGCCCGCCGGCCGCCAGCCGTTCGGCCATCATGGCATAGAACTCGACCGAGTAGAGCTTGGAGATCGCGACCGAATGCGGGTCCGGCAGGTCGGCGATGATCAGGTCGTACGCGTCCTGATCCTCCGCGATGAAGGCCCAGGCATCCTGGTTGACGATGGTGACCCGCGGATCGCGCAACGAGCCGCCGTTCAGCGCCGCGAGATCGGCATGATCGGCGAAAATTTCCGTCACCCGGGGATCGAGATCGACAAGCGTCACCTGGTCCACCTCGTCGTGGCGCAGCACTTCGCGCGCCGCCATGCCGTCGCCACCGCCAAGGATCAGCACTTCTGAGCGGCGCGCCAGAAGGCCCATCGCCGGATGTACGAGCGCCTCGTGGTAGCGGTACTCATCGAGGCTGTCGAACTGGATCGACATGTCGAGGTAGAGCCGCGTGCGGTCGCGGAAGCGCGTGATGGCGATGGACTGGTACGGCGTCTCCTCACGCAGGATGACCTCGTCGGCAAAGAGGGCGGCATCGACCGCGCTGACGATCCGCTCGCTGAGGCCGACGCCCAGGACGGCGATCGCGAGCAGCGCGCCCCAGGGCAGCCACAGCCCGCGCGGCAGCCGGTCGCGGAAAAGCCAGAGCGCGAGCCCTGCGACGAGGAGGTTCAGCGCGCCGAAAGCGAGCGAGGCGGCGATCAGCGACAGGTGCGGGATGATGAGGAGCGGGAAGGCGAGCGAGGCGGCGAGCGCGCCGATATAGTCGGCGGTCAGCACGTTCTCGAACCGGAATTCGGACGCGCCGATCTCCTTCAGGACGCGCGCGATCAGCGGCAGCTCCATCCCCGACAGCACGCCGATGGCGACGAGGCTAGCGTAGAGCGGCAGGCCGATCGCGTCCGTCCAGGCGTAAGAGAAGAAGACGAGCGGCGCCGCCGCCCCGCCGATCACCCCGAGTGCGATCTGCGCCAGCACGAACCCCCGCACCGGGTCCGCGACGAAGCGCGAGACCCAGGCGCCGGCGCCCATCGCCGACAGGAACACCCCGATCACGAAGGAGAACTGGCGGATGGAGTCGCCGAGGATGTAACTCGACGCCGTCGCCGCGATCAGCTCGTAGACGAGCCCCGCGACGGCGACCGCGAAGGTGGCGGCGAGAAGCCAGCCGACCCGCGCGTCGGGGCTTTCGGTCAAGACAGGATGACGGCGGCGATGATGATCGCCATGGCGATGAAGATCGCGGCGATCAGGATGGCCAGCGCCATATTATGATCCTCCTCGATCTCCTTCACGACCGGGAACGGGGTCAGCCAGTCGATCACCTTCCAGCTGACCCACAGCATGATCCCGCCAAGCGCGGTGTAGAAGATGGTCGAGATCACTTCGGAAATCAGTATCGCGTCGAACATGGCGTCATCCCTCTTGCGTCATTTGATCCGTCCGCCCCCGAACACAACGCTGCCCGGCGATCCGGTCCGGATCGAGGCTGCCTGTGCGGCGAGGTCACGGCTTTCCCGACCGATCCCGTAGTACGACAGATACCCGGCCCCGAGTAGGAGCGCGAGGCAACCGGCGAGAAACACGATGCGGAAGGGGTTCATTCAGTCGTCATCCGTCCAGTCACTGTCGGCCCACCGGCGTTTGGCATGGGCCGCGCGGCGGGCCACGAGAAGCCCGGCGAGCAGCGCGAAGAGCCCGGCTGCGCCGATGAGCCAGATCGTCACCGGTCTGCGCTCGCGGACAAGGATATTCACCTGGCTGATCGGCGTGGCGGGGTTGTTCCACGGCTCGACATCATCGAGCGCGAGGAACAGCGTATGCGTGCCCTGCGCCGCCGGGCGGAACCGGAAGCTCGTGCGGCCCGACCCCTCGGTCCAGCTGCCCTCGCTGTCACGGCCGGAATAGCGCTCGGCGGCGCGGAAGCCGGTGGCGAGCGGTTCGCCGTCCGGCCCGGTGACCTCGACCTCGAACGCCGCCCAGGCATTCGAGACATCCGGGTTGAGCGTCACCTCGACGAGCTGGTCGGGGGAGGTGACGTCGAACTCGAAACTCTCCGGCAGGCTCTGGACCGGCACACCGGGGGCGGAGAGCACCCGGCTGCCGAGGCCCGAGAAGCCGAGCGCGAGAACAAGCGCCGCGACGGCGAACCCGGCCAGGGCATTCCGCATGAACAGCTCGTTCGGCCACGCGACATAGGGCGTCAGCGGATGAGCCTTCGTCGGCCGCCCGACGCTCGGGTTGGTCCCGATCTGGCGGCATATGTCGTCGCGGTCGAGAAGGATGCTCCGCTCCACCTCGCGCTCCCGTCCGTCGCTTGCATAGGTCAGCATCGCGGTGTCGGACATCAGGGTGACGTAATCGGTCGCCGTGTCGATCTTCGGCACCCAGTTGAATTCGCCCTCGATGAACTCGATCTCGTATCGGCCACTTTCATAGTAGCGAAACCGCTCGCAGCGGAAGAACGCGCCCGGACGGTTCTCGGAACTTTCGACCATGGAGGTGGAAATCCACGACGGGGACGGGAGATCGCGCACCTTTCGGGTGAAAAGGTAATGGCCGTCCTCGGCGCTCAACCACGCGTAGCCGTGCGTCGGCGAGAAGAGCTGGTGGTCGGTCCACGTCCAGACCTGCCCGTGGTAGCGCTCCACCAGACCGAGCGTGCCGATGACGGTGAATGTCACGCCCTCGATCTCCAGTTTGTCCCCGATCTGGACGAGGCTTGCCGGGTGGTTGCGCTTCCCGATCGAGGTCAGGATGCGGTAATTCTCCTGCGGCTCGAGAACCGCGCCGCAATAGCCGCAGACATGCGCCGTCACGCGGCCGCCACCGAGGACCGACAGGCCCGCACCACACTGGGTGCAATTGATCGACGTCAGGCCATCGGCACGGGTCATCCGCGGGTCACCTTCAGCTCGAACGGATCGATCCACGCGCCTTCATACCAGGCGCGGCCGGTTCCGGTTTCCTCCTCCCAGAATTCTCCCGACAGCAGATAGCCCTCGGCGTCGGTGGCATTCACGAATTCATGCGCCTCGCCGATGTTCAGGATTTCGGGCAGCTCCCCCCGGATGGCGACGGCCGTGGCCCGGTCATGCTCGGTCACCGTGTAGGTGTGCCCGTTGTGCTGGATCTGCCGGCCGAGCTGAGGCGCGCGGTCGTCCGTCGGCCACTGTCCCTGGGGCACCGGGAATTGCGCGACGACGTCGCCCTCGTCGATGCTGATCCAGACGCCGCCGCCGGCCCCGTCGACGGCCCAGAGCTCGTCCCAGGTGCCGCGACCGTAATCGAAGCGGACATGGCCGATGATCCTGTAGTCGGTGCCGCTGACCTCGACGCTGTCTCCGCGATCCACCAGCATCGGGACGTCGTGCATCACGCCGTGATCGCCGAGCGTGCCGAGCGCATCGCGCGCCCGGAATAGCGTCGTGCCACAGGACGGGCAGTCGAACATGCGCGTCGAGCGGGCGAGCGCGTCGAAGCCGTAGCCGCAATTCGGGCAGGTGAGATCTGTCATCGCGGGGCCGGGGCGGGGGACATGGCGCCACGCTACCGATCGTCCGCCGCCGCGCCAAGCCCGCGCCTTGCCTTTTCGGAACCCCGCGGGCAAGGCTGGCGCCATGCCCGCACCCGCCATCGCCTTTTCCGACGACCAGGCCGAAGCCCACGACCGGATCGCCGAGATGCTGGCGGAAATGGGCATCGATCTCGACAACGAAACGCTGCGACCCGCCTCCGAGGGCAAGTCGCGAGTCATGGCGGTGACCGGCAAGGCGGGGTCGGGCAAGACGCTGCTTCTGGCCCATCTCGTCCATGCGCTCGAAAGTGCCGGCGTCGAACTCGTCTCCGGCGACTGGGAGGGACGCAGGCGGCGCGACCGGCGGACGGCCGCCGTGCTTGCGCCGACGAACAAGGCCGCGAGCGTCCTGCGCACCCGCGGAGTCCCGGCAACCACGATTCATCGGATCCTCTACACCCCGGTCTACGACCCGGAATACGAGCGCGTTGCCGAGTGGCTGGCCGGGCAGGGCGAACGGCCAGAGATCGAAGGGCTGACCGAGGCCGCGCTCGACCGCGCCTTTGCCGTCTACCAGGCGCACAAATCGGTGCCCGCCGCCCTTGCCGCCGCCGGGCTGCGCGGCTCGGACTTCATCACTGGCTGGAAACGGCGGGAGGAGCCGCTCGATATCGGTCTCGTCGACGAAAGCTCCATGCTCGACACCCGCCAGTTCGAGGATCTGCAGGAGATATTTCCCGGCCTGATCCTCTTCGGCGATCCCGCGCAGCTGGCCCCGGTGGGCGAGTCCGGGACGATGGTGTTCGACAAGCTGAAGCCCTCTGCCAAGCTCGATCTGGCGCGCATCCACCGGCAGGAGGCCGACAACCCGATCCTTGATCTCGCCCATGCGCTCGGTGACCCGAAGCTGACGTTCGAGGCGTTCGAACGGATGATCGAGGACGCCGCGCGAAGTGACGACCGGATCGTGGTGGCGCAGCGCGCTGACAGCGACCTGATGGCCCGCTCGCCCGTTCTGGTCTGGCGAAACGCGACCCGCATCCGGCTTCTCAACGCGTTCCGCACCGCCCACAACGCGCCCGAGGATCACCTGCTGCCGGGCGAACCGCTAATCTGTGACGGGATCGAGCTGCCGGTGAAGCATCGTCGGAAGCGCATCGACCTCGAGGCGCGGGGTCTCATCAAGGGCGCGCAGGTCATCTATCTCGGGCCCGGATCCAAACCCGGCTTCTCGCGGCTGCACGTGGTCGGCGCGGAGAGCCCCCGGCTCGGTGCGGCGTCGATCGTCAAGATCGAGAAGCCCGACGAAGACGAGCCGTTCATCCCCTTCGCCGCGCGTATGGGCGCGACATTCCTCCACGGCGCGGCGGTGACGATCCACAAGGCGCAGGGCAGCCAGTGGCCCGAGGTGCAGGTCTTTGCCCCCGACCTCTACGCCGCAGCACGGTCGGGCCGCGAAGAGGCGGGGCAGGCGCTGTGGAAGCGGCTCGCCTATGTCGCGATCACCCGGGCCGAGGAGCGGCTCATCTGGGTCACGCGATATGCGCTGTCGCGGCCGAAAGCGCCGCTCGGGATCGCGGATCTCGAAGTTTCACCGGCGCCGCTGGCGCTGGACGCGGAGGAGGAGGCGGAGACATGAAGGTGATGCTGGTGATGGGCGCCTCGTCCGGGATCGGACGCGCCGTGGCGGAACTGGCGCTGAGCGAGGGCTGGCAAGTCGGCCTGTTCGCGCGGCGGGCGGAGATTCTCGACGGGATCGCCAGGGGAACCGAGAACGCGCTGGCCCTGCCGGGCGACGTGACCGACCTTGCCGCAGTCGAGTCCGCTGTCGCGGCGCTGGTCGATCGCTTTGGTCGACTGGATGTTCTGTTCAACAATGCCGGTATCTTCACGCCTCCGGGGGCCATCGACGAGATTGCGCCGGAGGACTGGCTGCGCTCCGTCTCGGTCAACCTGACCGGCATGTTCAACGCCGCCCGGGCCGCCTTCGCGCAGATGCGCGTTCAGGGCGGTGGGCGCATCATCAACAACGGTTCCATCAGTGCGACGACACCGCGCGAGGGTTCGGTCAGCTACACGGCGACGAAGCATGGCGTCACGGGGCTCACCAAGTCGCTGGCTCTTGATGGCCGCCCGCTCAATATCGCCGTGGGCCAGATCGACATCGGCAACGCCCGCACGCCGCTGGTCGAGGCGCTGGAGGCGCGGATGGAGGCGGAAGGCAAGGCGCCGCCCGCCTCCATGGACGTGGCCGACGCCGCGCGCTCTGTCCTCTACATGGCCGGGCTGCCGCTTTCGGCGAACGTTCTGTTCCACACGATCATGGCGACGCAGATGCCCTTCGTCGGACGGGGCTAGCGACGCATGAGCTGGAAGGCGGCCGAGGCGGCCCATCCCGAGAGAACCGCGATCACCAGCGCAAGTATGCCGTAGGCGAGCGGTCGCTCGTGCGCGAGCGTGTAGATCACCCGTTCGAGTCCCACTTTGCGCACCGCGATGTCGGTCTCGAACATCGAGATGACCTGGCGGTCGCGGGTCAGGAAGATACGCGCGCGGTAATCGCCTTCGGTCAGGTTCGCCGGCAGCCGGAAGCGGGTGTCGAATAGCGTCTGCTCGCGCACCGTCACGGCATGTTCGCGCAACTGGTAGTATCCCTGGTCGGAGCGGATGCGGACCAGCGCGCGGGTGAAGTCGACCGGGTTCTGCACGCCCACATCTACGGCGCGGATCGCCTCGGGGACGGACACGCCGTGGCGCAGATCCTCGACCGCCGACATGACCTCGTCGAAGGGCGCGTTGGTGGCTACGGCGTAGAAGGTTGGCGCGGAGTCGATCTCGGCCGTCTCCACGTTCACCCAGATCCCTGCAATTCGTTCCTTGCGGCGGACGGCGACCGGGCGCGACGGCCCTTCGACGGTGATGACAACACCCAGTTCCCCGGTGTCGGGGATCGGCGCGTCGCGCGAGACGGCGCCGAAGACGAGGATCTCGGACCCGTCAAAATTCGCCGTGATCGAGATTTCGTCCTGGCTGAGACCGGCGACGATCTCTTCGGTGGCGCCGGGTTGCGCAAGGCCGAGGACGAGGCAGAGGGCGATGACAAGGGGTTTCATGGCGCCCCCGTCGCATCGATGCTGAAGAGCTCCGCCGGCTGCAGGAACAGATCGCCTGCGAGCCGCAGACTGACCGCGAGAACCATAAGCGCGAGCAGGATGCGCAGTTGCTCGGCCCGGAGCTTCACTCCGATCCGCGTGCCGACCTGAGCGCCGATCACCCCGCCGACCAGCAGGAGAAGCGCAAGCACGAGATCGACCGACTGCGTGGTGATCGCGTGCATCAGGGTCGCGAAACCGGTGACGAAGATGATCTGGAAAAGCGACGTGCCGACGACGACCTTGGTCGGCATGTGCAGCAGGTAGATCATCGCCGGGACCATGATGAAGCCGCCGCCGACGCCCATGACCGCGGCGAGCACCCCGACCAGCGTGCCCACGGCCAGCGGTGGCAGAACGGAGATATAGAGACCCGAGGTCCGGAAGCGCATCTTGAACGGCAGGGCATCGACCCATCCGCGCCGGCGCCGTTCGGGCGGCGCAACCGGGCCGGTCTTGCGCGCCCGCCGGATGGCGCGCACCGACTCGATCAGCATGAGCCCGCCGATGATGCCAAGGAAGACGACGTAGCAGACCCGGACGAGCAGATCGACCTGGCCGAGCCGCGTCAGGAAGGCGAAGAGCTGCACACCGGCGCCGGCACCGATGACCCCGCCTATCGTCAGCACGATACCCATCCGGATGTCGACGGTTCGTCGCCTGAGATGGGCGAGCACGCCCGAGATCGACGAGGCGACGATCTGGTTCGCCCCGGTCGCCACCGCGACGACGGGCGGGATGCCGATGAAGAACAGCAGCGGCGTCATCAGGAAGCCGCCGCCGACCCCGAAAATTCCGGACAGGATGCCGATCAGACCACCAATGCCGAGCAGGACGAGCGCGTTGACGCTCACTTCTGCGATCGGGAGGTAAATCTGCATGTCGCGGCTGGTCCGGGCTGTCGCTTATCCCTCTAGCGCCTGCCGCCGGTCATGGCCAGTCGCCGGACGCGCGCGGCGGGCGCGGGTGTTTCGCAAAGATCGCAGGCCGGCCGGTCATCGCTCCTTGACGTATGGCTCCCCGCCCGCACGCGGCGGAATGGCGCGTCCGACGAGGCCGGCCAGGATCACCACGACCAGGATGTAGGGCAGGGCCTGCATGAACTGGACCGGGATCGTGATGCCGAGCAACTCGACGTTCTGGAACCGGTTTCCGACCGCGTCGAGGAAGCCGAACAGGAGGCACGCATAGAGCGCATGCCAGGGCCGCCATTTCGCGAAGATCAGGGCGGCCAGCGCGATGAAGCCGCGGCCGGCGCTCATCTCCTTGACGAATTGCGCGGACAGGCCGGTCGAGAGGTAGGCGCCGGCGATGCCGCAGAGGATGCCGCAGATGCCAACGGCGGCGAAGCGCATGCCGACGACCGAGATGCCGGCGGTGTCGACGGCGGCCGGGTTTTCGCCAACTGCGCGCAGTCTCAGGCCGAAGCGGGTCCGGAACAGCAGCCACCAGCTGAACGGCACGGTCAGGAGCGCGACGTAAACGAGGATCGAATGGCCCGAGATGATCTGCTCGTAAAGCGGGCCGACGACCGGGACCGGCATTAGCGCGTCGGCAAAGGGCAGGTGGATGTTCTCGAACCGCGCCGCGCCCTGCAGAGCCGGCGTCCGCCCGCCCTGACCGAACCAGGTCTGGGATATGACCACGGTCAGCCCGGACGCGAGGAAGTTGATCGCGACGCCGGAGATGAGCTGGTTGCCGCGGAAGGTGATCGAGGCAAGTCCGTGGATTCCAGACAGCGCCACCGACGACCCGATCCCGGCAAGCAGGCCGATCCAGACCGATCCCGACACGTAGGCGACGGCCGCCGAGAAGAAGGCCGAGGCGAGGATCTTGCCCTCTAGCCCGATGTCGAAGATGCCGGCGCGTTCGGAAAACAGGCCGGCGAGGCACGCCAGAAGTAGCGGTGTGGCGAGCCGGACGGTGCTGTCGAGAAGCTGGAGGAGGGTGGCGAAATCCATGGTCCTACTCCGCCGGCTGGTGCGATGCGGTCCGGCTACGCCTGAAGGCGAGGTAGATCCGCTCCATCGGCATCCGCACCATGTTGTCGAGCGCGCCGGTGAAGAGGATCACCAGCGCCTGGATGACGACGACCATCTCGCGGCTGACGGCCGGCATCTCGAACGAAAGCTCCGCGCCGCCCTGGTAGAGCATCCCGAACAGGAGCGCGGCGAGGATAACGCCGATCGGGTGCGACCGGCCCATCAGCGCCACCGCGATGCCGACGAAACCCGCGCCCTGCACGTAGTCGAGCCGGAGCTGCTCGGCCTCGCCCATGACGGCGTTGGTCGCCATCAGGCCCGACAGCCCGCCCGAGATCAGCATTGTGACCATGATGATCCGCGTCGGGTTGATGCCGGCATAGACCGCGGCCGTTTCGGAATGGCCGAAGGCGCGGATCTCGTAGCCGAGGCGCGTCCGCCAGATCAGCACCCAGACCGCGAACGCGGCCAGAAGCGCGATGAAGAAGGACACGTTGAGCGGCGTCGACGTCCGGAAGCCGAGGAAGCCCGCGAACTCGCCCGCGTTCGGGAGGTGTGTGACCGACGGGAAGATCGCCGTCGCCGGTTCCATCGAACCGGGCACGCGGAAAACGTTCACCAGCAGGTAGACCATCAGCGAGGCGGCGATGAAATTGAACATGATCGTCGTGATGACGATATGGCTGCCGCGTTTTGCCTGCAGCCAGGCCGGGATCGCTGCCCAGGCCGCACCGAAGAGGCCGGACAGGATCACCACCGCGACAAGCGCGATGGTCCAGTGTGGCCAGGGAACGAACAGGCAGGCGACCGCGGCGCCGAGCCCGGCCACATAGGCCTGCCCCTCGCCGCCGATATTGAAAAGCCGTGCATGGATCGCGACGGCGACGCCAAGACCGGTGAAGATAAAGTTGGTGGCGTAGAACAGCGTGTAGCCGAGCCCGTAGGCCGAGCCGAGCGCGCCGCGCACCATGATCGTCATCGCCTCGAGCGGGTTTTCCCCGATCAGCAGCACCACCAGCCCGGACACGAGCAGCGCAAGGATCACGCTCACAAGCGGGATCAGGATGACATCCGCCCAGTTCGGCATCCGGCCCATCACGCGGCCCCCTTCGTCATGCCGGCCATCATCAGGCCGAGTTCCTTCTCGTCCGTCTGGTTGGCCAGACGCTCGCCCATGATCTTGCCGTCGAACATCACGAGGATGCGGTCGGACAGGCCAAGGATCTCGTCGAGTTCCACGCTGACCAGCAGCACGGCCTTGCCGGCATCGCGGAGCGCCACGATCTGACGGTGGATGAACTCGATCGCGCCGATATCGACGCCGCGTGTCGGCTGTCCGACGAGCAGGAGATCGGGAGACCGGTCCATCTCGCGCGCGACGACGATCTTCTGCTGGTTCCCGCCCGAGAAGTTCCGCGCGGGCAGGCGCGGGTTCGGCGGGCGGACGTCGTAGCGTTGCATCTTGTCGGCGCAGTCGGTCTTGATCGCCGCATTGTCCATCAGAAGCCGCGAGCGGTTGTATTTCGCGTCGTGGTGATAGCCGAAGGCCACGTTTTCCCACGCTTCGAAGGGCATGATCAGGCCCTCGACCTGCCGGTCCTCGGGCACGTGGGCGATGCCCCGGCGGCGGCGGGACTGGCCGTCGGAATTTCGGCCCGTCAGGTCGATCGGCTCGTTCCGCATCGTCACCCGGCCGCCCGACGCGGCGATCATGCCGCCGAGCACTTCCAGAAGCTCGGACTGGCCGTTCCCGGCGACCCCGGCAATACCGACGATCTCGCCCGCGCGGATGTCGAAGCTGATGCCCTTCACGCGCTCCACGCCGTCGGGATCGGTGACCTTCAGGTTCTCGACCTTCAGCACCACGTCCTTCGGCTGCGCCGGCTGCTTGTCGACCCGCAGCAGCACCTTACGGCCGACCATGAGTTCGGCGAGATCCTGAGGGTTGGTGTCCGATGTCTTGACCGTGGCCGTCATCTCGCCGCGGCGCATGACGCTGACCGTATCGGTCGCTTCCATGATCTCGCGCAGCTTGTGCGTGATGAGGATAATCGTCTTCCCCTCCTCCTTGAGGCGGTGGAGGATGCGGAACAGCTGGTCGGCCTCGGACGGTGTCAGCACGCCCGTCGGCTCGTCGAGGATCAGGATGTCGGCCTGGCGGTAGAGCTGCTTGAGGATCTCGACCCGCTGCTGGTGGCCGACCGACAGATCCTCGATCACCGCGTCCGGGTCGACGTTGAGTCCGTATTCGTGCGCCAGCTCCTTCAGAAGACCGCGTGCCTTCGCCACCGAGGGCCGCAGCATCGCGCCGTCCTCGGCGCCGAGGATGACGTTCTCCACGACGGTGAAATTCTCGACCAGCTTGAAATGCTGGTGGACCATCCCGATGCCAGCGCGGATCGCGGCCTGGCTGTCGGGGATCGAGGTGAGTTTGCCGTTGATCCAGATCTCTCCGGCATCGGCCTTGTAGAAGCCGTAGAGGATCGACATCAGCGTCGACTTGCCGGCCCCGTTCTCGCCCACGATGCCGTGGATCGTGCCGGGCTGCACGGACAGCGAGATGTCCTTGTTGGCCTGAACCGGACCGAAGGCCTTCGATATGCCTTTCAGCTCGATCGCGGGGGCTTGGGATGCGCTCATCGGGTCGTCCGGTCCTCGGATCTTCCGGAAAAGGGCCGCGTCGGTTCCGGCGCGGCCCTTTCTGTCGTCATGCGGCGTGGTCCGCCATCACTGCATCTGGATCGGGCAGGCGCCGTCGTCGGTGAAGTTGTGGACCTCGATCTCGCCAGCGATGATCTGCTCGCGAGCCGCGTCGACTGCGGCCGCCATCTCGTCGGTGATGAGGGCCTCGTTGTTCTCGTCGACGGCGTAGCCGACGGCGTTCTCGGCGAGGCCCCAGACCTGGATGCCGGGCTCGATCGAGTCGGCCGAGAAGCTTTCGTAGACGGCCACGTCCACGCGCTTCAGCATCGAGGTGAGAACCATCCCCGGGTGCAGGTAGTTCTGGTTCGAGTCGACGCCGATCGACAGGATGCCTTCGTCGGCGGCGGTCTGCAGAACGCCAACGCCCGTGCCGCCGGCAGCGGCGTAGACGACATCGGCGCCACGGCCGATCTGGTCGCGCGTCAGTTCACCGCCGCGCACCGGGTCGTTCCAGGCCGACGGGGTGGTGCCGGTCATGTTCGACAGTACGGTGATGTCCGGGTTCACCGCGGTTGCGCCCTGGGCATAGCCGCAGGCGAAGCGCGAGATCAGCGGGATGTCCATGCCGCCGATGAAGCCGACGGTGCCGGTCTCGGACGCCATCGCAGCCAGCATGCCGACGAGGTACGAACCCTCGTGCTCCTGGAAGATGATCGACTGGACGTTCGGCTGGTCGACCACGCCGTCGATGATGACGAAGGACGTGTCCGGGTAGTCCGGCGCCACGGTGTCGAGCACCGAGCTGTGCGCGAAGCCGGCCATCACGATCGGGTTGTAGCCCTGTTCGGCCAGGCGGCGCATCGCCTGTTCGCGCTGCGCGTCGTTTTGCAGCTCGATCTCGCCGTAGCTGCCACCGGTTTCCTCGGCCCACCGCTCGGCGCCGTTGAATGCGGCTTCGTTGAACGAGCGGTCGAACTTGCCGCCGAGGTCGAAGATGATCGCGGGATCGGCCAGAGCGGCGCCGGCGGACAGGGCCAGCACGGCGCTCGCGCCGAGAAGCTTTTGCATGAGGGTCATTCGGTTACTCCCTGTTGGTGGCGGGCAGGGCGGTGCGGCCGCCCCGTCGCCCGCTGGTCAGATCTAATGTGGATCCCGGGGTCGATAAGGGCAAAGCAGGCGCGGGGGGTCAACCGGATTCTGGCGCGGTTTGCGCGTGGGAAAGGCATCTGCACGGAATCAGGGCACGGGTCCGTCGATCGCGCGCGCCATCACGATTGCGTCGTCGCTTCCGCCATCGGGAAAGCGGTAGTAGTGCAGGCGGCGGCCGGTTTCCTCGAACCCTGTCGCAGCGTAGAGCGCACGGGCGGGCAGGTTCCCGGCGGCAACCTCCAGATAGACGGTAGCGGCGCCGGCATCCCGCGCCTCTTGCATCATCGCCTCGACGATCCGACGGCCGGTGCCGCGGCGCTGCATCGCGGGGTTCACGGCAAGGGTGATGATCTCGGCCTCGGGCGCGACCACAAGCAGAAGTCCGAAGCCGCCGTCGACTTCGATGACACGCGTCGTCCGGTCATCCAGAAGCGAGACGAACTCCACCTCCGCCCAGGGTCGCTGCCGGGTGAAGGCCGCGGCATGAATGGCCGCCATCTCTGCGGGCGTCATGGCAGGATGACCGGTGCACCGTCGCGCGACGGCGCGGCGTCGGCGGGCCGGACATAGAGCGGTGCCGGTCGGGGATGCTCAGCGGATACGGCGAGCTTCCTCGTTGCGATCCGGGCGATTGCTGCGGCTGGCCGGACCAGTTCGGCTGGCGCGCCACTGGTGCCAAGACATGCCGCGATACGATCGGCGGTATGTCCTATGACAACATCCGGTGTTGGTTCCGCGGTAATGTCGTCGAGACCGGAGAGCCACGCTTCGCCCTCGGGCTGGCCGTCTCGGAGCATCTGAAGGTAGACCTGCTCGCGCGGCGCCGGAAGACTGGCGAGGCAGAGGCCCGAAACGTCCTCGACCAGCGCCTCGAACCCGGACACGCCCAGGGCGGGCCGGCCAAGGGCCAGAGCCAGACCGCGCGCCGCGGAAACGGCAATCCGCAGGCCGGTGAAGTTCCCCGGGCCGGTGCCGACCGCCACTGCCGCGATGTCGCTCCGCCGGATGCCGGCTTCGGCCATCAGGTCAGCGATCATCGGCATCAGCGCCTCGGCCTGCCCGCGCGCCATTTCGGCGAAGCTCTCCGAGATCACGCGGCCATCTGTCGCCAGCGCGACGGAGACGAAAGGTCCGGACGTGTCGAATGCGAGGATCGTCATGGTGCCGGCGCTCTAGCGCGGCCGGCCGGCCGGCTCAATCCCGGCCCGGACGGAAGCGCGACAGGACGCGGGCCCGCACGGTTCCGTCCATTCTCTCGGCGCTGTCGGCGATGTGCAGCCACGGCAACCTCTCGGCCTCGAAGCCGTGAAAGTCCGGATAGAGCTCGCCGGCCTGGTCGAGGATGCCGATCGGCACGTAGATCTGTCCGGGAAGGTAGGAGAATTGCGCCGCCACCGGCGATCCGCAGGCGCGGCAGAACCACCGCGCTACGCCGGGATTGGCGGAAACCGGCGGCCGGGGCGACGGGCTGACGGTCACCTCGCCCTCTTCGAAGGCAGCAAAACAGGACACGGGCGCGCCGCTCCAGCGGCGGCAGTCCTGGCAGTGGCAGTAGACGACCGACAGCGGCATGTGGGGTGACGAAACTGTCGTAGCCCCGCAGTAGCAGCGCCCCGTAATCCGTGCGGGATGCCCTGAGGCATCCCGGTCGATCAGTCGGTCAGACTGCGACAGGCCGCACCTCCACCACTTCCGGAATGTAGTGACGTAGGAGGTTTTCGATCCCCATCTTCAGGGTCAGCGTCGAAGACGGGCAGCCGGCGCAGGCGCCCTGCATGTGCAGGTAGACGACGCCGCGGTCGAAGCCGTGGAAGGTGATGTCGCCGCCGTCCTGAGCGACGGCCGGGCGAACCCGCGTGTCCAGCAGTTCCTTGATCTGGCCGACGATGGCGGCATCTTCGCCGTCATGCTCGGCGTGGCCGACCTGCCCGGCGCCCTCACCGGCAAGGACCGGCGCGCCGGACTGGAAATGCTCCATGATCGCACCGAGAACGGCCGGACGCAGGTGGTCCCACTCGGACCCCTCGTCCTTGGTCACGGTCACGAAATCGGTGCCGAAGAATACGCCTGCCACGCCGTCATTCGCGAAGATGCGCGCGGCGAGAGGCGACTTTTCGGCCGCTTCCGCGGACGGAAAATCGGCCGTGCCCGAGTCCAGCACGCTCTGGCCGGGCAGGAATTTCAGGGTCGCCGGGTTCGGGGTCGACTCGGTCTGGATGAACATTCGGACTATCCTTCTGGGTTGAGCCAGATATGCGGGGCAGGGGCCCCGGAGTCAAGTTTTGGAACCGTTCTAAAGAGTGGCCGAACTCACGTGATTTCCTCGAGCTGTTCCTTCGACAGCTCGACCGGAACGATGGTGATCGGCACCGGCAGGCTGCCCGCCTGCTTGACCATCGCCGTCACCAGCGGTCCGGGCCCGCCTTTTCCCGATCCGGCGCCGAGCACGAGCACGCCGATCTCGGGCGTGCGCCGGATATGAGCGAGGATTTCCTCGACCGGCTCGCCTTCGCAGATCACCAGGTCGGGCTCGACGCCCTGACGGTCGCGCATCCACTTGGCGAAGACGTTGAAATGGGCCTCGATGCGTTCGCGCGCCTCGGCCCGCATCACTTCACCCACGCCGATCCAGTGGTTGAACTCGTCGGGCGGGATAATCGACAGGATATCGACGCCGCCGCCGGTATGCGCGGCCCGCATTGCGGCGAAGCGCATCGCGTTCAGGCATTCGCGGCTGTCGTCCAGCACGACAAGGAACTTGCGCATCCTCATCCCCCCGTCTCCGAGCCGGCAGCATGGACCGAAACGAGGCAGGCTTGCAACGGCCTTGCCGGAGCCGGACCGACACCGGGAACGCAGAGTTTTTTATCGCCGAGATCGGATGGCGACCCGTCGAGACTCGCGCATCGCCGGTTTAATGGACCTGCTCGCCGGATGACCGGGCCCAGTCCCAATAAAGTTCCCGGACCCGCTTCGTCATCGGCCCGACCTGGTAATGCGTGCCGTCGAACTCGGTCACAGGTGTCACCTTGTTGAGGTTCCCGGACATGAAGACCTCGTCGGCGGTGCGGAAGTCGTCGAAGGACAGCACCGTTTCGTGGACTTCGACGCCGTCGGCCCGAAGATTCGCGATGTGCCGCGCGCGGGTGATCCCGCTCAGGAATGTCCCGTTCGGAACCGGCGTGAAGACGACCCCGTCGCGGACCATGAAGATATTGGCGCTGGCCGTCTCGGCGACATTCCCGATCGCGTCGCAGACGAGCGCGTTGTCGTAACCCTTTGATCGCGCCTCGGCCAGCATCCGGGCGTTGTTCGGGTAGAGGCAGCCCGCCTTCGCGTTGCATACGGCGTCGGTCAGGACCGGCCGGTGGAATCGGGTGGTGGTCAGCCGGCTCGTCGCCTCGGGCGGGGCCATCGGGATCTCTTCTAGGCAGATACAGAAACCCGCGGGGGCGTCGGCCGTCATGATGCCCATGTGCCCACCATGAATGCCCCAGAGCATCGGGCGGATATAGACGGGCGTGCCCTTGGGGTAGCGCTTCAGGCCCTCCCAGACGATATCGAACACCTCGTCACCGGTCTGCTGCGGATACAGCATGAGTGCTTCGGCCGAGCGGATCACACGGTGGCAGTGGGCCCGCAGGTCGGGCGCCAGGCCGTCGACATAGCGCGCGCCGTCAAACACGGTCGTGCCCTGCCACGATCCGTGGTCAGCCGCCCGCATGATCTGGACGTCCTCGTCGTGCCAGGCACCTTCGAAATAGGTCTTGATATTGGTTCCGACGGCCATGCTCCCCTCCGCGTTAGCGCGGGGGAGCATGGATGGTTTCGTCAGAAACTTCCAGAGCTTGCGAAGCCCTGTTGATAGCTCATCGGGCCGGCAGCCGACTCCGAGTCTTCACTTTTCACCGGGGACAACTTGACCCCCTCAGCCGGCTGCGCCGGCTGGCACGACTTCAGTCTGTACATGGGTGGCTCCTTTGTATGCCAAGAAGCTGGCTCAGCATATATACAGGGCCATTTTGCAAAGTCCAGACTCGGGCGCGCCAACTTCTGCGCATTGGCGCACAACCAAGTCTCAGGCGTCGCCGCTGGCCTCGGCCAGAAGCGCCTTCAGGTCGAGACGCGAATTGACCATGGCAAGCGTCCCGTCATCATTTCGCGGCCAGTCCTCCGGTGCACGATCGCGATAGATTTCGATGCCGTTGCCGTCGGGGTCGTCGAAATAGATCGCCTCGCTGACGCCGTGATCGGCGGCCCCGGTCAGAGTGACTCCGGCCTCGAGCACGCGTGCAAGGGCCCGCCCGAGATCGGCCCGTGTCTCGTAGAGAAACGCGGTGTGATAGAGCCCGGTCGTGCCATGCGGCGGACGTGTGCCGCCACGACTGTCCCAGGTGTTCAGGCCGATGTGGTGGTGATAGCCGCCGGCCGACAGGAAGGCGGCCTGGTCGCCGTACATCTGCTGCACCTCGAAGCCCATCACGTCCCGGTAGAACGCGACGGAGCGCGCGAGGTCGGACACCTTCAGATGCACGTGGCCGATGCGGGCGGTGGCGGGGGCGCGGTAGGTCATGGGATGTCTCCTTCATCATCCCATATCGCAATTCGCTCCCTCAAGCGAAATTCCGATCGCCGCAGGATGGCTGTGCGCCAGCGCGCCATCGTCCGCGTCAGCGGAGCATGCCGACGATATCGTAGGTCTGGTCCAGGATCGGCGATGCGATTTCCCGCGCCCGCTCGGCGCCGCGGCGAAGGATCCGGTCGATCTCGGCCTTGTCGTCCATGAGCCGCGCCATCTCCGACGAGATCGAGGCCAGCTTTTCGACCGCCAGATCTGCCAGTGCCACCTTGAAATGGCCGAACTGGCTGCCGGCATGCTGCGCGACGACCTCGGCCGGGGTGACCTCGGCGAGGCCGGCATAGATGTTGACGAGGTTCCGCGCCTCCGGCCGGCCGTCGAGGCCCTTTATCGTGTCGGGAAGCGGGTCCGGGTCGGTCTTGGCCTTGCGGATCTTCTTGGCGATCGTGTCGGCGTCGTCGGTCAGGTTGATCCGCGTCCGGTCGGACGGGTCGGACTTCGACATCTTCTTCGTGCCGTCCTGCAGGTTCATCACCCGGGTCGCCGCCCCCTCGATAACGGGCTCGGTGATCGGGAAGAAGTCGACCCCGTAGTCGTGGTTGAACTTTGCAGCGATGTCGCGCGTGAGCTCGAGGTGCTGCTTCTGGTCCTCGCCCACCGGAACATGCGTCGCGTGGTAGACCAGGATGTCGGCCGCCATCAGCGCCGGATAGGCGAACAGCCCGAGCGAGGCATTCTCCGCGTTCTTGCCGGCCTTGTCCTTCCACTGCGTCATCCGGCCCATCCAGCCCATGCGCGCGACACAGTTGAAGATCCAGGCGAGCTGCGTGTGCTCGGCCACCTGGCTCTGGTTGAAGAGGATCGAACGCTCCGGGTCGATACCGGCCGCAATGTAGCCCGCGCAGACCTCGCGCGTGCTTTCCCGCAGAGTATCCGGGTCCTGCAGCTTGGCCGTGATCGCGTGAAGATCGACCATGCAATAGATCGTCTGGTGGGTGCCGGCATTCTGCATGTCGACCCACCGCTTCATAGCGCCAAGGTAATTGCCGAGCGTCAGGCCGCCGGACGGCTGCATGCCCGAGAAGACGCGGGGGGTGAACTTTGGGTCTGACATGGGGCTCTCGCACCTCTGGCCAACGGGGCCGCGCTCGCATACCCATGGGCCGCGGTGCCGTCAACCGGAGGAGAGAGATGGACGATCCGAACGCCTCGCCGTTCAACGCGCTGCCGACCGTTGTCGTCGTGCTTGCCGTCGTGATCGGCGGGCTCGAACTGATGTTCCAGCTTGCCACCGCTGGTCTTCTCGGCGGTCCGGGCGGGGTCGGCTGGCGGCTTGCCGCGATCCGCGACTACGGTGTCTCGGGCGAGCTGGTGCGCTGGATGGTCGACAACGCAATGTGGCAGGGCGATATCCTCGTCCGCTTCGTCAGCTACCCGCTGATCCAGGGCGGCCTGGTGCCGGCGCTCTTCGCGATCGTCTTCATTCTCGCGCTCGGCAAGCTGGTCGCGACCGCGTTCTCGCAATGGTCAGTGCCGGTGATCTTCTGGATCGCCTCGATCGCCGGCGCACTCGGCTTCTCGTTCCTGACGAATTCCGCCTTCGTGCTGGTCGGCGGCATGCCGGGTGCCTACGGGCTGATCGGTGCCTTCACCTACATCCTCTGGACGCGGCCCGGGCAGGGCGCGGCGGGGCTGCGCGCGTTCCAGTTCATCGCGATCCTCGCCGCGGTCCAGCTTGGCTTCGGCCTGTTCGCGGGCGAGTTCGGGCCGTTCGTCTCGGAGATCTGCGGTTTCGCGGCCGGGTTCCTCGTCTCCTTCCTCGTCCGTCCGGGGGGCTGGACGCGGATGCTGTCGCGGATGCGCCAGCGCTAGGACCGGCGGAGCGACCGGCGAAGCTCGCCCAGTGGCAGGGCGCCGAGAACGTGGGCGAACGCGAAGTAGCTGCCACCGCCGACGATCACCACGATGGCCAGAGCGATGTAGCGTACGCCGCCCGTCTGAAGCATCGGGCCAAGCGCCCAGGCGAGTGCGGCCAGCACTGCACCCATCAGCGCCGAGGCCAGCACGATGCGCGGCAGGCGGCGGCGGAACCGCTCGTCGAACGCGGTCTCCGCGCCAAGCCTGTCGCGACCGCGCGAAAGAAGCCAGACCATGGTCCAGCCGGCGACGCTGGTGGCGATGGCCGCACCGAGAAAGCCGATGACGAAGGCAAGCCCGATGGCGATGACCGCATTCACGACCATCGCGACGACGGCGTAGCGGAACGGGGTCACCGTATCCTCCCGCGCGAAGTAGATCGGCTGGAGCACCTTCTGCAGCACGAAGGCTGGCAGACCCGCGCCGTAGATGGCAAGTGCGAGCGCTGTCTGCCGCGTGTCCTCGGGCTCGAACGCGCCGCGCTGGAACAGGACAGAGACCAGCGGGACCGGGATCACGATCAGCGCGATGGCGGCCGGGATGGTCAGCGCCAGAGCGAACTCACCGGCCCGCGAGAACGCCGCCTGTCCGCCAGGCCCGTCCCCGGCGCGGAGCCGTCGCGCCAGTTCCGGCAGCAAGACCACGCCGATGGCGATGCCGACCACGCCAAGCGGAAGCTGGTAGAGCCGGTCGGCGAGACCGAGCCAGACGATCGCGCCATCAAAGAAGCTGGCGACCTGACGGCCGACCAGCAGATTGATCTGCACCACCCCGCCGGCGAGCATCGCGGGCGCGGCGATTATCGCGAGCTTCTTCATCTCGGGCGACAGCCGGGGCCGCGCGGGAAGAAGTAGCATCCCCGCCCGCGCCGCCGCCCACCAGACGAGCGCAAGCTGCGCGATACCGGCGATCACGACCCCGATCACCAGCCATTCGCCGTAGGGAAGGGCGGGCGCCTCGCCCGCGCCGACTCCGCGTACGAAGCCGACAGCGCCGGCCCGGTCGGCGAGGAGCAGGGTCGCGACCAGAATGATGTTGAGAAGCACCGGCGCAGCCGCCGCGGCTGCGAAGCGCCCGGCCGAGTTCAGCACACCGGAGAGCAGCGCCGCGAGCGAGATGAACAGGATGTAAACGAACGCGACTCGCCCGAACCCGACAGCCATGTCGAACCGGACGTCACCGGCGAAGCCGGACGCCATGGCGAGCACGAGGACCGGCATGAATATGACGGCCAGGACGGTCAGTCCGATCAGGATCAGCGACAGCGCCGTGAAGGCCTGGCGGGCGAAGCCGATCGCGTCCTCGCCGGCCTCGAGCTTCTTGGCGAAGAGCGGCACGAAGGCGGTGTTGAACGCGCCTTCGGCGAAGAACCGGCGGAACATGTTGGGCAGGGCGAAGGCGACGAGGAAGGCTTCGGCCGCCGGTCCCGATCCCATGAAGGCGGCGATCAGAATGTCGCGCGCGAAGCCGAGGATGCGGCTTGCCAGCGTCCAGGCGCCGACGGTCAGGAAGCTCGCAAGAAGACGGATCGGTTGCATCTCGGGCCCGGCTCGACAGGTTGCCGAGACCTATCCGGTTCCGCCGTCGGTGGGAAGGCGGCGCGCGCGGCTCACGCCCCGGCGCGCTCCGCCACCCGGGCGATGGCGTCACGAAGCTTGCGCTCCAGCGCTTCCTGCCGCGACCGGGCGTAGAGCTTCAGGCCGAACATGTCCTTGACGTAGAAGCTGTCGACAACCTGCACGCCGTAGGTCGCGATCACCGCGCTGGCGATGTAGATGTTGTTGGCCGCCAGCGTCTTGGTCAGGTCGTACAGCAGGCCCGGCCTGTCGCGCGTATCGACCTCAATGATCGTGTAGATCTCCGACCCGTCGTTGTCGAAAGTGATCGTCGTCGGCACGTCGAAGGGCCGCTCGCGCTTCTTGATCTTCTGCCGGTCCTCGAGCGCCCGGGAGGCCACGACCTCGCCCTTCAGCGTGCGGTCGATCATCTGGCGCAGGCGCGGCAGGCGCGCGGTCTCGTAGGGATGGCCGTCGGAATCCTGCACCCAGAAGACGGCCGTGGCGAACCCGTCTTTCGAGGTATAGGTGCGGGCGTCCACGACGTTCGCCCCCACAAGGCTGATGGCCCCGGCGAGGCGCGAGAAGATGCCCGGGTGGTCCGACAGCGCGAAGCAGATACGGGTCGCGTCCCGGTCGATGTCCTGGCGCGTGTCGATGCGGATCTCGTCGCTGTCGAGGCCGCGCAGCAACTCGGCGAAGGTGACTTGCGCGGCCAGATCGAGACCCTGCCAGTAGGGGCCGTAGTGCCGGGCCAGTTCGGTGCGCAGGTCGGCGCGCGGCCAGTCGGCCAGCGCCTCGCGCAGCGCCCGGCGCGCCTCGCTCTCCATCTTGTCGCGGTTGAGATCTTCGAGTCCGGTCTCCAGCGCCGTCACCGTCGCCCGGTAAAGTCCGCGCAGGAGCGTGGCCTTCCAGTTGTTCCAGACATTCGGCCCGACGCCGCGGATATCGCAGACGGTCAGGACGGTCATCAGGTCGAGCCGTTCCTTCGTCTTCACCGCCTTCGCGAAGTCGCGCACCGTGCGCGGGTCGGCGATGTCGCGCTTCTGCGCGGTGTCCGACATCAGCAGGTGATAGCGGACGAGCCATTCGACCGTCTCGCATTCTGCCGGCTTCAGGCCGAGCCGCGGGCAGACGCTTCTCGCGATGCGCGCCCCGACAATGGAATGGTCCTCCTTCCGGCCCTTGCCGATGTCGTGCAGCAGGCAGGCAGCGTAAAGCACCTTGCGATTCAGGCCCGCCTTCAGGATGCGGCTTGCGACCGGCAGTTCCTCGACCAGCTCGCCCCGTTCGATCTGCGCCAGCGTCGAGATCACCTGGATCGTATGCTCGTCGACCGTGTAGCTGTGATACATGTTGAACTGCATCATGGCGACGATCGGTGCGAATTCCGGCAGGAACGCCCCGAGCACGCCAAGCTCGTTCATCCGGCGGAGCGACCGTTCCGGGTTGCCGTGCTTCAGCAGCAGGTCGAGAAAGATCCGGTTGGCCTCCGGATCGCGGCGCATTTCCTCGTCGATCACGGGCAGGTGGGCGGTGATCGCCCGCATGAGATCGGGGTGGATCAGGTAGCCGGTCCGCAGCGCCTCCTCGAAGATGCGCATCATGTTCAGCTTGTCGGCGAAGAAGGCCTTCTCGTCCTCCACCGTGAGGCGGTTCTGGCGTACGTCGAAACCGGCGCGCACCTTCTTCTTCCGCGCGGTCGTGGCGGTGCGCATCAGCTCGAAGATCTTCGGCTCGCGTTTGACGTGGCTCGCTTCGAGCGCGGTGAGGAAGATCCGCGTCAGCTCGCCAACCCGGGTCGCGTGGCGGAAGTAGTCCTGCATGAAGTGCTCGACCGCCCGTCGTCCGCCGGAATCCTGGTAGCCGAGGCGTTTGGCGACCTCGACCTGCATGTCGAAGGTCAGCTGGTCCTGCGCGCGGTCGGCGACCAGATGCATGTGGCAGCGCACCGACCAGAGGAACCGTTCGGCCGCATCGAACGCCTCGAATTCCTCGCGCCGGAAGACGCCGATATCGACGAGTTCGGACGCGGTGCGGACGCCGTGGATGTATTTCGCGATCCAGTAGAGCGTCTGCAGGTCCCTGAGCCCGCCCTTGCCCTCCTTCACGTTGGGCTCGACCATGTATCGCTGGCCGCCTTGCTTGCGGTGCCGCTCGGCCCGTTCCTCCAGCTTGGCCTCGATGAAGTCCGACGCCGTGCCGGCAAACAGCTGCGTGCGAAGCGCCGCCTGAAGATCGCCCGCCAGCTTCTCGTCGCCGTCGAGCCGCCGCATCTCGAGGAAGGTCGTGCGGATCGTCATGTCCTTCCGGCCGAGCGAGACGCAGTCTCGGATCGTGCGGCTGGCATGGCCGACCTTCATGTGCAGGTCCCACAGCATGTAGAGCGTCGACTCGATGACGCTCTCGGCCCAGGCGGTCTGCTTCCACGGCATCAGGAACAGAAGATCGACGTCCGAATAGGGCGCCATCTCGGCCCGGCCGTAGCCGCCGACAGCCATGACCGCCATCGCCTCGGCATCGGTCGGCGTGTGGTTCGGGTGCAGGTAGACCCGGGCGACGCGAAGTGCGGCCCGAACCAGGCCGTCGGTCAGCCGGGTATAGGCGCGCGTCACGCGACGGGCGGTCAGCGGTTCGGCGGCGAAGGCGGTGGCGATTGCCGCCCGGCCCTCGGCCTGAACGCGCAGAAGGATCGCGACCGTCCGGCGCCGCTTTTCTGCCGGATCGGACGCGTCGATCATGGCCGCGTCGATCTCGGCCTGCACGGCTTCGGCATCGAAGATCGCACCCGCCGCGCAGATCAGCGTTCCGGCGGGGGAGGCGTCCTTGGGGAAACTGGGATTGGTCTCAGAGGCCGGGGCCGCCAAGGCTTCCTGGGGCGGGGTCACGTATCGTCACCTGACTGTCGATTACCTCTGCCACGGCCAGTGCGCGGGTGCTGGTCCCGTCGGCGTTGAGACGGAATACTCCGTTTGCGCCCCGAATGCCAGCATTGGCCACGAGATCCGCAGCGCCAAGCTGTCCGCTCTGCAGGGCCGTCTGGGCCACAAGCTGGATCGCGTCATAGCCGAGTGCGGCCAGAACGTGCGGCGGCTCGCCGTAGGCGCTGGCGTAGCGTGCCTCGAACCCGCTCGAGGCCGCCGGGTCGGGCAGGGCGAACCAGCCACCCTGAAGGCCCGACAGCTCGAGCGTCTGCGGGGGCGTGTCCCACCGTGTCATGCCGATGACCCGCACGGCTTCGGTGTCGAGCCCGTTCTCCGGCAGAAGCTGCGCGAAGAGCGGCAGCGCGCCGGTCGTGTCGGAGGTGATGAAGATGGCGTTCGCCCCGGTCGAGCGGACCGCATCCATGACCGCCGGCAGAGCCTGCACCACGCCATTGCCGGAGAATTCGTAGGGCACGGACTGGACGACGGAGGCGCCGGCGAATGGTGCGGCGCGCAGGATCGCGTCGCGCGCGACCTCGCCGGCGAGGTTCTGGGCGTAGACCACGACGATCTGGTTACGGCCCTGCGACGCGGCATAGCTCACCAGCCGGTTTGCGGTGTTGTCGAAGGTGGTGCCAAGCACGAAGACGTTGCCGCCGGCCACGCCGGAATTGTTCGAGAAGCTCAGGACATTGACGCGCCCGCGCGCGGCAACGCCGGCCGCCGCCGCTGCGTCGGAGCGAAGCGGTCCGACGATGATGTCCGCGCCCTCACGCACCGCCTGCTCGGCGACGCTCGCTGCCTGTTCGGGGATCCCGGCCGTCGGATAGACCGTGATATCGACGGCGATATCGGAGATTTCCGAGGCTGCGAGCCGGGCGGCGTTCTCGATCGACCGCGCCACGAGATCGTCGCCGGCCTGGGCCGAGTTGTAGGGCACGAGTAGCGCCACCTCGACCGAGCCGCCGCCGACGCGTGGGCCGGTCGCGCCCGGCAGGCCGACCTGGCAGGCGGCCAGAACGGTGACGAGCGCCAAAGCCGCCAGATGGCGCAGCGGGTTGCGGAGGCGGGTGATTGTGCGGATCATCATGTCTTCCCCGTTCGGTCGAACCGTCGCGTAAGGGGTTCTATACACAAGCGAAGGGGTACGCCATGGCGAATGCCGGGACAGAGCGGGGCGCCGCCGAGGAAAAGGCGCTCTCTCCGGGCCTCTACCTTGTCTCGACCCCGATCGGGGCGGCCCGCGACATTACACTGCGCGCACTGGATATCCTGCGCGGCGCCGACGCGCTCGCCGCCGAGGACACGCGAACCGCGCGCAAGCTGATGGAAATCCATGGCGTCCCACTCGGCGCGCGGCCTCTCATCGCCTATCACGACCACAATGGCGCGAAAGCGCGGCCGGGGCTCTTGAAGCTCCTGTCCGAGGGCCGGTCGCTCGCTTACGTCTCCGAGGCCGGAACGCCGCTCGTCGCCGATCCGGGCTACCGGCTGGCGCGCGAGGCCATCGACGCGGGCCACGCGGTCTTCGCCGCGCCCGGGGCCTCGGCGGCACTGGCGGCACTGGCCGTCTCCGGCCTGCCGTCCGACCGGTTCCTCTTCGCCGGCTTTCCGCCCGGTAAGGGCACGCGGCTCGATCGCTGGCTCGAGGCCCAGGCCGCGGCGCAGGCCACGCTGATCCTCTACGAAAGCCCCCGCCGCGTTCACGATCTGTTAGGCAATTTGGGGCAATGTTTCGGGCAGGAGGTGCCAATGGCGCTGTGCCGCGAACTGACCAAGTCGCACGAGGAGGTGATCCGCGGCACCATCGCCGAAGTCTCGGCTGCCATCGCCGGCCGGGCGCTGAAGGGTGAGGTCGTTCTGGTCGTCGGGGCGCGAGGTGCCGTCGCGCCGGACGAAGACGATGTCGAGGCGGCGCTGCGCGCGGCGCTGGCAACCGCGACTGTGAAGGAGGCCGCGGCGGAAATCGCCGAACGCTTCGGCCTGCCGCGTCGGCAGGTCTACCAGATGGCGCTCGGCCTTGGACGGGACGAAAAGGGCGACGGATGAGCGGACGGGTCAGTTATGAAAACGGTCGGGCCGCCGAAGCGCGGGTCGCGGCGCATTACGCGTCGGACGGCTACGCGATCCTCGCCCGGCGCTGGCGCGGCAAGGCCGGTGAGATCGATCTCGTTGTCGAGCGCGATGGCGAGGTCGTGTTCGTCGAGGTGAAGGCCTCCTCAAGCCTCACGAAGGCGGCGATCGCACTGACCGAACGCCAGATCCGCCGCATCTACGCCTCCGCCGCGCAGTTCATCGGCTTTCTGCCGACCGGACAGGAAACGCCGTCACGGTTCGACGTGGCGCTTGTCGACGGAACGGGCCGGCTCGAGCTTTTGCCGAACGCCATCATGCCCTGATCCGGCCCCGCTTGCGCAGACCGCGGCCTCTTGCCATGAAGGCGGCGCGGAACGGCGGAGGCGGGCGCATGAAAGTTGCAATCCAGATGGACCCGATCGGGTCGGTAAATATCGACGCCGATTCGACCTTCCGCCTCGCTGAAGAGGCGCAGTCCCGCGGGCATGACCTGTTCTACTACACGCCCGACAAGCTCGCCTATCGCGAGGGACGGGTGCTGGCGCGCGGCCATTCGCTCGAAGTGCGGCGGGTGAAGGGTGACCACGCCACGCTCAGCGAGGAACGCGAGGTCGATCTGTCGGATCTCGACGTGGTCCTGCTCCGGCAGGACCCGCCCTTCGACATGAGCTACATCACCACGACCCATATCCTGGACCGTATCCATCCGAAGACGCTGGTGGTGAACGACCCGTTCTGGGTCCGGAACTATCCCGAGAAACTTCTGGTCCTCGATTTCCCGAAGCTGACCCCGCCCACCGTGATCGCCCGCGACCTCGCCACGCTGAAAGCGTTCAAGGACGCCCATGGCGACATCATCCTCAAGCCGCTTTACGGCAATGGCGGCGCGGGCGTGTTCAAGCTCGCCCATGGCGACAGCAACCTGAATTCGCTGCATGAGCTTTTCGCCTCGATCAGCCGCGAGCCGCTGATCGCGCAGAAATACCTTCCCGCCGTCTCGAAGGGCGACAAGCGCGTGATCCTCGTCGACGGCGAACCGGCCGGTGCGATCAACCGTGTCCCGGCAGAGGGCGAGACGCGGTCGAACCTGCATGTCGGCGGCCGGGCTGAGGCCGTTGCGCTGACCGACCGGGACCGCGAGATCTGCGCCGCGATCGGCCCGCTCCTGCGCGAGAAGGGCCAGATCTTCGTCGGTATCGACGTGATCGGCGACTGGCTGACCGAGATCAACGTGACCTCTCCGACCGGCATCCAGGAGCTTGAGCGGTTCGACGGCGTGAATGCCGCCGGCCTCATCTGGGACGCGATCGAGCGCCGCCGCGCCTAGTCCGCCGTCGGGGTGATCAGCCGGAAGCTGAGAGCCTCGCCGATATGGCTGCGGCCGATCGTGGTCGCGCCATCGAGATCGGCGATGGTCCGCGCCACGCGCAGGACGCGATGATACCCCCGCGCCGACAGCTTGAACCGGTCGGCGGCTGACAGCAGCATCTCGCGTCCGGGCACGTCGGGCGCCGCGATCCGGTCGAGAAGGGCGCCCTCGGCATCCGCGTTGACCCGCGCCGCCACGCCAAGCTCCGCGAAGCGTGACAGCTGGATCTCTCGCGCTGCGGCGACCCTCGCGGCGATGCCTTCGGACCCCTCGCCGGTCGGCGCGTTGTCGAGATCGGCGACCGAAACTGGCGGCACCTCGAGGCGGAGGTCGAACCGGTCCATGAGCGGCCCGGAAATCCGTCCGAGATAGTCCTCGCCACAGATCGGCGCCCGTCCGCAGGCGCGGTCGGCGTCGTAGAGATGGCCGCAGCGGCACGGATTGGCTGCCGCGATCAGAAGAAACCGGCAGGGATAGGTGACATGGGCGTTGGCGCGCGCCACGACCACTTCGCCGGTCTCGACCGGCTGGCGCAGGGTCTCGAGCACGGCGCGCTGGTATTCCGGGAACTCGTCGAGGAAGAGGACGCCGTTATGCGCGAGGCTGACCTCGCCCGGCCGTGCGCCACGCCCGCCGCCGATGATGGCAGCCATCGACGCGGTGTGGTGCGGCGCGCGGAACGGCCGCGCGCGGCTGATGCCGCCCTCGTCTAGCAGACCAGCCAGAGAGTGCACCATCGAGGTTTCCAGCGCCTCGGCTGCCGACAGCGGCGGGAGAATGCCCGCAAGCCGGGCGGACAGCATCGACTTGCCCGAGCCCGGTGCGCCGATCATCAGGCAATGATGCCGACCCGCGGCCGCGATTTCGAGCGCGCGCTTGGCCCGTTCCTGCCCCCGCACCTCGGAAAAGTCTCGCGCCTCGCGCGGTATGATCACCTCGCCCGGCTGCATCGGATCCAGCGGCGTGCGGTCGGTCAGGTGCGCGATCAGTGCGGCAAGATCGGCCGCGCCGTAGACCGGCGTCGCCCCCACCCAGGCCGCCTCCGGCCCGCTCGCTTCCGGGCAGAAAAGATCGCGCCCGTCCTCGCCGGCGGCCAGCGCGGCGGGCAGGGCGCCGATGATCGCGTTCAGACGACCGTCGAGGGTCAGTTCCCCGAGCGCCATCGCCTCGGAGACCCGTTCGCGCGGCAGGATGCCGATGGCAGACAGCAGCGCCATGGCGATCGGCAGGTCGAAATGGCTGCCCTCCTTGGGAAGGTCCGCCGGTGCGAGGTTCACGGTGATCCGCTTCGATGGCAGCGCGATGGCGAGCGTGGCGAGTGCCGCCTTCACCCGCTCGCGCGCCTCGGACACGGCCTTGTCCGGCAGACCGACGATGGCAAAGCTCGGAAGGCCGGCGGTCACGGCGCATTGCACCTCGACCCGCCGAGCCTCGAGGCCCTCGAAGGTGAGCGTATGGGTGATCGCGACGGTATCGGGGCGGCCGGAATCCAGCATGGCGCGCAGCCTCGCACCGTTCTGGTTAGGAAAGCGTTAAGGTCAGAAGCTGCGATTAACTCTGCACCAAAGCCATGAAGGCGGGCCACGCTTCCGGGTCAGCCACGGTCTTGTCGCGGCAGAAGGGGTTGCAGAAGCCGAAGATCCGGCCGTCCAGCTCGAGGAAGTGCGTGACCGGTTTGCCGGAATAGGGGCAGGCGTCGTTCTCCGATTCCCCGGTATCGACCGCCCGCGCCGCAAGCGGCACCGGACCGGGCCAGGGCTTCCGCGTGTTGTCCTTGTCATAATAGGCGATGTGCCCGGGATGAGCGAGGCCCATGGCCCGCCAGCGCCGGAAATCAGGATCCGCGAGATGCCGGTCGACATAGGCCTGCGCAGCGCTCCCGATCGAAAGTCCGTATCCGGCGACCCGTGCTGCGACCGGGGCGAAGAAGGCATCGGCCGCGGAATAGTCCCCGCACAGCCACGGTCCGCCCGAAAGGTTCATGGCGTAAGCCCAGATCGCCTCCAGCCGGTCGAGATCGGCGCGGACCTCGGGCGAAACCTCGAAATCCGAATAGGACACACGAAGGTTCATCGGGCAGGCCGAACGCAGGGCGACGAAGCCCGAATGCATCTCGGCCGCCAGCGACCGCGCCGTCGCCCGGAGCACGGGGTCGGCGGGCCAGAGACCGGCCTCCGGATGCCGTGTCGCCAGTTCCTCGGCGATGGCGAGGGAGTCCCAGATCACCGCGCCATCGGCGCATTCGAGCACCGGAACCGTGCGCGCCGGTCCGACGCCTGCAACCTGCTCCGAGATCGTCAGCTCGCTGTAATCGACGAAGCGGATGTCATGCGGGATGCCGAAGCGGGCGTGGAGAAGCCAGCCGCGAAGCGACCAGCTCGAATAGGCGCGATTGGCGATATGCAGTGTGTCGGTCATGGACTGAGTAATGCGCGGTCCGGCGATCCGGTCAAACGACGGCTCGTGCGGTATTCCATCACGGAAGGTGATTGACGGATCCGAGTTCGGCGCCGTCGGGCCCGATGATGATCGTCGTGACCGAAAGGTTCGAAATCTTTCGGGTGACGGCGCGGGATGGCGGCTCACCGGCGGCGGCTGCGACCTGCGACAGGATCACGCCGATATGAGCCACAGCGACGATATCGGCGCCGGGATGCGCGGCAGAGAGACGCGCGACCCCCTCGGCCACTCGTGCGGCGACGTCGTGCCAGCCTTCGCCACCGGGCGGAACCGCGGCGGCCGGATCCTCCCAGAAGGCCCGGGACAGCTCCGGATCTCGCTCGGCCACTGCGTCGAAGGTCAGCCCATCCCATGCGCCGAAGTCGAACTCCCGGAAGGCCGGTTCGTGCGCGAGGCGGTTCCGGCCCCGTGCCAGCACGTCGGCCGTCTGCCGCGCGCGCAGCAGATCCGACGAGACGAGCAGCGCCGGCCGGGGCAGGTGCGCGTCGAGCCGCGCGATGACCGCCGCGTCGCTCAGGTCGGCCGGCACGTCGCGGTGGCCGACAAAGGCCTTTTCGTGGGTCGGCCCGTGCCGGACCCACCACCATCGGTTCACGCCAGCGCCCCCTTCAGAACCATGGGCAGCCCGGCGGTGACGAAGACGACAAGATCGGCGGCCTCGGCCAGGGCCTGGTTCATGTGGCCGTGCGCCTCGCGAAAGGCGCGGGTCGCGGCGTGCGCCGGAACCACACCATGCCCGAGTTCGTTGGTCACAACGACAACTGGTCCTGCCGTCATGTCGAAGGCGTCGAGAAGTGTCTCGAGCGCCGGTTCCCATTCGAGGCCTTCGCTGATCTGGTTCGACAGCCAGAAGGTCGCACAGTCGATCAGTCCGACCTCCTCGGCCTCCAGTTCGGCCAGGGCGGCGGGCAGCACGATCGGCACTTCGACGGTGCGCCAGCCCTGGCCGGCCCGCGCCTGCCGGTGCGCTTCGATCTTGACGCGCATCTCGGCGTCCCGTGCCTCGGCCGTGGCGATGTACACCTTGGCCAGTCCGCTCGAGGCCACCAGCCCCTCGGCCCAGGCGGATTTCCCTGAGGCCGCGCCGCCGATGACAAGCGTGAGCGGAGGCAGAGTCACTTTCTGGTCCCTCAAATTGATCCGGTTCCGGGGTGACCGCGTACAACGCAGTGATAGGCCCGGAACAAGGGCCTTACGTACAGCAGACTAGGGAGTTATCTATGGCATTCGATGCCGGAGGAGACCAGTCGCTTTCCCGCCGCGCGATGCAGGCGGAGTTGCTGGACGCGGAAACCGAGCTTCAGCTCGCCTATGCCTGGCGCGACCATCGTGACGAGAAGGCGCTGCACCGCCTCGTGACCGCATATATGCGCCTTGCCATCTCGATGGCCGCGAAGTTCAAGCGCTACGGCGCGCCGATGAACGACCTGATCCAGGAAGCCGGGCTCGGCCTCATGAAGGCCGCTGACAAGTTCGACCCCGACCGGGGCGTCCGCTTCTCGACCTACGCGGTCTGGTGGATCAAGGCCTCGATCCAGGATTACGTGATGCGCAACTGGTCGATGGTGCGCACCGGATCGACCTCGAGCCAGAAATCGCTGTTCTTCAACATGCGCCGCGTTCAGGCCCGGCTGGAGCGTGAGGCGATGGCCCAGGGCCAGACGCTCGACAAGCACCAGCTGCGCCAGATGATCGCGACGGAGGTCGGTGTGCCTCTCCGCGACGTGGAGATGATGGAAGGCCGGCTGTCGGGCTCGGACTACTCGCTCAACGCTACGCAGTCGGTCGACGAGGAAGGGCGCGAGTGGATCGACGTCCTCGAAGACGAAAGCGCGCAGGCCTCCGACCTGGTCGAGGAAACGAGCGATACCGAGACGCTGCGCGAATGGCTTCTGACGGCGATGCGCGCGCTCAACGAACGTGAGCGGTTCATCGTGCGCGAGCGCAAGCTGCGTGACGACCCGCGGACGCTCGAAAGCCTTGGCGACGAGCTTGGCCTGTCGAAGGAACGGGTGCGCCAGCTCGAGGCGGCCGCCTTCCAGAAGATGCGCAAGACCCTCGAATCGCAGTCGAAAGAGGTGCGTGCCCTCCTGCACGCGTAGATCATGCGACTTTCCCTCGCATTGGCGGCGGCGCTGGTTTCGGTGCCGCCGCCGCTTTTTGCCGATGAGGATGTGCTTTCGGCCATCGCGGCATCCGGCGCGTCGGTCGTGATTCTGGGCGAGGTGCACGACAACCCCCACCATCACCGCCTGCAGGTAGAAGCACTGGACGTCCTTGATCCAACGGCCATCGTCTTCGAGATGCTCACGCCGGACGAGGTGACACTCGTCACGCCCGATCTTGCGGCCGATCCCAGCGCGCTGGCTGCCGCGCTTGACTGGGACAATAGCGGCTGGCCGGACTTCGCCTTCTACGCCCCGCTTCTCGCCTACGGGACATCCGTGCCGATCTACGGGGCCGAGGTCACCCGGGAGGACGCGCAACGCGCTTTCGCCGAGGGCGCCGCGGCGGCGTTCGGGACGGGAGCGGAGCGTTTCGGCCTCGATCGCCCGCTGCCGGAGGATGAGCAGGCGGCGCGCGAAGCGGACCAGATGGCGGCCCATTGCGATGCGCTGCCCGAAGAGATCCTGCCAGGTTTTGTCGCGGCGCAGCGGTTACGCGATGCGGTTCTATCCGAAACGGCACTGCGCGCGCTGGACGAAACCGGCGGCCCGGTCGCCGTCATCACCGGGAACGGCCATGCCCGGACGGATCGCGGCGTCCCCGCGCTCATCGCCCTCGCTGCGCCCGGTGTGACGGTTCTCAGCCTCGGGCAGATCGAGGACGCGGACGGCGCCGATCAGGCCTCGCTGCCCTACGACCTTGTCACGTCCGCGCCGCCACCCGAGGACCGGCCCGACCCCTGCGCCGCGTTCCGCTAGGCCTTGTCGCGCGTCGGGCCGCGCCCTAGGGTCGCGTGACCCTTGCGAAACGGGGTGATCCCGATGCTGGCTGGCAAGCGCATACTCCTGATCATCGGCGGCGGAATCGCGGCCTACAAGGCGCTGGAACTGATCCGGGAATTGCGCCGTGCCGGTGCGTCGGTGGTCCCGGTCCTCACCCGCGCGGCCGAGGAATTCGTCACGCCCCTGTCCGCTTCGGCGCTGGCGGCCGAGAAGGTCTACCGTGACCTCTTCGACCTGACCGACGAGGCGGAGATGGGCCATATCGAGCTCAGCCGCGACGCCGATCTCGTCGTGGTCGCACCGGCGACGGCCGATCTCATGGGTAAGATGGCCGCCGGTCTCGCCAACGATCTGGCGTCCACCGTCCTCATGGCCACCGACAAACGCGTCCTGATCGCCCCGGCGATGAACGTCCGCATGTGGCAGCACCCGGCGACGCAGAGGAACCTGTCCACGCTGACCGGGGACGGCGTTCTGACCGTCGGCCCGGACGAGGGCGACATGGCCTGCGGTGAATACGGCCCCGGCCGGCTGGCGACGCTGCCCGCGATCATGGCGGCGATCGAGGCGGCGCTCTCCGTACCGGGCCCGCTCTCGGGCCGCCACGTGCTGGTGACGTCGGGCCCGACGCATGAGCCGATCGACCCCGTCCGCTACATCGCCAACCGCTCCTCGGGCGCGCAAGGCACGGCGCTGGCCGCCGCGCTGCGCGATCTGGGCGCCAGGGTCACCTTCGTGACCGGGCCCGCCCGCGTGTCGCCGCCATCCGGTGTGGAGGTCGTCGCGGTGGAAACCGCGCGCGAGATGGCCGATGCCGTTCAGCAGGCACTGCCCGCCGACGCCGCCATTTTCGCCGCGGCTGTCGCCGACTGGCACGTGAAGAATGCCGGCGCGCAGAAGATGAAGAAGGCGGCAGGCGGGATGCCGGCGCTCGATTTCGCGGAAAACCCCGACATCCTTGCCGGAGTCGCAGGCATAAAAGCGGGGCGACCGAAGCTCGTTGTCGGCTTCGCAGCCGAGACCGAGAACGTCGTCGACCATGCACGTGCCAAGCTGACGCGGAAGGGTTGCGACTGGATCGTGGCCAACGACGTCGCGCCGGGCACCGGGATCATGGGCGGGACCGAAAACGCGGTCCACATCGTCACGGCCGAAGGGGTCGAGGACTGGCCCCGGCTGAGCAAGGACGAGACCGCGCGACGCCTCGCCGCGCGGATCGCCGACGCCCTCGCTGAAAATTGAGCTAGGTTCCGCCTCAAAGGCGCGCCGCCTTAACGGAATCTTCGCAACCTGAGTGGGATGGAGTGAGGGATGGACATCACGATCGAAATCATTCGCGAAGACTGGGCCGACACCCATGTGCCGCTGCCAAGCTATGCGACCGCCGGATCGGTGGGGCTCGACCTGCGCGCCAATCTCTCCAAGGAAGACCGCGAGGAGGGATACACCCTCGAACCGCTGGAGCGGATGGTCGTCCCGACCGGACTGCGCGTCGCCATCCCGGAAGGATACGAGATGCAGATCCGGCCGCGCTCGGGCCTCGCCATCACGCATGGCGTTACGGTCATCAACGCGCCCGGAACGATCGACGCGGATTATCGCGGTCCCCTTGGCGTGATCCTCTGCAACATGGGCAAGAAGCCATACAATATCGGCCACGGGACGCGGATCGCCCAGGCCATCGTCGCGCCGGTGGCGCGCGCATCCTACGTGCAGGTCGCCGCGCTGTCGCCGACACCGCGCGGCGCGGGAGGGTTCGGCTCGACCGGCATGGCCTGATGGCGCTTGTCCTCCTCCTCGCCGCGGGCATCGTCGCCCTCGGTCATTTCATGCGCGTGCCGTGGGCGGCCCGGCTGAACATGCTCGGGCTGCTTTACGTCGCCGTTCTCGCGCTTCACATCCTGCTGCCCGACGGCCACCCCCTGCGCGAGTCGACCGGGGGCACCGCCGAGCCCTGGCTGATCGTGGGCGGGCTCGCGGCACTGGCGCTCGGCTACCGCGCCATTCTGCGGCGGGTCCGGGCGCGGGCGCAGGCAAAGCAGGCGGCGCGGGCGGAACCCTCGACGGCGACAGCGCCGTCCGGCCCGTTCACCGACGACGAACTGGAACGCTACGCCCGCCATATCACGCTGCCGGAGATCGGCGGCGCCGGACAGCGGCGGCTCAAGGAGGCGAAGGTCCTCGTCATCGGCGCGGGCGGACTTGGCTCGCCGGTGCTGTTCTATCTCGGCGCTGCCGGGGTCGGCCGGATCGGGGTGATCGACGACGACACCGTGGCGCTGTCGAACCTGCAGCGGCAGGTGATCCATTCGGACGACCGGCAGGGCATGCCCAAGGTCTTCTCGGCACAACAGGCCATCGCCGCGCTCAACCCCTTCGTCGATGTCCTGCCCTACAACCGGGCGCTGACCGAGGACATCGCGGTCGAGCTGTTCTCGGACTACGATCTGATCGTCGACGGCACCGATACGTTCGAGACCCGCGCGCTGGTCAATCGCGCTGCCGTCGCGGCCGGCCGGCCGCTGCTGGCCGGCGCCATCTCGGCTTGGGAGGGGCAGGTGACGCTCTACGATCCGGCCGGCGGCGCACCCTGCATGGCCTGCATCTTCCCCGAACCGCCCGCCCCCGGTCTCAGCCGGACCTGCGCCGAGACCGGCGTGATCGGCGCGCTGCCGGGCGTCATCGGGTCGATGATGGCGCTCGAAGCGGTGAAGGAGATCACCCATGCCGGCGAGGGTTTGCGCGGGCGGATGCTGATCCATGACGCGCTGACGGTGGACACGCGCGTCATGCGCATCGCGCGTCGGGCCGATTGCCCGGTCTGCGGCGAGGTCTGAGCCGAGCGCGGGGCCTTGCGCCGCCCGAACGGACGGCCATACTTCGCAAAACAACAGGGAGCCTGCCCATGATCCGCACCGCCCTCACACTCGCCGTCGCACTTTTCGCGACCGGCGCCCTCGCCGACGCGCACATGCCTGATCTCGAAGGTCGCGAGATCGTCATCGTGACCGAGAATGCCTACCCGCCGCTGCAATACATCGACCCCGATTCCGGCGAGCCGATCGGGTGGGAATACGACGCCATGGAGATCATGGCCGAGCGCCTGAACTTCACCCCGGTCTACGAAACGATTTCCTGGGACGCGATGATCCCCGCCGTGGCCGAGGGCCAGTTCGACATGGGCATGACCGGGATCACCATTCGTGAGGACCGGGCCGAGGTCGTCGATTTCTCCGACAGCTACATGACCAGCCAGATGCGGATGCTGGTCCGCGCCGACGAGGAGCGGTTCTCGGACGCCGCCGGCTTCGCTGCCGGCCCGGACCTGCTGTTCGGCACGCAGGCCGGCACGACGCCGTTCTATGTCGGCGTCTACGAGGTGCTTGACGGCGACGAGGCCAATCCGCGCATCGTCTTCTTCGAAGTCTTCGGCGCGGCTGTTCAGGGCCTCCTGGCGGGTGATGTCGACATGGTGCTGACCGACGCGACGGCGGGCGAGGGCTATGTCCGCGCCAACCCGGACGGGCTCAAGATCATCGGCGACCCGCTGGGCACCGAGGATTTCGGGTTCATCTTCCCGCCGGGATCGGACCTCGTGGAGCCGTTCAACGCGGTCATCGCGTCCATGCGCGAGGACGGCACGCTGGCCGAGCTCGACCAGCGCTGGTTCGGCGCCGATATCGGCCAGTGAGCCCGGCGAAGGCCCTCCGCGCGGCGCGGCCGGACATCCGGCCCGCCGCGGCGGGGGACCGCGCGCCATGATCGGCAACGCCCCGCCCGACCGGGATTTTCCCTACTGGCTTGTCGCCGTCGTGATGCTCGGCCTCGTGGCCGTGTTCGCGATCCTGTCCGACCCGGACTACCGGCAGGTGCTCGACACGCTCCGGCGGGGCGTGGCCATCACCGTCTTCGTGACGCTCGTCGCCTTCGTCGCCGCCGCGCTCATCGGCCTCGGCCTCGCGCTCGCCTCGCTGTCGCGGCGGCTCTGGATCCGGCAGATCGCGCGGTTCTATATCGAGATCATCCGCGGCGTGCCGATCCTCGTTCTTCTGCTTTACGTCGCCTTCGTCATCGGACCCGCACTTGTCGTCGCGTGGAACTGGACGACCGGGTGGCTCGGTCTCGATCCGATCCGCACCCGCGACTTCCCGCTTCTGTGGCGCGCGATCATGGCGCTGTCGATCGCCTATTCCGCCTTCATCGCCGAGGTGTTCCGCGCCGGGCTGCAATCGGTCGACAAAGGCCAGATCGAGGCCGCCGAGGCGCTCGGGCTCAGCCGCTGGAACCGGTTCCGGCACATCGTCTTTCCGCAGGCCTTCCGGATGATCCTTCCGCCGCTCGGGAACGATTTCGTGGCGATGGTGAAGGATTCGAGCCTTGTCTCCGTCGTCGGCGTTCTCGACATCACGCAGCTCGGCAAGGTCACGGCGGCGGGGAACTTCCGCTATTTCGAGACCTACAACGTCGTCGCGCTGCTTTACCTCACCATGACGATCACGCTGTCGATGGCGCTTCGCCGCCTCGAACAGCGATTGCGGCAGGGGCGGGGGCGGCCGTAGCGGCCGCCTGCCTGCGGCGCGAGTATTTTTGGAAAGATGAAGGGGTGCGGCGGCGCGTTTGCCGGCCTATGTCAGGGACAAAACCGGAGTGACCGCCATGACCAACCCGCTGCTGTCCGACTGGACCACGCCCTTCCAGCTGCCGCCCTTCGACGCGATCTCGGACGATGATTTCGCGCCGGCCCTAGAGGAGGCGCTGGACCGGGGGCGGGCCGCGATCCGGGCCATCGCGGAGTCGTCCGAGCCGCCGAGCTTCGCCAACACGATCGAGGCGCTGGAACGCGCCGACGAGATGCTGAACCGGGTGGCGGGCGTCTTCTACAACCTCGCCGGATCCACCTCGAACCCGGCGCGCGAGGCGCTGCAGCGGGATTTCGCGCCAAAGCTTTCGGCCTATTCGTCCGAGATCGTGTCGAACGCCGCGCTCTGGTCCCGGATCGAGTCGGTCTGGGAGGCGCGCGACAGCCTCGGCCTGAGCGACGAGCAGATGCGGCTTCTGACACTCACGCGGCGGAATTTCGTGCGGTCCGGCGCGGCGCTCGACGAGGCCGGAAAGGCGCGGCTTGCGGAGGTGAAATCCCGCCTCGCCGTGCTTGGCACACAGTTCACGCAGAACCTTCTCGCTGACGAACGCGACTGGTCGATGGAGCTGACCGAGGACGATCTGACCGGGCTACCCGATTTCGTCGTCGATGCCGCCCGCTCGGCCGGGGCGGAAAAGGGGGCGAGCGGTCCCGTCGTCACGCTGTCGCGCTCGCTCATCGTGCCGTTCCTGCAATTCTCCCCCCGCCGCGACCTGCGCGAGACGGCCTGGCGTGCCTGGACGAGCCGGGGCGAGATGGGTGGCGCGACCGACAACCGCGCCATCGCCGCCGAGATCCTCGCGCTGCGGGAAGAGCGGGCGAAGCTCCTCGGCTATGATAGTTTCGCCGCCTACAAGCTCGAGCCCGAGATGGCCGGCACGCCGGCGGCGGTGCGCGACCTCCTGATGCAGGTCTGGACGCCCGCCCGCGCTCAGGCCGAGGCCGATGCCCAAGTCCTGACCGACATGATGCGCGCCGACGGGATCAACGGCCCGCTCGAGCCGTGGGACTGGCGCTACTATTCCGAAAAGCGGCGGCTCGCCGAACACGATCTCGACGAGGCGGAGCTGAAGCCGTTCTTCCAGCTCGACGCGATGATCGAGGCCGCGTTCGACTGCGCCAACCGGCTCTTCGGCCTCGAATTCTCGCCGCTCGACGTGCCGCTCTATCATCCCGATGCGCGAGCGTGGGAGGTGACGCGCGAGGGCCAGCACGTCGCCGTCTTCATCGGCGACTACTTCAACCGCGGCTCGAAGCGCTCCGGCGCGTGGTGTTCGGCCTTCCGCCAGCAGCAGAAGCTTGCGGGCGACATTCGGCCCGTAGTCGTGAATGTCTGCAATTTCGCCAAGGGCGATCCGTGCCTCCTGTCCTATGACGACGCGCGGACGCTCTTCCACGAATTCGGCCATGCGCTGCACCAGATGCTGTCCGACGTGACCTACGAGAGCCTGTCGGGCACCTCCGTCGCGCGCGACTTCGTCGAATTGCCGAGCCAGCTTTACGAGCACTGGCTGGAAGTGCCGGAGGTGCTCGAGAAGCACGCGCTCCACGCGAAGACCGGCGCGCCGATGCCGGTCGAGCTGCGCGACCGGCTGCTCGCGGCGCGGGATTTCGACATGGGATTCCACACCGTCGAATACGTGGCGTCGGCCCTCGTCGATCTCGATTTCCACGACGGCCCGGCCCCGGCGGACCCGATGGCGGCCCAGGCCGAGACGCTGAAACGGATCGGGATGCCCGAGGCGATCGTGATGCGCCACGCGACTCCGCATTTCGCCCATGTGTTCGCGGGCGACGGCTATTCGTCGGGGTACTACAGCTATATGTGGTCGGAAGTGATGGATGCCGACGCCTTCGAAGCCTTCGAAGAGGCCGGCGGCGCCTTCGATCCGGAGACGGCGGAAAAGCTCGAACGCCACATCCTGTCGGCCGGTGGCTCGGCCGAGGCCGACGAACTTTATACCGCGTTCCGCGGCCGGATGCCGGGGGTCGAGGCGCTCCTGAAGGGCCGGGGGCTAGACAAGGTGGCTTGACGGATTTCCGGGCCGCGGCAATCGTCGCCCATGGAGATCGACGGGGAATACTTCGGAAGCGACGGGCAGCGGCAGGTACAGCGCCGCGCCGCTTCGGTGTGGCGCCTGGTCCGGGACGATCCACGTTTCTACACGCACGGACGCGCGGTCGGGCTGTCCAGCCACGATATGGATAACGTGGCCGATCAGGTTGCCCTGACGCGGCTGATGGGCGCGTCCTCCTGCGACGGCGTCCCGAAGAGCGAGTTCACCGCGCGGAAGGCCGCGCTCGAAGCCGCCGGGCTCGGGACCGACGCCTTCGTGTCCTGGCGCGGCGGGAGCGGAGCCTTCGCGGCCGCCGAAGCCGTCCTCGCGTCCCGCTCGCTCCCCGACGACCTGACCGTGGTCGATATCGGGCCGGACACTCCGTCCGAGACGCTGGCCCGGCTCGACACGCTGACGCAGAGCTGCGAGGTTCTCCTGCCCATGGGCGCGTTCATGCGCGGTATCGCCCGGCCGGCGGTGTGTATCGTGGCAGAGGACGCGGATGGCCGCGCCGTCGGCTGTTCAAGCGCCGTGGCGCAGTTCCATCCGGACCACCCGCGCGGCAACACGTCGTGGTGGGGTATGCTCGCGACCGATGACGCGCGCCGGGGTCAGGGGATTGCGCTTATCCTCGGCGCGATGTCGATGCTTGCCATGCGGGACCGTCACGGCATGGAGGCTGTCTCCACCGGCATCCGCGAGGGCAATACGTCCTCGGAAGTGCTGTGCGCCAAGCTCGGACTCGCGCCGACGGACGAGATCGTGATGATCTCCGTCGACCCGCAGGTTCTCGCCGGCGGCCGCATCACCAAGTAGGTTCAGACGAGCCCTTTGCGGAGCAGATCGCCGGCCGCGTCGGCCACGGCCTCGGGGCCCGGGCGTGGCTGCCATCCGAGGTCCCGCCGCGCCTTGGCCGAGTTTGCCCGGCGGCGGCGGCCCAGTTCCGGCAGGATACGCCGGGCTTGCGGGCTGACCAGCGCCGCGATCCGGATGAGCCAGGTGGGTACGGTTCGCGTCGGCAGTTTCGGAGCGGCCTCGGGATGGGCGGTGCGGATCGCATCGGCCATCTCGCGCAGCATCATGTAGTCCGAACTGGCTAGGAACCGTTCGCCCGCCGCCTCGGGGGTTTCCATCGCGAGAACGTGGAGCGCCGCGACGTCGCGGACATCGACCACGCCGAAGCCGAAGTCGATGTATCCCGGGAACATGCCATTCATCAGGCCCGAGACGACCTGGAGCGAGGCGGAGTCGTCCTGTCCGAGCATCGGCCCGAGCACGAGGACCGGGTTGACCACGGCAAGTTCCATTTCTCCCTGATGGTCCGCCATGAAGTCCCACGCCGCCTTCTCGGCCACGGTCTTCGACAGCGAATACGCGGTGTGGTCGTTCACGAGTTCGGTCGGCGCCCAGTCGGTTTCGTCGTACTCGGTCTTGCCGTCATTGCCGTGCCCGTAGCCGATGGCGGCCATGGACGAGGTCAGGACAACGCGTTTCACGCCGGCCTCGAGGGCGAAGCGCAACGCACGGAGCGCGCCATCGCGGGCCGGGATCACGAGATCGTCGGGGTCGTCGGGCTGCGACATCGGGAAGGGCGAGGCCACGTGCTGGACAAACTCCACACCCTCCATCGCCTCGGCCCACCCCTCGTCGGATGTGAGGTCGAGCGCGACGCACTCGAGCGCGTCCGTCCGATCGGTATGGGCGGCCAGAGTCGCCCGAACGCCGTCCGCCTTCGACAGCGAGCGCATCGTGCCGCGCACGCGGTAGCCTTTCTCCAGCAACTGCAGAATGACGTGCTGTCCGATGAAGCCGGTCGCTCCGGTCACGAGAACGAGGGGGGCTGGTGCGTCGGTCATGGTCTGTCCTTCGGCGGTTGCGGAGGGGAACGGCTTCTGACATTTTGGTCAGAGTTTGTCAGGTGATGAGGGCGATGTGACAATCGAGACAGGACATGTCAACCAGTAGCGCCGACGATCTGGGCGCCAGGAAACTGCAAGGCATCCGGACCGCGGCTGTCGAGGCCTTCCTGCTCTACGGCTTCAAGCGAACCTCGATGGAGGATATCGCGCAGCGTGCCGGCATGTCCCGCGCCGCGCTGTACCTGCATTTCCGCAACAAGACCGATGTCTTCCGGTCGGTGACCGAAGGCGTCTACGAAGAAGGGCTGGAGCGGTTCGCCGCCGCGCTCGACCCGGATGGCGATGTCGCCGAAACCGTCGCGGCGGCGTTCCTCGCCAAAGATGCCGGGTTGACCGAGCGCGTTCTCGCCTCGCCGCACGGAGCCGAGATCATGGGGATGGGTCAGGAGGCCGCCGCCGACATCGCCCGGTCGGGCGAGTCGCGTCTGGCCGCGAGGCTCGCCCGGTACCTCGGGGAGACGGTGCGCCGCCGCGGTCTTTCACCCCGGGCCGCCCCGGAGGAGATCGCCGAATTTGCGTTCAAGGCTTATGGCGGGCTGACGAAGACGGGCGCTGCGGGCGGGTCGCACCGACGCGGCGTCGCGCTTCTGGGGCAGTCGGTGGCGGCGCTTCTCGGCGCCTGAACCTCAGTCGAATTCCTCGCCCGGGTCTGTTCCCCACAGCGCGTCCTGCGGCACCCATCCGCGGTACCCGCCGGCGACCAGCATGCACCAGCCGGCGTGGCATTCTTCGAGTTGCCCGATCACGCCGCGTTCGGCCTGCGCCCGGACGCGGGCGGCCATGTCGGGGCGCTGGCGCATCTCGACCAGGTCATGGGTCACGATCGCGGTCCGCACGCCCGACAGAAGCGAGTAGTGCATCCAGCCACCGCGACCTTCCCAGTCGATCACCCGCCGCCAGTGTCCGTGTTCGGCGACCACGATCAGCGGCATGTTCCGGCGCACGAACAGCCAGTCGATCCGGTGCGACACCGACGGCCCCCGCCGCGCGCGCGCCTCCGGCGCATCGAGCGAGACGTAGCGCGGGATCGGAAATCCGGTCTCGGGGCCGACCCGCGGCGCGTTCGGTGTCGCGGCTGAAATCTCGACAAGCGTCGGGCCCTGCTGCGCGGCCGACGCCGTGCCCAGGCTCAACAGGATCGAGAGAAGAAGCGCGGCCCTGCGCATCTGCTGCAAATTGCCTCGTGCATCCGCGGGCCGGGTTCGTCCCGGCACCGGTTTTTTCCGGGACCCGCGCTTGCGTGAGCCCCCGCGCTCTGAAAATGTCACGGGGGAGGGCGGATTGCCAGCGGAGGCTCAGGGAACGATGCCAGGACGACGCATGAGTGTTGTCGTGACGCGACGGTTGCCCGAGGCCGTCGAGACGCGAATGAAGGAACTCTTCGACGTCGAGCTGAACGAAGACGACCGAAAGCTCGGACGTGACGAGATCGTGGCCGCGATGGCGCGCGCCGACGTTCTCGTGCCCTGCGTCACCGACACGATCGACGCGGCGATGCTGGCCCGCGCGGGCGACCGTCTGAAGCTCATCGCGAATTACGGCGCCGGCGTTGACCACATCGACGTCTCCACCGCCCGTCAGCGTGGCATCCTCGTGTCGAACACGCCCGGCGTCGTGACCGAGGACACGGCCGACATGACGATGGCACTGATCCTCGCCTGCACGCGACGCATCCCCGAGGGGCTGGCGGTGATGCAGGCGGGCAAGTGGGACGGTTGGGCGCCGACGGCCTACATGGGCCGGCGGATCGGTGGCACGCGCCTCGGCATTCTCGGCATGGGACGGATCGGGCAGGCGGTCGCGCGGCGCGCCGGAGCCTTCGGGATGCAGGTCCACTACCACAATCGCCGCCGGGTCCACGAAGAGACCGAGGCCGCCCTGCAGGCGACCTACTGGGAAAGCCTCGACCAGATGATCGCGCGGGTCGACGTGCTGTCGATAAACTGTCCGCACACGCCTTCGACGTTCCACCTGATGAACGCGCGCCGGCTCAAGCTGATGAAGCCGCAAGCGGTGATCGTGAATACCTCGCGCGGCGAAGTGATCGACGAGAATGCGCTGACCCGGATGCTGCGCGCCGGAGAGATCGCCGGTGCCGGCCTCGACGTGTTCGAGCATGGCGCCGAGATCAATCCGCGCCTGCGCGAACTGCCCAACGTCGTGCTCCTGCCGCATATGGGTTCGGCCACGCTCGAAGGCCGGATCGAGATGGGTGAGAAGGTGCTGATCAACATCAAGACCTTCGACGACGGCCACCGCCCGCCCGATCTCGTGGTGCCGGGAATGCTGTGATGCCGGCCCTTCGGCCGATCCTCTTTCTCGCCGCCGCGATCCTGTCGCTCGTGATCGGCCTGACCGGCACCAATCCTGCCGTAGCGCCGGGCGAACGGTCGGCCGGCGAGGTCGCCTCGGCGGCGGCGACGGTCTACGTCTCGCTCCGGGTCATCAACGCCGCCCTGTCCGCCGCGCAGGAGGTCGAGCTTGGCGCCAGTATCGGCGCACAGGCCTCCGTCCAGCCGCTGCGGGTGCTGGAACCGGTCGACGACACCGTCGAACGCGTCGCCGCCGCGGTCTTCACCGTGGCCACGGGGGCGGCGGTCGCGACCGTCGGCCTCGCCCCGGTCGCCAAACTCGGGGCTGTCGCACTCGCGCTCGGCCTCGCCGGACTCGCGGCCTGCGCGGTCCGTCCGGGTGCGTCTCACGGCGTCCGGCCGGTCTGCATGCGGCTTGCCTGGCTCGGTGGGGTGCTCGCGATCGGCGTGCCGCTCGTATTCGCCGCCGGCGTCGAACTCGGCGACCGCATGACGAGAGCGAACTGGACAGAGGCGATGTATCAGCTCGACACCATCACTGAGCAGGCCGGCCTCATCATCGGGGCCGAGGATGGCTCGCTCGCCGCGATCGACGATGCCGAGACGGACGGGACCGGATTCTTCGGGCGTCTGACGTCGGCCGTGGACGGCGCGCGGCGCTACGCCGGCGCCATCGAATATTTCTGGGACGAGGCCGACACGCTGTTCTCCGCGACCATGACGATCCTGGGGGTCTTCATCCTCAGAACGTTGATTCTGCCCGCTCTTTTACTCTGGGCCGCGATCCTGGCCGTGCGCCGCGTGCTGGTACATTGAGGCCGTCACGCCGCATTGGGATCACATTCGGGAAGGATTTTTTCCTTCATTCTTCTTGGTTATTCCGCAACTTCGCCGAAAATGGAGGGCAGTTTGGGTGGTGTAGCGCGTAAGGAGTGACCGATGTTCGATTTCGCTATGACTGCCGAAGAGCTGACCTTCGCCGACGATCGCCGTGGCGATCTGGCCGCCAGCCGCAACTTCCGCCGCGCCCGTGTGGCTGCCATTGCCACAGGCGCGGGGGAGATCGCGGGAACGATCCTCAGCCGCGGAACGGAGCTGGCCCGGGCCGTCGAACTGCGCCCGGACAACATCTTCGCCTGACCTTGAGGCCTAGCTCCAGGGGCCGCGCTGCTGCGGCATCTGGCCGGCCATTTCGCGCAGCCGCGCAATCCGGTTCTCGGTCGACGGGTGCGTCGCAAAGAGCCGGTCGCGCGCATGGGCGTGAAGCGGATTGATGATGAACATGTGCGCCGTCGCCGGGTGGCGTTCGGCGCTGTCGTTGTCGATCCGGGCGGCAAAGCCCGCGATCTTCTGAAGAGCCGAGGCGAGCCAGAGCGGCTTTCCCACGATCCCGGCGCCGATCCGGTCGGCTTCGTATTCCCGTCCCCGGCTGATCGCCATCTGGACGAGGCCGGCGGCCAGCGGCGCGAGGATGACCGTCGCGATCACCCCGATGATCCCAAGCTGATTGTCCCGCCCGCCGCGGAAGAAGAAGGCGAAGTTCGCCAGCATACCGATCGCACCGGCAAGCGTCGCGGTGACCGTCATGATCAGCGTGTCGCGGTGCTTGATGTGCGCGAGTTCATGCGCCATCACGCCCGCGATCTCCTCGCGGGTCAGTCGCTGCAGGAGGCCGGTCGTCGCCGCGACTGCGGCGTTCGACGGCGACCGTCCGGTGGCGAACGCGTTCGGCTGGTCGGTCTGGATGATGTAGACCTTCGGCCGCGGCAGCCCGGCTCGGTCGGCCAGATCCCAGACGAGCGGCACCAGATCAGGCGCGGTCCGGTCATCGACTTCGACCGCGTTGTGCATCCGCAAGACCATCTTGTCCGACGACCACCATGCGAAGACGTTCATTCCGCCCGCGATCAGCAGCGCGATGATCAGCCCGGTCTGGCCGCCCAGAAGGAGCCCCGCCGCACCGAACAGCGCGGTGAGAAGTGCCAGCAGCATCGCGGTCTTGACGTAGCCCATGGTTCCTCCGTCGGACTGTGCTCAGCGCATATGGGCGCGGCGTCCGGCCCGGAAAAGACCTGGCGCGCGGCGACGCGTCGCTGCCGTCCGAGTCGCTTTCAAGCGCATTTGCGTCGCCCGGTCCGCGACGGGCGGGGCGGCATCGGATAAATCGGGGGCCGAAACCAGCAGTCCCCGGGAGTCGGCCATGAAATCCCACGTCAAAGCTCTCGTCGTCGGCGGCGGCGCCGTCGGCACCGGCATCGCCTATCATCTGGCCAAGGCGGGCTGGTCCGACGTGATGCTGCTGGAGCGGGACGAACTCACCTCCGGCTCCACCTGGCATGCCGCGGGGCTCCTGCCGCTTTTCAACATGGGCTACGCCACCAGCCACATCCACGACTACTCGGTGAAGTTCTACAAGACGCTCGAGGAAGAGACCGGCCTCAACCCCGGCTTCTACGTCGTCGGCAACCTGCGGATGGCCCAGACCGACGCGCGCATGGACGAATACATGCTCTACGCGAGCACGGCCGAAACCGTGGGCATTCCCTACGAATGGCTGACGCCCGCGCAGATCAAGGAGCGCTGGCCACTCGTCCGCACCGAGGATCTGAAGGGCGCGATCTACCACCCGACCGACGGCTACATCAATCCGGCCGACGTGACCCAAGCCATGGCCAAGGGCGCCCGTCAGCGCGGCGTGACGATCGAGCGGAAGTGGCAGGTCGACGGCTACGAATGGACCGGCTCGGAGTGGAAGGTCTCGGTCACGAAGATGGTCGAGCGGGGCGGGAACCTCGTCCCGTCCGACGAGAAAGCGACCATAACCGCCGAGCATGTCGTGACCGCCACCGGCAACCACGCGCAGCGCACCGCGCGGCTGCTCGGCATCAAGATCCCCGCGATCCCGGTCGAGCACCAGTACATCGTGACCGAACCCGACCCGGAGCTCGAGGCCTGGCGCGCCGCCGGCAATGCCGAGCATCCGGTCCTGCGGGACGCCGACGCCAAGTGGTATGTTCGGGAAGAGCGCAAGGGCTGGATCCTCGGCCCCTATGAATACGGCGCCCCCGCGCGGTTCCTCTACGACGTGCCGGACAGTTTCCGCGCTGACCTCTTCCCGCTCGACCTGGAGCGGATCGAGGAAGAATACATGTCGATGATCCACCGCATCCCGTCCTCCGAGACGGTGGGTCTGAAGGACGATTACAACGGCCCGATCTGCTACACGCCCGACGGCAACCCGCTCGTCGGCCCGGCGCCCGGCCTGCGGAACATGTGGCTGGCCGAGGGCTTCTCGTTCGGGATCACGGCGGCCGGCGGCACCGGTTACTACCTCGCCCAGATGATGGTCGAGGGCGAGGCCGAGATCGACATGGCCGCGCTCGATCCCAAACGCTACGGGTCGTGGATGACCACCGAATACGCGGTGAAGAAGAACGAGGAATGCTATTCCCACGTCTACATCCTGCACCATCCCGACGAAGAGCGCGAAGCCGCCCGCCCGCTGCGGACGGCACCGGCCTATGACCGCCAGAAGGCGCTCGGCGCGCAGTTCGGGCAGGTCAACGGGTGGGAACGGCCGAACTATTACGGTCCCAAAGACGCACCGTCGAATTTCGACCACGACGCCCGGTCGTTCCGGCGCGGCGGCTGGTGGAAATACGCGATGGAGGAAGCCAAGGCGATCCGCGAGGGCGTCGGCCTGATCGACGCGACGGCCTTTGCCAAGCATCGCCTGACCGGTCCAGGCGCGACTGCTTTCCTCGACTGGTTCACCTGCAACAAGCTGCCGAAGGTCGGGCGGATCAACCTGACCTACGCGCTGACCGATGCCGGGACGACGCGGACCGAATACACCATCGTCCGGGAAGCCGAGGACGAGTATTACCTCGTCTCCGCCGGCGGCTGGCACGTCTATGACGAGGATTATCTCTACAAGGCCATCGCCGACACCGAGGACCGCTTCGGCCGGATCAACGTCGAGGACGTCACGACCAAGTGGGGCGTTTTCGCCATCGCCGGTCCGAAATCGCGTGACGTGCTGAAAGCCCTGATCCGGGACGCCGATCCAGACACAGCGCTGTCGAACAAGCGTTTCCCGTGGCTGTCCATGCGCAACATCGAGCTTGGCATGTGCCCGGTGAAGGCGATCCGGGTGGCCTATACCGGAGAGCTCGGGTGGGAACTTCACCACCCCATCGAGATGCAGACCTATCTCTGGGACCGGCTCATGGAGGCGGGCGCGGAACATGGGCTGAAGCCCGTCGGCGCCCGCGCGCAGAACTGGCTCCGGCAGGAGAAGAGCTATCGCGCCTTCGGCACCGAGCTTGGCCGCGACGCGACCCCGCTCGAGGCCGATCTGCCACGCTTCGTGGACCTGTCGAAGGACTTCCACGGCAAGGGAGCGATGGAAGCAAAGGGCATCCGGTCGAAATGCGTCACGCTGCTGATCGACGGGCCCGACGACGCCGATCCATGGGGCCGCGAGGCGCTCTATTACGGCGACACCAAGGTCGGGCGACTGACCTCGGGCGGCTACTCGGTTGCCTTCGGCAAGTCGATCGGCATGGGCTATGTCCGCCCCGAGCTCGCGAACCCCGGCCAGAAGCTGAAGGTCCGGATGTTCAACGAACTCTGGGACGCCGAGATCGCGGGCGACAGCCCCTACGACCCGGAAAACGCCACCATTCGCGCGGACGGCTGACAGGCCCTCCGCGCGATCAGCCGAGCCCGCTCATCGACAGGATCCGCTCGACCGCGCGGGTCGCCTTCGGCAGAAGGCCCCAGTCCAGTCCGTCGCCGAAGTCGATCAGGCTCCAGACGAACGGGTAGAGCAGGAGCAGCGGTCCGGCGAACCCGACATTGCGCGGCTCGATCAGGCCCTGGTCGAGCGCGACGAGCGTCAGCATCGCCATGACGAAGACATACATCCCGATCCAGCGGCCCCAGTCCGTGGCGACGACGAAAAGCGGGGCGAAAACGAGGATGCCGAGTACGACGCCCAGATAGACCAGCCCCGCGTTCAGTTTCCTGTCGCGCGGCCGCAGCAGGAAGAACGGCAGGATCGCGAGCGCATATCCGATGATGTAGTGCCACCAGATGCCGCTTCGGATCTGTTCCTGTATCGTGAATTCTACGCCATAGAACGCGGACTGGTCCAGCCAGGTGATCGGCCCCATCAGCCCGTTCGGATCGTTGGCGCAGACCGCCTCCATCACCCCGCGCGACAGCACCGACTCGCATATCGCGGGCGGCAATCCGTGGCCCGGCCAGATCGCCGAGACGCCGAGCGCGACAGCCGAAACCGCGAGGGCGCCGCCCGCCAGCCAAAGCGCTTCCCGGTTCGACACGAGACCCTGCCGCGCGAACAGCCAGGCGAATATGCAGAGGAAGGGCGCGTAGAAGGTCGTCGCCTCATGGGTGAAGATCGAGAAGACGTAGACTGCCCCTCCGATCCAGATCATCCAGCGACGGTTCGCGATGGCGGCCGTCGCGAAGACGGTGAGGGCGAGAAACGCCACCGTCTCCTTCACCATGGCGCTTTTGACGTAATAGAACGGCATCAGCAGCGTGACCGGCGACAGCATCAGCATGACCAGCGGATAGCTCACCGGCTGAGACGCGAAGCAGTAGAGGTAGAGTGCCGCCATCGCCGCGTAGATGGCGATCATGAACAGGCCGGCGGTGTTGGTCAGCGACAGCCCGGTCGCATCGCTCAGCCAGAGCGTGATGGTTCCGGCGAGGCCGCGGCGCGTGAAGCCGCCCTCGTAGTTGATGAGCCAGTCGCCAAGCGTCCAGTAATTGCCGCCCTGCAGAATGGCGTAGCCAAAACGCATTGCGACATAAGCTGCGATCGCCGTGGCGACCGAAAGGACCACAAATTTTGCGGCGGATTCATTGAGCCAGGCTGATTGACCAGCGCGAGCCCCATCGACGGCCATGAGGGCATCCCATTACCAGGTAAAGCTTTGGGTGGACCAAAGCTGCAAGCCCCCGAACACACTACGTATCTCACCAGATCAGAGGATTCGATACAAGCTGGCTTGTTGATAGATTTCACCGAAGTCGGGCAGGAGACAGCGCCGCGGCAAGCTCTGCGCCGACGTCGGGTGCGCGGCCCGCAACCAGATCGGCGGCAAGCTGGCTGGCCGCCGGGGCGGTCTGCATGCCGTATCCGCCCTGTGCCGCAACCCAGAGGAACGACGGTTCGTCCGCCTCGAACCCGATCACCAGCTGGCGGTCCGGGGCAAAGCTCCTCAGACCCGCCCAGGTCGCGATCGGCCGGGTCACGGGCTCGGTGACCGCGGCCTCGTATCGCGCCAGGCCCTCGGCCAGCACCATGTCGTCGGCCCAGGCGTCGTGCGGCTCCACCGGGTCCTCGTCCGCCGGAGAGACCAGCAGCGCGCCGGCATCGGGCTTGGCGTACCATCGCTCTCCCGGACCGAACATCATCGGCCAGCCGGTGACGTCGTGCCCGCCCGGTGCGGCAAGGCGCGCCATGGACCGGCGCAGGGGCTGGATGTTCAGTGGTGCAATACCCGCCATGGCCGCGATCCGGTCCGCCCAGGCGCCCGCGGCGTTCACGAGGATGCGGCCGTCGTGGACCTCGCCCTTCGCCGTCACCTGCCAGCCGCCCTCGATCCGGGCGATCGCCGTGACCTCGGCCTCGAACAGGATCGTTCCGCCATTGCCGCGCATCTCGCGCGCGAAGTTCTGGATCAGCCGGTCGGTGTCGATGTCCCATGCCTCGGCGCGGTAGCCGGCGCGCCGGACCACGTCGGGGTTCAGGATCGGGACGAGCGCACAGGCCGCAGCCCCGTCAAGCTCCTCCATCTTCATCGTCGCCAGATCGGCCTCGAACCCGCCCTCGCCGTCATCGACCAGCATCAGCGCCCGCGGGCTCAGCACGCCGCCATTGGCAGTCATGTGATAGTCCTTGCTGGCGCGGTTCAGCGCCACGGTCGTCGGTTTGCCGTAGGTCTCCTCGAACAGCGCGGCCGACCGCCCCGAAGCGTGGTAGCCAAGCGCGCTTTCGGTTTCGAACAGCAGGACGCGGCCCAGATGCGACAGGCGCGCCGCGGCCGAAATACCGGCGATTCCGCCGCCTATGACCAGGAATTCATGCATGGGCGTTTGGTGGCATGCAGGCCGACCCGCTGCAAGACCGCTCAGATCAGGGGCGGCTCGGCCGAGACCCTCAGCGGCGGCAGGACCACGGCATCGAGCTCGCGCCGCTCGGCTTCGGTCAGGCCTGCCGCGCCGACGCGTTCACGGGCATCGGCGGCCACGGCTGCGGCCGGTTCGGCAAAGGCGGCCGGGTGGGACTCGGCCAGCGCGCGAAGTGTCTTCATCAGCCGAAGCTGCACCTCGATCATCGCCGCCCCGTCCCGTGCGATCGGTCGGAAGGCGTGGCGCAATGCCCGCGACGGTGTGATTGGCGGCACGTGCAGGCGCGGATGGTCAACCGAGGGTTCGGCCCGGTCGGACCAGCGCGCGAGGATCCGGTGGATGCGCCCGATCACGCTGATCGCCGTGCCCGGATCGTTGACCGCAGGCGACAGCGCGCGCGAGGCGATTTCCGCCAGCACGACCAGCCCGAACAGCGGGTCGTCGTCGAACACTCGGTCGTTTCCGATGGTGAAGGCCCGGGCCATCCGGCGGGACATGTCCTTGTCCGGCGACGCGCCGTCGACGGCCAGAAGCGCTGCGCCCTTGGACGCGAAATCGCCCGGCATCCGCACGAGGTAGAGATCGACTCCCGCCGCCTCGGCACAGTTCGACAGGGCCTGAAGGTCGACATGCTGCACGTAACCGGTGCGCTCTGCCTCGATCCGCGCCGCTCCTTTCGGCGGGTCGCCCACGGCCGGACGCGCGCCCATGAAGGGCTGCGCCACCCGCGCCGACAGGGCGTTCGTCGCCGCGGTCTCGACGCGGTTCAGCGCGTCGTTCATCCGCCCGAAGCTCATCAGGTGACCGATCCAGCGGATCAGCGCCAGGATCACCAGCGTCACCACCGCGCAGGTGGCGAGGAACAGGACCGCGCGTCCGTCCGCGCCGACGTAATCGGCATTCAGTGCGACGAGGCCGAGAAGGCTGAACAGGAACGCGCCGAGGAACGTCGCCAGCACGTTCTGCGTCGTCGGATCCTCCTGCAGCAGCGCGACGACTCGCGGGGTCGCGTTCTGCGCCGCCGCCGCGAAAGCGTTGACCGCGATCGAAAGCGAAAAGGTCGTGACGGCCAGCATACTCGAGGCCAGCAGCGTCAGGATCTGGCGCACCGCCTCGTCATCGAGACGGCCGGTCAGCGCGCTCGGAAAGAGGCCGCTGAGAAACGGGGCGATGGCGATGGCCAGAACGGCGAGAGCCGCGAGACCGAGCACCCGGACCCAGACCTTCCGGGCGAACAGCCGGATCTGCCAGAGCGTCGACGAAATCATGGGAGTGCCGCGGGGAACATGAGACCGAACCTAGGACGAAAGTCCCCCCGGGGGAAAGCGGCCGGCCCGCGAAGGGGGCCGGCCGCGACGTCAGATCAGTTCGGGATGTCGCCTTCGATGCCCTCGACATAGAAGTCCATGCCCAGAAGCGTGCCGTCATCGGCGACCTCGCCATCGGCGAGCCACGCGGTACCGTCCTGCCGGTTCAGCGGGCCGGTGAAGGGGTGGTATTCACCCGCCGCGATGCTGTCGGCCAGTGCCTGCGCCGAGGCCCGCACATCCTCGGGGATCGCGTCGGTCATCTCGCCGATCTTCACCATGCCCGGCCCGATGCCTTCCCACACGTCGGACTGTTCATAGGTCCCGTCCATCGCCTCGCCGACACGGCGGACATAGTACGGTCCCCAGTTGTCGATGATCGACGACACCCGGGGCGTCGGCGCGAACTGGCCCATGTCCGAAGCCTGCCCGAACGAGATGATGCCGGCTTCGGCCGCGGCGGTCTGCGGCGCGGTGGAATCGGTGTGCTGCATCAGGACGTCGACGCCCTGGTCGATCAGCGCCCGTGCTGCGTCCGCTTCGACGGCCGGGTCGAACCAGGTGTAGGTCCAGACCACCCGCATCTCGACGTCAGGGTTGACCTGGCGCGCGTGGATGTAGGCCGAGTTGATGCCGCGGATGACCTCGGGGATCGGGAAGGACGCGATGTAGCCGATGACGTTCGATTCCGTCATGTGGCCCGCGATATGACCGATCACCGCGCGGCCTTCGTAGAAGCGCGCGGAATAGGTCGAGACGTTCGGATGCTCGCGCAGGTAGCCCGTCGCGTGCTCGAACAGGACGTCCGGGTTGCGGCCTGCAACGGCATTGGTGGCCGGGCCGTAGCCGAACGACGTGGTGAAGATCATGTCCGCGCCCTGCAGCACCATCTGCTGCATCACGCGCTCGGCGTCGGCGCCCTCGGGTACGCTCTCGGCGTAGATCGTCTCGACTGCGTCGCCGTAGGCTTCCTCGACGGCCAGCCGGCCCTGGTCGTGCTCGTGGCTCCAGCCAAGGTCGCCGATCGGGCCGACATAGATGAAGCCGACGGTGAACGGATCGTCCTGCGCAAAGGCCGATCCGGCAGCCAGAAGGCCCGCCGCGGCTAGTGTTACCAGTTTCTTCATCTGCATACTCCCAGTTGGATACGTTGTTTTTTGGACTGCGGCATCAGCCGCTGGCGTGGAACACCCTGCCAAGGGCGGCCGGCGCGTTCAACGCCGCGCGCGTGCGATCGGTCGAGATGATCACCAGGACGATGATCGTGACGATGTAAGGCGAAGCGTCGAGCAGCGCGACGGGGATGTCGATCTGCGCCGCCTGCAGCCGCAGCTGCAGCGCCGCGATGCCGCCGAACAGGTAGGCGCCGATCAGCGCCCGCCACGGCCGCCACGACGCGAAAACGACGATGGCCAGCGCGATCCAGCCTGCGCCCGCCGTCATGCCCTCGGTCCAGGATGGCACCCGCACTAGGCTCAGATACGCTCCGCCGAGCCCGGCGCAGGCACCCCCGAAGAGGATCGCCAGGATGCGGATGCGGATCACCTTGTAGCCGAGCGAATGTGCCGCGTCGTGGTTTTCACCCACCGCGCGGATGATGAGACCGGTGCGCGTGCGGGCGAGGCCCCAGGCGACAGCCGCCACCAGCGCGACCGAGAGATACACGATCAGGTCGTGGCCGAAGAGGATTGGCCCGACGACCTCGAGCTGGCGCAGCGCTTCGGGGAACAGCTTGGGCGTCAGCGGCGGGTTGATCCCGGTGTAGTCCTCGCCCATCAGAGCGGACATCCCGAGCCCGAAGAGCGTCAGGGCAAGGCCGGTGGCGACCTGGTTCGACAGCAGGAACTGGGTCAGGACCCCGAAGATCAGGCTGAGCGCCGCGCCGCCGGCCGCCCCGGCGACAAAGCCGAGCCAGGGCGAGCCGGTGGTCACGCAGGCGATGAAGCCACAGATCGCCCCCATGATCATCATCCCCTCGACCCCGAGGTTCAGGACGCCCGATTTCTCGACCACCAGTTCGCCGATCGCGGCCAGCAGGATCGGCGTCGAGGCGGCGATGAGTGCCGCGGCCAGCGTGACGGGATCGATACCGAACATCACAGCGCCCCGAGAATGGTTTCGGTCAGGCCGAGCCAAGCGGCAAACGCGCCGATGGCGAAGCCCGCGGGTCCGGCGAGCCTTCGGGCAAGCGGTTTGCCGCGGCGCGCCTCCAGCCTGCGCGCCTGCTTCATGCCGGTGGGAAAGACCCGCTCCGCCATGTTTTCCAGCACGACGTAGAATGCGAGCCAGGCCAGCCAGGGCACAATGACGGCCAGCGCGATCAGCCAGGCGCCATTGAGGAACAACCCGGCCAGTGCGTAAGCCGCGAGGCCCAGGAAGAAGCCGATGCCGATCCCGCCGATGGTGCTGATCCAGTCGTCGAAGCTCATGCCGCGGCCCTCCCGCCGATCCGGATGCGGTAGTTCGACAGGACGTCGAGGGCGAGGAGGAAGAACAGCAGCATCCCCTGGAACACCTGGATCGCCGAAGCGGGCAGGCCGAGCATGAGTTGCGCCAGCTCCCCGCCGATATAGGTCAGCGCCATCAGCAGCCCGGCGAACAGGATGCCGACCGGATGCAGCCGCCCGAGGAAGGCGACGATGATCGCCGTGAAGCCGTAGCCGACATTGAAGTCGATGGTGATCTGGCCGGCGGGACCCGTGACCTCGAACAGCCCCGCCATGCCGGCAAGCGCGCCCGAAATGCCCATGCAGGTCAGGATCAGCGCGTTGGGCGACACGCCGTGGAACCGCGCGGCCCGCGGCGCCTGCCCGGCCAGCTTCACCTGGTAGCCGAATAGATGCCGGTTCAGCAGCACATAGGCCGCGATGACCGCGACGAAGGCTGCAATGACGCCCCAGTGCATGCCCGTATTCGCGATCAGCTCGGGATTGTCCGTGCCGGGGTGCCGCGCGAGGTTCCGCGACCCGGGGAACCCCATGCCCTCCGGGTTGCGCAGGAATCCCGTCGCGGCGAGGGCCAGGATCGCCTCGGCCACGTAGACGAGCAGCAGCGAGACGAGGATCTCGTTCGTCCGGAACACCGTCTTCAGCACGCCCGGGATCATCGCCCAGAGAAGACCGCCAAGCGTTCCGACGATGACCATGGCCGGGAAGAGGAAGATGCTCTCCGACGGATAGAAGGCCAGCCCGAACGCCGCGCCGCAGATCGCGCCGATGATGTACTGGCCCTCGGCCCCGATGTTCCAGATCCCGGCGCGGAAGCCGAGCGACAGGCCGATCGCGATCAGGATCAGCGGCCCGGCCTTCACCAGAAGCTGCGGCCGCGAGAAGCTCGCAACGCGCTCATTGAACAGCGGATCCCAGAAGATCAGCCGGATCGCCTCGACCGGATCCTTGCCGAGCGCTGCGAACAGCGCACCGCCCGCGATCATCGTCAGGATCACTGCAAGGACCGGCGTGCCGATCGCCCAGGCCCGGCTCGGGTTCGGACGTTTTTCAAGCCGAAGCATGGACGACCTCCGCCTCGTGCATGTCATGCGCCCCGCCAAGCATCAGGCCGATCTGCTCCATCGTCAGCCCGCGCGCGTCCTTCGGCGCCGACAGCCGGCCCTCGTTCAGCGCCGCGAACCGGTCCGAGATCTCCAGAAGCTCGTCGAGATCCTGGCTGATGACGAGCACCGCCGAGCCCGACCCCGCGAGGTCGAGGATCGCCTGCCGGATCGATGCGGCGGCCGAGGCATCCACGCCCCAGGTCGGCTGGTTCACGACAAGCACGCGCGGATCCTGCAGCATCTCACGTCCGATCACGTATTTCTGGAGGTTGCCGCCCGACAGTGCGCGCGCCGCCACCTGCGGCCCGGGCGTGCGGACATCGAAGCTTGCGATGACCTCGCGGGCGAAATCCTCCGCCGCGCGCCAGTCGATGAACCCGCCATGCGCAAGGCCCCGGCGCAGCTTGGCAGTCAGCACGGCGTTCTCCGTCAGGCTCATGTCGGGCGCCGCGGCATGGCCGATCCGCTCCTCCGGCGCCGAGCACAGGCCCCGCTCCCGGCGCGCATCCGGCCCCATCTGGCTGATATCCTCGTCGTCGAGACTGACCGAGCCCCGCGCCGACAGCGTTTCGCCCGACAGAGCCGCCAGAAGCTCGTCCTGCCCGTTCCCCGCCACCCCGCCGATGCCGAGCACCTCGCCCGCATGCACGGTAAAGCCGATATTGCGAAGCGGTGTGCCGAAAGGCGTGGCCGGCGTCAGGTTCAGGTTCTGGACGTGCAGCAGCGGCGGCCCGGCCTCGGTTGCCGCGCGCCTCGGCGCCGACAGCGACTTGCCGACCATCATCTCCGCCATCTCGGCGGCCGAGACCTCGCGCGGCGTGCAGCTTCCGACCACTTTGCCACGGCGCAGGATCGTGGCCGCGTCACACAGCGCCCGGATCTCCTCAAGCTTGTGGCTGATATACAGGATCGCCGTCCCCTCGGCCGACAGCTTCCGCAACGTGTGGAACAGGATCTCCACCTCCTGCGGCGTCAGCACGCTGGTCGGCTCGTCCATGATCAGCAGCTTCGGATCCTGCAGCAGGCAGCGGATGATCTCGACCCGCTGGCGCTCGCCCGCCGACAGGTCCCCGACCTTCCGCCCGGGATCGAGAGGCAGCCCGTAGGTCTCCGACACCTCCGCGATCCGCCGCGCGAGATCGCGCATCCGTGGCGGCTTCTCCATGCCGAGCGTCACGTTCTCCGCCACGTCCAGCGCCTCGAACAGCGAGAAGTGCTGGAACACCATCGCGACGCCCGCGGCCCGGGCGGCCGACGGTTCGGACGGCGCGTAGGGCTGGCCCCTCAGCGTCATGTGCCCGGCATCGGGCCGCACCAGCCCGTAGATCATCTTGACCATGGTGGACTTGCCGGCGCCGTTCTCGCCCAGAAGTGCGTGCACCTCGCCCGGCTGGATCGCGAAGGACACGTCGTCGTTCGCCACGACGCCGGGATAGGCCTTGGTCAGCCCCGCTATGTCCAGGAATGCCGTCATCCGCCCCCCGTCCGGACCGGCCGCAGATGGCTGGCCGTGTCCCGTTCCGCCAGATGCCGGGCCGCAACGCCGATCGCAATTGCCTGCGGATCCCGGCCAAGCGCAGGATCCCCGATCGGGCAGTCGATGCCTGAAATTTGGGCATCCGAATGCCCGAGCGCCTTCAACCGCGACCGGAACCGCGCCCACTTGGTCTCAGATCCGATCAGCCCGCAGGTGGCGAAGCCGTGACCGAGGAGCGCGTGGCAGATATCGAGGTCGAGCGCGTGGGAATAGGTCATCACCAGGTGGTGCGCGTCGCGCGGCGCGGTGGCGACGGCGCGCACCGGCTCCGCTGTCGGAAGATAGGCGACCTGCGGCAGGCGCTCGGCCGGAAACCGGTCGGGGCTGGTGTCGATCCAGAGGATGCCGAGGTCCGGCAAGGGGGCCATCACCGCGACGACGGCCCGTCCGACATGGCCCGCACCCCAGACCACCAGCGTGTGGCGCGGCCGGCTGCGCGGCTCGACGAACCAGCCGTCGATCAGCCGGGCGCCGCCGGGATCGCCCCCGGCCAGCGCCGCCACGTAGCGTGCGACCGCTGGCGGCGGTCCGTCTTCCTCGCCCGGATCGAGCGGCCGGGCGAATGGCCCCTGCGGCGGCAAGGTCCCGACGTCGAAGCGTTCGAGGAGAAGCTTCACCGATCCGCCGCAGCACTGGCCGAGATCTGGCCCCAGGCTGTGGTTCAGCACCGAGCGGTGCCCGGACAGACGCCGCGCCCGGGTCACCGCGTCGTGCTCCAGCGCGCCGCCGCCGATGGTGCCGGACTGCCCGTCCCGCCAGACCAGCATCGAGGCCCCGACTTCGCGCGGGGCCGAGCCGCGGACCTGCGCCACGACGATCCGGACAACCGGCCCATGGTCATGCGCGGCGCGGCGGATGGCATTCGAGTCGAAGCTCATCCCCGCGCCCTCCCGACTGCGGCCAGCACCGCCTCGGCCGTCGCCGGCGTCTGCAGATCAGGCCAGTTCGGGCCGCAGGCGGCACAGGCCTGCGCCAGCGCCGACCAGACCGAAATCCCGAGCATCAGGGGCGGCTCGCCCACCGCCTTCGAGCGATAGATCGTCTCTTCCCGGTTCGCCCCGTCCCACAGCGCAACGTTGAACACGCCGGGCCGGTCCGAACAGGCCGGGATCTTGTAGGTCGACGGCGCATGGGTCCGAAGCCGCCCCGCGCCGTCCCAGACCAGTTCCTCCGTCGTCAGCCAGCCCGCGCCCTGCACGAAGCCGCCCTCGATCTGGCCGATATCGATCGCCGGGTTCAGCGAGGCGCCGCAATCGTGCAGGATGTCCGTCCGCAGGATCCGGTTCTCGCCCGTCAGCGTATCGATCACGACCTCCGAACAGGCTGCCCCGTAGGCGAAGTAGTAAAACGGCCGCCCGCGCCCGGCGATCCGGTCCCACTCGATGCCGGGTGTCGCGTAGAAGCCCGTCGCCGACAGCGAGACGCGCGCCATGTAGGTCTTCGCGATGGCCTCCTCCCAGGACATCGACGCCTCGCCCGCGCGGACCTGCCCATCCTCGAACACGATGGCCGCGGGTTCCGCCTGAAGCTCGGCCGCCACGACCTCCGCGATCCTATCGCGGATCGCGTCGCAGGCCGCCTTCACCGCCATCCCGTTCAGGTCCGACCCCGACGAGGCCGCAGTGGCGGACGTGTTCGGCACCTTCGCCGTATCCGTCGCGGTGATCCGCACCCGCTCCATCGGCAGGCCGAACCGGCTCGCGGCCACCTGCGCGACCTTCTGGAACAATCCCTGACCCATCTCGGTGCCGCCGTGGTTCATCGATACCGACCCGTCCTGGTAGACATGGACGAGCGCCCCGGCCTGGTTCAGATGCGTCAGCGTGAACGAGATGCCGAACTTGACCGGCGTCAGCGCGATCCCCCGCTTCAGGACCGGGTTCGCCGCGTTCCACTCGGCGACCGCCGCCTTGCGGGCCTCGAATTCGCAGTCGCGCGCCAGTGTCTCCGTCATCTCGTGCAGGATGAAGTCGGTCACCTCCATTCCGTAGGGCGTCGCGTTCTCCGCCGTCGCCGGCACCCGCGAATGCGCGCCCCCGTAGCGGGTCGCCTTGCCCGAGCCCGTCTCGACCTTCACCGACCCCCGCCCCGCGAGATCGGCGGTCGGAAGCGGCTGCCCCTTCATCTTTCCCGAAATACTCCCGCCGGAGGCCTCCGACGCCGCCACCGGCGCCTCGCGGTAGTAATTCGCCCGGCGCACCTCCAGCGGATCCAGCCCCAGGACATGCGCCGCGTGGTCCATCACCCGCTCGATCCCGACCATCCCCTGCGGCCCGCCGAAACCGCGGAAGGCCGTGGCCGACTGGGTGTTCGTCTTCAGCCGGTGCGAGGTGATCCGCGCCGCCGGCAGCAGGTACGCGTTGTCGGCATGCAGCATCGCCCGGTCGGCCACCGGCAGCGACAGATCCATCGACCAGCCGCAGCGGCAATACTGGACGAAATCGACGCCCAGACAGCGCCCCTCGCCATCGAACCCGGCGCGGTAATCGATGCGGAAATCGTGCCGCTTGCCGGTCACGACGAAATCGTCGTCGCGGTCATAGCGCATCTTCACCGGCCGCCCGGTCCGCGCCGCGACCACGGCGCAGGCGATGGCAAGGTGGTTGCCCTGGCTTTCCTTGCCGCCGAACCCGCCGCCCATGCGCCGCACCTCGACCTTCACGTCGTGCATGGCGCGGCCGAGCGCGTCGGCCACCTTGTGCTGGATCTCGGTCGGGTGTTGCGACGAGGAATGCACCACCATCCCGCCATCCTCCGTCGGGATGGCCAGCGCCGATTGCCCCTCGAGATAGAAATGCTCCTGCCCGCCGACCAGCACGCGGCCTTCGACCAGGTGCGGTGCGCGGCTGATCGCGGCCATCACGTCGCCCTTTTCGTAGACCCGCGGGCCGTCCTCGAACCGGCTGTCGGCGGCGATGGCGTCCTCGATCGTCAGGATCGCGTCGAGCTCCTCGTAGCCGATCTCCGCCTTCGCCGCCGCCTTCCGAGCCAGCAGGTGGCTCTCGGCCGCGACCAGGAACAGCGGGTGCCCGGCATAGAACGCCTCGCCCATCGCCAGCAGCGGCTCGTCATGGGCCGAGGGCGAGCAATCCGGCATCGGGTCCAGATCGCCGGGGCCGAGCACCAGCGCCACCCCCGCGCTCGCCCGCACCGCCTCCAGCCCGAGCGTCACCTTCGCCCGCGCCTTCGCGCTCAGCCCGAAGGCCAGATGCAGCGTGCCCGGCGGCGTCGGCAGGTCGTCGACATAACGCGCCCCGCCGGTGACATGCAGCCGCGCGGCGTCGTGGGGCAGGGGCTTCGCGACCGTCACGCCCGCACCTTCAGCACGTCCGCCGCGTGCCCCGCATCCTCGTGGAACGCCCGCCACAGCATCCCCTCGGCCGCCCTCAGCCGGTACTCGGCCGAAGCGCGCATGTCCGACATGGGCTTGAAATCACGGGCAAAGGCCGGGATCGCGGCCGCTACCGTCGCTTCGGTCCAGGGCTGCCCCGTCAGCGCCGCCTCGACTGCCGAGGCCCGCTTCGGCACGCCCGCCATGCCGCCGAACGCAATCCGCGCCGCGGTCACCATCCCGTCCTCCACGGTGATGCTGAAGCAGCCGCAGACCGCCGAGATATCCTGGTCGAACCGTTTCGAAAGCTTGTAGCAGCGCAGCCGGTCGGGCTGGCGCGGGACGCTCACCGCCTCGACGAACTCGCCCGGGCGGCGGTCCTGCTTGCCGTAGTCGAGGAAGAACTCCTCCAGCGGCAGGTCCCGCCGCTCGTCTCCGCGCCTCAGGTGCAGCGTCGCGCCAAGCGCGATCAGCGCGGGCGGGCTGTCCCCGATGGGTGAGCCGTTGGCGATATTGCCCCCGACCGTCGCGGCGTTCCGCACCTGCACCGAGCCGTAACGCCGGATCAACTCGGCGAAGCCGGGATGCAGGTCGGCCATGGCCGCGTGCAATTCGCTCAGCGTCGTCATCGCGCCGATCCGGATGGTGTCATCGCCGATCTCGACGCCCTTCAGGTCCGCGCAGCGCCCGAGAAAGGCGACCGGCGCCAGCTCCCGCAACTGCTTCGTCACCCAAAGCCCCACATCCGTCGCCCCGGCGATCAGCGTGGCGTCGGGATGCGCCTCACACCACGCGGCAAGCTCGTCGGCCGAGGACGGGATGAACGGCGACGACCCGTCCCCCGCCGACAGCCCCGCGACCGCGGCGGCATCCGTCCGCATCCAGGCCGGAACCGGCGCGTGCGCCGCCGCTTCCGCCGCGCGCACGATCGGCGCGTAGCCCGTGCAGCGGCACAGATTCCCCGCCAGCTGGTCGTCGTGATCGGTCCGTGCGTTCAGCTGCGCCACTGCCATCGAGACGACGAAGCCCGGCGTGCAGAACCCGCACTGCGATCCGTGATGGGCGACCATCGCCTCCTGCACCGGGTGCAGCGCCCCGTCCGGGCCGGAAATCCCCTCGACCGTGCGCACGGCCTTCCCGTCGATCTGCGGCAGGAACAGGATGCAGGCGTTCAGCGCCCGCGACCCGCGCTCGTCGGTCACCATGACCGTGCAGGCGCCGCAATCGCCCTCGTTGCAGCCTTCCTTGGTGCCGGTGAGACCCCGTCGTTCGCGCAGCCAGTCCAGAAGCGTGGTCGTCGGATCGGCCTCCACGTCTTCCGGGGCGCCGTTCAGCAGGAACCGGATGGCCATGGGTCACAGGTCCGCCGCGTTACTTCATGCCGGGTGGTCATCCGTCCCTCGATGCGGCGTAGAGGGCGGCCCGCTCCCTGTAAGACCGCGGGTCAGCAAAGCGGGGAATGCGGGCGGAATCAAGTGCCAAGACCGGCGCCGCGCGCGGCGGTGCTATTCGGGCTTGTCGTCGCGCAGGCCGGTCAGCAGTGACGCCAGCGTGTCGATGCGCCCCGACATGTGCCGCCGGCGCGCCGCCAGCCAGACCTCGGCCGGGCGGAATCCTTCGGGCTGGAGGCGGCAGGTCCGCACGCGCCCGCGCTTGGTCGTGGTGACCAGGCCCGCCCGTTCGAGCACGCCGATATGCTTGAGAAAGGAGCTCAGCGCCATGCCGTGCGGCTCGGCCAGTTCCTTGACCGGCGCCGGCCCGTCCGAGAGCCGTGCGATGATCGCCCGACGGGTGGGATCGGCCATCGCGCCGAACACGTTGTCGAGCATCGGGTCAGTTTCCTTAGCCATGAAGCGAACTACCACGCCAACCATTTGAGCAGCAAGGATTTCCCCGGCTCCGAACCTCTGCATGATGGGCGCATTTCGTCGCGATCCACAAGATGATGTGTCACAAGCGGTTCCCAAACAGTCTGTTTCCAGAGTAGCGTCAGCCCATGGCCAGCGCCCCGCGATTCATCCATCTCCGCCTCCACACCGAGTACTCGCTGCTCGAGGGCGCCGTGCGCGTGAAGTCGCTGGCGAAAGAAGCCGCGCGAATGGGCATGCCCGCCGTCGCGGTGACCGACACCAACAACATGTTCTGCGCGCTCGAGTTCTCCGAGACGGCGGCGAAGGCTGGCATCCAGCCGATTCTCGGCTGCCAGATCGACCTGATGGCCGAGGCGCCGGCCCCCGGCGAGAAGCCGAAGCCGCCCGCGCCGATCGTCCTTCTCGTCCAGTCCGAGGACGGCTACCGCAATCTCCTCAAGCTCAACTCCGCGCTCTACCTGCGCGGCGACGGCCTGCCGGGTCACGTGACGCCCGCCGAAGTCGCGGCCCATTCCGACGGTCTCATCTGCCTGACCGGCGGCCCGGACGGTCCCGTCGGCCGCTACCTGCGGGCCGGCCAGCGCCCGGCGGCCGAGGCGCTCGTCGCGCGGCTTCATTCGGCCTTCGGCGACCGGCTCTACATGGAACTCCAGCGGCACCCGGGCGAGGGCGGCCTGCCCGAGGCCGAGAAGCTGTCCGAACAGGGCGCGGTCGAAATCGCCTACGCGATGGGCCTGCCGCTCGTCGCGACGAACGATGTCTATTTCCCCAAGGCCGACATGTACGAGGCGCACGACGCGCTGATCTGCATCGCCGAGGGCGCCTATGTCGACCAGCAGGCCCCGCGCCGCCGGCTGACCCCGCAGCACTACCTGAAATCGCCCGAGGAGATGGCGGCCCTGTTCGCCGATCTGCCCGAGGCGCTGGAGAACACCGTCGAGATCGCGCGCCGCTGCGCCTTCCGCGCCCATACCCGCGACCCGATCCTGCCGCGCTTCGCCGAGAACGAGGTCGAGGAGTTGCGCGCGCAGGCGAAGGAAGGCCTGAAGGCCCGTCTCGCCGTCATCCCGCACGCCGCATCGGTCGAGGAGTACGAGGCGCGTCTGGAATTCGAGCTCGGCATCATCGAACAGATGGGCTTCCCCGGCTACTTCCTGATCGTTGCCGACTTCATCAAGTGGGCCAAGGCGCACGAGATCCCCGTCGGCCCCGGCCGCGGCTCGGGCGCGGGCAGCCTCGTCGCCTACGCGCTGACGATCACCGACCTCGATCCCCTGCGCTACTCGCTCCTGTTCGAACGCTTCCTGAACCCCGAACGCGTCTCGATGCCGGACTTCGACATCGACTTCTGCATGGATCGGCGCGAGGAAGTGATCCGCTACGTGCAGGAGAAATACGGCCGCGAGAAGGTGGGCCAGATCATCACCTTCGGCGCGCTCCTGTCCAAGGCCGCGGTCCGCGATGTCGGCCGCGTCCTGCAGATGCCGTTCGGCCAGGTCGACAAGCTGTCGAAGATGATCCCGGTCGAGGGCGTGAAGCCGGTCTCGATCGAACAGGCGCTGGCGCAGGAGGAACGGCTGAGGCAGGCGGCCAAGGAGGAAGAGGTCGTCGACCGGCTCCTGAAATACGGGATGCAGGTCGAAGGGCTCCTCCGCAACGCCTCGACCCACGCCGCCGGCGTCGTCATCGGCGACCGCCCCCTCGACGAACTCGTGCCGCTCTACCAGGACCCGCGGTCGGACATGCCGGCGACGCAGTTCAACATGAAATGGGTCGAACCCGCCGGCCTCGTGAAATTCGACTTCCTCGGCCTGAAGACGCTGACCGTCGTCCAGAACGCGATCGACCTGATCCGCGACGGCGGCCGCGACCTGCACATCGCCGCCGACGGCACGCAGCTCTACGAACCCGAACCGGGGACCGAGAACCAGGCCAACGCCATCCCGCTCGACGACGAGAAAACCTACGCGCTCTACGCCTCGGCCAAGACGGTCGCCGTGTTCCAGGTGGAAAGCTCGGGCATGATGGACGCGCTCCGGCGCATGAAGCCGACGACCATCGAGGACATCGTCGCGCTCGTCGCGCTCTACCGCCCCGGCCCGATGGAGAACATCCCGAAATATTGCGAGGTGAAGAACGGCATCTCGCCCCGCGAATCCATCCACCCGTCCATCGACCACATCCTCGACGAAACGCAGGGCATCATCGTCTACCAGGAACAGGTGATGCAGATCGCCCAGGAGATGGCCGGCTACAGCCTCGGCGGCGCCGACCTCCTCCGCCGCGCGATGGGCAAGAAGATCCAGGCCGCGATGGACGCCGAACGGCCCAAGTTCATCGCCGGCGCCAAGGCCAACGGCGTCGACGACCGCAAGGCGCTCGAGGTCTGGAACCTCCTCGACAAGTTCGCCAACTACGGCTTCAACAAGTCCCACGCCGCGGCCTATGCCGTGGTCAGCTACCAGACCGCCTGGCTCAAGGCGAACCACCCGGTCGAGTTCATGGCCGCCGTCATGAACTGCGACATCCACCTCACCGAGAAGCTCGGCGTCTACAAGCAGGAGGTCGACCGCCTCGGGATCGAGGTCATCCCGCCCTGCGTCAACCGCTCCGCCGCGACCTTCACCGTTGATCAGGGCCGGCTCGTCTACGCCCTCGGCGCGCTGAAGAACGTCGGCGTCGAGGCGATGCGGACGATCGTCGAGGCGCGCGGCGACAAGCCCTTCGCCACGCTGTTCGACTTCGCCCGCCGCGTTGACCTGAAGCGCATCGGCAAGCGCAGCCTCGAAATGCTCGCCCGCGCCGGCGCCTTCGACACGCTCGACCGCAACCGCGCCCGCGTCTTCGACAGCCTCGATGCGCTCACCGCCTATTCCGCCGCGATCTTCGAACAGAAGGCCTCGAACCAGGTCTCGCTCTTCGGCGAGGCCGGCGACGACCTGCCCGAACCGCGGTTGCCCAACCGCGACGACTGGCTGCCGAACGAACGGCTCGCGGGCGAACATCTGGGCATCGGCTTCTACCTCTCCGGCCACCCGCTCGACGACTACATGGGCGCGCTCAAGCGCAAGGGCTGCCTGACGCTGAAGGAGGTCGAGGAAAAGGCCGCGCGCGGCGCCTTCGTCGCCCAGATGGCCGGCGCCGTCTCCGGCCGGCAGGAACGGAAAAGCCAGCGCGGCAACCGCTTCGCCTTCGTCCAGATGTCCGACCCGACCGGGCTCTACGAGGTCACGGTCTTCTCCGAGACGCTCGAAGCCTCCCGCGACCATCTCGAAACCGGTGCGAACATCGTCATCCAGGTCGAGGCGACGATGGAATCCGACCAGCTCAAGCTGCTCGCCCGCGCCGTCCAGCCCATCGACACCAGCATCGCGGCTGAAATCGCGGCGGGCCTGCGCGTCTTCGTCGAGGAGGAAAGCGCGCTCACCGCCGTCGCCTCGCTGCTCGACCGGGCGAAGGCCGAGGCGAAGATCCGCGGCCGCGGCCCGATCGAGCTCTGCCTCATGGCCCCCGACCTCCCCGGCGAGGTCGACGTCCTGTTGGGCGAAGACTTCCCCGTCACCCCGCAAATCCGGGGCGCGCTGAAAAGCCTGCCGGGCGTGGTGACAGTCGAGGAGATGTGAGGGCGGCCCCGAAACCGCGCCTCTCACCTTTTCCGTATCCAGATTGAAACACTGAGTTTCCGCCGCAATTCGCCCTCATACGACCGAAAAGCCGCGTCATCGTGTATACTTGGTGATGTTCACCGCGCGTTGACTGGTATCGGGAGTAACGAGATGCGGCTTTTCATTCTGACCGGGATATTCCTCGGCATGCTCGGCGGCGCGACCATCGCGGCGCAGGCCTCCGACCCTCAGATCGCACAGCTCATCCTGCGCTAAGGCCCCTCAGCGGGCGTTGTCGGACAGGCCGCGCCCCCACTGGCTGAAGATCAGCGTCGACGGCCCCGAGCCAAGCGGCGCAGCGAAGGCCTGCGCGACCCGTTCCGGTCCGGCGCAGGAGTAATGCGCCACCCCGCCGATCCCCTCCAGCGCGATGCAGATGTCCGGAAACTCGGCGTCGATCTCGCCCGCATAGACGGACCACGTTCCCTGGAAATCATAGGCGTTCGGGTCGAGATTGCAGACATGCACGATCCGGTTGCCGCCATCCCACGCGAATTGCGTGGCGCGGCCGACCGGCCCGATATTCGCCGACGAGACCAGCCGGGCGTCGGCGACATGCGCCCCGGAAGAGCAGTTGGTCGCGGCCGCGGCCATGACCGGCAGGGCGGAGAGCGCGGCGGCCAGAATGGCGATACGCATGGCGAACGATCCTTTCTGCGACGTTACGGAAACTAGACACGGCCCACCGGCGCGCTGTCAACGAAACCGGTCCCGTCCGCGGGCGCTATACATTGCCGCCGAACCGTGGCTATTTCGCCGCCATGACCCTCTCGCTCGACAGCCGTTACTCCTGGACGCGCCTCGCAATCTCGCTCGCGATCGCGGTTGTCGGCAATGTCGGCATGTGGGCGGTCATCGTCGTCCTGCCGCTTGTCGGGCAGGAATTCGGCGTCGACCGGGCCGACGCTTCGCTCCCCTACACCACGACGATGATCGGCTTCGCGCTCGGCAACTTTCTGATCGGCCGGATCGTCGACCGCTACGGCATCACCTGGGCGCTGACCGGGGCGGCACTCGTGATCGGCGCGGGCTTCGCCTCGGCCAGCCTCGCGCCCTCGATCTACGTCCTCTCGGCGCTCCAGCTTCTCGTCGGCTTCGGCACGGCGTCCTGCTTCGGTCCGCTCATCGCCGACGTCTCGCACTGGTTCCTGCGCCGCCGCGGCATCGCCGTGGCGCTCATCGCCTCAGGCAACTACCTCGCCGGCGCCTTCTGGCCCTGGGCGCTGCGCGGCGTGCTGGAAGGGCCGGGCTGGCGCACCGCCTACCTGATCCTCGCCATCGCCGCGCTCGCCGTCATGATCCCGCTGTCGCAGTTCCTGCGCGCCAAGCTCCCGGACGAGGCCCGCGCCGCCGCCGTCGCCGACCAGTCGGCCCGCGCCCGCGCCGCCGGCCTGTCGCCAAACACGCTCGTCTGGATGCTGGCCATCGCCGGCATCGGCTGCTGCGTCGCGATGTCGATGCCGCAGGTCCACATCGTCGCCCTCTGCACCGATCTCGGCTACGGCCCGGCGGTCGGGGCCGAGATGCTGTCGCTCATGCTGATGGGCGGGGTCGCCTCGCGCCTCGTCTCGGGGCTGATGGCCGACAAGCTCGGCGGGGTGCTGACGCTGCTGATCGGCTCGTCGCTGCAATGCGCCGCGCTGATCCTCTACCTGCCGGCCGACGGGCTCACCTCGCTCTACCTCGTCAGCCTCGTCTTCGGTCTCGCCCAGGGCGGGATCGTGCCGTCCTACGCGATCATCGTGCGGGAATACCTGCCGCCGGCCGAGGCCGGGGCGCGGACCGGCTTCGTCATCATGTCGACCATTGTCGGCATGGCGCTCGGCGGCTGGCTCTCGGGGCTGATCTACGACCTTTCGGGCAGCTACACGCTGGCCTTCGTCAACGGCATCGCCTTCAACGCGCTCAACATCCTCGTGATGCTGGCGATCCTGACCCGGACGCGGGTCCGCGGGACGCCGTTAACGGTTTGAGGCCGCGCTGCGCGCAGGCATACCGTCAGGCATACCGAAAGGCATACCGTCAGCAATATCGGCAAAACGTGGTTAATTCACCAGTGCGGCGGGCGTTCCCCGGCGATCGGAACCGCCCCGCCGCCCTCCGCCTCCCGCTCCGCCTCACGCCGCATCAGAAGCGCCACGCGCCGCGTCAGATCGGCGATTTCGCGGTCCTGCCGCGCCACGACCGACGACAGCTCCTCCAGCACGTGCTCGAGATGGGCGATGTGGCTTTCCAGGGCCTCTCGGTTTTTCATACCTGTTGCATCCCTGCACAAGATCTTGAGAAGACGCTCAAATCCGCCGCCATTTCAGGTGCGATTGTTTCCGATAATCAGTCCAATCATGCAATGCCCCTTCCTTCTGTTGCGGGGTTTTGCTATCTGGTCAGGAAATAGAAGCGACTGTTCAAGTCGCGGGTATGCAGTTCCAGTAAAGTAACGAGATCTGGGGTTAGGGTACACCGGTTGTAGAAGCGGCAGGCAACTGCCGCTTTTATTTTTTCCTGCCGTCCGGCGCTCGCCTTGCCCCCCCTGACGCCCTCCGCTACATGGGCCGCGACCTTGCCCAACCTCAGCGCGACGCCATGGCCAAAGTGAAGAAACAGCCGCGGCCAAAGGCCGAAACGCCCAAGGGGTTCCGGGACTATTTCGGCGCCGAGGTCACCGAGCGGCAGGAGATGCTCGCGAAGATCGCCGAGGTCTACCACCGCTACGGCTTCGACCCTCTCGAGACCTCCGCCGTCGAGACCGTCGAAGCGCTCGGAAAGTTCCTCCCCGATGTCGACCGCCCGAACGAGGGCGTCTTCGCGTGGCAGGAGGAAGACGGCGGCTGGCTCGCCCTCCGCTACGACATGACCGCGCCGCTCGCCCGCGTCGCCGCCCAGTTCCGCAACGACCTGCCAAGCCCCTATCGCCGCTACACGATGGGCCCGGTCTGGCGGAACGAGAAGCCGGGGCCGGGGCGATTCCGGCAGTTCTATCAATGCGATGCGGATACGGTGGGCGCGGGAAGCGTGGCCGCCGACGCCGAGATCTGCGCCATGCTGGCCGAGACGCTCGAGGCCGTCGGCATCAAGCGCGGCGACTACATCATCCGGGTGAACAACCGGAAGGTGCTGAACGGCGTGATGGAGGTCGCGGGACTCTCCGGCGACGAAAAGGAAGCTGAACGCGGCATCGTCCTGCGCGCCATCGACAAGCTCGACCGGCTTGGCGAGGAGGGCGTCCGCGCGCTCCTCGGCGATGGCCGGAAGGACGAGAGCGGTGACTTCACGAAGGGCGCGGGACTTGGTCCGGCGCAGTCCGAAACGGTTCTGGCGTTCCTTTCCGCCAAGGGGGCCGACGGTGCAGCGACGTGCGACCGCCTGCGCCAGATCGTAAGCGACAGCGAGATCGGCCGGAACGGCGTCGCCGAGCTCGAGGAAATCGCCGCCCTTCTCGACGCACAGGGCTTCGGCCCCGACCGCATCGTCATTGACCCCTCCGTCGTCCGCGGCCTCGGCTACTACACCGGCCCGGTCTACGAGGCCGAGCTGACGTTCGAAATCACCGGCGACGACGGCAAGCCGCGCCAGTTCGGATCGGTCGCCGGCGGCGGGCGCTACGACGATCTGGTCAAGCGCTTCACCGGTCAGGAAGTGCCCGCGACCGGCATCTCGATCGGCGTCGACCGGCTTCTCGCTGCGCTGCGCACCACGGGCCGGATCGGCGGCACCGCCGAAGGCCCGGTCATCGTGACCGTCATGGATCGCGACCGGATGGCCGATTACCAGTCCATGGCCGCGACCCTGCGCGCCGCTGGCATCCGGGCCGAGGTCTATCTCGGAAACCCGAAGAACTTCGGCAACCAGTTGAAATACGCCGACAAGCGGCAGAGCCCGGTCGCCGTCATCCAGGGCTCGGACGAGGCCGCGCGCGGCGTCGTGCAGCTCAAGGATCTGATCCTCGGCGCGAAGATCGCCAAAGAGGCCAGCCTCGAGGAATGGAAGGCGCAGCCCGCGCAGGTCGAGGTGCCTCTGTCCGATCTCGTCGCCCAGGTCCGCGCGATCCTGGACCGCCATTCGTGACCGACCGCACCGCGATACGCGCCGAGGCCGAGGCCATCGCCGCGGCCTTCCGCGCCGCTGGCGCCGTGCCGGTCGAGGCGGACCTGCTGCAACCGGCAGGCACGCTGCTCGACCTCTACGGCGAGGACATCCGCGCGCGCGCCTACATCACGCAGGACCCGGACTGGGGCGAGATGATGCTGCGGCCCGACTTCACCGTGCCGGTCGTCCAGATGCACATGGAAAGCGGCGCGGCGCCCGCACGCTATACCTATCTCGGTGAGGTCTTCCGCGTGCCGCCCGCCGGGTCGGGGCGTCCGCGCGAATACCTGCAGGCGGGCTTCGAGCTCTTCGACGGCGACCGCAGCGCCGAGGCCGATGCCGAGGTCTTCGCGCTGTTCTCCCGCATCCTTGCGCCGCTGAAGCTCGAGCCGGTGACGGGCGACATGGGGATCCTGATCGCCGCCGTCGACGGGCTGGCGACGACCGAGCGGCGCAAGCGCGCCCTGCGCCGGCATCTCTGGCGGCCGCGGCGGTTCCGCGCGCTGTTCGACCGCTTCGCCGGCCGGACCGAGCCGCCGGCCCCGCGCCGCGCCATGCTCGCCGCGATGGCCGAGAAGGGCGCCGACGCGATGCTGGACAAGGCCGGGCCGGAGATCGGGCAACGCAGCGCGGCGGATGTGCGCACGCGCCTCATGGCGCTTGCCGAGGATGCCGGCAGCCCGCCCATTCCGCCGGCGCAGGCCGAGGTGCTCGACGCTGTGCTGTCGCTTCGCGAGACGCTGCCGAACGCTCTGACCGCGCTGCGCGACATCTGCGTCGACATGCCGGGCATCGCGCCCGCGGTCGACGGGCTCGGGCGGCGGATGGCGGCGCTGGAGGCGGCCGGGATCGACCCCGCGACGCTGCCGTTCGAGGCCAGCTACGGCCGCACCAACATGGAATACTACGACGGCTTCGTCTTCGGCTTCGTCGCCCCGGGCCGCCCCGACCTGCCGCCGGTCGCGACCGGCGGGCGCTACGACGCGCTGACCCGCATCCTCGGCCGCGGCACTTCGGTCCCGGCTGTCGGCGGCGTCATCCGGCCCGAGATCGTGGCCCGGCTGAAGGAGGGCGCGGCATGACCCTGCGCCTCGGCATCCCGTCCAAGGGGCGGCTGATGGAAAAGACCTTCGCCTGGTTCGCCGATCGCGGCGTTCCGATCCGGCGCACCGGCAGTGACCGCGAATACGCCGCCGAGGCCGGAGCGGACGACCTGACGCTGATGCTGCTGTCCGCGGGAGAGATCCCGCGCGAACTGGCCACGGGCCGCATCCATCTGGGCGTCACCGGCAGCGACCTCGTCCGCGACCGTATCCCGGCCTGGGACCAGGCGGTCGAAGTGCTGGCCGAGCTCGGCTTCGGCTTCGCGGATCTGGTGATCGCGGTGCCGGATTTCTGGGTCGACGTGGAGACGCTGGACGATCTCGACGCCGCCGCCGCCGATTTCCGCTCGGCGCACGGCCACAGGCTGCGGATCGCGACCAAGTATCACCGGCTGGTGCGGGATTTCCTGCGCGAGGCGGGCGTGGCCGATTACCGGCTGGTCGACAGCCAGGGCGCGACCGAGGGCGTGGTGCGCCATGGCACCGCCGAGGCCATCGCCGACATCACCTCGACCGGCGAGACGCTGCGCGCGAACCACCTCAAGCCGCTGGCCGACGGGCTGGTGCATCGCAGCCAGGCAGTGCTGTTCCGGTCGCGCGGGGCCGATTGGGGCGATGCGGAGCGGGCGGCGCTGACGCGGCTGAAGACGGTTCTGAAGCTCTGAGCCGGGCAGGGGGCGCTGCCCCCGTCGCCAGTGCGGGCGACTCCCCCGGAGGTATTTCGGGAAAGATGAAGGGTCAGACGACGCCGATATCGGCAAGGGCGCGTTCGAGCGGCGCGGGCAGGTCTTCGTGCGCGCGGGTCCGGTCGAGATCGCGCGGCGCATCGGCATCGGGCAGATAGCGCCAGCCCTGGAAGGCGCGCTTCGGCATGGGCGCGGTTCGGATGAGCTCCGCGTCGAGGATGATGCCGCAGCGCCGGATGCCGTCGGCACCGATCACCTCGTCGAGCCGGACGATACGCTGGCGGGCGCGGACGAGGCCCCGGAATACCCAGTAGAGCGAGCCGCCGTCGAGCAGCTCGTCCTCGCGCTTCGGCCACATCCGCGTTGTGTGGCGGTTGAGACCTTTTCCGAGCGGCGAGGGGTTGGCGGCGCGCCACGCCAGAAGATCCTCGGGGCTTTCCGCGCCCACGCACAGCTTGATGAGATGCAGCTTGCCCACAGATCCGCCCACAGAATCCCCAATTCCTGCAACATATCGTAGCCCGCCATTGCCGGTCTGCAAGCGGTTGTGTATGTTGGAACGTCCCCGCAGCCGCACAGAGACCCTGCCATGACCCGCTTCGCCGCGCCCATCTCCGAGGCCATCTGGGACATGAAATACCGGCTGAAACAGGCCGACGGATCGGCGGTCGACGAGACCGTCGAGGATACCTGGCGGCGAATCGCTCGGGCCACGGCCGCGGTCGAGAAAGATCCGTCCGTCTGGGAGGGGCGGTTCTACGCCGCACTGGAGGATTTCCGCTTCCTGCCGGCAGGCCGGATCATCGCCGGCGCCGGGACCGGTCGGTCGGTCACGCTGTTCAACTGCTTCGTCATGGGCACGATCGATGATTCCATGGCCGGCATCTTCGGCGCGCTGAAAGAGGCGGCGCTGACCATGCAGCAGGGCGGCGGGATCGGTTACGACTTCTCGACCATCCGGCCGAAGGGCGCTGCGGTCGCGGGCGTGGCGGCGGATGCCTCCGGGCCTCTCAGCTTCATGGATGTCTGGGACGCGATGTGCCGGACGATCATGTCCGCCGGCTCGCGTCGCGGCGCGATGATGGCGGTGATGCGCTGCGACCACCCGGATATCGAGGATTTCATCTCGGCCAAGCAGGACCCGGCGCGGCTGCGGATGTTCAACATGTCGGTCCTCGTGACCGATCCGTTCATGGAGTCTGTGAAGGCCGACGGGTCGTGGGACCTGACATTCCGCGGCAAGGTCTTCCGCACCGTGCAGGCGCGCGATCTGTGGAACCGGATCATGCGGGCGACCTACGATTACGCCGAGCCGGGCGTGATCTTCATCGACCGCATCAACAAGATGAACAACCTGAGTTACGCCGAGACCATCGCGGCGACCAATCCCTGCGGCGAGCAGCCCCTGCCGCCCTATGGCGCCTGCCTGCTCGGCTCGGTCAATCTTGCGCGGCTGGTGGAGAGCCCGTTCGAGGAGGACGCCGCGCTCGATCTCGACGCACTGGACGACCTCGTCGCGACGGCGGTCCGGATGATGGACAATGTCGTCGATGCCTCGCGCTTTCCGCTGCCCGAACAGGCGGCGGAAGCGGCGGCGAAGCGGCGGATCGGGCTCGGGGTCACGGGGCTTGCCGACGCGCTCCTGATGCTCGGGTTGCGCTACGGCTCGCCCGAGGCGGCGGAGCAGACCGAAGCCTGGCTGCACCGGATCGCGCGGGCCGCCTACCTGACGTCGGTCGAGCTGGCGAAGGAAAAGGGGCCGTTCCCGCTGTTCGAGGCCAAGCCGTTCCTGTCGAGCGGCGCGATGCAGGCCATGGACGACGATGTGCGCGACGCGATCGCACAGCACGGCATCCGAAACGCGCTGCTGACCTCGATCGCGCCGACGGGCACGATCAGTCTGCTCGCCGGCAACGTCTCCTCGGGGATCGAGCCAGTGTTTGCATATGCTTACACGCGGAAAGTGCTGCAGCCGGACGGGTCGCGGACCGAGGAAGAGGTTGTGGATTACGCTGTGAACATGTGGCGGGACAAGTTTGGGGATAAGGAGCTGCCCGACTATTTCGTCAACGCCCAGACGCTCGCGCCCGAGGACCACGTCCGGATGCAGGCGGCGGCGCAGAAATGGGTCGACTCGTCCATTTCCAAGACGATCAACGTGCCTGCCGACATCTCCTTCGAGGCGTTCAAAAACGTCTACATGCTGGCCTGGGACGAGGGCTGCAAGGGCTGCACGACCTACCGCCCGAACGCGGTGACGGGCAGCGTCCTGAGCGTGGCGGAAGAGAAGAAGGACAACGCCCCCGAGGTCACCGCCGTCCGCGACCACGAGCCGGCCATGCCCCACGGCGACGTCATCTACATGTCCGAGCCGCTCGACCGGCCGCAGGCGCTCGAAGGGCAGACCTACAAGCTGAAATGGCCGGACAGCGAGCATGCGCTCTACATCACGATCAACGACATCGTGCTGTCGGGACACCGGCGGCCCTTCGAGGTCTTCATCAACTCCAAGAACATGGAGCATTTCGCCTGGACGGTCGCGCTGACGCGCATGATCTCGGCGGTGTTCCGGCGCGGCGGCGACGTGAGCTTCGTCGTCGAGGAGCTGAAGGCCGTGTTCGACCCGCGCGGCGGGGCCTGGATGAACGGGAAATACGTGCCGTCGATCCTCGCGGCCATCGGCGGCGTGATCGAGCGGCACATGATCGCCATCGGCTTTCTCGAGGGCGAGGGGATGGGGCTGAAATCCGATCCGCAGGCCGAGGTGGTGAACCTGGGCCACAAGCCCGGGCCGGCCTGCCCCAATTGCGGCCAGTACGAGATGCGGATGGCCGAGGGCTGCCTGACCTGCGGGAATTGCGGCTTCTCTAAGTGCGGATGAGGATCTGAGCCCGACCGGGGCATCGGGTCGCTGCCGGCCCGCCCGCGCTCGACGCCGGCGGACCGACCTGTAATAGTCGAACCGAGTGCACAATCGGGCGGAGCCGGTCTTCATGCGGCATCTTTTCACCTGTCTTTCGTTCATCGCCGCCCTGGCCGCGGCGATGCCTGCCGCCGCGCAGGGACGCGAGACACTCGGCTTCGGCCGGCTCAGCACCAATGACCGGCTCGGCGACAACGAGGACCGCTGGCGGACCGGCGGCCTCGTTCTCAGCCTTGTGCGCGGGACCGGCTGGACCGGAAGCCTGCCGACGCGGCCCGGCGCGGTGATCGAGTACCGCTTCCGCGGCGACATCATCTCGCCGGTCGACCTGACGATGCCGATGGCGCCGGACAGGCTGTTCGCCGGCACGCTGGCCGCCGGTGCGCATCTGCATTTCGATTACCGCGGATACGAGGTGGCCGCCGGCGCGGACATCGCCGCGATCGGCGAGCAGACGGGTCTCGAGGACCTTCAGCGGAACATCCACGACGCCCTCGATTTCCGGGCGGTGGATATTGGCGACTACCATGTCGAGGACCAGTTCTTCCTCAACGCCACGGTCGAGGTCGGCCGCACGGTCGATCTCGGGCCGGCGCGGGTCCGGCCCTTCGTCGAGCTTCAGGCCGGGGTCGAGACGCTGGCGCGCGCGGGGGTCGACGTGACGATCGGCCGGTTCGGGCAGGGCGGCTTGCTGGTCCGCGACGTCGGTACCGGCCAGCGCTATGCGGCGATCCGGCCGGACGAGGGCTCGGGTCTCAGCCTGACTGTCGGCGCGGATGTCGCCCATGTCGCCGACAGCCACTACCTGCCCTCCTCGCGCGGCTTCCGGCTCGAGGAGACGCGCTATCGCCTGCGCGCGGGGTTCGTCGCCGATTTCGACTGGGGCGGGGTGCAGTACGGCGTGACCTATCTGTCCGAGGAATTCCAGGCTCAGCCCGAAGGACAGATCGTCGGGTCACTCGGGTTCCGCTTCCGGTTCTGAAACGCTTCCGTCCCGCGAATCAACGTGTTATCCTGTGGAATGGACCCGGGGTGAACATCCGGGCCGAAGAACGGGTGCGAGGCAGATATGGGCATGGGCGTGCTGAGCGCGGCGGTGATCGCCTGGGCGCAGGGGCAGATCGACGGCATTCCTGCCGACAAGTTCAAAGGCAATTCCGAAGGCATGACCTGGCGCTGGTCCGGCGCGCCGATGCCGCTTGTCGGGCTGGCCGGGATGTCGGTGTCGGATGGCAAGAAGGACGCGGGCGCGCCGCTTCTGCTGACCGGCGGCGCATTGCCGGCGCGGGGCGGCGAGCCGCTTCTGCTGACCACCCCGGCCAAGCCCAAGACGATCGTCGCCGGTCCCCAGTTCGGATCGGCCTTCGTCGTCACCGACGGCGAAAGGATCTATTCCGGCCTTCCGGTCGCGCCGGGCGGGGCCGATGCGCCGCTTCTGGTCTTCCATGACGGCCTGCCGCCCTCGGCCACCGATCTCACGATCCTCCAGGCCGACCCGGCGCTGATCCGCACTCCGGCCGAACCGGACCCGGCGGCGCTGATGTGCTTCACGCCCGGCACCCTGATCGAGACCGCCGAGGGCCCCGTCGCGATCGAGGATCTCGGTCCCGGCGACCGCGTGATGACGCGGGATTCCGGCGCGAAGGAGGTCGTTTGGATCGGCCACCGGCGGATGTCCGGCGCGCGGCTCTTCGCGCTGCCGAAGGAGCGCCCCGTTCGCATCCGCGCCGGCGCCCTCGGTGACGGATATCCGGAGCCTGACCTGCTCGTCTCCCCGGACCACCGCATTCTGAAGAAGTCGCCTGAGGCCGCCGCGCTCTGGGGCGAGCCCGAGGTGCTCATTCGCGCCGCCGATCTTTGCGGAACGCCGGGTGTCAGTGTCGATCATGAGCTGACCGGAACGCATTACGTCCATCTCATGCTGGACTCGCACCAGGTGATTTCTGCGAACGGCGCGCCGGTCGAAACCTTCCACCCGGGCTTCGCCGGCTTCGGTGCGATGACCCAGGCCGCAAAGAAGAGCCTGCTGGAGACCCGGCCCGATCTCGCCCGCAACCCGCATCTGTTCGGCCCGCCGGTCCGGCGGATGCTGCGGCTGGCCGAGGCGCAGATCCTGGCCCATGCGGAGACCACCGGCCGCGGCTGATCCCGCGACCGTCGCCAACGTCCGCCAGACCGTGCTTGACACCCGCGCCGGCTCGTTTATACGCGCCGCTTCATTGGTGTTGGCGGCCCCCGCAAGGGATAGCCTGTCGCCCCGGCCAAATCCGGGGAAAGGACAACGCCCTCTTGGATATGCAAAGAGGAGATCAGCCGTGACGAAACGCACGTCTGCCAAGTACAAGATCGACCGCCGGATGGGCGAGAACATCTGGGGTCGTCCGAAATCCCCGGTCAACCGCCGCGAATACGGCCCCGGCCAGCACGGCCAGCGCCGCAAGGGCAAGCTGTCCGACTTCGGCCTCCAGCTCCGCGCCAAGCAGAAGCTGAAAGGCCATTACGGCGACCTGACCGAGAAGCAGTTCCGCCGCATCTACGCCGAGGCCGAACGGGTCCGCGGCGATACCGGTGAGAACCTGATCGGCCTGCTTGAGCGCCGCCTCGACGCCGTCGTCTACCGCGCCAAGTTCGTGCCGACCGTCTTCGCCGCACGGCAGTTCGTGAACCACGGTCATGTCCTGGTGAACGGCAAGCGGGTCAACATCCCGTCCTACCGCGTGAAGGAAGGCGACGTCATCGAGGTCCGCGAGAAGTCGAAGCAGCTCGCTTCCGTTCTCGAGGCCGCGCAGCTGCCCGAGCGCGACGTGCCGGACTATCTCGAGGTCGACCACTCCAAGATGACCGCGACCTTCGTGCGCACGCCGCTTCTGGCCGACGTGCCCTACGCGGTGATGATGGAACCGAACCTCGTGGTCGAATACTACGCCAAGAACTGATCCGGGTCAGCCGGACGAGGGACAGGGCCGCCCCCCCGGGGCGGCCTTTTTCGTCAGCGCTCGGGCGGTGTCCAGTCCGTCGGCGCATCCCGCCGTGCCAGCCGGATCGCGAGGCCGAGCGCCACGCCGGTCGCGATGGCGACGGTCAGGTCGACCAGCACCGTCATCGCCGCCGTCCAGACCAGGAGCGCCAGATCGGCGTGCCGCATCCGAAGCCGCTCCGGCCAGCGCCGCGGCTCGGTCATGTTCCACGCTGTCACGAGGAGAAGCCCGCCGAGCGCGGCCATGGAGAGTTGCCCGGCCGGCCCTGACAGGAACAGGATCGCCACGAGGATCGTGAGGGCGTGGACGAGGCCTGCGACCGGCGTTCGCCCGCCCGCATGTACGTTCGTCGCCGTCCGGGCGATGGCGCCGGTCGCCGGCAGGCCGCCCATCAGCGCAGATCCGATATTCGCGAAGCCCTGGGCGAGCAGTTCCGCGTTCGGCCGGTGACTCCCCTCGATCATCCTGTCGGCGACCATGGCCGAGAGGAGGGACTCGACCCCGGCGAGGAAAGCGATGACGAAGGCTGACGGCAGCACTCCAAGGATCGTCTGGGCCGAGAGGTCGGGCAGGGCGGGCCAGGGCAGGCTGGACGGCAGGGCGCCGTAGCGGCCCGCGATGGTATCGACCGGCAATGCCAGAAGGGCCGCCGCCGCCGAGGTCAGACCGATGGCCACGATCAGACCGGGAAAGCGGGGCGACAGCCGGCGGAACACCACGATCAGGACGATGGTCGCCATGGCGATCAGGGCCGCGCCCGGGGCGATCGTCTCCCGCGCCGCCCAAAGCACCGGCAGCTTGCCGAGGAAATCGGCCGGAACGTTCTCGGCCTCCAGCCCCAGAACGGTCTGCAACTGGCTCGTGGCGATGATGATCGCGATCCCGATGGTGAAGCCCTCGATCACCGCTTCGGGAATGATGCGCATCAGCCGGCCGAGCCGCAGATACCCCGCCACGAGCAGGATGACGCCGGCAAGCAGCGTGGCCGTCAGGAGCCCGTCGATCCCGTGCCGCGCGATGACATCATAGACCACGACGATGAACGCGCCCGTCGGTCCGCCGATCTGGACCCGGCTGCCGCCAAGCGCCGAGATCAGGAAACCGGCGACCACCGCGGTCACCAGCCCCTGGCCCGGATCTGCGCCCGACGCGATGGCGATGGCCAGCGAAAGCGGCAGCGCGACCATGGCCACGGTCACACCGGCAATCAGGTCGGACAGGAACAAGCGCGGCGTGTAGGTCTGGAGCGTCGTGAGTATTTTCGGCGTCAGCATCGGGGCCTCCGGGGCGACGAATCCCGCTAGCTCCAAAGCGGACGCCGTGCAATGGGCCGGTGCGGGCCGGACGGTTTTCATTCCCGGCGCCGTTCGCTAAGCCTGTGGTCCAATTCGCAGGCCAAGGGAGCGCTTCATGACCGATCACCCCGTCTATGCCAGGATCGACGGCCCCATCGTGATGATCGGCTTCGGCTCGATCGGGAAGGGGACATGGCCCCTGATCGAGCGGCATTTCGAGTACGATTCCGACAAGTTCATCGTCATCGAACCCGATGCGCACAACCACAACTTCCTGCGCCAGCACAATCTCCGCTTCGACCCGACCGCCATTACGCCCGAGAATTTCCGCGAGGTGCTCGGCCGCCACCTCGAGCCCGGCAAGGGCTTCTGCGTGAACCTCTCGGTCGATACCGGCTCGCTCGACCTGATGAAGTTCTGCCGCGAAATGGGTGTGCCCTATATCGACACGGTCGTGGAGCCATGGGCCGGCTTCTACTTCGACACCGACGACAACGCCGCCCGCTCGAACTACGCGCTGCGTCAGGCCGTGCGGGACGAGAAGGCGGCCAATCCGGGCGGTACGACGGCGGTCAGCTGCTGCGGCGCGAACCCGGGCATGGTGTCGTGGTTCGTGAAAGAGGCGCTCCTGACGCTTGCCAGGGACACCGGCCGAGAGGTCGAGGCCCCGGCCGACCGCGCCGGTTGGGCCGCGCTCATGCGCGATCTCGGCGTGAAGGGCGTTCATATCGCCGAGCGCGATACGCAGGTCCGCAACCGCCCGCGCCCGCGCAACGTCTTCGTCAACACCTGGTCGGTCGAGGGGTTCATCGCCGAGGGTTTCCAGCCGGCCGAACTCGGATGGGGCACGCACGAGACCTGGTTCCCAGAGAACGGGTACCGCCACTCCAAGGGCTGCCAGGCAGCGATCTGGCTCGACCGGCCGGGCGCGATCACCCGCGTTCACACCTGGTGCCCGACGCCGGGTCCGCAATTCGGCTTCCTCGTGACTCATAACGAGGCGATCTCGATTTCGGACTACTACACCGTTGGTACGCCGGATGCGCCGACCTACCGGCCGACCTGCCACTACGCCTACCATCCCTGCGACGGCGCGGTTCTGTCGCTGCACGAGATGTTCGGCTCGGGCCGTCAGCAGACGAAGCACCACATCCTCGACGTCGACGAGATCGTGGACGGCATCGACGAACTGGGCGTCCTCCTCTACGGCCACGAAAAGAACGCGCTCTGGTACGGCTCTCGCCTGTCGAACGAGGAGACGAAGGACCTCGCCCCTTACCAGAACGCAACCGGGCTTCAGGTGACGTCGGCCGTGCTGGCCGGCATGGTCTGGGCGCTCGAGAACCCCGAGGCCGGGATCGTCGAGACCGACGAGATGGACCACGCCCGCTGCCTCGAGGTGCAGAAGCCCTATCTCGGCCCGGTCGAAGCCCATTACACCGACTGGACCCCGCTTCAGGACCGCTGGCAGCAATTCCCCGAGGATATCGACGAAAGCGACCCCTGGCAGTTCCGGAACGTGCTGGCGAGCTGAGGCTGTCTGCCTGCGTCGATTGAACCGGCCCGTCGGGACGAACGACCCATTCCCGGAACCACACACTTCCGGGACGAGAAAGGATCGTTCGATGACCACGCTCAAGACCCTCCGCCGGGCTGCATTCGCTGCCGCCCTGTCCGCAGTCGCCCCGCTGGCCGCAATGGCCGACGGACTGCTCCTTCCGATGCCGACGCCGATCCCGCTGCCGCTGCCGACGCCGACTCCCACCCCCACGCCCGGGCCGGTCGTTGAAGTCCTGCCGCTGCCGGTGCCGTTGCCGGCGCCGTTCCCCGGGCCGATCATCCCGGTGCCGCCGTCGCCGCTGGTCTACCCGTCCTGCCCGACCGGCTTCTCGATCGTGTCGCAGTCGCCGTCGCAGTTCAGCTGCCGCCGGACGACCGAACCGGTCGAATTTGCCCAGGTCATGCAGATGGCACAGGCGACGACCTGCCAGTACGCCTACTGGAACCAGGGCCCGGCCGTTCAGTATCTCGGCCCCCCGACGCAGCCGCGGCTGGAATGGACCTGCCGCCACCACTGAGGCTGTCTACCGACCTGAACAGACGTCCGGCCGGCCTCGGCCGGGCGTCACTGTTTGCTGTGAATGGCCGCACAGAAATCGCGCTGTCCTTTTCCCTTTCTTCCGCCTAATCAGCCGGAATGATCGGAGATCGCGCCCGTCGCATGAGCCTCGAGGACGCCCGGACGCTGCCGCCCTGGCGGCGGCCGGCGGCGCTGCTCGTGCTCATGGCGCTGGCCATGCCGATCAGCTTCGCCACCTGGTCGGCGCTTCTGAACAACTTCGTGGTCGAGGTCGCGTCCTTCCAGGGCGACGATATCGGCTGGCTGCACACGGTCCGCGAGATCCCCGGCTTCCTCGCGATCGGCGTGATCTTCCTGATCATCTTCATCCGCGAGCAGCTGCTCGGGCTTCTCTCGCTCGTTCTTCTTGGCGTGGCGACGGCGGTGACTGCGCAATTCCCCTCGCTCGGCGGGCTGCTGATGGTGACCCTGCTCAGCTCGATCGGGTTCCACTACTACGAGACGGTGAACCAGTCGCTCCAGCTGCAATGGATCGACAAGAAGCGCGCGCCGCAGATGCTCGGCTGGCTGCTCGCCGCCGGATCCGCCGCGACGCTTCTGGCCTATCTCCTGATCGTCCTGACCTGGCGGACCTACGATCTCAGCTTCTCGTTCGTCTACTGGGCTGCGGGCGGGACGACAGTCGTCCTAGCGCTCGTCGCGCTTCTGGCCTTTCCGCAATTCGAAAGCCCCAATCCGCAGACCAAGAAGATGATCCTGCGGCGGCGCTACTGGCTCTACTACGCGCTCCAGTTCATGTCGGGCGCGCGGCGGCAGATCTTCACGGTCTTCGCGGGCTTCATGATGGTCGAGCGCTACGGCTACGAGGTGCACGAGATCACCGCGCTGTTCATGGCCACGCTGATCGTGAACATGATCGCGGCGCCGCTGCTTGGCCGGGCGGTCTCGCTCTTCGGGGAACGGGCGGCACTGATCTTCGAATACACGGGCCTGACGGGCGTGTTCCTGCTCTATGCCGGGCTCTATCTGTTCGACTGGGGTCCGGGGCTGGCGGCGGGGCTCTACATCGTCGACCACATCCTGTTCTCGCTGGCGCTCGCGCTGAAGACCTACTTCCAGAAGATCGCCGATCCCGGTGACATCGCGCCGACCGCGGCCGTGGCGTTCACGATCAACCACATCGCGGCCGTCTTCCTGCCGGCGGCGCTCGGCTATGTCTGGCTGGTCTCGCCGATGTCGGTCTACGTCCTGGCGGCGGGCATGGCGATGGTGTCGCTGATGCTGTCGCTTCTCGTGCCGCGCCACCCGATGCCGGGGCATGAAACCCGATGGACGGCACCAGCGCCGCAGGTGGCGGAATGACGACCTGGACGGCGCTCACCACGCTGCCCGGCAAGGAGGCGGCCGAAGCGCTCGGCGAGGCGCTGGAAGGGCTCGAGCCCGAGCCGACGGGCGTCGGCGTATTCGAGCTCGAGGATGGCTCGGGTCTCTGGGAGGTCGGCGGCTACTTCACCGAACCGCCGGACGGGATCGAGCTCGCGCTTCTGGCCGCGGCGCACGGCGCCCGCAGCTTCACCGTGTCAGAACTGCCCGAGACCGACTGGGTCGCCCAGGTCCGGCGCGAGCTGCATCCGGTCGAGGCCGGCCGGTTCTTCGTCTACGGGAGCCATGACGCGGACAAGCTGCCCGACGGCCGGATCGGCCTTCTGATCGAGGCCTCGATGGCCTTCGGCACCGGCCACCACGGCACCACGCAGGGCTGCCTGGAGCTGCTCGACGATCTCGCACTGTCGGGCGAAGCGGTCGGGGCGGTCGCGGATATCGGCTGCGGGACTGCGGTGCTCGCCATGGGGGCCGCGCGCGCCTGGCCGGATGCCGGGCCTATCGTCGCCACCGATGTCGACCCCGTGGCGGTCGAGGTGGCCGAGGCCAATGTCGCCGCGAACGGGCTTTCGGACCGGATCGACTGCCTGGTCGCCGAGGGCTTCGGGAACGCGGCGCTGAACGGTCCCTTCGACCTCGTCCTGGCCAACATCCTCAAGGGTCCGCTCATCGCACTTGCCCCGGATGTCGCCGCCCGCACGGCACCCGGCGGGCACGCGATCCTGTCGGGCCTTCTGAACGAGCAGGCCGACGATGTTCGGGCCGCCTACGCCGCCGAGGGCTTCGAGATGCGGGCCCGGAAACAGTTAGGTGACTGGACAAGTCTCCTTCTGCGCCGCTCATAGGCTGGATTCAAAGGGTAATTTGTGCTACCCAATCTCCTCAGGTGGGGGCAGCTCTGTGTTCGGGGTTGTCCCATGGATGAAAAACTGTCCGATTTTCAACGTCGCGTCGGCCGAATCGACCAGGCGCACGCACGTCGTGGGGGCATGAGGTTCATCGTGCGCTCCGACGGATTGATGGTTCCGCAAACGCGCAGCCGTCTCCGCTTCCACTTTCCCTGGCGGGCTCTTCTGGCGGGCTTCGTGACGATCGTGCTCGTGAAGGGCTTCCTGATCTACTGGCTCACCACCGACGGCTATGTCGCCCGGATGGAAGACATGCTGGCCGGCAGCAAGTACCAGGAACTTGCCGCCCACGTGCTGACGCCCGATCCGGTCTCGACCTGGACCGCGGCGCGCATGGCCGACATCGCGGGTCTCTTCGGCGTCATGTGACGCCGCGCCACGCAGCTTCGGCGCACGAAAAAAGGCCGGTCCGAATGGGCCGGCCTTCGTTCTGTCCGAGGTCCGCGCTGGCGGTCAGCGGCGGTAGGTGCCTTCGGCGATAGAGTCGATGTCGCCGCGGGTCAGACCGAGGTCGTCGAGTTCGCGGGCCGAGAGTTTCGACAGCGCGTTCCGGGTCACCCGGGAGTCGTTCCACGACACGATCCGGCCGAACAGATCGGCAAGAACAGTCGACACGGCGCTGGTTCCAGCGCCAACGGGGCGGTTGGTGATCGAGGCCATGACGGTCATCCTTTCCGATCGTTGCGGGGCGGCTTCATTGCCGCCATCCGCGCCAGATAGACGTGGACTTGTGCTGAATCAATAGGCGCTTTTTGCATGTCACGTAGTTTCTGCCTGCATAGCTCGAAAACAGGATAAACCGTTGAAAAACATCCGATTACGCGGGGTCATGAATGTCGCTTTCAGACGTCGCCGTGACGCGTTCAGACGTCGGATGCCACCGGATTGGGCAACAATGTCGAAAACCGGATCGCCGGTGTCGCGATCCGTCTCCGGCTTCCCCGTGTTCGCGTTTCGTGCTAGTGCTGCAAAAAAATCACTTAACGCGAGGCGCGGGACGGGCAGATGCGGGTTCTGGGGATCGATCCGGGATTGCGACGATTCGGATGGGGCGTCGTCGAAGGCGACGGAACCCGCGTGTCTCACGTCGCCAACGGTGTATGCGAAGGCTCGGGCGATACGCTGGCCGAGCGCCTTGCGGTGCTGCATGCCCTTCTGACCGCCATCGTCGCCGAGCACGCGCCCGACCAGGCCGCCGTCGAACAGACCTTCGTCAACCGCGACCCGGCCGCATCGCTCAAGCTCGGGCAGGCACGGGGGGTGGCGCTGCTGGTTCCGGCGCAGGCCGGCCTGCCGGTGGCCGAATACGCGCCCAACACGATCAAGAAGACCGTCGTCGGCGTCGGCCATGCCGACAAGCGCCAGATCGACCACATGGTGCGGATGCAACTGCCCGGCGCGAAGCCGGCCGGACCGGACGCGGCCGACGCGCTGGCCATCGCACTCTGCCATCTCGTCCATGTCCGCCTGCCGGTCGGGGTGCCGCGATGATCGGGCGGCTCACCGGGCGCGTCGCGCTGAAGGCCGCCGATCACGCCATGATCGATGTGGGCGGGGTCGGCTATGTTGTTCATTGCTCGGACCGGACGCTCGCTGGCCTGCCGCCGGTGGGCGAGATCGCCAGTGTCTGGACGGAGCTGCTGGTGCGCGAGGATCTCCTCCAGCTCTTCGGTTTCCTCAGCCCCGAGGACCGGGAGTGGCATCGCCTCCTGACCTCGGTCCAGGGCGTCGGCGCCAAGGCCGCCATGGCGATCCTCGGAACGCTCGAGCCTGCGGCGCTTGCCCGCGCGGTGGCTATCGGCGACTGGGGGTCGGTCAAGGCCGCGCCGGGCATCGGGCCCAAGATCGCGCAGCGGGTGGTGAACGAACTGAAGGACAAGGCGCCGGCGGCCATGGCGATGGGTGCGAGGGCGACCGCGCCCGCCGCGCCGCAGACGCTCGTCACCACCGATGCAGGCCCGTCCGACGCGCCAGCCGTCGCGCTCACCGACGGCGCCGCGCAGGCCGAGGCCCTGTCGGCGCTGACCAATCTCGGCTATGCCCTGACCGAAGCGGCCTCCGCCGTCGCGCGGGCTGCCGGCGCTCAGCCGGGTTCCGATACCCCGACCCTGATCCGCGCTGCCCTGCGCCTGCTCGCGCCGAAGGAGTGAGATGACGACGCCCGATCTCCGTCCCTCCGATCTCGATCCGGACCTGCAGCCCGGCGAGGACGCGCCCGACCGCGCGCTGCGCCCGCAGGCGCTGTCCGAATTCGTCGGGCAGGAGGAGGCACGGGCGAACCTGCGCGTCTTCGTCGAAAGCGCGCGGCGGCGGGGCGAGGCGATGGATCACGTCCTGTTCCACGGGCCGCCGGGTCTCGGCAAGACCACGCTGGCGCAGATCATGGCGCGCGAGCTTGGCGTGAACTTCCGCATGACCTCAGGGCCGGTGCTGGCGCGCGCGGGCGATCTGGCCGCGATCCTGACCAATCTCGAACCGCGCGACGTGCTCTTCATCGACGAGATCCACCGCCTGAACCCGGCGGTCGAAGAGGTGCTGTATCCCGCGCTCGAGGATTTCGAGCTAGACCTCGTGATCGGCGAAGGTCCGGCGGCGCGGACCATGCGGATCGAGCTTCAGCCGTTTACGCTGGTCGGGGCCACGACCCGGCTCGGGCTGCTGACGACGCCGTTGCGCGACCGCTTCGGCATTCCCGTCCGGCTGCAATTCTACTCCGCCGCCGAGCTGGCGCAGATCGTCGCCCGCGGCGCCCGGCTGATGGGCGTCGGCGCCGAAGAGGACGGCATCGCGGAAATCGCCACCCGCGCCCGCGGCACGCCGCGCATCGCCGGCCGGCTCCTCCGCCGCGTTGCCGATTTCGCGCTGGTCGAGGGCGAGGGGCGGATCACCCGCGAGATCGCCGACGGCGCGCTTACCCGGCTCGGCGTCGATCGCCTTGGCCTCGACGGGGCGGACCGCCGGTATCTGGGCCTCATCGCCGAGAACTACGGCGGCGGACCTGTTGGGGTCGAAACGCTCTCGGCGGCGCTGTCCGAGGCGCGCGACGCGATCGAGGAGGTAATCGAGCCCTATCTCCTGCAACAAGGCTTGATCGCCCGCACCCCGCGCGGCAGGGTTCTGGCGTCGAAGGCTTGGGCGCATCTGGGATTGCCCGAACCGCAGCGCCCCGACCAGGGTGATCTATTTTAGAGATATTAAGATGCGGTTCTTATTAGCTATTTCGATGGCTCTGGCGGCGCTGCCGGCCCGGGCCGATGTCGATCTGATCGAGGTGACCCGGCTTCAGACCCGCTTCGGCGAAGTTCAGGTCATCGGCGGCGATATCGACCAGCAGCTCTGGTACGACGGTCAATTCCTGCCGCTCAACGTCGCGCAGCTTTACTGGATCCGGGGAGCCTGGGGGCTGGCCGACGAAGCGCAGGACTGGGTTCTCGTCTCGTCGAACCACATGGGCAACATGTGCGGTGGCTTTGAAAACTACTTCCTGATCCGGGCCCAAGCCGGCAGCGCGCAGGTCTCGCCACCAATCGACGCCTGCGTTGGCGTCCTGGACCTTCGCGTCTATCCCGGGCGTGTCGAGATCGACATGGGCCACGCGGACCTGACGATCGCGCGCGAAACGATATCGTGGGATGGCACGTCGATGACCCGGACGCTCGTGCCGGCAGCGACGCAGCCGGTTCCCGGACCGGGCGCGGACGTGACCCGATGGATCGGATCCGGCTCCGCGCAGATCTTCCAGGACGCGGGGGAGCGTGCCCGGTTCGGAACGGTCATGCCGCCGGAGGCGGTCCAGCAACTGTACGAGGTCGTCTCTCTGGGCGGATCGGTCATGCAGCGCGACGGCTGGATCATGGCCGCCGGATGCCGTCCGCACATGTGCGGCGAGGTTCACGGCGCATGGGCGATCCGTATCGCCGACGGAGCGGTTGCCGCGGCGCTCGCCCGTCCCGGCCGCACCTGGCAGACCTATGGCCAGGCTGGCGATCCCGTCTTCGTCCGCTGGCTTGCCGAGAATACGAACTGAAGTCTGGGCTGCTTGCCGAAGCGTCGAGGGTTGGGCCTGAAGTCCCGTGAAAAACGCGGGTATCCCCTAGCCTCGCGAAGGCCGCCACGACGCTGAGCAAATGTTTTCTGCATATTGCCTCCTTCCCGAGGTCTCGGGCGGACCCATTCCGTTCCTCGCCAATTCGCCGCACAGCGGCCATATCGCGCGGTCCTGCCCCGACAATGCGGCAGTCCCGGTATGGCAATCGGTATCCCTGCATCGTTCTTTCCGCCCGCGCCGTGATGCGCTAGAGCGGCGCGCATGGACGAGGCGGCGGTCACACAGCTCTTCACCCGGTCCGACGGATCGTACCTATTCGCGCGGTGGGGCCGGCCGCTGGCCCCCGTGGTCTTCGGGGTGGACGACCGGACGATATCGATCCTGAAAGGCGCGATCGAAGCGGTCGTGACCCTGGCCGATCACAGCATGGCCGAGACCGATCCCGAGCTCGGCGCGAACCTGATGATCTTCTTCCTGACGGACTGGGCCGAGCTGAGCGACGTGCCGCAGATGGGGCATATCCTCGCCGATCTCGACACGCTCGTCCCGCGCCTGCAGGCGGCCGGGGCGAACCAGTACCGCAGCTTCCGCTTCGATGAGGCGGGCGGGATCAAGGCGGCGTTCGTCTTCGTCCGGATGGATGCGGAAATGTCGGACCTGCCGGCGGAAACCATCGCGCTTGCGCAGATCGTGCAGACGATCCTGCTCTGGTCCGACACGGCCTTCACCGAGACCGGCCCGCTTGTGCAGGCCGGTCCAGACGGTCCGGCGATGCTGCGGCCCGAGATCGCGCAGGTCATCCGGGCAGGATATGATCCGGTAATGCCGGTCTCGGCCCGCGACCCGAGCCACGGCCTGAGACTCGCCGCACGGATCGGAGTGATGCAATGACCCACCGCTGGCCCATCCGCGTCTATTACGAGGACACCGACCTCGCCGGTCTCGTCTACTACGCCAACTACCTGAAATTCATCGAGCGGGCGCGGTCCGAGATGGTGCGTGAGGCCGGTATCGACCAGGTGGCGATGAAGGCCGACGGCGTCGTCTTCGCCGTCCGCAGGGTGGTGGCCGACTACCTGCGTGCGGCCCGATACGATGACGACCTGATCGTCGAGACCGAACTGACCGGTCTGACCGGGGCCAGATTTTCCATGGGCCAGACGGTCCTGCGCGGCGGAGAAGCCCTGTTCCGCGCCGAGGTCGAGATCGTCTGCCTGGACGCGGGCGGCCGTCCGCTGCGCATTCCGGGCGAAATCCGGCGAAAGATCGCCGGTCTCGGGGACGTGAAGGGCAACACTTCGTCGCCCATGGATATTGGATAACAAGGCTGGTATAGCCAATCTGGCAAAGGACGGCGGGACAACCGCCGCCGCGTACACAGCTTGGGGCTGACAGGACAGGCGGATCATGGAAGCAGACGCGCTCGCGGCCGCTCAGGCGGCGGATTTCAGCTTCATCGCACTATTTTTCCGCGCCACCTTCATTGTGAAGCTGGTGATGATCGGGCTTTTGGCGGCCTCGGTCTGGGTCTGGGCGATCTATTTCAACAAGTTCCGGATGTACCGGCGCGCCAAGGCGAATGCGGCTGCGTTCGATCAGGCGTTCTGGTCCGGCGAGCCGCTGGACGAGTTCTACGACCAGGTCGCCGAGGCGCCGCGAAGCGCCTCAGAGCGGGTCTTCGTCGCCGGCATGACGGAATGGCGACGGTCGATCCGGGATGACGGGGCGCTGATCCCCGGCGTGCAGCAGCGCGTCGACCGATCGATGGACGTGGCCATCGCGCGTGAGAACGAGCGCCTGACGAGCGGCCTCGGCTTCCTTGCCACCACCGGCGCCACCGCGCCCTTCGTCGGTCTGTTCGGCACGGTCTGGGGCATCATGCGGTCGTTCCAGGAAATCGCGGTCTCGGGCAACACGTCGCTGGCCGTCGTCGCCCCCGGTATCGCCGAGGCGCTTCTGGCGACGGGGCTCGGCCTGCTGGCGGCGATCCCGGCGGTGATCCTCTACAACACGTTGTCGGGGCAGGCGAACCGCCTGATCCAGATCTACGAAGGCTTCGCTGACGAATTCTCCACCCTGCTGTCACGGCAGCTCGACTGATGGCGATGTCGGTGGCAGGACCGGGCGGAAGCGGGCGGCGCCGGGGGCGTCGCCGCGGCGATATGCGCCCGATGGCCGAGATCAACGTGACCCCCTTCGTCGACGTGATGCTGGTGCTGCTGATCGTGTTCATGGTCTCGGCCCCGCTGATGACCGTGGGCGTCCCGATCGATCTGCCCGACACCGCTGCCGAAGCCCTGCCGAGCCCGGATGAGGAGCCGCTGACCGTCACGCTGACCGCCGACGGCACGGTGATGATCCAGACGACCGAGGTGGCGCGCGAGGAGCTCGTCACGCGGCTGACCGCCATCGCAGCCGAACGCGACACCACCCGGATCTTCCTTCGCGCCGACGGCTCGATCCCCTACGATGCCGTCATGCAGGTGATGGGCGCGCTCAATGCCGGCGGCTTCCGGGAAATCGGCCTCGTGACCGACGCGGGCGGTGCGGACCTGTCCGCGCCGGTGGCGGAGTGAGGCTGCGATGCGGCGGGAACTCTACGCCTCGGCCGGCCTCCACGCCGTCCTCCTGCTGTGGCTCGTCTTCGGCTCGGCCCTCACGAGGACCGAGCCGCGCGACTTCCAGGCGACCGGCGTGACCCTGCTGACCAGTGCCGAGTTCGAGGCCCTGACCAACCCGGTCGCAGCCCCGCCGGTCGAAGAGCCGACGCCGCCCGCCGCACCGCCGCCGCCCGCCCCCGAAACGGAGCCCGACGCGCCCGCGCCCGAGGCCGAAGCGCCGGCCCCGGCGCAGCCCGAGACGCCCGAACCGCCCGTCGACGAGACCCCGCCGGCCGAGCCCGACCCGATCCCGCAGCCACAGGCCGACGTGTCCGAGGACGTGTCGGTTCTGGCGCAACCAGAGGTCGGCGACCCGACCGCGTTGCCGTCGGACGATCCGGCGCCGTCCGAAGCCCCGCGCATCGCGCCCACGCCCGCCCCGCCGCCGCCGCCCGAGGCTGAGACAGCGCCCGAGGTGGTCGAACGGCCCGAACCGGCCGAAGCGTCCGAAACGCCGGTGCCGGACCAGCCGGAGACCGCGCCCGAGGAAGCCGCGACCGAACTTGCGACCGAGGCCGACGACCCGGCTTCGGCACCGGTCGTCTCGGCCCGCCCGGCCGCGCGGCCGAACCGGCCCGAGCCGGTACAGACCGCCGCGGCCGAGCCGGAGACGCCGGCCGCCGAGCCGGCGCCGCAACCGGCCGAGGACACGCAGGCCGACGCGATCGCAGCAGCTGTCGCCGCCGCCAACGACACGCCGGCCCCGGCCTCCGCGCCGGCAAACCTCGGTCCGTCGCTGAGCGACTCCACGATCAGCGGCTTCGAGCGGCAGGTCGGCAGCTGCTGGAACCTCGGCGCTGCGGGAACCGGCGTGCTGGACACGGTCATCGTCGTCTATTTCGAGCTCGAGCGCTCCGGCCGGCCGATATCGGGATCGGTGGAACTGCGCGGTGTGGAGTCGGGCAGCCAGTCCGACGCGCAGCGCGCCTTTGAAATCGCGCGGACCGCGATCCTGCGCTGCGGTCTGCAGGAGAACGACGGCTACGACCTGCCCGAGGAAAGCTTCGAACGCTGGCGCCGCGTCGAGGCGGTGTTCAACGCACAGGGGATGAGTCTGAGATGACGATGTCGGCAATCATGACCATGTCCCGGAATACCGGCTGGATCGCGGGCGGGCTGATCGTCGCGACCGTGGCGCTGACGCTGACCGTCGCCGCCGAGGAACCCGTGCCGCTGTCCGAGATCGGGCGCTGCTGGAACGTGGCCTCGCTGCCGCCCGAAGCCCGTGCGGCCGATGTCACGCTTCTGGTGGCCTTCGATGCCGACGGACGCCCGATCCGCCGGTCGATCCACAGCAGCGCGCCGATCGCCCCCGAAGACACCGCAACCCGCTTCGCGTTCGAAGCCGCCCGCCGCGCCGTCGTCAGGTGCGGCGAGGCCGGCTACGACCTGCCGGCGGAATATGTCGGCACCGGCCAGTCGGCCGAGATCACCTTCTCCAGTCCCGAGGATTGAAGCCATGTCCCGCCTTCCCCTCCGCCGCATTCTCTCCGCGATCGCGATCGCCCTCCTGCCCGCGATGGCCGCGGCGCAGGACAGCGGCCCGCTGCGGATCGAGATCACCGAGGGCGTCGTCGAACCGCTGCCGTTCGCCATCCCCACTTTCATCGCCGAGACCGGCGGCGCGGCCGACGCCGCGCAGGACATCACCCGCGTCATCGCCGCCGACCTGCGCGGCACCGGGCTGTTCCGCGAGATCCCGGCCGAGGCGCATATCTCGACGGTCACGAACTTCTCGAGCCCGGTCCAGTATGCCGACTGGCGTGCGATCAACGCGCAGGCGCTGATCACCGGTTCGGTGGAGGCCAGCGGCAACGGCCAGATCATCGTGCGCTTCCGCCTGTTCGACGTGGTCGCGGGCCAGCCGCTCGGCGACGGGCTGCAATTCGTCGGCGGCGCGGACAGCTGGCGGCGCATGGCCCATGCCGTTGCCGACCAGGTCTATGAGCGGATCACCGGCGAAAGCGGCTATTTCGACACGCGGGTCGCCTTCATCGCCGAGGACGGTCCGAAGAACGCGCGTCTCACCCGGCTCGCGATCATGGATTACGACGGCGCCAACGTTCAGTACCTGAGTGACAGCCAGAACCTCGTGCTGGCCCCGCGCTTTTCGCCCGATGGCGGCACGCTGCTGTTCACGCGGCTTCTGCCCGACGGTACTGCCGGGGTGTTCTACATGGACCTCGCCACGATCGCGACGCGGCCGCTGGCGCAGGATCCGGGCACCTCGCTCTTCACACCGCGCTTCTCGCCCGATGGCGGGCGGATCGCGTTCTCGATCTCCGAAGGCGGCAATTCCGACATCTTCATCGAGACCCTGGCTTCCGGTCAGCGCACCCGGCTGACCTCTTCGCCGTCGATCGAGGCGTCGCCGAGCTTTTCGCCGGACGGCAGCCAGATCGTCTTCGAAAGCGACCGCACCGGCACGCAGCAGCTTTACGTGATGCCGGCCACCGGCGGCGAGCCGACGCGAATCAGCCGTGGATCGGGGCGTTACGGCACGCCGGTCTGGAGCCCGCGCGGCGACCTCATCGCGTTCACCTACCAGGCCGAGGGCCGGTTTCACATCGGCGTGATGCGCACGGACGGAACCGGAGAGCGGCTGCTGACGTCGTCCTTCCTCGACGAAGGGCCGACCTGGGCGCCGAATGGCCGCGTGATCATGTTCACGCGCGAAACCGCAGGCGCGGATGGCGCCCCGGCGCTCTACTCGGTAGACATCTCGGGGCGGAACCTGCAGCGCGTCGCCGCCCCCGGAATGGCATCGGACCCCGACTGGGGCCCGCAGCTGTCGCGCTGACGGCCGCGTTTCCATGATCGCCGGCACATGATAAGATAATTGAAAACACGCAGTCCCGAGGACCCGAGCACATGAAGTTCCTGACCCGCGCACTCCTTCTCCTGGCCGTCATCGGCCTGTCCGCCTGTACCCAGGGCGCTCTTGGCCGCGGAGGCGCCGGCGGGGCCGGGGCCGCGGGGCAGGGCGGTCCGTCCGATCCCCGGTCGGTGGCCTATTTCAACCAGACCGTGGGCGACCGCGTGCTGTTCGACGTCGACGTCTTCACTCTGGACGACGGCGCGCGGGCGGTCCTCGACGGTCAGGCGGAATGGCTGATGACCAACCCCGAATACACCGCCGTGATCGAGGGCCATGCCGACGAGCAGGGCACGCAGGAATACAACTTCCGCCTCGGCGAACGCCGCGCCAACTCGGTCTACCAGTACCTGGTCAGCCAGGGCGTCGCGCCGAACCGGCTGCGCACGGTGTCCTTCGGCAAGGAACGCCCGCTCGAGATCTGCTCCGAAGAGGCCTGCTACCGCCAGAACCGCCGTGCCGTGACGGTGCTGTCGATCGGCACGGGGGCCTGAGCCCATGCGCCGACTGGCCGTTCTGATCGCGCTGCTCGTCGCGCTGCCTGCCGCCGCGCAGGACCGCGCGGCGACGCTGGCCGACATCCGGCAGGAGCTTGCCGTGCTGTGGGTCGAGATCCAGCGGCTCAATACGCAGCTTTCGACGACCGGTGCGCCGATCGGCGGCACCGGCGCCGGCGGCGACGTGCTGGCCCGGCTCGACGCGCTCGAGCTCGAGATCCGGCGGCTGAACAACCTGACCGAAGAGCTTCAGCTTCAGGTAGAGGCGGTTGTGCGGGACGGCACGAACCGGGTCGGCGACCTCGAGTTCCGGCTCTGCGAGGTCGAACCCGATTGCGACATCGGCAGCCTTGGCCCGACGCCGAGCCTTGGCGGCGTGGAGCTCCCGCAGGCCTCCGCCGGCGCGCCCATCGCGCCCTCCGCGGGGACAGGCGGCACGGCCGGCGGCGGCAACCTCGCCGTGGCCGAACAGTCCGATTTCGACCGGGCCCAGGCGGCCTACGACGCCGGCGACTACGCGCAGGCGCAGGAGCTGTTCACCGCGTTCACCGAAACCTATCCGGGCGGCCCGCTGTCGGCCGAGGCGCATTTCCTGCGCGGCGAGGCGGCGGCGGCACAAGGCTTGTGGTCGGTCGCGGCGCGGGCCTATCTCGACAGCTTCTCCGGCGCTCCGGACTCGACCCGTGCGCCCGACAGCCTGCAACGCCTTGGTGTGGCGCTGGCCGAGCTCGGTCAGACCGAGGAGGCCTGCCTGACGCTCGCCGAGGTCGAGAACCGCTATCCCGGCACACCGGCCGTGGGCAACGCGCAGCGGGCGATGGCCGGGCTGCCCTGCAACTGACGCCCGCCGAGGACATCCGCGCCGCGTTTCGCTCCGCGCTCGACGCAAGCGGGCTTCTCTCATCCGACAAACGCGTCCTCGTCGCCTGTTCCGGCGGCGGGGATTCCATCGCCCTGCTGTATCTGACGGTTGGCGCCCTCGGCCCGGCCCGGATCGCCTGCGCGACCGTGAACCACAACCTTCGGCAGGGGGCGGCGGCGGAGGTCGCGCTGGTCGCCCGGCACTGCGCGGCGGCGGACGTGCCTCATGCGATCCTCGACTGGCATTGGGACGGGCAGGGGAATTTGCAGGCCGCCGCCCGTGACGCGCGGCGGCGACTTCTGGCGGACCACGTGACCGGGATCGGAGCCGGGGCCATCCTTCTCGGGCACACGGCCGACGATCAGGCCGAGACGGTTTTGATGCGGCTGGCCCGCGGCTCGGGGATCGACGGACTGGCCGGAATGGCGGCGCGCGACGGGATCTGGATCCGTCCGCTCCTCGGCGTGCCGCGCGAGCCGCTGCGCGATTGGCTGAGGGCAGAGGGGATCGACTGGGCCGAGGATCCGTCGAACGAAGACCCCCGCTTCGACCGGGTCCGGGTTCGCCAGCTGATGCCGGCGCTGGAGGGCATCGGCATCACGCGCGACCGTCTGATCCGCACCGCGGCGATGATGGCCGAGGAACGCGTTGCGGCAAACCGTGCCGCATCGGACTGGGCGGCCCGGTTCGCACTGGTCGAGGGCGGCGATCTTTTGTTCGACCGGGAAGCGTTCGAAGCCGGGCCGCCGGCGCTGCGCCACCGGCTACTTGCCGCCGTCATCCGCTGGTTCTCGGGCGCGCCCTACCGCCCGCGTCTGGCCGATCTCGAGGCGTGGGAGGCCTCGGGATGGCAGACCGCACGGACACTTGGCGGGGTTGTGGCTGCCGCCGAGAGCGACCGGCTGCGTTTCATGCGTGAGGCGGCGGCTACGGCCGACCCGGTCGCCTTGGCCGACGGCGTTCCGATCACATGGGACAATCGCTGGACTCTCGAAGGTCCTGCCGCGCCGGATCTGACCGTCGGCGCCCTGGGGCCGGTTCTGGATGCCTGCCCGGACTGGCGCGCCACGGGCCTGTCGCGTCGGTCGCTCGAGACCACGCCGGCGGTCCGCGATGCAGGCGGTGTGATCGCCGCGCCACTGGCCGGTTTCGGGAGTGAATGGACAGCGACCCTTCGCCCCACTTTCACCCAGTTCCTGGTTTCACATTGAACTCGAAGGTCCAGTGGTTATCTTGACCGTCAAGGCAAGCCCGCCCCCGCGGGCCTGTGTGCGTGGAGGTCTCTCTCTTGAACAACGCGAGAAACATCGCCTTCTGGGTCATCCTGTTCCTGCTGATCCTGGCGCTTTTCAACCTCTTCTCCGGCGGCCAGTCGACCATGGGCCAGCGGACGGTGGCCTATTCCGACTTCATCAACCAGGTGGAGAACGGCTCGGTCAGCCAGGTGACGCTCGATGGTGAGGACGTGCAGTTCACGACCTCCGAGGGCACGTTCACCACGATCAAGCCGGCGGAAACCGACCTGACCGACGTGCTTCTGGCCAATGACGTCCGCATCGACGCGCGGCCGCAGGAGCAGTCTGGCTTCCTGAGCGTCCTGTCGCTGTGGCTGCCCGTGCTCGTCCTCATCGGCATCTGGATCTTCTTCATGAACCGGATGCAGGGCGGCGGACGCGGTGGCGCGATGGGCTTCGGCAAGTCGAAGGCCAAACTCCTGACCGAGAAGCACGGGCGCGTCACCTTCGACGACGTGGCCGGCATCGACGAGGCCAAGGAGGAGCTCGAGGAGATCGTCGAGTTCCTGCGCAACCCGCAGAAATTCTCGCGCCTCGGCGGCAAGATCCCGAAAGGCGCGCTGCTGGTCGGTCCTCCGGGCACCGGTAAGACGCTACTCGCGCGCGCCATCGCGGGCGAGGCTGGCGTGCCGTTCTTCACCATCTCGGGCTCCGACTTCGTCGAGATGTTCGTCGGCGTGGGTGCGTCCCGCGTGCGCGACATGTTCGAGCAGGCGAAGAAGAACGCGCCCTGCATCGTGTTCATCGACGAGATCGACGCGGTGGGCCGGTCCCGTGGCGTGGGCTACGGCGGCGGCAACGACGAGCGTGAGCAGACGCTGAACCAGCTTCTGGTCGAGATGGACGGCTTCGAGGCCAACGAGGGCATCATCATCGTCGCGGCAACCAACCGTCCCGACGTGCTCGACCCCGCGCTGCTGCGCCCCGGCCGGTTCGACCGGCAGGTGCAGGTGCCGAACCCCGACATCAAGGGCCGCGAGAAGATCCTCGGCGTGCACAGCCGCAAGGTGCCGCTCGGCCCGAACGTCGATCTGCGCATCATCGCGCGCGGCACGCCCGGCTTCTCCGGTGCGGACCTCGCCAACCTCGTGAACGAGGCGGCGCTGATGGCCGCCCGCGTGGGTCGTCGCTTCGTGACGATGGAGGATTTCGAGAACGCCAAGGACAAGGTCATGATGGGCGCCGAACGGCGATCGATGGTCATGACCGAGGACGAAAAGAAGCTGACCGCCTATCACGAGGCCGGTCACGCGGTCGTCGGCCTAAACGTCCCGCAGCACGATCCGATCCACAAGGCGACGATCATCCCGCGCGGACGTGCGCTTGGCCTCGTGCTTTCGCTGCCCGAGCGCGATCAACTCTCCGTCACGCTGACCAAGTACAAGTCCAAGATCGCCATGGCGATGGGCGGACGCGTGGCCGAGGAACTGGTCTTCGGCAAGGACAACGTGACCTCCGGCGCGGCATCGGACATCCAGCAGGTGTCGAAGATCGCGCGGGCCATGGTCACGCAGTTCGGCTTCGCCGAGGAACTGGGCTACGTCGATTACGCCAACGAGCAGCAAAGCTATCTCGGCGCCTATGGCGGTGGCACCAACCATTCCGAGGAAATGCAGAAACGCATCGACGGGAAGGTGAAGGAGATCATCGACGAGGGCTACGAGACCGCGAAGCGCATCCTCACCGAGAAGCGCGACGACCTCGAGCGCCTGGCGCAGGGGCTTCTGGAATACGAGACGCTGACCGGATCGGAGATCACGCGGGTCATCGCCGGAGAGCCGCTGAACCGCGGCGAGGACGATGACGGCGCCGATGCCGGATCGGGCGGATCGGCCTCTATCACGGCTATTCCGAAGACCAAGCCGCGCGGCCGGTCGGCCGGCGACGATGGCGGGCTGGAGCCCGAACCGTCGGCCTGAACGGCACCGATCCGGACCGGAAGGACAGAGCGCCCCGCGGGAAACCGCGGGGCGAATCGTTAAGCAATGGTTAACGTCGAAAGACCCGAATGATTGTGGATCGTGCCGCAACATTCATCGCCAAACCCTTGTATTGCCGGTCGGTCCGGGCGGAGTTCAGGGTTTCACGCGAAAAGGCTTGGTTACCCTCCGCCGGCTGAACTATAGTCGCCCGGTGGGTGAGCCATAGGCACTGGGGCAATGGTTTGTTCGGCGGTCCGAAAGGGCCGGGGCTGCGAGTGAGTGTTGAGTAATTTTCTAGCGTTCCATCGGGATCGAATTGCGATTCCGCGGCATAGCGACTTGCCACGTCGCGACTCTTCCTTCTGCCATGCCTGTCCTGCCCTGCTGACGTCCGGGATCGCCCGGCGGCCCTACCCGATTGGTGAAGGTTCACATGACCAAGAGTGAAGATCGCGTTCCGAGTTACCTTCGCATGGTCGAAGACCCGGTTCAGCCGTCGAGCGGCAGTCTGTCCGATCCCGGCGCGAAAGGACCGCAGACCGTCACCGAGGTCTTCTCGGAAATCGCGGCCACCTACCGCGACCGGGCTGCGCTGAGATTCGACAATCTGCTGATGGACTATGCGCAGCTCGACCGGCGCTCGGACGCGCTGGCCGGCCGGCTGGCCGAACTTGGCATCGGCCCGGGCGATTTCGTGGGCATCACCTCGGGTCGGTCGCAGTCGCTCATCGTGGCCGTCCTGGCCGTGCTGAAGGCCGGCGCGGCCTACGTGCCGCTGGATCTTGCCCTGCCGCGGGAGCGGCTGAACTTCATCGCCAGCGACACCGGGTTGCGGGTTCTGCTCGGACGCGCGCCCGATCAGGGCTTCGACGGCGTCGATGTCCTTTCGCCCGAGGACTTCCCCGAAGAGGGGACGGCGCCAGACGTGGAGATCACGGGCGAGACGGTCGCCTACGTGATGTACACGTCCGGCACGACGGGCACGCCGAAGGGCGTGGTTGTCCCGCACCGGTCGATCATCCGGCTTCTGCGCGACATCACCTGGGCCGATTTCGGCCCGGAGACGTCGATGCTGCACGCCTCGGCCTTCGCCTTCGACGCCTCGATCCTCGACATCTTCGCGCCTCTGCTGAACGGCGGCACCATCGTGATCCCGCCCGACGGGATGCTGTCGGTGTCCGAACTGGCCGACGCGCTGGATGGCGGAGCCGCCAACACGGTCTGGCTGACCTCGGGGCTGTTCAACGTGGTCGCCGACACGCGGCCGGACTGCTTCCGTCATGCCCGCCTCGTGATGGTCGGCGGCGATGTGGTCAGCCCCGCGCATCTGCGCAAGGTCCGCGGGATCTGCCCGGACGTGTCCTTCCTGAACGGCTACGGCCCGACGGAGACCGGCGTCTTCAGCACGACCCATCCGATCAGCGATGCCGAGCTCGCTTCGGATTCCGCGATCCCGATCGGCCACGCGGTGGACGGCACCCAGATCTACATCGTCGACGACAAGCTGATGCCGGTGCCCGAAGGCAGCGAGGGGGAGCTTTGCGTCGCCGGCCGCGGTCTGGCGCAGGGGTATCTCAACCGCCCTGACCAGACGGCCGAGAAATTCGTCCCCGCGCCGTGGAACGCCGATATCCTGCTGTACCGCACGGGCGACATGGGTGTCGCCGATGCCGACGGTGTGATCCGGTTCCTCGGACGGCTCGACGCACAGGTGAAGGTGCGCGGCTACCGCGTCGAACTGGGCGAAGTCGAAGCGGCCATCGCCGCCGGGACCGGAGTCCGCCAGGCCGCCGTCATCGCCGTCTCGGGGTCCGACACGGCCGACAAGCGCCTGATCGGGTTCTACGTCGCCGGCGACGATTTCGATGAGACCGACCTGACCCATGCGCTTGTCGCGCGGCTGCCGGACCATGCCCGCCCGTCCGAGCTTTATCGGGTCGACGAGATCCCGATCAACGCCAACGGCAAGACCGACCGGCACGAGCTGAAGTCCATCCGCGACGAACGGCTGGCCGCGCGCGCCAGGCGCCGCTCGGCCGGGACGGGCGAGATCGGCGACCTGATCGCGGCGCGCTTCGCCGCCGCGCTGGACCAGCCCGCCGATACGCTCGACCGCCGTGCGAATTTCTTCGATCTGGGCGCTTCGTCGCTGCATGTCGCCCGCGTGCACGAGGAACTTCAGAAGGCGCTGTCGCGCCGCTTCCCGATTTCGGACTTCTTCCTGCACTCCACGATCGACAGCCTCTCGAAGCATCTCGGCGGCGTGGAGGTGGCGAAGACCGACAAGGGCGGCGAGCCGCGCCGTCGCGGCGGCGGCGAAACCGCCACCGACGCCATCGCCATCGTCGGGCTGGCCGGGCGCTTCCCCGGCGCGCCGGACGTGGACACGTTCTGGCAGGGCCTTCTCGACGGACGCGAGATGATCTCGCAGTTCACCGAAGACGAACTCGACATCGATCCGCGGGCTGAAAATCCGGGCGTGAATTACGTGCTCGCGCGCGGCGTGATGCCCGATCCGGACATGTTCGATGCCAAGCATTTCGGCATCCCCCCGCGTGAGGCCGACCGGCTCGACCCGCAGCACCGCATCATGCTCGAGGTCGCGCAGACCGCGCTCGACGCCGCGGGCCATGACCCCGACCGCTTCGGCGGCCGGATCGGCATCTTCTGCGGCGCGAGCCAGAGCTCTTACCTGCTCAACAACCTCGTCTCCGCGCCGGGCGCATCGCGCGCGCTGGCGGCCGGCTACCCGGTGCGTGACTTCGCCACCGCGCTCGGCAACGACAAGGATTTCCTCGCCACCCGGATAGCCTACAAGCTGAACCTGCGCGGTCCTGCGGTGACCGTGCAGAGCGCCTGCTCGACCTCGCTCGTCGCGGTCGGCCAGGCCTGCGAGGCGCTGCGCACCGGCCAGGCCGACATGTGCCTTGCCGGCGGCGTCTCGATCACCTTCCCCTCGCGCCGGCCCTACGCCTACCTGCCCGATGGCATGGCCTCGGCCGACGGCCATTGCCGCACCTTCGATGCCGAGGCGACCGGGACGGTGTTCGGCGACGGCGCGGGCCTCGTCGTGCTGCGCCGCCTGTCCGACGCGCTCGAGGACGGGGACGAGATCATCGCCGTCATCCGCGGCCACGCGATCAACAACGACGGCTCGGACAAGGCCGGCTATGCCGCGCCCTCGATCCGTGCCCAGGCCGAGGTCATCTCGGCCGCCCATCGCGCCGCCGGTGTCACACCGCGGCAGGTCGGCTATATCGAGGCGCATGGCACGGCCACGCCGCTTGGCGACCCGATCGAGTTCACCGCGCTTCAGACCGCCTTCGCCGAAGGCACCGACGAAACCGGTTTCTGCCGGATCGGGACGGCCAAGACGAATGTCGGCCATCTCGACATCGCGGCCGGGGTCACGGGCCTCATCAAGGCGGCGCTGACGCTGAAGCACGGGGTGATCCCGCCGCTTCTGCACTACACCGCGCCGAACCCGCGGATCGATTTCGAACATTCCGCCTTCCGCCCGGTTTCCGAGCGCACCGAGTGGCCGCGGGGTGAGACGCCGCGCATCGCCGGGGTGTCCGCCTTCGGCGTCGGCGGCACGAATATCCACATGATCATCGAGGAAGCGCCCGTCGCGCCCGAGGAGGCCGCCGCGCCGGTCGTGCCTGGCCCGCGGGTCTTCCCGCTCTCGGCCTCTTCGCCCGAGGCGCTGGCGCAGGCGGTTGCCGATCTTGGCGCGTCCGCCGCCGCGAACACTGACGCCGATCCCGACCGGATCGTGGCCACGCTGCGCCATGGCCGCCGGCTGTTCGCCCACCGCACGGTTCTTGTGGCCGAGGACATGGCCGGCCTCTCCGCTTCCGCCGGGGCGCAAGCGCGCCCGGTCAAGGCCGGAAACCGCGAAGCGCTCGCTTTCCTGTTCCCGGGGCAGGGTGCGCAGCACGTCGGCATGGCGCGGGAGCTATACGAGCATGCGCCGGTCTTCCGCGAGGCGCTGAAAGCCTGCTGCGACCTGCTCGAACCCGAGCTTGGACTGAACCTTCTCGACATCATTCACGCGCCCGAAGAGCAGCGCGAGGAGATGACCGGGCGGCTCAAGGACACGAGCCTCGCGCAGCCTTCGATTTTCGCGGTGTCCTACGCGCTGGCCAAGCAGTGGGACCACTGGGGCATCACACCTGATGTGATGGTCGGCCATTCGATCGGCGAATTCGCCGCCGCGACCATCGCCGGCGTCATCGACCTGCCGGATGCGCTGAAGCTTATCGCACTGCGCGGACGGCTGATGGCCGACCTGCCGCGCGGCGTCATGGTCTCGGTCCGTGCGTCCGAGGACGAGGTGCTGCCCTATCTCGGCTCCGGTCTCGATCTCGCGGCCGTCAACGGGGCCAAGGCCGTCGTTCTGGCCGGACCGGAAGAGGCCGCCGACGCGATCCTGCCGCAGCTCGAGGCGGACGGTTTCGTCGCCTCGCGCCTGCATACCAGCCACGCCTTCCACAGCCACATGATGGAGCCCGCACTGGCGCCGTTCCGTGACGCTGTCGCGAAGATCGAACTGCGCGCGCCGCGCATCCCGATCCTGTCGACCGTCACCGGCGACTGGCTGACCGACGACGAGGCGATGGACCCGGACTACTGGGCCTCGCACATGCGCAAGCCCGTCCGGTTCTTCGACGCGATCCAGGTTCTCTGGGCCGAGGGGCGGCACATGTTCCTCGAAAGCGGGCCGGGCCGGACGCTGGCGACGCTTGCGGGACAGAACCCCGACCGGGCGCGCGCGCAGCCGGCCATCGGATCGCTGCCGCACGCCCAGGCCGAGAACGCCGACAGCCATGCCGCGATGCTGGAAAGCTTCGGCATGCTCTGGGCTCATGGCTGGCCGGTGGACTGGACCCGCATCGACGAGGGCCGGCCCGAAGCCCGCCGGATGTCGGGCCTTCCGGCCTATCCGTTCCAGCGCACCCGCCACTGGGTCGAACCGGTCGACGCGAAGGCGATGCCCGAGGCAACGATCGCCGATGCCGAAGTCACGGCCGAGATCCCGCCGGGTGGTGACGGCGCGAGCCTGCCGCCCGCCGATGCGGGCGCCGCAATCCGCGACATGCTGGCCGACCTGTCGGGCATCGATCCGGCCGAGATGGACGGGCAGTCGACCTTCCTCGAACTCGGTTTCGACTCGCTTCTGCTGACGCAGGCCACGCGCGAGATCGCCGACCGCTTCGAGGTGACGGTCACGCTGCGCGAACTGATCGACGGACTGCCGAACATCGACGCGCTCGCCGCGCATATCGAGGCGAACGGCAACCTGGCGGGGGCCGCGCCGGCCGACCGCACGCCGATGGCCGAGATGACGCGGATCGAGACTCCGGCTGCGGACGAACCGCAGGCCGAGGCGACCCCGTCCTCGGCCCCGGTGACGAAGATCACCCGTGAGGCCGAGACGCTCAGCCCTGCGCAGCAGGCCCATATCGACCAGCTCGTCGCGCGGTTCACCGCAAAGACGGCGACGTCGAAGGCGCTGACCGAGAAATACCGCCCGGTCCATGCCGACCCGCGCACCGCCTCCGGGTTCAACCGGATGTGGAAGGAGATCGTCTACCAGATCGTCAGCGCGAAATCGAAAGGCTCGCGCCTGATCGACGTTGACGGCAACGAATATGTCGACCTGCTGAACGGCTTCGGTCCGGGCTTCCTCGGCCACAATCACCCGGCCGTCACTTCGGCGCTGGCCGAGCAGATGGCGGCCGGCTACGAGGTCGGGCCGCAGCACCTTGCGGCGATGGAATCCGCGCAGCTCTTCTGCGACCTGACCGGCAACGAGCGGGCCAGCTTCGTCTGCACCGGGTCCGAAGCGGTCTATGCCGCCATGCGGCTTGCCCGGACGGTCACCGCGCGCGACCGCGTGGTGATGTTCCAGCGCGACTACCACGGCAACTTCGACGAGGTGCTGGTGCGCGGGATCGAGGGCAAGGACGGCCCGCGGACCCTTCCGCTGGCCCCGGGCATCCCGCGCGATGCGGTGAAGAACGTGGTCGTCCTTCCCTACGGCACGGCCCAGTCGCTCGACTGGATCCGCAAGAACGCCGACAGCCTCGCCGCCGTCATCGTCGAGCCGGTGCAGTCCCGCCGCCCGGAATTCCGTCCCGCCGAGTTCATCCGGTCGGTCCGGCAGATCACCGAGAAATCCGGTGCGCTCTTCATCTTCGACGAGGTGGTGACGGGTTTCCGGTTCGGCCCCCGCGGTGCGCAGGCCTTCTACAACGTCGACGCCGACCTCGTGACCTACGGCAAGGTCGTCGGCGGCGAGATGCCGGTGGGCGTGGTGTCGGGCAAGGCCCGCTACATGGACACGTTCGATGGCGGCCAGTGGCAGTATGGCGACGACAGCTTCCCCGAAGCGCCCGTGACCTTCTTCGCGGGGACCTTCGTGCGCCATCCGCTTGCGATGGCCGCGACGCGGGCGATGCTGAAACACCTCAAGGATCAGCCGGGTCATTTCTGGACCGCGATCAACGCCAAGGGCGACAAGCTTGCAGGCACCATCGACCGCTGGTTCGAGGATAACGACATCCCGCTGCAGATGCCGAACTGCGGCTCGCTCATGTATCTGCGGATCGGCGAGGATCAGAAATACGGCGGGCTTTACGGTGCGCATCTGCGCGACCGCGGCGTCTTCCTGCTGGAAGGCTTCCCGTCCTACCTGACTGCCTCGCACGACGATCAGGACATCGACTACGTCGTCTCGGCGATGCAGGACGCGGCACTCGAGCTGCGGTCGGCTGGCCTGTTCACCGGTCGCGATGCCGTGGCCTATGACGGCCCGAAAGTCACCGCACCGCCGGCGCGCCTGTCGCTGGCCGATGGCGGAAAGGCGATCGATGCGGCGATGACCCGCCCGCTGGAGCCCATCGCGGTGCCGACAACCGAGGCACAGCGCGAGATCTGGACCGCCATTTCGATCACGCCCGACCTCAACCGCGCCTACAACGAATGCGCGGTGGTCGAGCTGCGCGGCGCCGGGATCGATGTGGACCTCCTCGCCGACGCGATCGGCAAGGCGGTGCAGCGCCACGATGCGCTGACGGCTGTCATGTCGCCCGACGGCATGGAAATGCGGATCGGCTCGACGATGCCGACAATTGACGTTGTCAGCCTGGAGACGTCCGGCGACGCAAATGCCGAGATGGCCGCGATCTGTGACCGGGAGGTGGGGACCGCCTTCGACCTGACGGGCGGGCCGCTCGCCCGGTTCCGGATCGTGCGGCGCGGCCCCGAGGCCGTCGACATGATCATGACGGCGCATCACATCGTCTTCGACGGCTGGTCGGCCGCAACGCTGCTGCGCGATATCCGCGCGGCATACGTCCATGACATCCGCGGCGAGCGTGCGCGCCTGCCGAAGATCGAAAGTGCCTATGAATTCTCGCGTGCCGAGCAGACCTGGCTCGACAGCCCGGCCGGCGCAGAGGCGCGCGACTTCTGGAAAGCCCAGTTCGAGGATCAGCCGACGCCGGCCATGCTGCCGCCGTCGCACGTCGTCGATGGCGCCTATGCCGTCGATGCCGCCCGGATCGACCTGCGCATCGACGCCGACCGGACGCAGCGCCTGCGCAAGGCGGCCGGCAAGCTTGGCGTCACGCTCCACAGCCTGCTCTTCGCCGGCTACAAGCTGCTGACCGCCCGGATGACCGGGGCGACGGATATCGCCATCGGCGTGCCGGCGGCAGGCCAGCTCAGCTACGGGCTGGAAAACCTGGTAATCCACGGCGTCAACATGATGCCGGTGCGCAGCACGCTGAACCCCGAGGCCGGCTTCCGCGATTTCGTGAAGACCGTCGCGGGCAACACGCTGAAGGCCAGCGAGCACCAGAACCTGACCTATGGCGGCATTGTGCGCGAACTGGCGATGCGCCGCGTTCCGGGCAAGACGCCACTCATCGCGATGACGTTCAACCTCGACCCCGCGCTCGGGGCGGACGAGCTGGACTTCACCGGGACGCACGCGCTGTTCCACTCGGTGCCGCGCCAGTACAACAACTTCGCGATCAGCCTGAACATGACCGACCGGCGCGAAGTCATCGACGCGGAATGGACCTACCAGACCGCCCTGTTCGAGGCCGACCGGATCGAGTCCTTCATGGACAGCCTGCTCGACCTTCTCGACCGGGCCATCGAGGCGCCGGACGAGCCGGTGGCCTCCCTGCTGTCCGCGACCGGACCGGAGCAGATGGCGATCGAGGCCGTGGCAATCCGCGAGGGCGCGGTCGACACGACGCCGGTGCCTGCACAGATCGCCGAGATCGCGGCGGCATCTCCGGATCGCGTCGCGGTCACCGCCCCCGAAACCGCCACCACGCTGCGCTATGACCAGATGGACCGTCAGGCCAACCGGATCGCGCACAGCCTCGCCGGGCGGGGTATCGGAAGGGGCGACATTGTCGCCATCCTCGCGGACCGGCGGGCCGATATCGTTCCGGCGCTCCTCGGAGTGATGCGCTCGGGCGCGGCCTACCTGCCGATCGACCCGGAACTCCCCGGCGACCGCATCCGCTTCATGCTGGAGGATTCCGGCGCAAGGCTCGTCGTGACCTCGGGCGAGGCGCGGGCCAGCCTGCCGGATCCGTCGCCGTGCGACGCGCTCGATCTCGAGGCCGAGGAAATCGCGGCGTCGGACGCCTCGGCACCGGACGTGACGCTGTCGCCCGAAGACCGGGCCTACGTGATCTACACGTCGGGTTCGACCGGGCGGCCGAAGGGCGTCGAGGTCAGCCATGGCAACCTGTCGAACCTCGTCGCAAGCTTTGCCGAGACGCCGGGCCTTGCCGCGGATGACCGGGTTCTGGCCCATACGAGCGTGTCCTTTGACATGTCGGTGGCCGACTTCTGGTCGCCGCTCGTGCTCGGGGCGAGCATGGCCATCGTCACCCGCGACGCCACGCGCGATGCGGGCCGGCTTGCAGCGCTGATCGAAGAGGCCGGTGTCACGCTGATGCGCGCGACCCCGTCGCTCTACACCCTGCTCCTCGAAAGCGGGTGGCAGGGCGGCAGGGCGCTGACCGCGACGATCGGGGGCGAGTCGGTGCCTCAGGCGCTTGTCGACCGGCTGCTGCCGCGCGTGAAGTCCGTCTGGATCACCTATGGCCCGACCGAGGCGACCGTCTTCTGCACCACGAGCCGGATCGAACCGGGCGACCGGGTGTCCATCGGCCGCCCGATCCGCAACACCGAGATCCGCGTGCTCGGCCCCGGAGACCAACCGGTGCCGCTTGGCGTGCCGGGCGAGATCGTCGTCGGCGGGCAGGGTGTGGCCATGGGCTACCTGAACCGGCCCGATCTGACGGATGCCGCCTTCGTCACGCTGGCCGACCGTCCGTGCGGACGCTTCTACCGCACCGGTGACCTTGGCCGCTGGATCAGGGGCCGGGACGGGAATCCGGTGCTCGACATCCTCGGGCGCGCCGACGGGCAGGTGAAACTGCGCGGCTACCGGATCGAGACAGGCGAGATCGAAGCCGCGCTTGCCGCGCTTCCCGCGATCGGGCGGGCCGCTGTCGTGGTGACCGGAGACGGCGCCGCCGCCGACCTCGTGGCGCTGGTCACCCCCGCCGCCGCGGGTGGAGCGATCGACGCGCGCCAGGTCCGGGCCGATCTCGGCCGGACATTGCCGCCCTATATGGTTCCGGCGCGGATCGTCGCGCTTGATGCCATGCCGCTGCTCTCGAGCGGCAAGATCGACCGCCGCCGGCTGTCGGATATTGCCGCGACGGCGCGCACAGGCGATGCCAGCGGTCCGCGGCAGGATCCGGAGACGGAGACCGAAACGCGGCTTCTGGAGGTCTGGCAAGGGCTATTGCCGGGTGTGAATTTCGGGGTCGAGGACAACTTCTTCGAACTCGGCGGCCACTCCCTCAAGGCCGTCCGTCTCTTCGACGACATCCGCAACCGGTTCGGCCTCGACCTGCCGATCTCGACCCTGTTCGCGCATCAGAGCGTTCGGTCCCTCGCGACCGAGATCGATGCCATGACCGGAACGGTGTCTGCCCCGCGCATGGTCGAGATCGACAGCGACGACGACTGGGATACCACCGTCGTCATGCATCCCGGACCGGCCCTCGGAACCGAACTGCCGATGTTCATCGTCGGCGGCGCGGGCGGGAACGTGAACAACCTCTACACGCTGGCCAAGGAAGTCGGCCGCACCCGCCGGGTGATCGGCTTCCAGACGCGCGGCGTGATGGGACACCGGCCGCACGAGACGGTCGAGGCGATGGCGGAGGAGAATATCCGCTACATGCGCCAGCACCAGCAGACCGGCCCCTACCTGATCGCCGGATATTCGGGCGGGTCGAACATCGCGCTCGAGATGGTGCGCCAGCTCGAGGCCAGGGGCGAACGGGTGACGCGGCTTCTGCTGCTGGACGTGTATGCGCCGGGCTACCACCGGTGGGTGCGCGAGAACATCGAGACCTCGGCACTTCAGTGGGCGGCATCCGAATGGACGCTTCTTCGCGACCGGGGCATGAGCTATTTCCGCCAGCGGCTGTCGGCCAACCTGCGGGTCAAGATCGCCCGTGGCCCGCTCATGCCGCTGATGCGACGGTTCAGCTACTCGAACTACCGCTACGAGCTGATGCGTCGGGTGGCGAGCGCCGCCGCGCAGAACTTCCGCGGCGGTCCGGTTCGCGCGCCGTTGACGCTGATCCAGTGCCCGCCCTCGACTGTGCTGGAGAAGCTGGCCTACGAACACGATGTGACGCTCGGCTGGAAGGACTATTCCATAAGCCAGGATATCACGCGGCACAGCATCGACGGCGACCACCAGTCCATCCTCGAGGGCGACCAGCTTCGCGAGATGGTGGCCTGTTTCGAAAGCGATCTTGGTTCGGATCGCGCGGACGCCGCATGAGTTTCGTTGCGCATATCAGCGAGCCGGAGATCTGCGTCTCCGGTATCGCCGTGCACGGCTGCGCGCTCGACGACGACAGGGACGTCCCGCTTTCCGTTGCGCGCGACCTGCTGTCGGAAGACGAACGGGCGCGGGCGGCGCGGTTCCACTTCGCGCGGGACGCCGACCGCTTCGTCCGGGGCCGGGCCTTCCTGCGCCGCGCCCTGGCAAATGCGACCGGCATCATGCCCGGCGCCATCTCCTTCGCGTACGGCGACCGGCTTAAGCCCGAGCTGGCCGGCGGCTCGGTCGCGTTCAACAAGTCCGACAGCCGCGATCTCGCGGTCGTGGCGGTGTCCCATGTCGGGCCCGTCGGGATCGACCTGGAGTTTCTCGACCGGGAACTGGACCACTTGTCGGTCGCACGCTCCTGCATGACCGAACACGAAAGAGAAGTCCTCTCCGCCCTAGATCCGGCCGCCCGCGCCGTCCGGTTCTTCGAATTCTGGACGGCCAAGGAGGCCTTCATGAAGCTGACCGGGCAGGGCATGTACCTTGACCCGAAGGGCATCCACCTCGTTCTCGCGGACGATGGCAGCCCGATCGGCTTCCCGGACTACGACGGCCACACCGTGCGGCTCGACCGCGTCGACCTCGACCGGCCCGCCACGATCTGCACGCTGGCTTCGCTCGACGCGACGGCCGATAGCAGGAGGGACGCCCATGGGCCGGATTAAGGGCTTCGTGCAGCTGGCGGCCGGCCGCGTCCTCTCGCTCGCCATGCCCCGCCTCGCGGCGGACGTGGCGTCGGGGTGCGAGAGCCCTTCGGTCAATCCGCGCATTGTCCGCGCCATCCGCAAGAGCCAGGCCCGCCGGGCCGCCCGAAGCGGTGATGTCGAGACCCTGCAGAAGCTTCAGTTCGGCAAATGGTCCGATCCGCACAGCGTGGAGCTTTACGATCTCTACAAGGACCGCTTCGAGTCCTGGTTCCTGAACGGGCCGCAGTACGAAATGGTCGACTGGATCAAGGCGGCCGTCGATCGCGCCCCGCCGCGGCGCCTTGTCGAGGTCGGATGCGGTGACGGGCGCGTCGTCGCCCACCTTGCCGAGCGGTTCCCGTCGATCGAAAAGCTGATCGGGATCGACCTCAATTGCGGGATCATCGAGCGCAATCGCCGCACCTTCGCGGACAAGGCGCCGCGCCTGCAATTCGTCTCTGGCGATGCCGTCGAGTGGTTGGCCGCCAATCCGCTTTCCGGGACGCTGCTGCTGTCGAACGGGGGTGTCTTAGAATATTTCGCCCCCGACGTGCTGAAGCGCCTCTTCATGGATCTGGCCGACAGCGGCGCGGCGTCGATCGCCGCCATCGAGCCGTTCGATCCTTCTCACGATCTCGGTCGCGATCCGGCGTCGCATCCGTTCGGAAGCGAGCTGTCGTTCTCCCACAATTACCGGGCGCTCGTCGAAGAGGCCGGCTTTTCCGTTCAGCGTACCCGCGAAGCGGATTTCGGCGGTGCGCACTGGATGTTTCTGTTCGCAGATCATGCGCAGGCGCTGGCGCGCCCGGCCATGTTCGGCACCTGACCGGGCGCAGCGCCCGATCCTCCCCCCTCTTGTCCAAGGAAGTTCGTAAATATGTCTCTCGGTGAACTGGCACGGCGTAACGAAGTCTGGGTGTTCGTGACGGTTCTGGTGTGCGCGAACGCGCTCTGGGCCACGTTCATCTGGCTGGATCTCGTCCACTTCCTGCCGGTCAGCTACACCCGTATCGCGGTGCTGGCACTGAGCCTTGTCGGAGTCGTCTACGCGTTCCGGGGCTTCCGAGGGGTCATCGAGCTTGTTCTGCCGATGCTGGAATGGCGGCATCATATCGGCTGGTACGCCTTTGCGCTCTTCATGGCGCCGGTGGCCTGCGCTGTCTGCCTGTTCGCCTACGTCGTGCTCGCCGGAGGCGAACTGGAGCGACCCGGACTGAACAGCTATGTCTTCTCCAGCGTGACGATCATGGCGCGCATCTTCGTTCTCGCCTTCGTGGGCGAAATCGTCTGGGTCGGATACACCGCACGCCAGCTGACTGCCCGGGGCCACACGCCCTATGCCGCGGCTCTGGTCGTCGGGTTCTTCTGGGCGCTCTGGTGGCTGCCCTACGTGTTCTACGGCTTCGGCGTGGTGCCTGGCCTGACCTTTCCGCTGCTTCTCGTCGCACAGACCGGTGTCGCAATCATGTGCACGTTTCTGTATTATCAGACTCGGAGCGCTCTTCTGGTGCTGCTGATGCAGGCCACATTCAACATGACGATTCTTGTCTTCCCGGTCATCCCGCCGACGGGGGGTGTTGTCATGGCGTGGCTGTTCGCGGTCGCGTACCTCGTTCTGGGAACGGCCCTGTTCGCGGTCTTCGGACCGAAGCCGCTCTTCCGGAATGGAACCGAAGTGCCGGTTTCGGTGTCGTGACAAAAGATTGCCATCGTGCCGTGGTCTGGTGACATGGCATGGCAAAGCCGGGGCGTCGAACCGCGAAAGACGCGTTCAAGTGGGGGCCGATCCGATCGGCTGGTGCAGGAGTAATTAGGAAGTCATGAAGGCGGTTCTCGTAGGAAACGGTTCTCTCCTCACCCAGTGCGGCGAGGCGTTCCTCCAGGCCGGCGGCGACATCGTCGCGGTCATCACCTCCGATGCCCAGATCCGTGACTGGGCCGCGGAGAAGGGCTGCGATTGCGTCGATTACGCCGACCATGGCGGGCTTCCCGGCCGCGAATTCGACTATCTCCTCTCGATTGCCAACCTCGTCGTCCTGCCCGCCGACCTGATTGGCCGCGCGCGGATCATGGCGATCAATTTTCACGACGGCGAGCTGCCCGCGCGCTCGGGTCTCAACGCACCGGCCTGGGCTATTCTCGAAGGCGCGGACCGTCATGGCGTGACCTGGCACCAGATGACGGATGCGGTCGATTCCGGTGGCGCTCTGGCCCGCCGCGACTTCGCCATCCGGCCCGGCGACACCGCCTTCAGCCTCAACGCCCGCTGTTTCGAGGCCGGGCTCGACAGTTTCCGCGACATCCTGCCCGCGCTCATGGCCGGTGCGCCACGGACCGATCCGCTGGAGGGCGACCGCCGCTGGTACTACCGCGCCGACCGGCCCGGAACGCTCGGCCTTCTCGACCCGCGTCTGTCCGCGGACGAGCTAGACCGGCTGGTTCGCGGCCTCGATTTCGGCGGCTATCTCAACCCGCTGGCGCTGCCCAAGCTGTGGACGGGCGACAGGCTGATGGCGATCGGACGGGTCGAAGAGGCCTCCGGCAGCGGTGCGCCGGGCACGATCCTGTCGCTCGCCGATGGTGCGGTGACCCTCGCGGTCGGCGATGGTGCCCTGACGCTCGCCGGGCTGACCGACATGACCGGCGCCCCGGTCGAGCCCGCCGATGCAGGCCTGATCGCCGGGCGCACCCTGCCGCCGCCGCCCGCCCTGCCGGTGGAACCGAAGGCTGTCGGCAAGTCCGAGCCGGGCTGGACCGCCGCGCTGACCGACGCCGAACACGCCATGCCGCCCTTCCCGCAGGATGCGGGCGCAACCGCCGGGCCGTCCCGCGCGACAATCAGCGACAGCGCCGACCCGGATCAGATCACCGCCGCCTGGTGCGCCTGGGTCGCCGGGCAACGCGGCCTGTCGCGTGTCGCCCTGGCGCTGGCCGGTGAGATGTCCGGGCATCCAGCGCTGTCCGCGCTGCGGCCCATCGCACTCGATCTTTCGGGCGACGTCACGCCCCGCGCGCTGACCGGCGCCGCACGGGCCGCGCGCGCGGAGGCCGAAGCCAGGGCGCCCATGCCCGTCGACCTGCCGATGCGTCTGCCGACGCCTTCCGCCCGCCGCCAGGCGCTCGACATCCTGAGCGTGGTCGTGGGGTCCGGCGAGGTGCCTGCTGACATCCTGATCGCGCCCGGCAGCATCTCCGCGCCGGGTGGCCGCATCGCGGCGCCCGTCCTCGACCGGATCGCGGCGGGATTCGACGCCTTCCTCGATGCGTTCCTCGCCAATCCGGACGCACCTGTCGGAACACTCGCCCTCGGCCCGGCCGCGGGCATGTCCCATCTCGCCCATGCGAACCCTGGCACCGGAAAGGCCGACACGATCCACGCCGGGATCGCGGCAATGGCGCAGGCCGCGCCGGACTCCCCTGCGCTGGAGGCTGGCCAGACGGCCCTGACGCGCGGTGAGCTGGACGCCCGTGCCACGGCGCTCGCCGGTGCACTGGCCGAACGGGGCGCCGGGCCCGGAACCGTCGTCGGCCTTTGCCTGCCGCGCGGGGCCGACCTTGTCGTCGCGATGCTCGCCATCCTGAAATCAGGGGCCGCCTATCTTCCGCTCGACCCCGATTATCCGGCCGAGCGGATCGGCATGATGATCGAGGACAGCGCCGCGCCGCTCGTCATCTCGACGCCCGATATTGCCACCCGGCTCGGCATCGCCGCCGGGAAGATCGTGACACCGGACGCGACCGGACCCGCGACCGCTACGGCCGATGGCGAACTGGCCTACATGATCTACACCTCCGGTTCCACCGGGACGCCCAAGGGGGTGATGGTTCCGCACCGGACCGTCCTGAACTTCTTCGACGGCATGGACGAGCGGCTGCCGTTTTCCGAACAGGCGCGGCTTCTGGCTGTAACTTCGGTCAGCTTCGACATCTCGGTGCTCGAGATCCTCTGGACGCTGTCGCGCGGTGCGACGCTGGTCCTGCAGACCGACGGCTCGGACAGCGCGCGGATGCCGGATTTCTCGCTGTTCTACTTCGCCTCCGAAGCGGCGGGCACGGGCCACCACGCCTATCGCCTGCTTCTGGAAGGCGCGAAGTTCGCCGATGAAAACGGCTTCTCCGCGATCTGGACGCCCGAACGGCACTTCCACGCATTCGGCGGACTCTACCCGAACCCGGCGGTCAGTTCCGCCGCCGTCGCCGGCATCACGAAGAACATCAAGATCCGGGCCGGATCCTGCGTCCTGCCGCTGCACCACCCGGTTCGCGTGGCCGAGGACTGGGCGCTGGTCGACAACCTGTCGAACGGGCGGGCCGGGATCGCGCTGGCCTCGGGCTGGCAGCCGAACGACTTCCTGCTGCGGCCCGAGAACTTCCAGGACCGCAAGGCCGTGATGGTGGATGCCATCGACGACCTGCGCGCGCTCTGGCGCGGCGAGACGCGCAGCTTCCCCGGCCATGACGGCAAGCCAGTCGAGATCGAGATCCATCCCCGTCCGGTCAATGGCGAGATCCCGCTCTGGCTGACCGCGGCCGGCAACCCCGAAACCTTCGCGGCGGCCGCTCGCAAGGGTTGCGGTGTGCTGACCCACCTGCTCGGCCAGACCTTCGAAGATGTCGCCGAGAAGATCCGCGCCTACCGCGTCGCCTGGGCCGAGGCCGGCCATCCCGGCGAGGGCCATGTCGTGCTCATGCTGCACACCTTCGTGGCCGAGGACGAGGAGACCGTGAAGGCCACCGCGCGGGGGCCGATGAAGCAGTACCTCAAGTCTGCCGTCGACTTGGTCCGCCGCGCCGCCTGGACCTTCCCGACCATCGTCCAGCGCGCCGATGCGGCCGGGCAGTCGCCGCAGGAGATGTTCGAGAAGGAGGAACTGAGCCAGGAGGATCTGGATCAGCTGCTCGAGCACGCCTTTGAACGTTATTACGGCGAGAGCGGGTTGTTCGGCACGCCGGAGACCGCGGCCGAGATCGTGAAGAAGGTCGCTTCGATCGGCGCGGACGAGATCGGCTGCCTGATCGACTTCGGCATCGATACGGACGTGGTGCTGGAACACCTGCCGCAGATCGCGCGCCTGAAGGACATTGTCGAGGCGGGCGGGGGCGTCAGCCGAAAGGCCAGCGTTGCCGAAGAAATCGCGGCGCGCGGGATCACGCACCTGCAATGCACGCCGTCCCAGGCGTCGATGCTGGTCGCTGATGGTCCCGGACGTGCTGCGCTCGGCCGGCTTCAGGCCATGATGGTCGGAGGTGAGGCACTGCCGCCCGATCTTGCGGACGAACTGCGCGAAGCCGTTGGCGGGCGGCTCTTCAATATGTACGGCCCGACCGAAACGACGATCTGGTCCTCCGTGGCCGAGCTGACCGATGCCGGTCCGGGCGCCGTTCCGATTGGCGAGCCCATTCTGGGCACCACTCTTTCCGCGCGCAGCGCGGACGGACGCATCCTTCCGCAGGGCGCGGAGGGTGAGCTCTGGATCGGCGGGGCCGGCGTGACGGCCGGCTACCGGCAGCGGCCCGAGCTGACGGCCGAACGCTTCGTCACGGCGGACGGCCAGCCGCAGTACCGCACCGGCGACCTGGTGCGCTTCGGGCCGGAGGGCATCTCCTTCCTCGGCCGGATGGACGGGCAGGTGAAGATCCGCGGCCACCGGATCGAACTGGGCGAGATCGAAGCGGCGCTGGCCGCACGGGCAGGCGTGCGCGGCGCGGTCGTCCGGGCCGTCGAGATGGGTGCCGGAGACACGCGGCTCGTCGGCTATGTCACGCCGGACGGGCAGGGCGGCCGACCGGATCCCGCGGCGCTCCGGGCCGAACTCAAGGACATCCTGCCCGAGATTATGGTGCCTTCCGCGATCACCGTACTCGACCGTTTCCCGATGACGCCGAACGGCAAGATCGACCGCAAGTCGCTGCCCGACGCCTTCGCGCCCGACCTGTCGGACGCCGAGACCGAGACCGAGGACGCGACCGAGGCCCGGATCGCCGAGATCTGGGGCGCGGCGCTCGGGCTCAGATCGGTGCCGCTCACGGCCAACTTCTTCGATCTCGGCGGGCATTCGCTGCTGGTCGTGCAGGTCCAGCGCCAGCTCAAGGACGCGCTTGGACGGGATATCGCCATTACCGACATGTTCCGGTTCCCGACGGTGCGGTCGCTCGCCGCGCATCTGGGCAGTGGCGGGACGGATTCCGGCAACCAGCCGAGCGCCGCCAGCCGGGGTGCCGCGCGGGCGGCCGCGCGCCTCAAACGGATGGGCCGGCGATGAAAGTGTTTGCCGACGCAACGGACGTGTAGGGCTGTTCACGAGATGACCGACTCGCCAGACAACAGGATCGCCATCGTCGGCCGCGCGGGCCGGTTCTCCGGCGTGCGCAACGTCGGTGAATACTGGCGCATGCTGTCCGAAGGGCGGACGGCTGCCGTGCGGCTGTCGACGGCCGACCTGCTGGCCGCGGGCGAAAGCCGCAGGGCGCTGGCCGACCCGGCTTACGTGCCGGTCGCCCATCCGCTGCCCGACATGCCCTGTTTCGACGCCGGGTTCTGGGGCTTCTCCCCACGCGAGGCGCAGATCCTCGACCCGCAGCACCGCCATTTCCTCGAATGCGCCTGGGAGGCGCTCGAAGATGCGGGACGGATGCCAGAGGATTTCGACGGGCGGATCGGCGTCTTCGGCGGATCGGGGATGCAGGCCTACCTGCCGTTCAACCTGCTCTCGAACCCGGACCTCGTGGACGAGATCGGGCTGTTCCTGCTGCGCCATACCGGCAACGACAAGGACTTCCTGACCACCCGGCTGAGCTACCTTCTGAACCTGACCGGTCCGTCGGTCGCGGTGCAGACGGCCTGCTCGACCTCTCTCGTCGCCGTCCACATGGCGGTGAACGCGCTTCTCAACATGGAATGCGAGATGGCGCTGGCCGGCGGTGTGACCATCGAGGTCCCGCACAATCGCGGCTACCGCTTCGCCGAGGGCGAGATCCTGTCGCCCGACGGGCTGTGCCGCGCCTTCGACGATGGCAGCCAGGGGACGGTCTTCGGCTCGGGAGTCGGGATCGTGGTCCTGCGGCGCTATGAGGACGCGGTCGCCGACGGAGACGACATCAAGGCGGTCATCCTCGCCTCGGCGGTCAACAACGACGGTGCCGGAAAGGCGAGCTACCTCGCGCCCTCCGTCGACGGGCAGGCCGAGGCCGCGGCCGAGGCGGTGGCGCTGGCCGGCGTCGATCCGGCGTCGATCACTTACATCGAGGCGCACGGCACCGGCACGCCCATCGGCGATCCGATCGAGCTGTCGGCGCTGACACAGGTCTACGGAGAGGCCGCGCCGGGTACGATCGGCATCGGTTCGGTCAAGACGAATATCGGCCATCTCGACACGGCCGCGGGTACGGCAAGCCTCATCAAGGTGATCGAGGCGATGCGCCACAAGCGCCTGCCCGCGAACCTGAACTTCCGCAAGCCGAACCAGCGCTTCGACTGGGACGCCTCGCCCTTCGCGGTGGTGGCCGAGGGGCGGGACTGGATCTCGGACGGGCCACGCAGGGCCGCGGTCAACTCGCTCGGCGTCGGCGGCACCAACGCGCATGTCGTCGTCGAGGAGGCGCCCGCCGTCGCCGCGACGCCCGAGGATGGCGCCTGGCGGCTGTTCCCGTTCTCCGCGGCCAGCACGGCGGCGCTCGAGGGTGTCGGCGCACAGTGGCAGGATTTCCTGGCCGATCCCGAGGCGCCGGCGCCCGCTGATATCGCGGCGACCCTCCGCCACGGGCGCCGGATTTTCCCCGAACGCATGGCCGTCGCCGCCCGTACGCGCGAAGAGCTGTCCGCAGCGCTCATGGCACGCAAGAGCGATGCGAAGCGCCAGGGCAAGGCCACCGAGACCCCGCCGCGGGTTGTGTTCCTGTTCCCCGGCGGTGGTGCGCAGTATCCGGGTGCAGGCGCCGAGATGATGGACGACGAGCCGGTCTTCGCGAAGGCGGTCGAGGCCTGTTTCGCCGCGCTGCCCGCTGATGCGCCGGCGGATCTGCGCGAGATGATGTTCGGGCGCGACTTCGACGACGCCGAGGCGCGGGAGAAGCTGAACCGCTCGGGCTACGCTATCCCGGCGCTGTTCATCCTCGAATACGCCTATGCGCAGCTCTGGTCGTCCTGGGGCGTCACGCCAGACGCGATCTTCGCCCATTCGGTCGGGGAATATGCCGGGGCAGTGGTCGCGGGCGCGATGACGCTGCCCGACGCGCTCAGGATCGTGACGCTGCGCGGGCAGGTGATGGACGCCGCGCCTGCGGGCGCGATGACGACCGTCCCGATGTGCGCCGAGAAGGCGCAGTCCTACCTCGGTGACGCGCTCGACATCGCGGCGATCAATTCGGACAAGACGACGGTAGTCTCGGGCCAGCGCGCGGAGATCGAGGCGCTCGAGGCGCGGCTGGCGGACGAAGGGTTCGAGGCGCGGCGCATCCATATCGACGTCGCGGCCCATTCCCGGCAGCTCGACGGCCAGCTCGACCGCTTCCGCGCCGGCTTCGAGGGTATCCGTTTCGCCGCCCCCGCGATCCCGATGGTCTCGAGCCTGCGCGGCGGATGGGCCGAAGGCGATGATTTCGCCTCGGCCGATTACTGGGTCCGGCACCTGCGGCACACGGTGCGCTTCACCGACGCCATTGCAGCCGCGCTGGCCGAGCCCGACACCGTCGTGATCGAGGTCGGTCCGGGCCAGACCCTCGGCCCGCTGGTCGAGGCCGCCGAATTGCCGAACCCGCCGCGGGCGATCCTGCCCTCGGCCCCGCGCCCGCGCGACGAGGCCGAGGAGATGGCCGTCGCGCTCGCCTCGGCCGGCGGTCTCTGGGCGCAGGGCTGGCCGCTCGATTTCGACCGCCTTCCGGGCGCCGGTATCGGCCGCCGGGTCTCGTGCCCGACCTACGCCTTCGAAAAGCAGCGGCACTGGATCGAGCCGGGCCGTGGCGCGCAGGCGGCGGAAGAGGCGGATACACCGCTTCTTCTGACGCGGACGCCGGACATGTCCGACTGGATCGAGGCCCTCGGCTGGAAAGATGCCGATCCGCTGCCGCAGCCTAAGCTTGCCGGGACGGACTGGCTGGTCTTCGCCGGTGATGATCCGATGTCCGAAGCTGTGCTGCGCCGCCTGGCCGACGGCGACGCGCGCGCGACCGTGGTTCGCGCAGGTCCGTCCTTCGCGGCCGGGATCGGCGAGTTCACGCTACGCCCGGAGGCGGTCGAGGATCATGAGGCGCTGCTTGAGGCGCTGCCGGTCCTGCCGTCGAACATCCTGTGGCTCTGGAGCTTTGACGACGCAAAGGCCTTCGGCCCGGCCTACCAGTTCGCCCAGGCCCTGCAACTCGCCGATGGCGGGGCAGGGGCGCACCTGACCTTCGGGGTCTCGCTTGGCGCCGAGGGCGCTGTCGGCCCCGATGATGCCGCGCTTCTGGGCCTCGTCCGCGTCGCGCCGCGGGAACTGCCCGGGCTGTCCGCCGCGCTGGTCGATGTCGCGCCCGATCCCGCGCTCGCACCCGCATTGCTGGCCGAGGCGCTCGGCCGCGGTCCCGACCATGTCGCGCTCCGCGCCGATGGCCGCGCGCTTCCCGAACGCCGGAGCGCCCCTCTGCGGCGGCCGGACGACCTGCCGCGCCGGCTGTCGCGCGGCGGCGTCTACGTCCTGACCGGTGGCGGTGGCGGCGTCGGGCGCGAAATGGCGCGCTGGCTGATCGACACGGCCGGTGCCCGCGTGGCGCTGATCTCGCGCCACGTGACGCCCGAGACAGGCGAAAACCTGATGCGGGTCCCGGCCGACGTCACTGACCGCGCGGCGCTGGAACGGGCACTCGACGCCGTGCGCGCCGAATGGGGCACGATCACGGGCGTCATCCACGGGGCCGGCACGATCGACGACCGCCCGCTTTCGGCGAAATCCCTGGCCGAAGCCGAAGCGGTGATGGCGCCCAAGGTAGAAGGCGCGCGCAATCTCTACGCCCTGCTGCCGCCGGGCAGCATCGACCTTTTTGCCGTGATCTCCTCGACCTCCGTCGTTCTCGGCGGGATCGGGCAGGCGGACTACGCCGGTGCCAACGCCGCGCTCGAATCCATTGCCGCCGCAAGGCCCGACGGCCTGTCGATCGCCTGGGGCGTCTGGCGCGATGTCGGCATGGCGGCGCGGGAATACGGCGCGGGCGATGCCCCGGACGCGGCGATGCCCGGCGACCGGACCGAGGAAGACGGCGCGATCCTCTTCGCGACGCGTCTCGACCCCGATACCGACTGGCGCCTGACTGGTCATGTCGTCGGTGGCGTCCCGGTCCTTCCGGGCACGGCCTATCTCGAACTGGCCTACGCCGCCGCCCGGAGCATCTGGCCGGACAGCCCGACCCGCATCTCGGACGTGAGCTTCGAGGTGCCGATGATGTTCGGCGACGGCCTGCCGCGCCGTGTCGTCACCCGGCTTGATCCGGCCGGCGCGGGCTACGACGTCACGATCCTCAGCCGCGTCGGCCCCGAGGAGCCGGTTGAACATGTCCGCCTGCGCATCGACCGGGTCGAGCGGCCCGACCTTCCGGACCATCTGAACGTGTGCAACGGGCTGTGGCCTTTGCCCGAGGGCGCGCGCGCCGCGCAGGAAGACCTGATCGCCTTCGGTCCGCGCTGGAACAACGTCGCAAGCGTCAGCATGGGCACGAGGGCGGCCGAGGGCGAGTTCGCGCTGCCAGAGGAATTCGCGGGCGACCTCGACACGCACCCGCTCCACCCCGCACTTCTCGACATGGCGTGGTCGGTCGGCCTGCACGCCCTGCCGGCCAGCGACCGCGCCGGACGGGTCTATGTGCCGATGTCGGTCGGGTCGGTGACGCTCGTCCGGCCGCTGCCCGACCGGGTCAGCGCGCGTGCCCGCCTGATCAATGCCGAGCCGGGACGGCGCGCGATATTCGATCTCGCGCTCGTTGACGCGTCCGGCGACCTCGTCGCGCTGATCGAGGATTTCGCCCTCAGCGCGGTGGACGGCGGCACGCTGGTTCCGGCGGTCGAGACGCAGCCGGTCCTGACGCAGCTTCTGGCCACGGGCATCCGCCGGTCCGAAGCGCCCGATCTCTTCGCTCGCGTCTTCGACCACCCCGAGCGCGCGCTGATCGTGTCGCCCGTGCCGGTCGATCTTGTTCGACTAGCGATGGAGGAGGTGCCGAAGCGGGCTGCCGCGGCCGCACCGGCTGGCTCGGGCGGACCCATCGCCGACCCGCTGGCGGCCCGGCTGGCGGAGCTCTGGTCGGAATTGCTCGGCGTCGGCCAGATCGGAGAAAGCGACGACTTCTTCGCGCTCGGGGGCCATTCGCTGAATGCCGTGCGTCTCTTCGGCCGCATCAAGAAGGAATTTGACGTCTCGCTGCCCACGGCGATCCTGTTCGAGGCCCCGACCCTAGCGGGACTGGCCGCGGTCCTGCGGTCTCGTGGCGTCGGCGTGGACGAGCCAGCCTCGGAGACGGAGGAGCCCGCGCCGGACGAGGACGAACGCACGCTGCCGATGACCGAGGGCCAGCGCGAGATAGCCGCGGCCATCCTGACCGATCCCGCCGCGATCCGGGCCTATAACCTGTCCTTCAGCGTCGATCTCGATGGCAGCGTCGATCAGGACGCCATGACGGCCGCGCTGCGCGATGTGGTGTCGCGCCATGCTGTCCTCCGGGCCCGCGTCGATCTTGAGAAGCTGGAGCTGCACATCCTCGCGGACCCCGACTTCGATTTTCTCAATGTCGATCTTTCCGGGATGCCGGCCGAGGACGCCGCGCGCAGGCGGGACGAGATCCATGCCGAGCAGGCCGGGCGTGCCTTTGATCTGAAGGACGGCCCGGTATTCCGTGCGATCCTGTTCCAGCTTCCGCAGAACCGGGCCGAACTGGTCATCCAGTACCATCACCTGATCTGCGACGGCTGGTCGACGGGTGTCGTCATCCAGGACATCGCCACCGCCTACCGTGCCCGCCGCGACGGCCGCGCGCCGCGCTGGACCGAGATCCAGCGCCTCGACGACCTGCTCGAAGCCGAGGCCGCCTGGGCCGGAAGCACCGGCGCGGCGGAGCACCGCGACTACTGGCTCGACAGCTTCCGCTCGGGCGTTCCCGCCATGGACCTGCCGCTCGACCGGCCGCGCCCGGCGCGGCGGACGAGCGCGGCGGCACAGCATCTCTGGCGGCTTGACCCCGCGCTGGAGAAGCGGCTGAGGCGGCGGGCCGCGCAAATGGGCCTGAGTGTGGGCCAGCTCGTCTTCGGGGCCTACAACCTGCTTCTGTCGCGCATCGTCGGCTCCGAGGAGACGGTGATCGGCCTACCTTCGGCGGGACAACTCACCCACGGCTTCGACTCCGTGGTCGCACACAGCGTGAACTTCCTCTGCCCGCAGTTTCGGTCAGCCGCCAGCACCTCGATCGAGACCTATTTCGCCGATGTTCGCGCCCGGCTCGGTCAGGCGATCGACCATCAGGGGTATTCCTACGCCGAGCTTGTCCGCGACCTGAACCTGCCGCGGGACCCGTCTCGCGTCGCCGTCGTTCCCGTGGTTATCAACATCGACAACCTTGCCGGGCTGGCACCGGATTTCGGCGCCCCGGCGACCGTCCGGATCAACTCCGCCGGGCACGAAGCGTTCGAGATATTCTTCAACATCTTCGATGCCGAGGGCCGGGTCGAACTGGCCTGGAACTACCTGACCGGTCTTTTCGGTCCGCAGAGCATCGCGCTTCAGGTCGGGAACATGGAGCGGCTGCTGCGCGAGATCTGCGATCTGCCGGGCACCGCCGCCCTGGGCGAGCTGCTGCGCGGCGACACCGACCGGCCGGCCAGCGGCACGTTCGACGACCCGGGCGCGGCCGGTCCCCAGACCATCACTGAGATCTTCGCCCGCGTGGCGAAGGAATTCGCCGACCGCCCGGCCGTCAGCTTCGGCGGTGAGACGATCGACTATGCGACCCTGGATGCCCGGTCCGATGCGCTGGCCGCCCGTCTCGCCGCGCTCGGCGTCGGCGCCGAGGATATTGTCGGCATCACGTCCGAACGGCGCACCGAACTGGTCGTCGCCGTCCTCGGGGTGCTCAAGGCCGGCGCGGGATACGTGCCGTTCGACCTCGCCCTGCCCGAAGACCGGCTGCGCTTCATTGCGCAGGATACGGGCATCCGCGTCCTCCTCGGCGACCTGCCGGCGCTGCGCGACATGGACGGCCTGACGATCATCCCGGCCGAGGATTTTCCGACCGCGCCCGCCGAACCGCCGACACCCGAGATCACCGGCGAGAGCATCCTCTACGTGATGTATACCTCCGGCACGACCGGGCGGCCCAAGGGCGTTGTCCTGCCGCATCGGTCGATCGTGCGGATGCTGGTCGATACCGACTGGATCGAGATGGGGCCGGACACCGTCACGCTGCACTCATCCTCGTTTGCCTTCGACGCGTCTATGTTCGACCTGTTCTGCGCGCTTCTCTATGGCGGCAAGGTCGTCATCCCGCCGCGCGGTGTGCTGTCGATCGCCGAGCTCGCCAAGGCGATCGAGGGGCAGGGCGTCAACATGCTGTGGCTGACGGCGGGCCTGTTCCATGCGGTCGCCGACCTCCGGCCCGAGGCGTTCAGGGGTGTCCGGCAATTGCTCGTCGGCGGCGACGTCGTCTCGCCAGGCCACGTCCAGAAGGTGCAGGCGATCTGCCCGGGCCTTGCCGTCATCAATGGCTATGGCCCGACGGAAACGCATGTCTGCAACGGCCACACGATCACGCCCGAGGATCTCGCCTCGGGAATGACGCTGCCCATCGGACGCGCCATTCCGGGCACCCAGAGTTTCGTCATCGACGCGGCCGGGATGCCGGTGCCGGCGGGGATACCGGGCGAACTGGCCGTGTCGGGCCGGGCCCTTGCGCACGGCTACTGGAACCGTCCCGAACTGACCGACGAGAAGTTCTTCCAGGCCGCCTGGGACCCGGGGCTCAGGCTCTACCGGACCGGCGACCTCGTGATGGATCCCGGCAACGGCGTGCTGCGCTTCTTCGGCCGGATCGACACGCAGGTGAAGATCCGCGGCTTCCGGGTCGAGCTTGCCGAGATCGAGGCGGTGCTGGAGATGCATCCGGCCGTCAAACAGGCCACTGCGACCGCAATCGTGCCCGAGGGCCAGTCGGAAAAGGTGCTCGCCGCCTATGCCGTGGCTGAGGACGGGAAACGGCTCGACACCGCGGAGCTGCGCAATTTCGTCCGCGACCGGTTGCCGGATTTCGCCCGCCCGACCTTCTACACGGTGCTGCCGTCGCTGCCGCTGAACGCGAACGGCAAGGTCGACCGCCGGCAGCTGCCCGCACCGGTCGTCGGGGACGCGGCCGGCCGCGCGGCTGAAACACCGGTGGAGAAACGGCTCGCCCGGATCTGGTCGGACATCCTCGGCATCGCCGAGCCCGGGGCGGATCAGAGCTTCTTCTCGCTCGGCGGCCATTCCCTCATGGCGGTCCGCCTGTTCGACCGGATTCGTGCCGAGTTCGGCCAGGACCTTCCGATTTCCACGCTGTTCGCCAACCAGACCATCGGCGACCTCGCCGCACTTCTGGAAACCTCCGCGCCAGCCGCGGAAACGCCCGATGCGCCGGTCTCGCTCGAAGACGCGCCCTGGGATACGACGACGGTGATCCACGACGGCCCGAAGCGCGGCTCGGCCGGAACGATCTTCATCGTCGGCGGCGTCGGCGGCAACGTGAACAACCTCTACGATCTGGGCCGCCATCTGGGCCTGTCGCATCGCATGGTCGGCTTCCAGACCCGCGGTGTCATGGGACACCGGCCGCACGCCTCGATCGAGGACATGGCGGCCGAGAACATTCACTACATGCGCCAGCATCAGCCGCACGGGCCCTATCTGATCGCCGGTTACTCCGGCGGCGCCCTGACCGCGCACGAGATCGTCCGTCAGCTCGAGGCGGCTGGAGAGACGGTCTCCGCACTGCTCATCCTCGACACCTTTGCCCCGGGCTTCGCACAGGACTTCCGGCCGAAGGTGCGGATCGGCCCGGTGCAGCGCGTGATGCACGAGGTGATCCTGCTTCGCCAGGAAGGCGCCATGCATTTCGTCGAGCGCCTGAAGGCGAAGGTTCGGTCGCGTCTCGTCAACGGCCCGTTCAGCTTCACGGTCAGGTTCATGAGCCTGTCGATGCAGCGCTATGAACGGATGCGTGCGGAATGGCGCATCGCCGCACTCGGATACGAAGGCGGTCCGATCCGGGCGCCGGTGATCCTGTTCAAGGCCCGCCCGGCCACCCCGGTCGAGAAGGTCGCGTTCGACTCCGACCCGACGCTTGGCTGGTCGGCGCTGGTCGCTCCGGGGCATTTCCGGTCCGTCCCGATCGGCGGGCACCACCTGTCGATGCTCGACGCCGAACATGCCGAAACGCTCGCGCGGCTGATCCTCGAGGAGATCGACGCGCTAGTCGGTGACGGCCTCGACGAATTCGACGATGGCTTCGGTCGCGCCCGCGCGAAATAGATCGCCGTGGCCGGCCGGCAGTTCGACGAAGGCGTGGGGGTTCGGCGCCTCGGCATAAAGCTCTCGCGCATCCTCGATCGGGACCACGTCGTCGTCCGTTCCATGAATGACGAGGAGGGGGGAATGGAGGGGGCGGACGTGGTCGACGACGTCGTAGCGCTCGGCCCACATCAGATTGCACATTGGCAACCCGCGGGCGCGTTTGGTGTAGAAGCGGCAGGTGCGGTACGGCGTGGCCAACAGGATCACGCCGGCGAAATCCCGGCTGGCCGCAAGCCGGCTGCCGACGCCGCCGCCGAGACTGTAGCCGTAGAGCACCCGCTGCGAGACGGGCACGGGGCGGGACAGGATCGTGTCGAGCTGGTCGTAGAGCGCCGCGGCATCCGCCGCGAAGGCCATCTCGGCCGGGCGGCCCGGTAGTCCGCCGGCGCCCCGGTACTGCATCATCACGACGCCGTAGCCCCGGTCGATCAGCCCGCGCAACTGGGGCAGGGTCCGTCCGACCGAACTGGAATTTCCGTGGAAGGCGAGCAAGACAGGCTGCCCTTCGGCGGGATCCACCACCCAGGCGCGCCCCGTCGTTCCGTCCCCGGCGGCGTAGTCGACGATCCGAAGCCCGTCGATGCCGACCGATGCCGCGGTCTCTGTCCCCTCGGGGAAGCGGTAGACGGCGTATCTCTGGAAGGCCCAGACGCCGCCGAACAGGCTGAGCGCGGCCAGTGCCAGCACCGCGAGGGAGAGGGTCAGCCAGCTCACCTGGTCAGCCGCATGTCCGGATCGCGCCGGGTTACCCCGGCCGCGCCGGCGTCAGCCCTTGTATCGCTTCTGCGCGTCCTCGAAGGATTTCTGCATCGCCTTCCAGGCGTTCTGGAACCCCGACTGCATGTCCTTCCAGGCCTCGGTATTGGCCTTGGAGATGGATTCGAGCTGCTTCTCGGCTTCCTTGCGCTGCGCTTCCATCTGGTCGATCTGCTGCTTCCACTGCTCCTGGCCCTTGGCCTGGGCCTCGGCCATCTGCGCCTGCATCTTCTTGATCTCGGCATTCCAGTGGTCGAGCTGTTCCTTCGCCTGCTGGACGAATTCATCCTGTGTGGTCACGGGGCTGTCTCCATTGCTTCGAACGGCGGCAGCGTAACACGGGGCGCATGGCCCGAGACAAGGATAAACCCGTCCAGCGGTGTCTCAGGCCAGCGTCCAGACGAGAAGCCCGAGGGCGAGGCCGGCGGCGAAACCGGAATGGATGAGCAGGATCGGAGCAGACATGGCGTTTCCCGGCGCTTGCGTGACTGTCACCGGTGGGACGGCCCGCGCCGCGACCCGGTTCAAATTCCTTGGCCCGTGGCGGGGAGAGCGATCTTTGTGTCGCATTTCCTGAAGTGGCCGGCCCGCGTGGCCGATATGACGGGGCCACAGCGCCAGGGAGAGGAAGGGACAGACCATGGCCTTCAGGACCGACATCGAGATCGCCCGCGATGCGAAGAAGAAACCCATCCAGGAGATCGGGGCGAAACTGGGAATCCCGTCCGATGACCTGCTGCCCTACGGCCACGACAAGGCCAAGCTGAGCCAGGCCTTCATCGACAGCGTGAAGGACAAGCCGAACGGCAAGCTCGTGCTGGTGACCGCGATCAACCCGACGCCCGCGGGCGAGGGCAAGACGACCACGACCGTGGGTCTCGGCGACGGGCTGAACCGGATCGGCAAGAAAGCCTGCATCTGCATCCGCGAAGCCTCGCTCGGCCCCAACTTCGGCATGAAGGGCGGCGCGGCGGGCGGCGGTCATGCGCAGGTCGTTCCGATGGAGGACATGAACCTCCATTTCACCGGCGATTTCCACGCCATCACCAGCGCGCACAACCTGCTGTCGGCAATGATCGACAACCACATCTACTGGGGCAACGAGCTCGATATCGATGACCGCCGGGTGGTCTGGCGCCGCGTGCTGGACATGAACGACCGGGCGCTGCGCGACATCGTCACCTCGCTCGGCGGCGTGGCCAACGGCTCGCCCCGGCAGACCGGGTTCGACATCACCGTGGCCTCCGAGGTCATGGCGATCCTGTGCCTCGCGACCTCGCTGTCGGACCTGCAGCGCCGGCTCGGCGACATGATCGTGGCCTATCGCCGCGACAAGTCCCCGGTCTATTGCCGCGACATCAAGGCGGACGGCGCGATGACCGTTCTGCTGAAGGACGCTATGCAGCCGAACCTGGTGCAGACGCTGGAAAACAACCCCGCATTCGTCCATGGCGGGCCGTTCGCGAACATCGCCCATGGCTGCAACTCGGTCATCGCCACGACGACGGCGCTGAAGATCGCCGATTACGTGGTGACAGAAGCCGGCTTCGGCGCGGACCTGGGCGCCGAGAAGTTCATGAACATCAAGTGCCGCAAGGCGGGCCTCGCGCCCGACGCGGTGGTGCTGGTGGCGACCGTCCGCGCGATGAAGATGAACGGCGGCGTCGCCAAGGCCGATCTGGGCGCCGAAAACGTCGAGGCGGTGAAGAAGGGCTGCGCCAATCTCGGTCGCCACATCGAGAACGTGAAGAGCTTCGGCGTGCCGGTCGTGGTCGGGATCAACCACTTCGCGGGCGACACCGAGGCCGAGATCGAGGCGGTGAAGGCCTATGTCGCCGGCCAGGGCTCGGAAGCGGTGTTGTGCAAGCACTGGGCCGATGGCAGCGCCGGGATCGAGGATCTCGCCCACAAGGTCGTCCAGCTCGCCGAGAGCGGCAAGGCGCAGTTCGCGCCGCTTTATCCCGACGAGATGAGCCTGTTCGAGAAGATCGAGACCATCGCCAAGCGCATCTACCGCGCCGACGAGGTGCTGGCCGACAAGAAGATCCGCGACCAGTTGAAGGCCTGGGAAGAAGCGGGCTATGGCAACCTGCCGGTCTGCATGGCGAAGACGCAGTATTCGTTCACGACCGACCCCAACCGCCGCGGCGCGCCGACCGGCCATTCGGTCCCGGTGCGCGAAGTGCGGCTGAGCGCCGGGGCCGGGTTCGTGGTGGTGATCTGCGGGGAGATCATGACGATGCCGGGCCTGCCGCGCGTCCCCTCGGCCGAGAACATACGGCTGAACGATGCAGGTCAGATCGAAGGGCTGTTCTGAGCGCGTTTCGGCGCGCCGGGGCATCGAGCCCCGCCGCGCCGAATGGCCTCCGGCGGGAGTAGTTGTGGAAAGATGAAGGACGGGACGATGGCGGCGGAGATAATCGACGGCAAGGCGTTCGCGGCGAAGGTGCGGGGGCAGGTGGCCGACCATGTCGCGCGGCTGAAATCCGAGCACGGACTGACCCCGGGCCTTGCCGTGGTGCTGGTCGGCGAGGATCCGGCGAGCCAGGTCTACGTGCGCAACAAGGGCGTCCAGACGCAGGAAGCCGGCATGGCCTCGTTCGAGCACAAGCTCGACGCCGCGACGTCCGAGGCGGATATCCTCGCGCTTGTGGACAAGCTGAACGCCGATCCGGAAGTTCACGGGATTCTCGTGCAGTTACCGCTTCCGGCTCATGTGGACAGCACCAAGGTCATCAACAGGATATCCCCCGAGAAGGACGTCGACGGGTTCCATATCCTGAATGTCGGTCTGCTTGGCACCGGGCAGAAATCCATGGTGCCCTGCACGCCGCTCGGCTGCCTGATGATGCTGCGCGATCATCTGGGCAGCCTGTCGGGGCTGGAGGCCGTTGTGGTGGGCCGGTCGAACATCGTGGGCAAGCCGATGGCGCAGCTTCTGCTCGGCGACAGCTGCACGGTGACGATCGCGCATTCCCGGACGAAGGACCTGGGCGAAGTCTGCCGGCGGGCCGATATCCTCGTCGCCGCGGTCGGCCGGGCCGAGATGATCCCGGGCGACTGGGTCAAGCCCGGCGCGACGGTGATCGACGTCGGCATCAACCGCATTCCGCATCCCGAGAAAGAGGGCAAGACGAAGCTCGTCGGCGACGTGGAATTCGACAGCGCTGCGAAGGTCGCGGGTGCCATCACGCCGGTGCCGGGCGGCGTCGGGCCGATGACCATCGCCTGCCTTCTGGCCAACACGCTGACCGCCTGCTGCCGGGCGAACGGTTTGCCCGAGCCCGAGGGGCTGACCGCCTAGGCGTCGAGTTCCGGATCGGGAAGGTTCGTTTGAATCCAGCGGTCCGAGAGGTGGATGTCCGTCGTCTCGAGCCGCGCGTCGTCGAGATTGACGAACTTGTGCGGGACATGGGCGGGGCCGATCAGGATATCGCCGCCGACCGCCTCGATCCTGGTCTCGCCGATGGTGAAGAGCGCGCGGCCCTGGCGCAGGATGAAGACCTCGTCATAGGGATGGACGTGCCAGACCGGGCCCTTGCCGCGCTCCTCGGTCGAGTAGAACAGGACCGTGACGCCGGTGCCGTGATCGGCGCCTTCGAAGCGGCCGCGCCAGAAATCCTGCGGCCCGACCCAGTCGGCGTGGCGGATGTGGACAGGCTCTTTCGGCATGTTTCCCTCCCTCAGACCGGGATCATCGTGCCCTGCAGGATCGCGATATCGCGGCGGGTGCCGTCCTCGGCTTCGGCCTCGACGCGGCCGCGGGTCACGACAAGGCGGCGGCCCGGTTTGACCACCTCGCCATAGGCGCGCAGAAGCCTCCCGGCGGCGGGCGCAATCAGGTTGATCTTCATCTCCACCGTCAGCACGTCCGCGCCCTCCGCCATCGCCGTCAGCGCCGCATAGCCCTGGGCGCTGTCGCCGAGCGCGAAGGTCAGCCCGGCATGGGCAAAGCCCTGCTGCTGCGACACCGCCGGCGTGATCGGCGCGGAGATCACCACCCGGCCGCCCGATGCCTCCTCGAGCGTCGCGCCGAAGGTCGCCATGATGCCCTGCCGGGCGAAATTCTCCTGCAGGTCCGGGCGGATCACGCGCGCCTCCGGGGCGCCGCGCGCGGCATCGGCACGGCCAGCGGCGGATCGGCCAGCAGGATCGCCACCGCCTCGGCGCCCATCAGGTCAGCCAGCGCCGCGTCATCGGACCGGAGCGAGCCGGTATAGGCGCCGTAGGCCGGCAGGATCGCCTTCTGCCCGTCGGTCAGGACGCAGCGCCGGGTCAGCGATCCGCCGCGCGTCTGCACCCGGGCCTTGGGATGGTAATGCCCTGAAATCTCGCCATGTTTGCCCGGCACGCAGATATGGCGGAAGATCAGCGGTGGTTCGTAGAGCACCTCGAGATGGGTGCCGGAGATCTCCACCGGCCCGGCATCGTGGTTGCCCTCGATCCAGACCCATCGCCGCCCGGCCATCAGCGTCGCGAGCCAGGTCGCCGTCTCCTCGTCGAGCGCGCTTGCCGCGTCGAGATCGTCGAAGGAATCCCCGAGGCACACGACCACCTCCGGCGCGGTCAGGTGAATGTCGGCCTCGAGCTTGCCGAGCGTCTCGCGGGCTTCGTAGGGGGGCAGCAGGGCGCCGCCGCGGCGGGCCATGCGTTCGGACTTGCCGAGATGCAGGTCGGAGACGCAGAGCAGCCGCCGCGCAGCCCACCACAGCCCGCCCGAAGGCAGCACCGTGAGCGTCTCGCCATGCAGCTCGAACTCGTAGCCGTTCATGCTTCGTTCGATGCCACGGACCGCGCCTCCGCGCAAGGTGAACAAAGTCTGAATGGCGCGGCGTGGCTGTTAACCGCCTTGCACATTTCCCACATCCGCGCCGCCCCTGGTGCAGAAATACCGCATATGCCTGACCGTATGCCTACCGGTATGCCTTTCCATGCATACGCGATTTCCGCACATGAAGTCGCCTGTGCATGGTTAACGGTGCGCGCGCCTTCCCCTTCATCTTTCCCCAAATACCTCCGGGGAGCGCGAGGGGCTGGCCCCTCGCTCCCGCACCGCGGCAGGCGCGCCTCGCTCCGGCAATCCGGCCACCGCCATCAGCCGCGCGGCCTCTTCCTCCAGCAGCCGCCGCTCGGCATGGCCCTTCACCGGGATCCGGCCCATCTCGAGAAACAGCGGCGCGGCCAGCGGCGTCACCCGGTCGAGCGTGACGTGGTCGATCCGGTCGCCGATGCGCGCCAGCATCTCCTCGATCCGGCCGAAATCGACGAGTCCGCGCATCGCCTCGCGCCGGGTGATCTCGAGCATCAGGTGATCAGGGTCGTGCTTGCGCAGCGTGTCGTAGAGGATGTCGGTCGAGAAGGTCGCCTGCCGGCCCGACTTGCGCTTGCCGCCCGGCTGGTTGCGGTCGATCAGCCCGGCGATCAGCGCCGCCGCCTTGAAGGTCCGCTTCATCACCTGGTTCCCGGCCAGCCATGTCTCGAGCGTCTCGATCAGGTTGTCGCGTTCGAAAAGCGGTCCGGCGTCGGTCAGCGGCTTCAGCCCCCAGACCAGCGTCGCGTAATCGGTCGTCACGAAGCCGAGCGGGTCGAGGCCCATCCGCTCCATCCGTTCGGTCATCAGGAGCCCGAGGGTCTGCTGCGCGTTGCGACCGGCGAAGCCGTAGACGCAGACATGGTCGCGGCCGTCATGGGGGAAGCTTTCCACCAGCAGCCGGTCGCGTTCGGGCAGGCGCGAGACCTCGCGCTGGTGGGCCAGCCAGTCGGCGGTGTGCTGCGGGAGTTCGGGCCAGTCGTCTTTCCGGAACATCGCGAGGATGCGGTCGGAGAGCTGGGTGGAGGTGGCGAATTTCGTGCCCATGAAGGTCGCGATCTTCGGCTTCTCCCACGGGGTCTTGGCGACCTCGACGACCATCTCGCGCATCCCCTCGTAGCGGACGATCTGGCCGCCGATCAGGAAGGTGTCGCCCTTCTTCAGCGCCGCGGCGAAATATTCCTCGACCTCGCCGAGCGGCGCGCCGCCGCGGGAATGGCGCATCCGGACCTTCAGCTTGTCGGCATCGACGATGGTGCCGATGTTCATGCGGATCTGCGCCGTGGCGCGCGGGTCGCGCAGCCGCCACCGGCCGTCGATCTCGACCAGCCGCTGCCAGCGGTCATAGGCGCGCAGCGCGTAGCCGCCGGTGGCGCAGAATTCGAGGCAGCGGTCGAAGGTCGCCCGATCGAGGTCGGCATAGGCTCCGGCCGTGGTGACCTCGGCATAGAGCGCGTCGCCGGTGAAGGGCCCGGCGCAGGCGCGGATCAGGATGTGCTGGCAGAGTACGTCGAGCGGGCCGGGCCCGCGCGGGTCGCCGTCGAGATCGTGGTCCTGCACGGCCTGAAGCGCTGCCACGCATTCGACCACCTCGAACCGGTTCGCGGGCACGAGGATCGCCTTCGAGGGCGCGTTGTACCGGTGGTTCGCCCGGCCGATGCGCTGGACGAGGCGTTTGACGTTCTTCGGCGCGCCGACCTGGATCACGAGATCGACGTCGCCCCAGTCGATCCCGAGATCGAGCGAGCCGGTGCAGACCACGGCCTTGAGCTGTCCCGCGACCATCGCGGCCTCGACCCGTTCGCGCTGTTCGCGGGCCAGCGCGCCGTGATGGATGCCGATCGGGATCTGGTCGTCGTTCCGGAGCCAGAGTTCGTGGAAGAAGATCTCGGCCTGGGCGCGGGTGTTGTGGAAGATCAGCGTGGTGTTGTGGCGGCGCACCTGGTCGAGCACGGCGTCGACGGCGTATTTGCCGCCACCGCCGGCCCAGGGCGGACGCTCTTCCGTCCGCAGCATGGTGATGTCGGGATCGGGGCCGGGATCGGCCATGAGGATATCGCAGGGGTCCGGGTGGCGGGCGAGGATGCGGGCGATCGCGGGCGGGTCCTCGACCGTCGCGCTGAGGCCGACGCGGCGGAGCCCGGGGGCGAGCGCCTGGAGCCGGGAGAGAGCCAGCATGAGCTGGTCGCCGCGCTTGGATTCGCTGAGCGCGTGGATTTCGTCGACGACGATGCGTTTGAGGCCCGCGAAGGTGCGGGCGGCGTCTTCGTAGCTGACCATCAGCGCGAGGCTTTCGGGCGTCGTCAGCAGGATATGCGGCGGGTCGGCGCGCTGGCGGCGCTTCTTCGCGCTGGAGGTGTCGCCGGTCCGGTCCTCGACGCGGATGGGCAGGCCCATCTCGGTGATCGGGCCGGTCAGGTTGCGCCGGATGTCGGCCGCGAGCGCCTTCAGCGGCGAGACGTAGAGCGTGTGCAGGCCCTGATGCGTGCCGTCCGCCAGTTCGGCCAGCGTGGGCAGGAAGCCGGCCATCGTCTTGCCGCCGCCGGTCGGCGCGATCAGGAGCGTGCAGGGGTCGTCGGCGCGCGCCAGCATCTCCTGCTGGTGGGGGTGGATGCGCCAGCCGCGCGCGTCGAACCAGCCGGTGATGGCGGCGGGCAGGGCAGGGGCCTTGGCGGTGGGGGCGGTCATGGGCGCGATGATAGGGCGGGGCGGGGGCGGCGCCCACCACTCTTGTCCTTTGCCCCGCCGCTGGTCTATCGCCTTGGACGAGAGACAAGGAGGTCCGCCATGCCCACACCGCCGTTCCGCGCCGACCATGTCGGCAGCCTGCTGCGCCCGAAAGCCGTCGCCGAGGCGCGCGCGGGCCACGTGTCCGGAGGCCCGGTTTCGGACGCCGACCTGCGCGCCGCCGAGGATGCCGCGATCCGGGATCTCATCCGGATGCAGGAGGATGTCGGGCTTCTGGCCGTGACCGATGGCGAGCAGCGCCGGGCCTTCTGGCACTACGATTTCATGGACATGCTGGACGGGCTGGACATCGTCCGCCGCGATACCGGCGGGTCGTTCAAGGGCTTCCAGGGCGTCGCGCTGCCGCCGGTCTTTCCGGTAATCTCGGGCCCGCTCGATTTCCCCGACGACCACCCGATGCTGGACCATTTCCGCTTCGTCGCCGAGAACACGAAGGTGGTGCCGAAGATCTCGATCCCCGGCCCGTCCTGCTGCCATTTCCGCACCGCGAAGGAGGATATCGCGGTCAAGGAATACAGCGAGGACCCGCAGGCGATGTTCGATGCGCTGGTCCTGACCTACCGCAAGGCGGTGCAGGCCTTCTACGACGCGGGCTGCCGCTATCTGCAGATGGACGACATCTTCTTCGCCTATCTCTGCGACCCCAAGCACCGCGCCGACAAGGCGTCCGAGGGGCTCGACCCCGACTGGCTGATCGACCGCTACGCCTGGATGATGCGCGAGGCGATCAAGGACCGGCCGGAGGACATGGTCATCGGGATGCACATGTGCCGGGGCAACTTCCGCTCGACCCATGCCGCCGAGGGCGCCTACGACATGGCCGCCGACGCGATCTTCTCGACCGGCGTCGACATTTTCTTCATGGAGTATGACAGCGACCGCGCCGGGGGCCTCGAGCCGCTGCGCCTGCTGCCGAAGGGCAAGCAGCGGGTCATGCCGGGCTTCATCACGACGAAGACGGGCGCGCTGGAGGATCTGGATGACCTGAAGGCCAAGTTCGAGGAGGCGTCGAAATACGCCGATCTCGACCAGCTCGGCATCGCGCCGCAATGCGGCTTCGCCTCGACCGAGGAAGGCAACGCGGTCACGGCGGACGACCAGAAGCGCAAGCTGGAGCTGGTGGTGAAGACGGCCGAGGCGGTCTGGGGCGGCGTCGACGCCTAGCCGGCCTTCTTCGCGCCGCCCGCGGGCAGCGTCTTGCGCAGCCGCGTGATCTCGGTCGTGAGCGGCGCGGGCAGGCGGGCGGTCTGGTCGGACCAGACGCTGAAGCGTTCGAGGAGCGGGATGAAGGTCCGGATCTCCTCGGGCGTCCAGCCGGAGAGAAAATCGCCGAGGACCATGAACTTGTAAGCCCGGACGGCGTCCATGATGCGGGCGCCGTCCTCGGTCGGCTCGAGGATCGTGCGCCGGGCGTCCTGCTGGCTGACCGCGCGGCGCACGAGGCCGCGGGCGATCAGGCCGGTGGTCAGCCGGCTGGCCCGCGACGGGTCGATGCCGAGCCGGGCGGCCACGGTCGCGACCATCGTCTCGGATTGCGGCTCGTCCCCGAATTCGTTCTGCGGCGCGCAGATCGCCACAAGCGCGTCAAGCTCGGCCAGGTCGAGATCGAGCCGCAGGTCGTCGATGGCGCGCAGGCCCAGTTCGCGCTTGGAAAATCGGCGGCGCCAGCGCTGCAGGATCGCGTCGATCTCGAGCGCTGCGCCCGTCACCTCGGGCGCGATCCCCACCGTGTGGAGCCGCTGGGCCAGTTTCACGTCGCGTTCGGCCATCTCAACCCTTTCCAGTGCCGCGAACCGATATACATGCGCTTGACATGCAAATGCCATCGGCACATATGTGCGACTGACAGCCGATTGTAAAGCCATCGTCGCGCCCGCGCCACCGCCGCGGGCGTGGCGCTGTTACGGGACACAGACCATGACCGCCACCGTCACCAATGCCGAGCTTCCCGAGGAAAATCCCGCGCCGGCCTCGGTCCGGCTGGTGCTCTCGGCGGCGGCGCTGACGCTGCTGTTCGCTTCTCTCGGCCAGACCATCGTGTCGCCCGCCCTGCCGACGATCGTCGCCGATCTTGGCGGGCTCGATCACATCACCTGGGCGATCACCGCCTATCTGCTGGCCTCGACCGTGGGCGCGCCGATTTCCGGCAAGCTCGGCGATCTCTACGGCCGGCGCATCGTCATGCTGGGCGCGATCGCGCTGTTCCTCGTCGGCGCCACGCTGTGCGGGCTGGCCGGAACGATGGGCATCCTGATCGCCGGCCGGGCGGTGCAGGGTCTGGCCGGCGGCGCGCTGATCGTGATGTGCATGGCCGTCGTCGCCGACGTTCTGCCGGCGCGCGAGCGTGGCCGGGCGCAGGGCCTGCTTGGCGCCGCCTTCGGCGTGTCCACCGTGATCGGCCCGCTTCTGGGCGGGTTCCTCGTCGAGGCGCTGAGCTGGCACTGGATCTTCTTCGTCAACCTGCCCGTGGGCCTCGTGGCCGCCGCGGTGCTGTGGCAGGCGCTGCCGGCTCCGATGGAATACGGCCGCAAGAGCATCGACTACGCGGGCGCGGTGCTGCTGGCGACGTTCCTCTCGGCCGCCGTCCTGCTGTCGAACCTCGGCGGTACCGTGCTGCCCTGGACCAGCCCGGGCCTGATCGGCCTTGCCGGGATCGGGATCGCCGCGCTGGCGGGTTTCGCCATGGTCGAGCGCCGGGCGGTCGAGCCGCTGCTGCCGCCGGCGCTGTTCCGGCTGAACAGCTTTCTCGTCGTCAACTCGGTCGGCTTTCTCGTCGGCGTGGCGATGTTCGGCACGATCACCTTCCTGCCGCTGTTTCTGCAGATCGCCAAGGGCGTGACGCCGACCGTCTCGGGCCTGTTCCTGCTGCCGATGATGGGCGGCCTGATCCTGACCTCGGCGCTGGCCGGGCAGATCATGTCGCGGACCGGGCGCTACAAGATGCTGCCGGTCTTCTCGACCGCGATCCTCGCGCTGGCGATGCTGGGGCTGGCGACGGTCTCGGGCGAAAGCTCGCTCTGGCTGATCGGGACCTTCATGGTCGGGATCGGCGTCGGGCTCGGCCCGGTCTTCTCGGTCGGCGTGGCCGCGATCCAGAACGCGGTGCCGCTGTCGATGCTGGGCGTCGGCACGGCGAGTGCCAACATGTTCCGGCTGATCGGCGGCTCGATTGGCACGGCGCTGTTCGGCGCGCTGTTCTCGGCCGGGATGGCGCAGCGGCTGGGCGGCGTCCTGCCCGAAGGCGCGGGGCTGCGGTCACTCAGCCCGTCGCTCGTCGCCGGCCTGCCCGAGGATGTGCGCGCCACCGTCATCGCCGGCATCAGCGATGCGCTGCACCCGGTCTTCTTCATCGCCGCCGGCGGCGCGGCGCTCGCGTGCCTGATCTCGACCCGGCTGCGGGAAGACCCGCTGTCGACGACGCTGCCCGGCCGCGGCTAGCCGCCGATCAGGACGGCGCCGTCCGGTACCCGCACATCGCAGGAGCCCGCGGGCGGCTGATGCCCCGGCGGGCGGCCCGGGAACCAGACCCGGCACTGGCCCGGCCCGGGCAGATGCCCCGGCGGGACGCGCACGCCCGCTTCGCCCGGCGACATCGGACGCGGCCCGGTCTCGAGCGGGGCCAGCGTCTCCACGATGGCGCCGGTCAGGATATCCAGCAGAAGCCGCGTGCCGTCCTCGTCCCGGATATAGAGCCGGTCCTCGGGCAGAGTGCGGCCGTAATCCCTGAGGAACCGGTCGGCGGAATAGGTGGTGATATCGGCCATCGCCGGCAGGGCGGTCAGGCCGGCCAGCGCGATGGCGGCAGCGCGGAGGATCATGCGGCGGCTCCCTTCGTCTGTTCCCTGCACCAGAGGTCGGGGCTTTGCCCGACGCATGCAAGCGCAGACGGGCCGCGTCGGCGAGGCTCCGCCGGCATCGGCCCGTCTTTGCTTTGCAAATAATCTCGGGGAGCGCGAGGGGCAGACAGCCCCTCGCCCTGCCGGAGACGACCGCCGCTCAGTGGACGATCTTCTCCTGCTTGACGTAGAGGTTCTCCCACGCGCGGTCGATCAGGTCGGGGCGCATCTGGTAGGGGATGCCCTCGAATTCGCAGATCGCCCGAAGCTGGTCGCACAGGAAGGGCGCGTGGTAGTTGGCGTAGACGTTGTCCACGGTCGGGTATTTCTTCTTCAGAAGATAGAGCAGCGCCTCTTCGTTCAGCGGCACCTTCTTCTTCTTGGCGACCATCGCGAAGATCTTCAGGAACTGGTCCTGGGTCGGGCCGTCGATCTTCACCTTGAAGAAGATCCGGCGCAGAGCGGCCTGGTCGAAGATGTCGTTGGGATGGAAGTTCGTGGAGAACACGACGAGCGTGTCGAACGGCACCTCGAACTTCTCGCCCGATTGCAGGGCGAGGATGTCATAGCCGACCTCGAGCGGAACGATCCAGCGGTTGATGAGCGCCTGCGGCGGCTCTTCCTGGCGGCCAAGGTCGTCGACGATGAACACGCCGCCGGTCGACTTGAGCTGGAGCGAAGCCTGGTAGGTGCGCGAGACCGAATTGTATTTCAGGTCCAGCATGTTGAGCATCAGTTCACCACCCGTCATCACGGTCGGCCGCTTGCAGAGCAGGTAGCGCGTGTCGTGCTTGGTGGTGGCCCGGCGCAGGGCCGATCCGGTTTCGCCCGAGTGTTCGATCGGCGTGTGCACGATCGGGTCGTACATGGTGATGACCTGGCCGGAATAGGCGATGGCGTGCGGGATGTAGATGGTGTCGCCCATCGCCGCGCGGATGCCTTCGGCGATCGAGGACTTACCGTTGCCCGGCGGGCCGTACATCAGCACCGACTTGCCCGAACCCACGGCGGGGCCGAGCTGGTCGATCAGGTCGTCGGGGATGATCAGGTGGCCCATGGAGCCGACGAGCATGTCGCGGGTCAGGCGGATGTCGCGGATCGACTGGCGCTTGACCTGCACCTTGTACATTTCGAGCGGCACCGGCATCGGGCCGTAATATTCGGACTGCGAGAGGGCATCGAGCGCGCGGGCCTTGCCGCTGTCGGTCAGCTGGAAGCCCATCTCGCCGCCGGAATTGGCGTGCAGCGTGCCGGTGGCCTGAAGCAGGTTCATGTCGCGCAGCTGGTCGATCAGCATCGTCACCAGCGTCGAGGGCAGGCAGACGGCGGCCGAGATCTCGGTCACGGTCTCGACCGACTTCCGGAACAGCGTCTTCAGCATGATGTCGCGCATCATCACCGGCTGCAGCCCGGTATCTTCCAGCTTGCGGAGCGCCGGCGGCGCGTTCGATGCAGTGGCTTCGGTGTTCTGGATATTCATGTCACGGGTCCGGTTGCAGCAGAATGCGGGGGATCAGGCGGTCGTGATGCCAAACACGAGGTAGAGGACGAGCGCCGAGGCGAGCGATACGCCCCAGGGAAACTGCTTCTGGTCCTCCCAGGACACCCAGTCGGGCGTGGCGTTCACGATCACCGGCACGCGGCGGGCGATGCGGTGCAGCAGGAGCCCGCCGATCGAGGTGAAGGAGAGCAAGAGCAGGAAGACCGAACAGTCGGCCAGCGCCACGAAGGGCGCGGCGGCCGCGGCGAACTTGCTGTCGCCCGCGCCGACGCCGACCGTGGAGGTGGCGACGAAGCCGATGGCCAGCACGACGCCGAAATGGGCGAACCGCCAGAGATAGTCGGTGAAGGGCAGCGCGAAGGGGCCGAGCACGACGAAGCCGGCCAGGAGCGCCAGCACCGCGACGTTGCGGATCAGCATGTCCTTGAGGTCGGTATAGACGACCCACAGGCAGACGGGCAGGACCAGCGGCAGGAAGATCCAGGCTTCGGATGCCGAAATGGACAGGGAGACGTTCATCGTGTTGCCAGAGCCCCGGTTTGGAAACGATCTGGCGTCACCCTGCCGATTGAATCGGGCTGAATGAGGGCAGGATTTGGATCGTTTCGGAGCGATCAGGTCGCGGCGGCGCCGCACGGGCGCGGCCGGATAGGGAAAGGGGCGCATGGCTGTTGTCTGCGCCCCTGATTTTCAACGGTTTTTCGCAGTCCCTGGCGTCAGTTCACCACGTCGGCGTCAAGCGCGCGGAGCGCACGGACCGCGGCTTCGAAATGCTGCGGATGGGTGTCGATCGCCTCGGCCAGGAGGCCACGGCCGACGTCCACGTCGCCGCGCCGGATGGCGGCGAGGGCGGCGGTGTGCAGAAGCTCGGCCCGCTCGACCTGGGTCATCGGCACCAGCGGCAGGTTGTAGTTGCCCCGGCTGGCGCGGGCGAGGACGAGGTTGTTCTTGGCGGTGAAGAGATCGGGATTGTAGGTAATCGCCTCGGTGAAGAGCCGCTCGGCCCCTTCGAAATCGCCGCGGGTCAGCTTGGAGAAGCCCCAGTTGTTCAGGATGCCCGCCGGCGTCGTCGTCAGCCCGAGCGCGATCTCGTAGAAGCTGTCGGCGCGGGTCCATTCCTCGTTCGCGTCGGCGACCATCGCTTCGTAGCGGTAGCGGTCGAAGGTCTCGACCGTGGGCGGCACGCTGTCGAGCATGACCTCGGCCTCGTCCCACTGGCTGTCGCGGATGAGCGCGCCGGCATGGTCGATCCGGTCCTGGTCGGTGGCTTCGGGATTGCTGGTCACCCGTTCCCAGGCGATCACGGCCTCGGTGGCGCGCCCGGCGCGCACGAGGCTGGCGGCGAGGCCGCGCTGAAGATCGATCCGGTCGGGCTGTTCGGCCGTGGCACGCTGGAAGTACGCCACCGCCTCGTTCGGGTCGGCGACCGTCAGCATGATGTCATTCATGTTGGTTTCGTCGACCACGTTGATGTTCCGCATCGCGCGGTCGACATCGGATTGCTGGTCACACCCTGCCAGAGCGGCGGCCGCGCCCACGAGAAACGTGATCCGGATACCCAGAGTCATTTGCCTGCCTCATTCTGCTCTCCGCCCTTCAGGGTATGGTTTCGTCGATGAGGAGCCAGCGGCCCCCGCCTCGGCGTTCAAGCCCGTAGCGGTTTTCATTTTCCGGCTCAGGATACACAAGATTTTCCATCCGCGCGATAGCCAAGCGCAGGTTTTCGCGGATGTCGTCAGATCGGCCACTGTCGAGCGCGAAGGCCCGCTGAAACACCTGCCGCGCCTCGCCGTAATTGCCCTGTTCCATGAGCACGACGCCGAGATTGTTCCACGCCACGGGCTCTTCGGGGACCTGTTCGACGGCGCCGCGCAGGAAGTCCTCGGCCTGGCCGAGCCGGCCGAGGGCGAGCGAGGCCGAGCCGAGCGCGATCAGGATGCGGGCGTCGGTGCCGCGCGTCGCGGCGGCGCGGTAATAGGCGCGGATGGCGAGATCGTATTCGCCGGCCTCCATCAGCCGGTCGCCGACGATCATCTGGTCGACCTCGTCGCGCAGGACCACGGTGCCCGGCGGGGGTTCGACGCCCTCGAAGGCGGGATCGATACGGTCGCCCTGAAACGGAACGCAGGCGGCCACGAGGACCGCCAGCGCTGAATTCACGATGTAGTGCCCTCGCATGGGCGCCCCCGGGTTGCCCTCATCTGCCGGAGAGGTCGACCGCGATGCCGTAGACGGAAGGTCCGATCAGGATGATCAGGAGCGGCGGGACACAGAACATCATCGTTCCGAGCGTGAGCTTCGTGGGCAGCTTGTTGGCCTTTTCCTCGGCCCGCATCACCCGCTTGTCCCGCATCTCGCCGGCATAGACGCGCAGCGCTTCGGCCACCGATGTGCCGAACGTGGCGGACTGGATCAGCACCGTCACGAAGCTGTTGACGTCCTGAACGCCGACGCGCTCGCCGAAATCCCGGAGCACCTGGGTCTTTTCCTTACCGGCCTTCATCTCGTAGGCCACGAGCTCGAATTCCTCTGCAAGGGCAGGGTAAGCCGCGCGCATCTCCTTGGCCACCCGGATAATCGCCTGATCGAGCGATTGGCCGGCCTCGACGCAAACCAGCATCAGGTCGAGCGCGTCGGGGAAGCCCGAGGTGATTTCCTCCTCGCGCTTCTGGACGCGCTTGGTCACCCAGTATTTCGGCGCGAGATAGCCGATGGCGCCGGGCAGGAAGCCCTTCAGGAAGATTTCGAGCGGGCCTTCGAAGCCGGTCGCGAGCAGGATGCCGATGCCCGAGAGCAGGCCGGCGATGCCGAGCGCGAACTGCGCGAAGTGGAAGGTCTGGACGGCGCCCTTGGACTTGTAGCCCGCGCGCATCAGCTGGAGCCGGGCGGCGCCAAGCTCGTCCTGGTTCTGCGGCTCGAGGAACTGCGAGAACCGTTCCAGCCGCTGGTCGGCCTTGCTGCGGACGCGCAGCGCGCGCTGCTTGTCGACCGATCCCTGGGCGTCGCCCGACCGGGTGCGGTCGCGCAGACGCTCCATCGGGTCCTGCTTGCGGAACATGATCGCCGGCAGGGCGACGAGGATCAGCAGAAGGCCGAGGATACCGACCGCGATGAGCGGGCCGAGATCGCCGAAGGTGGCCACGAGCCAGTCGTTCATGCCCGTGAGAATGTTCCGGATGGCTTCCATCTCTGCCGCTCCTCAGACCTTGATGTTCACGAGAATGCGCATGAACACGAAGTTCATGAACAGCATCACGCCGACGACCGCGCAGGCCGGGATGAAGTACTGGGTGCCGACCACCTCGGAGTAATAGTCGGGCTGCATCACGTTGATGCCGACGAGGCAGAGCAGCGGGAAGGCGGACAGGAAGTTGCCCGACCACTTGGCCTCGGCCGTGATCGCCTTGACCCGGCGGAACAGCCGGAAGCGCGCCCGGATCACGTTCGACAGACCCTGCAGGATCTCGGCCAGGTTACCGCCCGAGGTCTGCTGGATGCCGACCGCGACGGCGAGGAAGCGCATGTCCTGCATGTCGAGCCGGTCGGCCATGGCGCCGATCGATTCCGCGACGTCGCGGCCATAGGCGGCCTCGTCCGCGATGACGCCAAGCTCGGAGCCGAGCGGGTCGGCGACTTCCTTGGCGACGGTGTTGATGGCGGTGACGAAGGGGTGGCCGACGCGGAGCGAGCGGACCATCAGTTCAACCGCGTCCGGCAGCTGCTCCTCGATCAGCGCGATGCGCTTCTTGGCCTTGGAGGCGACCCAGTAGTAGACGCCGCCGACGCCCATCACGACCGACAGAAGCGCGCGCAGCGGGAAGGCGGCGGCGGTCAGGAAGGTCATCACGATGAAGGCGACGAAGCCGACGGCGACCATGACGTACATGAGCTGCTGCGGCGTGAACGCGATATTCGCCTTCTGCGCCTTGTCGGCGATCAGCGAGTATAGCGGCACGGACCGCGATTTCATGTGCTGGTCCATCTCCTTCCGGAGCTTTGCCAGCACGTCCTCGCGCGAGGAGCCCTTTTCCAGCATCGACAGGCGGCGGTTGACCCGCGCGTTCATCGACACCGATTTTCCGAAGACCATCAGGTAGATGCCGTTCACCAGCATCACCACGCCGACGAAGATCCCGATATAGATCAGCGGCTCGATTGAGATCGTCATGGTCGATTACTCCGCTGCAACAGGATCGTAGATGGACATGGGCAGGTCGTAGCCCCACTGCTTGAAGCGCTGGCTGTAGTGCGAGCGCACGCCGCAGGCGGTGAAGCGGCCGATGATCGTGCCGTCGGGCTTCAGCCCGAGGCGCTGGTAGCGGAACACTTCCTGCATCGAGATGACTTCGCCCTCCATGCCCGTCACCTCGGTGATCGAGACCATGCGGCGCGAGCCGTCCTGAAGGCGCGAGGCCTGCACGATGAGGTTCACGGCCGAGGCGATCTGGGCACGGACGGCCTTGATCGGCATTTCGATACCGGCCATGGCGACCATGTTTTCCAGACGCGAGCAGGCGTCGCGGGCGGAGTTGGCGTGGATCGTGGTCATCGAACCGTCGTGGCCCGTGTTCATGGCCTGGAGCATGTCGATGACTTCCTCGCCGCGCGTCTCGCCGACGATGATGCGGTCGGGACGCATCCGCAGAGCGTTCCGCAGACAGTCGCGCTGGGTGACCGCGCCCTTGCCTTCGACGTTGGGCGGGCGGCTTTCCATCCGGCCCACATGGACCTGCTGAAGCTGAAGTTCCGCCGTGTCCTCGATGGTGAGGATGCGTTCCTTGTTGTCGATGAAGGACGACAGCGCGTTGAGCGTGGTAGTCTTACCCGAACCGGTACCGCCCGAGACGATGACGTTCAGGCGGCAGGCGCAGGCAGCCTGGAGATAGGCGGCCATTTCCTCGGAGAAGGCGCCGAAGCGGACGAGGTCGTCGACGCTGAGCTTTTCCTTCTTGAACTTACGAATGGAGACCAGCGAGCCGTCGACGGCGATGGGCGGGACCATCGCGTTGAAACGGCTGCCGTCCTTCAGACGGGCGTCGACATAGGGCGTGGATTCGTCCACGCGCCGGCCAACGGCCGACACGATCTTGTCGATGATCCGCAGGAGGTGGCGTTCATCCTTGAACCGGATGTCGGTCAGTTCCAGGCGGCCGGCCCGTTCCACGAAGACCCGGTTGGGGCCGTTGACGAGAATATCGTTGACCGTGTCGTCCTTCAGAAGGGTCTCGAGCGGGCCGAGGCCCGTCACTTCGTCGAACAGTTCGGACTGGAGCTGCTGGCGATCGTCCCGGTTGAGGACGATGTTCATCTCGCCCAGTTCTTCGTTCGTGATCGCGTTGATCTCGGCCCGGAGCTCGCTTTCCTTCGCGCCTTCCAGCGCCGAAAGGTTCAGGTTTTCGAGCAGACGGTGGTGCATCTCCGTCTTGATCTCGTCGAGCTTCTGGCGCCGCTTGGCTTCCTTGTCGGATGCCTGCGCCTCGGCCGGCGTCCGCGCCGGCGTGGCCGGTCCGCTCTTGCGGATGATCTTGGGCGTTTCGGCCACTGGTGCGGTGGTTTCGGGGACCAGTTCGACCGGTTCGGGGGCACCGCCGACCGGTTTAGGCTGAGACGGTTTCTTGTACTTGGAGAACATCAGTCAGCTTCCCTCAGGCGGATTTCGCGATCTCGGCCACCATTGCCTCGTGGAGGCTGACGGCGAGCTTGTGGATGTCACGGCGGAACGCGTTCTTCTTGGCCATCTCGGCCAGGGGCGCGCCGTGGTCGGCGGTCTGGACGACCTGCTTGCCGCCATCGGCGAGCTGGGTCGAGATCTTCACGCCAAGGCTTTCGGCCAGCCGCTTGACCCGGGCCTTGCCGTTCAGGTCGGTCATGCCGGGGGCGCGGTTGAGGCAGAAGTTCACCTTGTCGAGCGGCAGGTCCTCGGATTGCAGCGCCTTGATGAAGCGCATCGCGTTCTGGGCCGAGCGCATGTCGAGCTCCATCACCGCGAAGAACACGTCCGACCGTGCGAGCACGGTTTCGGTCCAGGTCACGATCGAGCCGGGCATGTCGACGACGACGATGTCGAAGCTGGCCTTCGCGACCTCAAGGATGCGTTCGACGTCCTCGGCCGTCAGCATGTCGAGCGGCACGATCTCGGCCGGCGCGGTGAAGACCGACATGGTCTCGCCATAGGTCTGAAGCGCCTGGCGGAAACTGTCCTCGTCCATGTTCACGGTGTCGGATAGGATCTCGATGATGAATTCGCGGCGGGGCAGGTCGAGATAGGTCGCGATGGCGCCCTGCTGGAGATCGAAGTCGATGACGCAGACCGACGGCGCTTCCTTGTCGATCTTCGCCAGTTCCCAGGCGAGGTTGACGGCAAGCGACGTTGCACCGGCGCCGCCGGCGAGCTTCTGCACGGCGAAGAGCGCGGAGGGCGCACCCATGCGCTGCCCGGTCTTGGACGGGCCGCCATGCTGGACGACCATCATCGGTTCCGGCTCCGGCCGGGTCACGCGTTCGATGGCGTCATGCAGCGCATTCTCGGGCAGCGGGTAGGGCACGAAGTCGTGCGCGCCAAGCTTGAGAAGCTGGTGCAGCCCGGCCGTCGACACGTTGTCGGCGATCAGGATCACCTTGATCTTGCGTTCGGTCGCGGCGCGGATGATTTCGCCGATGAGGCCGATATCGCCCTCGTCCTCGGCGTCGACCGCGATGGCGACGAATTTCAGGTCGGCCGCTTCGGGCTGCGCGAAGAACGATCGCGCCTCACCGAGCTGGAGGTCGCCCCAGGCTTCGCCGAGTTCGGCCTCCATGTCGTCGATCAGAAGATCGAATTGCTGAACATCCCGGGAGATCGTGCACGCGACGATCGAGGCCGGTTCGGTCTTCAATGCAGGTTCGGTACCCATACTCAATTCCCATCTTGCCGCGGCTTTGCCGGAGCCAAACCCCGCGTCACGGGCCGCCCGGATAACGGTCGGACGGCGACATGAGGAGAGACGGTTCGGCTGACGGAATCGCCCCACGCTCGAGAACGGGTTTGGCGGGGAATGTGGGCAACAATTGGACCAAAAAACCGAAACTATTTGAAAAAGCGCCACGTCCTTTTCGGGACGTGGCGCTTCGAGGTCAGGATCGTTGTGCCCGGAGGCGGGTCGGGGTCAGCTGCCGCCTTCGCCACCGCCGCCGCCCGAGCCGACATAGGCGCGCTGCACGATGCGGGCGTATTCGCCGTTCAGCACGATCGGGTGGTTCTGGACGAAGCCCGAGACCATCGTGACCGTGCGGCGGTTTTGCCGTTCGCGGTCCTGGGTGGCCACGACCGGCTCGTTTTCCCCGCGCGAGACCAGAGCCTCGAGCCGGTGACGGTCGACACCCTGGGAGACCAGGTAGTTGACCGCCGCACGGGCGCGCCGCAGGCCGAGGTTGTAGTTGTAGGAGTCCGAACCGACGAGGTCGGTATGTCCGAACACCGAGAACCGCACCTCGGGGAACTGCCGGATCCAGGCCGCCTGGCGGCTGAGGACCATCCGCGCCTCCTGATCCAGCACGGCGCTGTCGAAGGCGAAGTTGATCGTCGCCGGCACTTCGTTCGCGAACCGCAGCTGCAGGCTTTCGACGAAGTTGGCCTGTCCGGTCTGGATCAGGATGTTGTTCATCGTCGGGTTGCCGAAGCGGCCCTCGTCCAGGTGGCTCCCGGCAGGAGCGTCGGAGAGGAAGGTGAAGTCACAGGCCGAGAGCGCGAGGCACGCGGTGCCGGCCATGACGGTCTTGAGGAAGGGTTTGCTGGCCATCTGTCTCACTCCATCACATAGCCGTAGGAGCCGCCGAAGTCCTGCTGCGCCACGTCGGCGGCAGGGCCGGAGCCCGGAACCCGGCCGACCGTCTGGCCGAACAGGAAGAGATCGCGCTCGCTCGGGATGGCGACCCGGTCGGTCGGCAGGGACAGGGCCTCGCCGCGCGTCGGGCTCACCAGGTGAGCGGTGACGATCACCACAAGCTCGGTCTGGTTGCGCTGCCAGTTCGAGGACCGGAAGAGCGCGCCGAGAACCGGGATGTCGCCAAGCCACGGAACCTGGCCGACCGAGTCGCGGAAGTCGTCCTGAAGGAGGCCCGCGATGGCGAAGCTTTCCCCGTCACGCAGGTTGACGGTGGTCGTCGCCGACCGGGTGCTGAGCGAGGGGATCTGCGCCCCGCCGCCGAGCTGGATCTCTTCGCCGAGCGACGAGACCTCGGTGTCGAGCACCAGGTTGATGACGCCCTGCTGAACCACGGTGGGCGAGAAGTTGAGCGTGATGCCGAAGGGCTTGAACTCGACGCCGACGCCGTTGTCGGACTGGGTCGGGACCGGAAGCTCGCCGCCGGCGAGGAAGCTGGCCGACTGACCGGAGAGAGCGACGATGTTCGGCTCTGCCAGGGTGCGGACAAGACCTTCGGTCTCGAGCGCCTCGAGAAGGATGCCGACCTGGGCGCCGTTCGAGCCGAAGCCGAGCGACAGGCCGCCGGTTGCACCGCCGAGGGTACCGTCGCCGAGCGTCGTGCCGCCGCCGCCGGTGGCGACGCCGGTGCCGAACTGGAAGCCGCCGTCAGACAGCTGCAGCGAGGCCGACAGGTTCTGCCGCGTGGTGCGCGACATCTCGGCGAAGCGGACCTGCAGCAGCACCTGCTGCGAGCCGGACACGTACATCAGGTTCGACACGTTGCCCGAATAGCGCTCGGCCAGTTGCATCGCGTGATCGACCGCCTCGCCCGAGCTGAGCGTGCCGGAGAGCACGATGCCGTCATTGGCGGTGCGCACCTCGATCGGCTCGCCCGGAAGGATCTGGCTGAGCCGCTCACGCAGTTCGGCCACATCCGGGACGACCTGCACCTCGACGTTCGCGATCAGCTGCCCCTCGACGCCCAGAAGGGTCATCGTGGTGCGGCCGGGCGCGCGGCCGAGCACGTAGATCGTGCGTTCGGACAGCGTGGCGATGTCGGCGATGGCCGGGTTGGCCACCGAGAGTTCTGCGAAGACCGCGTCGCTTTCGACGACGACGGCGCGGTTCATGGGGACGCGAAGGGACGTGGAAACGGCACCTTCAAGCACGCGCAGCGTCTGCGCGTGGGTCGCGGGCGCGAAGGACAGCGCCAGGGCGCAGGCCGCGAAGGCCGCGCGAAGAAGTCGGGTCATGCTCATTGTGATCCTGCCTCTATTGATCACGGATTTTGGAGGGGTTTTTCCCCGCCATTGCGTGCACCATGCCCGATGCGACCTTTCCGCGCAATAATCATGGGGTTGCACGACGTCGTTTATGTGCCATTCGGGCCACGCACACACATAATTTGGGGCCTGAACGGGAACCGGCCCCCAAGATCGGGGGCCGGTTCCGAATGTCGATCCACAGATTTGTCCCTCTGTGGATATGTCTGTTGACAGGCGCCCGGGCCCGGTCTCAGCCCTCGTCGGGGCAGGGGAACGGCATCCGCTCGACCTCACCGCCGGCGCGGCGGGTGGTGACGTAGCAGATCCGCGGACCGGCCTCCTGCACCTCTTCCTCGATGCCGAGGATGTCGTCCAGGCTGACCTCGAACTGCTCGCTCTGGGTGTCGTCCTCGACCCCGATGAGCGACAGCGTCAGGCGGCCAGAGGACTGTGCCAGCGTCAGCGCGGCAATTTCCTGCGGGGTGGCGGCGATGGTCACCGTCCGCGCGATGGTCGGGTTGTTCCGGTCCTCGTCGGCGATCTGGTCGATGGCGATGATCTGCACGCCCGAGCGGATCAGCCGGGTCACGTCGGTGCCGCGGGCCGAACCGGTCCAGTAGACGTCGACCCGGTCACCCGGGCGAAGGAAGCCCGACACGCCCGAGGTCACGTCGACGCGGAGGGCGAAGGCGCGCAAGCCGTTGCCGAGCCGCGAAGCCACGCCGGCATCCTCGCCGGGCGCGGTGACCTTGGAGATGAGGATGGGTTCGTCCCGCTCCATCACGCGCAGAACGGTGCGCGGAACGTCCGGGCCTTCCGGGAACAGCTCTTCCATGGTGGCGAATGCGCCGAACGGCACGTGATCCGCGGGCCATGCCACGGCGGTCACGTTTTCCGGCCGAAGCGGCTGGCCATACCGGAGAGGTGCATTGACGACGAAGATCTCCGTCGTCTCGATGATCGAGTCGCGTTGCTGCTGAAGGGCGGCCTGGTACTGGGTAAACCGTTCCTTTGCGAAGTAGACGGCAAAGCCCGCCAGGGACAGCCCCACCAGAAGCACTAGTCCGAAAATGATACGCATCTGCTTTGTCCCATGCTGTAGCGCATGACGCCCCCAACGGTCGCACACACGCATTAAACCGAGCGGCAGGATTGTTGAGGATTGGGGCAGAATGATGGTTTAGAGACGGATTTACTCTGGCCATTCGACACGATGCCGGCGTGTCCGGCCGGTCGGTCCGAAGACTTGGCGGCCGGACGGGTCGTCACCCGTCCGGCCCGTCCGCGCGCTCTCGCGGTGGTTCTCTGCCGGGCCATGCAGCGTCCCGGTCAGCGCGAGGGCACGAAGCCCGTGTGTCTCGTTCAGCCGGCGTGCGGCTGGCCGCAATTCCGGATCAGGCGCAGGTCCCGGTCGAGGCGTTGTAGCCTTGCGAGGTCGTGGTGCAGCCGGAGCCGCCGGTGGTGGTGGTGCCGTCTTCGCCGGTCCAGGTGCCGTCCGAGTTCGGATTCTCGACCACGGAGTTCTGGTTCGGGTCCACGAAGCTGCGCTGGATCACGAAATCACTGCGGAGCTGCGTGTTGATCTCGTCGACCATGTCGGCCATGCCGGCGCCGACGACATTCTGCGTCGCGATGCCGAGCGCGCAGAGACCGCAGGTCAGCACGACCCAGTCGACGGTCACGAGGCCGGATTCATTCTTGATGAAGTTGGAAAGGACGGGATGGATCGCCATCAGCGTTACTCCTGCACTTGTCAATAAAGCGCCATTGGCGCCTGAACCACAGTGGCAATATCCGAATCCAAATCGGCCGAAATATGGCGATTCAAGTGGTTCGATAGAAATTTTTCGGAAGTTTAGGAAATAATGAATCCGAATTGTCTACGAAATGGAACCGACCGCCGGGAGGGGTCCGGAACGGAAAACGGCCCGCCCCGGGATGGGGCGGGCCGTGAAATCGGTTCGGGCGGCGCGCCGCCGTCCGGATCAGTCGATCGCGTTGGCGTCGCCGACCGTGGCAGCGCCGGCGAAGGGATCGTTGTTCGGGTTCTGTGCGGCGAGCTCGGCCTGGACCTCACCGGTCAGGTCCTCGACGCCGCCGGAGATCACGGCCATCACCGCGAGGGCGAGGCCGACGATGGCTGCGGTCAGCACGACCCAGTCGACGGTAACAGCGCCGGACTCGGAGGCCGCGAAGGTCTTCAAAATGTTCATGGTGTGACTCACTTGGCTACGTATCTGGTTTGGGGTCGTCAGCCGCCTTGGGAACGGCTGTGGGGTTGCCCCACCGGTCTACGTTTGAAAAAGGGCGAAAATGCAGCGGAAATGATCTACCTGGGGTAGGAAGCTGGACCAATATTGCGGCGTAATTTCTGGTGTAATAACAATCACTCAGGATGCTGCTATATCGTCGCCAGGACCCATTTCGCCTCCCGCTGCGGGGTGCCTGACTGCACCGCCCCAGGGTTCCGGTCCGGCGCAAAGAAAAAGGTCGTGCGGCAGCCGCACGACCCTGTTTTTTGTGGTGCCTCCCGCGAGTGCACGGGAGAGCTGCACCGTATCAGTCGATCGCGTTCGGATCGCCGACGGTGGCCGCACCGGCGAACGGATCGTCGGTCGGGTTCTGAGCGGCCAGCTCGGCCTGGATCTCACCGGTGAGGTCTTCCACACCGCCGGAGATGACGGCCATAACGGCCAGGCCGAGGCCAACGATAGCTGCGGTCAGGACGACCCAGTCGACGGTCACGGCACCGGCTTCGGAGCGGGCGAAGTTCTTGAGCATGTTCATGTGGTCTCTCATCTGTTCAGTTTTCATCTTGCGCCTGACCTCATGGACGTTTCGGCGCTGCGACAAGACCTTTGATATCGGCAGATAGCGGCAAGAATTCGACGGAAATGGATCGTCGGAAGGGTCTTTTTGGCTTTCTTTCTGACTGATCGCGAAATTTTCGTCCGGCAGGCCGCTCGTAATCCGGGACAAAAAAAAGAAGAAGGCCGCGCGAAACCGCGCGGCCCTCCGAAAACGGGTTGGCCGGTTTGCCCGGCCAGACCGTAATTAGTCGATCGCGTTCGGGTCGCCGACGGTGGCCGCACCGGCGAACGGATCGTCATCCGGGTTCTGAGCGGCCAGCTCGGCCTGGATCTCACCGGTGAGGTCTTCCACACCGCCCGAGATGACGGCCATAACGGCGAGGCCGAGGCCCACGATGGCTGCGGTCAGAACGACCCAGTCAACGGTCACGGCGCCGGCTTCGGACGAAGCGAAGTTCTTGAAGAGAGCAGTCATATTAATCACTCCATAGGTCACGCTGCGCGTGGTTCGGATCAGATGGCCACGGTGGCTCGTGGCCTCCGCGATGGTTCGAAGATCGCCGCGATTCAGGGCAACACTTGGGCAAGGAGGCGGATTCATTGCGAATTCTTGGGGTCAAGAGCCATTTTATGATTACGTAGGGGAAACGGTCTCGGGCCTGACCCCCTCGGTTCATTGCGAATTTCCCTAAACCAGGAATTTTTTGTGCACGAACGGGAAACGCGGGGGTAATGGGGTCCCGATGGCCGCCGGAACCGCCCCGTAACGGCTGAGTCCGTGCGGCCACAGGCCCGCCGCGCCTGCCGCGGGACGATGGCGCCGGCGTCCGCTTTCGGGCAGATTGCGCCAAAACGCGGCGGGCAGATACGCGATGCGACAGGCGATCGGATTACTGGCGGCGGGGCTGTGCCTTGCCTGCGTGACGGCGGCATCGGCGCAGATGGCGCCGGGCGTCACCTTCCGGCGCGTGGCCGCGCCCGAGCCGGGGCATACCGGCCCGCTCATCAACATCCAGATCGAACCGCAGCCCGAGGCACCCGACGTGCCCGAGGAAGAGGTGGCCGATCTGCCTGACGATACCGGCCCGGTCTCCGACGCCGCGCTGTGGTTCTGGGCCGGCGTTCCGGCAGGGCTCGAGGCGCCAGGACGCCTCGATACCGCGCTGCGCCGGCTGGCCGAGGCCGCCGAGACGCGCGAGCTTGGCCTTCTGCGGCTCGACGACCTGAACCGGATGGCGGCCGCTCATGGCCGAGAGATCCTCGCCGCCACGGCCGGAACCCGGGTCTCGCCCGCGCTGGTTCTCGCCGTCATGGCCGTGGAATCGGCCGGCAGGGCCGACGCGGTCTCGGGCGCGGGTGCGCAGGGCCTGATGCAGCTTATCCCCGCCACGGCCGAGCGATTCGGCGTCGCGGACCCGTTCGACCCGGTCCAGAACATCCAGGGCGGCGTCGCCTACCTCGACTGGCTCCTTGGCGAATTCGGGCAGGACGCGGTGCTCGCGCTGGCCGGCTACAATGCCGGAGAGGGCGCGGTATGGCGGGCCGGTGGCGTGCCGGACTACACCGAGACGCGGGAATACGTGCCGAAGGTGCTCGCCACGTGGGAGATCGCGCGCGGGCTGTGCCTCACGCGGCCAGAGCTGATCAGCGACGGCTGCGTCTTCGCGACGATGGCCGGCGGCTGAGCTAGCCCTGGAACACGTCCGCCCATTCCGGGTGGCGCCTGTATTGCGACTTCACGAAGGGGCAGAGCGGCACGATCGTCACGCCCTCGGCGCGCGCATCCGCGACCAGCCGCTTCACGAGCCTGAGCCCCGCACCCGATCCGCGCATCTCGTCCGGCACGCCGGTGTGATCGGCGATGATCATCGTCGGCGACAGGATCGAATAGGTCAGCTCCGCCTCGGCGCCGTTCTCGCGCAGGACGTAACGGCCCTTGCTCTGCCCGTGCTCGCGGACGATCCCGTCGTCGTCCGGCGGCAACGCCTCAGCCAACGATCGTCGCCTCGGTCGCGGCGCGCAGCTCGTCCTCGGTGACGCCATCGGCCAGCTGCACGATCTTCAGCCCGCCCTCGACCACGTCGAGCACGCCGAGATTGGTGATGATCCGGTCCACGACGCCCGCGCCGGTCAGCGGCAGCGTGCAGGCCTTCAGCACCTTCGACTCGCCCGCCTTGTTCTGGTGGTCCATCACGACGACGACCTTGCCGACGCCCGCCACGAGGTCCATTGCCCCGCCCATGCCCTTCACCAGCTTGCCGGGGATCATCCAGTTCGCCAGATCGCCGTTCTCGGCCACTTCCATCGCACCCAGGATTGCCGCGGCGATCTTGCCGCCGCGGATCATGCCGAAGGACATGGCGCTGTCGAAATACGAGGTCCGGTTCAGTTCGGTGATCGTCTGCTTGCCGGCATTGATGAGGTCGGGGTCTTCCTCGCCTTCGAACGGGAATGGCCCCATGCCGAGCATCCCGTTCTCCGACTGCAGCGTGATGTCCTTGTCGCCCACGTAGTTGGCCACGAGCGTCGGGATGCCGATCCCGAGGTTCACGTACATCCCGTCTTCGAGTTCCTCGGCCGCGCGGGCGGCCATCTGATTACGGTCCCAGGGCATCAGGCTTCCTCCCTCTTGCGGACGGTCCGCTGCTCGATCCGCTTCTCGTGCTCGCCCTGGATCAGACGGTGCACGTAGATGCCGGGCAGGTGGATGTGGTCGGGGTCGAGCGAGCCGCGCGGGACGATCTCCTCGACCTCCATCACGCAGACCTTGCCGCACATCGCCGCCGGCGGATTGAAGTTGCGGGCGGTCTTGCGGAAGATCGCGTTGCCGGTGTCGTCGGCCTTCCACGCCTTCACAATCGACAGGTCGGCGAAGATGCCTTCCTCCAGGATGTAGTCCTGGCCGTTCCAGGTCTTCACTTCCTTGCCCTCGGCGATCACGGTGCCGACGCCGGTCTTGGTGTAGAAGCCGGGGATTCCAGCACCGCCGGCGCGCATCCGTTCGGCCAGCGTGCCCTGCGGGTTGAATTCCAGCTCCAGCTCGCCCGACAGGTATTGCCGCATGAACTCGGCATTCTCGCCGACATAGGAGCTCATCATCTTCTTGACCTGCCGCGTGGCGAGCAGCTTGCCGAGGCCGAAATCGTCGACGCCGGCATTGTTCGAGGCCACCGTCAGGTCCTTCGTGCCGGCGGCCACGATGCCGTCGATCAGAAGTTCCGGAATGCCGCAGAGGCCGAAGCCGCCCGATGCGATCAGCATGCCGTCGAAGAGGAGGCCGTCGAGCGCCTCCGCGGCCGATCCGTAGACTTTCTGCATGGGGTCCCTCTCTGTCGCCTTCGCTTACCGTTTGGCGCGCGCGCCGGGCAGTGTCAACGAAGCGCGTCGGCCATCGCATCGACGAGGCCGAGCGCGAAGGCGTCGAAATCGGGGCCGGGCTGCTGCGACTCGATCCGCGAGGCCAGCGGGTCGGGCGCGGTGATGCCGGATCCCGACAGCACCTCGAGCACCGCATGGGCGCAGAACGGGACGTGCAGCTCGGAATACCCGCCCTCATGGACGAGGACGAGCTTGCCATCGCAGATCTCCTCGGCCAGCGCCTTCACCTGCGCGGTCATTGCCCGGAAAGTGTGCGATCCCGCCAGCATCCGGCCAAGCGGATCGACGCCGGACGCATCGAACCCGCAGGCCACGATGATGACATCCGGCCGGAAGGCGGCGATGGCGGGCAGGGCAAGCCGCTCCATCGCGGCGAGGTAGACCTCGTGCCCGCCGCCCGGCGGCAGCGGCACGTTGAGGTTGAAGCCTTCGCCCGCGCCGCTGCCCCGGTCGGCGAAATCGCCGGTGTCGCGGGGATAGTTCCGCTCCTGGTGGAGCGAAACGGTCAGGACGTCATCGCGGTCGTAAAAGATGCCCTCGGTCCCGTTGCCGTGATGCACGTCCCAGTCGAGCACCGCGAAGCGCTGCCCCCGCCCCTCGGTGCGGGCCGCCTCGATCGCGATGGCGATGTTGGCCAGCAGACAGAAGCCGTTGGGATAGTCGGGCAGGCAATGGTGCCCCGGCGGGCGCGACAGCGCGTAGGCATTGTCGAGCTGGCCGTCGAGCACCTGCGCCAGCGCCGTCTTCGCCAGCCCCGCCGACAGGCAGGCAATCTCGAACCCGTCCGGGCCGAAGGGCGTCCGCAGGCCAAGCTCTCCGCCGCCCGCCGCCGCGCGCTCCCGGAAGGTGTCGATGTAGGATTGCGGGTGGATGCGCCGCAGATCGGACTCGGTCGCCGGATCGGCCCCGGTCATCGTCAATTCCCGCGACAGGCCGGTGACGTCGATCAGGTTCTTCAGCCGCCGCTTGGTCTCGGGGTTCTCGGGCAGGCCGCCCGTCGCCATCGGCTGCACCAGTCCGCCGACCTGCGCCATGAAGGCGTAGTTGCCGCCCGAGTGCCAGAAGCAGCGTTCGTCCCAGAAAAAGCCCGTCGCCATGTGCGTCCCCCCTTGTTTCGACGACTATGGAATCGCCCGGGGGCGGGCCGCAAGTCTGTGGACAGACCTGTGAGAAGCGGGCCCGCCCCGGTCGTGGAAAGCGTGGGGATTTTCTGTCCGTAACCTTATCGGAACAGCTTGTTGCGAGGCCTTGCGCGCCTTTTGTCGCAGTGTTGCTTGCGCCGTGCAAAGGTTGCCCCCGACATGGATGCTGCCGCAGCGTCTCCACCTGTGGATAAACCCCGGCCTTGCGTCCCGGCGCGCGGACTGCTCGGCTGTCGCAATGGAAACCGACCCCACCGATGACGAGCTTGCCGCGCGCTACCGCCCGGCCCTTCAGGCCGAGCGCGAGGCGCTCGCTGCGGCCTCGGACGACACCCGCGCCGACCGCGCGCCGGTCACGCTCGACCAGCAAAGCGTCGGGCGGCTGAGCCGTATGGACGCCCTGCAGGGGCAGGCCATGGCGCGCGGTCTCGAGGCGCGGCGCGCCGGGCGGATGCGCGCTATCGCGGCGGCGCTGACCCGGATGGAGGACGGCGAATACGGCTGGTGCGAGGAATGCGGCAGCTTCATCGGCCACGGCCGGCTCGGCTCGGACCCCTGCGCGGTGCGCTGCGTCTCCTGCGCATCGGGTTAGCGCTTCAGGCGGTAGACGCCTTCGGGCAGGTCCAGCGCGGCGGCAAGATCCTGAAGCTGCGCCATCGACAGCGTGATTTTCTGCACCGTGTCCGTGCGCGGATCCAGCTGTTCCAGCGTCACGCATTCGGCGAAGGCCGCGATGGTGACGTCCTCGGTCAGCGGCGCCTCGCCCTCGTCGACAAGGGTGACCACGGTGGCGTCGAAATCGTGCTCGATCGTGAACATGGGCGTCACGCTAGGCCGCGCGCTGCCCGGCGGCAATGGCCCCGATGCCGCCCCGCGGCGAAAAAACTTCGCGGGTGCTGGACCTGCCGGTCCCGCGTGATAGCCTTTCTTCCGACATAGGGAGACGGTGTATGCGGACTGCCCTCGCCATCCTGGCGCTCAGTTTCATTTCAGGATGCGTCGCGGTCGCTCCGCCGGCGCAGTACCCCGTGCCGCAGCAGAACGGCAACCGGATTTCCTTCGCCGAAGTGGCCAGCCGGATCGAACCCGTGGCCGAAAGCGAATGCCGCGCCCAACTGGCCCGCGCGAACTGCGATTTCGAGATTGCCGTCGACGACACGCCGGACCGTGGCATCAACGCGTTCCAGACCATCGACCGGTCGGGCCGCCCGATCATCGTGGTGACCGTGGGTCTGATCGCGGCCGTGGAAAACGCCGACGAACTGGCCTTCGTCATCGGCCACGAGGCCGCCCACCACATCCGCCAGCACATCCCGCAGCAGGTCGACGCCGCCCGGCGCGGCGCGCTCGTCGCCGGCGTTCTGGCGCAGATGGGTGGCGCCGACGCCGCCGGCATCCGGCAGGCGGCCGAGATCGGCGCGCAGGTGGGCGCGCGCCGCTTCAGCCAGGATCACGAGCTTCAGGCCGACGAGCTTGGCACCATCATCACGATCCGGGCCGGCTACGACGCCGTGCGCGGGGCCGGGTTCTTCGACCGGCTGCCCGATCCGGGCGACCGCTTCCTCGGCACCCACCCGCCCAACGCCTCGCGGCAGGCGATCGTGCGGCAGACCGCGGCCGGACTCTGAGCCGGGATTGATCCTCGTCAAGGCGCGGGCCACGTGGGTCTGCCATCCTCGTCCCACTGGCAGAGGAGGAGGATCCATGTCCGAGACAGCGCCGCGGCCGCTCGGCCCCGCCCGCATCCACTACTGGACCGTCGTCGCGATGGCTCGCGTGACGGGCACCGATCTCGCCGCCGCCTTCGCCGATGGCCGCCTGACGCCGCCGGACTGGGCCCGTGCCGTCGAGGCATGCCGGGGCTGCGGCTGGGCGCGGGGCTGCAAGGGCTGGATGGGGGATGCCGACGAGGCGAGCCTGCCGGTCCCGCGCGCCTGTCCGAACGCGGAAATGTTCGACCGGCTGCTCGAGACCTGAGGGTTTTTGCGCTGGATCAAGGCGGCGCGGCCGGTTGCGCGGCACAGTGGCGCCGAACGCGAGACCGAGGAGGCGCATCGATGTTCGGACTGAAGAAGCTGTCCCGCCACACGGCCCTGGCCAGCGAGATGGCCGAGACGCTGGGCAAGGACGTGGCCGGGGCGATCGAACGGGACGAGGCGGCGGCCTATCGCTGGCGCAGCGCGGTCCTGTCCTGCACCCGGTGCGAGGCGCCGGAGGCCTGCGCGGCCTGGCTGGCCTCGCACGAGCGTTCGGATGCGCCGCCGTCCTACTGCCGCAACACCGCGACCTTCGCCGGCCTGCCGACCCGCTAGACCGGACGGCCCCAGAGATCGTATTCCGACGCCTCCTCGACCTCGACGGTCAGGATGTCGCCGGGCGCGAGGGTCTCGAAGGCCTCGTCGATGAACAGGTTGCCGTCGATCTCGGGCGCGTCGGCGCGCGTCCGGCAGGTCGCGCCCTCGGTATCGACCGCATCGACGATCACCTCGATCCGCTGGCCGACCTTCGCCGCCAGTTTCGCGGCCGAAATCGCCTGCGCCTTCTCCATGAAGCGATGGAACCGCTCTTCCTTGACCTCGTCGGGGACGTGGTCGGGCAGGGCGTTCGACCGCGCGCCGGCGACGTTTTCGTACTGGAAGCAGCCGACGCGGTCGAGCTGCGCCTCGTCCAGCCAGTCGAGCAGCGTCTGGAACTCCGCCTCGGTCTCACCCGGGTAACCGACGATGAAGGTCGACCGCAGGGCCAGCGACGGGAAGGCCGCGCGCCAGGCCGCGATCTCCTCCAGCGTGCGGGACGCGGCGGCGGGCCGGGCCATGCGGCGCAGCGTGTCGGGATGGGCGTGCTGGAAGGGCACGTCGAGATAGGGCAGCAGCCCCGGACCGGCCTCCGCCATCAGCGGGACGAGATCGCGGACATGCGGGTAGGGGTACACATAGTGCAAGCGAATCCGCGCCCCGATTGTGGACAAGTCCCGGGACAGATCGAGAATCGGAAACTTCTGCTCGCGGTCCTTCCAGTCCGTCCCGTAGGCCGAGGTGTCCTGGCTGATGACCAGGATCTCCTTCACCCCGGCCTCCACCAGCTTCTCCGCCTCGCGCAGGATCGCGCGGGCCGGGCGCGACTGCAGCTTCCCGCGCATGTCGGGAATGATGCAGAACTTGCAGGCGTGATTGCAGCCCTCGGAAATCTTCAGGTAGCTGTAATGCCGCGGCGTCAGCTTCACGCCCTGCGGCGGCAACAGGTCCACGAACGGGTCCGGATCCGGCGGCACCGCGGAATGCACGGCGTCCAGCACCTGCTCGTACTGGTGCGGCCCCGTGACGGCCAGAACCTTCGGATGCGCCCCGGTGATGTAGTCGGGCTCGGCGCCCAGACAGCCCGTGACGATCACCTTGCCGTTCGCCTCCAGCGCCTCGCCGATCGCCTCGAGGCTTTCGGCCTTGGCCGAATCGAGGAAGCCGCAGGTATTCACGATCACCGCCTCGGCGCCCGCGTAATCGGGCGAGATCGCGTAACCCTCGGCCCGCAGCCGCGTCAGGATACGCTCGCTGTCGACAAGCGCCTTCGGGCAGCCGAGCGAGACCATACCGATCCGCGGCTGGCCGGGACGGGCCTCCTCAGTGACGCGCGCACGCGCGAGGTCGGGGCGAAGATCGGGCGGGTTTGCGGACATGCGCGTCCTCTAGCGGCAAAGCGCCGGCGCGGAAAGGGGCGGCAGATCGGGGCTGCACGCCGGCGCGGCGCTGCGATACAATTCCCGCAACCGGATCGGGCACAACAACAACGGGTAGGCACATGCGCTGGATCGTCAGGGGAATCATCGCGATCCTGATCGTCTTCGGGATCGGCGTCGGCCTTCTTTACGCCATCCCCTCGGCTCGCATCGCCGAACTCGCAACCGCACGGCTGTCGGCCGCCACCGGGCGCAGCGTGTCGATCTCGGGCGGCGTCCGCCCGCAGCTCTGGCCGCATTTCGGGATCGAGGCGCAGGACCTCGTGATCGGCAATCCGGACTGGGTCGGCGACGGCCCGATGCTGAGCGCCGCGCGCCTCGATATCGGCGTCGCCTGGGCGCCGCTCCTGCGCGGCGACGTCCAGCTCGACGCCCTGCGGCTCGAAGGGCCAAGCATCGTCGTCGTGCGTGGCGCCGACGGGCGGGTCAGCTGGCAGCTCGAGCCCGATGGCGCGCCCGCGCCGCAGAGTGACGCAGCCGCAACGGGCAGCACCGCGCCCGCGCAAGACAGCCCGTCCCCCGCCCGCCGCCTCGGCATCGGCCTGGCCGAGATCGTCGGCGGATCGCTCCGCTACATCGACGAGACGACCGGCCAGACGCTCGCCTTCGACAATGTCGATGCGCGGCTCACCATGCCCGACCCCGACGGCCCGGCCGACCTGGAACTCTCGGTCGGCACCGGGGACGAACGGATCACGCTGACGGCCGATCTCGCCGAAGCCGCGTCCTTCTTCGCCGGCAATGTCAGCGCAACGGATCTCTCGCTCGACTGGTCCGGCGGCAGCGTCGAATTCGCCGGCCGTGCCGGTCTCGCCCCGGCGCTCGACGGCTCGGTGACGCTCGATGTGACCGACCCGTCGCCGCTCCTGTCCCGGTTCGGGATCGCCGCTCCGGACCTGCCGGAAGGCCTCGGCCGCGACCGGATCGCCGCGTCCGGCAACGTGACCGTCACGAACGAAGGCAGCATTCACCTTCGTGGCGGCGACATCACGCTCGATGGCAACACCGCCACGGCCGAGCTCGACCTCGTGCCCGGTGCCGAGCGCCCGCTGCTGCGCGGCAACATCTCCGCCGGCCGCATTTCAATGCCCTTCGCCGCACCCGCGCCGGCCCCTGCCTCGGGCGGCGCGTCCGGTGGCGGAACCGGGGCCACAGCTGCCGCACCATCTGCAACGGGCTGGTCCACCGCGCCCATCGACGCCTCGGGCCTGTATGCGCTCGACACCGAACTGTCGCTCGCCGCCGAAGAAATCGCTCTCGGCGATGTCGCGCTCGACCTCCTCGCCGCGCGGATCGAATCCGAGGATGGCCGCATGGTCGTCGACCTGACCCATGCCGGCATCTTCGACGGCGCCGCCTCCGGCCGGTTCGTGCTGAACGGGCGCGGCACCTTCTCCGCCCGGGCCGAGGCGCGGCTGAGCGACATCGCCCTCAACCCCGCGGTGACGGCGCTGACCGGCTACGACAGGCTCGAGGGCACCGGCTCGGCCGAGATCGAGGCTGTGGCGCAGGGCGGCAGCCTCGCCGCGCTCATGTCCGATCTCGACGGATCGGGCCGCATCGACCTTGGCGCGGGCGCGATCCGCGGTCTCGACATCGCGGGCATGATCCGCAATTTCGACGCGAATTTCCGCGGCGAGGGCGCGCGCACGGTCTACGACTCGGTCACCGCCAGTTTCACCATCGCCGACGGGACGCTCGCCAACGACGACCTCGCACTCGCCGCGCCCTGGGGCGGTGTCACCGGCCGTGGCCTCGTCGATATCGGCCGCCAGTCGCTCGATTACCTCGTCGTGCCCGGCGTCCTGCGTGGCGATGACGGCGCGGCCCGCGTCGCCGTGCCCGTCCGGATCGAAGGCCCGTGGCACGATCTCAGCTACACGCCCGACCTTCAGGCGCTGGCCGACCAGGAACTGTCGGACGAAATCGACGCGCTGGAATCCCGCGCGACCGACGAATTGCGCGACGTGGTCCGCGAGGAACTTGGCGTCGAGATAGAGGAAGGCGCGAGCCGCGACGAGGCGATCGACCAGATCGAGGAAGCCATCGGCGACCGCGTCCGCGAAGAGCTCGGCGAAGGTTTGCTGCGCCTGTTCGAGTGATCTGGCGTAGTCAATACGACTCATGCTAATCTCTCCCGGATGCGGTTGATTTCATTCATTCTTCTCGGCGCGCTCGCCGCCTGTGGCCGGTCCGACCCGCCACCGCCCGCACTTTATCCGGGCGAAACCGCGGAAATGCTGGCGCTGATCGACGAATATGCCAATCTCTACGCCGTGCCGCCGGCGCTCGTGCATCGCGTGGTCCAGCGCGAAAGCGACTACCGCCCCGACGCGCGGAACGGGCCGTATTACGGGCTGATGCAGATCCTGCCGCAGACCGCCGCGACGATGGGCCATGACGGCCCGCCCGAGTCGCTGCTCGATCCCGAAGTGAACCTCCGCTACGCGGTGCGCTACCTGCGCGGGGCCTGGCTCGTGGCCAATGGCGACATGGACGCAGCCGTCATGTGGTATGCGCGCGGCTATTACTACGAGGCGCGCAATCGCTGCATGCTGGTTGAAACCGGGCTTCTGGACCGCGAAATCGGCTGCTAGTCCGGGTAGCCGAACTTCGGCATCACCGACAGGACGTCATGACGCGGCGCGCCGCTCTCGCCGGTCGGAAACTGGGCTGAAATCGCCAGCATCGCGTAACCGTGGACAAGGCTCCAGACCATCCATTCGGTCCGCTCCTGCCGGGCCGGACCCTCGGCGCCCGGCCAGTCGAGGCCGGCGGAAATCTCCCGCAGCACGGCGTAACTCGCGCTCGCCGCTTCGCCCAGGGCGGCGTCCCGGTGTTCGCAGAGGGCAGGCGAGAACATGAGCTGGAAAAGCGCCGGATGCTCGCTGGCGAAGCGGGCATAGCCGGCAGCGGCGGCGCGCAGCTTATCGTCCCGGGTCGCGCCCGATGTCACTCCGTCGCGCATCGCCTTGGCGTGAAGCCAGAAGCCCTCCGTCGCGATCGCGGTCCAGAGCGCCTTCACCCCATCGAAGTGATTCTTGGGCGCCGTGTGGCTCACCCCGACGCGCTTGGCGACCGCGCGCAGCGTCAGGCCGTCCAGCCCGTCTTCCTCTAGGATCTCCAGCCCCGCGACGACCAGGGCCGTGCGAAGATCGCCGTGGTGATACTTTTTCTTCTTTTCCAGCAATCGGTTATTCCCTTTATGTTTCCACTGTAAATATTTTCGCTTGCTTTGTCCAGCGGCGGGTGTAGGTATGTTTACAGCGGAAACATTGATCGGGAAATTCACCGATGTCACCTCAGGATCTCTTCGGGCTGGCCGGTATGGCCGCGATGGCGGGATGGGCGCTGCTCATCCTCGGACCGCGGCGTTACCGGTGGCTTAACGCCATCCCCATGTGGATCATTCCGGCGGCGATATCGGCCCTCTATGGCTGGATCGTCCTGACGCGGTTCTCCGGTCTCGGCGGCGGCTTCGACAGCATCGCCTCGGTCCGGACGCTCTTCGCCTCGGACTGGGCACTGCTCGCCGGATGGGTCCACTACCTCGCCTTCGACCTGCTGGTCGGCGCGGTGATGGCCGCGCGCATGGACCGGGCCGGGATCGGCCGCATCGTGCAGGCGCCGATCCTCGTCTCGATCTTCATGCTCGGCCCGCTCGGCTTCCTCCTCGCGCTCGCGACCGAAACCGGTCTGCGCGCCCGGCTTCTTCCCTCCATGACCGCAAAGGTGATCTCCCATGCCTGACCTCACCCTGTCCGCGCCCGCACCGGCCCCGTCGCCCTTCCGCGTCCTCGCCACCCTGTCGGTCGTGCTGATCGGCCTCGCACTTCTCTGGTCGGTGGGCGAAATCCGCATGGTCGATGGGGCGCCGGTCTGGATGAAGCCCCTGAAATTCGCGCTCAGCTTCGCAGTCCTGTTCGGCACCATCGCGCTGGTCGAGGATCGGCTGAGCCCGCGCGTCCGCGACGGTTGGCCGCTTCGCATCGTCGCCTGGGTCATGGCCGCGGCCTTTCTCGCCGAGATGGCCTACATGATCTACCAGGGCGCGCGGGGCGAGGCGTCGCATTTCAACTTTTCGACCCCGTTCCACACCTTCATGTACACGGTCGTGATGGCCGCCGGAGCCGTGTCGCTCGTCGCCTCGGTCGGCGTGATCGGCTGGATCGTGAAGCGTGACCGCGACGCCGATCTGTCGCCGGTCCTGCGCGAGGCGATCTGGCTCGGCTTCGGGCTCAGCTTCGTCCTGACGATGATCGTGGCCGGCTACATGAGCAACTCCGGCGGCCATTTCACCGGCCTCCATCCCGAGGGCGCACCGACGCTTCCGCTGATGGGCTGGTCGGGCGTCACCGGAGACCTGCGGCCGGCACATTTCCTGTCGCTCCACGCCATGCAGGTGCTTCCGCTTCTCGCCCTCTGGCTTGGCTCGCGGCCGGGCGGGGTGCGTGTGGTGCGGATCGCGGCCGTGGGCTACGCGGCACTGACCCTCGCGGTCTTCGGTCAGGCGCTTCTCGGACTGCCGCTGATACCGCTCGGGTGATATTCAGAAATGAATGGCAGACGCCCGGATCGGGGCTTCTGCCATAAAGAATGTGAATAGCTTAACGCAGTATGAACGCCACGCTCAGGCCGCGTGCCACTCCGGCGCGGCAAGGTCCTCGCGGAAGGCGAAGCGTTCGAGATGGCGCCAGAGCACATCCTGGCCACGTGCCACCTGGTCGGTCGTGTCGGCCGTCACCGTCATCGTCAGGGCCGCGGAGTCGGCTGCGAGATCGGCGGTGAAGCCGTCGAATTCGATCCGGCCGGAGGCCGCGTCGAAGGTCACGGGGCGCTTGTGCCCGAAATGCTTGGCGAGCTGCTGGAGATAGCCGCTCGCTTTCGGGGTCTCGACGGAAACGGTGGATTTCATGGGGTCGGCCTATCCTGACTATTAATGTCAGAATAGGTCAGGCCGCCCCGATCCGCAAGATCAGCGGCGCCGGTCGCGGCGCGAACTCATCGGCTGGAAGGCCACGCCCACATGCGCCTCGCAATAGGGTTTTCCCTGCTGCACCGGCAGGCCGCAGAAATAGAAATCCTCGGTCGCCGGGTCGCCGATCGGCCATTTGCAGGTCCGTTCGGTCAGTTCCATCAGGCTGATTTTCTTGGCCTTTTTCTCGATCTCGCTCACCTTTGCCAGGGCTTCGGGGCTGATTTCGTTTGCAGAAGGCTGCGGCGGCAGCGGCTGGCCCGCGGGTACGACCGATTTGCGGATCGGCGTGACGTTCGCGGGGCGGGCAGGCGCCTCCTCGGCGGGTTCGGGGCGCGACGGCGCGTCGGCCTTGGCCGCCGGCTTGGCCTCGGGCTGCGGCGCGGGCTTGGCCTTCGGTTCCTCGACCGGCTTGCCTGACCCCGACGTGCGGTTCGACAGGCCGAGCCTGTGGACCTTCCCGATCACCGCGTTCCGCGTCACCCCGCCGAGTTCCTTGGCGATCTGGCTCGCCGACTGTCCCTCGGACCACATCCGCTTCAGCGTCTCGACGCGCTCGTCGGTCCACGACATCATGCTCTCCTGCATCGTTCTTGCCTTCGATCGTCCGGTCTGTTTCGAAACGAGGCATATGGCCACGGGACGATCGGATGTGAAGCCCTAGTCTAGCTGTCTGGAAGCGGGATACAAGCGACGCCCGAGACGCGAGGAGACAGGTATGGCCGAACAGGGATTCACGGGACTGGCTGGCATGGGCGCCCGGCGCTTCGGGCGGGTCAACTGGCTCGGGCTGCGGACGCTCATCATGCGCGAAGTGTCGCGGTTCATGAGCGTCTGGACCCAGACACTGCTGGCGCCGCTCGCCACGGCGGGTCTCTTCATCCTGATCTTCTCTCTCGCTATCGGGCCGCAGCGGGGCGACGTGATGGGGATGCCGTTCCTGCATTTCATCGCGCCCGGCATCCTGATGATGACGGTGATCCAGAACGCCTTCGCCAACACCTCGTCTTCGCTGATGATCGCGAAGGTGCAGGGCAACATCGTCGACACGCTGATGCCGCCGCTGTCGCCGCTCGAAATGCTGATCGGCTACATCGCCGGTGGTGCGATGCGGGGGCTTCTGGTCGCGGTCTTCGTGGCGCTTGTCCTGTTCCCGCTCGTCGGGATCTGGGTCGCGCATCCGCTCTGGGCGATCCTGTTCGTGCTGCTCGGCTCGTCCTTCCTGGGCGGGCTCGGCCTCATCGCCGCGATCCACGCGCAGAAATTCGACCAGATCGCCGCGATCACGAACTTCATCGTGGTGCCGCTGAGCTTCCTGTCCGGCACGTTCTATTCGATCGAGACGCTGCCGCCGGTCATGGCGACGCTGAGCCATGCCAACCCGGTCTTCTACCTGATCGACGGCGTGCGCTACGGCGTCCTCGGCGTGTCCGACAGCCCGCCGCTCCGCGGGCTTCTCGTCGCCGGCCTCGGCACGGCCATCGTGCTCTGGGTCGCCTGGCGGATGTTCAAGTCCGGCTACCGGCTGAAGACCTGACGCACATCCTTGTTCAAGGATGTGGCGCGGTGAATTTTCCTGAGGAGGAAAATTCGGGTCAGACGCCGAGGCAGTAGCGCATGATCGCCTTCTGCGCGTGCAGCCGGTTCTCGGCCTCGTCGAAGACGACCGAATTCGGCCCGTCCATGACCTCGTTTGTCGCCTCCTCGCCGCGATGCGCGGGCAGGCAGTGCATGAACAGCGCGTCCGGCTTGGCGTGCTTCATCAGCTCGGCATTGACCTGGTAGGGGCGGAGCTGGTTGTGGCGCCGTTCCTTCGCCGTCTGGCTGTCATGCATCGAGATCCAGGTGTCGGTGACGACGAGATCGGCGCCCGTGACCGCGCGTTCGGGGTTGCGGTCGATGTCGACGGTGACGCCCTTCGCGCGGGCGGCGTCGATGAAGCCGCGCTCCGGGTCCAGCGTTTCGGGGCCGGAGAAGGTCAGATCGAAGCCGAACTGCCCGGCCGCGTGCGCGAAGCTGGCGAAGACGTTGTTGCCGTCGCCGCACCAGGTCACCTTGCGGCCCGCGATCGGGCCGCGGTGTTCTTCGAAGGTCATCACGTCGGCCATGATCTGGCAGGGATGGGTGCGGTTCGTCAGCCCGTTGATGACGGGAACGGTCGCGTGTTCGGCCATCTCGAGCAGCGTGTCCTCCTCGAAGGTGCGGATCATGATGAGATCGACGTAGCGCGACATCACGCGGGCGGTGTCGGCGATGGTCTCGCCATGGCCGAGCTGCATCTCGCCGCCGGAAAGGACGAGGGTCTGGCCGCCCATCTGGCGGACGCCGACATCGAAGCTGACGCGGGTGCGGGTTGAGGGCTTCTCGAAGATCAGCGCGACCATCCGCCCGGCGAGCGGCTGGTCGTCATCCGGCGTGCCCTTGGGCCGGCCGGCTCGGGCCGATTTCATCGCCGCGGCCTGGTCGATGATCGACCTCAGGGCGGCCGGATCGGTCTTGTCGATATCGAGGAAGTGGTTCATCGGGCGGGCTTTTCGTCTGGCGGCGGAAGCGAGGGGGTCGTCGACCCCCTCGCGCTCCCCCGGAGTATTTCCGGAAAGATGAAGAGGCTATTCGGCGGCGGCGAGCGCGGCCTCGACGGCGCTGGCGGCGCGGTCGAGCCGGGCGACGGCCTCGGTGATTTCCTCTTCGGTGATCGTGAGCGGCGGGAGCAGGCGGACGACATTGTCGCTGGCGGGCGCCATGATGATCTCCTGCGCGTGGCCGGCGCGGATGACGTCGAGGTTGGGGGCCTTGCAAACGAGACCGAGCATGAGGCCCGAGCCCCGGACCTTTTCGAACACGTCCGGATGGTCGGCGACGAGGCCTTCGAGCTTCTGGCGCAGGTGGCCGGCCTTGCGGCTCACCCCGTCGAGGAAGCCCTCTTCGGTCATCGCGGTCATCACCTCGGCGGCGACGGCGCAGCCGAGCGGGTTGCCGCCATAGGTCGAGCCGTGGGTGCCGGGGGTCATCACGCGGCCCACCTCCTCGGTCGCGAGCAGCGCGCCGATCGGGTAGCCGCCGCCGATGCCCTTGGCGACCATCATGATGTCGGGCGTGATCCCGGCCCATTCATGCGCGAAGAGCTTGCCGGTCCGGCCCATGCCGCACTGGATCTCGTCGAAGATCAGCAGCAGCCCGTGTTCGTCGCAGAGATCGCGCAGGCCCTTGAGGCACTGGTCGGGCAGGGGGCGGATGCCGCTTTCGCCTTGAACCGGCTCGACCATGATCGCGCCGACATCCGGTTCAGCCGCGGCGGCACGCAGCGCGTCGTGGTCGCCGAAGGGCAGGTGGCGGAAGCCGGGAGTGAGCGGGCCGAAGCCCTTGGTCAGCTTTTCTGAGCCGGCGGCCGAGATCATCGTCGTCGAGCGGCCGTGGAAGCTGCCCTCGAAGGTCAGGATCGTTGTGCGCTCCGGGCTGCCCGTCTCGGCGCGATACTTGCGCGCCATCTTGACCGCGAGCTCGCCCGCCTCGGTGCCGGAATTGCAGAAGAACACGGTGTCGGCGAAGGTGTGCTCGACCAGCATCTCGGCCAGCCGCTCCTGTTCCGGCACGGTGAACAGGTTCGACGTGTGCCAGAGTTTCTGCGCCTGGTCGGTCAGCGCCTTCACCAGCCGCGGGTTCGAATGGCCGAGCGAGACGACCGCGATGCCGGCGGCGAAATCGAGGAAGCGTCGGCCGTCCCGCTCGATCAGCCAGGCGCCTTCGCCCCGCTCGAACGAGAGCGGGCTGCGGGAATAGCTCGGCAGGACCGGGGAAATCATCGGCTTGTCCTCTTGGTGACCGGAAGGCTTCGGACTGCCCGAAACCGCCCTGCCAGTCAATTCAGGACCGCTGATGGGGTCAAGTCGCTTTCATGATGATGCAGGTGGTGGACCCGGTCGCGTAGAGCCGTTCGGACGCATCGCGGATCGTGCCCTCGGCCACGCCGGTGGAGCGGCCGGCATGGGAGACGATGGCTTCGGCGAGAATTTCTGTTCCGATCGGGATCGGGCGGATGATGTTCACCTTGTATTCGAGCGTGGTGTAGACCGAACCCTGCGGAACCTTCGTCATAACGGCGCAGCCGAGCGCGGAATCGAGCAGCGTGCCGTACCAGCCGCCATGCACCGAGCCCATCGGGTTGGCATAGTCGAAACTGGGAGCGCCGCGGAAGACGATGCGCCCGTCTTCGACTGTGTCAAGCCGGAAGCCGACGGTGCCCCCGATCGGCGGGCCGGGCAGGCGGCCTTCGAGGATCCCGCGCATGAAATCGAGCCCGGACATCGACAGCAGCGTCTCGCGGCTGGCGAGCGCATCGGGCGTCGCGGCGAAGAACTGGTCCTGCATGGATTTCGGGCCTCCCTTCAGCAAAGGGAAGCCCGATGGCGGGGCGTGGGACAAGCCCCGCCGGGGTGAACGTTACGTCACGCGACCTCGGCCAGCGCGACCTTTGGCTTGATGCCGAGCGCGGCGCAGACATCGCGGGTGAGGTCGGGCTTGTTCAGCGTGTAGAAGTGCAGATCCTCGACGCCTTCCTCGAGCAGCCGGGCGCAGAGGACGGTGGCCTGCACCGTGGCGAAGAGATCGTGGCGGCCGTCGCGCAGCGCGGTTTCGAAATCGGTGTCGAGCTTGTCGGGCACCGGCACGCCGCAGCGGGTGGCGAAGCGCTTCACGCCGGCCCAGTCCTCGACCGGCAGGATGCCGGGGATGACCGGCGCCGTGATCCCGGCATCGGCGCAGGCATCGCGGAACCGCAGGAAGGTTTCGGCGTCGAAGAAGAACTGGGTGATCGCGGATTGTGCGCCGGCGTCGATCTTGCGCTTCAGCCAGTCGACGTTCTGGCCCGGATCCGCGGCTTCGGGGTGCGGATCGGCATAGGCGCCGACGCGGATGTGGAACTTGCCGGTGGCAGCGAGCGACTCGATCAGCTCGACCGAAGATGCGAACCCGCCAGGATGCGCCCGGAACGCACCCTCTCCCTTCGGCGGGTCGCCGCGCAGCGCGACGATCTGGTTCACGCCGGCCGCGGCATAGCTGTCTGCAATCTCCAGCGTCTCTTCGCGGGAGGCGTCGACGCAGGTCAGGTGCGCCGCGACGTTCAGCCCGAAACTGGCGCCGATGGTGCGCACGGCTTCATGGGTCAGCGCGCGGGTGGTCCCGCCGGCGCCGTAGGTCACGGAGACGAATTCCGGCGCCATCGGGGCGAGCACGCCAAGCGTCTCCCACAGGCGGAACGACGCCTCGAGCGACTTGGGTGGGAAGAATTCGAAGGAGACCCGGGGAGTTCTGGTCATGCTGACGGTCCTTGCATCTGTTGACCCAGATGTCGCATAGAGCTTCTTGCTGAAGCAAATTCATAATTCTCAAGATCATCATGAGTCGGCCATGCATATCGAATTCCGGCACCTGAAGACGATCAAGGCGATCCACGAGGCCGGCGGGCTGGCGCGCGCCGCCGACTTGCTGCACATCACGCAATCCGCTTTGTCCCACCAGATCAAGGGGTTGGAGGCGCAGGCGGGGATCGAGCTGTTCGTCCGCCGGTCGAAGCCGATGCGCCTCTCGCCGGCCGGACGGAAGCTTCTGAACCTGGCCGAGGAAGTGCTGCCGCGGATCTCGGCGCTGGAGGAGGAGTTCTCGGGCCTGCGCGCGGGCAAGTCGGGTCGGCTGCATATCGCCATCGAATGCCATGCCTGTTTCGACTGGCTGCTGCCGGTCCTCGAATCGTTCCGGAAGGCGTGGCCGGACGTGGACGTTGATATCCGACCGGGCCTGCAATTCGAGGCGCTGCCGGCGCTGATGCGTCAGGACGTCGATCTCGTGATCTCGTCCGACCCCGAGGATCTGCCGGGCGTGACCTTCACGCCGCTCTTCGATTACGAGCCGGTCTTCGTCGCCTCGGCCGATCATCCGCTGGCGAAGCGAGAGTATATCGAGGCGGCCGATTTCGCGGGGCAGACGCTGATCACCTATCCGGTGGAGCGCGCACGGCTGGACGTGTTCAGCCAGCTCCTGATGCCGGCGGGCGTGGAGCCGAAGACGATCCGCCAGGTGGAACTGTCGGCGGTCATCCTGCTTCTGGTCGCCTCCAATCGTGGCGTCGCGGTCCTGCCCGACTGGGTCGTGCGCGGGGTCTGGAACAACGACAGCTACGTGACCCGGCCGCTGACGAAGACCGGGATCACCCGGCGGCTCTATGGCGCGACGCGCGAGGAAGACGCCGGCAAGCCGTTCATGTCGCATGTCCTGCGGCTCGCCCGGACCGAGCCGCCGAAGCTGCAACGGGCCTGATCGTCACGCGATGTCGCGCAGGTGGCGGAACAGCGCCCGGAAGCGCGGCGCGAAGAAGCCGGCGAAGGCCTTCACCTCGGGCCGTTTCCACGCCTCCGGACCGATGACCAGCCACGAGAACGTGGACGTGCCCGGCACGGGGCCGAGGCAACGGACGAGCCCCGGCGTCTCCTCGCCGATGGACAGCGGCAAGGGACCGATGCCGATGCCGGCCTGAACGGCCGCGGTCAGCCCCTCCATCTCGACGCAGCGCGAGGCGATCTGCGTGGGCGCGATCCGCTCCGTGAGCCAGTTGTTCAGCGTGAGAGAGGTCCGGTAGGTCGTGTAGACGATGAACCGGTGGCCAGCGAATTCGGCCTCGGAGCGGGGGCAGCCGTGCTTCTCGACATACGCTTTCGAGGCATAGAGGGCCGAGCGGACTTCGGTCAGTTTCGTGGCGATCAGGCGTTCGTCCTCGATCGACAGCGCGAAGCGAAGCGCGACATCCGCCTCGCCCGCGGCGAGGTCGAGCATCTGGTCGGTCGCGACGAATTCGAATTCGGTTCCAGGATGAGCGTCCGAGAATTCCGCAAGGATGCCGGCGAAGCGGGTGGAGAAATTGCGCCCGCCGGCGGTGATGCGGATGGGCCGAAGATGCGTGCTGCGCGCCATGCCTGCGGCCGCGGCGAAGGCGTTGGCGGCCGTTTCCAGAGCTTCCGCTTTCGGCCGGAGCGCCTCGGCCGCCCCGGTGGGATGGCTGCCGCGGGTGTCGCGGTCGAACAGGGACAATCCGAGCGTGTGTTCCAGCGCCTCGATCCGGCGGGCGACCGTGGGCTGCGCGAGACCGAGCGCCTTGGCGGCGGCAAGCGTCGATCCCCCGCGCAGCACGGCGAGGAAGACGCGCACATCGGACCAGTCGCGAAAGTCGCTCAACATTTTTGAAGAACAGCACAACGCCGGGGCCGATACCAGACGGATCGCGCGGGGCGCAGGATAAAGCATGACCTCAAGCCGACAGGAGGCCCCGATGACCGCCCGCTCCCTGACACCCGGATTGTTCGACCTTCTCGCGCGCCTCCGTCCCGAGCGGCGCGCGCCGGCCCCGGCGCCTGATCTTGCCGCCGAGGATCGCGCGCGGCGCGACTTCATCGACGAGATGGTGAGCCGGAACCCGGACGCTTTCGCCAGCCATCTCGACGTGCAGGCGATGATGACCTGCTTCTCCTGGCGGTTCTGATTCGGCCCTGCCGTCGCCGCGACCGGTGATCGGCCCGGGCTGCGGCCTTGGCAAGCGGCGGAGCCTCGGATATGGCGGCGCTTCAAATTCCAAGGAGCGGCGGCGATGCAGGGCTCGGCCAATCTCAACGTGATGATCAAGACCGCGCGCAAGGCGGGCCGGTCGCTCGTGCGCGATTTCCGCGAGGTCGAGAACCTGCAGGTCAGCCGCAAGGGCCCGGGCGATTTCGTCTCGAAGGCCGACATCGCGGCCGAGGAGATCATCCGCGAGGAGCTGACCCGCGCCCGCCCGACCTATGGCTGGCTTGGCGAGGAAAGCGGTTTCGAACCGGGCGAGGACCCGACGCGGCGCTGGATCGTCGATCCGCTGGACGGGACGACGAATTACCTGCACGGCCTGCCGCACTGGGCGATCTCTATCGCGCTTGAGCACAAGGGCGAGGTCGTCGCCGGCGTCGTGTTCGATCCGGTGAAGGACGAGATGTTCTATGCCGAGAAGGGGCAGGGGGCGTGGCTGAACGACAGCCAGCGCATCCGTGTCTCGGGCCGGACCCGGCTTGCCGATTGCCTGTTCGGTGCGGGGCTTCCGCCCGATGGCGGCACCTACCTGCCCGCGATGCTGCGCGACATGGGCCGGCTTCTTCCGCAATGTTCGGGCATGCGGCGGTGGGGCGCCGCAGCGCTCGATCTCGCCTACGTGGCGGCCGGTCGCTATGACGGGTTCTGGGAATACAACCTGAACGCCTGGGACCTGGCCGCGGGCGTCATCCTGATCCGCGAGGCCGGCGGCCTTGTCGAGCCGATGCGCGAGGGCCAGAACCTGATGACCGACGGTCATATCCTGGCGGCGAATGCCGACATCTTCGGCGCCTTCGCCGAGGTGATCCGCAACCGCGACTAGTCGAAAAGCTGCTGCAGCGCCCCGGCGGTCAGCAGGTAGAGCGAACTGACGCCCACCATCAGCGTCAGGCCCGGGTTCGAGGCGAAGTCTGACGCCGCGGCCCAGACGATTCCGCCGGTCCAGAGCGCGGCCACGGCCAGCGACAGCGGCCGCCAGCGCGCCGTGCGGATCGGATGGATGAACTTCACCGGCAGGAACATCGCGACGGTCAGCGCGATGATGAGGGCGGCGGTGATCCACCAAGACGGCGTCATCACGAGAAGCGACAGCGCCACCATGTTCCAGCAGCCCGGAAACCCCTGGAACGACTTGTCCTCGGTCTTCATCCGGGTGTCGGCGAAGTAGATCGCGCTGGCCACCGGGACGAGCAGGACGGCGATCCAGCCGGTCCAGCCCGGCAGAAGGCCCGAGGCGTAGATCGCGTAGGCCGGGATCACGACGTAGGTCAGGAAGTCGATGACGAGATCGAGGATGATGCCGTCGATCTCGGGCGCGTATTCGCGAACCCCGAAGCGGCGGGCGAGCGGCCCGTCGATGCCGTCGACGACGAAGGCGGCGGCAAGCCAGATCGACATGACCTCCCAGTCGCCGGCGACGGCGGCGAGAAAGGCCAGCATGGCGAGGCCGGCGCCGGTCGCGGTGAAGACGTGGACGGCGAGGGCAGTCGTGCGCGGGGTCATCACGCGGTGATGCCCCGCCCAAGGCGCGATTGCAACAGCACCATGACGCTCCCCGGGCGGGTCACGCCCGGGGATGGCTGAGGCGGTAGATCTCCATCAGCCGGCTGGTGTCGACCGAGGTGTAGGCCTGCGTCGTCGACAGCGAGGCATGACCCAGGAGTTCCTGGATCGCGCGGAGGTCGCCGCCGGCATTCAGCAGATGCGTCGCGAAGGAGTGGCGCATCGCGTGCGGCGTGGCCGTGGCCGGAAGACCGAGCTGCGCGCGCACGTCCGCCATCACGCCCGAGACCTGCCGCGGATTGAGCGGCCCGCCCCGGATTCCGCGGAACAGCGGCGTGCCGCTGCGCAGCGGGTGCGGGCAGAGCATGGCGTAGTGGTTCACCGCATCGCGGGCCGCCGGAAGAACCGGGACTTCGCGCTCCTTGTTGCCCTTGCCGCGAATGCGCAGCACCTCGCGCAGCGGCAGGATGTCCCCGGTCAGCCCGAGCGTTTCCGAGATCCGGAGCCCGCAGCCATACATCAGCATCATCACTGCCGTGTCGCGCGCGGCAACCCAGTCGCGTTCGTCCTGCTCGGCCATCCGCGCGATCACGTCGCGTGCGGCTGTCTCGGGCAGCGGCCGCGGCAGGCGGCGCTGGTATTTCGGGCTGCGCACCGACAGGACCGCGGTGGCGTCGAAGCCCTCGCGTTCGGACCACCAACGGAAGAAGCTTTTCACCGCCGAGAGGCGCCGGGCGAGCGAGCGCGGGCTGACGCCCTGTGCGCGTTCGTCCGCCATCCAGGCCCGCATGTCGCGCACCTTGATTTCGCGCAGCGGGGCGAGGCCCTGTTCGCCGCCAAGATGCACCGCCTGGAAACCGAAGAACCGGCGCAGGTCGGTCGCGTAGGCCCGGATCGTCCGGGGAGACGCGCTGTCGATTGCCGCGAGGTGGACCAGCCAATCCTCGATGAGAGCCGCGGCCGCCGGGCTCGGCGGATACGGCTCGTGTCCCTGACCGTCTGCCATCGGATCAGCCGAGCCAGCGGCGCATCAGGCGTTCGAAGACGCCGGTGAAGAAGGTCAGGAGATCGGTCCCCTGGCTCGGGCGGAACTGATGCGGGTCCTCTGCGCCCATCACCAGAAGGCCGGGCAGGCGACGCGGCCCGAGATCGAGCCGCATGAGCGCCTCTGACCGGATCCACTCGTCGTCGTCGCCGAAGATCTTCTCGGCATCGTCGCCGACGGCGCGAAGCGTGACCTGCCGCTGCGGGACGTTGCGCCCCTGCGTGACGTAGGCGTCGATGAAGCCCGGAGCGACGATCGTCAGCACGTCCTCGAGCTTCTGCACCCGCGGCGCCGATGTCTCGGTCGCCTGCGTGCTTTCCAGCACCAGCCGGACCCGGTCGACCCGGAGCGTTGCCGCGATGTCGGTGCCGAGCGTCTTGAGGAAGGTTTCGAAATCGGTCTCGTCGAGAAGCTTCAGCACCGCCCGGTTGATCTGGTTGGTGCCGGCGAGGTTCTCGTATGCCGCGGCAATGACCGAGCGGTGGGTTTCCTCCAGCCGCTCGAGCCGGCTTTCAAGCCGCTCCATCGCGATGCCGCGCATGTCCACGACATTGCCACCCAGAAGCCGGTCATTCGCGGCGATGAGTGCGCGCATGAGGTCCCGGTCTTCGAGGATGAGTTCGGGGTCCTGCAACACCCGCTCACGCCAATCGTCAGGCGTGGCCGCCCGTTCCATCTGCATGATTTCTGCCTCGGTCTTTTGTTTGTTTGGCAGAAGATTAGCAGATGACGCTCATACCGGACAGAAAATTTTCCCCTGTGGATAACCAAAAGTCATCCACAGTGGCCTGTGAGTCATTCCGGGACGGTCAGAGGATCTTCTGACCGGTCTTTTCCCAGTCTTTCAGGAAGCCTTCGAGACCCTTGTCGGTCAGGACATGGCTGGCCATGGACTTGATGACGGCCGGCGGCGCCGTGGCCACGTCGGCGCCGATCAGCGCGGCGTCCTTCATGTGGTTCGCCGACCGGATCGAGGCCGCGAGGATCTGCGTCTCGAAGCCGTAATTGTCGTAGATCGTCCGGATGTCCTGGATCAGTTCCATGCCGTCGAGGTTCTGATCGTCGAGACGGCCGATGAAGGGCGAGATGAAGGTCGCGCCGGCCTTGGCGGCCAGAAGTGCCTGGTTGGCCGAGAAGCAGAGCGTGACATTGACCATGTGTCCTTCGCCGGTGAGGTGCTTGCAGGCCTTCAGCCCGTCCAGCGTCAGCGGCACCTTGATCGCGATGTTGTCTGCGATCTTCTTCAGTTCCAGTCCTTCGGCGATCATGCCCTCGGCGTCGAGCGCCACGGTCTCGGCCGAAACCGGACCGTCGACCATGTCGCAGATCTCCTTGGTCACTTCCTTGATGTTGCGGCCGGATTTCATGATGAGCGACGGGTTCGTGGTCACCCCGTCGATCAGGCCGAGATCGTTGAGTTCGCGGATCGCGTCGATATCCGCGGTGTCGACGAAGAATTTCATGGCTCCCTCCCCTTGGAGTTCATCTGCGGTTGCGGCACTGATACCGGATGCCGGAGGCAGGCTAAAGCCTCGAATCCCGCCCCCCGTCCCGTCAACGCGCGCGAGGAGCTTATGGTCCCGTCCCTACGCCCGGCCGGCCCGTTGTGACCGGATACCGCGATCGCTTCGCCGAGGGAACGCTCGTCGGCGTTCTCACGCCCGAGCCGATCGACCGGGTGCTGGATTACCGCGCGCCCGAGGGCGGCTGCGGGACAGGCGACTTCGTCGAGGTGCCGCTCGGGCCGCGCCGCGTGCTCGGTGTCGTCTGGGGTCCGGGGCGCGGCGACTGGGACCCTGCGAAGATCCGGTCCGTCTTCCGTGTGCTTGACGCACCTCCGATGCGCGAGGAACTGCGCCAGTTCCTGACCCGCGCCGGGGCCTACACGCTGACACCGATGTCGGCGATGCTGCGGCTGGCGACCCGCGCGCCAGGTCTGGGCGATCCTCCGTCGATGCGCCGCCTCTATCGCCGCGGCCATGCCGAGCCCGACCGGATGACCGATGCGCGGGCGCGTGTGCTCGACGTGCTGGACTCTATCGACGGGTCGGGGCTGACGCAGAAGGAACTGGCCGACCATGCCGGCGTCAGTAGCAGCGTCATCAAGGGCCTCGTCGCGCAGGGCGCGGTCGAAGAGGTGGACACGCTGCGCGACGCGCCATTTCCCCAGCTCGACCCGACGTTGCCGGGCAAGGAACTGACGGGCGATCAGGCCTCGGCCGCGGCGACGCTGGCCGAGGGTGTCCGCGCCCGCACCTTTGCCGCGACGCTGCTGAAAGGTGTGACCGGCTCGGGCAAGACGGAAGTCTATCTCGAAGCCGTCGCTGCCTGTCTCGCCGCCGGCCGGCAGGCGCTGGTCCTGCTTCCGGAAATCGCGCTGACCGCCGAATTCCTCGCCCGGGTCGAGGCGCGGTTCGGCGCCCGGCCGGCCGAATGGCATTCGGGTGTGACGATGACCGAGCGGCGGCGCTGCTGGCGCATGGTCGGGCAGGGCGGCGCGCAACTCGTCGTCGGGGCGCGCTCGGCGCTGTTCCTGCCGTTCCGCGATCTCGGGCTTATCGTCGTCGACGAGGAGCATGACAGTTCCTACAAGCAGGAGGACGGCGTCCTCTACAACGCCCGGGACATGGCGGTCCTGCGCGCCTCGCTCAACGACGCGCAGGCGGTGCTGGCCTCGGCCACCCCGGCGCTCGAGACCTGGGCCAATGCCGAGGCCGGGAAGTATGCCCGGCTCGACCTGCCGGCCCGGTATGGCGCGGCGGAACTGCCGGACATGCGGGCGATCGACATGCGCGCCGAGGACCTGCCCGGATCGGAATGGATCTCGCCCACGCTCCGGCGCGAGGTGGCCAAGCGTATGGCCGAGGGCGAGCAGTCGCTTCTGTTCATCAACCGCCGGGGCTACGCGCCGGTCACGCTCTGCCGCGCCTGCGGCCACCAGGTCGGCTGTCCGAACTGCGACGCGCGCATGGTCGAGCACCGCTTCCAGAAGCGGCTGATGTGCCACCAGTGCGGCGAGACGCAGCCGATCCCCGCCGCCTGCCCGGACTGCAAGACCGAAGGCAAGATGGCGGCCGTCGGCCCGGGTGTGGAACGCCTTGCCGAGGAGGCGGCCCGCGTCTTCGAGGGCGCCAGGATCGCGGTCCTGTCCTCGGATCTCTTCGGATCGGCCCGGTCGCTCAAGGCGCGCATCGAGGAGATCGCGAGCGGCGGAGCCGATATCGTCATCGGCACACAGCTCGTTGCCAAGGGGCACAATTTCCCGAAACTCACACTCGTCGGCGCGATCGACGCCGATCTCGGGCTGCAGGGCTCCGATCTGCGCGCGGCGGAACGGACCTTCCAGCTCATGCGGCAGGTTTCGGGCCGCGCGGGCCGGGCCGAGGCGCGGGGCGTCGCCTTTCTCCAGACCTTCCAGCCCGAGCACCGGGTGATCCGCGCGATCCTGTCGGGCGAGGAGGAGGCGTTCTGGGCCGCCGAGGCCGCCGAGCGCGAGGCGATGGGGATGCCGCCCTACGGACGGCTCGCCGGGATCGTCATTTCCGCGCCCGATCCGGCGCCGGCCTTCGACCTCGGGATGGCGCTGGCGCGTGGCGACGGCCCGCTTCGCCGCATCGGCGCACAGGTCTTCGGCCCGGCGCCCGCGCCCATCGCGCGGGTCCGGGGCCGGCACCGCGTCCGTATGCTCGTCAAGGCCCCGAAGGGCGCGGCGCTGCAAGGCGCCATCGCCGACTGGCTCGCTCCGGTGAAGCTGGCCTCGGGCCTGCGCCTGTCGGTCGATATCGACCCGCAGAGCTTCTACTAGGCCGCGTATTCGCGGTTTCCTTGCCCCCGCACCAACGCTAGAACGCCGCGACAGACCGCAAAGGCAGAGCCCCGATGACCATCCGCCCGCAGCCCGGCATCCTCGACATCGCGCCCTATGTCGGCGGAGCGAGCCGTATCGACGGCCGCGCGGACGTGCTGAAGCTGTCGGCGAACGAGAACCCCTACGGCCCGCCGCCGTCCGCGCTCGCCGCAATGGCCGAGGCGCTGCCGAACCTGCACCGCTACCCCTCCACCGACCACGCGCCCCTGCGCGAGGCCATCGGCGAGGTCCACGGCCTCGACCCGGACCGCATCGTGATTGGCGTCGGATCGGACGAAGTGCTGCAGTTCATCGCGCAGGCCTATGCCGGCCCGGGCGACGAGGTGATCCATACCGAGCACGGCTTCTCGCTCTACCCTATCCTCGCCCATGCGGCGGGCGCGACGCCCGTCTCGGTCCCCGAGCGCGAGCGGGTCGTCGACGTGGACGCGATCCTCGACCGGGTCGGGCCCGCGACGCGGGTCGTCTACCTGACCAACCCGGGCAACCCGACAGGCACCCGGCTGCCCGAGGACGAACTCGCCCGGCTGGCCTCGTCGCTGCCGACAAGCTGCCTCCTGGTGCTCGACGGCGCCTATGCCGAATTCTCGGACGGCTTCGACGGAGGCGCGGCGCTGGTCGACGCCTACGACAACGTCGTGATGACGCGCACCTTCTCGAAGGTCTACGGGCTTGGCGGACTGCGCGTCGGGTGGGGCTACGGCCCGGCCGAGGTGATCGACACGCTTTTGCGCATCCGTCAGCCGTTCAACATGTCGACGATCTCGCTCATCGGGGCCGAGGCCGCGGTGCGCGACCGGGATTTCGTCGCCCGCTGTCTTGCCGCCAATGCGGAAGGTCGCGCGCGGCTGACCGGCGGGCTGCGTCAGCTCGGCATCGCCTGCGATGACAGCCACACCAATTTCGTTCTGGCGCGGTTCGCTGACGAGGCGGCGGCCGACGCGGCCGAGACAACCCTCAAGACGGCCGGGATCATCGTCCGGCGGGTGAAGGGATACGGCTTCCCGGAGGGCCTGCGGATCACGGTCGGCCGGCCCGAGGACGTGGACGCCGTGCTCGCCACGCTCCGCGAGCGGGTCGCACCATGACGGTCCTCTACGACCGTGTCGCGCTGATCGGGCTTGGCCTCGTTGCCGGGTCGATGAGCCTGGCCATGCGCGAAAAGGGCCTTGCCGGAGAGACGGTCGGCACCGCGCGCTCGGCCGAGACCCGCAGGATCGCCGAAGAGATCGGGCTGGTCGACCGGGTGGTCGGGACGATCGCCGAGGCCGTGGCCGATGCCGATCTCGTGGTTCTTGCCGTGCCGGTCGGTGCGATGGAGAGCGTCGCCTGCGAGATCGGGCCGCATCTGAAGCCGGGCGCGACCGTGACGGATGTCGGATCGGTCAAGCGGGATGTCATTCAGACCGTGGGCCCGCATCTGCCCGAAGGTGTGCATTTCGTGCCTGGCCACCCGCTTGCCGGCACGGAGCATTCCGGCCCGCGGTCGGGGTTCCCGACGCTGTTCGTGAACCGCTACCACATCCTGACGCCGCCCGACGGCACCGACCCCGAGGCGACCGCGCGGCTGCGCCAGCTCTGGGAAGGGATGGGCGCGCTGGTCGAGGAGATGGATGCCGAGCATCACGACCTGGTTCTCGCGGTGACGTCGCACACCCCGCACCTGATCGCCTACACGATGGTCGGCGTGGCCGACGATCTGCGTCGCGTGACCGATAGCGAGGTCATCAAGTATTCCGCCGCGGGCTTCCGCGACTTTACCCGGATCGCGGCCTCCGATCCGACGATGTGGCGCGACGTGTTCCTGTCCAACAAGGACGCGACGCTGGAGATCTTGGGCCGGTTCACCGAGGAGCTGTTCGCGCTCCAGCGGGCGATCCGGATGGGCGACGGGGAGCTCTTGTTCGACTATTTCACCCGGACGCGGGCGATCCGGCGCGGAATCATCGAAGCCGGACAGGATACCGAGGCGCCGGATTTCGGTCGCGGCGGAGTGGTGCGAAAGCCGGGAGATACCGGGTGAGGGGGCGCTCGGCCGCCCTGATCCTCCTGCTCGCCGCGACCCCGGCCGTGGCCCAGGCGCCCGAGGAATCGCTGCGGCCGGTCCTGCGCGCGGGATCCGAACTAGTGACACAGCCCGTGCTGCGGGAGGCGGCCGAGGCCGAAAACCTGACCGAACCCGGATCGGACGTCGCTGCCGCCGCCGAGCCGGACCCCGACGTCGCGGACGATATGATCGCCTCGGGCGCGGAGACGGAAGCGGTCGAGGTGGAGACGAGCGAGGGCGAACCGGTATCCGTGGCGCCCGATGTCGAGGCCGCGACCGAGGATACCGGGCGCCCGGTGGAGCGACCTGGCGAAGAAATTCCCGAAGTATCTAACCCCGCACCGGTCCCCCCGCCCGATACCGACATCGCCGCCATCTCCAGCCCGCGTCCGCCTTTTCGTCCCGACACGCTGCCGCCGCCCGCTCCGGAGTTGTCCGGCCCTGTCGGCTCGCATGAAATCACCGTGCGTGGCGGTCTCTTCGGAGCGTCCGAGACGATCATCCGCGTGCCGGCCTATGCCGATGACGGCGCCACCGCGGTCCTGCTTTCGCCCCGGCCCGATGAACGGCCCGCCGGCCTCGAACAGCGGGTCCGCGCCGCCGCGACCCGCACCACGCCCGCCCGCGTCACGCAGCCGGGCTCGCGCGGCCAGCTCTGCGGCCGGCCCGGAATCCTGGGCGAGCGGCTTGAGCCGATCACCGGGCGCTCGTCGGGCTGCGGCATCGCCGAGCCAGTGCGGGTGCGCGAGATCGACGGCGTCGCGCTGACTACACCCGCGACGATCAACTGTTCGACCGCCCGCGCGCTGCAGGACTGGCTGAACCAGGCCGCCATCCCGATCGTCGGGCGCACCGGCGGCGGTATCTCGAACCTGCGCGTCGTCGCCTCCTATGCCTGCCGGACGCGCAACAGCCAGGCCGGGGCGCGGCTGTCCGAGCACGCAACCGGAAGCGCGATCGACATTGCCGGCATCGGGCTTGTGAACGGGCAGGAACTCAGTGTGCTCGGCGGCTGGCACGAGGCGAGCCAGAGCCGCATCCTGCGCCAGTTGCACGCCTCGGCCTGCGGGCCGTTCGGGACCGTTCTGGGCCCGGCCTCCGACCGGTTCCACGAGGATCATTTCCACTTCGATACTGCCGGATACCGCGCCGGTCCCTACTGCCGCTGATGCCCGATATCCCCGTCCTTCCGCCGGTCACCACCCGCCCGCTCTGGGTCTTCGGCTACGGATCGCTGATCTGGAACCCGGATTTTCCGGTCGCCGAACGCCGCATCGCCCGGCTGGATGGCTGGCACCGCAGCTTCTGCATGTCGTCAATCCACCATCGCGGCACGCCGGAGCGGCCGGGGCTCGTGCTCGCGCTCGACGCGTCGGAGAATGCGGCCTGCCATGGCGTCGCCTTCCGCGTGGCCGAAGGGGCCGAGGACGTAACCGTGACCGCCCTGCGCGAACGCGAGCTGATCTCATCGGCCTATATCGAGCGACTGCTCGCCGTGGAGATCGAGGGGATCGGCCCCGCCACCGTCCTCGCCTACGTCATCGACCGCGACCACGAGCAGTATCGCGGCGACCTCAGCCTCGAGGAACAGGCGCAGATCATCGCCGGCGCGACCGGCGGGCGCGGCCCGAACGACACCTACCTCGAGAACACCGCCGCGCACCTGCACGAACTCGGCCTGCCGGATCCCGACCTCGACTGGCTTGTTGCCCGCGTGCGCAGGCTCAAGAATCCTTAGCGCGCGCTGTTGGCAGACAACGCGAAGCCCTGTAGCTTACGGAAAAGAATTATCGGCGTGAGACGCCCATGACGAGCAGACCGGACGGCGCCCCCGAGCCCCGTTTCACACAACCAACGCGTCAGATCCTTCTGATGGTGATCGTCTGCGTGCTGGTCGCCTTCGGCGTCGTGCTGATCGGCGATCAGCTGCTTGGCGTGGTGCTGTCGAACCTGTTCCTCAACGGCACGATCGCGCTCGTTTTCTTGGTTGGTGTCGCGGCCTGCTTCTGGCAGGTCTTCCAGCTCTTCTCCTCAGTCTCGTGGATCGAAGGCGTGGCGCAGGCCAAGCCGGGGACCGACGTGGACCGGGTGCCGCGCCTGCTGGCTGCGATGTCGAGCGTCGTGCGCCAGCGCGGGTCGCGGCTGCAACTGACGCAGACCTCCACCCGGACCATCCTCGATTCCGTCGGCGCGCGGATGGAGGAAAGCCGGGATATCACCCGGTATCTTGCCAACCTCCTGATCTTCCTCGGGCTTCTCGGTACGTTCTTCGGTCTTGCCACGACCGTCCCGGCTGTCGTCGACACCATTCGCAGCCTCCAGCCGACGGCCGAAGAAAGCGGGATGGAGGTGTTCGGCCGGCTGATGAACGGTCTCGAGGATCAGCTCGGCGGCATGGGCACCGCGTTCTCGTCCTCGCTGCTCGGCCTTGCCGGATCGCTTGTCGTCGGGCTGCTGGAACTGTTCGCCGGACACGGCCAGAACCGCTTTTACCGCGAGATGGAGGAATGGCTGTCCTCGATCACCCGCGTCGGCCTCGCCTCGGGCGACGGCGAGGGGGGCGGTGTTGACCGCAGCGCCATGTCCACCGTCCTCGACCACATGGTCGAGCAGATGGACAGCCTCGAAAGTCTCTTCGCGCGCTCCGATGCCCGCGCCGCCGAAACCGAAGCGCGGCTGCTCGACCTCGGCTCCAAGCTGGAGCAGCTGACCGAGAAACTCGGCCCCGGTCCGGCCCAGGCCACCGAGCGCCTCGTGGCGGTGCAGGAACAGCTCGCCGCCGTGCTGGAAAACGGACAGGAAGCTGCGGGCCTCGATTCCGAAAGCCGGATGCGGCTGCGGTCGATCGACGTGCAGCTTCTGAAGATCTTCGAAGGCCTCAACACCAATCGCGGCGCCGAGATGGACGAGCTGCGCGAGGATCTGTCGGAACTGACCCACGCCATGCACGGGCTGACCCGGGCGATTTCCATGACCGACGCGCCGGCCGGGCAGGCCGGCGTCCGCCCGCGCCGCCCGATCCGGTCGGGCGGGGAGTAGCGGATGGCCTTCCACCGCAGGGCGGGCGCGCGCTTCCAGGGCACGATCTGGCCCGGTTTCGTCGACGCGATCACCGCGCTCCTGATGGTGATGATCTTCGTCCTGACGATCTTCATGGTCGTGCAGTTCGTTCTGAACGAGACGATCTCGAGCCAGGACGACGAGCTGAACCAGCTCAACGCGCAGCTGAACGAGCTTGGCGATGCGCTTGGCCTCGCGCGGGGGCAGAACGCGGCGCTGGAGGAACGGGTGGCGACGCTCGGCGCCGATCTGTCGGCGGCGCAGGCGCTGGCCGATGGTCAGATGGCGCTGATCTCGCAGCTTGGCGCCGATCTCGAGGAGCGCGACGCCCGGATTGCCGATTTCGAGGAACAGGTGGCGGGGCTTCTGGCCGCGAACCAGGATCTGACGGCCGAGCGTGACGCCACCCAGGCCGAGCTTGACGCGCAGATCTCCGAGGCCGAAGCGCTGCAACTCGCGCTCGCCCAGGCCCGGGACGAAATCGACGTCGCCGCCGAAGAGGCCCGCCGCGCAGCGGCCGAACGCGAGGCGCTTGAGGCCGTCGTCACGGAGCTGGAAAGCGAGGCAGCGGCGCGCGAGGCGACGCTGGCGCAGACGCTGGCCGCGCTTCAGACCGAGGAGGAGCGCAGCGCCACGCTCGAGGGGAACGTCTCCGAGCTGGAAGGCCAGCTGGATGAGGCCGAAGCCGCGCGGCTGGCCGAGCTTGCGGCCGCCGAAGCGCTCCGGGATCGGCTGGCCGATGCCGAAACCGCGCTGTCGGAGGAGGAGGCCGCCCGCCTGGCCGAGGCCGCGGCGGCCGAACGCCTGCGCGAGCGGCTGGAGAATGCCGACGCGGAACTGACCGCCATGACGCTCGCGCTGGAAGAACAACGCCGCCGGGCCGAGGAGCGGCTGACCATGCTCGCTGCCGCCCGCACCGCGGAGAACGACCTGACCCGCCAGCTCGCCGCCGCCCTCGCGCGGGTCGAGGAAGGCGCGACGTCCGAGGAGGCTCTGCAGGATGCGCTCGACGCGGCGCAAGCACGCATCGCCGAGCTCTCCGGCAGCGAAGAAGAGATCGCGCAGCTCGAACAGGCGCTGGCAGAGGCGCTCGCGGCGCGCGAACTGGCGGAGTCGGGGCTGGAACAGGAAATGACCGAGGCCGAGCGGCAGGCCGCCCTGCTGGCCCAGGCCGAGGACGAACTGTCGCGCGCCGAGGCGCAGACCGCAGAGGACCAGCGAAGGCTGGAGGCGCTGAACCGGCAGGTCGCGGCGCTTCGGTCCCAGATCGGCCGGCTCGAGGCGATCCTCGAGAATTCCGAGGAGGCCGAGGCTGACGCGCAGGTGCAGATCGAATCCCTCGGGTCACGCCTGAACGCGGCGCTGGCCCGTGTCACCGAGGAAAGCCGCGCCCGTCTGGCCGCCGAAGAGCGCGAGGCAGCCCTGCTGGCGGCCGAAGCCGAGCGGCTGGCGGCCGAGGCCGCGCGCCTGGAAGAGGAAAACCGGGGGCTGGTGCAGGATGCCGAGCAGCTCGCCGCCGCCCGGTCGGAGTTTTTCGCGCAGCTTCGCGACATCCTCGCCGGCCGCGAAGGGGTCCGGATCGAGGGCGACCGGTTCGTGTTCTCGTCGGAAGTCCTGTTTGCGCCCGGTCAGGCCGAACTGTCGGAAGCGGGCCGCGAGCAGATCGCCAATGTGGCACAGCTCTTGCTCGACGTGTCGCAGGACATTCCCGAGAGCGTCGACTGGGTGCTGCGCGTCGACGGCCATACCGACGACACGCCCACGGGAACGGGTGGACCCTATGCGAACAACTGGGAACTCAGCCAGGCCCGCGCGCTGTCTGTCGTGCTCTATCTCATCCAGAATTTCGATTTCCCGCCCGACCGGCTGGCGGCCAACGGCTTCGGGGAATTCCAGCCCATTGCCGAGGGCGACAGCGACGAGGCCCGGGCTGCGAACCGGCGGATCGAGCTGAAGCTGACCGAGCGCTGACGGCTTACATCGGCTCGAGACTGTAGTTCGCGGGATCGTAGCTTTCGTGCCCGTTCCGTCCGCCTGACATCGTGTCGCCGTAGGGCGCGGTCGAGTAGATGCCCGGCCGTCCCAGGACCTGGTAAATCCCGTCAAAGGTAAGGAAGTCCGACGTTTCCGTGCAGGGGTGGTCGGTGCAGGCCGCCAGATCGTTGCCGATGCCGCTCACGGTCAGGACCGGCGCGGCAGACGAGGTTGGATCGAGGATGATCGCGACGCTTCCGACATGGGGCAGATCGGGTCCGGCTACGCCGTCGAGCGTCACGTTGTCGATGGCGGTCACGGCGACGGTTTCGCCGTCGTCGAGCATTTCGCCCGTGACATCGGCCTCGAGCACGCTGCCGAAGGTGTAGGTGTATGTCAGCCGGAACGTCTCGGCGTCGGCAGGCGCAATGGCGACAAGTTGGGCGGTCATTGCGATGGTGAAGGGTCTGATCATGCGACTCCCGGACTTGAGCTGTCGTTGATCGTTGGAACGCCAGGTGCGGCGAGACGTTCAAAACCGGTTCACGCGGCCCGCGGTCCGAGGAAGCCGCCTGAATCCCCGGGTCGACCGGCAGAACGCAAGAACGCCGCGCTCCTTTCGAAGCGCGGCGTCCAATTGTCTTCGCCTGGCCGGTTCAGTCGGCTGTCAGAAGCGGCGGCTTCTTCGATCCGATGCGCGGCTTCGAGGGCTCCTCGATCCGCAGGTCCAGCTCGCCGTCCTTGACGCCGACCTTGACCGTGCCGCCCTTGGCGAGCTTGCCGAACAGCAGCTCCTCGGCCAGCGGCTTCTTGATCGACTCCTGGATCACCCGGCCGAGCGGGCGGGCGCCCATCTTGTCGTCGTAGCCCCGTTCGGCCAGCCATTCGGCCGCCGGCTTCGTCAGCTCGATATGGACGTTGCGGTCCATGAGCTGTGCCTCGAGCTGGAGGACGAACTTCTCGACCACCTGAAGGATGATGTCCTTCGAGAGCGGCGCGAAGCTGATGACCGCGTCCAGACGGTTGCGGAACTCGGGCGTGAACGTCCGCTCGATCGCAGCCGTATCCTCGCCCTCGCGCCGTTCGCGTCCGAAGCCGATCGCGGCCTTGGCCTGTTCGGCGGCGCCCGCGTTCGAGGTCATGATCAGCACGACGTTCCGGAAGTCCACCGAGCGGCCGTTATGGTCGGTCAGCGTGCCATGGTCCATCACCTGCAGGAGGATGTTGAACACGTCCGGATGCGCCTTTTCGATCTCGTCGAGCAGGAGCACGCAGTGTGGGTGCTGGTCGACGCCGTCGGTCAGCAGACCGCCCTGGTCGAAGCCGACATAGCCCGGAGGCGCGCCGATGAGCCGCGAGACCGCGTGCTTCTCCATGTATTCCGACATGTCGAAGCGCAGCAGTTCCACGCCGAGCGTGTCGGCGAGCTGCTTGGCGACCTCGGTCTTGCCAACGCCGGTGGGACCGGCGAACAGGTAGTTGCCGATCGGCTTCTCCGGCTCTCGCAGACCCGCACGGCTGAGCTTGATCGCCGAGGACAGCGCCTCGATCGCTGCGTTCTGGCCGAAGACCACGCGCTTGAGCGAGGCTTCGAGGTCCTTGAGAACCTCGGCATCGTCTTTGGACACGTTCTTCGGCGGGATGCGGGCGATCTTGGCGACGACCGCCTCGATCTCTTTCGCGCCGATGGTCTTGCGCCGCTTCGACTCCGCCACGAGGTGCTGCGCCGCGCCGGCCTCGTCGATGACGTCGATGGCCTTGTCGGGCAGCTTGCGGTCGTTGATGTAGCGCGCCGACAGCTCGACCGCGGTCTTGATCGCGTCCGAGGTGTAGCGGATCTCGTGGTGGTCCTCGAAATAGGGCTTGAGACCCATGAGGATCTTGATCGTGTCGTCGACCGAAGGCTCGTTCACGTCGATCTTCTGGAACCGGCGGCTGAGCGCACGGTCCTTTTCGAAGTGCTGGCGGAACTCCTTGTAGGTGGTCGAGCCCATGCAGCGCAGCTTGCCGCCCTGAAGCGCGGGCTTCAGGAGGTTCGACGCGTCCATGGCGCCGCCGGAGGTCGCCCCGGCGCCGATCACGGTGTGGATCTCGTCGATGAACAGGATCGCGTCGTCATGCTCCTCGAGTTCGGACACGACGGCCTTCAGCCGCTCCTCGAAATCGCCCCGGTAGCGGGTGCCGGCCAGCAGCGCGCCCATGTCGAGCGAGTAGATCGTGGCGCCCGACAGCACGTCCGGCGTCTGACCCTCGACGATCTTCTTGGCGAGACCCTCCGCTATGGCGGTCTTGCCCACGCCGGGGTCGCCCACCAGAAGCGGGTTGTTCTTGCGCCGGCGGCAGAGCACCTGGATGCAGCGCTCGACCTCGTGGTCGCGGCCGATCAGGGGATCGACATCACCCTTCTTCGACTTGGCGTTCAGGTCGACGCAGTATTTCGCCAGCGCGGATTCCTTGCCGTCGCCCTCGGGCTCGGCCGCGGCTGTCGGGCCCTGTTCGGCCTCAGGGTTGGTCGCACCGGTCACCGGGCGGCTTTCGCCGTAGTTCGGGTCCTTCGCGACGCCGTGGGCGATGAAGTTGACCGCGTCGTAGCGGGTCATGTCCTGTTCCTGCAGGAAGTAAGCAGCGTTCGACTCGCGCTCGGCGAAGATGGCGACGAGTACGTTGGCGCCCGTCACTTCGGTCCGGCCCGAGCTTTGCACGTGGATCGCGGCGCGCTGAATGACGCGCTGGAAGGCGGCGGTCGGTACGGCCTCCGATCCCTCGACATCCGTCTCGAGCGTCGAGAGGTCGTCGTCGATGAACGCGATCAGGGTCGCGCGCAATTCCTCGATATCGACCGAGCAGGCGCGCATCACCTTCTGCGCGTCAGGCTCGTCGAGAAGGGCGAGGAGTAGGTGTTCCAGGGTCGCCAGTTCGTGCCGGCGCGAATTCGCCTGCGCGAGCGCTGCATGAATGGCCTGCTCAAGGGTGTTCGAAAACGACGGCACTGGCGTGCTCCTTTCGTTGCGCCGCGAAGCGGTTCCCGCCCCGCGACTTTGGCCTCATGGTCTTAAGGTTCGGTTTTCCAGGCCGTCTTTCAAGGAGATTTTCTTCAACAGACTGGCATCGCTGATTTGCTGATGCATCCGCGCGCAGGGAACCGAACCTGCCCGATTTCCGGGCACCCCTGAGACGGATACCGAAGAGATAGGTCTAGAACGCGTCTTTGCGAGCCCTGATCTCGGCAAAAACCTCGGCGTCTGCTGCCCCGACCATGCCGAGTGCAGCCTTAACGTCAGGTAAATGTGCGCGCAGAAAGGGATTCGTCGCGCGCTCCTCGTCCAGCCGGCTCGGTACGGTGGGCCGTCCGGCGGCGCGCGCGTGGCCGATTGCCTCGGCCCGGGTCCGCAAGGCGTCGTTGTCGGGTTCGATCGTGAGTGCGAAGCGGGCGTTGTTCTCGGTATATTCGTGGCCCGAGCAGATGATCGTCTCTTCGGGCAGGGCCGCCAGCTTCGACAGGCTCTCCCACATCATTTCGGGCGTGCCCTCGAACACCCGTCCGCAGCCGAGCGCCATCAGGCTGTCGGCGGTGAACGCGGCATCGGCGGCCGGGACGTGGAAGGCGATGTGTCCGACGGTATGGCCGGAGACGTCGAGAACGCGCACTTCCAGTCCGCCGATCTCGAACGTGTCGCCTTCGGACACCGCGTGATTGAGCGGGGGCAAACGCTCGGCGTCCTTCGCGTGGCCCCAGGTTGCGGCGCCGGTCGCCTCCTTCAGCTCGGCCACGCCGTCGACATGGTCCCAGTGATGGTGCGTGATCAGGATGTCGCTGAGCGTCCAGCCGCGGTCATTGAGCGCCGCGAGGATCGGTCCGGCCTCGGGCACGTCCACCACGGCGGTCCGCCCGGTGGCATCGTCATGCAACAGGAAGGCGTAATTGTCCTTCAGGCAGGGAACGGTCACGATCTCGGCCATGGTATGCTCCGGTGCAGATGATTAGGTCTGCACCCTAGACTCACGAAACGGGAATGCAATGCATCTGGACGTGATCGACCTGCGCCAGTTCTACTATCGGACCCGTCTCGGCCGGATCGCGCAGAAGTCGATCCGCGACCAGGTCGTGCGGATCTGGCCCGAGGCGAAGGGGCAGACGGTTGCGGGATTCGGCTTCGCCGTGCCGCTGCTGCGTCCCTACCTCGCCGATGCGCGCCGGGTGATCGGGCTGATGCCGTCCGAACAGGGCGTGATGCCGTGGCCGCAGGGGCTCGACAACCTGTCCGTCCTGACCGACGAGGAGCGCTGGCCGCTGCCCACGGGCTTCGTCGACAAGCTGGTCTGCCTGCACGGGCTGGAGACGTCCGAAAACCCCTCCGCCGTCCTGAACGAGGCGGCGCGCGTGCTCGGACCCGGGGGGCGCGCGCTTTTCATCGTGCCGAACCGGGCCGGGCTCTGGGCGCGGCGGGACGGAACACCCTTCGGCTTCGGCCGGCCCTATTCGCTCGGCCAGCTCGAAACGCAGCTCAAGCGCCACGATTTCGTGCCCGAGGGCCATTCCGCGGCGCTGTTCGCCTTGCCGACGCACAAGCGCTTCTGGCTGCGCTCGGCCGAGATGATGGAGACCGCCGGCCGCAAGCTGTCGAGCTATTACGCCGGCGGCGTTATCCTCGTCGAAGCATCGAAACAGGTCTACGCGCCGACCAAGCCCGGCCTGGCAGAGCGGGTGCGCCGTCCGTTGCGCGTGCTCGAGGGCACGCCCCAACCGGTGGGCATGGACCACATCGCGCGCAGCCGGGCGGAGTAATCGGGCGCAGAATCGGTCGCGCGCGGCCCGGATTTCTGCGGGCGCGAGAGGCGTCAGAGCGCCGCGGCAGGGTCAAAGGCGCGCAAGCCTCTGGAAAATAAAGGGCGCCGGGGTGGAAATGTGGCTCCGTCAAACGGTTGCCGTATGCGGGGGGCTCTGCTACATCCACGTCGATTTTCGGAGATGGCGGCGGCTCGAGCCGGTGCCGAGGGACAAATCGAGCCCGGGCGCTATGTGACAGCGTAAACCGGGCCAATGGACTGAAGGGGTGGATGTGTCGGAATCGCAATCGATCACCACGGGTATCGCGTCGCGCTATGCGACCGCCCTGTTCGACCTCGCGATGGACGATGGCGGGCTCGAAAAACTCGAAAGCGATGCCGCGGACCTGTCCGCCGCGCTGAACGACAGCGAGGATCTCGACCGCCTGATTACCTCGCCCATCTATTCCCGTTCGGAATCCGAAGCTGCGATCGGCGCCGTCGCCAAGGCGATGGGCCTGTCGGACCTGACCGCGAACACGCTTCGGCTGATGGCCCAGAAGCGGCGCCTGTTCGTCGTGCCGGCGATGCTGCGCGCCCTGCGCGAGAAGATCGCCGCCCACAAGGGCGAGGTGACGGCGGACGTCGTCTCGGCCAAGGCGCTGACCAAGGCCCAGTCCGAAAAGCTGAGCGAGACGCTCAAGGCCGCTGTCGGCCGGGACGTGATCCTGAATGCCACCGTCGATGAACGTCTCATCGGCGGTCTCGTTGTGAAAGTCGGCTCGAAGATGATCGACACATCGATCCGCGCGAAGCTCGACGCCCTGAAGAACACCATGAAAGAGGTCGGATAATGGCGATCCAAGCTGCAGAAATCTCTGCGATCCTTAAGGACCAGATCAAGAATTTCGGACAGGAAGCGGAAGTCGCCGAAATCGGCCGCGTGCTGTCGGTTGGCGACGGGATCGCACGGGTCTACGGGCTCGATAACGTTCAGGCCGGTGAAATGGTCGAGTTCCCGGGCGGCATCATGGGCATGGCGCTGAACCTCGAAGCCGACAACGTCGGCGTCGTGATCTTCGGCTCGGACCGGGACATCAAGGAAGGCGACACGGTCAAGCGGACCTCGTCGATCGTGGACGTGCCGGCCGGCAAGGCGCTGCTCGGCCGCGTGGTCGACGCGCTCGGCAACCCGCTGGACGGCAAGGGCGAGATCAAGGCCGAAGAGCGCCGCGTCGCCGACGTGAAGGCGCCGGGCATCATCCCGCGCAAGTCGGTGCACGAGCCGATGGCGACCGGCCTGAAGGCCATCGACGCCATGATCCCGATCGGCCGTGGCCAGCGCGAGCTGATCATCGGCGACCGTCAGACCGGCAAGACCGCCGTGGCGCTGGACACGATCCTGAACCAGAAGTCCTACAACGACGCCGCCGGCGACGATGAATCGAAGAAGCTCTACTGCGTCTACGTCGCCGTGGGCCAGAAGCGGTCGACCGTCGCGCAGCTGGTGAAGCGCCTCGAGGAGTCGGGCGCGATGGAATACTCCATCGTCGTCGCCGCGACCGCCTCGGACCCGGCGCCGATGCAGTTCCTCGCGCCGTACGCCGCGACCGCGATGGCGGAATATTTCCGCGACAACGGGATGCACGCCCTCATCATCTACGACGATCTGTCCAAGCAGGCCGTGGCCTACCGCCAGATGTCGCTGCTGCTGCGCCGTCCGCCGGGGCGTGAAGCGTATCCGGGCGACGTCTTCTACCTTCACTCCCGCCTGCTCGAGCGGTCGGCGAAGCTGAACGAGGACAACGGGGCCGGTTCGCTGACGGCGCTGCCGGTCATCGAGACCCAGGGCGGCGACGTGTCGGCGTTCATTCCGACCAACGTGATCTCGATCACCGACGGTCAGATCTTCCTCGAGACGGAATTGTTCTTCCAGGGTATCCGCCCGGCCGTGAACACCGGTCTGTCGGTGTCGCGCGTGGGCTCCTCGGCCCAGACCAACGCGATGAAGTCGGTCGCCGGCCCGGTGAAACTCGAACTGGCGCAGTACCGCGAGATGGCGGCCTTCGCGCAGTTCGGCTCCGACCTCGACGCGGCCACGCAGCGGCTTCTGAACCGCGGTGCGCGCCTGACCGAGCTGATGAAGCAGCCGCAGTACTCGCCGCTGACGAACGCCGAAATCGTCGTCGTCATCTTCGCGGGCACCAACGGCTACCTCGACAAGCTGCCGGTGCGTGACGTGGGCCGCTACGAGTCCGGTCTGCTGAAGCACCTGCGGGGCAAGCACCAGGATCTGCTCGACTGGATCACCACCGAGGATCCGAAGGTGAAGGGCGAGGCCGCCGACAGGATCAAGGCCGTCCTTGACGAGTACACCGCGGATTTCGCCTGAAACGGCCCGAAAGGATAGAGGCACATGCCAAGCCTTAAGGACCTGAAAAACAGGATCGAGTCGGTCAAGTCGACCCGCAAGATCACCAAGGCGATGCAGATGGTCGCCGCTGCCAAGCTGCGCCGTGCGCAGGAGGCCGCGGAACTCGCGCGTCCCTATGCCGAGAAGATGGCCGACGTGATCGGCGGTCTGGCGGCGTCGGTGGGCGATGCCGAGAACGCGCCCCGGCTTCTGGCCGGGACAGGCGACGACAAGACCCATCTTCTCGTCGTCATGACGGCCGAGCGCGGACTGTGCGGCGGCTTCAACTCGTCGATCGTCAAGCTGGCGCGCCAGCGGATCGAGAGCCTGAAAGCCGAGGGCAAGACGGTGAAGATCCTCACGGTCGGCAAGAAGGGCCGGGAGCAGCTGCGCCGCGACCACGGCAACCTGTCGATCGGCCATGTCGACCTTACCGAGGTGAAGCGCATCGGCTATGCCGACGCCGCGAAGATCGCGTCCGACATCCTGGCCCGCTACGACGCCGGTGAATTCGACGTCTGCACGATCTTCTTCAACACCTTCCAGTCGGTGATCGCGCAGGTCCCGACGGCACTGCAGATCATCCCGGCCGCCTACGACGCGCCCGAGGAGGAAGAGGGTGCCGAGGCGCTCTACGACTACGAGCCCTCCGAGGAAGCGGTGCTCGAGGACCTGCTGCCGCGCGGTGTCGCGACGCAGATCTTCACCGCGCTGCTGGAGAACGGCGCATCGGAACAGGGCGCGCGGATGAGCGCCATGGACAACGCGACCCGCAACGCGGGCGACATGATCGAGCGGCTGACGATCGAGTACAACCGATCCCGTCAGGCCGTCATCACCAACGAACTGATCGAGATCATTTCGGGCGCCGAGGCGCTCTGAGGAACCCGGGAGACCGCATATGGCAAACGCAAAAGGCAAGGTAACGCAGGTCATCGGGGCCGTCGTCGACGTTCAGTTCGACGATCACCTGCCCGAGATCCTGAACGCGCTGGAGACCGACAATAACGGCAACCGGCTGGTCCTCGAGGTCGCACAGCACCTGGGCGAGAACACCGTCCGCACGATCGCGATGGACTCGACCGAGGGTCTCGTCCGCGGCCAGACCGTGACCGACACCGACGGCCCGATCATGGTGCCGGTGGGCAACGCGACGCTCGGGCGCATCCTGAACGTCATCGGCGAGCCGGTGGACGAGGGCGGTCCGGTCGAGGCCGAGGAGAAGCGCGCCATCCACCAGCCGGCGCCGACCTTCGACGAACAGGCCACCGCGACCGAGATCCTCGTCACGGGCATCAAGGTGGTCGACCTGCTCGCCCCCTATTCCAAGGGCGGCAAGATCGGCCTCTTCGGCGGCGCCGGCGTGGGCAAGACGGTTCTCATCATGGAACTGATCAACAACATCGCCAAGGTGCACTCGGGCTTCTCGGTGTTCGCCGGCGTGGGTGAGCGCACCCGCGAGGGCAACGACCTCTACCACGAGATGATCGAGTCGAACGTCATCAAGCCGGACAATCTGTCCGAGTCTCAGGTGGCGCTGGTCTACGGCCAGATGAACGAGCCGCCGGGCGCCCGTGCCCGCGTCGCCCTGACCGGCCTTACCCTGGCCGAGCAGTTCCGCGACCAGTCCGGCACCGACGTTCTGTTCTTCGTCGACAACATCTTCCGCTTCACGCAGGCGGGCTCCGAGGTGTCGGCGCTTCTCGGCCGTATCCCCTCGGCCGTGGGCTACCAGCCGACGCTCGCCACCGACATGGGCCAGATGCAGGAGCGGATCACCTCGACGAAAGCCGGCTCGATCACCTCGATCCAGGCCGTCTACGTTCCTGCGGACGACCTCACCGACCCCGCGCCGGCCACGACCTTCGCACACCTCGACGCGACGACGGTTCTGTCGCGCGCCATCTCCGAGCTCGGCATCTACCCGGCCGTGGACCCGCTCGACAGCTCGAGCCGGATCCTCGACCCGGCGATCGTGGGCGAAGAGCACTACCAGGTCGCGCGTGACGTGCAGGGGATCCTTCAGCGCTACAAGTCGCTGCAGGACATCATCGCCATTCTCGGGATGGACGAGCTGTCGGAAGAGGACAAGCTGACCGTGGCCCGCGCCCGGAAGATCCAGCGGTTCCTGTCGCAGCCCTTCGACGTCGCCAAGGTCTTCACCGGCTCCGACGGTGTTCAGGTTCCGCTCGAAGACACGATCCGGTCGTTCAAGGCCGTCGTGAACGGCGAATACGACCACCTGCCGGAAGCCGCCTTCTACATGGTCGGCGGGATCGACGACGTGGTGAAGAAGGCCGAGAAGATGGCCGCGGACGCGGCGTAAGGAGAGCCCATGGCCGACGCGATGCAATTCGACCTCGTCTCGCCCGAACGCCGTCTGGCCTCGGTCGAGGCGAAGGCCGTGCAGATCCCGGGCGCCGATGGCGACCTGACGGCAATGCCGGACCACGCGCCGATGATCACGACGCTCCGCCCCGGCGTGTTGCGCGTCGAGGCGGTATCGGGCGAGGTCACGGAGTATGTCGTGACCGGCGGGTTCGCCGATGTGTCCGGCACCGCGACCACCGTCCTGGCCGAGCGCGCTCTGCCGAAGGGCGAGGTCACGACCGAGATCATGGACGGGCTGATCGCGGAGGCGCGCGAGGCCCATGCCAAGTCGACCGACACCGAGGTCCATGGCGTCGTCGATGCGGCGGCCAAGCTGCTGGCCGACATGGAAGCGCTGAAGGGCCACATCAACGCCTGACGCGGCCCTCATGTCCTGAACAAAGCCCCCGTCCGGGATATCCGGGCGGGGGCTTTTTCGTCAGAGGATGTTCACGTCGTCGAGGTAGAACTCGTCTCCCGCCGCGGCGATGACGTTGAACTGGAAGACGTCCGTGGCGTTGGTGAACTCCACATATCCCGTCGCGTCCAGATCGGCGGCCGTGATCGTCGCCGATCCGACCGGATTGCCGTTCCCGTCCGAGAAGACGATCTCGGCCACGTCGTCGGCGTCGAACCCGGTCAGGCGGAAGCCCTGCAGGTCGAAGGTCAGCGAGTCACGGTGCGTGACGTTGATTTCGTGGGTCGAGCCGTCCGCCTCTGTCCAGACCCGCATCTCGTCGTCGCCATCGCCGTCGAAATCGTAGCCGAGCGTCGGGTCCTCGTAGCGCTGCTCCCAATACTGCGTGGCCGAAGCGAGCTGGCTGACGAAGAAACTTGAATTCGGCCCATCCTCGTAGATCCAGATCCCGAGAAGCTGCGACGTGAATTCACCGTAGTAGTTCGTCATCGTCTCGAAGGAGATGTCGCCGTCCGGAACCGGGTAGGTGACCTGAATGGCGACTTCCTCGTAAGTCGAGGTGGTGCCGTCGCTGACCTCGTACCAGAAGCTGATCCCGGCGATCTCTCCCGCGGCAGGCGGAATGTCGTACTGGCCGTTCGGGTCCCAGGTGACCGACCCGTCCGCCGAAACGGTCAGGATCGACCCGTCGGTCAGAAGTCCGCCGAATTCGAAGTAGCTCAGGTCCACGCCGTCCGGGATCAGGTCCACGTCGTTGTCGCCGTCGCCGTTCAGGTCGATCTGGACGTCGAGGATAGCCGTGACGGCCAGCCCGTCGCCCGGCGTGCCCGTGTCGCCGATCTGGTCATTGGCCAGCACGTTGAGGCTTGCCGTGCCATCGGCCGAGGTCTGCGCGAAGTCGCGCTCGGTCAGGATCGTGTCCGGGCCGGGCACTTCGAGGAAGGTCACGACCTCGACATCGTTCAGGTAATCCGTCTCACCGGTCGCGATATGCGTGACCTCGTAGCCGACGATGACTTCGGTCTTGAACTTGCCCTTGCCCTGCATCTCGGTGATCTGCACGACGGTGTATTCGGATTGCGGCAGGAGGTAGAACACCGCGTCCGTCCCGTCGCCGCCGTTCACCGTGTCCGATCCGGCGCCGTCGAAAACAAGATCGCCGCCCGCACCCAGATTGATCAGGTCGTCGCCGTCACCGTTGTAGACAGTGTCGTTGCCATCGCCCGCCTCGATCGTGTCGTTGCCGGCATCGTCGCGGATCTCGTCGTCGCCCTCGAGGCTCCAGATCACGTCATCGCCGACCGTTCCGAGGAGGATGTCCCCCGCGGCTGTTCCTGTGATCGCTCCGGGGGGCGGGCTTGCGGCGGTCGTTCCACCGCCGCCGTTTCCATTGCTCCTGGGCATGTCGTCGTCCCTCCTGTGGCCGCCACACCCGCGCGAATGGTGCCGGAAACAGACGCTGCGCGCCAATCATTTGGCCTATTCGCTGCTGTGCCGGGACCAATCCCGGGACAGTGCGCGCCTTTGTTTCCCGCACTCTTTCCGACAGCGCTGAAAACCCGTCGGGGGCGCGGAATTGTTTCCCAAGCGGCCCCGAGCGGGTAAATCGGACGAATCAGATCAAAGCGGATTGGACATGAAGCGATTGCGGACCCACGTCATCGGGCTCGATCAGGGCTCGGAGCTCCTGTTCTCGGATTTCGAGGATGGCGGGCAGATGTGGACCGGTGACGGCCCGCGCGAAGCGCGCCGTGCAGTGACCTTCTCGACGCCGTTCCGAGGGGTGCCCGTCGTGCAGGTCGGCATGGGCATGTGGGACACCGACGGCAAGACCAACCAGCGCGCGGACCTGTCGGCCGAGGACGTGACGGCGCAGGGGTTCGACATCGTTTTCCGGACCTGGGGCGACAGCCGGGTGGCGCGGGTGCGCGCCGACTGGCTGGCGATCGGCGAACTGCGCGACGAGGACGACTGGGAGGTCGACTGACGCCCGCGGACACGTCGCGGGTTGCTATCCTGACCGGGCAGGAGGATAGGGACGCCATGGCGCGCCCGAGCGGACCCTTTCTCTTCATCCTCGCGACCCTGATGATCGACGCCATCGGGATCGGCATCGTATTCCCGATCATGCCGGACCTGATGCTTCGCGTTGGCGCCGGGGACATCGCCGATGGCGCGCTCTGGGCCGGGATCCTGATGGCCGCCTATGCCGGCGCGCAGTTCCTGTTCGCCCCCATCGTCGGATCGCTGTCGGATGCCTATGGCCGCAAGCCCATTCTTCTCGCCGCGCTCGGCTTCCTGACGGTCGACTATGTCATCATGGCGCTGGCCGACAGCTACTGGCTTCTGCTCGTGGGCCGGACGCTCGCCGGGCTTGCCGGGGCGACCTACATCACCGCGACGGCCTATATCTCGGACATCACCCCGCGCGAACAGCGCGCGGCGCGTTTCGGGATGATCGGGGCGGCCTTCGGGATCGGCTTCGTCCTCGGCCCGGCGCTCGGCGGGATCGCGGCGGGCTGGCACGTCACGGCCCCGTTCTGGGTCGCCGCCGCGATGGCGGGCGTGAATGTCGCTTTCGGTCTGTTCGTGCTGCCGGAGTCCCTTGTCCCCGAAAACCGCCGGCCGTTCGGGGCGCGCGACTTCAATCCCTTCGCCATCGTGATCCGGGCCTTCCGAATGCCGGGCCTCACGATCCCGCTGACCGCCATCGCGGTCTTCGAATTCGCCAACATGGTCTACCCGACGCTCTGGGCGTTCTGGGGGCGGGAGACGTTCGGCTGGTCGACGCTGCTGATCGGGTTGTCGCTGTCGGCCTACGGTATCCTCGTGGCGCTGTCGCAGGCGGTCGTCATGCCCTTCGCGGTGGCCCGCATCGGTGAGCGCAGGCTGCTGATCTGGGCGCTCGTCGTGTCGGTCGTCTCGCTCGTCGGCTTCGGCTTCACCACGGCGCTCTGGGCGGTGGTGATCTTCCTGCCGCTCGCTTCCCTGTCAGACCTCGTGCCGCCGCTTCTGACGGCCCTGGCCGCGAATGCCGCCGACGAGGACCGGCAGGGCATGGTGCAGGGCGTGATCGCCTCGCTCGCGTCGCTGGCCGCCGTGGTCGCGCCGGTTGTCTACACGCCGATCTTCGGAGCGTTCGCAGGACCCGAGGCCGATCCGTGGATGCCCGGCGCGCCGTTTCTGTTCTCGGCGATCCTCGTCGCGGCCATCCTCCCGCTCGCGGTCTATCGGCCGAGAGGGGTCATGTCGGCCTGATCGCCGCGCCCTAGCCGAGACCCCACATTCCGCGCGGGTAGAGCCCCTCGTAGATCGGAACGAGCGAGTTCGTGTCGAACAGCGACGACACGCTGGTACCGTTCCAGATGTTCACGATCGCCTGCGCCAGCATGGGCGCGGTCGGAACGATGCGGATGTTCTTGCAGGCGGCGACCGGGGCGGGGGCCTCGATCGTATCGGTGATGACGAGCGATTTCAGGACCGAATTGGTGATCCGCTCCACCGCCGGTCCGGACAGGACGCCATGGGTGGTATAGGCGTGGACCTCGGTAGCGCCGGCATCCATCAGCACTTCGCCCGCCTTGCAGAGCGTGCCGGCCGTGTCGCAGATGTCGTCGACGATCACGCATTTCTTGCCGGTCACGTCGCCGATCACTGTCATGCCGGCGACTTCGCCTTCCTTCTCGCGCCGCTTGTCGACGATCGCCAGCGGCGCCTTGATCCGCGTGGCAAGCTCGCGCGCCCGGCTCACGCCGCCGACGTCAGGGGAGACGACCATGACGTCCTCCACCTTGCCGTCGAACTGGTGAAGAATATCGAGCGCGAAAACCGGCGAGGCGTAGAGGTTGTCGACCGGGATGTCGAAGAAGCCCTGGATCTGCGCAGCGTGCAGGTCCATCGTCAGCACCCGCTCGATCCCGCCGGCGGTGATCATATTCGACACGAGCTTCGCGCTGATTGGCGTCCGGGCCTTGGTGCGGCGGTCCTGACGGGCATAGCCGAAATAGGGGATCACGGCGGTGATGCGGCTGGCCGAGGAGCGGCGCAGCGCGTCGGCCATGATGAGCAGCTCCATCAGGTTGTCGTTCGCCGGCTTCGACGTCGACTGGATGATGAACATGTCCTCGCCGCGGACATTCTCGTAAACCTCGACGAAGATCTCCTGGTCGTTGAACCGCTCGACCCGCGCATCGACGAGACCGACCCGCATACCCCGGTGCATCGACATCCGTTTCGCAATCGCCTCGGCCAATGGCTTGTTGGCATTCCCGGAGATCAGCTTCGGGTCGGTTGCGGGCATGTCACATCCTCGTCATCCTTGGCGTATGGCGCCCCCCCTAGCATCCCGGTAACCTTCCGGAAAGCCCAAACGCAGAGGGGATCATGGCCCATATCGACTACTACTTCGCGACCGTGTCGCCGTACACCTACCTCGCCGGAACCCGGTTCGAGGAGGTGGCGGAAAAGCATGGCGCGACCGTGACTTACAAACCGCTCGACATCATCGCGCTGTTCGGGCGGACAGGCGGTCAGGCACCGGGCGAACGGCACCCGTCGCGGCTGGATCTGCGCGCTCAGGAGCTCCGGCGGCAATCGAAGAAGCTCGGCCTGCCGATGGATCTCGATCCGCCGCTTCGCGCCGCGAACCCCGCGCCGTCCTCCTACGCCTTCATTGCCGCAGCCAAGGCGGGCGGGGGAGATCTGGGCAAGCTCGTTCATGCCATCACCGGCGCACACTGGCGCGACAAGCGCGACATCGCCGATGACACGGTGATCGCCGAGTGCCTCGAGGAGGCCGGCTTCGATCCGTCTATCGCGCATGGCATGGGCGCCATCGCGAGCGCCGACGACTATGCCCGCAACCTCGAGGACGCGGTCGCCGCGGGTGTCTTTGGCGCGCCCTTCTACATCGTTGACGGAACAGAGAAATTCTGGGGTCAGGACCGGATCGGGGACCTGGATCTGTACCTGTCCGGCAAACTGTGACCGGCTTCGCACGGCGGTGGGGCGACAGCGGGCCGGAGGCGGTTCTGCTGCACTGCTCGCTCGCCCATTCCGGGGCGTGGCAGGGGCTGGCCCGGGTCCTGAAGGACCGGATGCGGCTGATCGCACCGGATCTGGTGGGTCACGGAAAGGCGCCGGACCTCCAGCCGGGCGAGGACTTCCTCGAAACCGCGATTGCCAGCGCGCGCGAATTCCTGCCCGACGGCCCGGTGCATCTTGTCGGTCATTCTTTCGGCGGGCTCGTCGCGCTGCGCCTGGCGATCGAAGAGGGCACGCGGATCGAAACGCTGACCCTGTGCGAGCCGGTGATCTTCGCTGCCGCCGGGAACGGGCCGGGACGGGCGGCCACGGCAGAGCGGGCGGCGCCGGTCAATGATCTTGTCGCGGCGGGCGATCTCGAAGGCGCGGCGCGGGTTTTCCTGTCGCTCTGGGGCGGAATGGCGTTCGACGAGATGCCCGAAGCGCAGCGCCGATACATGGCGGAACGGATGCCGCTGATCGTCGCCGAGGACAACGCGCTGGAGCATGACAGCGGGCGGATCCTGCCGCGGTTGCAACAGGTTACCGCACCCGTCCTGCTGATCGAGGGCCAGGAAAGCCCGCCCGTCGTGGCCGAGGTGAATGCCGCCCTGGCCGCCGGATTCCAGCGGGCTGAGCGGCTCGTGGTGCCGCGCGCGGGGCACATGGTCCCGCTGAGCCATCCGGGCCCCGTGGGCCAGGCGATCGCGGCGTTCGTCGGGGTGTGACCCGGCCCGCGCCTCAGCCCCGCCAGAGGGTCAGGAGCGCGTCGACATCGTCTTTGCCCTTCGACCAGTCGCAGACGATTCGGCAGCGGACGGGCTCGTCCGGCGGTCCTTCCAGCGGCGTCTCTCCGGCATAGAGGTAGTATTTCACGCCCGCCGCTACGGCGCGGGCATGGGCGGCCCGGGGCAGTTCGAGATACACGAGGTTCCCCGCGGGCGGCGACACGGCGCGGGCGCCGGGAACGTCGCCAAGCCCTGCCATCAGCCGCGTCATCGCCGCGTTCGCCCGCCCGGCAAGATCGAGCCAGAGACCGTCTTCGAGATAGGCCTGCATCTGCGCGCCGAGATACTTGCCCTTCGACCAGAGATGCCCGGTGCGCTTGCGCCGGAGCGAGGTTTCCCAGTCGAGATCCGGGCGGAACAGGACGACCGCCTCGACCCCGAGGCAGCCGTTTTTCGTGCCGCCGAAACTCAGCGCATCGATCCCGGTCTTCCATGTCATCTCGGCCGGGCTGATCCCGGCGGCGGCGACTGCGTTGGCGAACCGTGCGCCGTCCATGTGGACCTTCATGCCGCGGCTGCGCGCGACCTCGACCAGCGCCCCGATCTCGTCCGGCGTATATGCCGTCCCGCGCTCGGTCAGCTGCGTCAGGGTCAGCGCGCCGGGCTGGACGGAATGGACGTCGCGCGGGCCGATCTCGGCCAGCGCCTCGGCCAGCGCGTCCGGCGTCATCTTTGCATCAGCGCCCGGCACACGGCGCAGCTTCGCGCCGCCGGCGAAAAGCTCGACCGCGCCGCATTCGTCGACTTCGACATGGGCGTCGTGGTGGCAGAAGATCGCGTCCCACGGGCGGACCAGTGTCGACAGCGCCAGCGCGTTGGCTGCCGTTCCCGTCGCCACGAGATGCACGGTGGCTTCCGGCGCCTCCAGCACCTCGCGCACCAGGTCCACCGCGCGGGCGGTGAAGGGGTCGTTGCCGTAGGGCATCTGGTGGTCGGCATTGGCCTCCATCATGGCATCCATGATCCGGGGCGCGGCGGGGCCGGCATTGTCGGAGGCGAAATTCATGTTCCGGGTTCCTCGATCACGTAATCCTCCCAATCCTCTTCCGGCACCTCGGCCTCGGACAGCGTGATGCCCTGCGCCGAAACGCCGGCATCGTGGACGCTGCGCGCCTCGCCCGAGATTAGCGGGTGCCACCAGTAGAGCGGCTTGCCCTCGTGCAGCAGCCGATAGGCGCAGGTCGAGGGCATGAAGTAGGCCACGTCGGCCATGCGTTTCGGCGAAAGCACGATGCATTCCGGCACGAAGTCGAGCCGTCGCGCGTAGTTCGAGCAGCGACAGGTGGTGTCGTCGAACAGCCGGCAGGCAATCCGGGTCAGCGCGACCTCCCGCGTGTCCTCGTCTTCGAGCTTGTTGAGGCAGCATTTGCCGCAGCCGTCGCAGAGCGCCTCCCATTCCTCGGGCGTCATCCGGTCCATCGGCACCCGTTCCCAGAAGCGGTCCCTCATGGTGCGAGCACGGCGCGGGCGCGGGTGGCGTCGGCGTCCATCTGGGTGATGAGTGCGTCGAGGCTGTCGAATTTCTCCTCCGGGCGCAGGTACTCGACCAGTGCGACGGAGACATGCGCGCCGTAAAGATCGCCGCGGAAGTCGAAGAGGAAGGTCTCCAGGTTCGGCGCGTTCTCCCCGAACATCGGCCGGACGCCGAGCGAGGCGACGCCGCGATACGAGCCCTTGTGCGCGCCGTCGAGCACGTCGGCGAGGACGGCGTAGACGCCGAGCTTCGGCAGGTGCAGCCCGGCAAGGCCCATGTTGATCGTGGGATATCCAAGCTCGCGCCCGCGCTTTTCACCGTGCAGGACGGGGCCTTCGATCCGGTGGTAGTGGCCGAGCATGTCGGCGGCGTCGCGCGGCCGGCCCTCGGACAGGGCCTGCCGGATCGCGGTCGAGCTGACCGCGCCGGTCTCGGCGGTCAGGAGCGTGGCGATCGTCGTTTCGAAACCGAGCTCCTTGCCCCAGTCGCGCAGCATCGGCGCGGTGCCCTTCCTGCCCTTGCCGAAGCAGAAATCGGCGCCGACCACGACATGCGACAGGCCGAGCGCGTCGGCCAGGATCTCTTCGGCGAAGGCGCGCGGCTCAAGCCCGGCCAGCGCGGCGTTGAACGGCAGTTCGAACAGGATCTCGACGCCGAGCTTCTCCAGACGGTGGGCGCGCGCCTCGGAGTTCATCAGCCGGAAGGGCGGGGCGTCGGGCGCGAAATACTGGCGCGGATGCGGCTCGAAGGTCAGGACGGCGAGCGGCGCGTCGGTCCGCGCAAGTCCGATGACATGGGCGTGGCCGCGGTGGACTCCGTCGAAATTCCCGATCGCGGCCGAAGAGCCGCGCCAGGACGGGTCCATCATCTGGGGGTCGCGCACGATCCGCATGGGGCGGGCTTAGCCGCCGCCGCGGGGACGTGCAACTAGTCGAATTTGGCCGAAGGCGCGAGCACCGTGGCTTCGCCGCGGACGACGGGTTTGCCGTCGATCGTGCAGGTCGTATCCAGCTTCACGCGGCGCTTGGCATAGTCGATCTCGAGCACCGTGACCTCCGCGCGCACCATGTCGCCCGGGCGGACCGGGGCGAGAAACTTCAGGCTCTGGCCGAGATAGACCGTGCCATGGCCGGGAAGCTGCTCACCGATCACCGCCGAGATCAGGCCGGCGGTCAGCATCCCGTGCGCGATCCGGCCTTCGAAGATCGTGTCCTGGGCGTAGGCATCGTCGAGATGGACCGGGTTCCGGTCGGTCGAGACCTCGGCAAAAAGCTCGATATCACGGTCGGTCACGACCTTCTCGAGATAGCGCGACATGCCGATCTCGAGGTCCTCGATGACGATTGTGCCGGTCTGCATGTTGTCGAGCATGGCCCTGCCTCTGACTCTCATGGCGCGCTGTCTAGCGCGAAATAGGGCCATTCTGCAATGCGGAAAGTAATTATTGCGCAGATCGGCGGAATTTTCCGCAAGAATGTTTCGGGTCGCCTAGCGGAGATAACCGATGGAATGGGTCGGCTCGTAGCCGGCGGCCTGAAGGAAGTCGGTCAGCCGGGCCGGATCGGGCTGGCGTGTCGTGCCGGTCTCGACCCGAGCGAGCCCGCCGGTGACGAACAGCGTGTCGATCCCTTCGCCGAGTCCGCCCTTGATGTCCGTCAGGATGCCGTCGCCGATGGCGAGGATGCGGTCGTCCGAGGTGTCGCGCCCGATCTGCGCCAGGCGTCGGCGGGCGAGGTCGTAGACCGGCGGATGCGGTTTGCCGAAATAGAGGCTCTCGCCGCCCATCTGGTCATAGAGCTGCGCGATGGCGCCGGCGCAGTATTCCCGCGTCTCGCCCCGGTCGACCACGATGTCCGGGTTGGCGCAGAGGAGCTTCAGGCCGCGGGTCTTGGCCAGCAGGAGTTCCGGACGCAGGACCGCCGGATCGGCCTGCGCGTCGAAAGGGCCGGTGCAGACGATGCCGGTCGCCTCGGTCAGCGGGACCTGCTCGATCGGGGTCGGGTTCTCGACGATGTGCAGCGGTTCGAAGAAGGTCTGGTCGCGCGGCTCGCCGATGAAGAAGACCTTCTCGCCCACCGCGCCGGTCCACATCGCCGCCCGCGCGCTGTCGCCGGAGGTGGCGATGATGTCCCAGGCGTCGTCGGGCAGGCCGAGCTTCGCGACCTGGCGCGCGACATCGGCCCGGGGGCGGGGCGCATTGGTCAGCAGGAGCACCGCGCCGCCCTTCGCCTTGAAGGCGCGCAGGGCCTCGATCGCCTCGGGGAAGGCGCGGACGCCGTCATGGACGCAGCCCCAGAGATCGCAGAACAGCGCGTCGTAATTCGACGAGATCTCGGCGAGGCTGTCGATGATGCGGGTCATGGGCGGCGTCCTCCTGCTCGGCCCGCTCTGCCTAGCGCGGGGCGGGCAGGGGGGCCAGCCCCGTCGCCATCGTTACGAGGTCTTTGGGTTCATCGGCGGTCGTTCGTGCCCGATCAGACGATCCGCTGGTGAAGCTCGGAAGGGTCGCTGGTCTCGACACGCCAGTATTCGGCCGCCGCGGCCGGCAGGGTCTTCAGCACCCGATCGAAGTCGCGGGCATTCGTGCAGCGACGGACAGCCCATGCCGTCGCCTCGATCGCGTTGTCCGGGGTCTGGTTGTGGTTCCGGCGCAGGCTCTGGACCTCGGCGGTCAGGCTGTCGCGGTCCGTGAAGGGCAGGGGCGGCAGGCGAACGTCCCAGTCGGCCACGAAGATCGCGCGCAAGACGGCGGGGAGGACCGACGCGAAGGCGAGGCCCTGTTCCACCGTCAGCCGCCGGCGGAACGTCCGCAGGACGCCATCGACTGCGGTATAGGCCATGTTGTCGGACTCAAGCGACATCCGCTCTTTCACGTCATCGAGAAACGCGCGCCATTCCCGCGTCGCATGACGGTACGTCCAGGGCATCGGCATGACAGTCTCCGGTAAGGGCCGAAGGTCCCGCGACCCCCCGTAGGGATCGCGGGACGCGCGTGTCAGAGCGTGATGCGGAACCGGGCGAAGCCGTCCGGCCCCTCACCCGCCGGTTCGATCGAGACGCCCGCGACGCTGTCGGCATAGGCCGCGCCGGCCGGGCCGGTGTCGAAGAGCACGGTCGTTCCCGGCAGCGGCGCGAAGGTCCAGTTGGCGTCGGCGGAGGGGCTGATCGTGCCCTGGTCGACGATGTAGCGGACGATCACGTCGCGGTTGGTGTCCGGCGCTTCGAAGATAGTGGTCTCGGGCGAAGCGCCCGGGAAGTGGCCACCGCCGCCGGCGCGGTAGTTGTTCGTCGCCACGATGAATTCGGCCGCATCGTCGATCGGCGCGCCGTCGTACATCAGGTTGACGATCCGGTGCGCATCCGGGGCCACGACCTCGCCGTCATTGTTGTAGCGCGAGGGCTGCGACAGGTCGATTTCGTAGGTCACGCCGTCAATCACGTCGAAATTGTAGGACGGGAAATCGGGGTTGAGGAGCACCTGGTCGGCCTGGCCCGGCGTGATCTGGTTGAACATGCCGGCCGAGCGCTCGAGCCATTCGCGCACATCCGCCCCGGTGATCCGGACCGCGCGGACGGTGTTCGGATAGAGGTAGAGGTCGGCGACGTTCTTGATCGCGATATCGCCCGTGGGCACGTCGGTATAGTAGTCCGGGCCGCCGCGGCCGCCGGCCTTGAAGGGCGCTGCGGCCGACAGGATCGGCAGGTCCTCGTGCTCGGTGCCCTGCATCATCTGGGCGATGTACCAGGTCTGCGCGTTCGACACGATCTGGACCGACGGGTCGTCGGCCACCAGCGCGAAGTAGCTGTGGAGCGGCGCGTCGGTCTGGCCGACGGCGCGGCGGACATAGGCGAGCGTCGCGTCGTGTTCGGTCTGTGCGGCCGCCAGAACGCTCTCGACGCTCTCGACCGTGGGCGAAATCGACCGGTCCTCGTTCCGCAGATAGATCGGCCGCGCCTCGGAGATATGAGAGGCGATGCGCCAGGTGTTCCCGTCGCGCTCGAGCATGAGATCGACGAGGCCCATATGCGAGCCCCAGAAGCCGCCCATCGCCGCGGGCTTGCCCATGATCGTTCCGGTCGCGGCATCGACCCCCGCGGTGCCCTCGTAATCGGGGCCCGGGAAGACGCGGTGGTGGTGACCGGTCAGGATCGCGTCGATCCCGTCGAGCCCGGCGAGCGGAACGGAAGCGTTCTCCATCCCGTCGGAATGATCCGCCGCGCCGATGCCGGAATGGCTGAGCGCAATGATGATCTCGGCGCCCTCTTCCTTCATCTGCGGGATGTAGGCGGCGGCGGTGTCGACGATGTCGCGCGCCTGTACGTTGCCTTCGAGGTGGCCGCGGTCCCAGTTCATGATCTGCGGCGGGACGAAGCCGATCAGGCCGATCCGGATCGGATGGGTCTCGCCCGCGCCGTCGGTGATCTCTCGGTCGAGAATCACGTAGGGCTGGAACAGCGTCTGGTCCTCGCGCGGCGACGCCCCCATCTCGCGCGCCACGTTGGCCAGCGTGACGGGGAAGTTGGCCCCGGCCATGGAGTTCATCAGGAAGCTGAGGCCGTAGTTGAATTCGTGGTTGCCGATGGTGCCCGCGTCGTAGCCGAGCGTGTTCATCGCAGCGATCACGGGGTGCATGTCGCCTTCGGCCATGCCGCGTTCGTAGGCGATGTAATCGCCCATCGGGTTGCCCTGCAGGAAGTCGCCGTTGTCGATGAGCATTGAGTTCGTGCTCTCGGCGCGGACCTGGTCGATCAGCGCGGAGGTACGGGCGAGACCGACCGTGTCGACCTCGCGGTCTGCATAATAGTCATAGGGGAAGACGTGCACATGGAGATCGGTGGTCTCCATGATGCGCAGATGCGCCTGGTTGGCCTGGGCGCGGGCCGAGAAAGGGTGCAGTGCGATGAAGCCCGCCGTCGAGGCGAGAAAGGCGCGGCGGTTGAGCATGAACGGCATGGGACTTCCCTCCTGGTCGATATCGAGGGAAATCGTAGCACGCCGGATATGACATGCGCATGTGGAAACGGGCCGCCTGGGCGGCGGCCCGCCGTAACGTCAGCCGATCTCGACCAGCGTGACGTCGAACTGAAGCGTCTTCCCCGCGAGCGGGTGGTTCGCGTCCAGCTCGATATGGGTGTCGGTCGCCTTCGCGACGGTCACCGGGATCGCCTGGCCATCCGGGGTCTGCATCTGAAGTTGCGTGCCCGGATCGGTCGGGATGTGGTCGGGGATGGAGTCGCGCGGGACCTGCTGGACGCGGTCGGCGTGATGTTCGCCATAGGCCGACTCGGGCGGAACGGTGACCTGCTTGCTCTGGCCGACTTCCATCCCGATGAGGGCGTCGTCGAGGCCGGGGATGATCTGGCCTTCGCCGGCGGTGAAGACAAGCGGGTCGCGACCCTCGGACGTGTCGAAGACGGTCCCGTCCTCGAGCTTGCCGGTGTAATGCACGTGGAGCTGATCGCCAGCAGCTGCGGCTTTCGTCATGGTATCTGTCCTGTGATGGTGGAGGTGAATTTGCCGAGGCCGCGCGGTCTGGGGCACGGGTGGCTCGGACCTTGGATGTCCCAAGAAAACCACCATTCGCCCCGGGAATCCACCCGTCGGGCCGCAAAAAGACGGGCCGGTCAGCCCGCGGCGTACCGTTCCGCAGCCTCGAGCAGGCACTCGGTCTCGGCGTCCGGGATGCGCAGGGCGGCGAAATGCCGGGCGATGTTGCGCAGGTAATCGAGGCTGGTGCCAAGCGTACCGGTCCCGGTCGCGGCGCAGCGCACCTGGTCCTCGAAGCCGATTTCGGCGTCGATCAGCTCGGCCCTGTGGTCGGCCACGAAGGTCAGCGCGCGGATCGGACCGTGCGCCGTCTCGGCGGTGACGAAGGTCTCGAGATAGGCCGGCCCGATGCGCTCGCGCGCCCAGAGCTGGCGGGTCTCGTTCTCGATATCGGCGGCGGCGATGCGGAAGGCGAGGCCGTCGCAGACCGCGCCGGGCACGGCATCGAGCGCGACCATCAGCCCCGGCGTCTCGGGCGTGCCGCGGCCGCCGTGGATGTCGCGCAGGATGAAGCGCCGGGCATGGCCGGGAACGCGGGCGCGGCGCAGTTCGGTGAACAGGATCGCCGGGTCCCACATGAGCGAGCCGTAGCCGAAGACCCAGAGATCTTCGCCCTCGGGGTGCGCCGAAAGGCAGGCGCGGCGGCCGGCCTCGCGGATATCGTCGGGCAGGATCCAGGCATCGCTCAGATCCCTTGCCCGCAGGTTCTCCCGCACCTCCGCGAAATTGATGTCGCGGAAGCGCGAGGCCGTCGGGTCGGCGATGAGATCCCTCAGCGCCGGGTGGTGCCGGAAGGGGTCCTCCTCCGGCCCCATGTCACAGCGTCAGGTTCGGGATGATCTGCTTCTTCCGGCTGACGACGCCGGGCAGGACCACCGTGTCGCCGTCGCCGACAAGCGTCGCGAAGCTCTTTTCGGCCAGCGTCTTCACCAGATCGTTCGGAACCAGCAGGGTGGCTTCTTCGCGCAGGATATCGACGACGAACAGAAGCACCTGGTCGACCTTGTCCTCGGCCGCGACGGTTTCCATCGACTTCACGAGGCTGTCCTTGCGGGCGAGCACCGTCTCGGGCGAGGTCGTTTCGAGCACGCTCACGCGGAACGACTTGCCGCCGACCTCGTATTCCTTTGAATCCATCCGCAGAAGCTCGGCATCCGAGAACTCGGACACGTCGGACTTCGCCGCGAACAGCTCGGCGGCATAGGACGGGATCTCGACCTTGAGGTCCTCGGCCAGCGCCTCGGCGAGGAAGCGGTCCCGGTCGGTCGTGGTGGGCGAGCGGAATTCCAGCGTGTCCGACAGGATGCAGGACAGGATCGCGCCCTTGATCCCCTCGGGCATCTCGGTGCCCGGGGCCATCTCGTCGTGCAGGATCGTCGCGGTGCAGGCGAGCGGACGGACGGTGATGTTGATCGGCCCCTTCGTCTGAAGCCCGCCGGTCAGCTTGTGGTGGTCGTAGATCGCGCGGATATCGGCGTCGTTGATCCCGGCGGGCAGCTCGGCCGGGTTGTTGGTGTCGACGATGACAACCTTCTGTCCTTCGGCCAGCGCATCCAGGATCCGCGGCTTCTGCAGGTTCCACTTCCGCAGCATGAAGGCGGCTTCGGTGTTCGGCTCGCCAAGCAGAACGGCCTCGGCCTTCTCGTCGAGGATCTCGTTCATGTACCACGCCCAGACGATGGCGGAGCCGGTCGAGTCGGTGTCGGGCGACTTGTGCCCGAAAACGAGGGTTGTCATGTGTGGATGTCCCTGGTGTCCCGTAAATCGCGGCCCTCTTACCGGGGCGCGTTGGGCTTGTCACGACCCCGAAGCGCTGCCGGCTTCTCTGCGGCTCACCTCTTCCGCGAAGGACGCCGCAGAGTTGGTCCGCGGATAGGGGCGGTCGGGGATCGGGACGCCAAGAAAGGCGCAAAGCGGCTCCCATCCGTCACCGATCTTGTGCACAAGCAGACGGTCCTCGGGGACGGTCGACAGGACCTTTGCGACATTCGCCTCGTAGGCCGCGATGCAGCTCTCGCGATCGAGGCCTGCGTTGAACACCCACGAGGACAGTAGGTCGCTGCCGGGCTCCGGGTCGGGATCCTCCGCACCCTGACGGACGAACGGCAGGATGGTCTTTTCGAAGCTCTCCCACCAGCTTTCGGGACTGCGCCACGTCAGCAGGACCTTCGCGTCCGGATAGACCTCGATCAGCTCCGGCCAGTAGGCGGCGGAGGGCCAGTCGACGCAGGCACCGAAGCCGCCGAGCAGTTCCGACCAGTCCGGCCCTGGCTTGCCCCGGTCACGCGCCACCTTCATCCGTCGCCAGGCGGCCTTGTGCGCCTCGTCATCCAGAAGCGATCGCATGTGATGGCAGGGTCCGAAGCCGAGGATCTCGAGCGCCTCGCGCATCGAGTCCGTGCCGGTGCGGCCAAAGCCTGTCCCGATGATCGCTGGTGCCATGTGCTGTCCCCCCGCTTATGTCAGATCGACGCTATCGAAGCGGACTGCGACTGGCGACGCAAAACTGAAGTGATTTTCGACCCCGATGCCCGTTGACACGATCGTGAGCCTTCCCTAAATCCGGCCCGTTAGCACTCACCGATGACGAGTGCTAACCGGAGGAACAACGAACCTTGAGGAGTGTTCGAGAAATGGCATTCAAACCGCTGCATGACCGGGTGCTCGTGCGCCGCGTCGAATCCGACGAGAAGACCAAGGGCGGTCTGATCATCCCCGACAGCGCCAAGGAAAAGCCGTCCGAGGGCGAAGTGATCGCCTGCGGCGAGGGCGCGCGGAAGGATTCCGGCGAACTCATCGAGATGGGCGTGAAGCCGGGCGATCGGATCCTGTTCGGCAAGTGGTCCGGGACCGAGGTCACGATCGACGGCGAAGAGCTGCTGATCATGAAGGAATCCGACATCCTCGGGATCATCGAGGACAAGAAGGCCGCCAAGGCCGCCTGAGCCCTACCGATCCCGTAACCGCGAACAACCTGAAGAACGGAGCTATCGACGATGGCGAAAGACGTACGTTTCGACACCGACGCCCGCAACAAGATGCTGAAAGGCGTCAACACGCTGGCGAACGCTGTCAAGGTCACCCTCGGCCCCAAGGGCCGCAACGTGGTGATCGAGAAATCCTTCGGCGCCCCGCGCATCACCAAGGACGGTGTGACGGTCGCGAAGGAAATCGAGCTTGAGGACAAGTTCGAGAACATGGGCGCGCAGATGGTCAAGGAAGTGGCCAGCCGCACCAATGACGAAGCCGGCGACGGCACCACGACCGCCACGGTTCTCGCCCAGGCGATCGTCACCGAGGGCATGAAGTCGGTTGCGGCCGGCATGAACCCGATGGACCTCAAGCGCGGCATCGATCTGGCCGTCGCCAAGGTCATCGAGCACATCAAGAGCCAGGCGCGCGACGTGTCCGACTCGGCCGAAGTCGCCCAGGTCGGCACCATCTCCGCGAACGGCGAGGTCGAGATCGGCCGCCAGATCGCCGACGCGATGCAGAAGGTCGGCAATGACGGCGTCATCACCGTCGAGGAGAACAAGGGCCTCGAGACCGAGACCGAAGTGGTCGAGGGGATGCAGTTTGATCGCGGCTACCTGTCGCCCTACTTCGTCACCAACCCCGACAAAATGGTCGCCGAGCTCGATGACTGCATGATCCTGCTGCACGAGAAGAAGCTTTCTTCGCTGCAGCCGATGGTCCCGCTGCTCGAGTCGGTCATCCAGTCGCAGAAGCCGCTGCTGATCATCGCCGAGGATGTCGAGGGCGAAGCCCTTGCCACGCTCGTCGTGAACAAGCTGCGCGGCGGCCTGAAGATCGCCGCCGTCAAGGCACCGGGCTTCGGCGACCGCCGCAAGGCCATGCTGCAGGACATCGCGATCCTGACCGGCGGCCAGGTGATCTCGGAAGATCTCGGCATGAAGCTCGAGAACGTGACCATGGACATGCTCGGCACCGCCAAGCGCGTCACGATCACGAAGGACGAGACCACCATCGTCGACGGCCATGGCGAGAAGTCGGAAATCGAGGCGCGCGTCGCCCAGATCCGTCAGCAGATCGAGGAAACCACCTCGGACTACGACCGTGAGAAGCTGCAGGAGCGGGTCGCCAAGCTCGCCGGTGGCGTCGCCGTCATCCGCGTCGGCGGCATGACCGAGGTCGAAGTGAAAGAGCGCAAGGACCGCGTCGATGACGCGCTCAACGCCACCCGTGCCGCCGTTCAGGAAGGCATCGTGGTCGGCGGCGGCGTCGCGCTGGTTCAGGGTGCGAAGGCGCTTGAGGGCGTCTCGGGCGAGAACGCTGATCAGAACGCCGGTATCGCCATCGTCCGCCGCGCGCTCGAAGCTCCGCTGCGCCAGATCGCCGAGAACTCGGGCGTTGACGGCTCGGTCGTGGCCGGCAAGGTCCGTGAATCGACCGACCTCAAGTTCGGCTTCAACGCACAGACCGAGGAATATGGCGACATGTTCAAGTTCGGCGTGATCGACCCTGCGAAGGTCGTTCGCACCGCGCTCGAGGATGCGGCCTCGGTTGCCGGCCTGCTCATCACCACCGAGGCGATGGTGGCCGACAAGCCGAAGAAAGACGATGCCGGCGCCGGCATGCCCGACATGGGCGGCATGGGCGGCATGATGTAATCCGAGAACATCGGACCATCCGGGGAAGGGGCTGCCGAGAGGCGGCCCCTTTTCCGTTGCGGCAGGGTGCCGCGCCCGGGCCGGGAACCGGCCAGAGAGCCCACGCGTTTGACTCGTCGTTTGCGGCAGCACGGGGACCAGCGCATGCGGCTTGTCATATCGATTCTGGTGATCGTCTTTCTCGGTGCGGCCGGGGTCGCGGCGGTCGTCGTCTCGGGCGTCGTCACGACGTCGGCCCGCGAGCCCCATTCCGCGCTGACCCGCGTCGCGCTTCATTCCGTCTTCGGCGCCTCGGTGCGCCGCGCCGCGCATGACGCCCCCGATCCGCCGGACCTGTCGGATCCCGGTCTCATCGCGCTCGGCGGGCAGCACTATGCGAATGTCTGTGCCTCGTGCCATGGCGGGCCGGGGATCGGGCAGGGGCCACAGGCCGCGGGCATGCGCCCCGCGCCGCAGAACCTCGCCCGCGTGGTCGACCAGTTCGACGACCGGGAGCTGTTCGTCATCCTGCGCGACGGTGTCCGCTTCTCCGGCATGGCGGCCTGGCCTGCCGACGGCAACTACGGGGAGATCTGGTCGGTCGTGGCGTTCCTGCGCCAGTTGCCGGACATGTCGCCCGACGCCTTCGCCGAAGCGGTCTATGGCAGCGCCCCGCCGCAGGACGCCGCCGCCGATGGTGGGATCGCCTGGGGCGAAACGGGTGATGTCACGGACTACGCCATCCACGTCCAGCCTCGGCCCGAGGACGAATACCTGCTGGCCGCGCCTTCGACCGGCTGGCGGCCCATCGGCCTGTCGGGCCAGCCCGAGTCGACCTGTATCCGCTGCCACGGCGCGGACGGATCCGGCGCGCCGACCAGGGGACGGGCGCCGAACATCGCGCTGCTGTCGCCCGACGCCATCGCCGAGCGGTTGCACGACTATGCCGACGGCACGCGGCAAAGCGGGATCATGGCCGTGGTCGCGACCAGCCTGTCGGACCGCCAGATGGACGCGCTCGGCCGGCGCTTCGGGCGGATGGAGCCGCGCGCGGCCGAGCCAGCCGATACCGGCGACGCCTCGGCCGGTCGCCGGATCGCGCGCATAGGCCTTCCCGACGCCGCCGTTCCCGCCTGCGGTCGCTGCCATGCGGAGAATGCACGGACAGCCTATCCGCCTGTCCCGCCCATCGCCGGACAGAACGCGCGGTTTCTGCGGGCGCGGCTGGACAGTTTCGCGGTCTCCGATCCGATCGCCGCGGAAGGCTGGAACCCGATGCACCGCTTCGCCGCGCGCATGACGGAACAGGACCGCGCCGATGTCGCGGCCTATCTGGCCAGCCTCGATGCCGATGACCCGCTTACGCCGGACCCGGTCGGCGGGACCGATCCGGGCAATCTTCTCGACGATGCGGCGTCGGCCTACTGTACGTCCTGCCACGGCGATAATCTTGCCGGCGGTAATGACGGCATCGCGCCGAACCTGACGCTGCAGACGCCGGAATACCTGCTCTGGCAGCTCGAGCTCTACCGCAACGGTCTGCGCCCCTCGCCCCAGATGCAGGGCGCCGCGCAGCACATTCCCGACGACGCCGCGCTGGCCGACCTTGCACGCTGGATCGGATCGCATCCGGTCGAGCCGACCGACGCCGCCGCGCCGGACGAGGCCACGGATACCGCCCGGGCCGAGCAGATCGCGAACGAGGGCCTGCCGGATGCCGGCGTCCCGGCCTGCCTGTCCTGCCACGGTCCCTCGGTGACTGACGGGATGGGCATGATCCCGCGCCTTGACGGACAGGCGGCAATCTACCTCCGGAGCCGTCTCAACGATTTCGCCGACCCGACGCGCGGCGACGGAGACGCGGTCAGCCCGATGACCTGGTATTCCCGGGCGCTGTCCGCGGACGAACGCGCCGCGCTGGCCCGGTATTTCGCCGACCGGCCGGTGCCGGTGGGGCAGGCCGGGGTGCGGGACTAGGCACCACTTCCGAAAGCTGTCCTCGAAGGTTTTGCGATTTGCCCCTTTTGGGGCATGATGCCCGTGACGCTGATCGTACCGGGGGGACCGATGGCGGATCTTGATGCGCTCGACAAACCGATTGCCGGCATCCGCACGGATGCCGAACGGATCGGGAGCTACTGGCCGCGGGCCGACTGGCCGGCCGATCACACGGTGATCTCGATCTTCGACCCGACGGTCTGGGTCACCCGCTTTCCCGACCACGACAGCTACGCCGCCGAACTGGCCGAGCTGATCCTCGCCCGGAATGCGGAGAACGAGAACGTCCTGCGCTACGAGCAGGAAATGGGGATCGGAACGGCGAAGCTGATGGGCCTCGACCGGTGGGGCCATGCGGCGACCGACCGGATCAACGCCCGCGCCCTGGCCATGGCCGGCGTGACCCTGAAGCGCGCCGATATGGTCGTGCGGAATGCCTGGGCCACGGTCTACCAGTCCGGCGACTGGGCGCAGCCGCATTGCCATCCGGGCGTGGTGGCGAGCGTTCTGTACATGCTCGATCCGGGGGAAGACGGCGGTCGGCTGAACGGGGCCTTCCGCTTTGTCGATCCCCGCGTGAAGGGGTGCTGCCCCGAGCAGATGGGGATCATGAGCCGCGCCGGCGCGCCCGAGCTGACGCCCGGTACGATGATGATCTTCCCCGGCCAGACGGTTCACATGGTCTCGCCCTACCACGGCAACCGGCCGCGCATCACATTGTCCTGGGACCTTATCCCGAAGCCTGCCGGGGGCTGAGCTACTCACCGCTTTCCGCCCCGAAATAGAAGCCGACAGCGGTTCCGAATACACCGGTGACCGCCGAAAGGGCTATGGGGATGCCATCTTTCGCCGCCTCGAGCAGCGCTCCGCTGATCGCCGGGTCGGAGCCGCTGAGTACCGCGAGATTTGCGGCGAAGAGCAGCGCGAGCAGCGCGAGAATGACGACGGAGAACAGGATGAGAAGCGCGATGGCGAAGCCGCGGCGGAAGCGGGCGTCGCGGACCCGCGTGCCGGCCTCGATCACCTCCAGCGCGCGGTCCGGGATCGCCTCGGCCCGTTCGCGGTTGAGCACCGGCGGACAGGCGGGCCGGTCAGGCAACGGCAGGCGGGTCATGGACGCGCACCGAACGACAGCTCGCGCGCGATCTGCCCGCCGGCGCTGCCAAGCAGAACCCGGTAGCCCTGCGCCCGGCGCAGTTCGAGGTGGTGGAGCAGGCCGAGCGCGGCGCGGATGACCTCGGCATTCGTGGCGAGGCCGGACAGGCGCCTGATCTCGTCGAGGATGCCGAGCGTTTCATCGGTCACGCGGATGCACAGCTCGGTCGGGCCGCGCTGGCGGGCGACGGTCGTCATGGGCAATCTCCTGGGGGGAAGCGCACCGATATTCGCCGGAAGGACCTAAGATTTCCTTAACCACGTCCTTCCGCCCATGACCGAGCTGCGCCATGGTGCCGCCATGCTGACCGAACCCGCCCCGCTCACGCTTCATGGCCCCGACGGCCCGGTCCATCTCGCCGGCGGTCGGATCGTGGCCGACGACCCGGGCGGGCGGCGGATCGACGTTGTGGATCTGCGCGTGATGCCGGGTATCGTCGACGTCCACGGCGACGGGTTCGAGCGGCACCTCGCGCCACGACGCGGTGCAGCGACCGACCCGGCCGAGGGACTGGGCCACACCGAGGCCGAGCTTCTGGCCAACGGCATCACCACGGCCGTCCTGTCGCAATACTGGTCCTGGGAAGGCGGGATGCGCGGCCCGGAATTCGCTCGCCGGATAGCAACCGCGCTCGACGCCTATCCCGCGACCGTCGACCTGCGGCTGCAATTGCGGATCGAGATCGGGATGGTCGACGACTACCCGGAGATCGAGGCGCTGGTCGCCCGCCACCGGATCGGCTTCGTCACCCTGAACGATCACCTGCCGCATCACGTGCTGGCGAGCGATAAACCGCTCCGGCGGCTTGAAGGGCAGGCGCTGAAAGCGGGGCGCTCGCCCGAGGCGCATCTGGGGCTTCTCAATGCGCTTCACAGCGGAATGGACGCAGCGATGGCGGCGCTGCCGGGGCTCGTGGCTCGTCTGGTCACGGCCGGGGCCATCGTCGGCAGCCATGACGACCCGACCCCCGAGGCGCGGGCCGCGTTCCGCGACATGGGGGCAAGCGTGGCGGAGTTCCCGCTGTCGGCTGAGACCGCGACGGCGGCTCGTGCGGCCGGCGATCCGGTCGTCGTCGGTGCGCCGAACCTCGTGCGCGGGGCGAGCCACAAGCGTGGCGGCTTCTCGGTCGCCGAGGCGCTGGCGCTCGATGCCGTCGATGCGCTTGCCTCTGACTATCATTACCCGTCGTGCCTGGCCGCCATGCGCCGCCTGTCGGCCGCCGGTTGGCCGGCCGACCGTGCCTGGGCGCTCGTCTCCGAGGGCCCGGCGCGGGTGCTCGGGCTGTCCGACCGGGGGCGGATCGCACCGGGCCTGCGGGCCGATCTGGTCCTCGTCGATCCCGACTTCACCCGCGTTCACGGCACCATTGTCGGCGGGCGTGTCGCCCATGCCGACGCCGTCCTGTCCGCAAGGCTTCTTGCATGACCGGCCTGCGCCTGGGGCTGCTGATCGCGGTGACGATGACCGCCTTCGCGGCCAATTCGCTCCTGAACCGGGCTGCCGTCGATGGCGGCTTCATCAGCGCGCCGGGCTTCGCCGTGATCCGGGTCCTGTCGGGTGCCGCGATGCTCTCGGTGCTGGTGCTCCTGTCCGGGCGGCGGCCGCGCATCCCCGCGCCCGGCCGGCTTCTGACAGCGGCCGGTCTGTCTCTCTATCTGCTCGGCTTTTCAACGGCTTACGTTCATCTCGACGCCGGGCTCGGCGCGTTGATCCTGTTCGGCGGAGTCCAGGTCACGATGTTCGCGGCGGCCATCGCGATGGGCGAGACGATCCCGCCCCGACGCTACATCGGGGCAGCGCTGGCACTTGGCGGGCTGGCGCTGCTCTGCCTCCGGCCCGGCACCGGCGGGACAGCGATCGGCGTCGTGGCGATGATCCTCGCCGCGATGGGATGGGGCGCCTACTCCGTGCTCGGCCGCCGGGCGAAGGATCCGCTGGCGGAAACGGCGGCGAGCTTCCTGATCGCGGTCCCGATGGTCTGGCTTCCGGTTCTCGCGCTGCCGGTCGCACCCGACGCCGCACCGCCGTCCGCACCGGGCTACGCGCTCGCCATCCTGTCCGGCGCGGTGACATCCGGCATGGGTTACGCGCTTTGGTACGTCATCCTGCGCCAGATCACCTCGTCGACCGCCGCGCTGGTCCAGCTTTCGGCGCCGCTGATCGCGGTGGCGGGCGGCGTCCTGCTCCTGGGCGAGACGGTGAGCCTCCGGATCGTCGTCGCGGCCGTTCTCATCCTCGGTGGAATCGCGTTCGGCCTTGCTCAGCGCAGGATCGGCTCGAGTGGATCGTAGATCAGCCCGCCGTCCCAGGCGGCCTCGGCCACCGTGTCCGGCTTCACGCGCAGTGTCGCGAGTTCCGCCCGCGTCACCAGCCGGCGTTCCGTCACCACGCCCTCGGGGTCGCGCCAGTCGTCCGACAGCCGCCCCGCGACATGGGTGACGTGGAAATACACGTCGACCTGGTGAAAGGTGCCGCCGGGATCGTGGAATTCGTTGACGAGGCACGGGGCGCCGACCGCCACGGTCAGCCCGGTTTCCTCATGGAATTCGCGCACGAGATTGTCCGGCAGAGAGGTCCCGGCCTCGACGCCGCCGCCGGGCGCGCACCAGAGATCGGATTTCGCCGATCCCGGCCACGCATTTACCAGAAGCAGCCGGTCGTCGAGCAGGAGAAGGCCGCGAACGGCGAGGCGGGGGCGTGTCATGCGCGAAGCCTGATGGGCGCAGGTGCGGAATTCAAGACTTGGCGAAGCACCCCCGCTGGTCCCAGATGGGGCACATGGTCAATGCCACCGAAGACATGGTCATCCTGCTTCACGGGCTCTCCCGCAGCGCCGCCTCGATGGAACCGATGGCGGTGGCACTGCGCGGGCAGGGCTTCGACGTGCTCAACCGGGACTATCCGTCCACCAGCGCCACGATCGAGGATCTCGCGAACGACGTGATCGGCGCCTGTCTCGAGATGTCCGATGACCGGAAGGTGCATTTCGTCACCCACTCGCTCGGGGGGATTCTCGTGCGGGCCTACCTGATGCACCACCGGCCCGAGCGGCTCGGCCGCGTCGTGATGCTCGGCCCGCCCAATTCGGGGTCAGAAGTCGTCGACGCGCTGAAGGAGCTCAAACCCTTCACCTGGCTCCACGGACCTGCGGGCCAGCAGCTTGGCACTGACGCCGAAAGTCTGGTGACGCGATTGGGCTCGCCGGCCTGCGAATTCGGCGTGGTGGCCGGGAACGTTTCGCTCAACCCGCTTCTGTCGGCGATGATCGACGGCCCGAACGACGGCAAGGTTTCGGTCGCCTCGACCCGGCTCGACGGAATGGCAGATCACATCGTCCTGCCGGTCAGCCATACGTGGATGATGATGAACCCGCTGGTGATCGCGCAGGTGCTGTCGTTTCTCAGGACGGGAAAATTCGCGCCAGAGCTGACATATCCCGAGGCGGTGCAGCAGCTACTTCGCCGGCCGTCGGCTAACGCATGACGCGGTTTACATGGCCCATCTTGCGGCCCGCCCGGACCTCGCCCTTGCCGTAGAGATGGACCTGCACGCCGGGCTCGGCGGCGAGCGCGACGGCGCGGTGCACATCGTCGCCGATCAGGTTTTCCATCCGCACGTCGGCATGGCGCGATCCGTCGCCGAGCGGCCAGCCCGCGATGGCGCGGATGTGCTGCTCGAACTGGTCGACGGCGCAGCCCGCCTGCGTCCAGTGGCCGGAATTGTGCACGCGCGGGGCGATCTCGTTCACGACGAGGCCGTCCGCGGTGACGAACAGCTCGACGCCCAGAACACCGACGTAATCGAGCGCGTTCAGGATGCGCGACGCGATGAGGACGGCGTCGGTCTTCAGACCGGGCGGGATGCGGGCCGGCACGGTCGTGGTCGACAGGATACCGTCCTCGTGCACGTTTTCGCCCGGGTCGTAGGCGGAGACGCTGCCGTCCCGGCCGCGCGCCGCGATGACGGAAATCTCGATCGAGAAAGGCACGACGCCTTCCGCGATGGCGGGCGCGCCGCCGAAGGTGGCGAGCGCCGTCTTCGCCTCGTTCATGTCGGCGATGCGCGCCTGCCCCTTGCCGTCATAACCGAAGCGGCGGGTTTTCAGGATCGCGGGCATCCCCGTCTCGGACAGGGCGTGGCCAAGCGACTCCGGCCCGTCGACCGCGCCGAAGGGCGCCGTGGCCAGACCGATATCGCGGAGGAAGCGCTTTTCGGTCAGCCGATCCTGGCTGACCTCGAGCGCCCGTCTATCCGGGAACAGCGGCACGAGCGACGTCAGCCGTTCCAGCGCAGCCGCGGGAATGTTCTCGAACTCGAACGTCACGAGATCGCAGGCCCGCGCGAAGGATGTCAGCGCCTCGACATCGTCGTAGGGTGCCTGTGTCCAGCCGGCCGCGACATCGGCCGCGGGCGCCGCGCCGGGTTCGTAGATGTGGCAGCGATAGCCCAGACGCGCCGCGGCCATCGCCAGCATCCGGCCAAGCTGGCCGCCGCCGAGAATGCCGATCGTGCTGCCGGGGGCGAGCGGCTCAGTCATCCTCGGGCGTCTCCGGGATCGACCCCGACAGCGCCGCGCGCCATTCGGCGAGCCGCCCCGACAGCGCAGTGTTCGACAGCGCGAGGATCTGGGCCGCCATCAGCCCGGCATTCGCAGCCCCGCCGATCGCCATCGTGGCGACCGGGTAGCCGCGCGGCATCTGGACGATGGAATAGAGCGAGTCGACCCCGCCGAGCGCCTTCGTCTGGACCGGAACGCCGATGACCGGAAGCTGCGTCTTGGAGGCGACCATGCCTGGTAGATGCGCGGCACCACCGGCACCGGCCACGATGACCCGGATGCCGCGGCCCTCGGCCTCTTTCGCGTAGGTCCACAGCCGGTCGGGTGTGCGGTGGGCCGAAACGATACGGGTCTCGTAGTCCACACCGAGCGCGTCGAGGATTTCGGCCGCGGCCTTCATCGTCGGCCAGTCCGACTGGCTGCCCATGATGATCCCGACCTCGGCCATGACTGCCCCCGCGCTGAAAGAGCCGGCACTATAGCCGCGGCATCGGGCTACGCAATGATGTCGGGGGTCAGCTCGTCCTCGATCCGGGCGATCTGGTCCTTCAGCATCAGCTTCTGCTTTTTGAGCCGACGGATGGTGAGCGCATCGTGCGGTCGCTCGGCCAGCGCATGAATTGCGTCGTCGAGATCGCGATGCTCGCGCCGGAGGACTTCGAGCTTCACCCGAAGCACTTCCTCGTGCGTCATCTCGGCCGGCGGTTTGGGTGCGTTCATCTGCGCGTCCTTGGACCCGGATCTCCGTCTGGGCGGTCAGGATACTGCCATTCTGCCCGCACCGCAAAGTCTTGCGAGTGCAGCGCGGCGCGCCCATATCTTCTGTGGACCGTCGCCGCAAAGGGGCGTTCCGCTGCAGATCGCTTGTCGATGAGGATGTGCCGAATGACGAAACTGACCCTTGGGTCGCACCCGTTCCTTCTGGGATTCGACCAGCTCGAACGCCTGGTCGAGCGAACCGCCAAATCCGGGAACGAGGGCTATCCCCCCTACAACATCGAAGCCGTTGGCGAGAATGCCTTCCGCATCACACTGGCCGTCGCGGGGTTCGCCGAGGATGACTTGTCGATCACGCTGGAAGACCGCCAGCTTGTGATCCGGGGACGCCAGTCCGAAGAGGATAACGGCCGGGTGTTCCTCCACCGCGGCATCGCCGCCCGCCAGTTCCAGCGCAGCTTCGTGCTGGCCGATGGGGTCGAGGTGGCCGGTGCGACCATGGAACACGGGCTTTTGCACGTCGATCTGCGCCGGGCCGAGCCCGACCGCATCATCCGGTCCATCCAGATCAAGCGCGGAGGCAAGTGACATGAACACCCCCCACGACGCCGCCAACAGCCCGCGGCCCATCGTCTACATCCGCAAGGTCGCTGTCGCCGATCTACCGGAAGAGATCCGGGCACAGGCCGGAGCCGTCGACTCGGTCTACGCGATCGGGCGCGAGGACGGGACGCCGGTTGCGCTGGTGCGCGACCGGAACATGGCTTTCGTGCTGGCCCGCCAGAACGAGATGACACCGGTCAGCGTGCACTGACCCCGCGCGCCGGGACCGCCCGGCGCGTGACCTTTTCCGACGTTCCCGCCCGCGCGCCGGCCACCGAGGCCTTCGGCTGAACGGCAGTCGACAGGTACGGCGTGATGGCCGATGCCGACAGCAGCGCCTCAAGCTCCGCCGGGCTGAGCGCAGTGTCGAAATCGAGCGCGATCTCCGTCTTGCCGATCGCCGTGATGCGGCCTTCGACGACCTGCCCGCCGGCTGACAGGCGCGGCGGGACGACGGCCGCAAGGCGCGGAAGATAGTCCGGGAAGGCGCCCTGTCGCGGTACAATGAGGCAGCGGTCCGGTCCGATCAGCGTGACGATTCCGGGCACGTCCTCGGCGTCGAAAAGAAGCTGCGCCTGGATGAGGCAGCTTCGCCGTCCCGCCCGCCACGAGCCGAAAACCCGCCAGAGCCGCCGCGCGCCCATGAGCGCCGCGGCGATGATCGCGATGAGCGTCGCGAAGACGAACGCGCCCGTCATCCCGATCCAGAGCGCGTTCGGATTGGCCTCGATCGGGCCGGGACCGATCGGCAGGAAGCCGGACGGCTGGCCCGTGGGGGTCAGCATGGCAAGGCCGCAATCCGGGTCGGCCGCGCTGCCAAGGATGTCGAGCTGTTCGGCCAGATCACGCGGGTTCCGCATCTGTCCTGAGCGGGCCACGTTCCAGGCCTCGGCCAGAACGGTGCGGACCGAGCGGGTCAGCCGATCCTCACCCGGAGTGGCCAGAAACCCCTCGGTCTCGGCCGGGTCGAGACGGGACAGCGCCGCGCGCACCCGCGCGATGCCTTCGGCGTCGAACCGGCCCGGGCCGGTTGCCGGTCCCGCGACCTGCCCGATCAACCGCAGAAGCGCAGGGTCGAGCCGGCATTCGGCCGCCGCGGGCGGCGCGGCGAGGGCGACAAGACAAGCGAGGATCGGGCCGAAACGGGCCATGGCGCAAGGTCCACTGAGGAATCTCCAGCACCGAAGCTAGTCCCGCTCGGGTTTCCAATTCGTGCGCCTCAGACTGCGGAAACGCCCACGTTTTCGGTCAAATTGCGCGAAACGATCGGGCCGGTGGCGAGGTCGAGAAGCGTATCGAGGCCGTCCCCCGAGCCAAGAGCGAAGACCGCCGTCTCGAGCGCCGTGGCACGCTGGCGCCCGAGGACAGGCCCGGCATAGTCGTGGAACTTCGCGCGGATCCCGACCGCCGGAAAAGGCGCCTCCGGATCGCCGGACGCCTCTGTCGGGCCGGACTCGATCCGGCGTCCGTCCCGCAGGACCAGTGTCACGGCAGAGAAGCGGCGCGCAGGGAAGGCGGCATTGAACGCGGCATCCTCGGTTATCACGATCCCGTCCGCCAGCCGCGAGACTTCGGGATCGTCCAGCGCGCCGTCGGCCACGTCTTCCGGCCCGACACGACCACGGACCATCGCGACGGCGGCCGGGAAGGCGGTGGAATACTGCGCCTCTTCGGTCGTCTTCGGCCGGCGCACGGCGAGGCGGCGGGATTCGTGGAAGGTCGCGATCTCGATCCGCTCGATCTCGGCGGCGGTCAGGCCGTGCGCGGCGCGCAGCGTCAGGACGGCCTGCACTGCCGGTTGCGCCCACCGGCAGACCGGATGCGGTTTGAAATACTGCTCCCGGATGCGCCAGGTCGCGCCGAGATCGGCCCAGAGATCGGCGACGTCAGCGCCTTCCACCGTCACGGCGGGCGCGCCGGTGAACCCGTCCCGCGCCAGGTAAGCGGCCGAGACGCCGGTCATCGCGCCCCATCCCGAGCCGTCTTTGACCATCGTCGGGTGGTCGATGCACCGCATCATCTGGCTGCGCGGGCCGTGGTACTCCGCGATCCCGATGGCTTCGCGCGTCTGCGCTGGCGACAGACGCATCACCTGCGCCGCCATGGCGGCCACGGTGACCGCGATCCAGGCGCCGGACGTGTGGTAGTCGGCGGCGGTCCGGTGCAACGCCACGCCCGCGCGGGTGCCGATCTCGTAGCCGAGCACCAGCGCGGTCAGGAATGCCCGGTCGTCGGTGCGCGCCTCGGCCTCGGACACCGCCAGCATTGCGGGCAGCAGGCCGCAGCCGACATGGCCCTTCGTCAGCTTGTGGCCGTCATGGGCGTCCAATGCGTCGATGGTCATACCACCCGCGAGCGTCGCACCGGCCGGGCTGACCCGCCGCCCGTCGAACAGTATCCGCGCCGCCGTCCCGCCGAATTGTGCGACGGCGTGGGCGCGGATGATCGACGACAGGCGCGTCGACGTTCCGCCCGCCGCGACACCGAGAAGATCGAGGCACCAGTGCCGCGCGCGATCGAGTGTGTCGTCAGGAAGATCGGAGATCGACGTGTCGTGCAGGAAGTCGAGAAACGGCGCGGCCATGGGCGGGCCTCCCTGTGGTCAGCCCATCGGGCCATGCCGCCCGGCCGCCGTCTCGCACGTTCCCGTCAGAAAACCGCGCGCCCGCGTCAGCCCTGCGTGTTGTCGCGCCAGCGGTTCACGATGGGATAGCGGCGGTCGAGCCAGAAGGCACGCTCGGTCAGGCGCGCGCCGGGCGCGGACTGGAAGCGTTTGTATTCGCTGATGTAAATCAGGTTTTCCACCTTCTTTACCCACTCGCGATCGTAGCCCGCCGCGACGACCTCGGCGACGGAACGCTCCTCGTCGATCAGCATCTCCAGCATCACGTCGAGATCGGAGTAGGGCGGCAGCGAATCCTCGTCCTTCTGGTTCTCGCGCAGCTCCGCCGTGGGCGGCTTGTCGATCACGCGGGGCGGGATCACCTCGCCCTCGGGGCCCATCATCCAGTCCCGGTGGGTGCGGTTGCGCCAGCGGCAGGTCTCGAAGACGCGGGTCTTGTAGAGATCCTTGATCGGATTGTAGCCGCCGGCCATGTCGCCGTAGATCGTCGCGTAGCCGACGGCGACCTCGGATTTGTTGCCGGTCGTCAGCAGGATCGAGCCGAACTTGTTGGACAGCGCCATCAGCATGACGCCGCGCAGGCGCGACTGGATGTTCTCTTCGGTGATGCCGGGCTCCGTGCCCTCGAAGAGCGGAGCGAGGCTCTCCGTCACCGCCTCGCGCGCGGGCGTGATCGGGATGGTGTCCAGCCGAACCCCGAGGCGTTGCGCCACATCGGTCGCGTCGTCGAGCGAGGTCTGCGACGTGTGCCGCGAGGGCAGCATGACGCAATGTACGTTCTCCGGCCCCACCGCATCGGTCGCGATGGTGGCGACAAGCGCGGAATCGATCCCGCCCGACAGCCCGAGCACGACTTTCGAAAAACCCGTCTTGCGCAGGTAGTCGCGCAACGCGAGGACCATGACGCGGTAATCGGCCTCCCAGTCGTCGGGCAGCGGCGCCTTCTCGCCCGGGCGCGCACGCCAGCCGTCGTCGCTGCGGTCGAAATCGACATGGGTGATGGCCGGTTCGAACTGCGGCATCTGCACGGCCAGAGACCCGCCCGGGTTCAGCACGAAGGACCCGCCGTCGAAGACCTGGTCGTCCTGCCCGCCCAGGAGGTTCAGGTAGGCCGCCGGCAGCCCGGTCTCGACCACGCGGGAGACGACGATCTGCTGGCGCAGCGCCATCTTGCCCCGGTGATAGGGCGAGCCGTTCGGAATCACGAGGATCTCGGCCCCGGTCTCGGCCAGCGTCTCGCACACATCCTCGAACCAGGCGTCCTCGCAGATCGGGAAGCCGATCCGGACGCCCTTGATGGCCAGCGGCCCCTGCGGCGGGGCGGAGTGGTAGTAACGCACCTCGTCGAAGACGGCGTAGTTCGGCAGGTGATGCTTCAGGATCGTCGCGACGACCTTCCCGCCCTGGCAGATGTAATAGGCGTTGAACGGCTTGCCCGCGCCCCACATCGGTCCGCCGAGCCCGTGATCGGTCCACATCGGGCCGCCAATCCCGAAGGCAGGGCCATCGGCGCAGGCCTCGGCCAGACGTTCGATCGCGGCCTGCGTGTCCTTGGCGAAGGCGGGCTTCATCACGAGGTCGAGCAGCTGGTAGCCGGTTGCGAACATCTCCGGGAAGGCGACGAAATCGGCGCCTGCGTCGCGCGCCTCGGCCCAGGCGGTGCGGGCAGCGTCGAGATTCCCGTCGAGATCGCCGACGGTCGGATTCGCCTGCACGAGGCTGAGGCGGAATGTGTCGGCCATGGCCGGGCCCTCGTTATCGGTCCTGCGCCCCTCTTGGCACGTCTTCCGGCCGGGTCCAAGACGCCGCCGCAGTTGCATGGCCGGCGCGGTAGGCCCATAGTCGGCAGCGGGCAGAGCGGGCGGCAAAGGCCCGGGCAGGGACTGGGAGAGATCCATGCGGACAGGCATGACGAGCATCGCGGCGCTGGCGGCGCTGACCCTTCTGGCCGGCGCGGCCATGGCCCAGGAGAGCGACGAGACCGTCGTCGATATCCGCCAGTACGACAATGGCGGCATCTACGAAGGCGAGTTCCGGAACGGCGTCCAGAACGGGCGCGGCACCTACCGGCTGCCCTCGGGTTATGAATACACCGGCGAATGGGTCGACGGAGAGATCCAGGGCCAGGGTGAGGCCGTGTTCCCCGACGGTTCGGTCTATACCGGCAGCTTCGTCGCCGGCCGCCCCGAAGGCTACGGCACCATCGTCTTCGCCGACGGCTCGACCTACGAAGGCGAATGGGCCGATGGCCGGATCAACGGACAGGGCGTGGCCGAATACGCCAACGGCGTGCGCTACGAGGGTGGTTTCCAGGACGCGCTGCATCATGGCACCGGCGTGATGGAGAGCCCGAACGGCTACCGCTACGAGGGCGAGTGGGTGAACGGCCTGAAGGAAGGCCAGGGCACGATCACCTATCCCGACGGCGCGGTCTACGAGGGCGAACTGAGCGGCGGCCTGCGCGACGGGCAGGGCCGGCTCGAGACGGCCGACGGCGTGATCTACGAGGGCCAGTGGACCGAGGACCGGATCACCGGAGAGGGCCGGATCACGCAGCCCAACGGCGACGTCTACGAAGGCGCCATGGTCAACAACGAGCGCGAGGGCGAAGGCACCGTGCGCTACGCCAACGGCCACGTCTACGAAGGCGAGTTTCGCGGCGATCAGCGCCACGGCCAGGGCACGCTGCGCGGCACCGACGGGTTCGAATATACCGGCCAGTGGGTCGAGGGCCGGATCGAGGGCCGCGGCGTGATGACCTATCCCGACGGCACGATCTACGAGGGCCAGTTCCGCAACGACGTGCCGCACGGACAGGGCCGGATCGAATACGCCGATGGCTCGACCTACGAGGGCGCGTGGGTGAACGGCGACATGGAAGGCTTCGGCGTCGCCACATATCCCGACGGCTCGGTCTACGAGGGCCAGTTCCTCGCGTCACGCCAGCACGGGCAGGGCGTGCTGACCCAGTACGAAACCGCCGCGGCCGCACCGGCCGACACGGCCGGGGCAGCGACCGAAGAGGGCGACACGGCAGCCGAAGCGCCGGCGGCGGACCGCACGGTGACGTACCGTTACGAGGGCGCGTGGGAGAACGGCGCGCGATCGGGTGCGGGCATCGCCACTTATGCCGATGGCCGCGTCTACGAAGGCACCTTCGCCGACAACCTGCGCGACGGCGAGGGCGTGCTCGTCGTGCCGACCGGCTTCGCCTATTCCGGCCAGTGGTCGGCGGACGCGATCAACGGGCAGGGCATCGCCCGCTTCCCCGAGGGCCATGTCTACGAAGGCAGCTTCACCGACGGCCAGCTCGATGGCGAAGGCACGCTCTGCTACGACGATGGCAGCGTCTCGACCGGCTCGTTCGAGGAGGGCGTGTTCGTGTCGGGCGAGGAATCGGCCGAGGCCGAGGGCGACGCCTGCGCCGAGCTGCTGGCCCGCGGCGCCGAGATCGGCCTCAGCTCGGCCGATGCCGGAACGGACGCAGCCGCGGAGACGCCCGAAGAACCGTCGGAATAACCGCTGGCTTACTCGGCCACCTGAACCACCGGCTGCTCGGGCGCGAGATCGACCTCGATCCCCTGCTCTGCGAGGAATTTCTCGGCGTCGAGCGCGGCCATGCAGCCCATGCCGGCACTCGTCACCGCCTGCCGGTAGATGTGGTCGGTCAGGTCGCCCGCAGCGAAGACGCCCGGGATCGACGTCCGGGTCGAACCCGGCTCGACCTTCACGTAGCCGCCATTGTGCAGTTCGAGCTGGTCCTTGACCAGTTCCGACGCCGGGGCGTGGCCGATGGCGACGAAGAAGCCCTTGCACGAGATTTCGGAGACCTCGCCGGTCTCGACATGGCGCACGCGCACGCCCTCGACGCCGCGCGGTTCGTGTGCGCCGACGACTTCCTCGACCGTGTGGTTCCAGAGCACTTCGACCTTCGGGTTCTTGAACAGGCGGTCCTGAAGGATCTTCTCGGCCCGCAGGCTGTCGCGGCGGTGGACGAGCGTCACCTTCGAAGCGAAGTTCGTCAGGAACAGCGCCTCTTCGACGGCCGTGTTGCCGCCGCCGATCACCACGATCTCCTGCCCGCGGTAGAAGAACCCGTCGCAGGTCGCGCAGGCCGATACGCCGAAGCCCTTGAAATGCTCCTCGGACGGCAGGCCGAGCCATTTCGCCTGCGCGCCCGTCGCCAGGATCACCGCGTCGGCGGTGTAGACCGTGCCGCTGTCGGAGGTCGCCGTGAACGGCCGCTTGGACAGGTCGAGCGAGGCGATGTGGTCCGAAATCACCTCGGCGCCCATCGCCTTGGCATGGGCTTCCATGCGTACCATCAGGTCCGGCCCCTGCACCTCGGTGTCGCCCGGCCAGTTCTCGACCTCTGTCGTGATGGTCAGCTGGCCGCCGGGCTGGATGCCCTGGATCAGCACCGGCTTCAGCATCGCCCGCGATGCATAGATCGCGGCGGTGTAGCCGGCCGGGCCGGAGCCGATGATCAGAAGCGGGGAGTGACGGGTCTCGGGCATGGCAGCACCTGTTCTGTCGCGTTCCCCCCAGATAGCGTCATGGCGCGGGGATTTGAAGTCGCAGTGGCGCAGGGCGGCATTGCATCGAGGGTGCGACAGAATATTGCGCGCCTACGAAATATTTGTTCTATACACGCCACACATGCGCAACGAAGCGGGCAGGGGCCATGGCTGCAAACAGACTGGACGAGATCGATCGCAAGATTCTTGCCGAATTGCAGGCCGATGGTCGCATGACGAACGTGGAGCTTGCGCGCCGCGTCGGCATTTCGGCCCCACCGTGCCTGCGCCGCGTCCGCGTGCTGGAAGAGGCCGGGTTCATCCGCGGCTACCATGCTGATGTCGATGCCCGCCAACTCGGCTTCGAGGTCGCCGTCTTCGCGCTGGTCGGATTACACTCGCAGGCCGAGGCCGATCTGAAGGCCTTCGAATCCCTCTGCCAGTCATGGCCGCTCGTCCGCGAATGCCACATGCTGAACGGCGAGATCGACTTCATCCTGAAATGCGTTTCCCCGGATCTCTCGACCTTCCAGAGCTTCCTGACCGAACAGCTGACCTCGGCGCCCAATGTGGCCAGTGTCCGCACCTCGCTGGTGATCCGGCGCGCGAAGGATGAGCCCGGCGTGCCGTTCGAGGTGGTCGAGGACCGGCTCGGCCAGACCGCCTGACATGGCCGCGACGGGCGGCGACATCCAGACGAAATTCCAGCGCGCACTGACCCTCCAGAAGGCGGGGCGAGGCGCCGAGGCGCTCGCGCTCTACACCGAGGTCGTGATGATGCGGCCGGGAACGGCCGAAGCGCATTTCCAGATCGGACGCATCCACGCGTCCGCCGGCCGGCTGGACAAGGCGCGTGCGGCGCTCGTCAAGGCGCTGGCACTGCGTCCGGCGGAACCGGCCATCTGGGCTGCGATCGAGGCGGTATCTCCGGACATCGACCGCGACGCGGCGCTGAACCGGGCCGGCGCGGACCTGCCGCCGGACGCGCAGGCGGCGCTCGGTGCGGCGCTGCGCTC
>WVSN01000010.1 GCA_015689705.1 Rhodobacterales bacterium HKCCE3408
CGTAGTCGGACTGGTACTGGCTGTCGCGTCCCCCGGTCGCCGGCCGGACAGTTGCAAGCGTATCGACGATCAAGAGACGGGCATCCGGGGTCGCATCGACCCATGCCTGGAACGCCTCGAGGCCGCCACCGTCAAGCCGCGGCCACTCCGTGGAGAAGAGGAACCGATCTGGCCAGGTGTCAGCGGACAGTGCCACCCGCTCCATGCGCTTCTTCAGACGACGGTGGTTATCCTCGAGGGCCGCATAAAGCACAGACCCCTGTTTGGCCGGCCTCCCCAGCACTTCGCCGGTCTCGGACACACCGTAGCCGATCTGGAGGGCCAGCCACGACTTTCCAAGCTTAGGCTTTCCAGCGAAGAGGGTGACACCTTCTGGCAGCATTCCATCGACGACCCACGAGACCGGAGGAAACTCGGTCGACTGGAGTTCCCGAGCAGAGACCATCGCGGGCAGGTTTCCAGCTGGGTCAACTGCATTCGCGTCGACCTCCGCCGCTTTGAGGGCTTGATCCCAGCTCATGCCACGGCCCTCCGGGAAGCCGCCTCGAGGAAGGCCTTCTTTTCCCGGGCCGGCAGACGCGCGTAGCAGGCCGTGAGCCACGCCTTGATCTCAGCATGACTGGCGACGTTTGCCCACCAACGGGCTTCGTCCTCGACAGGGCTGATACACGGCAGCGGTCGTCCGGCGGTTTCCTGGTTCACCTCGAAGCCAAGGGCCTCGAGGATGTCCCTGTCATCCATGGTGGCGGCAATGGCGGCAATGGTGATAGCCCGCTCGTCCGCGGTCAGGCGCAGGTCAACAACCCGCGCCGCGTCAATCCATGCGGCCGGATCATCTTCAAGGGTCAGCGCGTTACGCAGAACCGCGCAAGCGCGCAGGCGATCTTCCTGGCGTTCTTCGAATGTCATCGCCGGTCCTCCCCGAAGTGAAGGGCTGCGATGATGGCCGCCTGGCTCGAGCGCAGACCAAAGCGCCGCATCAGGTGGCGCCTTTGCAAGTCGGTGCAGGTCGCGTATGTTTGTCCATGGGAGTTGAGGTCCAATTCAAAATCCCGATCCGCCCCGGTCGCGCGCGCCAACGCGCTTCCGGGGCCTATTTTTCTGTTATTCATTTGTTACCTCCGGCCTTGGCGGCATCGCCCGCAGCTTCAGCACACGCCGTGATCGCGGCGTCGATATCGGACTCGGGCCAGTAGAGCCTCGCGCCAAATTTGATCGGCTTGGGCAAACGCCCAAATTCGACGTCGCGGTAAATCGAACTGCGGCCACGGCCGCCCAACTTCTTCTGCAGTTCTCGGAACGAAAGGTATCGCATCGAAGCACCTCTAGACTGGGTGCCCGATTGTCTTGGTGAGCACCTCAGGGGTTATTGGTGCCCATCCATCTACAGGTGATTCACACGACGCGCATACGCCCTATCGGCCACAATTGGGCGTCCGGTCCGACTACCCATTCCCGACCCGGCTTAGTCAGGCCCAGAGCCTCAAGGTACCGGCATCTAAACATATGAATGATGGCATTCGCTCGCGCGCGGTTAACCTTGTGTTTCCCGTGCGTTAGCCAGTCGCGAATGGTGCCGGAGGTCACGTTCAGCCCCCTCAGTCGGAAGGCTTCTGACAAGATATCCGCGGCGCTGATTTCGTTAAATCCGTCGCCACGGGACAGAGGGATGCCGTACGCGTCTTTGAGGTACTGGGCAATGTCTTGCGCCACCAAAAACGCGCCGAATCTTTGCCCGCCTTGCGGTCCTGTTCGGGCGACACCTACGCCCTTGCCGGACACAATGCTGCGGCAGATCCCACGAAGTTCCTTCGGTACGGGTTCTCCCTCCCAAATATTGCAGGCGCAAATCTCGCGCACCATCGCCATTGCATCTGGGCTTCCAGTGGCCTCGATGGCGAGCCATTCAGCAGCTTCCCCACCCACCCGATAGAATACGGACTCCGCGCTACAAACCACTGACTCGATGCCTGGCGTGACGGACAGCAGGACCCTAATGTAGTCAAAATCCGCAATCTCTGGTAGCGATGCCCGCATAAGTCGCTCGGCATCCTCAACGCATTCAATTGCAAGCGCCAGGGCGGGAAGTTCGGGGACGTCCCCGTCTTTGGCCTCCGCACGCTTAACCATTTAGGACGACGATGTCTGCGCGCGACTGGCTGACTTGTGCGGCCCATCGCTCCATCAAAACCCTCCGCTGTTCAATGAAATCAGTCCGCCGGTAGCTCCGTTCTACGCTCCCCCCAACGACGTGCCCCAGCGCCGTCTCGGCCACGTCATGCGGCGTGTTGGTCGTCTCGGCCACCCAGTCGCGAAAGCTGGAACGGAAGCCGTGCGGACGCTCGGCCATGCCACGCCGTTCCATGAATTTGCTCATGGTCATGTCGGAGATGACGCCTTTTCTGACGCCGGAGAAAAGGAAGCCGTCACGGGCGAACGGCTTGGCCTCGGCAATGACCTTCTGCGCCTCGATAGAAAGCGGTACGCGGAAATCGCTGGTCGCGCCCCTGCGTCCCTTCATGGCCTCTGCCGGGATGGTCCAGATATCGTTGTCGATCTGGTCCAGGTTGATGTTGCGCAATGGGAAGCTGCGCACGGCCGTCAGGATAAGCAGGCGCAGCGCCAACTCTGACAGAGTGCCGCCGTTGAGCGATTGGTAGAAGGCCGGAACGTCGCGCCAGTTCAGTGCCGGGATGTTCGCTGCAGTGTGGCGTTGTTTGCCGAGTAAAGCTTTGGCTTTGTCCGTGGCCTGCAAGTCCACATGCAGCCCCAGTGCCGCTGCATGGCGCATGACGATGGAAAGCCGGTTCATGGCCTTTCTCGCTGTATCTGCCTTCGTGTGCCAGATGGGGGCGAGGGTGTCGCGAATATCCCGCTGGTCGATCTGCGCGACCGGCATCTTGCCGAGACGGGGCAGGATATGATGCTCGAGTGGGCTGAACCACCGGCCGGCTTTGCCATCGCCCTTCAACTCGGCCTTCCGGCTCTCAAAGGCGTCGGACGCGACATCCGCCAGTACGAACATGTTGCGCTCTGCCTGCCGGCGCTGGCGTTCACGTTCCTTGATGGCGTCCTTGCCCTCGCGGACTACTGCGCACCATTTCTCGGCTTCCTGACGTGCGTCCTTCAGGCTGACTGTCGGGAAGCTGCCCAGCCCCATTTCATGCCGGATACCAAAGAGAGTGTAACGAAGGAACCACTGCGCGCCGCCATCGTGGCGCCTGTGGAACCAAAGCCCGCCTCCGTCGGAATATTTTCCAGGGGTCTTGCTGCGAAGCTCAGCACTGGTGAGCTTGTGTCTTGGGCGCGCCATCCTAATCCACCTATCCGTCCACCCCCATATATGGGGTACCGCGGTGTAGGATGGAACAGCGTTGGACAGGATTTTGTTAATGATCTAGGCGGAAATGGAAAATACACCGTCCCGTGGCACACCAAGATATAGTGTTACGATGCCCTTCACCGGCACCATCCCCCGAAGATCCGTCCATCGCCGCGCCGTTCGCAAGGGCGCGATCTTCATTTCGTTTTCCCGGTGGACCGCGGTGCGATTCGCAGTGTGCTCGCAGCAGAACGGTGCTGCGGTGCCGTTGTCCCTTGGCATGGCGGATTATCGGGCAAAATGAGGGCGAAAGAGTGGCCGAAAGGCCATGAATCTAACCAAAGTACAGGTTCTTACGGGACACTCGATTTGATACTTATCGGTCATCCCGCGCCGGGACTGACGGTTCCCCACCTTTGCCGTCAGGTCCGGTCGACAGGCCCGGTTCTCCCCGCTCGGAACCGGGCCTGATCCATTTTGAGGGTCAGGCTGCGGGTCGGTCCTGCCCGATCGCCTCGAACCCGTCGTTGACCGACCGGCCCCAGGCCCGGATGTCGTAGCGCTGGACAGCCTCGCGCAGCGGCGCCATGCGGGCGCGGCGTTCGGCCTCTTCCATCCCGATCGCGGCGAGGATCGCCTCGTCCATCGAACGGTTGGAGAACGGGTTGGCGATCACCGCCGAAGACAGCTCGACCGCGGCGCCGGCAAATTCGGACAGCACCAGCACGCCGTCGCCGTCGACCCGCGAGGCGACGAATTCCTTGGCGACCAGGTTCATGCCATCAGCCAGCGGCGTGATCCACGCGACATCCGCGGCACGGTAATAGGCCACCAGTTCGTCGAACGGGATGGCGCGCGAGATCAGCGTGATCGGCTGCCATTCAAGGGAGCCGAACCGGCCGTTGATCCGGCCCGCGGTCTCCTCGATCTCGGCCTGGATCTGGGCGTAGACGGTCATGTTGCGGTTGGCGGGAACCGAGACGTGCATCAGGCGGACCCGGCCGCGCAAATCTGGACGGCGCTCCAGGATCCGCTCCACGCTTTCGAGCTGCTCGACACCGCCCTTGGTGTAGTCCGTCCGGCCGACCGACAGCAGCAGCTTCACATCGCCAAGTTCGGCCCGGATGTTCTTCGCCTTGTCCTGCGTCGAGGACAGCGTCGCACGCTCCTCGATGTAGTCCACGTTCACGCCCACTGGCGCGACGCTGACGGTGACCACGCGGTCGCTGTATTTCAGCGTCGTCGGCACGGTGCGCTCGGTCAGCGCGGTGCCTTCCGAGATCAGGTCGTCCGACACCCGGACCCGGTCCACCACCTCGACCTCGGTCAGGCTGCGCGCGACCGACACGAAATTGGCGGCATAGCGCGGGATGTGGAAGCCGACGACATCGCAGGCGAGAAGGCTTTCAACGATCTCCTTCCGCCACGGCAGCACGTTGAACATGTCGGCCGAGGGGAACGGCGTGTGGTGGAAGAACGCGATCCGCAGGTCGGGGCGCAGCTTGCGCAGGTAACCCGGCACGAGCCACAGGTTGTAATCGTGGACCCAGACCAGCGCGCCCTTCGCCGCCTCGGCCGCCGCCGCCTCGGCGAAACGCCAGTTCACCTCTCGGAAGTTCGGCCAGTCGACGGGGTCGTAGTTGTAGCGTTCCTTGAAGGCGTGGAGGATCGGCCAGAACGCCTCTTTCGAGGTGACGTGGTAGAACTGCTTCACCTGCTCGGCCGAGAGCGGCAGGCGCGACACCGAATACTTTCCGTAGCTGTCCTCGATCTCCACGACCTGCTCGAAGCCGGGGTTCGAGGTGTCCTCGGCCAGCTTCCATGCCACCCAGGCGCCGTGATCGACCGAGCCGAAGAAGCTTTTCAGGGTCGGGACGATGCCGTTGGGGCTGGTGTTCTCCTTGAGCTTTACGCGGCCGTCCTCGTCCTCGACCTCCTCATAGGGTTGCCGGTGGTAGACGATGACAAGATCGGAAGGCATAGGACCCCCTTTACGGTGTTTCGTGCAGCTTGAAGGCCTCCACGGCCTCGAGAATGCCGGCGGCGCCGATGCCGCTGGCGTAATGGACGTTGGGCGTGCCGCTGAGCGCATCGATCAGGCCCTGCTCCGAGCCCCCGACGGCAACGGACGGCACGTCGGTCGCAAGCATGCTGAGATCGTTCAGCGTATCGCCGGCGGCTAGGCAGCGCTCCTGCGGGACGTCCAGGTGATTGAGCAGGCGGACCAGCGACGGCCCCTTGCTGACGCCCTTCGGCAGCACGTCGAAATATCGGTCGGCCGAGATCAGCCAGTCATGGCCCATCCGCTCCACGATCTGCTTTGCCGAGGGATGGAAGCGCGACGGGTCCATGTCGTACGAGACGCGATAGCGGAACTCGGTCGGCTGCAATGTCAGGCCGGGATGGCCGTCGAGCGCGGTGCGGACAAGCCGCGAGGCGTCGCCCCAGAGCGCGGCGATTTCCTCCTCGAGCTCCGGGATCGGCGTGACGGGCCCCGGGCCCATCCTGGCGATGGTGGTGCCGACGTCGCCGATGACGTAGTCGGGCCGCGGCACACCGGTCGAGGTCAGCTCCTCGATGAAGTCGGGGTCGCGGCCGGTGACGAAGATCAGGCCGATCGTGTCGCGGTTCTCCTCGATCCAGCTGTAAAGGCGGCGGCGGTCGGTCTTCGAGCCGCCCAGAAACGTACCGTCGAGGTCGGTGGCCAGGACGAAGGTCTTGGCCTGCAATGTCGCAGCGGCGTCTTTCATCACGCGAACCTGCCGGCCATCTCCGACAGATCGGCGTTGGCCGCCGGGTGGTCGAAGGACAGCTCCATTGCGCGCGGTTCGGCCTCGATCGGGCGCGACCAGAGTGCGACGAAGGTTTCGCCGAGATTGGCGCCATCATGCAGGATGCGGCGCACGGCCTCGCAGATGGGCATGGAAACGCCCACCCGCGCCGCGAGATCCGTGACGCTGCGCGCGTTCAGTTCACCCTCGACGACAACCGGCTTGCCTTCGAAACAGGCGTCGCGGGGCGTGCCGCGACCAAGCTGGATGCCGAGGGACATGTTGCGCGAGGTTTCGGACGAACAGGTCAGTGTCAGGTCCCCGATGCCGGACAGGCCGGTCACGGTCTCGCGCCGTCCGCCAAGCGCCTCGGCGAGCGCCTTCATCTCGTCGAGGCCCCGCGTGATCAGGGCGGCGCGCGTGTTTTCGGCGAAGCCTGCACCCGTCATCATCCCGCAGGCGATGGCGACAACGTTCTTCACCGCCCCGCCGATCTCGACGCCGACAAGGTCGTCGGAGACATAGGCGCGAAACGCGGCGGTCGAGAGCGATACGGCAAACCGCGCGGCCGGGCTCGCCGCCGGGTTCAGGCGGTCGGCATGGGTGAACGGGAAGGCCACTGTCGCGGCGGTTGGATGGTTGAGAGCGGTCTCGCGCGCGAAGGTCGGGCCTGAGATGACACCGACGGGATGGCCGGGAAGCTCTTCCTCGGCGACCTGGCTCATCAGCAGGCCGGTCTCGGATTCAATGCCCTTGGCGCAGACCGCCACCGGAACGCGGGCGGGCAGGTATTCGGCCATCTGGCGCGCGACGGATCGGATGGAGTGGGACGGGACGACCAGCATGGCGGCGTCGACATCCTTCAGCGCGTCCTCCATCCGGTGCGCGGCGATCAGGCCTTCGGGCAGCGCGACATCGGGCAGGTGCGCCTCGTTCCGTCCGTCCCGGTTGATATCGTCGACGACGGCCTTGTTGCGGCCCCAGATGCACACGCGGGCACCGGAGCGGCGCGCCGTTGCGGCCAGGGCCGTGCCCCAGGACCCGGCGCCGATCACGGCGATCCGGGCGAACGGCTCTGCCCGGACGGGGATCGGCTGGCCTTTGACGTTCTCGTATCGCATCTGTCCCCTCATGTGCTGCTCTCAATGCGGGATGCGCGGATCGAGATGTCCGCGCGGCGGGTTGTCGCTGTTCTGCATCCCCTAAGGATGGACCCGGAGCGGCCAATTTCAACCTTGGTCTGGCCGTGCGGCGCGGCTCTGCGGAGTGCCGCGGACCGGGAGCGGGGGAGATATGCCATTTGCACAAAAAAGATGCAAATGCCGAAACCTCACGCGGCGCGAAGGCCCGGTTTCGACGCGAGAGCATCCAGCACGAATGCAGCGAGATCGGCCTGCGGTGAGGGGTCGAAATGCACCGGGATCCCGTTCCCAGCCGCGGCGACCGCCGCGCCCTGGGCGCCGATATGGAATGCGAGCACGGGCAGCCCGGTCGCCAGCGCCTCATGCGTGGTGTAGCTGAACGTTTCCGGCCAGACCGAGGGGATCAGCCAGTGCGTGACCCCGTTTTCGCGCGCCAGCCGCGGAATGTCTTCGGGTGCGTAGCTACCCGTCACCACGACTGAGGCAGGCAGGGGGAAGGCCGGATCCATGTTGCCGATGACCACGATCCGGGGGGAAGCCTGGCGGGCCAGCGTCTGCACGACGCGCGCGCCTTTCTGAAGGTTGATGTTGCCGAGAACGCCGAAGACGACAGGCGATCCGGCGGGAACGGCGATGCGCTCCGGTCGGTTCGGCAGGACGTGCGGCACGAGACGCAGCCGCCCGGCCGCGTCCGGATAGACCCGGGCCACATGCGTCCGCCCGTCTTCGGCGAACACCGTCAGGTCGTCGGCGGCCCCGATCAGAGGGCCCCATGCGGACCGCCAGCCGGCGAGATCGACCGCCGCTCCGTCAGGGCGCAGCGTGGAATGGGCGCGGTCGGTCCGTTCCGTTGTCACGTGGCCGCGATAGACGCCGTCGCTGTCGAGCAGAGTGTAGGACGGCGACAGCGGGAACCAGTCGTGGAACAGAACCTCAAGCCGGTCGCCCGGGCGACGAAGTGACAGGATTCGCTGAGGAATTTCGACCGGGTCACGGTCGCCGACGGCACAGGAATAGATCACATGGCGCCGCGCGATCGGCTCGAGCAGGCCCGACAGGAAGTCGAAGTCGTCGGTCTCGCCAGAGGTCATGCCCACCGGGGTGTGCAGCTCGATCCGCCAGCGCCGTCGCCCGCCGACGCGCAGAACGACAGCCCCCGGCCCGACGTCGAGGTCTGCGGCGATGCGACCGCCAAGCCATGTCTCCGCCCCGCCGCCAAGCGAATGGGCGATGTAGACGGGCACCGATGCGGTCGCCGCTACGCCAAGGGCCGCGAGGCCGAGCGCAAGGCGCGGCGTGACCAGCGGATCGGCGGCAATGAAGCGCTGAACGTCGGCGTCGTAGTCCGGATATCTCTGCGCGACGATGCGGTTGTTCCGGCGAATGAGCGCGCGCTTGGCTTCGGAGCCGAAGCTGCCGGCGCCGCGATGCTCGACGAACAGGCCCGGCAGCCCGAGATGGCGTCCGCCCAACGCGCGGACGCGCTGGCACCAGTCGACCTCCTCTCCGTAACCCCGGCCGAAGACCGGATCCAGCTGCTGGACCCGGCGGAGATAGTCGATGTTCATCGCCATGCAGAACCCGACGCCAGTAGGCAGAACGCTCACGCAGGCTTCGGGGTTGAAGCGGCGGGCAACGGTGTCGATGTGCTCTGCCGTGCCACGCGGAAGCCCTGCCGGCGTACAGATATGCGGTACGGACAGGATCGTCGCGTCGTTCGACATTGGCGTGACACTCGCCACCCGGTCGTGGACGAGGATCGGCCGGAGCAGACGGCTGGCCCAGTCAGGCGGCACGAACGCGTCGGAATTCAGCAGAACGACGTGATGCCCACGCGCGGCCGCAGCTTCCAGTCCCCGGTTCACGCTGCCGATGAAGCCGAGATTCCGGTCATTCTCGAGCAGCGACACTTGCTGGCTCCGCTCTGATGCCCAGACGCGCAGGAAGGGCAGGATGCGGGTGTCGGGCGAGGCGTCCTCGATCAGGATCAGGTGCCAGGGGAGGTCCGTATGCGCCTCAATCCGTGCCAGCGCCTCGCGCAGCAGATCGTACGCATCGTAGACCGGCAGGACAATCGTGACGGGCACCGGATCGGGTCCGGGCGGCAGGCCGGCCCGGTCGAACAGCCGCGTTTCCATGGCCGCCGGTTCGGGTGTTGTATCGAGCCGCAGGCAGGTCTTGATCCGCGCCCGCGCCTGGACCACGCGCGGCCCGGACAAGGCGCCCGGCACATGTCGGAGCGCAGGGGCCGCGTCACGCAGGAAGCGCAGGACCAGACGTACGCGGGCGCGCAGGCGCAGGGAGCGTGGCGCCGGCGGCAGGGGCAGGACGGCACCGCTGTCGGGCAGAAGAACCGCGACCGGCCCCGGTCCGCGCGCAACCTCCAGCCGGAAACCCAGATCACCGGACAGGCCGGTGGCATCGTTCACATCGGCGCGGTCGAGCGAGGGGATCGCGGCCGCCTGGCCGACCGGACCCTTCAGAACCACGCGCGGCGCCGTCGTCCAGCCTTCGACGATGACCGACCGCGCAGTGAGCGTGACCCGGTCGAGATGTCCGGCGCCACCGGGCAGCGGCCGGCCCGGGCAGATCATCCTGTAATGACGCTCGGCGTAGCGGCGGAACAGGGCGCGCAGTCGGGTCATGGCTGTCAAGCACTCCGGAAAACGAACGCCCGGAGTCTTGCCAGCTTAAGGTTAACTAACCGTGTGAGGGAGCGGACTCAGCGCTCGATCAGGTCGCGCAGATAGGCGCCATAGCGGTTCTTGCCGAACATCTCGGCCCGCTTCTCAAGCGCTTCGGCGTCAATCCAGCCCTGCGCGAAGGCGATCTCGTCCGGGCTGCCGGTCTGCAAACCCTGCCGATTCTCCAGCGTGCGGACGAAGTTCGACGCGTCGAGCAGGCTGGCATGCGTTCCGGTATCGAGCCAGGCATAGCCGCGGCCCATCTTCTGCACGTCGAGCAAACCTTCGGCGAGATACATTTCGAGCAGCGTCACGATCTCGAGCTCACCGCGGGCCGACGGCGTCACGCCGCGGGCGCGTTCGGGTGCGGTTCCGTCCAGGAAATACAGCCCCGTCACGGCGTAGTTCGAGGGCGGGACGTCCGGTTTCTCGATGATCGCCCTCGCGGTGCCGTCCGGGTCGAAATCGACGACGCCGTACCGTTCAGGATCCGAGACATGGTAGCCGAAGACCGTCCCGCCGGAGGCCTTGGCATCAGCCGCTTTCAGGATCTCGGGCAGACCGTGGCCGAAGAAGACGTTGTCGCCGAGGACCATAGCCGACGGCGCGCCGTCGAGAAATTCCTCGGCAAGAATGTAGGCCTGCGCCAGCCCGTCGGGCGAAGGCTGCTCCACGTAGGTCAGCGAGATGCCCCATTGCGAGCCGTCACCAAGCGTGCGCCTGAACTGGTCCTGGTCGACCGGCGTGGTGATGACGCAGATCTCCCGGATGCCGGCCAGCATCAGGACGGTCAGCGGGTAGTAGACCATCGGCTTGTCGTAGACGGGCAGAAGCTGTTTCGACACGCCCATGGTGATGGGGTAGAGCCGCGTGCCGGACCCGCCGGCCAGGATAATGCCCTTGCGTTGGGTCACGTGCGCTCTCCCTCGAGTTCTTGGATGACGGCCCGGAGTGCGGCCCGCCAGTCCGGCCGCGGGATGCCGAACGCGGCATCCGTCGCGCTGCAGTCGAGCCGGGAATTGGCCGGTCGGGCGGCGGGGGTCGGGTAGTCGGACGTAGCGATCTCGTTCACGCGGACGGACAGGTCCGCGGCCTCGAAGATCGTCCGGGCGAAGCCGGCCCAGGACGTGTCGGGCGCGCCGCTGAAATGGTAAGTGCCGGAGAGATCCGGCGCGGTCATCAGTTTCCGCGCAATGGTCAGGCAGGCGTCGGCGATCGCGTCAGCCGGGGTCGGCCCGCCGATCTGGTCGGCGACGATGCCGAGTTCGTCCCGGGTCGCACCGAGCCGCAGCATGGTCTTCACGAAATTCGCGCCGGTCGCCGAAAAGACCCAGGCCGTGCGCAGGATCACATGGACCCCGCCGGCCGCGCGCACCGCGTCCTCGCCCGCGAGCTTGGTGCGGCCGTACGCGCCGAGGGGGCCGGTTGCATCGTCCGGGCGCCACGGCGCGGCGCCGGAGCCGGAGCCGTCGAAGACGTAGTCGGTCGAGATATGGACGAAGGGCACGCCCAGTTCGGCCGCCGCTTGCGCCATCGCACCCGGAGCCTCGGCGTTGATCACGTGCGCAATGGCTTCCTCGCTCTCGGCCTTGTCGACGGCGGTGTAGGCGGCGGCGTTGATGACTGCTTGCGGCCTCCGCTCGCGGATGATCGCGGCGCAGGCGGCCGGGTCGGTCAGGTCGGCCATCTCCCGGCCGAGCGCGATGACATCCGCGTCTCGGGCCAGTGCCGTGGCGACCTGGCCGGTGCGTCCGAATACGAGGATCACGTGCCCGTCCCGAGCCGCTGTCCGACCCCGCCCCGGTCGAGAAGCGGCCGCCACCAGGCCTCGTTGTCGAGAAACCAGCGTACGGTCAGTGCGAGCCCCTCATCCAGCGTCACTTCGGGCTCCCATCCGAGCTCGTCGCGGATGCGGCTCGCATCGATGGCGTAGCGGCGGTCGTGCCCCGGCCGGTCGGTCACGAAGGTGATGAGCCGGTCATGCGGCGCGCCCTTCGGCCGAAGCTCGTCGAGGATCGCGCAGATGCGGCGGACGAGGTCGATATTCTTCGCCTCGGCATTGCCGCCGATGTTGTAGTTCCGTCCGACCGCACCTTTCTGGCAGGCGAGCAGCAGGGCGCGGGCATGGTCCTCGACGAAAAGCCAGTCGCGGACGTTCCCGCCATCGCCGTAGACCGGGATCTCGCGGCCGTGCATCGCGTTCAGGATGACCACCGGGATCAGCTTCTCGGGGAAGTGATACGGCCCGTAATTGTTCGAACAATTCGTCGTCACCACCGGCAGGCCGTAGGTCTCGTGCCAGGCCCGGACGAGGTGGTCGGATGCCGCCTTCGACGCAGAATAGGGACTGTTCGGGGCGTAGGGCGTTTCCTCGGTGAATAGGCCGGTTTCGCCAAGAGAACCGTAAACCTCGTCAGTCGAAATGTGGTGAAAACGGAAGCCTTCGGGCCGGCCCTTCGACTGCCAGTAGCCGCGCGCGGCCTCGAGCAGGTTGAACGTGCCCGTGACGTTCGTGTGGATGAAGTCGCCTGGCCCGTCTATCGACCGGTCGACATGGCTCTCGGCGGCGAGATGCATGATCGCGTCCGGCTCATGCTCGGTCAGCGCGGCGTCGAGCGCGTCGCGGTCTCGCAGGTCGGCCTGGACGAAGCTGTAGCCGGGGCTGTTCGCCACGGGTGCGACATTGGTCAGGCTGCCGGAATAGGTGAGCGCGTCGAGATTGACGACCTCGTGCCCGTCGCGGATCGCCTGCCGCACGACGGCCGAGCCGATGAATCCGGCCCCGCCGGTGACGAGAAGTTTCATGTCACGGCCTCCGCATAGGCGAACCCGTGGTCGAGCTCGGCCAGCATCGGCGCGGCGGCGTCTTTGTCGGAGAGGATCGCCTCGCCCTCGAGGCCCCAGTCGATACCGATCTCGGGATCGTCGTAGCGCACCGACCGGTCCGCCTCGGGGGCGTAGAAGGCGCTGCACTTGTAGACGATCTCGGTATCCGGCTCGCGGGTGACAAAGCCATGCAGGAAACCCGCCGGGATCATCAGCATCTTGCCGTTCTCGAAGCTGAGCTCGACCCCGAACCAGCGGCCGTAAGTGGGCGAGCCGCGGCGGATGTCGACGGCGACATCGAACAGCCGGCCCCGCCCGCAGCGCACCAGCTTGGCCTGCGCATGCGGGTCGAGCTGGCAGTGCAGCCCGCGTAGCGTGCCCTTGGCGGCCGAGAGCGAATGATTGTCCTGCACGAAGTCGTAATCGAGACCGGCCGCCTTCATCGCGCGTGCGTTCCATGTCTCCGAGAAGAAGCCGCGCGCATCGCCGAACCGGCGCGGTGTCAGGACCACGAGGCCGGGAATGGGGGTCTCATCGACCTGCACTTGGATCGGGCTCCTCATTACGCGCGCTACAGCACAGCCCCATAACAGGCATGGCTTCGCCCGTCATCCGCCAATCACCCGGAGCCGGCCCGAAACGGGCCGTCGAACGGATTGTTCACAAATTCGAAATTCACCGGTCGAGGGCCGCAGCGCTTCCTTAACACGTCTTCGTCACATCAGGCCCCGGCCGACGGGCGCTACGTCCCGGCGGCGACAATTCGGGGGCTACAGACGTGCAGGACTTCTCTCTTGTCACGACGCTGATGCGCGTGCCAGCGGGCAGCGTGACCGGCATCACCGATCTCGACATTTGGGTCACGGACGACGGCACGCACGTCCTCGCGACCAGCCGGTCGGGCATGACGGTTTCGTCGTTCGAGCTTGCATCCGGCGGCGGTGCCAGCTTCACCGACGATGCGTTTCTGCCTGCGGACATCTCCAGAACCGGGGTGGTGCGGATCGGCAGCGACGAGTTTCTGGCCGGGATCGGGCCGGGTCTGGCCGACCCCGTTATCTGGAGCCTCGGGCCGGACGGCGCCATCGGACCGGTCGCAACGCTTCCCGCAGGGACGTCGGCTTCGTCGGGCTTCGGCGATTTCGCCGTGATCGAGACCGGCGGAACACTCTATTTCTTCGGGGTCGGCTATCGCGACGGGGCGCTCTACCGCTACCGGGTCGATGCGCCAGACGCGATGACCGCCCTGGCCGGACCACCGATCGACGGCGGGGTCTCGCGCGTCGCGACGGCGACGGTCGGCTCAACGCCGATCCTCCTGACCGTTTCGGCCGACGGGCGGACAGTGCGGAGCCATGTGATCGAACCCGACGGCGATCTTCTGGCCGGCGACGCGATCGGTGCGGATGACGGGCTCGGCGTTGCCGGCATCGGGACGGTGCTGCACGTCACGCTGGCGGATGCCGACTACCTCGTCATCGCCGCGCGCGACAGTTCTTCGCTGTCCATCGTGGTCATCGACTCATCGGGCCTGATGACCGCCACCGATCATGTCTTCGACGACCTGGAAACGCGGTTCCACAACGTCACTGCACTGACCTCTGCGACGCTCGGCGACCGGGTCTTCCTGGCCGCAGGCGGCGGGGATGACGGGGCCACGCTGTTCGAGCTTCTGCCCGGCGGCAGGCTCCTGCGAACTCAGACGCTGCTCGATACGGAGGATGTGGCTCTCGACGCTGTCGGCGCTCTGGCGCTGATCCCGGACGGCGACAGCCTGCAGCTTCTGACCGGCAGCGCGACCGAAAGCGGCATCAGCCAGTTCCATGCACCCATCGGCCCGGTCGCACCGACCCTCATCGGCTCCGGTGCAGACGACCTGATGACCGGGGACGCGCGATCGCAGGTGCTTTCGGGCGCCGCCGGCAACGACACGATCGACGGCGGTGCGGGCGATGACGTCCTTCTCGACGGCAGGGGCGCGGACCGCCTGACCGGCGGTACAGGCCGCGACGTCTTCGTCCTCACCAACGATTCCGGCGATGACACGATCACCGATTTCAATCCGGCCGAGGATCTGCTGGACCTTTCCGGGCTGCCCTTCCTGCGCAATCCCGGCCAGATCACGTTCACCGCCACGGCCACCGGCGCGGAGCTTGCCTTCAACGGCCGCACGACGGTGCTTCAATCCTGGGACCGCCAGCCCTTCACGGCGGCCGAGGTTCTCACCCGGTATCTCCTCAATCTCTCGCGCATCGTCGTCGGCGCGTCGGGCGATACGCTTACCACCGGGACCCACGGGGCCGACCAACTTGCGGGCGGGATCGGAGGCGACCGGATCGAGGGACGCGGCGGCGATGACACCCTGTCCGGTGCCGGGGGGGACGATCTTCTGATCGGCGGCGCCGGGGCAGACCGGATCGATGGCGGCGCGGGCGCGGACACGGCCGGCTACAGCGATGCCGGATGGGGCGTGCTCGCCGACCTCGAATTTCCGGGGGCGAATGCCGGCGACGCGGAAGGTGACATCTACGTGTCGATCGAACATCTCGACGGGTCGGACTTCGACGACGACCTGCGCGGGACGGCCGGCGCAAACAGCATCGCGGCGGGTTCGGGCTCCGATATCCTGTTCGGACGCGGCGGGGCCGACACCCTCGTCGGGGACGCCGGGGAGGATACGCTCATCGGCGGCGCAGAGGCCGACATCCTGCGCGGCGGGACTGGCATCGACCGGGCCGCCTACTGGACCGCACCCGGCCCATTGCGCGCCGACCTGGTCGACCCGGCCCTCAATACCGGCGAGGCCGCCGGTGACACGTTCGACGGAATCGAGGATCTGCAGGGCACAGATTTCGCGGACGATCTGCGCGGCGACGGCGCTGCCAACCGGCTTTGGGGCGGTGGCGGTGACGACGTGCTTCACGGCCGGTTCGGCGACGACGTGCTCGATGGCGGCGCGGGCGACGACATCCTGCTCGGCGGCGGCGGGGCGGATACCATGATCGGCGGCGCGGGCCGCGACCGGGCCGCCTACTGGACGTCGCAGGCCCCGGTCCTCGCGGACCTGCTTTTCCCGGATATCGGGCTCGGCGACGCGGCGGGGGACACCTTCGCGGATGTCGAGGACCTGCAGGGCACCGGTCGCGCTGACGACATCCGAGGCGACGATACCGGCAACAGGCTCTGGGGCGTGGGCGGAGACGACATCCTCTACGGTCGCGGCGGGGCGGATTCGATGTTCGGCCAGTCGGGTGACGACATCCTGCTCGGCGGTCCGTGCGGCGACCTGCTCGATGGCGGCAGCGGAACCGACCGCGCCGCCTACTACCTCGCGAGTGCTGCGGTCACGGTCGACCTCGTCTTCGCCGCGGTCAATTCCGGCGAAGCCGCCGGGGACGTCTTCGCCGGGATCGAGGACCTGCAGGGGTCGAGTTTCGACGACGATCTGCGCGGCACCGACGGCGGCAACCGGATCTGGGGCGGAGACGGAGACGACGTGATCCACGGTCGCGGCGGGCCGGACGGCCTGTTCGGACAGGGCGGCGACGACATTCTGCTTTCCGGCGCCGGCGGCGATGTACTGGACGGCGGGGCGGGACGCGACCGGGCGGCCTACTGGACCTCGCCCACCGGAGCTATGGCAAGCCTCGCCGATCCGGAGCTCAATACCGGAGACGCTGCAGGCGACAGCTACATGTCGATTGAGGATCTGCAGGGCACCGATTTCGACGACACGTTGAATGGTGACAGCGCGGCCAACCAGCTTTTCGGTGGGGACGGGTCCGACATTCTGTCCGGTGCCGGCGGGGACGACACCTATTGGGGCGGAGACGGCGCGGACCAATTCCTGTTCACCAGTGGCCAGGACACGGTCTCCGATTTCGCGGTCGGGTCCGATATCCTTCGGTTCGACGCGGCGCTCGGGCTCGGTCCGGCCGATCTTCTCGCTCTTGTACAGCCGTTCGACGGCGGTGCTCTGTTCGACTTCGGGGCGGACGGGCTCTTCCTGTCAGAGATCGATCCGGGTCAGATCACCACCGATCAGATCGACCTCTTCTGACCCTCACGCATCAAGGCGCATGGTCTCGGCCAGAAGTTCCGTCATCAGAGTGATCGCCTCACCGGGCCAGAGTGCGATGCGGTCCGGTCCGCCCGGTTCGGGCGGGGGCTCGTCGAAGAGAACACCGTCGGCCCTGCCAAGGTAGTGGCGCGCGATCTCGGCGTAGTCCTCGGCATTTTCATCAAGCAGCGCGCGGGCCGTCGCGGCGGTCATCAACCGCCGCGTCCTGCCCTGATCCTCGACCGACAGAAGGCGGCGCACCAGAAGTGCCTTGTCCGGCGCCGGCATCGGCGCGCGCTGGACATGGTCGATCGCGGCGAGCTGCCGTCGCGACGGCGCGATGTTCACCCGGGCGCTGTCCTCCGGGCGGAGCTTCGGTATGGCCGCGCGGTCGAGCCCGAACCGGCCGAGCACGTCCGCGACGATATCGGTCGCACCACCCGGCCCGTAGACCCGGACGCGCAGACGATCCGGACCGAAGGCCTCGGCCCACCGCCCGAGCAAGTCGCCGTACCGATAATAGTGCCCGCACCTGTTGCGCAGATGAACGATGAACGCATCGACGTCGGGCTTCCAGGGCGGGTGCGGCGTGGTTTTCACCGCCTGTGCGAAGGCCGATGCGACCCAGTGATCGTGCCGCCTTAGATAGACCAGAACCTCGACGGATCGGTTCGCGAAAGCCGTTGCTAGCGGGGCGACGTCCTTCAGTTCCACCAGGAACTCGGAACTGACGATGGCGCGTTCTGCGCCACTCCTGTCGATCTCGTCCAGTAGCCGTTCGACCATCTCCGAAGCCTCAGGACGATCGTCGAGGAAGGAGCGGCTCAACCGGTAATGCAGCCCGGCCCCCTCGGTCCGGGTGCCGAGACCGGTCTCGGGATAAATCAGCCCCGCCCGGGCCAGCGGCCTGCGGTTGCGATGCATGAACCGCTGCAGCGCGCTCGTCCCTGTCTTGTTCATGCCGATATGAAGTGTGATCGGTGTCATCCGACCGCCACCGGGCGGGCCGCCTCGAGCAGTTCCAGGTGGTGGTCGATCGCGGCCTCGACTTCCGGGAAAAAGCGGACCCGGCCTTCGTGCAGGACCACGCCTGCGGAACAGAACTGCCGGATCAGCGGCATCGAATGACTGACAACGATGGCCCCCGATCTGGCCATGCGGTCCTGGAACACCTCCGCCGAGCGGGCACGGAACGCGCCGTCGCCGACAGCCGTGACCTCGTCGACGAGGTAGGTGTCGAACCGGATGCCCATCGACAGACCGAAGGCAAGGCGCGAGCGCATCCCGGCGGAATAGGTGCGAACCGGTTCGTGGAAATGCCGGCCGAGCCCGGCGAAGCCCTGCACGAAATCGGTCAGCTCATCGGTATCGACGCCGTATATGCGGGCCACGAACCGGGTGTTCTGCGCACCTGTCAGATCGGGATGAAAGGCGCCCGCAAAACCGACCGGCCAAGAGATCGTGCCGTCCGATACGACGTCGGCGCGGGTGGGCTCGGCAATACCCGCGATGATCCGCAGAAGCGTCGTCTTGCCGGATCCGTTCCGGCCGAGAAGCGCGACAGACTGCCCCCCAAGCCAGGCGCAGGTTCAGACCAGAGAAAAGCGCACGGCGGCGCCCGCCGAGACTGAATTCCTTTGTCAGGGCGCGGAGTTCGATCATCGCCGGTCCCGCAGCGCATAGGCGACTAGCACGACGACGGCCCAGGCGAGGAACAGGAACAGGACGACGAGACCGAGGATGAGCGGACGTTCCGGATACCGCGCGGCTTCGGACAATGTCGGACGGATATGCGCAGCCAGATACCGGCTCTGGCGCTGCGCCTCGGCAAGCGCGGCATCGTAGCCGGCGCGGGCGGCGGTGTAGGCCTCGAGCGCGAAATCACGGTCCGAGGCGAGGCGTTCGTATTCGGCGACGAGGTCGGCATACGCGGTGCCTTCGCCTGTCCTGCCGAGCACCGAACGCTCGGCCTCGATCCGGTTCTCGATCACCGTGATCCGGCGTTCGGCCTGGTCGATCCGGGGATCGGACGCGCGCGTCGTCTCACGCAGGAGATCGAGATCGATCAGCGCCTCTGCAAGCTGCGCCTGCAGCGTGTTGACGAGGCCGGTCTGCCCGGCCGTGTCGATCGTCGGATCGACGATCCGGGTGCGGTTGCGGAAGGCGGTGAGCGCCACGCGCGCCTCGGTCAGCCGCAGTTCTGTGCGGTCCCGTTCCAGCCGCGCGTACCGGGTGGCATCCTCGCGCGCGGCGGCGGAGAGATCGTTGATCATCTCGGCCGACGCGTCCCGGATGGCCTGCGCGATGGCCTGCGCATCGTCCGGATCGAAAGCGAGAACGCGAATGTCGATAAGCCCGGTCGAGCTGTCGTACCCGATCCGGACCATGCGGTTCCAGTGATCGACGAGGTCCTCGATCGTCCCGGGCGCATGGTAGGCGAAGACCGGATCGAGCCGGGGGTCGACGCGCGACCAGATCGCGCGGAGGTCGAGCGCGGCATCGATCCGTTCGACGAGATCCTGACTTTGCAGGAAGGCATAGAGAATGTCCGTGTCCGAAGACGACGAGCCGGAAATCTCCGTCATGCCGCCCAGAAGCTCGATCGCCGATCCTGCCTCCTCGGTCCTGACGGAGAAGGCGACGCGCGAGGCGAACTGATCGGCTGCGCGGGTCCAGAGATACCAGCCGCACAGCGCCGTCGGCAGAGCGACAAGCAGCAGGAAAGACAGGACCACCGCGAGATGGCGCGCGCGGCGGCGGGCCGGCGGCGCGACGGGGAAGTCGATCACCCTCGCCCCCGGCGGCGCAGCGGGCGGCGGATCCGGGCGGTGTTTCTCGGCTGGCTTCATGCGCGTCCGATCCCCGTGAACGATTCCGTAACCGTGTTTCGGCTAGGCACCGGCTTAGAGACCGATGGTTAATTTTCTCCGACCGGAGCTGAAGAATGCCACGACCGACCGCACAGCCGGGCACGCCGGCCCGCCATGTCCGCCCGGGCAGAAGCTGGCCGCTGCCGCGCGCCGTGGCGGCGCTGATGCTGCGAGAGATGAGCGTGACCTATGGCCGGTCGCCCGGTGGCTACCTCTGGGCGGTGCTGGAACCGGCGGCGGGCATCTGCCTTCTGACGCTGCTCTTCTCGCTCGCCTTCGAGGCACCGCCGCTCGGCCGGTCCTTCCCGCTGTTCTACGCCACGGGGCTGGTCCCGTTCTTGTTCTATAGCGATCTGTCGACGCGGCTGGCGCAGGCCCTGCGGTATTCGCGCCAGCTTCTCACCTATCCGAGCGTGACCTTCATCGACGCTTTGATGGCGCGGTTCCTGTTGAACGCGCTGACGCTTCTGATGGTCGGATACATGATCTTCGCCGCGCTTCTGACCGCGCTCGACACCCGCGCCGTGCTGTCGCCCGACCGGCTGGCGCTGGCCTACGCGATGGCGGCGTCTCTCGCGCTCGGCGTCGGGACGATGAACTGCATTCTCGTCTCGGTCCTGCCGGTCTGGCAGCAGATCTGGGCAATCTTTAACCGGCCGCTGTTCCTCGTGTCTTGCGTATTCTTCGTCTATGACGGCCTGCCCGAGCCCTGGCGCGGCTATCTGTGGTGGAATCCGCTGATCCACGTCGTCGGCACGATGCGCAGCGCCTTCTACCCGACCTACGACGCGGCCTATGTCTCACCGGTCTACATCTTCGCCCTTTCGCTGACGCTGCTGGTCCTCGGGCTAGTTTTCCTGATCCGGTACCACCGGGACATCATCCATGGCTGAGGTCGAGATCCTGATGGGCACCCGGAATGGCGCCCGGTATCTCGAAGAACAGCTCCAGTCGATCGCCGCTCAGACTGTGGCGGACTGGACGCTGACGGTGTCGGACGACGGTTCCAGCGACGCGACGCACCGGATCCTCGAACGGTTCAGCCGGTCATGTGCGCCCGGACAGGTACGGGTGCGTGGCGGGCCGAGACAGGGCGTGGCGGCGAACTATCTCTCGCTGCTCGAGGCGTCCGATTGCCATGCACCCTTCGTTGCGCTGTCCGATCAGGACGACATCTGGCACTCCGACCGGCTCGAACGCGGGGTCGCCGCGCTGCGATCCCGCGCAGGCCCGCGCCCGGTTCTCTACGCGGCCCGGACCGTCCTGATCGACGCGGCCGGACGTCCGATCCGGCACCGTCAGCGCGCCCTTCCACGACCGTCCTTCGGCAACGCTCTCGTCCAGAACGTACTAGCCGGCAACACGATGATGCTGAACCGGGCCGCAGTGGGCCTGGCGCGCACTGCGCGGCCCGCAACGCTGCCGCCGTTCCACGACTGGTGGCTCTATGCGCTGATGACCGGGGCGGGGGCGGAGATCGTGATCGACCCGGTCCCGGTGCTCGGCTACCGCCAACATCGCAACGCCCTGATCGGCGCCCGCTCTGGCGTCGGGGCGCATCTCACCCGCGCCGCGCTTGTCGCCCGTGGAACATGGGCGAAATGGCTCGACGCGCATCACACCGCGCTTCTCTCGGTCGACGACAAGCTCGACCCGGCGAACCGGGCGCGGCTCCGGGCGATGACGGAACCGGGCCGAGGCCGGCTTCGCGCGGTCATCGCTGCGAGCGCGCGCCGGCAGGACATCGGCGGGACCCTGGCGCTTCATCTCGCCGCGCTGGCCCGGCGTGCCTGAGGCGGCAGGCATTAAGAAACGGTTCAGGGAACCATGGTAGGCCGGCATCCGGGATCCGGAGGGATTGATATGGGCGACCCGCTCGGCGACCGGCCGATCATCGTCAAGCGAAAGAAGGTCGTGCAGGGGGGCGGCCATCACGGTGGGGCGTGGAAGGTCGCAATCCGTTCTTTCCTTACGTTTCGGCGCCTGTTTTGCGCCGGGTGTCATGAACGCCCCGGGAGTTCCCCGGGCTCTGGACGGGACGCTGTTCTGACGTGTGCCGGCCGACCCTGGATCGGACGACGCCACCCGAAGGTGCAGGGCGCAAACTGATAGGGAAGATTGAACGAGTTCTTAATTCGGCCCGCCGTTTCCGCGCGATTTATGATAAATTTCGCGGATCTCCCGTCGGGCAGGTGCGCGGTCACCGATCTTCAGCGGACGGCCCATGGCATCGTATCCCTCGAACCCTTCCTGCGGTGGCTGGTCGAGCAGAGCCCGGGCCGCAGCCACTCCGTCCCGTGCAGCCTCGATCAACGCCGCGTTGCGGTCGGCCAGGCTGCGGATATGGTCGATCGTCTCGGATGTCTCGCGGCGGGACCTGGCGTGGGCCAGCCCGTTCACCAATCGCTCCAGCCCGGGCGCCATGTCGAGAGCAGCGGCCATGTCACCGCGGCGCAGGCAGTCGGCCTGCCGGTTCAACACATCCTCGAGCGCATGGGTCAGTCTGTCAGGTGTCATGTCCGGGGTCTCCGCTGCGGGCCGCGAGGGCGTGGAAGATGGATTCCGCGAGACCGATCCCGCCATTCGCGACGAGCGCCTCGGCATGCTGCTGGCGCAGGATTGAAGCGAACTGCTCCTCCCCGGCGCCACCACCGAAGGCGCACCGAGCCTCACCGAACCGAGCCTGCTTGAGCATCTCCGCGAGGAACGTTGCCTCAAGCTCCTGCGCGACGTCGCGAAGGCGCTGGCGGTCTTGCGCGGTCAGGTCGGCGGCGGGACCGGTCGCGCGCGGTTCGGGTGCAGCGCCATTCAGGGCGGGGGCGGCAGGGCCCGAAATCTGTGACATCGCGATTCTCGCAATTCGACCTATTTCGCGACGAGCATCGGCGCTGCGCGTAAATATTCGGTAAGGCGAAGGCGATAGTCCGACGGGGCCCGACAGATGTCTCCGGAGGCCCTCAAATGGCAGAGATCCTGCCGCTCCTCACACCGAAACCGTCCGATGCGAAATCCGCACCCACACCCGCGCGGCCGAACGACGTATCCCGCGACGGCGAGGATTTCGCCGGAGCGTATGCTGACCGGCCGGAGCGCGCGGAAAGCCTGCAGAAGTCGAAAGCCGGCGACGCGGCACAAGCAGGCGGTGGCGCGGGAAAAGCGACCGACCACAAGGCGGACGAAGACACCGAAACAGACAGCGCGACAAACGAGGCGTCGCGATCGGATGGCGCTGATGGAGTATCGAAAGTGGTTGGGGCGCCCGGACTCTCGACCCTGGAAATTCCTGTCGCAACACCTGCTCCAGCGGAAGCGGCACGGGGCAAGGTCGCACCAATCGGCACATCTGCGGCCCGCAGCTCGGGCGATTCTCGCGTCGCCAGAGATCAGGCCGGGTTGGCACCCATCCTGCAACCGTCCGCGCCCCCATCGGCGAGAGCCGATAGCCTGCCGACAGGCGAAACGCCCGTGAACGTTGCGGTCGAAGATGGGGTCGTGAAAACGGGTCCGGCGATTGACGCTGACGTGGCGGAAACCGACGACATGCCGTCCGCTCGGATCGAGCGCAGCAAGGGGGCGCCGACCGTTCCGCCAACAGACCCGGCGATGAAATCACCGCACGGTATCATGCAGGCGACCCTGCCGGTGAAGCGATCCGCCCTCTCGCCCAAGTTCGCCGAGGCGGAAAAGCCGGTCGAAACGGATGCGCCGGAGCCGGAGTCTCCGTCGCGGATCGAAACACGGGCCGCCCCGATCCCGGACACCAAAGCGGTTGCACCCTCCCCGGGACCCGTTCCCGCAATGACGCCAGCAAGGGGGGATCCGGCGATCCCGGCGGAAGACCTTGGTTCGGTCGGCGGACCCGGCGGAGCGCCACAGACGGCCCAGACGGCCCAATCCTCGGCCCATGCCACAAGCCCGTCGCAGGCCGCCCACGGCGCAGCCCAACAGATCGCAGCGGCGCTTCCGCGCGATGCGGGCGTGATCGTGACCGACCGGGGAACCGAAGTCGCGCTCGACCCGCCGGAACTCGGGCGCGTCCGGATGGTGGTAACGGAGCTGGCGGGCGGCCTCGCACTTTCGATCACGGCCGAGCGGCAGGAAACGCTCGACATGTTCCGCCGTCATGCCGCGCTCCTCCAGGCAGAATTCCAGCGCGAAGGGCTGGCCGATACCAGCTTCAGCTTCCGCGACGAGACAGCGGGGCGTCAGTCAAGTGGAAGGACGGATGGCAGGCCCGGTGCCGGATTCGAACCGGGCAGCGAGCTGACCGCCCCGGCGCCGATGGCCATTCGCCTTCGGTCCGGCGGGCTCGACCTGAGACTTTAGAAAGGGACAGGACCATGGACATCAATCAGATCGCAGCCACGCAGACGGCGCGGCCATCGGATCCGTCCGCCGCAACCGCTTCGGAAGAGGATCCCGGCACGATCATCACGTCGGATTTCGAGGCGTTTCTGCGGCTCCTGACGGCCCAACTGGAAAACCAGGATCCCCTCAACCCGCTCGAGTCGACGGATTTCGCAACGCAGCTGGCGACATTCTCGGGCGTCGAGCAGCAGGTTCAGACGAATACACTGCTCGGCGACCTGCAGGCCAACCTGTCGATGATGGGGATGGGTCAGCTTGCCGGGTGGATCGGAATGGATGCGCGCGCGGCGGCGCCCGTCACCTTCACCGGAAGCCCGGTCAACATCGTGACCGATCCGCCGGTGACGGCCGACCGGGTACAGCTCGTCGTCAGCGATGCCGCAGGCAACGAGGTGCAGCGCGTCGACATCCCGAAGACGACCGATCCGCTGCTCTGGTCCGGGACGGGGCCGGATGGGTCGCCACTGCCGCACGGCACCTATTCGCTGTCGGTCGAAAGCTTTCAGGGCAGCGACCTGATCGAGACCGAGGACGCCATGGTCTATGCGCGCATCCGGGAGGCGTTCCAGCGCGGCAACGAGACCTGGCTGGTCCTCGACGGCGGCCAGCAGGTCCGGGCCAGCGAGGTCTCCGGTGTCAGCGCGCCATGGGTCGTCGAGAACTAGAGCGACCGGACGAGTAGGACCGTCGCCGCAACCCCCGAAAGGCCGAGTGCGATGGCGCGGGCCGGCAAACGGGTCGCCATCCGTCCGACCGGCTCGGACACCCAGAGGCCGATCGCGACCGCCGGCAGCAGGCTGGCCGCGAACGCCAGATGAGGGACGGTCACCAGCCCCGCAAGGGTCAGCGTGCCGATGCTCACGGCCATCCCGAACAGGAAAAACGCGTTCTGCATGGCGGCCGACCGCGCCCTTGCCTCGTGCTGGTAGAGGATCGCCATGGGTGGCGCACCGATGGCCGTCAACGTGCCCATGACGCCGGCGGCGAGCCCGGCCAGAACCAGAGATGTGCGCGTAATCGCCAGGCGCAGGCCCATCAACGACAGCGCGATGGCGGCGAAGACCGTGCAAGCCACCGCAACACCGAGCCCGCCTCCGTCCAGGAGCCGCCCGGCGAGAATGGCGGCAACGACCGCGCCGGCGGTTCGCCCCGCCATGCCCCAGGGCAGCTCGGACCAGTCGAGGTGTCGCCGGTCGGCCGCCGTCGCGCGCCAGCCGACCACGAACCCCAGAACGAGGAGCGACGCAGGCAGCATGGTTGGCGCGGCGATCGCGACAAGGGGCGCGGCGATCATGCCGAAGCCCTGCCCGGCGATGCGCTGGACCAGCGCTCCTATGGCCACGGCGGCCGCGCAGAAGGCCCAGGCGCCCGGATCGACGCCGAGGCCGGTCATGCCGCGCCCGCCGACCGGAAACTCCCGGGGATGCGGTCGACGCCATCGAGCACCAGATCGGCCATGACCGCGCCCACCTTCGGCGCCATGCCAAACCCGATCTTGAAGCCCCCGTTGGCGATGAATGCGCCCGGTCGCTGCGGATGCGGCCCGAGAAGCGGCGCCCGGCTCGGCGCACGCGGGCGGAGCCCGGCCCATCGTTCGATGACAGGCGCGTCGCGCAAGGCCGGGACGTGCTGTCGCGCCCGCTCGACCAGAGCATCGAGGGCGGCATCGGTCCCATCAGCCGACGAAAAGTCGCGCTCCGTCGTCGATCCGACCGCGACCGTTCCGTCGCCGTGCGGCACGACATGCAGGGCATCGACAAAGAGCTGCGGCCGGTCCCGCCAGTCGAGCTGGAAGAGCGCGGCCTGCCCCTTGATGCCCGCGACCAGCGGAGGCTCCGAGGCCCCGATGGCCCATATTTCCGTGCCGCCATTACTGTCCTGCGCGAAGATCGCCCCGAGCCGCGAAAGCGCCGCGGTCAGCGCCTCGGTCGCCTGCCGCGGATGCACCCGCGCTGTCAGGTCGTCGTGGATCAGCCAGCCGGTCGCGGAGGTCAGTCCGGTGCCGGCCTCCGGGACGACGCACCACGAATACCGCCCCTGCCAGAGATCCGCCGCCCCTGCCGCTCGCTCGTGCGCAAGGGCCAGTGCGGCATCGTCGGCGATGGGCTGCAACCGGCCGGTGCGGGCATAGCCCGGATCGCGGCCCGAGATCTCGGCAACCTCGGCCCACATATCTCCGGCCATCTCGAGGCTTTCGAACTGGAACTGCTTTTTCTCGTTCCAGCGTTCCGGCACATGCGGGGCGAGCGCGCCGACAATCCCGCGCGACGCGGCCCTTTCCGGCGCGGGGTCGACGATCGTGACCCGGGCGCCGCGGCGGATCAGGGCCCACGCCACGCTCAGCCCGAAGATACCGGCGCCGAAAACCGTGATGCGGGCCATGGACAAGCGCCGCTCCTTCTCTCACTGTCGCCCCGGTTTTTGAGCCGGAGCCCCCGATGGATGCAAGGCCCGAACATGGCGTCGACTGGCGCGATGGCGGCGTGCCGGTCAGCGCGCTGTTCGACGACCCGTTCTATTCGCTCGAGGATGGATGGGCGGAATCGGCGCATGTCTTCCTTGGCGGCAACGGCCTGCCCGGCCGCCTGCGGGACGGGTTCCGGATCGCCGAGCTTGGCTTCGGGACCGGCCTGAACCTGGCGCTCGTCCTGTCGCATTGGGCCGGGCCGGGGCGGATCGACTACACCAGTTTCGAGGCCTTCCCGCTTGGACCTGACACCGCCGCCCGGGCGCTGTCGGCCTTCCCGCAGGCGGCCCCGTTCGCGGATCTCGTCGCGCGGCTTCTGACCGATCCGGGCGCGACGGTCGAAATCAACGCCGCGACGATCCGGCTGATCCCCGGGGATGCCCGAAACACGCTGCCCGCCTGGGGCGGCGCTGCCGACGCGTGGTTCCTCGACGGATTTTCGCCCGCCCGGAACCCGGAACTCTGGGGCGCTGAGCTGATGACCGAGGTCGCACGGCACACCGCGGCCGGGGGCACATTCGCGACCTACACCGCCGCGGGTCATGTCCGCCGGGCGCTGGCCGAGGCGGGTTTCGCGGTCGAACGCGTGCCGGGCTTTGGCCGCAAGCGCCACATGTCGCGGGGGCAGCTCGCGTGACCGAACAGAACAACCGCGCCGGCATCCTGCTGATGGTCGCGACGACCTTCGTCTTCGCGATGCAGGACGGGATCAGCCGGCACCTTGCGGGCGAATACAACGTCCTGATGGTGGTGATGATCCGCTACTGGTTCTTCGCCGCCTTCGTCATCGCCATCGCCGTGCGCAACTCCGGCGGAATCCGCGCCGCGGCGGCGACCTCGCAGCCGGTGGTGCAGGCGATCCGCGGCGCACTGCTCGCACTCGAGATCTGCGTGATGGTTGCGGGCTTCGTCCTCCTCGGACTGGTGGAGAGCCACGCCGTTTTCGCCTGCTACCCGCTCCTGATCGCGGCGCTCTCCGGCCCGGTCCTCGGTGAAAGCGTGGGCTGGCGGCGATGGACCGCAATCGCCATCGGGTTCGTCGGCATTCTCATCATCCTGGAGCCGGGGGCGCGGGTCTTCTCACCAGCCGCGCTCATCCCGCTTCTGGCGGCCAGCATGTTCGCCATGTACGGCCTGTTGACGCGCTACGTGGCGCGAAAGGACACTACGGCGACGAGCTTCTTCTGGACCGGAACGGTCGGCTGCATGGTGATGACGGCGATCGGAATCTGGTTCTGGGAACCGATGACCACACCCGACTGGGCGTGGATGGCGGCGCTTTGCGTCACCGGGGCGACGGGTCACTGGATGCTGATCCGGGTCTACGAACTGGCCGAGGCGTCGGCCGTCCAGCCCTTTGCCTATTTCCAGCTCGTGTTCGCCTCGATCCTCGGTCTCGTGGTCTTCGGCGAGGCGCTGGAACGGAACGTCGTGATCGGCGCGGCCATCGTCGTCAGCGCCGGTGTCTTCACGCTCTGGCGCGCGCGTCTCAAGGCTGCGTGAGCCGCTCGCTCAGCCCCGTCGTCGGCAGGCGCCCGGTCAGTTGCGCTTCGTAGATGGCAAGGCTTTCGGTCACGCGCATCACGTAGTTCCGGGTCTCGTCGAAGGGCAGGGACTCGATCCAGTCGACGATGTCGATGGACGGATCGCGCGGGTCACCGAACCTGTCGATCCACTGCGACGCCCGGCCCGGCCCGGCATTGTAGGCCGCCGAGAGAAGCACGGGGTTGGTACCGAAATCCTCGGTCAGAATCGAGAGGTATCCCGCGCCGAGAACGGCATTGTATTCGGGATCGTTGAGAAGCCGCGACTGGTCGAAATCGATGTTCAGCGCACGGGCCGTATCGCGCCCGGTGCCCGGCATCACCTGCATGAGCCCGAGCGCCCCGGCGCCCGACCGGACCACGGGATTGAACTCCGACTCCCGGCGCGCGATCGACAGCGTCAGTTCCCTCGCAGCCGGCAGATCGGCTTCGGCAAGCGCCGTCAGCGGATAATAGGCCGCCATGATCTCGTAGCCCGACTGCGCGGCGCGCTTTGCGATGCGCAGGGCGAGATGCGGATCGCCCAGATCGAAGGCGAGCTGGCCAAGGCTGCCCGCATCGTCACGGTCGAGGCTCTCGGTCAGATGAGTCAGGAAACGTTCCGCGAGATCGGCCCGGCCGGCCTGGTAGAGCGTGAGGCCCGCCTGCAGCACGGTCGACCGCAGGAAATCGGCCTCGCGCCAGGACGGAAAGGTCTCCGTACCGAGGAAGGCCGGATCGACAGGCAGGTTGCCCCGCTCCTGCGCGAGCTGGCCGTAGAAGCTCGACTGGTACTGCGCTCCAAGCGCGTAGGCCGTGGCGGCTGCTTCTGCAATGCCGGCCGCCTCGTGGGCCCGGCCGAGCCAGTAACCCGCGCGCCCGACGCTGATCGGGCTGAAGACCGCGTCGCGGAACCGGGTGAAATGCTCAACGGCAAGCTCCGGCCGGTCGGTGCGCAGCGCCGCATACCCGGCGATCCATTCAAGTTCCGAGAAGGCAATGTAGTCGATATCGGGATCGACGAAATGGTTGGCGGCCAGCCGGTAACCGCGCGCGAAATCACCCTCGCGCATGACGTCGCGGGCCAGCGTCGCGCGGCGGTCGGCCCAGGCCTCGGGCCGGCCGAGCGCCTCGGCCGAGGTACTTACCTCTTCGAGCAAATCGGTCGCGGTGTCCCAGAAGCCCGAGCCCATGCGCCAGACCATCCGCTCGTAGGCGAGGCCCGGATCGTCCGACAACTCATCCGGGACCGCGGCGACCCGGTCGTCCACGCCGCTCGCCCGGGTGCGCAGCGCCAGCCGCGCCTCGGCCAGCCGGCGCCAGCCCGAGGGGACGAGCGTCAGCATGTCCGGAACTTCGTCGGTCTCGCCCGCCCACAGAAGGTGGTCGAGCCGGGCGACGTGGTGATCCTCCAGAATGCCGGCATAATCCCGCAGGAAAGCGGTCTGCTCAGGTGGACTGAGCGACATCGTCGTCCAGGCGCGAATGATCTCGGCCTCCGCGGCCGCCCGGTCACCCTGCGCCGCGTAGGCCGCGGCCAGTCTCAGCGCGCCCGTCCCGGTCTGCGGAGCGCGGTTGAAGTAGGCGATCACCCGCGCCGGGTCGGACCCGCGCGGGATCGCATATTCACCCTGCCGCGCAAGATAGGGCAGCCCCGGCCAGTCCGCGTTGCGAGCCAGGAAATCCTCGTATTCCGACCAGTCGCCATCGCGCGCGCGCAGCCGCGACCAGACGACCACATCGCGCGCCGCCTGATCCGCAATCCGGGTCTCGGCCTGACGGGCGAGGTCGAAATCCCGCGACTCGACAGCCTGCAACGCCAGCGCCAGCGCCTCGGGATTGGCCGAGGCCGGCGGTGCCGCGAGGGCGATGAAAAGGGCGGTCAGGAGCGCACGCATCGGGCCGGGATCCGCTTTGAGGGTAGAACGCGGCGGAGCATATCCACAGGCGCGCGCGGCGCAACACACGAACTTGGCATTGTTCCATCGCCCGCGTATGGTCCGCGCCAATCTGCCGACCGCCGAAAAAGGATGCCAAACCAATGTTCCAAGGCTCCATGCCCGCCCTTGTCACGCCGTTCCGCGCCGATGCGCCGGAAAAGGTGGACTGGGCCGCGCTCAAAGCCCTGGTCGACTGGCAGATCGATGAGGGTTCGACCGGGATCGTGCCCGTCGGAACGACCGGTGAAAGCCCGACGCTCACCCATGAGGAGCACGAGCAGGTCATCGCCGCCGTCATCGAGGCGGCGGACGGGCGCGTGCCGGTGATTGCGGGCGCGGGGTCGAACAACACCGCCGAAGCGATCCGCTTCGTGGAGTTCGCCAAGACCGCCGGAGCGGCCGCCGCGCTCGTCGTCACGCCCTATTACAACAAGCCGACACAGCGCGGCCTGATCGCCCATTTCGAAGCGCTGAACGAAATCGGCCTTCCGATCATCATCTACAACATCCCGCCGCGCTCGGTGATCGACATGCTGCCTGCGACGATGGGCCAGCTCGCGAAGCTGCCGAACATCGTCGGCGTGAAGGACGCGACCGGTGACATCGCCCGCGTTTCGAAGCAGCGCGCGTCGTGCGGCAAGGACTTCATCCAGCTCTCGGGTGAGGATGCGACCGCGCTCGGCTTCAACGCCCATGGCGGGGTCGGCTGCATCTCGGTCACGGCCAATGTCGCGCCGCGGCTCTGCGCCGAGTTCCAGAAGGCGACGCTGTCCGGCGATTACGCCACCGCGCTCGACTACCAGGACCGGCTGATGCCGCTGCACGAGGCGATCTTCATCGACCCGGGACTGATCGGGGCGAAGTACGGCCTGTCGGTCCTCGGTCGTTGCGCGGAAACGGTGCGCCTGCCGCACACCCCGCTCGAAGCCTCGACCAAGGCCCGGATCGAGGACGCGATGCGCCATGCCGGCCTCCTCAACTGACGCGAAGCGGCCGGGCGAGGTCGCCCTGCCCTTCGATCCCGCCGATCGGGCCGAGGCGAGCCTGACCTTCATCGGACGCATCCGGTCGCCCTGGTCGAAAGGCGAGGGCCCCAAGAACGTTCGCACTGCGCGCGAAATGGGCTGCGACGCGTGGATCGAACTCGACCCCGCCTATGCCGCGGGGCTCACGGGCATCAATGTCGGCCAGGCCATCCAGCTGATCTACTGGGTCGACCGCGGCACGCGCGACCTGATCGTCCAGACGCCGGGCCATGCCGACGGCCCGCGCGGCGTCTTCGCACTCCGCTCTCCGGTGCGCCCCAACCCGATCGCGCTGTCGACCGTGCTCATCACCTCGATCGACGGCGCTCGGATCGGGATCGACGCCACGGATGCCTGGGACGGCACGCCCGTTCTGGACATCAAGCCGTGGATCGAGACCATCGACGCCCCGCCCCACTGGCGCGAGACGTCCTGAGCGCCTATGTAGCGGCCCCATGGCCCAGGGTAAGGACAATCCGAACTACAAGGTGATCGCCGAGAACCGGCGCGCGCGCTTCGACTACGCGATCGAGGATGATCTCGAGGTCGGCATCGTGCTCGAAGGGTCGGAGGTGAAATCCCTGCGTGAAGGCGGCTCGAACATCGCCGACAGCTATGCCGAGGTGAAGGACGGCGAGCTGTGGCTGGTGAACGGCTACATCGCGCCCTACGTCCAGGCCAAGACCTGGGGCCACGAGGAGCGGCGGCGCCGCAAACTGCTCGCCTCGAAGAAGGAGCTGTCCCGGCTCTGGAACGCCACGCAGCGGCAGGGCATGACGCTCATCCCGCTTGTAATGTATTTCAACCATCGCGGTGTGGTGAAGCTGAAGATCGGCGTCGCGAAGGGCAAGAACGTGGCCGACAAGCGCGAGACGTCGGCCAAGCGCGACTGGAACCGGCAGAAGCAACGCTTGCTGAAACAAGGGTAGCCCCTTGCCACCGGCGAAGCGGCGGGTCTATTCCGCGAGGGTCCGAGGACAGGAGAGACCCGATGGCCGCAGATGACCCGCGCACGCTCGTATCGACCGACTGGCTCGACGCGCATCTGAGCGACCCGGACCTGCGTATTCTCGACGGGTCATGGTATCTGCCGGATGCCGGGCGCGACCCGAAGGCGGAATACGATGCCGGCCATATCCCGGGCGCGCGGTTCTTCGACATCGACGAAATCTCGGATACCCGCAGCGCGCTGCCGCACATGGCGCCGCCGCCCGAGAAGTTCATGTCGCGGATGCGCGCCATGGGCGTGGGCGACGGGCACCAGGTCGTTGTCTACGACGGCGCCGGTATCTTCTCTTCGGCGCGGGTCTGGTGGCTGTTCAAGGTCATGGGCAAGACCGACGTCGCGGTTCTGGACGGCGGCCTGCCGAAATGGAAGGCCGAGGGCCGCCCGCTCGAGGACATGCCCCCGATCGTGCGCGACCGGCACATGACCGCGTCGCGCCAGAACCATCTGGTGAAGGACGTGACGCAGGTCGCTGCCGCCTCCAAGCTCGGGGACTGGCAGATCGTCGATGCCCGCTCGCCCGCCCGCTTCCGCGGCGAGGAAAAGGAACCGCGCGAGGGTCTGCGCTCAGGCCACATCCCGGGATCGCTGAACGTCCATTATGCGACGCTCCTGAACCCGGACGGTACGATGAAGGACGAGTCCGGCCTGCGCGAGGCCTTCTCCGCGGCCGGGGTCGACCTGTCGAAGCGGATCATCACGTCCTGCGGGTCGGGCGTGACCGCGGCGATCCTGATGCTCGCGCTGGAGCGGCTCGGCCATCGCGACGCCGCGCTCTACGACGGGTCGTGGTCCGAATGGGGCCAGTTCGAGCAGCTGAAGGTCGAGACCGGATGAGCGTCGTCCCGGCCGGGACCGAGGTCGACTACCGCATCACTTATCTCGAGATGCCGGACGATCCCGGCCTGATCGAACCTTCATTGCCCGAGGGCTACCGGCTGGAGAAAGCCGAAGATCCGCCGGTCTGGTACTTCCTGTCGCTCTACGCTGCTGTCGGGCGCGACTACGAATGGCAGGACAAGTTCCTTGAGGATCCGGGGGATGTTGCGGCTTTTGTGTCCGATCCGCGGGTCGAGCTGTGGACGTTAACCTTTAAGGGCTGGCCGCAGGGCTTTTTCCAGCTCGATTTCCGGGAACCGGGGCTGTGCGACCTTGCCTATTTCGGGCTGGTGCCCGAGGCCGTCGGCGCCGGGGTCGGGCGGCTGCTGCTGACGATCGCGCTCGCGAAGGGGTGGGCGCGGGACGGTGTGGGGCGGATGACGGTGAATACGTGCACGCTGGACCACCCGGCGGCGCTCGGCCTCTACCGCAAGATGGGATTTCGGCCGGTGCGGACCGAGGACCGCAAGCGCACGCTCACGCAGGACCGGGTTGTGCCTGATTTTCAAGGGGTGTAAGGGCTGCGTCGCCCGATCGGGCCAAGTCTCCGACCACCTTGTCAAAACGGACACAACTCATGCGTAGCACCTACCTGCCCGGCGTTCTCGCCATGGCCGCGGTCGTCGTGGCCTCGAACATCCTCGTCCAGTTCCTGCTTGGCGACTGGCTGACCTGGGGGGCGTTTACCTACCCGTTCGCCTTCCTCGTGACCGACCTGATGAACCGCATCTACGGCCCGGCCGCCGCGCGACGCGTTGTTTTCATTGGATTTCTCACCGGCGTTGCCTGCTCGCTGATCGGTACGCAGATCGTGGGCGAGTTCGGGCCGCTGGTGACGCTCCGCATCGCGATCGGCTCGGGGACGGCGTTCCTGACGGCGCAGCTTCTCGACGTCGCGGTCTTCAATCAATTGCGCGAGCGGCGGTGGTGGCAGGCGCCCGTCGTGTCCACGATCATCGGATCGTCCGTCGACACGGCCCTGTTCTTTTCCATAGCATTTTCAAGCGCTTTGACGTTCCTGGAGCCGGCGAACGACGTGTCTTGGGCGAACGAGACCCTGCCGCTGCTGGGGGTGGGGCCGGTGGTGCCGTTGTGGGTGTCGCTGGCGGTGGCGGACTGGGGCGTCAAACTTCTGCTCGCTTTGGTGGCACTCGTGCCGTTCAGACTGATCGTTTCCAGATTTCGCCCAGATGCTGTGTAATTTCGTTTGACATACACAGCATGTGTGGCACCCTCATCTCAACCGCAACCAGTTGAAAGGAGGTGATCCAGTGTCGAGAGAGATATTGGAGAAAGGCGTCGGGACAGCTGGGGAGGGGATCATCTGAGCAGCCTCGGATGAGGTAACCCCTTGAAGGCTGGGCGAAAATCCTAACCGCGCCCACCTCCACTTCTTTCGGAAGGGCGGCCCAACGGCCGCCCTTTTTCGTTGCCCGTTTCCTAACGCGCCTGCCAGACGTTAAGACTTAACGGGTGTTGGAACCGGTATGCCTAACGGTATGCCTACCGGTAATCATTCAAGCTTGAAGTATCCATGCTGCAGATCACGCCGGATATCGCCCTGGAGGAGTGGGAACTGACCGAGCAGTTCGCCCGCAGCTCGGGCCCCGGAGGCCAGAACGTCAACAAGGTCTCGACCGCGGTGGAACTGCGCTTCGAAGCCGAGCGGTCGCCGAACCTGCCGGGCCCGGTCAAGGCGCGGCTGAAGCGGCTGGCGGGCAGCCGCTGGACGAAGGACGGCGCGGTGCTGATCTTCGTGCAGGACACCCGCAGCCAGGCCCGCAACCGCGAGATCGCCCGCGAGCGGCTGACGGAGCTGGTCCGCCGCGCGACGCAGGCGCCGAAGAAGCGGGTTCGGACGAAGGTGTCGCTGAACCAGAAGCGGAAGCGGGTGGAGGCGAAGAAGCGGCGGGGGGAGGTTAAGGCGCTCAGGGGGCCTGTCGACGGGGATTGATCTTTACTAAAGCGAATATTGTTGGGGAGTTAAGTAAGTTGGGCCATCCTACGCTTTCAACAGATTAGACTTTGCAGAGTCGAGATGTTGACTATTGAGCTATAAAGCTGGAGAGTAACCGTTTTCAAATGGGAAGGATCAATGAGAAGATATTCACCTCCGTTACCCAAAATAAATCTATACGAGGATGGTTTTAAACAACACGATCTGCTTGAGCGCTCTGAGCTGGGAAGGCAGTTGTCAAACCTCGTTGAGAAATTCGATGAGCCTCTTGTGTTAGCTATTGATGGTGCATGGGGCGATGGCAAAAGTTTCTTTCTAAAATGTTGGTGCGGTGCCCATACCACCGAGAATGATGGAACGGCGCTTGTAATTTATTTCGACGCGTTTGAGAGCGATTTCGTAGGTGACCCAATAGTTGCCCTTACTTCAGCACTTGAAGAAAGATTCCCAAAGGATATCGAAGGGAAGCCCGCCCTAAGAAGACTAAGGGACGCTGCCGCGATTCTATGGCGTCCAGTTTCAAGAATTGGACTAGCGGTTGCATCTTCTGGCACCTCGGAGATCGTAGGGACACTAGGCGATGCGGCAGTTGCTCAAATTCAAAAGGAAGCAGAGAATGTAACGAATCAAACTTGGGAGGAGGCAAAATCTCGCTCCTCAGCAATAACTCACTTTCGACAGGCTCTGTCAGAACTTACGGATGACGGTGGAAATAAGAGAAATATTTTATTTGTGGTTGACGAATTAGATAGGTGCCGGCCAGATTATGCAATTGAACTCCTCGAGGTAATAAAGCACTTCTTCTCGGTTCCAAATGTTCATTTCATCCTTGGCGTCAACCTTCGTGAAATAAACTCTGCCATCCAACACAGATATGGCTTATCGACGGATACTGCGCGATACTTACAGAAGCACATTTCATTTACGTTGAGCATGCCTCAAAAGTCTGGCCGAAGAGAACAGCACCGGGAGGTTTCGCTCAGTTATTTTTCTCAGATGTGGCCTAAAATGGGACTCGACAGAGATCTTGGAAACTTTCTAGGGGAAAGTCTCAAACCTGCTTTGACTGCTAATAAGGTATCACTGCGGGATATTGATCGCATACTGTCAACCGCAGCATTATTGACGTTTGGAAGCAACAGCCCGTTCAAGCAGTATTATCTTGGCTATAAGCACGCTATTTGCGGTTCAGTGTTGCTTAGAGTTCTCAAGCCGGAGATTTTCAATGGTCTGATGAACGGAGATAACCTGTTTCGAGAAGTCATGGCATTTTTTGGTTTGCACGAGAAACCACATGAATTCACTGGAAGGCGCCTTGCGGTAGTGTGGCAATCATGGTCGGGGTTCTTGGACCCAAAGGAAGCAATCGACGGAATGAGCTTTGGGGACCTGTTTGATTTTTCAGAGCCTCCGGAGCAGGAGGCTCTACAGTCGCTATTGACTGATAAGTTTCTTACTTTCGAGGCATTGGAGGCTCCCTAAACCACCACCTCCAGCCGCTCCTGCTCCCCCACCCCGAACACCCGCTTGTAGCGCTCGATCTCGGCTTCCGGCCCCATGGCCTTCTCGGGATTGTCGCTCAGCTTGACGGTGGGCCGGCCATTGGCGCTGACCGCCTTGCAGACGAGCGAGAACGGGGCCAGCGCGTCGCCCTCGACCAGGCCGCGGAAATCGTTCGTCAGCAAAGTGCCCCAGCCGAAGCTGACCCGGACGCGGCCGGAGAACTGGCGGTAGAGCTGCTCGATCACGTCAACGTCGAGACCGTCGGAGAAGATGACGAGCTTGTCCTTCGGATCCTCTCCGCGCGACTGCCACCAGCGGATGGCGGTCTCGGCCCCGGTGGCCGGGTCGCCTGAATCGATGCGGATGCCCGTCCAGCCGGCGAGCCAGTCGGGCGCCTTGGCCAGGAACTGCTCGGTCCCGTAGGTGTCGGGCAGGATGATGCGGAGGTTGCCGGAATGCTCCTCGTGCCAGTCGGCGAGCACGTCGTAGGGCGCGCGGGCGAGTTCGGCGTCGGTGTCGGCGAGCGCGGCGTAGACCATGGGGAGTTCATGCGCGTTGGTGCCGATGGCCTCGACCTCTCGGCGCAGCGCGATGAGGCAGTTCGAGGTGCCGGTGAATTTCGGGCCGAGGCCTTCGAGCATGGCCTGCACCGCCCAGTCCTGCCAGAGGAAGCTGTGCCGGCGGCGGGTGCCGAAATCGGCGATGCGGAGATCGGGGAGCGCGCGGAGGCGTTCGATCTTTTCCCACAGCTTGGTCATGGCGCGGGCGTAGAGGACCTGCAGCTCGAACCGGCCCATGTCGCGGAGGACGGCGCGGGAGCGGAGTTCCATGAGCACGGCGAGGGCGGGGATTTCCCAGAGCATGACCTCGGGCCAGGGGCCTTCGAAGGTGAGTTCGTACTGATCGCCGACGCGGTCGAGGTGGTAGGGCGGGAGCTGCAGGTGTTCGAACCAGTCCATGAAGGCGGGCGTGAACATCTGGCGCTTGCCGTAGAAGGTGTTGCCGCGCATCCAGGTGGATTCGCCGCGGGAGAGGCGGAGCGTGCGGATGTGGTCGAGCTGTTCGCGCAGCTCGCCCTCGTCGATCAGGTCGGCGAGCGGGATGCGCGTGGTGCGGTTGATGAGCGAGAAGGTGACGTTGGTGTCGGGCCGGTTGCGGAAGACCGACTGGCACATCAGGAGCTTGTAGAAGTCCGTGTCGATGAGGGAGCGGACGATCGGGTCGATCTTCCACTTGTGATTGTAGACGCGGGTGGCGATGTCGACCATGCGGCTGCGGCTCCGGTACCGATCGGGTCAGGTTAAACAGGGTTCGGCCGCGGGTGGCAAGATTTGCGGGCCCGCGCGGGGGCGGTTCGCGGGGGGCGGATTGCCCGAAAACGACGTCGAAACATACTGTTGAGCGGGGCGTGGTGGACCGGGTCGCCCCAGAATGGCCGGATTTCCCTGTGCTGACTGGGTGCGGATGGGGGCGCGCACTCGAGGACCCCGACACATGAAACACCTATCCCTGGTCCTGTTCACGATTGCTCCTTTTGCTGCTGTCACCCCGGCTCTTGCCGACAATCCCAACTGGTCCGACGCTCAGGCCGAGCATGTCGATGCCGCGCGCAACTCCGATGCCGGGATCGGAAACGGAGGCGAGCGCCATCCCACCGGCGAGTGGGTCGATACGATCTACGGCGAGGACGGGCCGCAGGACGTGGATCCCGGCCGGTCCGGCGATCGCAACCGGGCCTGCACGGGCGGAAGCTACGTCGCGACCGACTGCTGAGACCGCGCCGCGCCGGCTGCCCTGAGCGCAGGGTTCACGGCCGGCGCGGACGCGATTGGCCCCGACGGGGTTTCCCGCTAGTCAGGCGCGATGAGCGCGCCGTTCGACATATTCCTCGTCGCCCCGCCGGGGCTGGAGGCGCTTCTGGCCGAGGAGGCGCGGGAAGCCGATTTTGCCTCCGCGACGGCCGTGCCGGGCGGGGTCGAGATGCGGGGCGGCTGGCCCGAGGTCTGGCGCGCGAACGTGCGGCTGCGGGGCGCGGTGCGGGTGCTCGTCCGGGTCGCGGAGTTCCGGGCGATGCATCTTGCGCAGCTCGACAAGCGGGCGCGGAAGGTCGACTGGGCCGGGCTGTTGCCGAAAGGTGCGGCGATCCGGGCCGAGGCGACCTGCCGGAAGTCGAAGATCTACCACGACCGCGCTGCGGCGGAGCGGATCGCGCGGGCGGCGGCCGAGGGCGTGGGCGGGCACGTCGATCCGAAGGCGGAGCTGGTGCTGAAAGCGCGGATCGAGGACGACCTGGTGACGATCAGCATCGACACGACGGGCGAGGCGCTGCACCGGCGGGGGCACAAGACGGCCGTCGGCAAGGCGCCGCTGCGCGAGAACCTCGCCGCGCTGTTCCTGCGGGCCTGCGGCTATGACGGGGCGATGCCGGTGGTCGACCCGATGTGCGGGTCGGGGACGATCCCGATCGAGGCGGCCGAGATCGCGGCGGGACTGGTGTCCGGCCGGTCGCGCGGCTTCGCCTTCGAACGGCTGGCGGGTTACGACGCGGAGGCCGTCGCGGCGCTGAAAGTCTCGGAGCCTGCCGCGCCGGCGCTGCGGTTCTTCGGCTTCGACCGGGACGCGGGCGCGGTCAGGGGCGCGGCGGAGAACGCGGAGCGGGCGGGCGTTGCGGGATGGTGCCGCTTTGCGCAGCAGCCCATCGGCGCGCTTGAGCCGCCCCCAGGGCCGCCGGGCCTCGTCCTGACGAACCCGCCCTACGGCCAGCGGATCGGCAACCGGAAGCTCCTGTTCTCGCTCTACGGCACGCTCGGGAGCGTCCTGCGAGAGCGCTTCTCGGGATGGCGCGTCGGAATCGTGACCGCGGATGGCGGGCTTGCGAAAGCGACCGGGCTGGACCTGACGGGGTCCGAGCCGGTCGATCATTCCGGAACGAAGGTGCGGCTCTGGCAGGCCGGGCCACTCTGAGCCGGTCCGTATTTGTGGCCTTTGACTTCCGCTGACATCCGGACAGGGCGCAGACGAATCCGGCGTTCAGCGGATCGCGCGGCAGGCCTGCGCGGCCAGGCCGGAGACGTGGTCGGAAAGCACGGCCGCGATGTGGTCGCGGAACGGCTCGAACAGGATCGTCGCGGCGGCGGGATCGAGGAGCGTGACCTGGCTGGCGATGGGCCGGCAGGTGGACAGCGACAACTGCGCCTCGGCCTCGAACCCCGTGAAGGCGCGGGCCTGGAGGACCGGCGCGCCGGTTGAGCGGCAGGCGATGTGGCCGGTCAGCGTCGCGGTTAGCGTATCGGCGGCTGTCGTGACGGTCAGGTCGTCGATGCGCAGGCGATCGAGCCGGTTGGTCCGCTCCAGCCCGGCGCAGGGTTCGGCGCGGGCGAGTCCGGCTTCGAGCGCGGGAGTTCCCTGCGCGCCGGCGGGGTGCGCGGCGAGGATCAGGCAGAGGACGGGGAGGCAGCGCATCGGGGCCTCCTGACGAAAGGGGTCAGCCGGTGAGGCGGACCCCGGCATCTTTCATGCCATCGCGCGCGGCGGCGAGCGAACCGTCGAGGTCGATGGCGCGGCAGAGATCGCCGCGCACCTCGACCTCGAAGCCGAGCTTCGCGGCGTCGACGGCGGAGAAATTGACACAGAAATCGGTGGCGAGGCCGACCATGGTGAGCTTCGAGATGCCGCGCGTCCTGAGATAGCCCTCGAGCCCGGTGGGCGTCGCGTGGTCATTCTCGAAGAAGGCGGAGTAGCTGTCGATGGCGCGGCGGAAGCCCTTGCGGATGATGAGATCGGCCCGGGTGACGTTCAGATCCGCGTGGAATTCCGCGCCCTGTGAGCCCTGCACGCAATGGTCGGGCCAGAGCACCTGCGGGCCATAGGGCATCTCGATCATGTCGAACGGCGCCTTGCCCTCATGCTCGGACGCGAAGCTGGAATGTCCGGCGGGGTGCCAGTCCTGCGTCAGGATCACAGCGGCGAAGTCGTCCATAAGCGCGTTGATGCCCGGCACGATGTCATTGCCGCCATCGACGGCGAGCGCGCCGCCGGGGCAGAAATCGTTCTGGACGTCGATGACGATCAGGGCTTCGTCGCTGGCGCGCATGCCGGGCCTCCCGCGGAAAACGGCAGGCCCGTTGTGCGCCACCGGGGCGCACGGGGTCAACCCGGGGTCCGGCTACTCCAGCGAGACGAGCTGGATCGCAAGTTCCCGGTAGAGCTTGCGCCGCATGACCTGGGCGAAATCGTCGATATTCTGGACCACGACGGCAAAGGCGTCGGGGCCGTGGATCACGCTCGATTCATAGTAGCGGTGCAACTGGCCGCCGGTGGTGTCGACGACGATGGCATTCACAGTGAGGTTCACGGCCATCAGGGCGTCGCGCTGCAGTTCCGGCAGGTCGCCTTCGTTCGACCGCCCGTCGCCCGAGATGTCGAGCACGTAGCGGTCGCAGACCGGCGCGCGGGTCATCGCCGCGGCGGAAGCTTCCAGCGCCTCGCCGATGGCGGTGGCGCTCTGGCTCCACGGGCGGTGGAGGTTTTCGACCTCGGCCGCGAAGGCGGTGACGTCGATGTCGCTGTTCATCTGGCGCCAGTCGATGGCGACGACCTGTTCGCCATGGCCGGACCAGAGGATCACCATGAGGGCGCTGTCGCCCCGGGCGAGTGCGTTGATCACCATCGGGTCGCGCAGGCCTTCGGCAAGGCCGCGCATCTGGATCCTGTAGTCGGTATCGGAGATGGACCCGGACACGTCGACGGCGAACGCCAAGGCGACCTCGCAAGCGCGGGCGGCATGGGCGTAGGCCAGGACGCAGATGGTGAGGAGGAGGGAGAGAGCTCGATAAGTCATGCTCAAGGGTGTCATAAAACCGTTACGAAAACGTGGATCGGGTGTATGATTCGGCGCAGATGTGTCGGGCCTGCCCTGATTTCGGGCGGGATGCCCCGGGCTTGTGTCGCGACGCAGGCTTGATGCGCGGCGGCGAAGGTTTAGACAGCCCGGCATGATCAATATCGCGGCACTTTATCATTTCGCCCCCCTGCCCGATCCGGACGACGCGGCGGCGCGCCTGTCGCATGTGGCCGAGTCGGGCGGGCTCCGCGGGACGCTTCTGCTGGCGCGGGAGGGGATCAACGGGACCGTCGCGGGCGACGGCGATGCGATCGCCCGGCTGATCGACGCGATCCGCGCGATGCCGGGGTTCGACGGGCTGACCTGGAAGGAGTCGCAGGCGGCGGAGATGCCGTTCGGTCGGCTCAAGGTGCGGGTGAAGTCCGAGATCGTGACGATGGGCCAGCCGGTCGATCCGACGCGGACCGGGACCTACGTGCCGCCGTCCGAGTGGAACGCTCTGATCTCGGCGCCCGACGTGGCGGTGATTGATACGCGAAACGACTACGAGGTCGCCATCGGCAGCTTCGCCGGCGCGGTCGATCCGGGGACGGAGCGGTTTCGCGATTTTCCGGCGTGGTGGGCGGAGAACGCCCACCGGTTCGAGGGCAAGCGCGTCGCGATGTTCTGCACCGGCGGGATCCGCTGCGAGAAGTCGACGGCGTGGCTGCGCGCACAGGGGGTCGAGGAGGTCTATCACCTGCAGGGCGGCATCCTGAAATATCTCGAGGAGGTGCCGGAGGACGAGAGCCTCTGGCGCGGGAGCTGCTTCGTCTTCGACGAGCGGGTGTCGGTCGGGCACGGTCTGGCGCCGGGGCCGCACGAGCTGTGCCGGGCCTGCCGGAGGCCGCTTTCGCCCGAGGACAAGACGCGGCCCGGCTACGAGGCGGGCGTGTCCTGTCCCCGCTGCGTGGACGAGTATTCCGAGGCCGACCGCGCCCGGTTCCGGGAACGGCAGAAGCAGGTGGCCCTGGCCGCCGCGCGGGGTGAGAGCCACTTCAGACCAACGAAATAGGCCCCCGCGCGGGGGGCGCGGGGGCCGGCTGAAAAGGCTTTCGGCTTCAAAGTTCCTCAGTCCCAGCCGAACTGGAGCGTGATGCCGGCGGCGCCGTCCGCGGTCTGGACGACATCGGCATCGGCGCCCTCGCCGAACTGGAAGATCCCGTGGGCCTGGTTGTTGCCCTGCTGGTTCAGCGTGGCGGAGTGGCCGTCGCCTTCCTGATGGATGACGCCGGTCGAGCCGCTGCCGGCCTGCAGAAGCGCGGCGGCGTTCAGGCTGCCGTCCTGGTGGACATAGGCGCCGGACTCGACGCCCTCGACGATCTGGTAGAGCGCGAGACCGGTCTGGACGGCCTGCGCCTCTTCGGCGTTGCCGGCCTCGAACGAGACGCTGACGGTGCCGCCGGCCATGGCAGGCAGGGTGGCGAGGGCGAAGGGGATGGCGAGAAGGGCTTTGCGAAACATGGTATTGGTCCTTTGAAAATGGAGGTGATGGAAATCAGGTGCGGGGGCAGACGAACGTGCGGCCTCCGATCTGAAGGGTAAGTGTCGCGTCGGCACGGGCAGCATTGCCGCCGAGGGTGACGCGGCCGAGGGTTGCGGTTTCTCCGGCGGCCAGCACGAGCGGGCCGCCCTGGTTGAGCCGGGTGCCCGGGCCGTCGACGCTGAGCGCGTAGCTGCCCGAGACGGGAGCGAGCGCCGTCGCAACGCCCTCGACCACGAGGCCGTGGGCGGTGCGGGTGGCGTCGACCCGGCAGGCGACGGGGGCGCCGCCCTGCCCGGTCTGGGCCGCGAGCGCGCCGCAGCCGACCAGGAGGACGGTCGTAAGGGCGGCGGTGGTGCGGGTGAGGATGGTCATGGCTGTCTCCTTCCGAGGGACGGACGGGCCGGTGAGTGGACGGGGGCGGGTCGGGGACAACCCACCCCCGGGGCGGCGGCTCAGTTCTGGATGATCAGAGACACGTTGCCGTCGCCGGCCTGATGGCTCGAGGCGGAGTTGCCATGGCCGATCTGGATGACCCCAGTGGCATTGCCGTTGCCGTAGGTCTCGACGTCGGCCGAGTTGTTCGAGCCGATCTGCGCGACGCCGGTCATGTTGCCGTGGCCGACCTGATTGGTGTCGGCATCGTTGAGCCAGCCGGACTGGCCGACAGCGGTCGTGTTCCAGTTGCCGTCGGTCGTGGCGATGGTGGTGTTGCCGAAGCCGTCCTGGATGACGGTCGTGTCATTGCAGGCGCCGTTCTGGCCGATGGCGAGCCCGTTCCCGAGCCCCCACTGTTCGGTGTAGGCCGTGTTGCAGCCGGCCGCGGCGGGCCCGGCCACGGCAAGGACGAGAAGCGCGGCGGAGGCGGTCTTTGCGAAGGTGAAGGTCATTTGAAAATCTCCGGAATTGGAAGTGGTTCAGGTCGTGTTCGGACCGGCCGGTGCCTGTCTGGCGATGGCCGATGACCAACCCTGGGCCGGGGCGGCGATGACGGGCAATAACGCCCCGCGGCTATGCGATGATGCCGCCGCGCTATTCCATGACATCGGGAATCACTGATTTTTCTCAGTGGTTTGCGGGAGGGTTCAATTTTAGTTGGGCCCGGGGGTTGGCTTCACCGGGCGGGCGGCTAGAACAGCGGGATGACCGATTTTTCTCTCGACCATCGCGACGGGCTGCCCGACGCGCTTCGCATTCTCCTGAAGGACTACCCGCGCGAGGCCTGGGACGCCGACCCGAACTTCTCGGGGCTGGTGCAGTTCTGGCTCGACCGGCACCTGATGTTCCGCCGGCTGCTCGAACTGCTGCGCGAGGAGACCGAGGGCGTGCTCGACGGCGGGCGCGACCCCGAGCGATACCGGGTCGCGCTGAGCCGGTATGGCGGGCACCTCGTCGCCGACCTGCACGGCCATCACCAGATCGAGGACCACCACTATTTCCCGATCCTTGCGCAGAAGGATGCCCGGATCGGCGCGGGGTTCGAGCTGCTCGACGCGGATCACCATGCGCTGGATGGGCATCTGAACGACTTCGTCGAGACAGCGAACGCCGCGCTTCAGGCGGAGGAGGCGAAACGACGCGACGCGATCGCCGCGTTCGCGGCCGGCCGGGACAGGCTGGAACGGCTGATCGACCGGCATCTGACGGACGAGGAAGAGCTCGTCGTGCCGGTGATTCTCAAATACGGCGCTTCTGGGCTTGGATAGTCGAATTGGGCAGGAATGTGGCACGATCTGGGCCACATTTTGGCGCTAAACCCCTGAATCGCATCAAAAACCAACCAAAAGACAGGTAACCGGACACTCTCTCATTTGTTATATTTTATGTGTAGCGAGTGAGTGAGTGTACAGTATCGAGTTCCCGGGTTTTGTATCTGGTGTTTCTGGGAAGTATCGAGTTTCAGGGTACGTCTTGTAGCAAACGGTCCGGTTTCCGTGTTCGGGGAACCGGACCTTTGTTGTTTCAGGACCCTCAGAAGTCGAGATTCTCGACGCTCAGCGCGTTCTGCTGGATGAACTCGCGCCGCGGCTCGACCACGTCTCCCATCAGCTTGGTGAAGAGATCGTCAGCCTCGGCCACGTCGCCGACGCGGACCTGCAGGAGCGTCCGCGCCTCGGGATCCAGCGTGGTTTCCCAGAGCTGGTTCGGGTTCATCTCGCCCAGTCCCTTGTAGCGCTGAAGGGTCAGGCCCTTCACGCCTTCGTCCAGGATGGCATCGAGAAGTTCGGTCGGGCCGTGGATGAGCTGTTCGCGGTCCTTCCGGGCGAGCCGGGCCGGGTCGCGGTAGATTTCGCGCCCGTCCATCGAGACCGAGGACAGCTTCCGTGCCTCGCCCGAGCGTAGGACTGCACCGTCGAGCGTGCGGATCTCCTCGACCCCGCGCAGGACGCGGGACAGGCGGATGCCGTGGTCCTGCGTGATCCGACCCATCCAGCCGCGTTCGTATTCCAGCGCCACCATGTCGAGCCGCGCTGCGACTTCGTCGGCGACCCGTTGCAGGTCCGCGTCGGCCCGGCCGGGATCGAACGCGCCGGCCAGCGCGGCCTGTTCGAGGATCCGACGGGGATAATGGGTCGGGAAGGCATCGAGCACGCGCTTGAAGGCACGCGCGGCCTCGACCACGCGGGCAAGGTCCTGCCCGGCGATCTCTTCGCCCGTCGGCAGGCGGAGGACGGCGCCCTCGACCCCCATCTGGATGAGGTAGTCCTCGAGCGCGTGGGTATCCTTCAGGTAGACCTCGGACTTGCCGCGCGCGACTTTGTAGAGCGGCGGCTGCGCGATGTAGAGATAGCCACCCTCTATGATCTCGGGCATCTGGCGGAAGAAGAACGTCAGAAGCAGCGTGCGGATATGCGCGCCGTCGACGTCGGCATCCGTCATGATGACGATCTTGTGGTAGCGCAGCTTCGAGATGTCGAACTCGTCCCGGCCGATGCCGGTGCCGAGCGCGGTGATGAGCGTGCCGATCTCCTGGCTCGACAGCATCCGGTCGAAGCGCGCACGCTCGACGTTGAGGATCTTGCCGCGCAAGGGCAGGACGGCCTGGTTGTGGCGGGACCGGCCCTGCTTGGCCGAACCGCCGGCGCTGTCGCCTTCGACGAGGAACAGTTCGGACTTCGCCGGGTCCTTCTCCTGGCAATCTGCGAGCTTGCCGGGGAGCGAGGCGACGTCCATCGCGGTCTTGCGGCGGGTCAGTTCGCGCGCCTTGCGGGCGGCTTCCCGGGCCAGCGCGGCCTCGATGATCTTGCCGACGATCAGGCGGGCTTCCTGCGGATGCTCCTCGAACCACTCCGACAGCTTTTCGTTCATCAGGCTTTCGACGGCGGGCCTGACCTCGGAGGAGACCAGCTTGTCCTTGGTCTGGGAGCTGAACTTCGGGTCGGGCACCTTGACCGACAGGACGCAGGTCAGACCTTCCCGGGCATCGTCGCCGGTGAAGTTCACCTTCTCCCGCTTCGCAATGCCGGACGAGTTCGCATAGAGGTTGATCGTCCGCGTCAGCGCGCCCCGGAAACCGGCGAGGTGCGTGCCACCATCCCGCTGCGGAATGTTGTTGGTGAAGGGCAGTACCATCTCGTTGTAGCTGTCGTTCCACCACATCGCGACTTCGACGGTGATGCCGTCGCGCGTGCCCTCGACATAGATCGGATCCGGGATCATCGGCGACTTGTGGCGGTCGAGGTACTTCACGAATTCCCGGACGCCGCCGTCGTAATGCATCTCGACGTGAAGCGCCTCGGCCGGGCGTTCGTCCTCGAGCGTGATGCTGACGCCGGAATTGAGGAAGGCGAGTTCCCGGAGGCGATTTTCGAGGGTGCTGAAGCTGTATTCGAGGTTCGAGAAGGTCCGGGTCGATGCGAGGAACCGCACCTCGGTCCCGGTCTTGCCGCCACTGTCTCCGACGACCTCGAGATGCTTGACCGTTTCGCCGTGCTCGAAGCGCGCGTGGTGTTCCTTGCCGTCCCGCCATATGCGCAGGTCGAGCCAGTCCGACAGCGCGTTGACGACGGAAACGCCGACGCCGTGCAGACCGCCGGACACCTTGTAGGAGTTCTGGTCGAACTTCCCGCCGGCATGGAGCTGGGTCATGATGACCTCGGCCGCCGAGACGCCTTCCTCCTCGTGGATTCCGACGGGAATCCCGCGGCCGTTATCCGTGACCGAGACACTGGAATCGGCGTGAATTTTTACGCTTACGGCGGTGGCATGACCGGCGAGAGCCTCGTCGATCCCGTTATCGACGACCTCGTAGACCATGTGATGCAGGCCGGACCCGTCATCGGTATCACCGATATACATGCCGGGCCGCTTGCGCACCGCCTCCAGGCCCTTGAGAACCTTGATGGAATCGGCGCCGTAGTCGTTCGGGTTTGTGTTGAGCTCGCTCATCTGCCTCTCGGACATTTTTCCCTACAAAATATATGGGTTTGCCCGGGGATTGTCACTAGCAACACACAACGGGTTGTGGCGAATCGTCAAAGGTAAAGGCGGCGCCGGCCAGAGCCGGCGCCGCCTGTATCTCCCCCAGTCGGTGGGAAATTGGTGGTCACTCGATGATCAGCGCGGACGGTCCGGTGTTCGGGGACAGACCGCCCGCGCTGTTGCCATCATCCCCGCGAGGGAGACCTTGCTGCGTCGCATGTGTTCGGGTGTAAGCGCGACGCGTCCGGAGTGACACGGACTGCAGGAGTTCGCCGGGCACGTCTGGCCAGAAGAACGGAAAGATGTTCGTCGTCATCCGCAGCTTCGTCACCCCCGTGGGGATCGCGAAGAGGTCCGAATGCGGCCGGCCTCCCAAGGACGTCCTGGAACAGGAGCGTCAACTGCCGGCGGCTCACGACGGGTGTGTGTGAGTCATGTCCGCGGTCGAGAGCGGACACATCGTCGCGAGAACCAAGGGATGCGAAGTCGAACACCGTCTTCTTCCTTTGCCTTCGTGGGCAGACTTTGTGGTCGCCCGACAGAAGGGAGAATTGCCCGAACGGGCGCCACCGCGATATTCCACCCAAGGTCTAAATCTACCCTTTCCACCCCAAGGTGGACGTCTTCATACCGCTCGGATTCACTGGAAATTGAGGTTTTTCGCGGAATCCGGAGAAACCCACCTGCCGCAGGGACAGCGCTTCCACCCTGAGGCGTATCCTCTGCGCAGGTATGACCGTTCCCGGATCGGCGTCACAACTTGGCCAATATTCGGTGCGATACACGGTCCCGCACAAGGATCGGTGGACCATGAACCGGACACACAGCCTGCTTGCCGTCGCGCTGACAGCGCTTACCGTCATCGGTGGCGCGCCTGAGGCACGTGCCCAGGCCTCCGGGACGGATCACTACGAAACCGTCGCGGCCAGGCTGGCCGACGAGGGATTCCGCGTGCTGCAGGTGCGTCGCACTCTGCTCGGACGTCTCCAGATCCTCGCCGTGCGGGGCGAGACGCTGCGCGAAGTCGTCGTCAGTTCCACGACCGGAGAGGTCCTGCGCGACCTCGTCAGCCAGACCGTGGATGCAGGCCAGGGCCCCGGAAACGGCAATGGTGGCGGCAATGGCAACGGCAATGCCGGGGGTAACGGAAACGGCAATGCCGGCGGAAGCGGCAACAGTAATGCCGGAGGAAATGGCGGCGGTGGCGGCGGAAACGGCGGCGGCGGCAATGGTGGCGGCGGTGGAAACGGCGGCGGTGGCGGAAACGGTGGTGGCGGCGGCGGCGGCCGCGGCAACTGACGAAGCCGGGCGCGTTCTGGCAGGTTTGGATGTCAGACCCGCCGCCCCGGTGAGACGAGAAGGCGAGGGTGTGGAACCATGTCAAAAACCCTGTCGCGATGGCCGCTAGTCATCGTCCTCAGCGTCCAGCTGGCCAGCGCGGGCTTCTTTCTGTTCGATCTCTGGGGTGAAGTTCTTGGCCTGCGGTCGCGCCCCCTGCCCTTCGTCGTCGGTGAACTTGCGCAGGTCGCGGCCAGCGTCGCGCTTCTGACCGGGATCATCGTCACCGTCATCTTCATGCGTCGCAGTCAGGCCGTCATCAACCGGCTCGACCAGCAGATCGGCGCCGTCTCGGGCAATTTCGACGCACAACTCAACCGGCTGTTCAACGACTGGCGGCTGTCGCAATCCGAAGCCGAGATCACGATCTATGCGATCAAGGGCTTCTCGAACGCCGAAATCGGGGACCTGCGCGGCACGTCCGCGACGACGGTGAAAAGCCAGATGAACGCGATCTATCGCAAGACCGGCTTCGCAAACCGGCAGCAGCTGATCGCATTCATGGTCGAGGAACTTCTGCACGGCGCCGGAAGCGCGCTGCGCGAGGAACCCATGGACACCGCGGCCTAACTGAGCGCGATCACCCCGGCGACGGCGATCAGCAAGCCCCCGGCGATCCGGTTCGTGCGCGTCAGCGCCCCGGGCGAGGATATCAGCCGTCGCGCGCGGTCGACAAAGGCGGCGAACCCGGTATTCCCGATCAGCGGGACGGCCATCGAGATCGCGGCGATGGCGACGACGTCGGGCCAGGTGATCGCTGTCAGGTCGAAGAATCCCGGCAGCATTCCCATGTAGAACAGGATGGCCTTGGGGTTGGCGAGGATCGCGGCCAGCCCTGCGACGAAACCCGCCCATGCGCCGCGGCGGTTCAGACGCGAATCCGCACCGATCGGCGCATCGGCATGGCGGATCAGCATCCAGCCCATCAGCGCAAAGACCGCGACCGCCAGCCATTTCAGGGCGTCCGTGATCCAGCCGGCCTGTTCCACGATCCAGGCAAGGCCCAGAAGCGCCAGCACCGACCAGGCCGTGTCGCCGATCGCGACGCCGAGCATCAGCGGGAAGGCCGCGGCGAAGCCGTGCGCCAGCGTCCGGGCCGTCAGCGCGAGCCAGACCGGCCCCGGCGTGAGGAACAGGACGAACAGCGCGCCGGCATAGAGCGCGAGCTGGGCGGGCGTGACGGACATGGAAACTCCGGTCGTGGCGCGCGGACGCTAGGCCCGCCCGCGACCGGGCGCAAGCGTCAGGCTCAGGCGCACCAGGACTGCGCCGCCGCGGCCGCCGCGCGCAGCCAAATGGCGTCAACGCCGGCGATGACGCGGTAGCCCTCGGCGAAGTTCTTCGCCGCCTGTTCCGCGGTCAGGGCGATCTGTCCGGTCGGAATGCCGGCGCGCGCGGCGGCGGCGCGCACACGGCTGACAGCGGACACGAAATCGGGGTGGTCGAACTGTCCGGGAACCCCGAGATCCGTCGACAGGTCGAACTGCGCCGGAACCAGCATGTCGATGCCGGGAACGGCACAGATTTCTTCGATGTTCTCGACCGCGTCCCGGGTCTCGACCAACAGGCACGAGACGATCTCGTCCGCCACCTTCGGGCGGTACCCGGGCATGTCGGTCCCCCATCGGGATTGCGCGATGAACGGCCCGAAGCCGCGCGTGCCCTCGGGCGGATAGCGCAGCGAGGCGACGGCGCGGCGGGCGTCTTCTGCGGTCCGGACGAGCGGGAAGCAGATGCCCTCGGCCCCGAGATCGAGCACGCGCTTCACTTCGGCCTCGCGGATCTCCGAGACTCTCACCAGCGGGGCGCAGCCGGTGCCCTGCGTGGCGGCGATCATCGCGTGGGCGGTGCCGTAGTCGACCGCTCCGTGTTCCAGATCGATCAAGACCGAGTCTGCCCCCGACGCGGCCACGGCCTGCGTCACGACCGGGGAAGGCACGGTGATGATGTGCATGGTCAGGCGGCGGCCCGGCTCGGCGAGTTTCGACTTGAACGATGGAATCGGACAGCCCCCTTCCCCAGTTGGGGCGAGCCTAGCACCGCGCTGACGGGCGGCCTATTCCAATCCGGCCATCGCCGCGAGCGCCCGGACCGTCCGCCAGTTGCGCGCGGTCGCGGGCACTTCGAGCGCGCGTTCCAGCCGCTCAGCAAGCTTCGACCGGCCTATGCCGTCGGGCGCGAGGAGATAGCAGACGTCGCCCGACACGGCCACGTCCTCCGACGGGCCCGCAAGCGCGCGGATCTCGTCAGACAAGGGCGCCGGCGGGCCGTCACAAAACCACGCATGCACCGCGCGGTCATTCGTCTGCAGAGCTTCGGCGAAGGGATTGGCAGCGATGACCGCGGCGAGCGTCTCGGCGGGCAGAACCAGAGCGTGCGGCCGGAAGCCCATCGCGTCCTCGATCGCGGCCGAGATCTCGGTGGCCGTCAGGTCACCCCGGAAAACCGCGTTGCCGCTCTGGATATAGGTGGCGACATCCTGCGCGCCGAGTGCCTTCAGGATCGCGCGCAACTCGCCCATCGGCAGCTTGCCATGCCCGCCGACATTGACGCCGCGCAGGAGGAGGACGCGCATCACGCGTCCGGCAGGGTCAGAGACCCGTCTTCCGAGAGTGGCCAGAACGGGTTCATCGCAAGCTCCCAGACATGGCCATCGGGATCGGCGTAGTAGCCGGAATAGCCGCCCCAGAACACCTTCTCCGGCGCCTTCAGCGGCGCCGCGCCCGCCGCCAGCGCCTTCGCATAGGCGGCGTCGACCTCCGCTTCGGTCGCAAAGTTCTGTGCCAGCGTCGCCGCCCCGGTACCAAGCCGCGCCGCTGGCCGGCCCTGATCCGCGGCGAGATCGGCCAGACCGAAGAGGCCAAAGACGAACCCGTTGGCCTGGTAAAAGGTGACGCCGGGCTGGCTTGCCTTGTGAGGCGTCCAGCCGAGTGCGGCGTAAAACGTCTTCGCGCGGCCCATGTCGGCAACGCCGAGCGTGACGAGGGTGATACGTTGCGGGGTCATGGCAGAGCCTCCGGATTGATGCGGGATATGCCGGCTTCCTCGGTGACCGACAGGCCCTGCGCGCGGTCGCCGAGCTCTGCGAACAGCTCGGGTCCCGTGCCGGTCAGCCAGGCCTGTCCACGCAGGGCGCAGATCTCGTCGAAAAGCGCCGCGCGGCGACCCTGGTCGAGATGCGCGGCCACCTCGTCGAGAAGCACGAGCGGCGCGGAACCGGTTTCGGCCAGAAGCGCGCGGGCATTGGCGAGGACCAGCGAGATCAGCAACGCCTTCTGTTCACCGGTCGAGCATTGCGCGGCCGGCATGCCCTTCTCGGCATAGATCGCCAGCAGATCCGTGCGGTGCGGCCCGGCGAGCGTCCGGCCGGCCGCCATGTCCCGGCGGCGTCCCTCCGCGAAGGTGCTGGCGAACGCCTCGGCCGTGAAAAGCCCGGGCACCGCCTCTTCCAGCGTAAGTTCGGCGGCCGGAAAGGCCGTGTCGGCCCCGGACTGCGCCGCGGCGATCCGGTCGAGCGCGGCGCGGCGGTTGGCCACGATCTCTTCGGCCGCGCGGGCCATCTGGCCCTCAAGCGCGGCATACCAGGCCGGATCCTCGACCATGTCCTTAAGCAGCCTGTTCCGGTCGCGCATCGCCTTCTCGTAGGCGAGCGCCGCCTCACCATGACCGGGAAAGACACTCATCGCGATCCGGTCGAGGAATCGGCGGCGGCCGTCGGCGCCTTCGATCCACAGCCGGTCCTGCGCCGGAACGAGCCAGACGAGCCGGACGATGCCGGCCAGAGCCACCTGAGCCGCGGGCTTGCCGTCGACCGACAGGCCACGCCCGCCGCCCGGCTCCCAGAAAGTCTCGATCTCGTGCTCCGCCACTTCGGCCCTGATCTTCCAGCCGAGCGCCTCTGGCCGGCGCGCCATCTCCTCGGCCGCCGCGCGCCGCAGGCCACGTCCGGGCGACAACAGCGACACCGCCTCGAGCACGTTCGTCTTGCCCGCGCCGTTCGGCCCCCAGAGCGCCACGGGCCGGCCATCGAGCGCAATTTCGCTGCGTCGGTGGGACCGGAAATGCGAGAGAAGAAGACGGCTTACATGCACGCGGCCCGCTCCCCTTCGTTGCTTTCCAAATATCCCGGGGGGAGCCGCAGGCGGGGGGCGGAGCCCCCGGTCAGACCCGCATCGGCATCACAACGTAGACGGCGGAGGCGTCGTCGCCCTCGCGCATCAGCGTCGGATCGCCGGCGGTATTGAACAGGAACACGGCGTTCTCGCGGTCAACCTGGCTCGCGATCTCGAGAAGATATTTCGCGTTGAAGCCGATCTCGAGCTTCTCGTCGCCATAGGCGACGGCAAGCTCTTCCTCGGCATTGCCGCTGTCGGGCGCGGTCACGGACAGGATCAACCGGTCCTCGTCGAGTTGCAGTTTGACCGCGCGGGAGCGTTCCGAGCTGACCGTCGCGACCCGGTCCACGGCCTTGGCGAAATCCGAGGCGTCGACCTCGAGCCGGCGGGTGTTTCCCTCGGGGATGACGCGGGCATAGTCCGGGAAAGCGCCGTCGATGACCTTCGAGGTCAGCGTGATCTCGGGCGTGGCGAAGCGGATCTTCGTCTCGGACACGGAAACCGCGATGACGGCCTCGTCGTCGTCGAGGAGCTTGCGCAGCTCACCGACGGTCTTGCGCGGCACGATCACGCCGGGCATCGCCTCCGCGCCCTCGGGCAGCGGCTCGTCGATCCGGGCCAGCCGGTGGCCGTCGGTCGCCACGGCGCGCAGCATCTTCGTGCCGCCCGCATCGGCGACGTGGAAATACACGCCGTTGAGGTAATAGCGCGTCTCTTCCGTCGAGATCGCGAATTTCGACTTGTCGAACAGCCGGCGCAGGGCCGGGGCCTTGGCGGAGAAATTCGCGGTGTATTCGCTCGTCGCCATGACCGGGAAATCCTCGCGCGGCAGCGTGGCGAGCGAGAAATGCGAGCGTCCGGCGCGCACTTCGAGCCGGCCGGCGGCCGCGTCTTCGGTCAGTTCCACAAGCGCGCCGTCGGGCAGTTTGCGGACGATCTCGTGCAGGGTCACCGCACCCACGGTCGTTGCGCCCGCCCGGTCGACCTTGGCCGGTGCCTTGTCGACGACCTCGATATCGAGGTCGGTCGCCCGGAAGGACACGGTGTCGCCTTCGGCCTCGATCAGCACGTTCGCGAGGATCGGGATCGTGTTCCGCCGCTCCACGACAGACTGGGCCTGGGCCACGGCGCGCAAGAGGGCGGCACGCTCGATGGAGATCTTCATGTCTCTTCTCCGACAGGAACCGGGGCGCCGAGCCTATCCGCTCCGCCCCGGAACTCAAGGGGTGATGCGAGAATGCCGGGCCTGCCGGTGGCGTCAATCGAAAACCGTGGCCGTGACGGAGGCCTGCCCTGCGGCATGCGCTTCAGCGCATGCAGGGCGGGATCAGGGTGCGTTGCTGCGCACCCTGCAGTTGTCATTCCGCGGCTTTCGGGCGGTCAGGCTTCCAGCATCCGGCGCAGAAGCTCGGCATCCTCGGCAATCTGGCTGTCGGTCGCCATCAGTTCCTCTATGCGGCGGACGCCGTGAAGGATCGTGGTGTGATCGCGCTTTCCGAACTTGCGCCCGATCTCGGGCAGCGACCGGGTGGTCAGCTTCTTGCAGAGATACATCGCCATCTGCCGGGGCCGGGCGACGTTCCGGGCGCGGCTGGGGCCGATCATGTCGGACTGGCGGATGTTGTAGTGCTCGCAGGTCTTTTTCATGATCTCGTCGATCGTGACCTTGCGATCCGCGGACCGCAGAAGGTCCGAAAGGCACTCCTGCGTCAGGTCCATCGTGATTTCCGACCCGATCAGGTCGGCGAAGGCAAAGAGCCGAGTCAGCGCACCCTCGAGCGTGCGGACATCGGTCGAAAGCCGGTGCGCGATGAACTCGAGCACGCCGGGGGCGATGGTCAGGCCGGGGGTCTTGGCCCGCTGTACATCGGCTTTCTGCTGAAGGATGCCGAGGCGCAGTTCGTAGTCCGTCGGGTGCAGGTCCACGACGAGGCCGCATTGCAGGCGCGACGCGATGCGGTTGTCGAGGCCTTCCATGTCGACGGGTGCGCGGTCGCCCGAAATGACGATCTGCTTTCCCATCTCCACGAGCGCGTTGAACGTGTGGAAGAACTCCTCCTGCGTGGAGTTCTTGCCGGCGATGAACTGGACGTCGTCCACCATCAGCACATCGACCGAGCGGAACATCTCCTTGAAGCCGATCGTGTCCTGTTCGCGCAGGGCACGGACGAAGCGGTACATGAACTGCTCGGCCGAGAGGTAGAGGATGTCCATGTCCGGATGGCTGGTCGACAGCTCCCAGGCGATCGCGTGCATCAGGTGCGTCTTGCCGAGGCCGACACCGCCGTAGAGGAACAGCGGGTTGAACGATACGTGCTCGCCTTCGGACACGCGGCGGGCGGCAGCATGGGCCAGCTCGTTCGGCTTGCCGACGACGAAATTCTCGAAGGTGTAGGCCGGGTTCAGCGCAGTCGTCCGCGCAGGGCGTGCATCGCTCAGACGCGCGGCGGCAGCGGTCGTCTCGGCCGCGGCAGGCTGCGACGGGCGCGCGTTCGCATTGTCGGCGCGGGCAGCGGCCTCGGGGTCGACCTTGAATTCAATCCGGTCGACGCCGACGCCGGCCGATACGAGGTGGCGCAGGATCAGGTCGCCGAAATTCTGCGACACCCACGAGCCGATGAAGTTGGTAGGAACGAAGAACCGTGCAGTCCGGTCTTCCAGTGCGTCGAAGGTAATTGGCTCGATCCAGGCCGAAAAGTTGTTCTTGCCGATCGACTTAAGCAATTCGCCACGCACGCGTCCCCAAGTGTCGCTTGTCATTTTTGTCCCGTTTCGCTTCTTAGGTCTGCCGCCACGGAAGCCCTTCGCGCTTCCATCCCGACACACCGCCCCTATGTCCTTCAGCGTCCAGATCGCCTTCGAACCCCGCCTCGACGTTGATGCACCCCACATCAACACCTTGCTCCGACATGTAGGCTAACGTTTCGTTAGCCGCTGCCAGTGACCGCGCGCCGGACCGGCAGATGAACAGCAGGGCGGTGGGTGACCGCCCGGACAGTTCCTCTGCCAGCGCCTCGACGAACGTCGGGTTGCGGGACATTCCAGGCCACTCCTGCCACGGGACGAAGATCGTCTCGCGGCCAAGCGGCGACAGATCGGGTACCCCGACGAAGGTCCACTCCGCCCGGGACCTCACGTCGATGAGCAAGGCCGTCTGGTCCTGCTTCAGCAGGTCCCACGCTTCGGTCGGCGAAACCGAACCGACGCGCGGGTCGACGCCCGTGCCCATTCCCGTTGTCCCCCCAGACACTCTGAATCGCTCACAGAAGCTAGCGGGACTCCACGACGCCCGTCCACCGCGTTGTTTGCTTGACTCTGGCGGGGTGTGGACTTCGAATCTGACAGGGCCGCAGATACCCTATTGATCGGCTTTTCTATTCCGCCCTGCCGCGCCTCTCGCAAAAAAAAACGTGCGCCCGAAGGCGCACGCCACGGGGCCCTTGCAGGACAGCGGGATCAGCTCGAAAGCGACTTCACGCGGCTCGACAGGCGCGACATTTTCCGGGCAGCGGTGTTCTTGTGCAACACTCCCTTGGTCACGCCGCGCATCAGCTCGGGCTGAGCGGCTTTCAGGGCTTCCTGCGCAGCGGCCATATCGCCCGAGGCGATCGCCTCTTCGACACGGCGGAGATAGGTGCGGATGCGGGACCGGCGCGCCTTGTTGACGTCGTAGCGGCGCTGGTTCTGGCGGGCGCGTTTCTTGGACTGCGGCGTATTTGCCATTCTCGGGTCTCTCTCTTCTCAAAACGGTTGAGCGCGGGAGATCCCGAGCCGGGGTTCTCTACCCGGACAATCCGGCCAAGGCGGGCCTCACGCGCATGTATCGCCGGGGCGGATACGGCAAAACCACCCGTTCGGCAAGGGCTACTTGTCCCTGAACTGCGGCTCGCGCTTTTCGAGGAAGGCGTTCATGCCCTCCTTCTGGTCCTCGGTGGCGAACAACGCGTGGAACAGCCTGCGCTCGAACAGCAGGCCCTCGCGCAGCGGCACCTCCTGGGCGCGGTTCACGGCCTCCTTCACGGCCATGATCGTCAGCATCGACTTCTCGGCGATCTTGTTCGCCGCGCCCATCGCCTCTTCCATCAGCTTCTTGGCGGGCACCACGCGGCTGACGAGGCCCGACCGCTCGGCCTCTTCGGCGGTCATGAAGCGACCGGTCAGATGCATATCCATCGACTTCGACTTGCCGACGAAGCGCGTCAGGCGCTGTGTCCCGCCGATTCCCGCCACGACGCCCAGATTGATTTCGGGCTGGCCGAATTTGGCCGTGTCGGCGGCGATGATGAAGTCGCACATCATGGCCAGTTCGCATCCGCCGCCAAGCGCGTAGCCGGCGACAGCCGCGATGATCGGCTTGCGGATGCGCAGCATCCGTTCCACGTCTCCGCCGAAGAGATCCGAGGTGAAGACGTCGACGAAGTCCTTCTCGGCCATCTCCTTGATGTCGGCGCCGGCTGCGAAGGCCTTGTCCGACCCGGTCAGCACGATCACCCGCACCTTCTCGTTCTCGTCCGCGGCGACGAGCGCCCGCGAGAGTTCGGAGATCAGCTGGCCGTTGAGGGCGTTCAGCTGGTCCGGGCGATTGAGTTTGATGAGCGCAATGTGATCGTCGATCTCGACGATCAGTGTTTCGTAAGCCATGAGGTCCAGGTCCCTTCTGGATTGCGGCTATCAGGGGGGAAGCCTTATCAGGCTGGCCCACGCGTTCAAGTCATCTCTGGCATCGCGGGCAGTAGAAGCTCGACCGTCCGGACTGGACGATACGGCGGATCGTTCCGTCACAGCCGTCCGTCGGGCAGGGATGACCCTCGCGGTCGTAGACGCGGAAGGCATGTTGGAAATAGCCGAGCTCGCCCGAGGTCTGCCGGTGGTCGCGCAGGGAGGAGCCGCCGGCGGCGATCGCCTCGGTAAGCACGTCGCGGATGGCGGGCGCGAGGACAGCGATCCGGCCCGCGCCAATCCGTCCCGCCATGCGGCGCGGCGAGATATGCGCCCGGTGCAGCGCCTCGGAGACATAGATGTTGCCGAGCCCGGCAATGAGCCGCTGGTCGAGAAGCGCGGCCTTCACCGGAGTGCGTTTGCCCGCGAAGGCCCCGGCGAGATAGGCGTCTGAGAAGGCGTTGCCGAGCGGCTCGGGCCCGAGCCCGACGAGCCACTTGTGGGTCTCGACGCCGCCGGTCGGTGCGAGGTCCATCGCGCCGAAGCGCCGGGCGTCGTTGAACGTGATCCGCGCCCCGCCCGAGAGATCCAGAACGACATGATCGTGCTTTTCCGGCAGCGGATGGCCGTGGTGAAACTGGCCGGCGACCTGGCCCGAGATCAGCACCCGGCCCGACATGCCGAGATGCCAGAGCAGCGTCTCACCACTGTCGAGATCGGTGAGAAGGTATTTCGACCGCCGGCGGAGCGAAAGCACGCGCTTACCGGTCAGCCGCTCGGCCATCCGCTCCGGCAGGGGCCAGCGCAGATCGGGCCGCCGCACCTCGGCGCGCGTGATAACGTGCCCGGCCATCGCGGGTTCCAGCCCGCGGCGGACGGTTTCGACCTCGGGAAGCTCAGGCATGTCGGTGGGAAGCGTAAGAGACGCGCATACGGCGCGTTATGGCGGCGCGCTTCGGCGGCGGCAAGACAGGCTCAGGTCGGTCTGGAGATATGCCCCGCACCGCAAGGCCGACGGTTGCCCGGTTGATGAAGACGCGCGCCTCTTTACGGATGCGGAGGATGCAGCGGCCGTGACGATCGACCGCCCCGGCAGCCTGTGTAGCAATCCGGCAGAAAAGCGACCGGTCGCACTGCGACCACGTCCCCATTTGTGTTGCCTGCTGGGGGCCTATATCGAGGACGGACACAGCACGGGCAGAGCCATGGACGAGCGCAAGACCACCCATTTCGGGTTCGAGGACATTCCCGAGGAAGAGAAGGCCGGTCGTGTGCACGGCGTCTTCTCAAGTGTCGCGCGCCGCTACGACCTGATGAACGACGTCATGTCGGGTGGAATCCACCGGATCTGGAAAGACGCGATGATGGACTGGCTGGCCCCGCGCCCCGGGCAGCGGCTCCTGGACGTGGCCGGCGGCACAGGCGATATCGCCTTCCGGTTTCTGCGCCGGGCGAAGACCGCCGAGGCCGTCGTGCTCGACATGACCGAGGACATGCTGATCGAAGGCCAGCACCGGGCCGAGGCCGAGCGCCTGGCCGGAAGCCTCGAATGGGTCGTCGGCGACGCGATGGCGCTGCCTTTCGCGGACAACAGCTTCGACGTGTACACGATCAGCTTCGGCATCCGGAACGTGACCCGGATCCCCGATGCGCTGTCCGAGGCGTTTCGTGTGCTGAAACCCGGCGGGCGGCTCATGGTGCTGGAATTCAGCCAGCTGCCGAATGCCGGGATGCAGCGGCTTTATGATCTCTACTCCTTCAACGTGATCCCGCGGATGGGACAGCTCATCGCGAATGACCGCGACAGCTACCAGTACCTCGTGGAGTCGATCCGCAAGTTCCCCGACCAGGAGACGTTCGCGTCGATGATCCGCGAGGCAGGCTTTGAACGGGTGCGGTTCCGCAACCTGACGATGGGCGTCGCGGCGCTGCATTCCGGCTGGAAGATCTGACATGCGTGGCCCGCACAACATCTGGCGGGTGATCCGGACCGGTGCGACCTTCACGCGCACCGGAGCGATGGGCGTGGCGCTGGAGGCGATGGACGCGCCGCGGTCGATCCGGGTGGGCGCACGCGTGTTGTCGGCACCGTTCGCGTGGCTCGGGCTGAAGGGCGACGAGTCCCTGCCGCCGGTCACCCGTGCGCTGACGGCACTCGGGCCGGCTTATATCAAGTTCGGCCAGATCCTTTCGACCCGGCCGGACGTCGTCGGAAACGAACTCGCCACGCAGCTTCGCGTTCTGCAGGACAAGCTGCCGCCATTCCCGACCGAAGAGGCCAAGCGCGTCGTCGCGAGCGAACTGGAGATCCCGATCGACGAGGTGTTTTCGGAGTTTTCCGAACCCGTCGCCGCGGCGTCGATCGCCCAGGTCCACCAGGCGCGACTGGCCGAGGGGGGTCGGGCGGTCGCGGTCAAGGTGCTGAGGCCCGGCATCCAGCGCGCCTTCCGGAAGGATATCGACGCCTTCTACCTTATCGCCTGGCTGGTGGAGACGCTGGCGCCCGGCGCCCGGCGCCTTCGACCGCAGGACGTGATCGCGCATTTCGAAAGTGTCGTTCTGCGCGAGCTGGATCTGCGGATCGAAGCGGCGCAGGCAGCCGAATTCGCATCGACCACCGCAAAGGACGACGGCTTCTTCGTGCCCGCGGTCGACTGGTTCCTGTCCTCGCGTCAGGTGATGACGCTCGGGTGGGCCGAGGGCATCCCGTTCGGCGATCCCGAGGCGATCGACGCGGCCGGGATCGACCGGCGCGAACTGGCCGCGCGGACGCTGCAGATGTTCCTGCGCCACGCGCTCCGCGATGGCTATTTCCACGCGGACATGCACCACGGCAATCTGAAGGTCGGTCCGACCGGCGAGATCGTGGCACTCGATTTCGGGATCATGGGGCGGCTCGACGACTATACCCGCCGGGTCTACGCCGAAATTCTGATGGGCTTCATCCGCAAGGACTACAAGCGCGTGGCCGAGGTCCATTTCGAGGCCGGATACGTGCCCGCCGACCGCGACGTGGATGAATTCGCCCAGGCTTTGCGCAGCGTGGGCGAGCCGATCTTCGGCATGGACGCCAGCCGCATATCGATGGCGCGACTTCTGGCCTATCTCTTCGACGTGACCGAGCAGTTCGGGATGGAGACCCGGACCGAGCTGATCCTCCTGCAGCGGACCATGGTGGTGGTCGAGGGGGTGGCCCGGTCGCTCGATCCGAACATCAACATCTGGAAGGTCGCCCGGCCGGTGGTCGAGGACTACATCAGCCGGAATATCGGACCGAAGGCGCTGGTCTCCGACCTCGCCCGGACGGTGCAGGTCCTCAGCCGTCTCGGTCCTCGCCTGCCGCAACTGGCCGCGGCGCTGTTGATTTCGCAGACCAATCCGCCACCGCCGCCGCGTGGAACGCCGCTGCGTGAACGGATCACCTATGTTGGGATCGGGGCGCTGCTCGGCGCGGCGCTGGTGGCACTCGGCGCGCTGCTCTAGCCAAGGCCGGCTTCGGCGCGCAACGCCTCCATCAGTTCCTTGAGCGCGGTGAGATTCCGCTCGTTGGTGAGCGTCCCGTCCACGTCGAACTGATTGGAATTGTCGCCCACAAGCACCTCCGGCCCCGCGATCAGGCGTGGACGGAACGGTCGAAGGCACAGAACGAGAGAGTTCTGGGTCCGCTCACCGCCCGCACGGCCGGCCGTCGCCGAGGCGATCGCGACCGGCTTGTCCCGCCACGGACCGCCCTTTGTCCGGCTGATCCAGTCGAGCGCGTTCTTCAGGACGCCGGAAATGTTCTTGTTATACTCCGGCCCGCAAATCCAGACGGCATCGGCGGCCTTGATCTCGTCCGACAGCTGCTGGACCTCGTCCGGGATGCCCTCTTTCTCGAGGTCACCGTCGTAGAGGGGCAGACGCAGGTTGCCGTCGACGAATTCCGCGGGATCGAACAGGCGTACGCCTTCGAGCATCAGTTTGCGGTTATAGCTGGCGGCACGGAGGGATCCGCACAGCCCGAGCAGCCGTCCACTGGACATCTCATCTCCCGTCCGGTTGTGTCCGGGTCGGGACTTTAGCGCGGAGGCGGGACATGGCCACACGGCACGGCGGAAAAATCCTGGCGGATCAGCTCGCCATCCAGGGGGTGGAGCGGGTTTTCTCGGTGCCTGGGGAAAGCTTCCTCGCCGCGCTCGACGGGCTCTACGATTCCGGCATCCAGAACGTCGTATGCCGGCAGGAAGGCGGCGCGGCGATGATGGCCGAAGCGCATGGCAAGGTGACCGGCAAGCCGGGTGTCCTGTTCGTGACACGCGGGCCGGGGGCGACGAACGCGTCGTCCGGCATCCATGTCGCGATGCACGACTCAACGCCGATTGTCGTGTTCGTCGGGCAGGTGCCGCTGGCCCACCGCGACCGGTCGGCCTTTCAGGAGGTCGACTACCGCGCCTTCTTCGGTCCGCTGGCGAAGTGGTCGGCGGAAGTCGAGCGGACGGACAGGCTGCCGGAGTACATCGCGCGAGCCTTCCAGATCGCGCAATCAGGACGGCCGGGGCCGGTGGTGCTGGCCCTGCCCGAGGACGTGCTGTCGGCCGAGGCGGACGTGCCAGACCTGAAGCCGGCCGTTCCTGTCGCGCAACCGGTTGATGCGCATACCGCGCGGCAGGCGCTCGACCGGCTGATGGCGCACCGGAACCCGCTGATCGTCGCGGGCGGTACCGGCTGGTCGCGGGAGGCGCAGGCCGACCTCGAGCACCTGGCCGAGGCGACAGGCCTGCCCGTCGCCGTCACCTTCCGCCGGCAGCACTACATGGACAACCTGCACCCGAACTATGTCGGCGATCTTGGCGTCGGCGCGAACCCGGCGCTGCAGCAGCGGTTCTCGGAGGCCGACGCGCTGCTCGTCCTCGGCACACGGCTCGGGGATACGGCAACGAAGGGCTATGCGCTGCTCGATCCCGGTAAGCCCGCGAAGACGATCATCCACGTCCATCCCGACCCGGACGAGCTTGGCCGCGTGCACCAGCCCGACATGGCGGTCGCGGCACGCGCGCCCGACATGCTGGCGGTGATGGCACGGCTGAACGACCTGCCGCACCGTGACATGGGCGATACCGCCGCGGGGCACGCCGCCCTGCAGGCGTGGCGGCGGCCGCAGGAAACGCCCGGTTCGGTGAAACTGGAACGTGTCGTGCGCTGGCTGTCGGACCATCTCGATGGGCGCGGCATCGTGACGAATGGGGCCGGAAACTATGCCGCGTTCGTCCATCGCTACCACGCTTTCCGGCGCTACGGAGGGCAGGTCGGCGCGACGAGCGGGTCGATGGGCTACGGCCTGCCCGCGGCAATCGCGGCGAAGCTTGCCAATCCTGACCAGACGGTCGTCTGCTACGCTGGCGATGGCTGCATGCAGATGACGCTGAACGAACTGTCGACCGCGCGGCAATACGGGGCCGACATCATCGTGATCGTCGCGAACAACGGCCGCTACGGGACGATCCGGGCGCATCAGGAACGGGAATATCCGGGCCGCGTCTCGGGGACCGACCTGTTCAATCCCGACTACGCCGCGCTCGCCCGGGCCTATGGTGGGACCGGACACACTGTGACCGATACCGACCAGTTCCCGGAAGCGTTTGCCGAGGCGGAGAAGGGCGGGCTTCACATCATCGAACTGATGCTCGATCGCGACATGCTGACGACGACTTATGCGCTGAGCGACCTGCCCAAGCGCGGCTAGGCCTCGCCGGGCTCGGTCCGCAATGTCGAGCCCTCGAGCACCTTCACCTCCCGCTGCGGGAACGGGATCGAGATGCCGTTCTCTTTGAACGCGTCCCAGAGTGCGAGGAAGACGTTTCCGCGGATATTGGTCAGTCCGCCGGTCGGGTCGCGGATCCAGAAGCGCAGGATGTAGTCGACCGAGCTGTCGCCGAAGCCCACGATATGGCAGACCGGAGCGCGGTCGGAGAGGACGCGCGGTACGCCCGACGCCGCTTCGATCGCGATCTTCCGGACGAGATGCGGGTCATCGGAATAGGCGGTGCCGAAATAGATATCGAGCCGGACGAAATCGTTCGAATGGGACCAGTTGACCACCTGCCCGGTGATCAGGTCCTCGTTCGGGATCAGGTATTCCTTGCCGTCCCGTGTGGTGATCGAGGCGTAGCGCGCACCAAGCGTGCCGACCCACCCGAAGGTCTCACCGAGCGAGATGACGTCGCCTGGCTTGATCGACTTGTCGAGCAGGATGATGACGCCGGAGACGAGGTTAGAGACGACTTTCTGAAGTCCGAAGCCCAGGCCGACGCCGATTGCGCCCGACAGGACGGCAAGCCCGGTCAGGTCGACGCCCACCGCGCGCAGGCCGATGAAGATCGCCGCTCCATAAAGCAGGAGCTGCGTGATCTTGACCGCGAGAACCCGCATCGACGGCGAGATGTCGTCGTTCTTCTCGATCCGGGCCGAGGCGAGACGCGAGACGAAGCTCGCGCCGCTCACAAGGACGAGGACGAGAACCAGCCCCTGCAACACGAGCAGCACCGAAAGCCGCATCCCGCCGAGATTGAACCCGATCCCGTCCAGGAGTGCCCCGGCCTCGGGGGTCAGGTTCAGGATCGCGAGCGTGACGTAGATCCAGGCGCCGTAGCGGACGATCATGCGCAGCAGCGGCGAGCGGATGAGGCGCGTGGCGAGAACCACGAAGAGCCACGCAGTCGCCAGTTCTGCGATGATCGTCAGCAGGAAGGACCGGGACGGCCAGGTGGTCGCGCGCATGATCCACACCACGGGCCAGATCATGGCGACGAAGAAGATCGGCCCGAGCCTGCGGTGGATCACCGCGAGGATGCGCAATCTCCAGGTCGGCCATCCCTCGCGTGAGGCCATCCATGCACGGATGCGCGGACCGAAGGTGCGAAGCAGCAGCCAGGCCAGCGCCACGAGGGCCAGCGCGATGCCAATCTGGTAGAGGTTCCATGGCCGCATCAGCCCGCCGGCAAAGCTCAGCGCGTCGTCCCACAGCCGCAGGGCCGTAGCCTGCAGTTGAGAAATCAGGGTCGACAGGTCCTGCGGCGCTGGTGCGTCCTGCTCCATCGGGCTCCGGGATGCGTTCAGGTCCCGCCATCTAAGCGGCTTTGACGCGGAGCGACAAGCAGGGGCGGACGCCGGGCCGGCCTTGCAGGGCGACCGGGGCGGGTGTATCTCCCGCCATTGTGAGACGGATATTCGACATCGACGATCACAGCCGCCTGCCGTGGCGGTTTTTCGGTGCGCTCGGCGCGGTGCGCGCGCGGGGCTGAGGCGCCCCCTGCCCGCCTGCGCTCAATTCCCGTATCCATGAGAGACCAACCATGACCGCCCGCACGCTCTACGACAAAATCTGGGACGCCCATCTGGTCCACGAGGCCGAAGACGGCACCAGCCTGCTCTACATCGACCGGCACCTCGTCCACGAAGTGACCAGCCCACAGGCCTTCGAAGGTCTGCGTATGGCCAACCGAGCCGTCCGGGCTCCGGACAAGACCATCGCTGTGCCCGATCACAACGTGCCGACGACGGCAGACCGGTTGACCGGCGGCATGAACGAGGAAAGCCGCATCCAGGTCGAGGCGCTCGACAAGAACGCCAAGGATTTCGGCATCCACTATTACCCGGTCAGCGACGTCCGCCAGGGGATCGTCCACATCGTCGGCCCCGAACAGGGCTGGACGCTTCCGGGCATGACTGTCGTCTGCGGCGACAGCCACACCGCGACCCACGGCGCATTCGGCGCGCTTGCGCACGGGATCGGCACGTCCGAGGTCGAGCATGTTCTCGCCACCCAGACGCTGATCCAGAAGAAATCGAAGAACATGAAGGTCGAGATCACCGGGCAGCTTGCGCCCGGCGTCACCGCCAAGGACATCACGCTGTCGGTCATCGGCGCGACCGGCACGGCCGGCGGCACCGGCTACGTGATCGAGTATTGCGGCGAAGCGATCCGCTCGCTGTCGATGGAAGGCCGGATGACGGTCTGCAACATGGCGATCGAGGGCGGCGCGCGCGCCGGTCTAATCGCGCCGGACGAAAAGACCTTCGCTTATGTCATGGGCCGTCCGCACGCGCCGAAGGGTGCGCAGTGGGAAGCGGCGATGGAATGGTGGAAGACTCTCTATTCCGACGAAGACGCACACTGGGACAAGGTCGTGACGATCAAGGGCGAGGACATCGCCCCCGTCGTGACGTGGGGCACAAGCCCGGAAGACGTGCTGCCGATCACCGGTATCGTCCCCGACCCTGAAAGCTTCCAGGGCGGCAAAGTCTCGGCTGCCAAGCGCTCGCTCGACTACATGGGCCTCAAGCCGGGCACCAGGCTCAGCGATATCGCCATCGACACCGTGTTCATCGGCTCCTGCACCAACGGCCGGATCGAGGATCTGCGCGCTGCCGCCCAAATCCTGAAGGGCAAGAAGGTGAAGGAAGGTCTCCGCGCGATGGTCGTGCCCGGTTCGGGCCTCGTCCGGGCGCAGGCCGAGGAAGAGGGTCTGGCAGACATCTTCCGCGAGGCCGGGTTCGAATGGCGGCTGGCCGGCTGCTCGATGTGCCTCGCCATGAACCCGGACCAGTTGAGCCCGGGTGAGCGTTGCGCGGCGACCTCGAACCGGAACTTCGAGGGCCGGCAGGGTCGAGGCGGCCGCACGCACCTGATGTCGCCTGCCATGGCGGCTGCTGCCGCAGTTACAGGCAAGCTGACCGACGTGCGTGAAATGATGTGATCCGGGGCCCCGCTCGGGGCCTCTTCCAGCCACGAAGGAGCGCAACGATGACGCCGACACGGTTCATGCTCATCTCCGGGATCGTCCTGATCGTGGGTGGGATCCTGGCGCTCATCGCGCCCTTCGCCGCCGGCGTCGCAGTGACGCTGGTCACGGGGTGGGCGTTCCTGATCGGCGGCGCGCTGAACCTGTGGTCCGCGCTCATCGATCAGGCGGATCGGCTGTGGCACATCCTGTTCGGGCTGCTCGGCATTCTCCTGGGCCTGAGTTTCCTGATCGATCCGCTTGGCGGGCTTATCTCTCTGACGATCCTGGTCGGCGTTCTGTTCCTGATCTCGGGGGCGATCCGCCTCGGGCTCGCCTGGGCGGGACGCGCTCAGCCGGCCTACTGGGTCCTGCTGATTTCCGGTGCTCTGTCCGTTCTGCTCGGCGCGCTCGTTCTGTCGAATATCGGCGGCGCGGCCGGTGCGCTGCTCGGCATCATCCTGGGGATCGAGCTTCTGTCAGCGGGGATCGGCCTCGTCACGCTATCCCGGATGGGCCGCGGCTGAGCCCTCGTAGCGGAGCCGGCGCAGCACGACGACCATCGCCGCCGACAACACGAAACACCAGACCGCCATCGCGAAGCCCTGGTCGGGGAAATCTATACCCCGGTCGATCAGGAGGCCGGTGACACCGGGACCGATGGCGGTTGACAGCACCATGGCCGCGGTCACGAGCGCGCGGATACTGCCGAGATGGCGGGTGCCGTAGACCCGCGGCAGAAGCGTGCCCCAGAGCGCGCCGCCGATGCCCTGGGTGATACCCAGAAGCGCGAGCGCCGCGAACCAGCCATAGACGCTTTCGGACGGGCCGAGCAGCAGGCAGCCGAGCCCCATCGGCACGAGAACGAACGGCAGCATCCGCTCCGGACCGACGGCGTCCGCGACGCGTCCCGCTATCAGCATCATCGCGACGGTGGCCCCGGCATAGGCCGGATAGCCCGGCGCCATCGCGGCAAGGCTCCAGCCTTTGATCTCGGAGACATGGACCTGGTGGAAGAAGACGACGGTACCGATGAAGCCGGGGGTCAGGATCAGCGGCAGAAGTGCGATGAAAAGCCAGTGTCGCAGGACCTCGGACCGTGTCCAGTGGCGACCGGAGAGGCCGGCGGTCACGTCACGCTCAGCTCTGCCCTGAGGTTCGCGGTCATTTGCGAGGAGCACCACGAGAAGCGGCATGACGACGACGAGGATCACGGCCGCCGTCACGCCCCATGACAGGCGCCATCCGATGGCGCCGATCAGCAGAACGACCGGGAGCGGCAGGATGACCTCGCCAAGCGAGTGGCCGAGCGCAGCGATCGAAACCGCACGGCCGCGCGTCGCCACGAACCAGCGGCCCATCGCGGTCATCGCGATATGCGAGAACATGCCCTGCCCGCAGAAGCGCAGAAGGAAGACGGACAGACCGAGGATCCAGATCGAATGCCCGAGCGCCATACCGACCGCCGCGACGGAAAAGAGGATGGCCACAATCGGCGCGAGACGGCTGAGCGGCATCGTATCGGCAAGCGCGCCCCGCCCGACAAGAAGCGCCGCAGAGCTGAGCGTGGCCAGCGTGTAGATCGCGCCCCAGCCGCCGTCAGACAGGTCGAACTCGGCCCGGATCTCGCCGGCGAAGAGCGAGATGAACCAGGTCTGCCCGAAGCTCGATCCGAAAGTCAGCAGAAGGCCGGTCAGAAGCCAGCGACGGTTATCGCGGAGAAAGGTCCACATGCCCGCGCGAATACGCCCGTTCGCCGGGGTGCGAAAGGGGGGTCAGCGGCCCGGGATATCCTCGCGCTTTCCGGTCAGCGTCCAGCCGTCGATCACCGCAAGCGCCTCTTCTGCCGTCTCGACAAAACTGAACAGCTCGAGGTCCTCGGCCGATATCGTCCCGGCCTCGACCAGCGCGTTCCAGTTGACGACTTTGTGCCAGAAATCCTGACCGAACAGCAGCACGGGCACACGTTCCATACGGCCGGTCTGGATCAGCGTCAGCGACTCGAACAGTTCGTCTAGGGTGCCGAATCCGCCGGGAAAAACCGCGATGGCCTGCGCCCGGAGGAGGAAGTGCATCTTTCGGATGCCGAAGTAGTGGAAGTTGAAGCAAAGATCCGGCGTCACGTAGCGGTTCGGCTGCTGCTCATGCGGAAGAACGATGTTCAGGCCGATGGAACAGCCGCCGGCGTCAGCGGCGCCCCTGTTGCCGGCCTCCATGACCCCCGGCCCACCACCGGTGACGATCACGTTCTCGGTGCAATCTGTCTGCACGCTGCGCTCGGTGATCGCGCGGGCAAAGGCGCGGGCCTCGGCGTAGTAGCGGCTCATTTCCTGCAGCTTCTCCGTCCGGGCAGGCTGTCCCGGCGCCGTGATGCGCGCACCGCCGAACAAGACCACGGTCGAGCGGATTCCGCGCTCGTCCATCTCCAGCTGCGGCTTCAGGAGTTCGAGCTGCAGTCGCACCGGCCGAAGCTCGTCGCGGCAGAGGAAATCCGGATCGGCGAAGGCCAGACGGTAGGCGGGTGACCGCGCCTGCGGACTGTCTGTGACCTGCCGGCTGGTTTCGACATCCTGGTGCGCGTCACGGAAGGGTCCGTGCGTCAATTCCCGCTTCATCGCGATCTCCTGGCTACGGAACGAGTGTTGGCAGCAGGCGATGTCGCTGTCCATGGCCCCCGGCCGCGATTGCGCCCGCCCGCGGGCTTCCCTATAGGCAGGCCGGACCACCAGAGGACGGAGACCGCGATGTCGACTGCTAGCCTTGAGACCGCCATCGAAGCCGCGTGGGAGACACGCGACACGATCACGCCGGCGACGAAAGGCGATACGCGCGAGGCGATCGAGGACACGCTGACAGCGCTCGACAGCGGCCAGCTGCGTGTGGCCGAGCGTCAGTCGGACGGCCAGTGGAAAGTGAACCAGTGGGCCAAGAAGGCGGTACTTCTGGGTTTCCGCCTGAAGGACATGGAGATGCAGGGCGGTTCGGCCCAGGGCGGCTCGTGGTGGGACAAGGTCGACTCGAAGTGGAAGGACTGGGGTGACAACCAGTGGCGCGATGCCGGATTCCGGGCCGTGCCGAACTGCGTCGTGCGCCGGTCGGCCTATATCGCGCCGGGTGTGGTGCTGATGCCGTCCTTCGTCAATCTCGGCGCTTATGTCGACAGCGGTACGATGGTCGATACCTGGGCAACGGTCGGGTCCTGCGCGCAGATCGGCAAGAACGTCCACCTGTCAGGCGGCGTGGGGATCGGCGGCGTGCTGGAACCCATGCAGGCCGGACCGACGATCATCGAGGACAACTGCTTCATCGGCGCCCGGTCGGAGGTGGTCGAAGGCGTGATCGTCCGGGAAGGGTCGGTCCTCGGGATGGGCGTGTTCATCGGGCAGTCGACCAAGATCGTGGACCGTGAAACCGGAGAGGTCATGTACGGCGAGGTGCCGGCGGGATCGGTGGTCGTCGCCGGATCGATGCCTTCCAAGAACGGGATCAGTCTTTACTGCGCGGTGATCGTGAAGCGCGTCGATGAACGGACGCGGTCGAAAACCTCGATCAACGAGCTTCTGCGCGACTGACGGCGCTTGAGGCTTCGCCCGAGGGGCGTATTCTGGTGCCGGCCAACCGGGAGGGCGACATGACTGGCATCGGCATACTTGCGGCAATCATCGTAGGCGGGCTGGCCGGATGGGCGGCGTCGAGCCTGATGAAGGCGAATACCGGGCTGATCCTGAACATCGTTCTCGGGATCGTCGGCGCGCTTATCGCGAACTTCCTTTTCGGCCTGATCGGCGTGAGTTTCGCGCCGTCCTGGATCGGACAGGGCGTCGCCGGGCTTGTCGGGGCCTGCATCCTGATCTTCGTAGCGCGCGCGATGCGTCGCTGACGGCGTCGCCTGCACGGACATCGGCCACAGCCTCAGGCCGGAACGAAACGGAAGGCTCCGCCCTGCCGCTCGGCCATCCCTACTCCGGGCCAGGACCAGTGGTAGCCCATCAGAAGGTGCCCGGATGCGGCCGCGAGGTCGAGCAGCCGGCGTCGAGAGACCACCGCGCCTTCGCCGTCCATGTCGAAACCGAACTGCCAGTCCGGCCGCTCGAAACTGACGCGATCGTTGACCAAGGCGTCACCGGTGACGATCAGTCCCGGGCCGTCGGATAGCATGAGCGAGACGTGCCCGGGCGTATGGCCCGGCGTCTCGATCACCGCGAGGCCCGGCACGATCTCGTCTCCTTCAACGACGGTGACGAGCCGGTCCCCGATTCCCCTGAGAACCCGCAGGGCACCCTCGACCGCCGGCCGGGCGGCTGGCGACATTCGGTCGGCCAGGCCCGGATGGGTCCAGAAACCGACTTCGGTCTTGCCCGCGAACACCTGCGCATTCGGATAGACCAACTTACCGTCGGCGATCGCGCCCCAGGCGTGGTCCGGGTGAAGGTGGGTCAGCACGACATGGGTCACGCTGCCCGGTTCGATCCCGTTCGCCGCCATGTGCCGCAACACCCGCCCGGTGCCGCCCTGCCAGCCGGACCCTGCGCCGGCATCGACCAGGATCCGCGCGCCGTCCTTGTCGATCAGCGCATGCGTCAGTTCGCCCGAGCTGCGGGCCGGCACATTATCGAGCCCGAAGAGCCCGGCGAGGTCCCGCGACGGCTCCCGCGGGGCCAGAACGCGGAACGGCAGGCTCATCGAGCCATCGCTGATCGCACGGAGCGTCGCGTCGCCGATCGTCCAGCTGCGCAACTCCGGCCCGCGCACATGTTTCGGCGGCGCCATGTCCGGCAACTCGATCGCCGCCTGCGTCACGCTGAATTTCTCGTCCTCGCCCATGGTCATCGCCTCGTGGCCCGGTATAGCTGGCGAAAGGCTAGGCGGAGGAACGGGAATGGCCAAGGCATCACGCGAGCCCGAGGTCTACACTCTGGTGGTCGAGGTGGGTCGCAAGGCCGGTGACGGCCTGCCAGACGGCGCGACCGGCGCCGGGCTGCTGTGCTATGCTGCCGGGCGCGGCGAAGACGAGGCCGTGCGCGAGACGGTGCAGGTTCTCAAGACTGCCGATCTCGCCGTGCTAGAGGTCGAAAGCTACGGAACCCTGGCCGAACGCCGCGCCTCAGGCGAGGAGATCGGCGAAGACGAGATCGCGCTGATGGATCGGGCCCTGGCCGAAAACGCCGTGATCGTCGCGCAGATGACACCGTTCGGCGACGAGGACGACATCTGACGCGACGCGGCGCTCAGCCCATCAGGCAGAGCGCGTCCGTCGGCATGGACATGACCGCCTGAGCGGCGAAACGGTCGGCGGCGATGTAGGGCTCGGCTGCACGGTCATCCCCGGCAATCCGGCAGCGTCCGGAGACGAGGCAGCCGGGCCGGTCCAGATCGATCGTATGGAATTCCCGCACCGGGCTCTGAAGATCGTTGACGATCGTCCTTCCATCGACCAGGTCGCCGGCCGCAACCGTCGTCTGGTCGGTTCCGAGCACATAATCGACATCCGGCCCGGACAGCATGAAGCGCGTGTGGCGTGCGACGCAGATATCCTCTTCGAGGCCGAAATATGGCGCGCGGAGCCTGACTGCGGCCATGGCTCCAAGCGTAACCGACTCGCGGCTCTTGACGTCCCGCACGACCGCCGGTCGTCCGTTGTCGGTCAGGACCACGGCACCCGGATGCAGATCTTCTACAGGAACATTGCCCCGCGGCGTCGAAACCAGCGTCCCGCTGGCGAGCCCCGGGCTCTCGGCCGCAGGGGCATCATGGTTGGCGAAGGCAGCAATGCCGGCGAACTCTGGCGCGCGGGCCGGCCGCACGTCTTCGATCCGCAGCGGGCGGGCGCCTGCCCTGGCGATCGACACTGCAGCACCGCTATCGATATTTCGCAGGTCTATCACGCCACTGCGGCCGGCGGCGTCGACACGATAGCTCAGCCGGAAGCGGTCTCCGGCGGCGACGAGGCCGGCGCCGGTTTCGTAGGTCATGTCGCCGTGGGAAAGGGCGATGCGCCCGTCCGGCATCTGATCGACCGCCAGCGCGACAGCAGTCGCGCCACCGGTCCAGATGCGCTGCGGCAGGCTATTGGCCCGCGACAGCCTGTCTTCTACGAGGAAGGTCGCGGAGTTCCCCGCCCCCGGGGGAACATCACGCGACAACACCGTCCGCGAGCGGTCCCAGATCGTCGTCCAACTCATTACACGCGCCTTTCGCACGCACTCAACTGACATCTGGATAGCCGTCCATTGTGTATAGATTGGCGCACAATTGCGGAGACATTGGGGTTTTATCCAAGAAGAGCCCTCGCCTCGTAGGAGCGGAGGCCCGGACGTGCAGACGGCCCGTAGCCCTGCCCGGTTTCCGGATCGAGGCCCGGGAAGAGCGCGCACAGCTCTGCGCGGAGATCGCGTTCGAAGCCGGGCAGTGTCTGGGGACCGGGCAGGAAGCTCTCGGTCAGAAGACCTTCGGACCAGACCATCTGATGGCGATCGAACAGGAGGTGAAAATAGGTGACCTCGCCGCCTTCGCGGACATGGACGCTGACCCCGTTCACAAGATCTTTTGCGGCGACCAGCACCTCATCCTCGCCGAACAGAAGTTCGGCCATGTGATGGCGGATGAGCACCCGGTGCTGCGGCGACAAGACCAGGCGTTCGTGATGGCCGAATGTGCCGGGCTCGATCACGATGGGCGCGAACGCGCCTTCGGCCGCGACCCGGCGCCGTCCGATCCAGCGGATCGGCTGCTGCCCGTCGTCGCGCGTTTCGATCAGGTCGCCGGGCGCGAGAAGTTCGACCGGCACATCTCCGCCGCCGGTCCGGATCAGGGTGCCCGCAGCGAAGCAGGGTATCGCGGTCACCGTGACGAAGGCAGTGTCGGTATATCCCGATCCGTCACCGGCGGAGGCGGTGTAGGAGAAGTTGATCGTCTCCGGGTCGGTCAGCCCGACCTGATCGGGCGGCGGCGCGACCTGGAGAAGACCGTCCACCGTCAGCGTGATGACGTGACCGGAATTCAGAGTGATCGACCCGCCCGGCGCAATCTCCTTCCCGTTCACGTGGGTGACGAAGGCCTGTCCGACATTGTCGTCGTTGGCGAGGACGTCGATCGTCTTGGTCACGCCCTCCTGCGCGATGAGCGTATCGTCATAGGCGATGAACACGCCCTGGATCGAGTTCGCACTGATCAGAAGGCTCGAGTCGTAGACGCTGTCGGCGACATCAGCGATGCCGATCTTCAGCGTATTCGTCTGCCCGGCCGTCACCGGGATGTAGAGGCTGAGCGTCACCGTCAGCCCGTCCATCTCGGTGTTCACCGAGCCGGCGGAGTTGTCGATGAAGAGCGTTTCGTTCTCGCCCTGGTTCAGGTTGTTGATCTGGCTGATGTCGAAGATGGCGGATTCGACAAGCTGCCCGTTGATCCAGACACCGACCGTATCGTTGAACAGCGAGCCGACATATTCCGGGTATTCTTCGGACGCGAAGGTGAACTGGATCGACAGGAGATCGGTATCGGGAACGAAATCGACCTCGAGGATGGCAGCGTCATAGGTATTCGTGCCGGCAATAGCGTTGAAGTCCGGGTCGTTGTTGACGCCGCGTGTATTGGTCGATGTGTTGGTGCTGGCGTTCTCGTTCCCGGACGTGTTCGTCACGTCGCGCACCCGACCGGTCGAGAGGATGACGCCGCTGTCGGCCGCCGTCAGGTCGGGGGCCTGCGCATCGCCCGAGGACCAGATGCCGGAGGACCGATTGTCGCCGAAGTAGCGCGCTGCGAGGATGAGGATGTTGTCGCCGAACAGCGTGTCGGCCATCTCCAGCGCCGAGCCGCTGCTGATGTTCAGTTCCGTCGCGGGCATGCCTGTCCTGCCTCTGTTCTGGCCAGACAGGCGACAGCGCTGCTCACCCGGGACGGGCGCCAGTCTCTGTCGATCGGAATGCGGACGTTGCCGCTCGCCTGCCTCGGCTTTTTTCGTTTCTTGCGAGAAGCCTACACGAAGCGAATCGGCACGGGAAGAAGATCGTTAACGCCGAGCGGTCTTGTGCCGGTCCGGCCACAGGGCTAGGCCATCGGTATGGAAATCGATCCCGTTTCGCTGACAGCCGACCTCGTTCGCTGCCCCTCTGTCACACCGGAGGAGGGCGGCGCGCTTCAACTGCTCGAGACCCTGCTGTCGCAGGCCGGGTTCGAGTGCACGCGGGTCGACCGCGGCGAGGTGTCGAACCTCTTCGCCCGTTGGGGCGAAAAGGGCGCCGCACGGACTTTCGGCTTCAACGGCCATACGGACGTCGTGCCGGTCGGCGATGCCGCGGCCTGGACGCACCCGCCATTCGGTGCGGAAATCGACGGAGACTGGCTCTACGGACGCGGGGCGACCGACATGAAATCGGGCGTCGCGGCGTTTGCGGCGGCGGCCATCGGTTTCGTTACGGAGACCCCGCCCGACGGCGCAGTGATCCTCGCGATCACTGGCGACGAAGAAGGACCCTCGACCGACGGGACCATCGCCATCCTCGACTGGATGGAGGAACATGGCGAACGCATGGATGTCTGCATCGTGGGCGAGCCAACTTGCCCCGAAACCCTCGGCGACATGATCAAGATCGGCCGGCGCGGCGCGATGACGGCGCATTTCGTCGTGCGCGGCAAGCAGGGGCATTCGGCCTACCTGCACAAGGCGCTCAACCCGATGCCCGCCGTCGCGATGCTGGCGCACCGCCTTTCGCAGCACCGGCTGGACGAGGGGACGGATCACTTCGATCCCTCGACTCTCTCGGTCGTGACGATCGACACGGGCAACCCGGCCGCGAACGTGATCCCGGCCGAGACGAGAATGAGCGTCAACATCAGGTTCAACGATACCCACACGAGCGCCTCGCTCACCGATTGGCTGAAGGCCGAGGCCGACCGGGTCGCGGATGAGACCGGAACGAAGATCTCGATGGATGTCCGCGTTTCGGGCGAAGCGTTCCTGACACCAGAGGGCGATCTCTCCGCATTGGTCGCGGACGCCGTGCGGACCGAAACGAACGTGACCCCGGTCTTTTCGACGACGGGAGGCACGTCGGACGCACGACTTGTCCGCGCACATTGCCCGGTCGTGGAATTCGGCCTTGTCGGACACCGGATGCACGAGGTCGACGAACGCGTCTCGATCTCGGACATTCGCGGACTGACGCGGGTCTATCGCCGGATCCTGTCCGACTACTTCGCCTGATTGCCAGCCTGCCGACCCGTGCTAAGGTCCGCCGCAAGAGCAGCGCGGCCGCCGACCGAGAGGCCCGATAGATGACGAAGATCCCCACCAAGGACGAGATCCTCGCCTGGATTGCCGAGCATCCCGGGCAGGCGTCGAAGCGCGACATCGCCAAGGCCTTCGGGATCAAGGGCGCCGCGCGGATCGACCTGAAGCGCGTCTTGCGGGGGCTCGAAGACGAAGGCCATCTCGAGAAACGCCGGAAGACCTATCGCGATCCCGACAAGCTGCCGCCGGTTTCGGTCCTTCAGGTGCTGCCCCCGGACGATCTGGGCGACGTCTTCTGCCGGCCGTTGGAATGGCACGGCGATGGTCCCGAGCCACGCGTCCTGTTCAGCGCCCGCGCGACCGATCCAGCCGTGGGCGAAGGCGACCGCATCCTCGCCCGGCTGCAGGAAGTGCGCGGCGAGGATCACCACTACGTCGCGCGGCTGATCCGGCGCATCGGCACCAACCCGCGCCGCATCCTCGGCATCTTCCGCAAGGCCGCCGAAGGCGGACGGATCGTTCCGATCGCCAAGGGCACCGACAAGGAGTGGCGCGTCTCGGCCAATGACACGTACGGCGCGAAGGAAGGCGAGCTCGTAGAGGCAGAACAGGCAGGCCCCGGCGGCCGGATGGGCCTGCCGAAGGCGCGGATCACCGACCGGCTCGGAGATCCCGGGGCGCCCCGATCGGTTTCGCTGATCGCGATCCACGAACACGGCATCCCCGACGAATTCCCCGACGCCGCCATCGCCGAGGCCGACGCCGCGAAGCCTGCGGGTCTGAAAGGCGGCGAAGATCTCCGGGATCTGCCCTTTATCACCATCGACCCGATCGACGCGCGCGACCGGGACGATGCGGTCTATGCCCATCCCGATCCGGAGGCAAAAGGCGGCCATGTCGTCTGGGTCGCGATCGCCGACGTCGCCCGGTACGTCACGCCCGGCTCGGCTCTAGACCGCGAGGCGCGCAAACGCGGGAACTCGACGTACTTCCCCGACCGCGTCGTGCCGATGTTGCCAGACCGCCTTTCCGGTGATCTTTGCTCGCTACACGAGGGGGTCCCGCGCCCGGTGATCGCTGTTCGCATGGTGATCGACTCCGAAGGCCGGAAGACCGGACACAGTTTCCATCGCGGGCTCATACGCTCGGACGCATCGCTGAACTACGAAGACGTTCAGTCAGCGCAGAATGGAGAGCCGAACGAGCGCTGCGTGCCCCTGGTCGAACCTGTCATCGCCCCGCTCTTTGCCGCCTACGGTGCGCTCAAGGCTGCACGCGAGAGGCGACAGCCGCTCGATCTCGACCTGCCTGAACGGCGCATCGAACTGTCCCCGGACGGGCGGGTCGTTTCGGTTGCATTCAAGGAACGACTGGAAGCTCATAAACTTATAGAAGAATTCATGGTGCTGGCCAACGTCGCGGCCGCGGAGACGTTGATCGCCAGGCGCCAGGATCTCCTGTTTCGTGTCCACGAAGAGCCGCAACCGGAGAAGATCGAGGCCCTCCGCGAGGTCGCTCAGACCTCCGGCTTCAATCTTGCAAAGGGCCAGGTTCTGCAGACCAGCCAGCTCAACCGCCTGCTGCGTGAGGCCGAAGGATCGGACGCAGACGAACTCATCAACTTCGCCACGCTCAGGGCAATGACGCAGGCCTATTATTCGCCGGAGAATTTCGGCCATTTCGGTCTGGCGCTGAAAGCCTATGCGCATTTCACTTCGCCGATCCGGCGTTATGCCGACCTCGTCGTCCACCGGGCGCTTATCGCGGCGCATGGATGGGGCCGGGACGGGCTGAAGCCCGAGGAAGTCGAGCATCTCGACGAGACGGCGAAACACATCTCGGACACCGAGCGGAGGTCGATGGCAGCCGAGCGCGACACCACCGACCGCTATCTGGCCGCCTATCTCTCCGACCGGGTCGGGGCGGAATTCGAAGGGAGAATCTCCGGCATCCAGCGCTTCGGCGCTTTCGTAAAGCTCGACGAAACCGGCGCGGACGGACTTCTGCCGATCCGGTCGCTCGGGGCGGAGTATTTCCACTACGACGCCGAGGCGCAGACACTGATGGGAGCCGATACCGGCATGACCCTGTCGCTCGGCGACCGAGTGACCGTGCGGCTTGCCGAGGCCGTGCCGGTGACCGGTGGCCTCCTGCTCGAACTCGTCGGGATTTCTGGACACAGCGTGCCGCGCGGGGTGCGCACGAAGCGCCGCGGCGCTCCGCCGCGGCGGAAGGCCGGGGCCGCCAAGGCCCGAACGAGCAAGCTGAAAAAGAAGTCCGGACGGCGTCACTAGGCAAAGCCCCGCGCGGTCCCGTCGCGGGGCCTTCTTGCGGGGCGCCAAACGCGGTATGGTCCAAAAAAACGTCGAGCAGGTGACGTGATGCGATCCATGCAACAGGCCCTCGGAATCGGGTTCATCCTATTCGCGACGACGGCGGCGGCCGATCCGCCGGACCGGTCGGTGCGGCCCGAGATGCGGGACGGACAGGAGACCACGGTTCTGATGGCGGCAAGCGCCGGGGCGAACGCTTCGCTGCGGCCCGCGCCGCGCGCGGAGGCCCCGGAAATCCGGGCGCAGGCGCGGGTCTCGGACCCCGGTTTCCGCCGCTGGATCGAAGGCTTCCGGGGGCGCGCACAATCCGCCGGGATCTCGGCCGCCACTTTCGACCGCGCGTTTCGGGACGTGGAACTGAACACCCGCGTGCTGGAGCGGGATCGCAACCAGTCGGAATTCACCCGCGCGCTGTGGGACTACCTCGACACTGCCGTCAGCGACAGCCGGGTTCGGAACGGGCGCGAGGCCGTCCGCGACAATCGGCGGACCCTGCAGGCAATCGAGAGCGCGTACCGCGTCGAGGCTGAGGTCGTCGCCGCGATCTGGGGCCTCGAAAGCGCCTATGGCGAGGTGAGAGGCGACACCAACATCATCGAGGCGATGGCGACGCTGGCCTATGACGGGCGGCGGCGGCGCTTCTTCGAGGCGCAGCTGATCGCCGCACTGCGGATCCTGCAGGCAGGCGACGTCGATGCGCGGCACATGACGGGATCATGGGCCGGTGCGATGGGCCATACCCAGTTCATGCCGACGAGCTTTCTCGACTATGCCGTCGACGCCACCGGCGACGGGCGGCGCGACATCTGGTCGGACAATCCGGCCGATGCGCTGGCCTCGACCGCGAATTACCTGCGCCGGTTCGGCTGGACCTACGGCCAGCCCTGGGGAATGGAAGTCGTGCTGCCCCGCGGCTTCGATTTCTCGCAAACCGGCGAGCGCATCAAACGCGATGTGAGCCACTGGAACGCGATGGGCGTGCGGCTTCCCGACGGACGGCCGATCCCCGATCACGGGCGGTCGTCGATCCTGCTGCCGGCGGGCGCCGCCGGTGTGGCCCTCGTGATTTTCGACAATTTCCACGTGATCGAGCGCTATAACCCCGCCGACGCTTACGTGATCGCCGTCGGCCATCTGTCCGACCGGATCGGCGGTGGCGGACCGTTCCAGGCCGGCTGGCCGCGTGGCGACCGGGCGCTGAGTTTCGACGAGAGGCAGGAGCTGCAGCGGCGGCTGACGGCGGCGGGCTTCCCGCCGGGCGCGGTGGACGGGATCATCGGACCGAACACGATCGACGCCGTGCGGCGCTACCAGGCAAGCCAGGGTCTGATTCCCGACGGTTACGCCTCGCTCGCGATCCTGCAGCGGCTGCGGTAGGCCGGGGGCGCTGCCCCCGGACCCCCGGAGGTATTTGAGAAGCAAAGAAGCTCAGGTCGGCCGGACCGTGTCGCCAAGGCTGATCTGGCCGGGTTCGAGCACCTCGGCGCACCAGCCGCCATGGCCGCGCATCGCGTTGTAGCCGCCGGGACCGAGCGCCTCTTCCATCCGCGAGCATGGGGCGCAGGGACCGGTGATCCGGATGAGCGCGGGACCGATGGCGAGCTTCCGGTCGCGCAGCGCAGTGAGGTTCAGTCCGGTGACGACCAGGTTCCGGCGCAGGAGTCCGGGCGTGACGTCGTGGCCCACGAGAGCGGCGATGACCGGCAGATGCTCGGCCTGGATCAGGGTGACAGCCCGTTTGCCGGGACGGGCGCGGTGATCGCCCTCGAGCCCGGCCTCGGTCAGGAGCGCGCTGTTGACGGCGCGGACGTCGGCGCGCCGTTCGGGGCGGAGGCCGATCCAGTCGAGGGTGCCGTCCTGCGCATGGCGTGCGGTGAGCGTGGCGAGCGTTTCCATGACCCGAGCCTAGCGCGGCGTGGACTCGACTCCCAGACACACGCGCCCTAGATTTGAGAACAATTCATGAACATGGTCGCTGCCACCCATGTCCGATTCTCCGCCCTTCCCTGCCCGCGACGCCACGGGCCGCCGCCGCATCCTGTCGATGTGGTTCCCGCGGCTGGCCGCCGAGCGCGTGGCGCGGATCGAGCGCGGGCTGCCGCCCGGCCCGCTCGCCGTGGTGCGGGAGACCGGGAACATGCGCCTGATCCTCGCCGCGACGGCCGAGGCCGAGGCGGCGGGCGTCTTCCGCGGGCAGGCGCTGCAGGAGGCGCTGGCGCTGGTGCCGGGCCTCGTCACCCGGATCTCGGTGCCCGAGCGCGAGGCAGCGTTCCTGACCGCGCTCCGGCGGTGGGCGGGCAAGTTCAGCCCATGGGTCGCCGAGGAGGGGCATGCGGGGCTGATGGTCGACCTGACCGGCTGCGCGCACCTTTTCGGCGGCGAGGCGGCGCTGCTGTCTCAGGTCGCGGAGGATTGCGAGGGGCTCGGGCTGACGGTCCGGGCGGCGATCGCCGATACCGCGGGCGCGGCCTGGGCGCTGGCGCGCTATGCCGGCGGGCCGGTCGATCCGGGGCGGTCGGGCGACGCGATCGACCAGGAGGCGCGGGCGACGCGGTCGCGCGCGGTGAAGAAGAAGCATTGGGAGCGCGGCGGTCCGGCACCTTCCGCTAGCACGCGCAAGGCCGCTACGGGCCCGATCGCGCCACCCGGGCGAACCCGCGCGGCGCTGGCCGACCTGCCGGTCGCGGCGCTCCGGATCGATCCGGATACCGTCGCGGGGCTCGGCCGGCTCGGGCTGCGGCGGATCGGCGATCTGACCGGCATGGCGCGCGCCGCACTTGCCCGGCGCTTCGGGCGCGAGCTCGTGAAACGGCTCGACCAGGCGCTCGGGCTGGAGCCCGAACCGATCACGCCGGCCCGCGCGCCGCTGCATTTCGCCGCTCGCCTCAGCCTGCCCGAGCCCATCGGGCTCGAGGCCGACATCCTCGCCGCGCTCGACCGGCTCCTGCCGGTGCTCTGCGACGGGCTGCGGAAGAAATCCCGCGGCGCGCGGCGGGTCAGGCTGGAACTGTCGCGCGTCGACGGCGGGATCGAGCGGGTGGAGATCGGCCTCGCCCGGCCCGCCGACCAGCCTGACAGGATGCGGCCGCTGATCTCGATGAAGCTGCCGGACATCGATCCGGGCTTCGGCATCGACATGGTGCGTATCGTCGCCCCGCTGACCGAACCGTTCAGCCAGCGACAGATGACCGGGGGATGGGCCGCGGCCGAGGCGGCGGCGGCGAAGGCCGGGCAGACCGACGCACTCGCGGACCTGATGGGCCGGATCGGGGCGCGGATCGGGCTGGAACAGCTGACCCGCATCCACCCGGCCGAAAGCCATATCCCCGAGAAGACCGAGACGGTGCTCGCCGCCGCGTGGTCCGAGCCGCATGACGGGCCCTGGCCCCGGCCGGCCCGGCCGCGACCCCTGACGCTCTGCAGGCCCGAGCCGCTTCTGGGTGCCGAGGGGGCGGACCTGCCCGATGCGTTCCGCTGGCGCGGCCGGCAGTTTTCAGTGGAAAGCGCGGCCGGACCGGAGCGCATCGCGCCCGAATGGTGGCTCGACGAGGACGACTGGCGCACCGGCGTGCGCGACTACTGGCGGGTGGAGACCGGGGACGGCACGCGGCTGTGGCTGTTCCACGCCCATGGCGCGGCGAAGACCGGCGGCTGGTTCGTGGCGGGCGAGTTCGGCTGAGAATCGTGGGCCCCGCATGGTAGGCTCGCGGCATTCATTGAAGTCATTGTGAGACAGCCATGCAAATCGTGAACTGGAATATCGAATGGATGAACAACTGGTTCTCCGGCAATGAGAACCCGGCCTGGGGATCGGGATCCCTGACGGCTGACGAGGCACGCACCTGCGCCGGGCGCGCATCGCGGGTCATCGAAGCACTCCAGCCCGACCTCCTGTGCCTGCAGGAAGGTCCAAGCGCGACACAGGAAATGGACCTCTTCCTGACCGAATTCCTCTCGGACGCCGGCCAGCCGCGCTACGAGGCCATCGTCGGCGCGGATGGCGGGGCACAAAAGCTGTATGTCCTTCGGCGGCGCGACGGGGCGTTCACGGCCATGGACCGGGCGACGGATGCCGAGACGCTGGCCCTGGCCGATCTCTGGGACGCCGACGTGAACGGCGACATGACGCTGGAAGGCTATGACTACACGCGCCTGCCGCTGGTGGTCGACGTCGATCCGCAGGGCTCCGATCCGATCCGTGTCGTCGTCCTCCATACCAAGTCGAAATACGTCCAGGACGGCGAGCGCAAGTGGCGCGACCCGGCACGGCGGCAGGAATTCGTGGTCGAAGCGCTCGAGGCGCGGCGGCGTATCTCGGCCGAAGGGTTTCGGCTGCGCACCTATCTCGACGCGCTGGTCGCGGCGGATGGCGATGCGCGCATTCTCGTCACCGGCGACTGGAACGACGGGCCGGGGCGCGACCTGTTCGAACGCAGCTACCTCACGCACAATGTCGCCGATATCGTGCTCGGCTCGACCTTCACGCCGGACCTCATCTTCCACCATCCGCTGATCGCGCATGTCGACACGCCGGCGCTCTTCACCGCGCGTTTCGACGATTACGTGGACGAGATCGACGACCGGCCGCTCCTGCTCGATCATTTCGCGCTGTCGCCGGCGCTGCGGTCGTGGGTCGACGCAGCGGGGATCGCGCACCAGGAATACGAGGCGGAGCTTCAGGGATCCGGCGGCCGGCGCATCGACCGGCCGAGCGATCACCGGCCGATCTGGGTCCGGCTCGCCGCACCGCTGACGGGCTAGGCTCAGTCGAACTGGACTACCGCGGCCTCGAAGTCGGTCTCGCTGACAACGCGGGTGTGGTGGCCGCTGCCCGAGGTGTCCTCCATCCGCCAGACATCGCCCTTGCCGATACGGCGGATCTCGCCATCGCTTGCCGTCACCTCGACGGCGCCGGCCAGGCAGACGAGTGTCTGGCGTTTCGGCGTGGGATGGACGGGCTCGTTCCAGCCGGCGGGCAGGCGCAGGAAGACGAAGGCCTTCGCCTGTTCGGGCGGGCTGATGTGGATGTCCTGCGCCGGCGGTGCGAAGCTCGTCTCCTTCAGCTCCGGCGTCACCTCGCGCCAGTGGCTGTTCCCGTCCGCGTCGGCGTAAAGCAGATGGTAATGCATGGCGTCGCCTCCCCCCGCGTGGATTGATGCATGTCGGCTTGTGTCCGGCAAGCGCGGCTTGACGGCCGGCGGAATGGCCGCGACGACTGGAGGATGACTTCGACCGACGACCGCACCTTCCGCATCCGCGCCCTGGGCGAGATCGCGATCCGTTGCGCTGACATGGCAGCAATGGTGGATTTCTACGAACGTATCCTCGGCCTGGACCGGCTGACGGGCAACGCGAACGAGGGGATCGTCTTTTTCCGTATCGCCGAGGGGTTCGGCGGACATACCGCCGTGCTCGCCCTGTTCGACAAGGGCTACGAGGCGCGCCCCGGGCTGCACCCGACCGCCACGGAGGCGCCGGCGACCGGGGCCGGATCGTCGCTGCACCATCTCGCGTTCTCCCTCCCCTACGAGGAGCAGGAAGCCGCGATGCGCTGGTACGAGGCGCAGGGGATCTCGTACCGCGTCGAGCTGTTCCAATGGGTCGGATGGCGCGGGGTTTTCGTGCAGGATCCAGAGGGCAACACGGTCGAGCTGGTCGCCTTTAACCAGAACATTCGGCAGTAGGTTTCCTGCATTGAGACGCTGCGAACGAAAGCAGCCTCCGTCGAGACATCCGTCCGAACGTTCGTCACCAGACCATTGATTCCTCTCCCATCACTTGCCCGAAGATGTTCTCACGATGCCACTTCAGGTTCACTGGGCTAGGGCCGTTACGCGGGTCAGCTGGCGCGAGAAGCTTTCCGCCCGGGCGGAGTAGGCGGTCTATAACTTCGCTGGGCACTTTGTTGCGTGAGACGAGTATTGTCTGATTGTCCTCCCCGATCGAGATCAATCCTCGGTCGAACATCCAGTGCAGCGTGCCGGAAAGAGCAAGTCCGTTGGACACCGCATCCGTTCCTCCATGCTCTACCGGACGGATATGGGCCGCTTGGACTTCGGGGCGGCCGCCGCCATTTCGCAATTGAAGTCCGGAAATTGCACACCGGAAATCGTAAGCATCCCTGACTTTTCGGCGAAAAGCGACGTCGCGATATGGCCGACGAGTCAGACGCTCCAGAAGCGGGCGCTCAAAGGTTGCCGCCTCGTCGGCCAATTCTCGGGGCGACGGGTCGTAGCGTATCTCTTCCTGCCGCTCGAGATCCTGAGGCAGCCCGATGTTGATGATCCGCGCAAAATCGGCTTCGGGGAGGCGGCGCACGGCGAGTTGTACGGCTCCTCCCCTGATGGGCGTGCCGTCGGAATTCATCAACTCGGTTTCCATTAACCGGCCATTGATCTGCCGCGGAACCTCGCGGTCAAAGTGAAGAAAGCTTTGCGGCGCTATGAGTGCGAGGTAGCGCCCTTCAGAGTCTGGCTTTGGAATTACGTCCTGGATCTTTGCGACGGCAAAATAGCCGCGTGGTCCGGCTTTTACTGGTTCGTAGTAGATGGCCCAGTCGCCGATGCCATCTCTAACTGCCTTTAGGTACGATTGTGGGAAGTCGTAGACTACGGCTGGGTCGTCGTCGTAGATCGAGTCTGCCTTATGCATTAGAACCAATTTGACCATAGACCCAGGAAAGCAAGCCTTGGCTCCATGGCAAGGATTTTCGTGAGAATATTCCTTGCGCGCATTTTTTTCGATGCGTCACTCACGGGCAGCGTGAGCCGGACCGGAGCCGGCGGCAGGCTGACGCCCGGACTCAGCTGGTGCCGGATCAGCGCCACCGGGTGGCGTCTCAGCGTCAGGCGCATCGAGACGTAATCCTCAACGATCTCCTCGCCCTCGGTCATCGCGGGCAAATGGGTCGCCGGCTCGACGATGCCCTCGCCGTCGATGTCACCCGACCAGAGCGGCAGCGGCTCGGACGGACCGAGGGCGCGGGCGGCCCAGAGCGCGTCACGGCGCGAAAGGCCGAGCGCGGCGAAGGCGTCGGCCTCGGCGAGGATCGTGAGCATCCGCGCATCGATTCCTGCCCGGCGCCAGACATCCTCGACCGCGCGGTAGCCGTTGCCGCGGGCGGCGACGATCCAGCCGGCATCCTCCTCGCGCATGGACTTGATCTGGCGGAAGCCGAGGCGAAGTGCGAGGCCGCCGGTCTCGGTCCGCTCCATCACGTTGTCCCAGTGGCTTCGGTTGATGCAGACCGGGCGCACCTCGACCCCGTGCTCGCGCGCATCCCGCACGATCTGGGCCGGCGCGTAGAAGCCCATCGGCTGCGCGTTCAGGAGGGCACAGGCGAAGATTCCCGGGTGATGGCATTTCAGCCAGGACGACGCGTAGACCAGAAGCGCGAAGGAGGCCGCGTGGCTTTCGGGGAAGCCGTAGGAGCCGAAGCCCTCGATCTGGGAAAAGCACCGTTCGGCGAAATCCTGATCGTAGCCGTTGGCGCGCATCCCCCGCAGGAACCGCGTCCGGAAGTCGCTGATATTGCCGTGCTTCTTGAACGTGGCGAGTGACCGGCGGAGCCGGTCGGCCTCGTCCGGCGTGAAGTTCGCACCGACGATAGCGATCTGCATCGCCTGTTCCTGAAACAGCGGCACGCCGAGCGTCTTGCCGAGCACACGGCCAAGCTCGTCGGACGGAAAGCTGATCTCCTCGAGCCCGTTCCGCCGCCGGATGAAAGGATGCACCATGTCGCCCTGAATCGGGCCGGGGCGGATGATGGCGACCTGGATGACGAGGTCATAGAAGCAGCGCGGCCGCATCCGGGGCAGGAAGTTCATCTGCGCGCGGCTTTCGACCTGAAAGACGCCGAGACTGTCGGCCTTGCACAGCATGTCGTAGACCGCCGGGTCCTCGGGCGGCAGCGTCGCCAGCGTATAATCCGCCTGGTGGTGGATCTGGAGGAGATCGAAGGCCTTGCGGATGCAGGTGAGCATCCCGAGCGCGAGGACGTCGACCTTCAGGATGCCGAGTGCGTCGATATCGTCCTTGTCCCAGCAGATGACGGTGCGGTCCTCCATCGTCGCATTCTCGATCGGGACAAGCTCGTCGAGCCGGCCCTCGGTGATGACGAAGCCGCCGACATGCTGGCTGAGATGGCGGGGAAACCCGATGATTTCGCGGATGAGGCGGATGGTCTGGCGGAGCCGCGGGCTCTCGGGGTTGAGGCCGAGCTCGGCCATGCGCTCCTCCTCGAGCCCGTTCGCGGACCAGTGGCCCCAGATCTGCGAGGCAAGCGCCGACAGCACGTCTTCGGACAGGCCCATCGCCTTGCCGACCTCGCGCACCGCGCGCTTGCCACGGTAATGGATCACCGTCGCGCAGAGGCCGGCGCGGTGGCGGCCGTAGCGTTCGTAGATCCACTGGATGACCTCCTCGCGCCGCTCGTGCTCGAAGTCGACGTCGATGTCCGGCGGCTCGTTCCGGGCCTCCGAGACGAAGCGCTCGAACACCATAGTGCCGATCTCGGGCGAGACGCTCGTCACGCCGAGCGCGTAGCAGGTGATCGAGTTCGCGGCGCTTCCCCTGCCCTGGCACAGGATGTCCCGCGACCGGGCGAAGGCGACGACGTCGTGGACGGTAAGGAAATAAGGCTCGTAGCCGAGCTTCGCGATGAGCTTCAGCTCGTGGTCGAGCATCGCCTGCGCCCGCTCCGGAATGCCCTGCGGATAGCGCCAGTGGAGGCCCTCCTGCGCGAGCCGTTTCAGCCGGGCGGCGGCGGTTTCGCCATCGGCGATCTCGGAAGGATATTCGTAACGCAGGGAGTCGATTTCAAAACTAAGCCTTTCGGCTATCTTTACTGTCCGCGCGACCGCATCCTCGTGTCCGTCGAAGATCCGCAGCATCTCCGCCTCCGACCGAAGCCGCTGCTCGGCATTGGCGAGCGCGTTGAGGCCAAGGTCCTCGACGCGAAGTCCTTCGCGGATGCAGGTCAGGATATCGGTCAGGCGGCGGCGCGCGCCGTGATGCATCAGCGGGCGGGCGGAGGCGACGGTGGGAATGCCGAGCGTGGCGGCCAGCCGCGCCAGCCGCTCGAAGCGCCCGGAGTCGAGACCGTCATAATGCGGCGCCATCAGAAGATGCATGTGCGGTCCGAAGCGGCGGACGAGCTTCTGCGCCCGGTCGAGCCAGTCATCGGCGCCCTGGCGCTCCGGTCCGTGCAGCAGAAGCTCGAGCCCGCCGCCGAACTGGAGCAGATCGTCAAGGCGCAGATCGCACTGACCCTTCTCGGTCCGGAGCCGCCCGGCCGAGAGCATCCGGCAGAGATTGCCCCATCCCTGCCGGTCGCGCGGAAGCGCGGTCAGGGTCAGCCCTTCCGAGAGTTCCAGACAAGCCGCCGGCAGCGTCTTCGGAACGTGGAAGATATGCGCTTGCGGCGGGTCGGGCAGATGCGCGGGCTTCGGCGGACCGATCAGCGGCGCCGCCTTCCGCACCTCGATCTGCCGCGCGATCTCTTTTGCCTCGGCCCAGGCCCGCACGATCCCGGCGACCGAGTTGACGTCGGCAACGGCGATGGCGTCGAGCCCGAGAAGCGCGGCCCGGCGCACGTATTCCTCCGGATGCGATCCACCCGTCAGAAAGGTGAAGTTGGAGGTGATCGAGAGTTCGGCGAATCCCATGACGATACGATTATATTCACGTTTTGTTCTCTCGTGGAGTCCGGGTTGAGATCCGGGCGGCTACGGCTGCTACCGGTCGCCCGCCGCAGAAGGGACCGCATCGGCCAGCCGGAAGGGAAACCGCCCCGTCTCGCCGACGAGAACAAAGCCTGACTCACCGCCGTTCCGGACGACGAGCTGGCAGTTCTCGATCTCCGCGTCCTGCCACGTCCACCGGTCGCACAGACGGCCGTGAACGACATCGCTTCGTCCCTCGACCGCGCGGGGCAGCGGACCGAAGCTGCCGTCCTGGAACAGCGCGCCCTCTTCCGTACGCGTCTGGCTCCATTCCTGCTGGACGAGCCAGGTCTGCCGCCCCTCGATCCGGCGGTTGAACAGAAGCGCCCCGATTTCCGCGCCGGACAGCTCGGCATCGCCGGGCGGGTCCGAAGCGCCGACGGATTGACCTGATGCGGCGGCAAGACCCTCCGCAAGCCGCGCATTGGCAGCCGGGCCCGCAAAGCGGATCAGATCAGCTGCTTCACCGGCCGTCGGCCGCCTCCAGGTCGCGGCGCGCGGGTTGCTGTAGGCAACCTCGCCCACACGCCACGCGGCATAGGGTCGGCTTTGGACGGCCGTGACGAAATCCCCGAAGGCGGTCTGCGCGCCCGAGGCATCGCCCTGCAGGCCGAGGATGCCGGCTCTCAGCACAAGAAGTCGAAGGGCCGGTTCGCGGCCGGTCGCGAAGGCAGCGTCGACGGCCTCCGCGGCGGCATCGAGGTTCCCGTCCGCCAACTCCGCAGTCGCAATGGCCGCGTAGCCATCGCCCGGTTCGGCAGGCGCCAGGGCGATGGCCCGGATCGCCGTGCTGCGCGCAGCGTCGGTGTCGCCGGACAGCGCAAGGCTGCGGGCGAGAATCTCCAGGGCTGGCACGTGCCCCGGATCGGATTGCAGCGCTTCCCGCGCGAGGGCTTGCGCCGCGGCATGATCGAGGCGCCGCAGGGCCAGCCGCGCCTCGGCGGCGAGCACATCGGGAGTCGAATGGTCCACCATCGCCAGTTCCCGCTTCAGAAGCAGGTAGCCTTCGATCCAGTGCAAATCGGCCGCGCGCGCGTAGTCTGCAGCCTCGAACGCCACGCGTTCATAGGCCAGGACCAGCGCAGCCGACGGCTCAACGGCATCGGGATACGCCTCGGCCAGTGCTGTCAGCCGGTCGATCGCCTCGGCGTTTCCGTCGGCCGTTCCCGAATGGAGCTGGCTGAGCGCCCTCAGGTAATCCGGCACCGCCGACTCCGGCAGGGCGACCAGCGCGACCTCCGGTGCGGGCGAAAGGCTCAGTCCGATACCGTCCGAAATGCGCGAGACGATCTCGTCGCGCACATCCCGCGGCGCACCGGCATCGCCGCGAAATCGCTCGGCCCAGACTTCGCGCCCCGTGCCGATATCCGTGATCCAGACGTTCAGCACCCACCTGTCGCTGTCCGCGCGCATCCGTCCGCGCAGGACATGGCTTGCCCCGCTGGCCCCGTCCTCCTCGATCAGCCGGCCGCTTTCCCGCGACAGGATGTCGAGACCCGAACGCCGCACGAGTTCGGTCGACAGGTCGTCGGAAAACCCTTCGGCCAGGTCCGGCGCAATCCCGTCTCCCGCCTCGAACGGCCGGACGAGCAGACGGACGACGTCGGTCTGAGGGCCAGCGTCACGGGTCCATACGACCGCGTACAGCGCAAGTCCGACGACCAGCAGGAGCGCGGCGGCGACAGGCCGGGCGCGCCGACTGCCCCGGCTCGCGCCGGTCGTACCGGGCACCTCGAGGCCACGGGCGAAGTCACCTGACCGGATGCGGGCCTCAACGTCAGCGAAGGCCTCGGACGGACTCAATCCCAGTTCCGCCGATAGCAGTCCGGCGAACGCCTCGCCCGACTCGACGGCGGCCGCCTGCCGACCATCACGGGCAAGCAGAATCATCCGCACCCGCATGGCGGGCTCGTTGTAGGGATCGATCGCCAGAAGACGCTCGACCAGCGCCGGATCGGCATTTTCCGGCTCGCGCTCCCACGCCTCCATCAGAGCCGTCCCTGCGGCTGCTGCTAGCCCTTCCAGCCTCGTGTGTTCGGACGTTCGCCACTCTGAGTATGACTCCTCGGTGTCGATCGCGAGGTCGTCGAGGAAGGGACCGGAATAAAGCGAGAGACAGCGCCGACGTCCGGCGTCACTGTCCTCGGTGCCGGCCGTCGCCAGATCCCAGGCATCCACGGTGAAGGCGTCGACCGCGATCGCGACCATGTCCGTATCCGCGCGGATGGCGTCCGGCGCGGCCTCGGCCAGTGCCTTCTTCAGGCTGTAGACCGCCTGGCTGAGCGAGGCGAGCGACTGGCGCGTCCCGCCGCGACTCCACAGAAGACCAGCGAGCCGTTCCCGCCGCATTGGCTGCCCCCGGGCCATGACGAGGATCGCAAGGAGCGCGCGGGCCTTCCGCGTCTCGATGCGGATCGGGTCACCGTCCGCCGTCGCAAGCTCGAACCGGCCGAGCAGTGTCGCCTGAAGCTGCGTCATCAGGTCGAGCATCCGGCCATGCGGGCCGCCGGGTCAAGCGATGCGATCACTGCGCAAAGACCCGTTTCCGGCCCCGAAATGCGCTTTTGAGAGCCTGTTGAGACCGGTTTAACCCGAATCTGAGACGGTGCCGGCAGCAGGGACCCATCGCAACGCAGCGCATGGAGCCACACCGATGAAACCGCTCACGACCGCACTGATCGCCCTGTCGCTCACCGGCCCGGCCGCAGCCGAACCGGAAATTGCAGGCACGACTTCGTACTACGAACCGCAGGCCATCCTGAACACGATGGAAGAACTGAACCTGTGGCTCGACGCCAATACGGACCTGCCGCGGTCGGACATTCCGCTCGCCCGCGTGGAACTGGTCCAGCCCGGGGCCGACATCGCCTACGAAGGGCAGACCACGCAGATCGGCCAGACCGTGCGCGGCGTCTACGACTCCGAGACGGCGACGATCTACCTCGTGCGTCAATGGTACGGGGAAACCGCCTTCGATCGCAGCGTGCTCCTGCACGAGATGGTCCACCACCGTCAGGCCAGCGCGCAGCATTGGTACTGCCCGCAGGCGATGGAGTGGGATGCCTACGTCGTCCAGGAGGAGTACCTGAACGACCACGGCGAGACCGGCGATTTCGAATGGGCGTGGGTCCTGCTGTCGTCGAGCTGCGCCGTCCGCGACCATCACCCCGACTGATCAGAGGCCGAGGCCCCGCCGCCAGACGGCAAATCGTTCGGCCAGGTCTTCGCCGTGCTCGGCCCAGAAATCGGCGTCGAGGACCAGAGCGTCCTCGATCCGGTCCTCGCGAGTAGGGATGTGCGGCAGGACCGGCGCGCCGGTGTGAAACCACGGCTCGCCCTCGGCGATGATCGACAGCGCGGAACGGCGCATCGGGCCATAGGGGATCCAGCGCGCCTGCGCGGCCTGCTGTTCGGGTTCCGCGACGTGGCGCAGGAATTCGAGCGCCGCCGCCTCGTTCGGCGCACCGGCAACCACCGCGAACCACTCCTCGTCCAGGACCTGTCCGTCGTAGATCGTGTCGATCCCGTCCTCACCCGAGAGGACGGCGGCAGAGACCCGGCCGTTATAGGCCGTCGACATCACCACCTCGCCCCGGCGCAGAAGCTCCACCGGCTCTTCGCCCGACGTCCACAGGCGGAGGTCGGGCGCGATCCGGTTGAGCACAGAAAACGCCCGGTCGAGGCCCGCTTCGGTCGATAGCACTTCGTAAACGCGGCCCGCCGGAACACCATCGGCCAGGAGCGCCATTTCCAGATTGGCCTGCGGAAAGGCCGAGATCGCCCTCGGCCCCGGGAACCCGGCGGTATCGAAGAAATCGACGATGGACTCCGGCGCATCCTCGGAGAATGCAGAGCGGTCATACGCCGTGACCCAGGACCAGGTGATGTTCGGTCCGACGCAGTCGTTCGGCCGGTCGATCACGAGGTCCCCGGCCATATCCTCCGGAAAAAGATCATCCGGCAGCGGCAGAAAAAGCCCCTCGGCGCATCCGACGCGGGCATCGTGCGCCAGAACGTCGACCACATCCCACTCGACCGCGCCGCTTTCGACCTGCGCCCGGATCTCGTCCAGTCCGCCGCGATACTCGATCCAGTCGATCTCGTGCGGGAAATCCGGCGCGTAGGCGTTTTCCTGGCTGGTCTGGTACGTGCCGCCCCAGGTTACGACGGACAGACCGTCCGAAAGCGCAGCCCCCGGAAGGGCGACCGCGACAAGGATCGCCGGGACGCATCCGGGTCGACTTCGTCTTTCACGCATGAGTTCAGGTTAAGCGTCCAGACCCCGCCGGATCAACCGCGCGCGTGTCGTGAATGGCTAAGAGGCACGTCAGACGAGCCCGAATTCGGCCAGGACCGCCGAGTAGATCGGTCGTTTGAAGCCAACGATTGCATCCAGCAACTCCGGCCCCGTCATCCAGCGCCAGTCCGAAAATTCCACGTCCTCATGGGCCAGGTCGATGGCGGACTCGTCCGCATCCAGCCGCATCAGCACCCATTTCTGGGTCTGGCCGCGATACTTTCCGCGATAGGGCAGAAGCTCGACGGGCAGGTCATACGGCAGCCAGCCGGCGGTTTCGGCCAGGACCGAAACGTCGCGCTTCCGGACTCCGGTCTCTTCGCGCAGTTCGCGCAATGCCGCCTCGACCGGGGTTTCGCCCTTGTCGATCCCGCCCTGAGGCATCTGCCAGGCCGGTTCGGCCATGTCGGACCGCTGGCCGGCAAAGACGCGGCCCCGCCCGTCCGTCAGGACCACGCCCACACAGGGGCGATAAGGCAGGGCCGCGATGTCTTCCGGCGTCAGTGTCAGTTCTGCGCCTCAGCCGTGCGGACGGGGTTGAGCGCGTTGAGGCCGATGAGGATGTCGATGGCGTAGGCCAGCTGGTAATCCTCGTTCCGCAACTGGGCGCGGGCCTCGGCCCGGGCCTGCTCTTCCTCGCGGGTGCGCAGCTGATCCTCGGTGAGCTGCGAGTTCTCGATCGATCCGCGAAGGCTCGCCTCGGTGCGGGCCGGACGGTCGGCGTCCTCGCCCTCGGCGGTTTCCACCGGATCGCGCTGTTCCACCAGGATGTCCGGCGCGACGCCGAGTGCCTGGATCGAGCGGCCTGAGGGCGTGTAGTAGAGCGACGTGGTCAGACGCATCGCACCGTCACCCTGCACCGGCATGATCGACTGGACCGAGCCCTTGCCGAAGCTGTTGGTGCCGACAACGACCGCGCGGCGGTGATCCTGAAGGGCGCCCGCAACGATCTCGGAGGCCGATGCAGAGCCACCGTTGATGAGGACGACGACCGGTCGACCTTCGATCAGGTCACCGGGCGTCGAGTTGTAGCGTTCGCTGTCCTCCGGACGGCGGCCGCGCGTCGACACGATCTCACCCTGCTCCAGGAAGGCGTCGGCGACACGGATGGCCGCGGACAGCAAACCGCCCGGGTTGTTGCGCAGATCGATCACGACACCATCGAGATTCTCGATCCCGCCGACTTCTTCGATCATCTCGGCCAGACCGTCCCGCAGGTTCGGGTAGGTCTGGTCGTTGAAGGTCGAGACCCGGAGGATCGCGGTGTTGCCTTCCAGCCGGTGGCGCACGGCGGTCAGGCGGATGCGGTCGCGCACGATGGTGACGTCGAACGGATCCTCCTCGCCCTCGCGGACGAGTGTGATGGTGATCTCGGACCCCACGGGGCCGCGCATCAGGTCGACCGCCTCCTCGAGGGTCAGTCCGAGCAGCGCCTCGCCGTCGACATGGGTGATGAAGTCGCCCGGTTCGATCCCGGCTTCTTCGGCCGGCGTGCCGTCCATCGGCGTGATGACGCGGACGAAGCCCTCTTCCTGCGTGACCTCGATGCCGAGACCGCCGAATTCGCCGCGGGTCTGAACCTGCATCGAGTCGAAATCGCGCGGCGGCAGGTAGCTCGAATGCGGGTCGAGCGAGGTCAGCATCCCGTTGATCGCCGCCTCGATGAGCTGACGTTCATCGACCTCTTCCACGTAGTTCGAGCGGATGCGTTCGAACACGTCACCGAACAGGTCGAGCTGTTCATAGACCGAGCCGTTCGCCTCCGTCTCCTGGGCGATGAGGGGTCCCGCGATCTGCGTCGTCAGAAGCACGCCGGCGGCGGTCCCGCCGAGGGCGGCCATCACGAATTTCTTCATATTGCGTCAATCCTCATCTCGGTCGGTCCGGAACCATGTCTCCGGATCCACGGGGGTCCCGTCTTGTCTGACCTCTATATAGAGCGTCTCGGGCAGGGATGTGCCAGACTCTTGACTGTCCAGCACGATCAATTCTTCGCTGGCCGGCTCCGCGCCGCCCATCAGGCCGACCGGTCCGCCCGCGGGCAGGATGTCGCCCGCGGTCACGTACAGATCGCCCAGGCCGGCCAGGATGATCAGGTGATCGGACTCCGGTTCCAGTACGGCGACGTTGCCCAGATCCAGGAGCGGGCCGGCATACCGGACGGTAGAGGGCCACGGCGCGATGACAAGCGCGCGGGGCCGCGTGGCGACCAGCAGTCCCGGCCGGGCGATCCCGGCGGCATCTTCGTCGCCGAAGCTGCGCAGGACACGTCCGAGCACCGGCATGTCGAGCGCGCCGCGGGCGGCGGCAAAGCGACCGAGCGGCCGGTCGGCAAGCGCGGGTGGCGTCCGGGCGCGAATCCCTTCGGCGAACCGGTCCAGCGTGTCGGCCGACGCCAGCAGCGCGGACATCGCCTCGGCATCGGTCTCGAAGCGCGGCGGCAGGTCGGTGCGCTCGGCGATGGCGCGGCTCAGCTCGGTCCGAGCGTTCTGCGCGCCTGCCAGCGCGACCTCCAGCCGGGCGAGCGCGTCGTCCTGCACGGCACGCATCTCCGCGATCTCCGCGAGTTCCGAGCGCAGCGCCTGGGCCTCGGCTGCGACGGCGGGCGTGACTTCGGCCAGCATCATGCCGGATCGCGCGGCGCCGACCGGGCCGGAGGGATGCAGGAGAAGAAGCGGTTCGGGAGCGCGTTCGATCGCCTGAAGCGCGCCGAGGAGGCCGGCGAGTTCGGCGCGGCGCGAGTCGAGCCCGGCACGAAGCGACGCTTCGGCTGCAGCGGCCCGGCGCAGGCCCTGACGCAGGGCGGCGAGCCCCTCTTCATAGGCGCGGACGGTTTCGGTCAGGGCAGTCACGCGGTCGCGCGCACCATCCGCATCGGCGAGCGAGGTGGCGGCGGCATCGAGCATCGCGGAGGCGCGTTGCGCGGTCAGCGCCGGATCGGACTGGGCAACGGCCGGTCCGGCAAGACATAGGAGAAGCGCAAGAAGGCGCGTCATACGATGAGGCTCTGCCCTGTCATTTCCTCGGGCTGCTCCAACCCCATGAGTTGCAGCAGTGTCGGCGCCAGATCGGCCAGCCGGCCATCGCGCAGCTTCGCGCCTTCGGGTCCGGCCCAGAGGATGACGGGAACGGGGTTCAGCGTATGCGCGGTGTGCGGCCCGCCGGTCTCGGGGTCGATCATCACATCGCAATTGCCGTGATCCGCTGTCACGATCATCGCACCGTTCGTTTCCTTCAGGGCGTCGAGTGCCGCGGCCAGGCCTTTGTCGACTGTCTCGCACGCCGTGATCGCGGCCTGAAGATCGCCGGTATGGCCGACCATGTCTGGATTCGCGTAGTTCACGACAATCAGGTCGTAGCCCTCGCGGATCGCGCCGACGAGATGCTCGGTCACTTCCGGGGCGCTCATCTCCGGCTGCATGTCGTAGGTCGCCACCTTTGGCGATGGCGCCATGTAACGTTGCTCACCCTCCTCCGGGCTTTCCTTGCCACCGTTCAGGAAGAAGGTGACATGCGGGTATTTCTCGGTCTCGGCCAGGCGGAACTGCGTCAGCCCGTGCCTGGCCACCCATTCGCCGAGCGTGTTTACGATGGTCTGCTTCGGGAACATCGTGGTCATGAACTCGTCATGGACCTTGGAATAGTCGACCATGCCCAGAAGCCCGGCCCAGTCCGGCCGGCCGCTGACGTCAAACTCGTCAAACCCCGGCTGGCCTACGGCACGCAGGATCTCGCGTGCGCGGTCGGCCCGGAAATTCAGGCAGAAGAAGCCGTCGCCGTCCTTCGCGCCGGCATAGTCGCTGATCACCGTCGCGGGCAGGAATTCGTCGGTCTTGCCGGCGTCGTAGGACTGCGCCACGGCTGCAGCGGCGGTGTCGGCGGTGTTCTGGCCCTCGCCCATGACCATGGCCTTGTAGGCCTGCTCGACCCGGTCCCAGCGGTTGTCGCGATCCATGGCGAAGTAGCGGCCGGTCACGGTCGCAATCGTCGCGCCTTCACGCAGCTTGCCCTGCAATTCGTCGATGAAACCATCGGCCGATTTCGGCGGCACGTCGCGCCCGTCGGTCACGGCATGGACGGCGACCGGTACTCCGGCATCGGCGATGGCGGTCGCGGCGGCGACGATGTGGTCCAGATGGCCGTGTACGCCACCGTCCGACGCGACGCCCATAAGGTGGGCCGTCCCGCCTGTGTCGCGCAGCGCCTCGATGAACCCGTTCAGCGCGGCGTTGTCGAAAAAGCTGCCATCCTCGATGGCGAGGGAGATCATGCCGAGATCCATCGCGACGACCCGGCCTGCACCGATGTTCGTGTGCCCGACCTCGGAATTGCCCATCTGGCCGGTTGGCAGTCCCGCATCCGGGCCGTGGGTCGTCAGGGTCGCATGGGGGCAGGTTGCCATCAGCCGATCATAGGTCGGCGTATTGGCCAGAAGCGGCGCGTTGCCCTCTTCCCGGTCCGAGATGCCCCAACCGTCGAGGATGCAGAGGATGACGGGTTTCTTGCCCATGGCGCTGCCCTTTCTGTCCGGCCCCGTCTACGCTCCGAGACCACGGGCCGCAACCGGGGTCAGGCCCGGTGATAGGGTGTCCCGGCAAGGATCTGCGCGGCGCGGTAGAGCTGCTCGGCCAGCATCACGCGGACGAGCATGTGCGGCCAGACCATCGGGCCGAAGGACAGGAGCGCGTCGGCGCGGTCACGCAGCGACGGGTCGAGGCCATCGGCACCTCCGATCAGGAACGCGACGGCCGGTCTTCCTGCGTCGCGCTGGTCGGCCAGGTGTTTCGCGAAATCGGGGGAGGTCGCGGTGCGCCCGCGCTCGTCAAGCGCGATGACATGAGCACCGTCGGGGATCGCGCGGGACAGGAGCGCCGCCTCGGCCATCATGCCACCGCCCTTGCGGTCTTCGACCTCGGTGACGCTCGCCGGTCCTAACCCGAGCGCGCGTCCGGTCCGGTCGAAGCGGGACAGGTAGTCCGAAACGAGATCGGCCTCGGGTCCGGCCTTCAGCCGGCCCACGACGCAGAGCTGCACCCGCAAGGTCTAGTGAGCCGCCTCGGAAGGCTGCCACATCTTCTCGAGCTGGTAGAACTCGCGCACTTCCGGCCGGAAGACGTGCACGATGACGTCGCCGGCATCGATCAGCACCCAGTCGCCGGCATCCTTGCCTTCGACCTTGGCGCGATGGCCGGTGACATCCTTCAGCCGCTCGACCAGCTTTTCCGAGATCGCCGCCACCTGCCGGCTCGACCGGCCCGAGGCGATGACCATGTGATCGGCGAAGGCCGACCGGCCGCGCAGGTCGATCGTCACGATGTCTTCTGCCTTGTCGTCGGAAAGCGAGGCGAGGATGGCGTCGAGCAGCTCGGTGCTCGCGGGATCCTGCGTGTCGGGCGTTTGCGCCCGGGTTGCGGTCCGTTCACGGGCCGCCAGAACTTGTCCAGTCAGGACGTGGTCCTCCGTGCTCAGCGCGCCTGTCAGCCCCGGCGCCGGGCGTACCCCATATGTAGCACCGCGGGGGTGCGATCTCAATATTGGCGGCGTCTTCCCGCCGGGGCCGGCGTTACAGCAATGCCACGATCAACGGGGCGAGAAGCGCTGTCAGTATGGCGTTCAGACCCATGCCCAGGCCCGCGAACGCGCCCGCCGTCTCGTTGACGTGGAGCGCGCGGGCAGTCCCGATCCCGTGCGCTGCGACACCGACGGCGAGGCCGCGAGCGCGCCAGTCGGTTACGCCGAGCGCGTTCATAAGCGGCGTTACGATCAGTGCGCCAGTGATTCCGGTCAGGATCACGAGGACGGCGGTCAGCGACGGCGCGCCCCCGATCGCCTCGGAAAGTCCCATCGCGACGGGGGCGGTCGTCGATTTTGGCACCAGAGACAGGAGGGTCTGTCCCTCCAGCCCGAGCGCCCAGCCAATCGCCACCGCGCTGCCCATCGCCGTCGCCGAACCGGCGACGAGCGCCAGCAGGATCGGCAGCCAGGCCTGCCGGACGAGGCGGAGATTGGCGAAGAGCGGGATCGCGAGTGAGACGGTCGCGGGGCCGAGCAGGAAGTGCACGAACTGCGCGCCTTCGAAATATGTCGCGTAGGGCGTTCCGGTTATGGCGAGGACGGCGGCCAGCAGAATTACCGCGATCAGGACCGGGTTCACGAGCGGCGCGCGTTTCGCGAGCCGGCTGAGCCCGTCGCCGGCGAGATAGGCGAGCAGCGTCAGCGTGAGCCACAGAAGCGGTTCCTGCCCGAGATAGGTCCACAGCTGCCAGACTTCGGTCATGCCCGGCCCTCCGTGATCCGTGCGACCGCGCGGAAAACTCCAACTCCGACGAGAAGCGCGAGGACGGTTGACCCGATGAGCGCGACGAGAAGCGCCGGGCCGCTTTCCGCGATCAGGCCCCAGTGGCTGACGACACCCACGCCTGCCGGCACGAAGAGGAGCGACAGGTGCGCCAGAAGGCCCGTCGCCGTTTCGCGGATCGTTGCGTGCAGTCGCGGGAACGCGGCGCAGGCGGCCAGCAGCAGGACGAGGCCAAGCACCGGGCCGGGAACGAAGGGCAGGACGGCGCGGCTCAGCACCTCTCCGACCAGCTGGAAGCAGAGGATGATAGCGATGTTGAGGATCATGGGGCGTTCCCGTATGCGTGTCGCCTCTGCACGCTAGACTCCTCGAGGCCGCGGCGGAATACTGCTATATCTTGTGGAAAGACTGGTAATCCCAGCAATATGCGGGGTTCCGGCATTGACAGGCCGGGTCGGGGCGCCAAGACTGCCGACCAGTCCGGAATCAGGAAACCGTCCCTTGCGCTTCACCCGCCTGCGTCTCAACGGCTTCAAGAGCTTCGTCGACCCGACTGATCTGGTGATCGCCGAAGGGCTGACCGGCGTCGTCGGCCCGAACGGCTGCGGCAAGTCCAACCTGCTCGAGGCGCTGCGGTGGGTCATGGGTGAGAACCGCCCGACGGCGATGCGCGGTGGCGGGATGGAGGACGTGATTTTCGCCGGCGCCGCCACCCGGGGCGCCCGTAACTTCGCCGAAGTGGCGCTGCACGTCGACAACGAATACAGACTGGCCCCGGCGGCGTTCAACGACTCTGACCACCTGGAGATCGTGCGGCGGATCACCCGCGATGCCGGGTCCGCCTACAAGGTCGGCGGCAAGGACGTGCGGGCCCGCGACGTGCAGATGCTGTTCGCGGACGCCTCGACCGGCGCCCAATCGCCCGCGCTCGTCCGGCAGGGTCAGATCTCGGAGCTGATCAACGCCAAGCCGAAGAACCGCCGCCGCGTTCTGGAAGACGCGGCCGGCATCTCCGGCCTCTACCAGCGGCGGCACGAGGCCGAGCTGAAACTGAACGCCGCGGAACAGAACCTGTCGCGCGTCGATGATGTGCTTGAGCAGCTGGCCGCGCAGCTTGCCACGCTCGCCCGGCAGGCGCGGCAGGCGAAGCGCTATCGCGAAATCGCGGCAGAGCTTCGGCAGGCGGAGGGCCTGCTGCTGTATCTGCGCTGGCGCGAGGCGGATGCCGCGCGGGCCGCGGCCGAACGCGCCCTGACCGAAGCCGCGACAGAGGCCGCCTCGGCCGAGCGCGCAGCGCGTGAGGCCGCGACGCGGCGCGAAACAGCCGAGGCCGCATTGCCGCCGAAGCGCGAGGAAGAGGCTATCGCCGGCGCATTGCTGAACCGTGTGACGCTGGAACGCGACGCGCTCGATGACGAGGCGGCGCGGGCCGAGGCAGCGATTTCCACGCTCGAAGGCCGGATCGCTCAGCTGACCCACGACATCGCACGGGAAGAGAGCCTTTCCGGCGATGCGGGTGCGACGATCGCCCGGCTCGAGGACGAACGTTCGGCCCTGACTGAAGAAGGCGAAGGTCATGCGGAACGGCTGTCGGCCGCCGAAGCCACCGCCGAAGGCGCGGCGGAAGTCCTGGCCGAACACGAATCGCACCTGGGCGAACTGACCGAAGCGGCCGCGGGCCTCGCCGCCCGCCACCAGAGCGCCGCGCGCCGGGTCGAAGACGCGACCCGCGCCGCCGACCGGAATACCGCCGAGGCCGAAAAGGCTAGCCGCGCCGCCGAAGAGGCTGAGGTTCGGCTGAAAGAGCTGACCGGGGACTACGAGACCGCGCAGGAAACGCTGACAGCCGCGACCGACCTCGCCCACCGTGCCGAGGAGACGCTGGCCGACACTGAGACCGCGCGCGCCAAGACACAGGCCCAGGAAGGCGAGGCACGCGCCGCGCGCGCCGAGGCCGAGGGCCGGGCCAACACGCTCGACGCGGAGGTCCGGGCGCTGTCGAAGCTGCTTGAGCGGGATCGCGGCAAGGGCGACCAGCTGCTTGACGCGGTGCAGGTGGCACCGGGCTTCGAGACGGCGGTCGGTGCCGCGCTTGCCGACGACCTGAAGGCGCCGCTCGCGCCCGGGGCCGGAGCGACGGGCTGGACCGGCCTCAAGCAGTACGACCAGCCGCAGAAGCTGCCGGGTGGCGTGCCGAGCCTCGCCGAATATGCCGACGGCCCCGATGCGCTCGACCGGCGTCTGGCGCAGGTGGGCGTGGTCGATGCCGCCGAGGGTGCGCGCCTTCAGGCACAGCTTCTGCCCGGCCAGCGGCTCGTGAGCCGCGCAGGCGATCTGTGGCGATGGGACGGCTACGCGGTTGCTGCGGCCGATCAGAGCTCAAGCGCCGCGCGGCGCCTCGAACAGGTCAATCAGCTCGACGCCATGTCGGCGGAACTGGAACGTGCACGTGCCGCTGCCGACCGCGCCATTGCTGCCCATGACCAGATCGCGAAACGGCTGAAGGACCTGTCAGACGCGGATGGCCGCGCCCGCGAGGCCCGCCGCGAAGCGGAACGCCGCCTGACCGAGGCGAGCCGCGCCTTTTCGCGCCTCGAAGCGGAGCGGAACATCCTCGACGGACGGCTGGAGACGCTCCGCCAGGCCGCCCTGCGCCATGCCGAAGAGGCCGAGATCGCGCGCAAGGATCTCGCCGAGGCCGAGGCCGCGCGCGCCGGGCTTGGCAATCTGGATGCGCTCCGGGCGGAACTTCAGGCCGCGCGCGAGGCGACGGAGGCCGCACGTCTGGCGATGATCGCGCGCCGCACGGCTGCGCAGGAGCTGAAGCGCGACGGCGAGATGCGGGACGCGCGGCTCGAGGCGATTGCCGCGGAGCGGGCGGGTTGGGCCGAACGGGCCGAGACGGCAGGCGCCCGGATGGCGGAGCTTGCCAACCGGCGCGGCGAGGCCGAGAGCGAGCTAGGGATTGCAAAAGGCAAACCGGCGGAGATCGCGGAAAAGCGCGAGGCGCTGTCCACGGCGATTGGCGAGGCAGAAAAGCGAAAGGCCGCGGCGACTGACGCGCTGACGCTGGCCGAAACTGCGCTGCGCGAGGCAGTGCAGGCGGAACGGGACGCAGAGCGCCGCGCATCGGACCTTCGCGAGGGCCGCGCCCGCGCCGAGGCCCGCCGCGATGCCGCCGCCGAAGCGGTCGATGCGGCTGCGCACCGGATCGCCGAGGAGATGGAAACGGCGCCCGAGGCCCTGCTCGAAAGCCTCGACGCCGATCCCGAGAACCTGCCGGATGCCGGCCGCTGCGAGGCGGACGTCACGCGGCTGCGGCGCCAGCGCGATGCGCTCGGCGCGGTGAACCTGAGGGCCGAGGAGGATGCGCGCGCGGTGCAGGAAGAGCATGACGAGCTTCTGGCCGAAAAGACCGATCTCGAAGCCGCCATCGCAAAGCTTCGGACCGGCATCGCATCGCTGAACCGCGAGGGGCGGGAGCGGCTGCTGAATGCCTTCGATGCGGTCAACGCGAACTTCTCGACGCTCTTCACCCATCTCTTTGGTGGCGGCGAGGCGAAGCTGGTGCTGGTCGAATCCGACGATCCGCTCGAAGCGGGGCTGGAGATCCTGTGCCAACCGCCGGGCAAGAAGCTGTCGACGCTGTCGCTGCTGTCGGGCGGCGAGCAGACGCTGACCGCGCTGGCGCTCATCTTCGGCGTGTTCCTTGCGAACCCCGCCCCGATCTGCGTCCTCGACGAGGTCGACGCGCCGCTCGACGATGCGAATGTGGGCCGGTTCTGCGACCTGCTCGACGAGATGTGCCGCCGGACCGAGACGCGGTTCCTGATCATCACCCACCACGCGGTGACGATGGCGCGCATGGACCGGCTGTTCGGCGTGACGATGGCCGAGCAGGGGGTCAGCCAGCTGGTCAGCGTCGACCTCACCCGGGCCGAGCAGATGGTGGCCTGAGCCGTGGACGACGCGGCGCCAGGCGATCTGACGGGGTTCTGGATCGGACGCTACGCTTACGACCACGGCGGACCCCCGGTACCGATGGAGATCGAAATGATCGAGATCGAGGGCCGCATTTCCGGATCGAGCCGGGAACCGAACACCTTTCGCCCGTCGATGGGGACCGAGCTGTTCGCCGAGATCACCGGCAGCCGGAACGAGTCCATGCTGGCCTTCACCAAGCGCTACACCGGCTTCGAACAGGGCGGGCACCCGTACTATTCGGGCGCGGTCAATGGCGACGGCACGCGGATCGAAGGGCGATGGGGTTTCCCCGGCCACGACGGGTGGGGCGGGACGTTCCGTCTGTCCCGCAAGCCGCAGGCGCGCGCCCGGGCAGAACAGAAACAGGCAGCCGAGGCGGCCAGTGGGGCTTCCCCGCCGAGATCGAAGAAATGGGTGGCCGGGTGAACCCCTTCTTAAGCTTTGCGAGTTAGTTCGGGGTGATCGCTTCGCCGGAGGATTCGATGAAGGAAATCCTGTTCATGTCCGCCGTCATGATCGCCCTCGCCCTTGCCGGCGCGCTCGGCGATGACGATGCCACTCGGGCGGCCGAGATGCTGAACAGCGAACCGGCCCTGCCCCCGACTCTCGCTATCTACTGAAGCGCGTTCAGAAGCTGTGGCGTCGGCCAGGCATCGGCCGGCAAACCAAGGCGGACCTGCTCGGCCTGGACCGCAGCGCGGGTCATCTCTCCGAGGATTCCGTCGACACCTCCGACATCATACCCCCGCGCCACCAGCCGCTGCTGAAGAAGCCGCATCTGATCGCCCGACAGCCCCGGATCGGGGTTGCCCGCGTCGAAGACCGGCGCGCCTTCGAGCCGGGTGGCGAAATACGCGGCCGTCGTCACGTAGACGAAGCTCTGGTTCCACTCGAACAGGACACTGAAATTCGGATAGGCGAGGAAGGCCGGACCGTTGCGGCCTTGGGGCAGCAGGACCGAGGTCTGCAGATTCGTGGCCGGCAGCGGCCCGTTGTGCCCCTGGACGCCCATCGCCTGCCATTCGGACACGGTCCGCGTCGTCTCGAGCCCGGTAAGCGACCAGTCGAGGGATTGCGGCACCTCGATCTCCACGAGCCACGGCTCGTTCGCGCGCCAGCCGAGCCCGCGAAGCATGTTGGCGCCGGACAGCAGGGCATCCGCGGGCGATGTCTTCAGCCGCACATGCCCGTCGCCATCGCCATCGATACCGCGGGTGAGGATGTCCTCGGGGAGCATCTGCACCATACCGATCTCGCCCGCCCATGCGCCGGTCGTCGTCGCCGGGTCGAAATCACCGTGTTCGTACAGCTCAAGCGCCGCGAAGACCTGCGGGCGGAACAGCTCGGGCCGGCGGCAATCATGGGCCAGCGTGACGAGCGAGTTCAGCGTGTTGAAGTCACCCTGGAAGCCGCCGAAATCCGTCTCGAACGCCCAGAAAGCAAGGAGAACGCCACGGCTGACGCCGAATTCGCGCTCCATCCGGTCGAAGACCTGCGCGTAGCGCTCAGCATTGCGACGGCCGTTGACCAGCCGGTTCTCGCTGATGAGACGACGCGCGAATTCCGTGAAAGGGGTCGCGAAGATGCCCTGAGCGCGATCGGCGCGGATCGTCGCCGGGTCCTGGCGCACGCCCGCGAAGAAGGCGCTGACGGCACCCTGGTCGTGGCCGCGATTGACCGCCTCCTGCCGCAGGCCGTTGACGAAACTTCCGAAATCGCCGCCGCATTGTTGCGCGCTGGCGGCACTGGCGGACAGCAGAAGGGCGGCAAGGGCAATGCGGATCGTCATGGAAATCTCCGGCCAGTCGGTTTCGGCGCCAGACTAGCGATCCGGCGTCAGCCTGCAACAACGCCGATTGCGAGGAGAAGGATCCCGACAGCCCAGACCCGCCAGAGTCCGGCTCGCGCCGCGTCGATCTCTGTCGCGCCGATGTCGTGGCGTCCGGCGGGATTGACGAAGGGCTGGTCCTCGATCCGTCCGGCGTAGCTGCGCGGACCCGACAGCGCGATGCCCAGAGCCCGCGCGAGCGCGGCTTCGGGCCAGCCGGCATTGGGCGAACGATGGCGCGGCCCTTCTTCGAGCGCAGCGTCCCAGGCCATCGGATTGCCGTAGGCGAGCGTGATCAGCAGGGCGCTGAGCCGCGCAGGTATCCAGTTGAGCAGGTCGTCAGCCTTGGCCGCGGCCCAGCCGAAGGCGGCATACCGTTCGGTTCGGTGGCCGATCATGCTGTCAGCGGTGTTCACGATCTTGTAGACGATCATCCCCGGCAAGCCCGCGACGAGGAACCAGAAGGCAGGGGCGATGACGCCGTCCGACAGGTTCTCGGCCGCGCTTTCGATCGCGGCCCGTGCGACGGCGGGTTCGTCCATCGCCGCCGTGTCACGGCCGACGATCATCGAAACGGCGCTGCGGCCGGCGGGCAGGCCGTCACGGAGGCCGGTCGCGACGACGCCGACGTGGTCCGAGAGGCTACGCTGAGCGAGCAGGATCGCGGCGGCGAGGGCTTGCCAGAGTGGAGAGAGCGGCAGGGCGGAGATCAATGCACCGACTGTCCAGCCGAGCGCGACGAGGACGAGGACGAGGAGCGCGCCCTTCAGGCGGCGCGCGGTCCCGCCGTTCAGCCGCGCCTCTCCCCAGGCTATGGCCCGGCCCATCAGCACGGCAGGATGCGGAAGACGAGACCAGAGCCACCGCGGCTCACCCAGAGCCGCGTCGAGCACAAGCGCCGCGAGCAGGATCGCGGCCGTCATCCGGAGAAGTGCGGGGGCAAGTTCATGCCCCCTCGTGCCTCATCCTCAGGCGGCTCGCAACGCCTCGCGGCCATGCGGCGCCCACCAGTCGATCTCGGGCCCGATCGGGATGATGCGATGCGGATTGATGCTCTCGTGGCTGTAGTAGTAGTGCCGCGTGATATGGTTGAAATGGACCGTGTCGGCCACGCCCGGCCACTGGTACAGCTCGCGGGTGTAGGCCCAGAGGTTCGGGTAGTCGATCAGGCGCGCGCGGTTGCACTTGAAGTGCGTGTTGTAGACCAGATCGAACCGGGCAAGCGTCGTGAAGAGACGCCAGTCGGCTTCCGTCACCTGCGCCCCGGTGAGGTACCGGTTGTCGGCCAGGATCCCCTCCAGCCAGTCGAGCGACTCGAAGACCGCGGTGGCGGCGTCCTCGTAGGCCTTCTGGCTGCGCGCGAACCCGGCCTTGTAGACCCCGTTGTTCACCGTGTCGTAGACCCGCGCGTTGATCTCGTCGATCCGGTCGCGCAACGGCTCGGGGTAGAAATCCAGTCGGTTGCCGGTGATGGCGTCGAAGGCGGAATTGAACATCCGGATGATCTCGGCGGATTCGTTCGAAACGATCGTCTCGCGCTTCTTGTCCCACAGGATCGGCACCGTTGCCCGGGCGCTCACATTCGGATCGGCGGCAAGGTAGATGTCGCGCATGTAATTTGCGCCAAGCAGCGGATCGCCGGTCGCACCCGGGAAATCGGTGTCGAAGCTCCACCCGTTCTCGAGCATGTCGGGATGGGCGACGGACACGTCGATATGCTCCTCCAGCCCCTTGAGCGCGCGGAAGACGAGCGTGCGGTTGGCCCAGGGGCAGGCATAGGCGACATACAGGTGATAGCGGCCGCTCTCGGCCTCGAACCCGCCCTCGCCTGAAGGGCCGGCGCTTCCGTCCGCAGTGATCCAGTCGCGGAACGTCGTATCGGGACGGTGAAACTTGCCGTCTTTCGATGAGCCGGTCACGCTGTCCGTGATCCACTGGCCGTCTACGAGTTTGCCCATGGTGTCCTCCTGTGCTGTCTCAACACATAGACGAGCCTTGAAATGACGCCACCCGAGCCACCGCAGGCCCGCCCTGCGCAGGTGCACAACGGCGACAACCGCGAAACAGTCTTTTCGTGCGAAATCAATATTGTTTGACCCGACTCGGGGTTATCCCATGTAGCGTTGTCGGGAGGGGTGCTCGCATGACGGATTTTCTGCCGGAAGACGTCGAAATTGCGCTGCGGTCGGCCAATGCCGCCCGGCGGACGCGTCGTCGTCACAGAATGACGATCCATGTCGGCGAGGAGGTCTACCCGATCCTTCAGGTCTTCGACCGCGGATTTTCCCTCGATGCGGAGACCGCGCCGTTCCTTCGCGGCTTCGTCGACATCTTCGACGGACCGCGGCACATGGCCCGGGCGCTGGTCGTGGCGTCGTCCGCAGAGGACGGGGCCATCCGCTACGAATACAAGCGGAACACGCCGGCAACCGACCGCGCGCCGTCGGACTTCGAGCGGACCGGCCCGGAGACAGTGGGATTCCTGCCCGTCGACCTTTGACCCGTCCGGCGACGGGCTGCCACGTTCTTGCGCGCCAGGCCTGATCGTCGCAAAAGTTTCGCGCAATCGACGCATGGCGGCGAACATTCGAGAGATGATCCGCCCGGGTATCCTCTATGCTTCGCCGCGACCACGCGACAAGGACCTGCCTGCCATGATCGAGACCCCCTACCTCCTATTCCTCGGCGACGCGCCCGACCAGCTGGCCGCGAAGGTCGCCCGCGGCATCCGCGACTGGCGCCCCGAGAATTGCGTTGGCCAGTTCCGGATGGAGGGCTGCAAGGCCGACGTCGGGCTGCGCGACATGAGCCTGTCCGAGGCGAAGGCAGCCGGCGCGAAGACCGTTGTCGTCGGCGTCGCCAACCGGGGCGGGGTGATCTCGCAGGCCTGGAAGAGGGTGCTGGTGGAAGCGCTGGAGGAGGGCTTCGACCTCGCCTCGGGCCTGCACAACCTTCTGCGCGACGAAGAGGACCTCGCCGCCGTCGCAAAGGCGACCGGACGAAAACTCCATGATGTACGCGTCCCGAGCGTGAAGTACCCGATCGCCAATGGCGAGAAGCGGAGCGGCAAGCGCTGCCTTGCCGTCGGCACCGATTGCTCGGTCGGGAAGATGTACACCTCGTTGGCGATGGACCGGGACATGAAGGATCGCGGTCTGAAATCGAGCTTCCGGGCCACGGGGCAGACCGGTATCCTGGTCACCGGTGAGGGTGTTCCTCTCGACGCGGTGATCGCCGATTTCATGGCCGGGTCCGTCGAATGGCTGACGCCCGACAACGACGACGATCACTGGGACCACATCGAAGGCCAGGGCAGCCTGTTCCACGTCTCGTATTCCGGCGTGACGATGGCGCTGATCCATGGTGGTCAGCCCGATGCGCTGATCCTGAGCCACGAGCCGACGCGGCCGCACATGCGCGGTCTACCGGGCTACCAACTGCCATCGCTCGAAGCTCTGCGGGATACCGCGCTGCCACTGGCGCGGATCGCGAACCCGGCCTGCCAGGTCGTCGGGATCTCGGTCAACACGTCGGGCTACGGCGAAGACGAGGCGCTGAGCTATCTGGAGGCGACCGAAAAGCGCATGGGCCTTCCCACCTGCGATCCGTTCCGGCAGGGTGCCCACAAACTGGTGGATGCGCTGCTCGCCCTATGATCTCCGTCACTGCCGACACCTTTCCGCTGGCCGAGGCCTTCACGATCGCGCGCGGTTCGCGGACCGAAGCGCATGTGCTGACGATCCGCGTGTTCCGTGACGGTGTGACCGGCATCGGCGAATGCGTTCCCTATCCGCGCTACGGCGAAAGCCTGCAGAACGTGACCGAAGCGATCGAAGGGCTGCCACCCGACATCTCGCGGCAGGACTTGCAGCACGCGCTTCCGCCCGGTGCGGCGCGCAACGCGGTCGACTGCGCGCTTTGGGACTGGCAGGCGAAGAAGACCGGTGCGCCGGTCTGGCGTCTTGCTGCGCTGCCGCGGCCGAAACCGGTGGAAACGGCGTTCACGATATCGCTCGCCCCGGCCGAGGCGATGGAAGCATCTGCGGCGCGAAACGCGCATCGCCCGCTTCTCAAGGTCAAGCTTGGCACGCCCGAAGACATGCCGCGGCTCGAAGCTGTGCGCCGGGGCGCGCCGAAGTCACGGATCATCGTCGATGCAAACGAGGGCTGGACAGCCGAAGTATATGCCGATCTGGCGCCGCATCTGCTTCGGCTCGGCGTGGAGATGGTCGAGCAGCCGCTGCCGGCCGGGCAGGACGAGGCGCTTGCCGGGATCGAACGGCCGCTGCCGGTCTGCGCCGACGAAAGCTGCCATGACCAAGCCACCCTCGCTGACCTGTCGGGCAAGTACGACATGGTCAACATCAAGCTCGACAAGACCGGTGGCCTGACCGAGGCGCTGGCTCTGAAGGCCGCGGCCGAAGCGGAGGGATACCGGATCATGGTCGGTTGCATGGTCGGATCGTCTCTGGCGATGGCGCCCGCGATCCTGCCGGCGCAGGGCGTCGCGATCGTCGATCTCGACGCGCCGCTCCTGCTGGCCGCCGACCGCGATCCGCCGATCCGGTTCGAAGGTTCGATCATGCATCCCGCTCCCGCGGAGCTCTGGGGATGACGGCCCCGGCCCGCCGGATCGCCGTGATCGCCGACATCCACGGGAACGCGGATGCCCTGAATGCGGTGCTGGCGCGGATCGACGCGGCCGGCGCGGACCTCATCGTCAATCTCGGTGACCATTTCAGCGGGCCTCTCGATGCGGTGCGGACGGCGGAAATCCTGCGGACCCGGCCCGAGATCGTTTCGATCCGCGGAAACCACGACCGCTGGCTGATCGAACAGGACCCGGCCGAGATGGCGCCGTCCGACGCATCCGCGCATGCGCAGCTGTCCGCCGAGGACCTGCGCTGGCTGCGGTCATTGCCGCCGCTCCACCGTATCGACGACGTGCTCCTCTGCCATGCGACGCCGAAGGACGACCTGACCTACTGGATGGAGACCGTGACGCCCGAGGGTGCCGTCACGCTCCGCCCCGCGGACGAGATCGAGCGGCTGGCCAGAGGCGAAAGCGCCGCGCTCATGCTGTGCGGCCATACCCACGTGCCACGCGGAGTCCGCCTGACCTCCGGTGCGCTGATCGTCAATCCCGGCAGCGTCGGTTGCCCCGCCTTCGACGATGACCATCCGGTGCCGCATGCGGTCGAGGCCGGTCTGCCCGATGCACGGTTCGCCATCGTCGAACGCTTCGGCGACGACTGGACCGTCGCCTTCCACGCCGTACCATACGACACGGCCCGGATGGCGCAGATGGCCGAGGCGGCCGGGCGCAGGGACTGGGCCAAGGCGGTCGCGCGCGGCCGGGTGCGGCCTTGACGCCGGCGGCCCGAGACCCGAAAGCGGATTAAGAACAGCAGCGGAGACCACACCATGAGCCGCACCGTCTACGTCAACGGCGAATACCTCCCCGAAGAACAGGCGAAGGTCTCGGTCTTCGACCGCGGCTTCCTGTTCGCCGACGGCGTCTACGAGGTGACGAGCGTCCTCGGCGGCAAGCTCATAGATTTCGACGGCCACGCGAAACGGCTCCAGCGCTCGCTCGACGAGCTCGAGATGAAAAACCCCGTGACGAAGGACGAGCTGCTCGGCGTCCACCGCGAGCTTGTGGAGCGGAACGGGATCGATGAAGGGCTGGTCTATCTCCAGATCACCCGCGGGGCGGCGGACCGCGACTTCGCCTATCCCGACGGGGCGGAACCGACCATCGTGCTCTTCACCCAGTCGAAGCCCGGCCTCGCCGAAAGCCCGAAGGCGAAAACGGGGATGAAGGTGATCTCGATCGAGGATCAGCGGTGGGGTCGGCGCGACATCAAGACGGTGCAGCTTCTCTACCCGTCGATGGGCAAGATGATGGCCAAGGCCGCAGGCGCAGACGACGCATGGATGGTGCAGGACGGTCAGGTGACCGAAGGGACGTCCAACAATGCCTACATCGTGAAGGGCAACACTATCGTCACCCGACAGCTGTCGAACGACATCCTGCACGGGATCACGCGTGCCGCCGTCTTGCGGTTTGCCGCGGAGGCCCAGATGCAGGTCGAAGAACGGCCGTTCACCATCGACGAGGCCATGGGCGCGGACGAGGCGTTCATCACCTCGGCCTCGACCTTCGTGATGCCCGTGGTGGAGATCGACGGAGCGGCCATCGGCACCGGCACACCCGGCCCCGTCGCCGCACGCCTGCGCGAAATCTACCTTGAAGAAAGCCGCAAGGCCGCGATCTAGAAGTCGAGCCGCTTCCGGTTCTGTTCCACACCGCGCATGACGTTGACCAGTTCCCGGCTGATGCCGGGTTCGGACAGCGCGTGGCCGGCGGACTTCACCATTTGCAGCCGGACGGCGGGCCAGTTCTCGGCCAGCCGGTAGGCCGAAAGCGGCGGGCAGATCATGTCGTAGCGGCCCTGCACGATCACGCCGGGCACATGCGAAATGCGCCCGATATCGCGCAGGATCTGGCCGTCGGCCTCGAGAAAGGCCCGGTTGGTGAAATAGTGGTTCTCAAGCCGGGCGAAGGCGCGGGCGTAGTCGGCCGGGCTTTCGGCGCTGGCGCCGTCGCTGTCGATCGAGGCGAGCGCGTTTTCCCAGGACGCCCAGGCACGGGCAAAGCGGGTCTCGACCATCAGGTCGCCCGAGAAGAGCCGCCGGTTGTAGGCCGCGATCAGGTCGCCCCGCTCGTCCTGCGGCACAAGGCTGGAGAACCGGTTCCACTGTTCGGGCCAGAACTGCCCGGCGCCGCCGCCATAAAACCAGTCGAGCTCGCGTTCGGTCGCAAGGAAGACCCCGCGCAGCGCCAGATAGGCGACCCGGTCCGGGTGCGTCTCGGCATAGACAAGCGCCAGCGTCGCGCCCCACGATCCGCCGAACACCGCCCAGCGGTCGATTTTCAGCTCTTCACGGATGCGCTCGATATCGTCGACGAGGTGCCAGGTCGTGTTCGCTTCAATCGAGGCGTGCGGGCGCGACCGGCCGCACCCGCGCTGGTCGAACAGGATGATCCGCCAGCGTTCCGGGTCGAAATAGCGCCGCATCGCGGGCGAGCAGCCGCCGCCAGGACCGCCATGCAGGACGACCACGGGCGCGCCCTCGGGATTGCCGCATTGCTCCAGGTAGATGGTGTGGCCGTCGCCCACGTCGAACATGCGCTGATCGAACGGGTCGATCGGCGGGTAGAGATGCGCGGCTGCGCGCTTTTGCGCGGCGAACTTGTCCATATCGGACCTATATAGAACTCCCGCGGCGCGTACCACGCCCGCGAGGATCAAAGTTGCAGGACGCCATGACCGTAACGATCGACGACACAGAGATCGCCAAGTTCCAGGCAATGGCCGCCGAATGGTGGGACCCGGAGGGCAAGTTCAAGCCGCTCCACATGCTGAACCCGACGCGGCTCGACTACATCACCGCGCAGATCGCGGCGGAGTTCGGGCGCGACCTGAAGGGCGAGACGCCGTTCGCGGGGCTGCGCATCCTCGATATCGGCTGCGGCGGGGGATTGCTGTCCGAGCCGATGGCGCGGCTCGGCGCCGAAGTCGTCGGCGCGGATGCGGCCGAGCGCAACATTCCGGTCGCCGAGCTCCACGCCGAGCAATCGGGCCTCGAGATCGACTACCGGCACACGACGGCGGAGGCGCTGGCCGAGGCCGGCGAGCAGTTTGACGTGGTTCTGAACATGGAAGTGGTCGAGCACGTGGCCGATCCGCCGGCTTACCTTGCGGCCTGCCATGCGCTTCTGAAGCCGGGCGGGCTGATGGTGTGCTCCACCATCAACCGCAACCCCAAGAGCTTCGCGATGGCCATCGTCGGAGCGGAGTACGTCATGCGCTGGTTGCCCAAGGGCACGCATGACTGGAACAAGTTCATCACGCCGGACGAGCTGTTCTCGCTGCTCGAGGGCGCAGGGCTGAAGCCGGTTGACCGCAAGGGGTTCGTGTTCAACCCGATCCTGTGGACCTGGGGCCTGTCCGACCGCGACCTGTCGGTGAACTACGTCACGGCAAGCATCCGCTCCGCCTAGCGTTCGGTCTCCATCCGCTGGCGCAGGGTGCGCAGGACCTGCACGGCAGAGCGCACCTGGTCGGCGCCAATTTCGCTCGCTGTTTCGGCGAGGATCGGCGCGATGGCTTCAAGCGCCTGGTCGCGTGCCTGCCGCCCGGCGCGGCTGATCGTCACGAATTTCCGCCGCGCGTCGTCCCAGTCGGGCCGGATGTGCACGTGCCCGGCCCATTCGAGCCGGTTGAGCGTGTTCGTCATTGCGCCACGGGTGACATAGAAGGTCCGGGCCAGCTGCGCCGGGGTCTTTTCGCCGGTCGCGCGGGCCAGATGATTCAGGACCGAGAAATGGCTAAGCTCCATCCCTTTCGGTAAAGCCCGGCCGAGCCTGTTCCGCAGCATCTGGTCCGCGGCGAACATCTCGGAAATCAGGGCGATCGAAAGCGGATCGTCGGACTGGGCCATGGCCGGCAGTAGTGCCGACCGCGCGGTCTCAAGGCAAGCGCCGCGTCGTCGCGGTCAGCCGGCGAGAAGCGGGTCGAGTTTGCCGTCGCGGTCGAGCTCGGCCATATCGTCGTAGCCGCCGACATGGGTGTCGCCGATGAAGATCTGTGGCACGGTGTGACGGCCGTTCGCCCGGCCGAGCATCTCCTGCCGCTTCGACGGATCGCCGAGGACGTCGTATTCGAAATAGCTCACGCCCTTGTCGGCCAGCAGCCGCTTCGCCGCATAGCAGTAGCCGCAGAGCGGCGAAGTATAGATTTCAACGCTTTGCATCGCGCGCGTCCCCGTTCCAGTCTGTTGCGCGAATACTTAGGCATCGCGGCAGACCCGCGCCAGTGCAATCACGGAGACATTATCTGCACCGGCCCGGCGCGCCGCTTCCGACGCCGCGGCGAAGGTCGCGCCCGAGGTCATCACGTCATCGATGAGGAGAACGGGCCGGCCCTCGAGCTGCCGCCCGTTTCCCGGATGCGGGGCGATGGCGCGGTCCAGTGCAGCCCGCCGCTCCTCGCGCCCGAGGCCGTCGAGGCTCGGAGTTGCGCGGACACGCAGCAGCGCGTCGACCGCGACATCGGCACCCGTCGCGCGGGCCATCGCCTGCGCCAGAAGAGCCGACTGGTTGAACCGCCGCCGCATCAGCCTGCCGCGATGGAGAGGGATGGGAACGAGCACCGTTTCGGGTTGCAGCAGGTCCTGCGCGGCACGGGCGAGCCACGGACCAGCCGCCCGCGCGACCTCGGCCCGGTCGCCATGCTTCAATCCCAGGATCAGGCGGCGCGCAGTGCCAGCGTAGACCATTACCGCGCGCCCCCGGTTCCATGGCCGCGGCATCGCACGGCAGTCGTCGCAGGCGAGCCGCTCGTCCGGATCGGCTTGGCCCGGCAGTGGCGCACCGCAGATGTCGCAGATGGTCGACAGGATGAAGGGCGTTTCCGACCAGCAGGCGCCGCACAGCGCGAAATCCTCACCAACGAGCGCGCTGCAGGACAGGCATTCGGGGGGAAACACGGCGTGGAGCACGGTTTGCAATCTCATCCCGACCCTCTAAGTAGCCCACTGTTCCGACCAAGGCGCGACGACCGATGACCGAGGCCAGACCACAGCTTGTCGACCCGGAGGCGCTGGCCCGCCACCGGCGCCGGGCGCGGCCCGAGGCGGCGCGCTTCCTGCACGACGCAGCCCGGGACGAACTCGATGAAAGACTGATCGACGTTAACAGGTCCTTTACGACGCCGGCGCTGGTGACGCCGTTCCCTGACCTCTGGGACGACTTTCTTCCGGATGCTCCGCGTGTCGCGCCGGATGAAACGCTGGCGCTGGAACCGGGCGCGCACGATCTGGTCGTCCACGCCATGGCGCTGCACTGGTCCGAGGATCCGCTTGGCCAGATCATCCAGTGCACTCGTGCCCTGCAACCCGACGGCCTGTTCCTGGCCGTCTGCCTCGGCGGCACGACGCTGACGGAACTGCGCGCATCGCTGGCCCAGGCCGAGGCGGAATTGACCGGTGGGATCAGCCCACGCGTCGCGCCGATGGCCGAGATCCGGGATCTCGGTGCGCTTCTCCAGCGCGCGGGCCTTGCTTTGCCCGTCGCCGACAGCCTCGCCCTGACGGCGACCTATAGCGGGCTTCCGGCTCTGGCGCGCGACCTGCGGGCCATGGGTGAGACCAATGCGCTGGCCGCCCGGCTGCGGCATCCGACGCCGAAGACGCTCTTCGCGCGGGCCGGCGCGCACTACGCGCAATCCTTCCCGGCCGAAGAAAACCGGATCCGGACGACCTTCGAGCTCGTATTCCTGACAGGCTGGCGCCCGCACGAAAGCCAGCCGAAGCCACTCCGCCCCGGCTCGGCTGCGCACCGGCTGGCCGACGCCCTCGGGGTCACGGAGTTTGACGAAACCGGCGCCGACGCGCAAAAGGCGACTGACGAGGTGGACCAGAGATGAACATGATGCGTGACGCGACACCGGCCGAAACACTTGCCCATGCGCCCGCGGACCACCCGGCGGTCAAGTTCGGCAAGGTCGGCGTCCTGCTCGCCAATCTCGGGACGCCGGACAATTACGACTACTGGTCGATGCGCCGCTACCTGTCGGAATTCCTTTCGGACCGGCGCGTCATCGACTACTCGCCCTGGATCTGGCAGCCGCTTCTGCAACTCATCATCCTGTCGAAGCGCCCGTTCTCGTCCGGGGCGGCCTACAAGTCGATCTGGAACGAAGAGGCGGGGGAAAGCCCGCTGATGACCATCACGAAGGCGCAGACGGCGAAGATGGCCGAGCGCATGGCGGCGCGGTTCGGCGACGAGGTCGTGGTCGACTACTGCATGCGCTATGGCAATCCCTCGACCAAATCGAAGGTCGATGCGCTGGTCGCGCAGGGTTGCACGAAGATCCTCTTCTTCCCGCTCTACCCGCAATATGCCGGCGCCACCTCGGCCACAGCCTGTGACGAGTTCTTCCGGTCGCTCGTGGACATCAAGTGGCAGCCGACGGTCCGCACGGTCGAGGCGTATTACGAACGCCCGGAATACATCGAGGCGCTGGCACAGTCGGTGGAGCGCACGTACGCCGGCCTGGACCAGCGTCCGGACGTCCTGGTCTGCTCCTATCACGGTGTGCCGAAGCGCTACCTGATGGAGGGCGACCCGTATCACTGCCAGTGCCAGAAGACGACGCGCCTCCTGCGCGAGCGGCTTGGATGGGACAAGACGGAGATCGTGACGACCTTCCAGTCCCGCTTCGGGCCGGAGGAATGGCTGAAGCCCTACACCGTCGAAGAGGTCGCGCGTCTCGCCGAACAGGGCAAGAAGCGGATCGCGGTCTGCGCGCCCGCGTTTTCGGCCGACTGCATCGAGACGCTGGAAGAGATCAACGAGGAGATCCGCGAAAGCTTCGAGCACGCGGGCGGTGAGAGCTTCACCTACATCCCGTGTCTCAATGACGACGACGCGCACATGGATGCGCTGTTCGACGTGGCGGTGGACAACATCAAGGGCTGGATCGCCTGAGAACAGGCGCGGGCGGTCAGGCCGCCCGGCCGGTTACCGGCGCACCGGTGAATAGCGTCTCGCCCACTTTCACGACGATCTTGCCGTCTTCCAGTGCGCGTACGAAAAGCCCTTGAACAGATACGCACGTCCCAAGCGTAATTGTCTTCAGCACAGTCACGTCCCCCTTGGCTGTGTCCCCTAAGCATAGCGAAAACCGGTTCAAAGGCAGCAACAAAAATCGACGTAATACGCCGGATTTTGCCTATTCTTTCATCAATTTAGGGACGATTATCGGAGATCGGGCAGATTCCTGCCGATGACCTTCGGGGTCACAGCCAGTCGCGGAGAATCGGGATCAGCGGCAGATCCGCGGGCGGCATCGGGTAGTCGCGCAGGCGCGCCGGAGGCGCCCAGGCAAGGCGCTGACCCTCGCGCGGGGAAGGGATTCCCTGCCACTTCCGGCAGACGAAAAGCGGCATGAGAAGGTGGAAGTCGTCGTAGCCGTGACTGGCGAAGGTCAGCGGTGCAAGGCAGCTCGCCCAGGTGTCGATTCCGAGCTCTTCGTGAAGTTCGCGGATCAGCGCGGCCTCCGGCGTCTCACCGGCTTCGACCTTGCCGCCGGGAAACTCCCACAGACCCGCCATGGACTTCCCCTCGGGGCGCTGCGCAAGGAGAACGCGGCCATCGGGGTCCACCAGCGCCACGGCGGCGACGAGGAGTGTGTTCAAGACCGGTAATCCGCGTTGATCGAGATGTAGCCGTGGGTCAGGTCGCAGGTCCAGACGCGCGCAGCGCCGGAGCCAAGCCCGAGATCGACGTTGATCGCCAGTTCCGGCTGCTTCATGTACGCCGCGCCCGCAGCCTCAGTGTAGCTTTCGGCGCGCCAGCCGTTCTCGGCCACGAGGATGTCGCCGAAGCGGATCGTCAGCGTGTCGCGGTCGGCGGTCGCGCCGGACTTGCCGACCGCCATGACGATGCGGCCCCAGTTCGGATCCTCGCCCGCGATCGCTGTCTTCACCAGCGGCGAATTGGCGATGGAGCGGGCGACCTTGTCAGCGTCCCGGGCGGATTTGGCGCCGGTCACGTTGACCTCGACGAGCTTCGTCGCGCCCTCGCCGTCACGAACGATCTGCAGCGCAAGATCCTGCATGACAGTCGCCAGAAGCGCCTGGAACGCTTCACCTTCCGCGCTCCGGGCCGACATGACGGGCGCGTTGCCCGCCTTGCCGGTTGCCGCAAGCATCACCGTGTCCGACGTAGACGTATCGCCATCGACCGTGACGGCGTTGAAGCTGTCCTTCGTCGTCGCCTTCAGCATGGCCTGAAGCGCGGCGGGCGCAACAGCGGCGTCAGTGAAGACGTAGCCGAGCATCGTCGCCATATCGGGGGCGATCATGCCGGAGCCCTTGGCGAAGCCCATGACCGTGACGGGCACGCCGCCAACCTCACCGGTCGCGACGGCACCCTTGGGGAACGTATCGGTCGTCATGATCGCCCGCGCCGCGATCTCCGTCGCCCCGGCATCGAGGCTGTCGGACAGGGAACCGATCACGGCCGTGATCTTCTCGGATGGCAGAGGTTCGCCGATGACGCCAGTCGACGCCGTGAACACGTGGCCGACAGGCAGCTTCAGCGCCTTCGCGACGGCGGCACAGACCGCTTTCACCGTGCCGTCGCCGGCCTTGCCGGTGAAGGCATTGGAATTCCCGGAGTTCACAAGGATCGCGAAGCCCTTTGCCGCATCTTTCTGCAGCTTCGCGAGCTTCGTCTCACAGTCGCGCACGGGCGCCGAGCGGGTCGAGGAACGCGTGAAGACACCGGCGATGGAACTGCCGGCCGCGATCTCGGCCAACATCACGTCGACCCGGCCGGCCCGCTTGATACCGGCCTCGGCGGCGGCGAAGCGCACGCCGTCGATGGCCGGCAGGTCAGGGAAGGCCGCGGGGGCCAGAGGCGAAACGGACGGCGCCGGTTTTTTCGGCGCCTCGACCATCATCACGCGCGCCGGAGCGGAGCGTTTGGCGGCCTTTTTCTTTTTGGACTTCGCGTCCTTCTTGTCCTTCTTTTTCGCCATCTCCGGCCCGCTCCCGGTTTATTCGTCCAGAAGCTCCGTATTGCGGATAAGCGCCGGGTCGATGTCAAGCTCGGGCGTGTCGATCGTGCCGGCCTCGGTCAGCTCCGCGATGGCGGCTTCGACACGGGTCCGGCGGATCTGCTCCTCGAGATCGGCCCGGACGTCCTCGAGAGCGGGCAGCTCCTCGGTCCGGGTGTCGTTCAGGACGATGACGTGCCAGCCGAACTGGGTCTCGACCGGGGCCGAAATCTCGCCGACCTCGAGCGCCATGACGGCCTCTTCGAAGGACGGGACCATCATGCCCTGCGAGAACCAGCCGAGCTGGCCGCCGTTCGGGCCCGAGGGGCCAACAGACCGTTCGGCCGCGAGTTCGGCGAAATCGGCGCCGCCTTCGAGTTCGGTGATGATCTCCTGCGCCTCTTCCTCGGTCTCCACCAGGATGTGCGAGGCGTTGTATTCGGTGCCCGGCTCGACCCCGGCAATCGCCTCGTCATAGGCGGCCTGAAGTTCTTCGTCCGGGATCGGCTCGGCGGCGATGTCATTCAAAAGCGCAGCGGCGAGGAAGGCGCGGGCTTCGTTCTCCAGCCCGAGCTCGCGGCTGGCGTTCATGTCCTCGCGGGCGGCGTCGGCCAGAACCTGCTGCTGAATCAGCTGGTCGAGCATGCCGTTGTAGAGCACCTCGTCCGGCAGTTCGCGGTACTGGTCGGGCAGCATCTGCTGCATCGCGATCAGATGACCAAGGGTGATTTCGGTCCCGTTTACAGTGGCCAGAACGGTGCTGGCATCCGGCCCCTCATGCGCGTCGGCGAGCGCCGGCATGGTCGCGTGGGCGGAAAGCGCCGCGACGAGCGCGACGGAGGCGAGTAGGCGTTGCATGGATCATCCCTGATTGTTTGCCGGCCGGCGGTCCGCCGGGCCGCGTTGACACCATCCGGGCCGCCCCTTATGTCCCAATCGGGTTTCGCATCGGGGCCGCGCCGATATTGCCGCCGTTCTAGACTGCCGCGATGGGCCAGCACAACCCGGATGCCGCACAAGATGTGATGAGGTCCCGACCCGGGCCGCGACAAGGATTTACGAGACCGCCATGCTTGGGATCGGAACGATTGCGAAGAAGGTGTTCGGGACTGCCAACGGCCGCAAGGTCAAGGCGGTCCGGCCCATCATTGACCGGATCAACGCCCTCGAAAGTGAATTTGTCGCGCTGAGCGATACGGAGATCGTATCCAAGACCGCCGAGTTCCGGAACCGGGTCCAGAACGGCGAGAGCCTCGACGACATTCTGCCCGAAGCCTTCGCGAACTGTCGCGAGGCCGCCAAACGCGCGCTCGGACTGCGCGCCTTCGACGTGCAGCTCGTCGGTGGCATCTTCCTGCACCAGGGCAACATCGCCGAAATGAAGACGGGTGAGGGCAAGACCCTCGTCGCGACCTTCCCGGCCTACCTCAACGCGCTGTCGGGCAAGGGTGTGCATATCGTCACGGTCAACGACTACCTCGCCAAGCGCGACGCGGAATGGATGGGCAAGGTTTACACCGCGCTCGGCCTGTCGACGGGCGTTGTCTATCCGCGCCAGCCCGACGGCGAAAAGCGCGACGCCTACGCCGCCGACATCACCTACGCCACGAACAACGAACTGGGCTTCGACTACCTGCGCGACAACATGCGCGCGAGCCTCAAGGACATGTCGCAGCGCGGGCACAACTTCGCGATCGTGGACGAGGTGGACTCGATCCTCATCGACGAGGCGCGGACGCCGCTGATCATCTCGGGCCCGTCCGAGGACCGCTCGGACCTCTATGTGGCCATCGACAAGGTCATCCCGGAGCTGACCGAAGACCACTACACGATCGACGAAAAGACCCGGCAGGTGACCTTCACCGACGAGGGCAACGATTTCCTCGAGGATCGCCTGCACGAGCTCGAGCTTCTGCCAGAAGGCCAGAGCCTCTACGACCCGGAATCTACCACCGTCGTGCACCATGTCTCAAACGCATTGCGGGCGCACAAGCTGTTCCACAAGGACAAGGAATACATGGTGCGCTCGGGCGAGGTCGTGCTGGTGGACGAGTTCACCGGTCGAATGATGCAGGGCCGCCGGCTATCCGACGGTCTTCACCAGGCGATCGAGGCCAAGGAAGGCTGCACGATCCAGCCCGAGAACGTCACGCTGGCGAGCGTGACCTTCCAGAACTATTTCCGCCTGTATTCCAAACTCGCCGGCATGACCGGCACCGCCGCGACCGAGGCCGAGGAATTCATGGCGATCTACGGGCTCGGCGTGGTCGAGATCCCGACCAACCTGCCGATCGCCCGCATCGACGAGGACGACCAGGTCTACCGCACCGGGCGCGAGAAGTACGACGCCATCGTCGATGAGATCCGGCAGGCGCATGAAAAGGGCCAGCCGGTGCTCGTCGGGACGACCTCGATCGAGAAGTCCGAGATGCTGTCGAAGATGCTCGAGAAGGCGAAGCTGCCGCACAACGTGCTGAACGCGCGCCAGCACGAGCAGGAGGCGCAGATCGTCGCCGATGCCGGCAAGCTCGGCGCGATCACGATCGCCACCAACATGGCCGGCCGCGGGACCGACATCAAACTGGGCGGCAACGTCGAGTTCAAGATCATGGAGGCCATCGCCGCCAATCCCGACGGCGACCACACGTCCATCCGCGAGAAGATCGAGGCCGAACACAAGGCCGACGAGGACAAGGTGAAGGCCGCCGGAGGTCTCTTCGTCCTGGCGACCGAACGGCACGAAAGCCGCCGGATCGACAACCAGCTGCGCGGCCGTTCGGGCCGGCAGGGCGACCCCGGGCGGTCGTCCTTCTTCCTCAGCCTCGAAGATGACCTGATGCGCATCTTCGGGTCGGAACGGCTCGACAAGATGCTGTCGACCCTCGGCATGAAGGAAGGCGAGGCCATCGTCCATCCGTGGGTCAACAAGTCGCTCGAGCGGGCGCAGGCGAAGGTCGAGGGCCGCAACTTCGACATCCGCAAGCAGCTGCTGAAGTTCGACGACGTGATGAACGACCAGCGGAAGGCGATCTTCGAGCAGCGCATGGAAATCATGCGGGCCGAGGATATCGCCGAGATCACCCGCGACATGCGCCACCAGGTGATCGAAGACATGGTCGACCAGTACATGCCGCCGCGCTCCTACGCCGATCAGTGGGACACCGAGGGCCTGACGACCTCGGTTCGCCAGACGCTTGGCGTCGACGTGCCCGTCGCGGAATGGGCCGACGAGGAAGGCGTGGAGAACGCCGACATCCAGGAGCGCCTGGAACAGGCCGCCGACGAGTTCATGGCGTCGAAAGCCGTGCAGTTCGGTCCCGAGCAGATGCGCTCGATCGAGAAACAGGTCCTGCTGCAGACGATCGACCAGAAATGGCGCGAGCACCTGCTTAAGCTCGAGCACCTGCGATCGGTCGTCGGGTTCCGCGGCTACGCGCAGCGTGATCCGCTGAACGAATACAAGACCGAGGCCTTCCAGCTCTTCGAAGGGCTTCTGGACGGGCTGCGCATGGCCGTGACGCAGCGCCTCGCCGGCATCCAGCCGCTCAGCCAGGAGCAGCAGGCGCAGCTCATCCGCCAGCTTCAGGCGCAGCAGGCCGAGAAGACGAAGGAACTGGAGACGGCCGGCGCTGCGGCATCCGCCGCGGTCGATCCTGCCCCGGCCGAAGGGGCCGCCCCCGGTTTTGTCGAGGACGACCCGTCGACCTGGGGCAATCCGGGCCGGAACGACGCCTGCCCCTGCGGCTCCGGCAAGAAGTTCAAGCACTGCCACGGCCGGCTCGCCTGAGTCCTTTCTGCATCAGCCATCGGAAATAGCGCAGAGGCCCCCCGGGCCTTCGCGGCCCTGCGGTGTATTATCGGCGTCGAACTCTGCTCGCAGACCTGGGGGGTCGGTTCGGCGGAGGCGGCGCGATGGCGCAGACAATCGGCATCGGAACGACCGTGGCGGCGGTGGCACTGGCCGCGTTCGGCTTCGGCTCTTTCCAGGACACCGCGCCCGACGGCCCGCCGCCCGCGATGCCCGCCTCGCTCCAAGCTCCGGCGCCCGCATCCCTGTCCGCACCGGAATCCATTCTGCCCGCGCGGGTCGCCGCAACCGCTCTCGCACCACTCCCGGACCTCGACCGTCCCGCTCCCGTCAGCCGTTTCGGCCTTGCCTGCGGCCTGTCGATCGAGGCCGAACCGCGCCCCGCGGCCAGTGTCGCGCTCCGGATCGCCGATCCCTGCCGGCCGGAGATGCGGGTCGAGATCGCGCATGAGGGGCTCGCCGTCTCGGTGACGACCGACCTGACCGGCCATGCCGAGCTTTTGCTTCCAGCACTCGCCGATCCGGCCGAGATCGCAGTCCGGCTTCCGGGCGGCGACGGTCAGCTTGTCCGCGTGCCGGTCCCCGATCTAGACGAATACGACCGCGTGGCGCTGGCATGGACGGGCGAAACCCCGCTTGCGCTCCATGCGCGCGAGGGCGGCGCGGATTACGGCGAGGCCGGCCATGTCTGGCAAGGGTCCCCCGGCGCGCCGTCGGACGCCCTGCGCGGAAGCGGCGGCTGGCTCGCCCGGCTTGGCGACGGTCTCGGCACCGCACCCCTGATGGCGCAGATATACACGATCCAGCATGGCGCGCTGCCCGGCGGCGGGCTCGTCCGCCTGTCGGTTTCGGCCGACGGCTGCGGCGGTCCGGCCGAGGCCGCGACCCTGCGCCCGAGGCCCGATGGCGGCGTCGCCCGCGTGGACCTGTCCTTCGCTCTGCCCGCCTGTGACGGCACGGCAGACCGAACGGTGTTGCAAAATCTCGTCGGCGACCTGAGGATCGCCGCCAACTGATCCCAGACCAAAGCCCCGTGCGAAGGGGCCCCCAGGCCCCGATGCGATCCCTCATTGCCGCGCTCTGCCTACAGGCTGCTGTCCTGCCCGCCGCGGCGCAGGACGTCACGCTGACCTCGCAGGACGGTGCCATCGAACTGTCGGGCAGCCTGCTGTCCTTCGACGGTGAATTCTACCGCGTGGACTCGATCTATGGCCCGCTCACCGTCAGCGCCGAGGGCGTGCGATGCGAGGGACCGGGCTGTCCCGATCTCGACGCCTTCGTCGCCGAAGCGCGGTTTGCCGGGGCCAGCGCCATCGCCGAAACGCTCCTGCCAGCGCTGATCGAGGCTTTCGCCTATGACCGGGACCTGTCGGTCGCGCTGGCGGTCGACGAGGATGGCGCGTCGCTCTACACCCTGTCGCGCGCGGATGGCAGCGCGGCGGCGCGACTCACGATCCGGCCGGCGACGACCGAGGCCGGCTTTCTCGCGCTTCTCAACAGCGAGGCCGACATCGCGCTCGCGCTCCGGGAACCTCTCCGGATGGAAGAACTTGCCGCGCGCGCAGCGGACGGCGCAGCGCCGTCTCTGATCCGCCGGGCCCGGATCATCGGGCTCGACGCCCTCGTTCCGGTCACCTCGCGCGCCCATCCGTTCCGCGAGATCACGCCGGACACGCTCGCCCGGCTCTTCACCGGCGAGATCGCCGACTGGTCCGAGATCGGCGGTCCCGAGGCGCCCGTCGTGCTGCACATGCCGCTGGCCGAAACCGGCCTCGCCCAGGCCTTCACAGACGAGATCCTCGCCGGAACCGGCCGCGAGCTGGCCGGCGGCATCGTGCGTCACGCCGATCTGCGCGACCTGTCCGATGCGGTCGCGCGTGACCCGCAGGCGATCGGTGTGACGGCCTACTCCTCCGTCGGCAACGCCCGTGCGCTGGCCCTGTCCGGGGATTGCGGCTTCGCGCTCGGTGCCGATCCGGACACGCTGAAATCGGAGGACTATCCGCTGACCGCGCCGCTCTATGCGTTCACCGCGCCGCGCCGGCTGCCGCGGCTCGTGCGGGAGTTTCTGGATTTCCTCGAAAGCCCGGCGGCCGAGAGGGTCATCCGGCGCACCGGCTTCGTCAGCCAGACCATCACCGAGACGCCGGTGGAGGATCAGGGCCGCAGGCTCGCCAATGCGATCCTCGCCGCGGGCGACGGGACGGTGCTGGCCGACCTCCAGCGCCTCGCCGACCGGATGGAAACCTCGGTTCGGCTGTCGCCCACGTTCCGCTTTTCAGGCGGAGCGACGGAGCTCGACACGCAGTCGCTATCCGCCGTCTCCCGCCTCGCCCGCGCCATCGAGGCCGGCGACTTCGACGGCCGGACGCTGATCTTCGTCGGCTTCTCGGATGGCGCCGGGACCGCCGCGACCAATCTCCGGCTGTCCCGCAACCGGGCCGAGGCGGTGCGCCGCGCGGTCATGGAAGCTGCCGCGACGGCGGATCTCGCACGGGTCGATTTCCGCACCGCGGCCTTCGGTGAGGCGCTTCCGATTGCCTGCGACGACAGTGAATGGGGCCGCGCCGCCAATCGCCGGGTCGAGGTCTGGCTGGAATAGTCCACCCTTTCATCTTTCCACAAATACCTCCGGGGAGCGCGAGGGGCAGCGCCCCTCGCATCCTTAAAGCAATCCCTCGGAACGAAAGCTCAGTTCCCGCGCCTTCCCGATCACGAGGTGGTCGTGGATGGTGATCCCGAGAACCCCGGCGGCCTCCGCGATGGCCGATGTCATGTCGATATCCGCCTGGCTTGGCGTCGGATCGCCCGACGGGTGGTTGTGAACGAGGATGATGGCCGATGCGTTCAGTTCGAGCGCGCGTTTCACCACCTCGCGCGGGTAGACCGGGACGTGGTCGACCGTGCCTTTCGCCTGCTCCTCGTCGGCAATCAGCACGTTCTTGCGGTCGAGAAAGAGGATCCGGAAATGCTCGAGGTCACGATGCGCCATCGCGCTCTGGCAATAGGCAAGCAGCGCGTCCCAGGAGGACAGGATCGGGCGCTGCATGACCTTGGCGCGCGCCATGCGGTGCCCGATCGCCTCGATCAGTTTCAGTTCGAACACGACGCGATCGCCGACTCCGGGCACGTCGCGGAGGCGCGCGGGTGGTGCGGCGAGAACCCGGTTGATGTCGCCGAACGCCTTGAGCAATGCCTTGGCAATCGGCTTCGTATCGCCGCGGGGCAGGGCGCGGAACAGGAGCATCTCGAGGAGCTCGTAATCCGGCATCGCAGCCGCCCCGCCCTCGGCAAACCGTTCGCGCAACCTCGCACGATGGGACTTGAGGTCATCCGCCAATGATGTCGACCGCGGGACGGGAGCGGCCTCTGCCGCCGGTCCGAACCCCGGCAGCGGCGCTTCGGCGAACTCGTCCTTCGGCTGCGGCATGACCGCACCCTGCGCATCGAATGGTTAACGGGGGATTAGCGCCAGGTCGGGTGGAAGCGGCCTGCGGGGGACAGCGTGAAGATCTCCGCGCCGTCCGACGTCACGCCGACCGAATGTTCGAACTGCGCCGAGAGCGACTTGTCGCGCGTCACGGCGGTCCAGTCGTCCGAGAGCACCTTCGTTTCCGGCCGGCCGAGGTTCACCATCGGCTCGATCGTGAAGAACATGCCTTCTTCCAGCACCGGGCCGGTCCCTGGGCGGCCGTAATGCAGCACGTTCGGCGGCGCGTGGAACACCTGACCCAAACCGTGACCGCAGAAATCGCGCACGACGCTCATCCGCTGCGCTTCGACATAGGTCTGGATGGCGTGGCCGATATCGCCGAACGTGTTGCCCGGCCGGACCGCCTCGATCCCGATCATCAGCGCGTCATGCGTGACTTCGATCAGCCGCTCCGCCTTGCGGCCGAGATGGCCGGCGACGAACATCCGGCTCGTGTCACCGAACCAGCCATCGACGATGACGGTGACGTCGATGTTCAGGATATCGCCGTCCTTAAGGACCTTGGTGCTCGGGATGCCGTGGCAGACGACATGGTTCACGCTGATGCAGCTGGCGTGCTGGTAACCGCGGTAGCCGATCGTCGCCGAGGTGGCGCCGGCGGCCTCGACCATCGCGGTGATCCGCTCGTCCAGTTCGGCCGTCGTTGCGCCCGGCACGACATGATCGGCGATGTCGTCGAGGATGCGCGCGGCAAGATCGCCCGCGCGGTGCATACCGGCGTAGTCGTCCTTCTGGTGTATGCGAATTCCGTCCCGGGTGAGGCGGCCGTGAAACGCTTCCAACTGCAAGCTCCTGATCCGTCACGCGCAATCTATGCCAGCGCGACGTGTATTTCCAGTAACCGAGGCTCAGATGGCCCTGACCGGCAGGGGCGCCCGAAGCCGCACGCCCTCCGCGTCGATGTCGCAATCGTAGGCGATCAGTTCAACCCCGGCGTCCCGGGCGCGTGCGACCGCCGCGGCATAGCCGGGATCGAGATCGGCGGCGAACTTGAGCCGCGCGCAATCGGTGCGCTGAATCAGGTAGAGCATGACGGCGCGGTGGCCGGCTTCGACCATCGCGGACAGCTCGCCGAGGTGCTTGGCGCCGCGCGTGGTCACGCTGTCCGGAAACTCGGCCCAGTCATCCTCGCGCCGCAGGTGAACGTTCTTTACCTCGACATAGGCGTCGGGCAGGCCGTCGCCGGTGGCGAGGAAGTCGATCCGGCTGTTCGCGCCATAGCGCTGTTCGGGGCGGATCGTATCGTAGGCCGCAAGCTCGGGGATCGCCCGGACGGCGAGTGACGCGGCGACGACGCGGTTCGGAACCGCGGTGTCGATCCCGGCCCAGTGCCCGTCCGGCAGCTCGTTGAGCCGCCAGCCGTATTTCAGCTTTTTCTTCGGATCTTCGTTCGGTTCCAGCCAGATTGCCGTGCCTGGCTCCGCCAGCCCCATCATCGAGCCCGGGTTCGGGCAATGCGCCACCGCGACAGTCCCGTCCGGCAGCCGCACATCCGCAAGGAAGCGCTTGTAGCGGCGCAGCAGCGTGGCGCGGATGAGCGGGGTTTGAAAGCGCATTTGCGGGCCCTATACCGAGGCGGACAAGGGGGCAAGGAGACAGGGCATGACCACACCCACCGCCGCGATGCTGGTGATCGGGGACGAGATTCTCTCGGGCCGGACGCGGGACGCGAACATGCACTTCCTCGCCGGCGCGCTGACCCGCCACGGCATCGCGCTGAAGGAGGTGCGGATCGTGGCGGACGACCGGCCGGCGATCGTGGCGGCCGTGAACGCGCTGCGCGAGACCTGGGACCACGTCTTCACCTCGGGCGGGATCGGCCCGACACATGACGATATCACCGCCGAGGCTATCGCCGAGGCTTTCGGCATGTCCATCGGCGTCCGCGACGATGCGCGGGCCATCCTGCAGGCCCATTACGACCGGCAGGGGATGGAGATGAACGAGGCCCGCCTGCGCATGGCCCGGATCCCCGAAGGCGCTGCACTGATCGACAACCCGATCTCGGCCGCGCCAGGTTTCACGCTTGGAAACGTGCATGTCATGGCCGGCGTGCCGACGATCTTCGAGGCGATGGTCGCCTCTGTCCTGCCGACACTGGCCGGCGGACCGCCGCTTCTGTCCCAGTCGCTCCGGATAGAGCGCGGCGAGGGAGATATCGCAGCCGTTCTGTCGGACATCGCCGGCGCGCATCCCGAGGTCTCGATCGGCTCCTACCCGTTCCAGAAGGACGGGATCTACGGCACCAACGTCGTCGTCCGGGGCACCGACGGCGCTGCAGTCGACGCGATCATCTCGGCCCTCGCGGACGCTTTCCCGGAGGCCCGGTGACCGATCTGTTCGCCCTTGTGGACGCGACATGGCCGGCGGAGCGACGGGAGACGCTCGGCGGCTGGACACTGAGGCTGACGAAAGGCGCGGGCAACCGGGTCTCGGCCGCAAGCTGGCAGGGTGATGGAACGCCTGACATCGATGCAGCCGCCGACGCGATGCGGGCACACGGGCAGTCGCCGCTTTTCCAGGTGAGGGCCGGGCAGGACGCGCTCGACGCCGCGCTCGAGGCTGCGGGTTACGTCGTGAAGGACGAGACCGTCGCTTTGTCTGTTCCCTGCGAAACCATTGCTGCCGTCCCGCCGCCGGTCACCTGCTTCGAGATCTGGCCCCCGCTTGCGATCCAGATCGACCTCTGGTCCGCCGCCGGGATCGGACCGGCCCGGATCGGCGTGATGGAACGGGTGGCGGGGCCGAAGACAAGCCTCTTCGGCCGGATTCGTGACAAACCGGCAGGCGCCGCTTTCGTGGCGATCCACGACGGCAAGGCCATGCTTCATGCTCTGGATATCGCCTCCGAGTTCCGCCGGGCGGGGCTCGGCCGGATCATGATGGCCACGGCCGCGCACTGGGCCGCCGGGAGCGGCGCGACCGACCTCCTGGTCCTCGTCACACGCCGGAACCTGGCGGCGAACGGGCTCTACGCTTCCATGGGATTCCAACCTGTGGGACACTATCATTACAGAACAGAGCCAGAGGCCCCATGAGCAAACCGAACCCGAACGCCACAGCGCTCGACCTGCCGCCGGTCGATCCCCTGCCCCCGGCGACGCAGAAATACTTCGATGTCTGTGTCGAGAAACTGGGCATGATCCCGAACGTGCTGGCCGCCTACGCCTTCGACATCCAGAAGCTCGACGCCTTCACGGCGATGTACAACGACCTGATGCTGGCCGAGAGCGGCCTGTCGAAGCTGGAGCGCGAGATGATCGCGGTCGTCGTCAGCTCGGTGAACCGCTGCTGGTACTGTCTCGTCGCTCACGGTGCCGCGGTCCGGCAACTTTCGGGCGATCCGGCGCTCGGCGAGGCGCTGGTGATGAACTACCGCTATGCCGACCTGACGCCGAAGCAGCGCGCGATGCTGGATTTCGCCGTGAAGATGACCGAGGCGAGCGCGAAGATCGAAGATGCCGACCGGGACGCGCTTCGCGACGCAGGCTTCAGCGACCGCGATATCTGGGACATCGCCGCCGTCGCATCCTTCTTCAACATGTCGAACCGGATGGCCTCGGCCGTGGCGATGCAACCGAACTCTGACTACCACGGGCAGGCCCGATAGGCCGATGATCCGCGCCGCCCTCCTCTTCGGCCTCCTTGCCGCGCCGGCCTGGGCGCAGGGCATACTGGAGCTGCCGGAAACCGCGGAGGAAACGCTGACCGAGACCGAACGGCAGGGCAGCTACCTGATCCCGACCGCGCCCTGGGACGGCACCGGCATGCCCGCCTTCGAGGCCGAGGGGAACGTGCGGCGCGAAGTCTGGCGCATCGACGACTTCGCCGGCGGAACGGGCGTCCTGCTGGCGGTGCTGTCCGGCCAGCTGGACGACCAGGGCTTCGATACGATCTTCTCGTGCACCGCGCGGATCTGCGGCGGGTTCGATTTCCGCTACGCGCTCGACATCGCGCCCGAGCCGGAGATGCACGTGAACATGGCCGACTACGCCTTCCACGCCGCGCGGCGCGCGACGCCGGATGGTCCCGAATACGTCGCGCTCATGGTCAGCCAGGGCGGCGGATCGGGATTCGTGCAGGTGGTGGACGTCGTGCCCGCCACCGCCGAAATGTCGGACGTCACCCTGTCGACCCGCCAGCCCGACGCACCGGACGAGACGCCGGCGATCGAGGCGCCGGCCATGCCCGCGACTCTGGCCGGGGCGCTCACCGAGATCGGTCGCGCGCCGCTGCCGGGCGTGACCTTCGATTACGGTGCCACGGACCTCGCCGATACGGATCTGCCGATCCTGGCAGAGCTGGCCAGCTATCTCGAAGACAATCCCGGGATCCGTCTGACGCTGGTCGGACATACGGACGCCGAGGGCGGGCTGGCCGGGAACATCGCCGTAAGTCGCGCCCGCGCGCAATCGGTCCGGCGCGCACTGATCGACGATTACGGCATCTCGGGCGACCGGCTCTCGGCCGAGGGCATCGGCTACCTCATGCCGCTCGCGCCCAATACCACCGAAGAGGGCCGCGACATCAACCGACGGGTCGAGGCGGTCGTCATCAATACTGAATAGGCAAGGGGCCCGTCGCCGGCTGGCAACGGGCCCCTCCGCGGGAGTACCCCGGGCGCAAAGCCCTTACCAGTCGTCGGAGCCCTTGTCCTTGAACTGTTCGACCAGGAAGTCGATGAACGCGCGTACCTTGGGCTGCGTGTAGCGGCCCGGCGGATAGATCGCGTAGATACCCTGAACCTCCATCGGCAGATCCGGGATCGCATCCTCCAGCAGCCCCTGCCGCATCGGCTCGGCGTACAGGAAGCTCGGCAGGTAGGCGATGCCGAGCCCGCCGACGGCGGCGTTCAGGAGCGACTGGCCGTCATTGACGGTCAGCGAGCCAGCCGTGCGGACCTGGCGCTGTTCGCCGGACGGCGCGGTGACCTTCCAGACGTTGCCCGAGGACTGGTTGGAATAGTGGAGCAGCTTGTGCTCGTTCAGATCGTCGATCTTCTGCGGCCGGCCGTGTCGCTGGAAGTAGGACGGCGAGCCGATCATGCGCTTGTTCGTCTCGCAGAGCTTGCGCGCACGCAGGCTCGAATCCTCCAGCTCGCCCACGCGGATCGCGAGGTCGAAGCCTTCCGAGATCAGTTCGACATAGCGGTTGTTCAGCACCATGTTGACGGTGATGTCCGGGTAGGAGTGCAGGAATTCCCCGAGCACCGGCGACAGATGGTTCACCCCGAAATCGGTCGCGACCGAGACCCTGAGCAGGCCGGATGGCGCCGATTGCATCGCGGTGACCAGTGCGTCGGCCTCGCCTGCATCGTTCAGCACCCTCCGGGCGCGATCATAGTAGGCCAGACCGATCTCGGTCGGGCTGACACGCCGCGTCGTCCGGTTCAGAAGCCGGGCCCCAAGCCGGCTTTCGAGCGACGAGACGTGTTTGGATACCGCGGACTTCGAGATACCCATCTTCTTGGCAGCGTCGGTGAATCCCCCCTGATCCACTACGGTCGCGAATGCCTCCATTTCCGTCAAACGGTCCATAAGTACACCTGCACACCCTTGTAGTTGGCATTCGGACCATCGTTTCCAATTGCGGCGCGATTGCGGAGAGGGGCAGGCCAAAGCGGGGATTTACCGGGGATCGTTGGTGGCGCGTCAACAGAAATGGCCGATTCCGACGCCATCCTCCGGAAACTTCATCGGATCTAAACTCCGGGGCCGCATGAATTTACGATGAAAATCAGCGCGCTGGTCGCATCGACCCTGTGGCGCTTCATGCATTGCCCACGTTGACGCAACGGAATTCGGAAAAGACGATGAAGAAGTCAAAACGACTTTTCGATCTCGTGCTGGTGTCGCTTCTCGCGGTGCCCGTGGCGCTTGCCGTCGCCGGTATCGCTCTCTGGCTGCTCCTGCGGCAGGGGCGCCCGGTCTTCTTCGGATCCGAAAGAATGGCCGCACCGGGCCGGCCATTCACGCTCTGGAAGTTCCGGACGATGCGGCAGGGCGCGGATGACGGGCGCGCCACGGGGGGTGACAAGACGGTCGGGATCACGCCGGCCGGGCGGCGGCTGCGCGCCTGCCGTCTCGACGAGTTGCCGCAGATCTGGAACGTGCTCCGCGGTGATCTCAGCTTCGTCGGCCCGCGCCCGCCGCTCCGCCGCTATGTCGAGGCGCATCCGGTTCTTTATGCGCAGGTGCTCCGCTCGCGCCCGGGGCTGACCGGACTGGCCACGCTGGTCTACAGCGGGGCCGAGGCGCGAATCCTGTCCGGCTGCCGTAGCTCGGACGAAACGGAGACCCTCTATCGCCGTCGCTGCATTCCACGAAAGGCGCGGCTGGATCTGATCTACCAGCACCGATGCGGGGTGGCGCTCGACACCTGGCTGATGGTGCGAACGGTCTCGCGGCTTTTCGCCGGCCCGGGCTGAGCGCGGTTTGACAGTACGGGCCGCCGGTGCCATCAGGATTCCGCGGCAGGAAGCGGGTTCGATGGCCGGGCAGATTCTCTTGACGGGCGGGGCCGGCTATATCGGCTCTCACACTTACGTTGCGCTGCACGCTGCGGGGTTCTCGCCGGTCATTCTCGACGATTTCCGAAACGCACGTGACGCGGTGCCCGAGCGGCTCGAACGCATCACTGGTGCTCCCGTTCCGGTTATCCGCGCCGATGTGCGCGACCGCGACGCCCTCGCCCGCGCCTTCGCTGAGAACGACTTCGTCGCCGTCGTCCATTTCGCCGCGCTCAAGGCCGTGGCCGACAGCATGGCCGATCCGGTCTCGTACTATGACGTCAATATCGGCGGGCTGATTGCCCTTCTGGCCGAGATGGACGCCGCCGGGTGCCGCCGGCTCGTCTTCTCTTCGTCGGCCACCGTCTACGGCGAGACCGAAGAGAACCCGACGCCCGAGACCCATCCGCGCCGGGCGGCCAATCCCTACGGACTGACCAAGATCACCTGTGAGGGGATGCTGGAGCATCTCGGCCCGGACTGGGCGGTCGGCATCCTGCGGTATTTCAACCCGGCCGGCGCGCACGGCTCCGGCCTTCTGGGCGAGGATGCCCGAAGCCCGAGCCAGAACCTGATGCCCGTGATGATCGAGGTGGCAACTGGTCGGCGCGAACGGCTCGACATTTTCGGAGACGATTACGACACGCCCGACGGAACGGCCGTCCGCGACTATATACATGTCGAGGATCTCGCCCGCGGGCACGTGCTGTCGCTGCGCGCGCTTCTGGAGGGCAAGGGCGGACACATCGTCAATCTCGGCACCGGGCGCGGCTACTCCGTGCGCGAGATGGTCGAAGGGTTCTCAGACGCCATCGGCCGTCCGTTACCGCACCGGATTGCGGCACGACGTCCGGGCGACGTGCCGATCTACCTCGCCCGAACCGATCGCGCCGCCGAGCTTCTGGGCTTCCGGACCGAAAAGACGCTGGCCGAGATCTGCGACAGCGCCTGGCGCTGGTCGATGCGCAATTCCGACTAGCGCTAGCTTCCCGCGGCGCGCTGGACTCCACCGGGCAGGCCCAACGTTCCGATATCGAACGCACCGCCGGCAGAGACGGCGGCTCTGACCTCGCGCATCAGCCGCGCGACTTCGATCTCGCTCAGCCGCGGTTCGGTCGCTGTGAAGATCCCGGGGTGGTGCGTCGGATGTTTCTGGCCTGACCAGGTCAGTTCCTCGACCAGCTTTTCGCCCGGGCGCAGCCCCGTCTCCCGCATCTCGATGTCGCCGCCCGGATTGGCGGTATCGCGCAGCGTCCGGCCGGCTGCGGCGATCACCTGTCGCGCAAGGTCCGCGATCCGCACCGGCGGACCCATGTCGAAAAAGTAGACCTCGCCGTTCCGGGCGATCGCGCCGGCTTCCAGCACCAGTTGAACGGCCTGTCCGACGGACATGAAATACCGCTCCATGCGCAGGTCGGTGACGGTCACCGGGCCGCCGCGTTCGACCTGTTCCCGGAACCTCGGCAGGACGGAGCCGGAGGAGCCCAGGACATTGCCGAAGCGGACGATCCCCGTTGCGATCCCCGGCGCGCGCGATGCGAGATCCTGCACCAGTTGTTCCGCGATCCATTTGGTCGCGCCCATCAGGCCGGCCGGCCGCACTGCCTTGTCCGACGAAATGAGCACGAAGCGGCGGATACCCGCCCGCTCTGCGGCACGAAAGAGCGTATCGGTCGCGATCACGTTGTTCGAAAGCCCGGCGACCGGGTTCGCCTCGACCAGCGGGACGTGCTTGTAGCCGGCGGCGTGAAGCACGATTTCCACCCCCTCGGACGGTAGGATCCGGTCCAGGAGCCTGTCATCCCCGGCCGAACCGAGAATGGGCACGATCGGGACCCCCGCGGCCTCTGCGATGGGCGCGATCGTTTCGGCAACGGAGTAAAGCGCGTATTCCGAGTGATCGAGCAGGATCAGCCGGGACGGGCGCACCATCGCGAGCTGGATCGCAATCTCCGATCCGATGGAACCGCCGGCACCGGTCACCATCACCGACCGGCCGCGATAGCAATCGTGGGCACCGTCGAAATCCGCCGACTCCTGCATGGCAACCCTTTCGCTTGATCCAAATGCCACGCCAGACTGCCCCAGCAGGGTAAATTGCGGGTAAACCGGGCGGCCGAATTTCCACGCGCCGGATAGCGGCTGCCGCGGCTGGCTGCTATGTGGCGAACCATGACCGGCAACGATACCAGTACGATGGGGCGCACCGCGCTCGTGACCGGGGCGGCCGGGTTCATCGGCTACCATCTCTGCGCGCGCCTTCTGGCCGAGGGCTGGCGCGTTGTCGGGCTCGACGCGATGACCGACTACTACAACGTTCACCTGAAGGAACGCAGGCGCGCCATGCTTCTGCAATCTCAGGGGTTTTCCTTCGTCGAAGAGCGGATTGAGACGCCCGGCGTGCTGCACGGCCTGTTCGACGAGCTGCGCCCCGACGCGGTCGTCCACCTGGCGGCGCAGGCAGGGGTCCGCTACTCGATCGAGGCGCCGGAAAGTTATGTCGAGGCGAACCTCGTCGGCACGTTCCGGCTGCTCGAGGCGATGCGTGCCTTTCCGCCAGCCCACAGCCTTCTCGCCTCAACGTCCTCCGTCTACGGGGCGAACGAAGACATGCCGTATGCCGAGACCGACAAGGCCGACAGCCAGATGTCGTTCTACGCGGCGACCAAGAAGGCGAACGAGGCGATGGCGCATTCCTATGCCCATCTCTACGACCTTCCGGTCACGATGTTCCGCTTCTTCACGGTCTACGGACCCTGGGGGCGGCCGGACATGGCGCTGTTCAAGTTCACCCGCGCGATCCTCGAAGGCGGGCCGATTGACGTCTACAACCATGGCGAGATGAGCCGGGATTTCACCTTCGTCGACGATCTGGTGGCCGGCATCGTCCGGCTGATCGACGCGGTCCCGGTGCGTGGAGCGCCGGTCGAGGGCGACAGCCTCTCGCCGGTCGCGCCCTACAGGATCGTCAATATCGGAAACGCCGCGCCGGTGCCGCTGCTCGACTTCATCCACGCGATCGAGGGTGCGACGGGCTGCAGGGCCGAGATGCGGATGCTGCCGATGCAACCGGGCGACGTGCCGGCGACCTGGGCGGATACCGCGCTTCTGGAACGGCTGACCGGCCACCGGCCCGCGACGCGGATCGAGGACGGCGTCGCCGCTTTCGTGGCCTGGTACCGGGACTATTACGGAATTTGAGGAGATCGAGATGATCCTGACCGAACACGGCGAACACCCTACGGCGAATGGACCGGCGGAGTATTTCACGGGTACGGTACGGCTGGCCCGCCTGCGCGAAAGCGAAACGCCGTCTCGCGTGAATGCCGCGCGGGTCACGTTCGAGCCCGGCGCGCGGACCGCGTGGCACACGCATCCGATGGGTCAGCTCCTGATTGTGACCGAAGGCGAGGGCTGGACGCAGACCGAGGGCGGCGAGAAGCGGACGATCCGGCCCGGCGACACCGTCTGGTTCGCCCCGGGCGAACGGCACTGGCACGGCGCAACGGCCGACAGCGCGATGACCCATATCGCGATCCAGGAGGCGGTCGACGGCAAGGCCGCCGACTGGGCGGAACATGTCCCGGATCAGGTCTATCTGGGCTGAAGGTCTGTTCGACCCCATTTGCACCTGCTAATCACCCCGCCGAGCCGGGCGCGTGCGTCCGGAATTATTGGCCAGCGGAGCGGCACTTATGCGCATTACCATGATCGGCACCGGTTACGTCGGACTCGTGTCCGGTGTCTGCTTTTCCGATTTCGGACATGACGTTGTCTGCGTCGACAAGGCGCCGCAGAAGATCGAGATGCTGAAGGCGGGCAAGGTCCCAATCTACGAGCCGGGCCTCGATGCGCTGATGGCCAAGAACGTGGCGGCCGGCCGTCTGAGCTTTACCACCGACCTTGCGGAGGCCGTGGACGGGGCCGAGGCGATCTTCATTGCCGTCGGGACACCGACGCGCCGCGGCGACGGCCATGCCGACCTGACGTATGTCGAGGCCGCCGCGCGGGAGGTGGCGCAGGCGCTGACCGGCTACGCCGTGGTCGTCACGAAATCGACCGTCCCCGTCGGCACCAACCGCAAGGTCGCCGACTGGATGCGCGACGCCCGCCCGGATGCCGATTTCGACGTCGCATCGAACCCCGAATTCCTGCGCGAAGGCGCGGCGATCGACGATTTCATGCGCCCCGACCGCGTCGTCGTCGGCATCGAGACCGAGCGCGCGGCGCAGGTCATGGCCGATATCTACCGCCCGCTCTTCCTGCGCGATTTCCCGATCGTGACGACAGATCTCGAGTCGGCCGAGATGATCAAGTACGCGGCCAACGCCTTCCTCGCGACCAAGATCACCTTCATCAACGAGATTGCCGCTCTCTGCGAAAAGGTCGGCGCGGACGTGAAGGAAGTGTCGAAGGGCATCGGACTGGACGGCCGGATCGGCAACAAGTTCCTCCATGCCGGACCCGGCTATGGCGGATCGTGCTTCCCCAAGGACACCTCGGCGCTTGCCCGGATCGGGCAGGAATTCGCCTCGCCCCAGAACATCGTCGAGACGGTCATCCGCGTGAACGAGGGCGTGAAGTCGCGCATGATCAGCAAACTGCGCGAGCTGTGCGACGACAGCTTCAATGGCAAGACCGTCGCCGTGCTTGGCGTGACGTTCAAGCCGAACACCGACGACATGCGCGACGCGCCAAGCCTGACGATCGTGCCCGCGCTCGTCGGCGGCGGCGCCCGGGTGCGGGTAGTCGATCCGCAGGGCCGGCGAGAGGGCGAGACGCTTCTGCCGGGCGTGGAGTGGCTGGACGATCCCTATGCCGCGGCGCAGGATGCCGACCTTGTCGTGATCCTGACGGAATGGAACGAATTCCGCGCGCTCGACCTGTCCCGGATGCGAAAATCGATGCGGACGCCGCGGCTCGCCGACCTGCGCAACATCTATTCCCGCGACGATGCAACAAATGCCGGCTTCGAGTCTTATACGGCTGTCGGGCGGTAACGCCGGCGGCACGGCCTGAAACAATCTCAAGCCGCTGATAATAAATACGAAAATCGCATATTGCAGCGGTCTCTCGAGGTCGTGCATCACGCGTGATTCATCAGCCGATGACGCCGTCTTACGTTGCGGTCATCGCGCGTTGCGGCCTCATGGCCCGATGCGCACCTCAGGCCAGCGACAGGGAGGACCCCGTCGCGTTCTGATCCCGGCGAGGGGCCGGGAGGATCAAACGCCTGAAAGGAACTACCCGATGAAGAAACTCGCCATCGCCGCGCTCATGGCTTCCGCTTTCGCCGCACCGGCCTTTGCCGACGCCCACGCGCGCAGTGTCGCCGTCTCGATCTTCAACGCCTCCGAGGACATGGCGCTGGAGAACATCATGTCCACGACCGAGCCTCAGCTCGTCGACATCACCATGGACATGACGCTCGCCGAAATCATAAGCCAGCTGAACATGAACGCCGACATGGGCGACGACATGATCGGTTCGATGGTGCTGACGATCGCGCCGAACATGAACCTCGCGCAGGACATCTTCGACGAGATCATGGCCGCAGACGACGACAACAACTGATCCCGAGCGGCCCCTGCCCCGACCGGGCGGGGGCCGTTTTCAGGCGAGACCCGCGCGCAGGCAGTCGTGGAGGTGAATGAGGCCGACAGGCCGGTTCTCTTCGTCGATCACGAAGAGCGCCGTGATCTTGTTTTCCGACATCATCGCCAGGGCCTCGACCGCCAGCAGGTCAGGCCCGACGACGCGTGGATTGCGCGTCGCGACCTCTCCGGCCCGCGCCTCGGCGAGCCGGTCGATATTCCGCCGAAGGTCACCGTCGGTGATGACGCCGACAAGCCGGCCGCCCTCGGTCACGCCGGCAACACCGAAGCTTTTCTCGCTCATCACGATCAGCGTCTCTGGCATCGGGGTCTCATCGGCGACGAGCGGCAATTCGCCCTCCCCGTGCATGAGCTGGCTGACCTTCGCCAGCTTTGCGCCAAGCCGGCCACCGGGATGGAAGGTGCGGAATTCCTCGGCCCGGAAGCCGCGAAGCTCCATCACCGCGACGGCCAGCGCATCGCCTAGCGCCAGCGTGAGCGTCGTCGATGTCGTCGGGGCCAGTCCGTTGATGCAGGCCTCCTCGACCTTCGGGAGGGCGAGGCGGAAATCGGCGGCCTGCATCAGCGTGCTGTCGGCGTTGCCCGAGATTCCGATGCATGGGATCGAAAACCGCGCGACGTGGGCGAGGATGTCACGCAGTTCCGAGGTCTCGCCGGAATGGGAGATCAGGATTGCCAGATCCCCGGGCGTGACCATGCCCAGGTCCCCGTGGCTCGCCTCGGCCGGATGAACATAGGCTGCTGGCGTGCCCGTCGATGCGAAGGTCGAGGCGATCTTGCGCGCGATGTGGCCCGACTTGCCGATGCCCGACAGGATGACCCGGCCCCGTGTTTCGAGGATCGCGCCGACGGCCGGCGCGAAATCGGCGGGTAGGTCGTCGGCCAGCGCGGTGACCGCAGCGCCCTCGATACGCAGGACGCGGGCGGCGGTGGCGACGATCGGATCAGCGGGCGTGTCCATGGTCTCGCCCCTTAGCGCAAGGCCCGCCCGTTGAACAGGGGCGCACGGCCGCGCTACGCAGAGGCCATGAACCGCCGATTCGGCCCCGCGCCCGATCCCGACCGCTACTACACGCCCCGCGCCGGTATCTATGCCGTGATCGCGACCGAACGCGGTGTGCTGGTGACATTCCAGGAAGAACCGCGCCCGGAATTCCAGCTGCCGGGCGGCGGGATCGACCCGGGCGAAGCGCCGATCCGCGCCCTGCATCGCGAGGTGATGGAAGAAACCGGCTGGCGGATCGCAGGACCGAGGCGGCTCGGCATGTTCCACCGGTTCACCTACATGCCGGAATACGATCTCTGGGCGCAGAAGCTCTGCCACGTCTACCTCGCGCGCGGGGTCCGGCAGATCGGCCCGCCGTCCGAGGACGGGCATTGGGCGCTGGTCATGCCGTGGGAGGAGGCGGCCGAGCGGGTCGCGGTATCGGGCGACCGGCATTTCCTCCGCGTCGCCGCCGGATTAGTCGGCCGTTAAGCAGCACGGTCCGTCATACTCGATCAATAGCGCCGACACGTCGTCCGGAAAATCTCCCGTTCCGGCATGGTCCGACAGCTTGCCGACCAGCGCCGCCAGCGCGGCATCGGGCGCGCCGAAGGGCAGCGCCGACAGGATGCGCGCCAGCCCCTCCTCGCCCAGCATGGCATTGGCGGGATCGGGGCATTCGGTCAAACCGTCCGATTGCAGCAGGAGCGAGTCGCCAGGGCCCAGGGTGATCGTCACCGTGTCATAGGGCGCATCGGGCAGAAGCCCGACAGGCATCCCGCCATGGCCGGCGACGTCAACCCGGCCGTCGTGGCGTCGTATCAGCGGATGAGGATGGCCGGCCTGCACCAGGTCCACCGTGCCGGTCCGGGTATCGAGCACGGCAAGGCAGAGCGTGAGGTAGAGTTCCGTCTCGATCTCCGACAGAAGCTGGCGGTTGATCTCGGACGCGATTTTGTCGGGCGCCCTCGCAGCGACTCCGCCCTCCGGGCGGTGCGCCATCGCCACGTTCTGATCCGGTGCAGAGCTGGAGAACATGCCGGCGAGGCGCGCCGTGAGCAGCGCCGAAGCAATGCCGTGACCGGACACATCGAGCGAGAAGAAACCGACGCGGCCGTCGCCGGCCGGGAAATGCCCGACGAGATCGCCGCCGACCTTCCCGGCCGATCGCAGCACGAATGCCGCCCGGCCCCAATCTGCCACCAGCCCCGGCTCGGGCAGGAGCGCGCGCTGAAGCTGGCGGGCCTGCGCGAGGTCACGCTCGATCGCGCCGTAGAGGTCGCTGATCTTGTCGAACGCGTCGCTCAGCTGGCGGTTCTTCTCCAGCACCTGCGCCTGCATCTCGACGACCCGCTGACCGGCCTGAACCCGCGCGCGCAATTCCGGCGCGCTGACGGGCTTCGTCAGGAAATCGTCAGCGCCGATATCGAGCGCGTGTGTGGTGGCCGTCTTGTCGGTCAGCGAGGTTATGATGATGATGTAGACGTACCGATCGAGCCCCATGCGCCGGACCGCGGCGCAGAAATCGGGGCCGGACATGCCCGGCATCATCCAGTCGCAGACGATGATCGCCGGCTGATCGGCAGCGAGGCTGGACAGCGCAGCCTCCGCGTCGGCGAGCGCTTCGACCTCGTATCCCGCCTGGACAAGGACCTTCGACAGAAGCCGCCGCTGTGCCGCACTGTCGTCGACGACCAGAACACGCAGCCCGGTCCGCAGACCGGGCATCGCCGCCAGTGCGGGGCCGACAGTGCGGGAGACGTCGATGGTCAAGGTCAGGTACCCTCGCAAGATGCGATCCGAGGCATGCCTGTCCGGCAGTTAAGGGAGGGTGAAGGGTCCGATTCACCTCGATTTCCCGGCGATCTATTGACCGCCCGTTAGCTTCCGGACGGTAGGCTGCCTCTGCCGGACAAGGGAATTGCGCCATGATCGACTGGGACCGCGTGGCGGAACTCAAGGACGAGATCGGCGAAGACGGGTTCGCCGAGGTTGGCGGGCTCTTCATCACCGAGATCGAGGCGCGGCTCGACGACATGGCATCGGGCACGCCGGTCGCGGCCGATTTCCATTTCCTGCGGGGTAGCGCCGCCAATCTCGGACTCGCGACGATGGCCGAGGCCTGCGCTGCGGCCGAGGCGGCGGCGAAAGCAGGAGGCGCCCCTGATCTCGAACCAATAGCCGGGTTGTTCGCCGCATCGCGGGTTGAACTCGGCGGGCTGTTCGAGAGCGGTTAGTTCAGCTCCCGCCCCTCGATCCGGTTGCCGTAGAGCGTGGTCAGAAGCGACAGGTTCAGAAGCGTCTGAAGCCAGTAGACCCCGAGAAACAGGACCAGCGCCACGATCCCGCCGGGCAGAAGCGTCAGAACCTGCTGCACGATCGTGAAGATGACCGCGAGCCCGATGATCGGCACAAGGATCTCGCCCGAGACATCCTTCGTCGCGGCCCAGCTTTCGGACAGGCGCAATGGCCGATCGACCGCCCAGGCCGGCAGGACCAGCGCCCAGCGCACGAAGATCCACTGCCCGAGGAAGTTCAGCCCGAGGCCGAGGATGAAGACCACAGGCGCGGCCCCGGCCGAGATCAGCCCGCCGAGCAGCAGCACGACCGGAATCAGGATCAGGATGATGATCATGCCGATCAGGAACGTGCGCCAGATGTAGCCGAGGATCCGGGCCGGGGTCAGCGCCGGCATCAGGCCCGGCCGGTCCTCGACCAGCACGTAGCGGTGCCAGGCCACCGCGATCCAGGACAGGACGAACAGCGCAACCAGCGACAGGATGAAGAACCGGCCGGGCGCCTGCGGTATTTCGCCGGCGCCGGGCATCGCATCCGGGTCGCCCGATGCCTGTCCGGTGAAGAATTCCGCATTTCCGACGAAGGCCCAGTAGACCACCAGCGCCAGCAGGGTCACCGGGACGGCCGACAGGCGCGCGGCCTCGCCGATATTGCCGAATACCTGCGCCAGGATGTGGCGCGTCAGCCGCATTCCGTAGTCCATCGCACCCTCCGGTCGCCTTGCCCCGTCCCTGAAAACCCGCTATCGCCCGGCCCGTCAACGACAAACGCCGGGGAGCCTTCATGTCCGCGCCGAAGAAAGTCGTGCTGGCCTACTCGGGCGGGCTCGATACCTCGATCATCCTGAAATGGCTGCAGACGGAGTACGGCTGCGAGGTCGTCACGTTCACGGCCGATCTCGGCCAGGGCGAAGAGCTGGAACCGGCCCGCCAGAAAGCCGAGCTGCTCGGGATCAAGCCCGTGAACATCTACATCGAGGACCTGCGCGAGGAGTTTACCCGCGATTTCGTCTTCCCGATGATGCGGGCCAACGCGCTCTATGAAGGGCTTTACCTGCTCGGCACCTCGATCGCCCGGCCGCTCATTTCGAAGCGGCTCGTCGAGATCGCGCACGAAACCGGGGCCGACGCCGTCGCCCACGGCGCGACCGGCAAGGGCAATGACCAGGTGCGGTTCGAGCTGTCGGCCTATGCGCTGGATCCCGACATCAAGGTGATCGCGCCCTGGCGGCTGTGGGATCTCTCGAGCCGCACGAAGCTGATCGAGTTCGCCGAGGCGCACCAGATCCCGATCGCGAAGAACAAGCGCGGCGAGGCGCCCTTCAGCGTCGATGCGAACCTCCTGCACACCTCGTCCGAGGGCCGTGTGCTCGAGGATCCAGCCGAGGAGGCGCCCGATTACGTCTACCAGCGCACCGTCCATCCCGAGGATGCGCCGGACAGCCCGGAATACGTGGAACTGACGTTCGAGAAGGGTGACGCGGTCGCGATGAACGGGCACGAGATGTCGCCCGCCGCGATCCTGACGAACCTCAACGAATTGGGCGGCCGGCACGGCGTCGGGCGGCTCGACCTCGTCGAGAACCGCTTCGTCGGCATGAAGTCCCGCGGCATCTACGAAACGCCGGGCGGGACGATCCTGCTCGAGGCGCATCGCGGGATCGAGCAGATCACGCTGGACAGCGGGTCGGGTCACCTGAAGGACTCGATCATGCCGCGCTACGCGGAGCTGATCTACAACGGCTTCTGGTTCTCGCCCGAGCGCGAGATGCTGCAGGCGCTGATCGACAAGAGCCAGGACAACGTTTCGGGCACCGTGCGCGTGAAGCTCTACAGGGGCGCGGCGCGCACCGTCGCCCGCTGGTCCGACCGCAGCCTCTATTCCGAGGCGCACGTCACCTTCGAGGACGACGCCGGCGCCTACGACCAGAAGGACGCGCAGGGCTTCATCCAGCTCAACGCGCTTCGGCTGAAGCTGATCGCCGCGCGGAAGCGCCGGCTCGGCTGATGCTGACGCTCAGGCCGCCCACGCGCCAGACGCTGCGCCGCCTGTGGAAGCTCGAAGTGGCCGAGGAGCAGGCGGGCTTCGTCGCGCCGAACCTCGTGACGCTGGCGCAGGCCCCCTACGAGGGCGGCGCCTACCCGTTCGGAATCTGGAATGGCGACGAACCGGTGGGCTTCCTCGCCCTGATCGACTTCCGCCAGATCCACGAACCCGAGGACGGTGATCCGAAGGACGCCGCCTATCTCTGGCGGTTCATGATCGCCGCCCCGTTCCAGGGCAAGGGCTACGGACGCTCGGCCCTCGGGCTCTGCTTCGACTGGGCGCGGGGCATGTGCCTGCCCCGGATCGTCACCTCGGCGGTCGAGGGCAACGACGTGGCGCTCAGGCTATACGAAAGCGCCGGGTTCCGCCGGACCGGACGGATCGTCGATGGCGAGATCGAGCTGACCCGCACCCTCTGACGAAAACGGCGGCGCCCGTTTCCGGACGCCGCCGCGCGCTCAGCTCTGGGGTTGAGCTTCCGCGAGTGATTACTGCGCAGTCACGACCGACATCACGAGATTGCCGTCCATGCGGATCGGGCCGTCTTCGGTCGCGCCAAGCGTGTATTCGAAGATGCCGGTGCGCATCCCGCCGTCTTCGGCGTGGACCATCAGCATCAGCATGTCGCCGGGGGCCACGTCCTCGGTCAGGATCGCGGCGACGTCGATGTTTTCACCGGCACGCAGGGGCGCATGGCCGACGACCGGTCCGGGCGCCATGTCGGCATCGGTGCGGTGAACCACCAGCCAGCCGTTTTCGGGGGCCATCACGGTCCCGGCGCTGACAACGCCGTTCGACACGTCCTGGTCCATCGCCTCGACCATCGGCGTGGCATGGGCGTCGGCGAAGGCGGCGGTGCCGGTCAGCAGAAGGGCGGCGGCGGCTGTCATGGTCAGTCGGGTCATGCGGAAACTCCATTGGTTGTCGAAGGCCCCGTTCATCCGGGGCGGCATTCACAGCCACGGGCCGCTCGGGACGGAAGTTTCAAAACGGATGAAAAAAATTCGGGTGCCGGAGACGGACGAAAAAGGGCAGCGCCCGAAGGCACTGCCCCGCACTCGTCACTTGCGTCCCGCCCCGCAAGGGACAGGCGCGTCACTGGTGAACTGGTCAAGTCGCAGCTGCGGGGCGGTGCCCCGGTTGGCCACGCGGCCGGTCGCAGGATCGCTGCGACCGGCCGGGCACTCGCTACGCGGCACCTTCGCTACCCGGAATGCCTTGCGGATCTGTTCACGCGTCACGACGCTCAGGACGACCGGAGAGGCGAGGGGAAGAACGCACCCCGGCCGTCCTGGCATCTGCGGGACGCAAGCGTTGCCCCCACGCCCAGCTTCAGAAGGAACGGCCGACCACGCGGCTGAGTTTCACCTGCGCGCGAAAATAGTTTCAGAGAGAGGCGGCCAGCCGCGTTCCCTGGTCGATCGCGCGCTTGGCGTCGAGTTCGGCCGCCACGTCCGCCCCGCCGATGACATGCGGCGTGATGCCGGCGGCCTCGAGCGCATCAACCAGATCGCGCGCCCGTTCCTGCCCGGCGCAGAGAACGATCGTGTCGGCCGGGATCAGCGTCGGGTTCGCGCGCTCTTCACCGAAACTCACATGCAGGCCCTCGGCGTCGATCTTCTCGTAATTCACGCCCGAGACCATTTTCACGTTCTTCATCTTCAGCGCCGCGCGGTGAATCCAGCCGGTCGTCTTGCCAAGCCGCTTGCCCGGCTTCTCGGCCTTGCGCTGCAACAGCGTCACTTCGGCCGACGGCGGTTCGGGGCGCGGACCCTCCGGCGACAGGCCGCCGCGCTGCGCCTCCGGGTCGGTCACGCCCCATTCGCGCATCCACAGCGGCAGGTCGGTCGTGGCGGAATGATCGGCGCTGACGAGGTATTCGGAAACGTCGAAGCCTATCCCGCCCGCGCCGACAACAGCGACGCGTCTGCCCGGTTTCGCCTTGCCGAGCAGAAGGTCGACATAGCTCAGCACGTTCGGTCCGTCCTGCCCGGGGATGCGCGGGTCGCGCGGGATGACGCCGGATGCGACGATCACCTCATCGAAGTCCGCCAGCATCGCGGCATCCGCGCGGGTCGACAGCCGGAGCGTCGCGCCGGAGACGTCGAGCATCCGGGCGAACCACTCCACGAGTCCGTGGAATTCCTCCTTGCCGGGGATCACGCGCGCCATGTTCAGCTGCCCGCCGATGCGGTCTGCGGCCTCGAACAGGGTCACGGCGTGTCCACGCTGCGCAGCCGCGATAGCCGCCGACATGCCAGCCGGGCCGGCCCCGACCACTGCAATTCTCTTCGCGACCGCTGCCGGCTCGATCGTCAGCTCCAGTTCATGGCAGGCGCGCGGATTGACGAGGCAGGAGGTCAGCTTGCCCGAGAAGGTGTGATCGAGGCAGGCCTGATTGCAGGCGATGCAGGGCGCGATCTCGTCGGCGCGGCCCTCCTCTGCCTTCTTCACGAAGGTGGCGTCGGCGAGGAACGGGCGCGCCATCGACACCATGTCGGCGCACCCCTCGGCCAGCACCTGCTCGGCCACGTCGGGCGTATTGATCCGGTTCGAGGTGATGACCGGGATGCCAACCTTGCCCATCAGCTTCTGCGTCACCCAGGCGAAGGCGCGGCGCGGAACCGACGTGGCGATCGTGGGGATGCGCGCCTCGTGCCAACCAATCCCGGTGTTCAGGATCGACGCGCCCGCCGCCTCGATCGCCTTGGCGAGCTGTACGACCTCTTCGTGCGTCGAGCCATTGGGCACGAGGTCGATCATGCTGATCCGGTAGATGATAATGAAATCGAGGCCGACCGCTTCGCGCGCCCGGCGCACGACCTCGACCGGCAGGCGCATCCGGTTCTCGTACGACCCGCCCCATCGGTCAGTGCGGTTGTTCGTATGGGTCACGAGGAACTGGTTGAGGAAATACCCCTCGCTCCCCATGATCTCCACGCCGTCATAGCCCGCCTCTTTCGCACGGGCGGCCGCGGTCACGATGTCGGCGATCTGCTTCTCGATCCCCTCCTCATCCAGCTCTTTCGGCGGGAAGGGAGAGATCGGCGACTTGATCGCCGACGGCGCGACGCAGTCGGGGCTGTAGGCATAGCGCCCGGCGTGGAGGATCTGCATCGCGATCCGGCCGCCCGCCTCGTGGACGGCATCGGTGACGACCCTGTGGTTCGCGATGTCCTGATCGGTGAACAGCCCCGCCGCGCCCGGGAAAACGCCCCCCTCGCGGTTCGGCGCCATGCCGCCCGTCACAATCAGCGCCACGCCGCCCCGCGCCCGTTCGGCGTAGAAGGCGGCGACGCGCGGCCAGTCCTTCGTCTCCTCGAGCCCCGTATGCATCGAGCCCATGAGGACGCGATTGGGCAGCGTCACATGACCGAGGTCGAGTGGCGCGAAGAGATGCGGGTAGCGGGTCATGGGCGGTCCTCCTCCGGCTCGAAGGATTGACGCAACCCCGCGCCCGCGTCACCCGAAACGCTGCGTCAGCCGCCCATGGACGGCAGCGCCGGATCGGCCTCGCAGCGCGCGAGCGGCAGCGGGTCCATGCGACGGACGATCAGCACCTGGTCCGGCGGGGCGAAATCACCCTCGATGCAGGCGCAGCCGTAACCGTAATAGCCGTTCACCGCGACCCATTCGGTCGGCAGCGAGCCTTCGGGCAGGTCGAGGAAGCCGTCCGCAAACGGCCCGCCCTGAAGCCCGAGGATCCACGTTCCGTCCGCATCGGTCAGCCAGTGGTTGGCGGGCGTCGGGTTCACGTACCAGCCGCAGCGCAGCTCGGCCGCGGCCGCGGCCGGCGTGGCGAGAAGCGCCAGCGCGAGCGCCACCCTCATGTCTCGCCCGTTTCCTGGCAATGGCGGCGAAAGGCGCTCTTGAGCAGTTCCAGTTCCTCGCGCATCAGGCGCAGCTCGGCCCGGAAGTCCTCCTCCAGCGCCGATCCGACCAGCAGCGTCACCCGGTCGAGCACGGCGCCATCCGCAGACCGCACGGCGACGACCTGCACGCCGTCCGTCAGGATCTCCGCCGGCAGATCGGCCGTGACGCGCGTCCGTCCGTCTTCCTCGGCGATCTCGGCCAGCGCCACGACGCGCTCGCGGTGCACAAGCTCGATCACCGGGAACGGCCGGGGCGAGCCGTCCAGCACGCCCTCGTATCGGCCTGCCCGCATCCCAACCCGCGTCAGCGTCATCTCGGCCATGGATGCTCCCTCAGATATCGGCACGCGGCGCGCGTGCAACGGTCATGTCGCGGATCTCGATCCGGTTCATCTGCGGCGCCTCGAAGATCAGGTCGAGCCAGACCTTCTCGACCCGCTTCTCGTTCACCGTCGAATAGGCGAGGTCGAACTCGGCCAGGGCGTGGCCGTCCTCGACTGGCATCTCGCGCACCATCTGCTCGGTATTGGGGCCATGCTGCAGGTTCAGCCGCGCGTAAATTTCCAGCGGTTCCTCGACGGAAATGGCAAGGTCCACAGTGAAGACATGGGCCAGCGTCAGGCCCGCGATCGCGCTGTCGGGCAGGTCCTGAACCAGCGAGATGAACCCGCCGCCGAAGCGGTAGACCTCCAGGCTCAGCGCATAGGCCGCGCCGGCATCCGCGTCGCGCCGGGGCACCTGCATCACCGTCAGTTCCGGTGACGGGCAGTCGTGGAACAGGGTGACGGCGGGCGACAATGTGCAGGGAGAGGTCACCGCCGTCCGGCCGCGTGGACGCACGGGTGCGGTCCAGAGATCGGGCCGCATCGACCAGTCGCATTGTTCGGGGCCACGGATCGGCGCGGATCGGGCGAGTGCGACACGTGCAGCCTCGGCGCCGCGGGCGGCCGCATCGAGGCGCTGGCGGAGCCATTCGATATCGCCCTCTGCGGCGACCAGCGACCGGCCGGTCAGGCCGCGCCCGCCGACCGATAGTTCGGAGACGCGGCGAAGTGCGCGCGCCATCCGGCGCCGTTCGCCGAAACTTCCGCCCTGGAAAGCCATTCCGCCCCGCTTCTACCCCGTGCCGTCGAGTATCCGCCGAAAGAACCCGGAATTGAAGAGGCCGCGCGGCTCGGGCGCAGCCGGCGTTGCCCCATCGTCACCGGCCACTGTGTCCTGCGGGTTCGCGGCCTGCACCAGCGCGACAAAGCGCCGGAGCAGCGCCAGGCTGCCAGCATCGTCCAAGCCCGAGTCACGCAGCGCGAGGACCGACAACGCCACGATTCGCGGGCCGACATCCAGATAGGCGCGCCACTGGTCGTCGCGGACGCCCGGCACCTGCCCGGGCGAGCGGTCGCGCGCCTTGAGGTAGAAGACCGGTCCCTCGGCGAAATTCTGGATCAGGTCGACCGCGTCCGGATCACCTGCCCGGCTGAGAAGCCGGCGCCCGTCGGTCGAGGCGAAGAACTCCGGCAACTCGTCGATCGAGGCGGCGATGGACGTGCCGCCGCGCGCGGACACCGTCGCGGTCAGGACGGCCGGATTTGCCGGCTGGCGGGTGAAGGGCGAGGGCGACAGCGCCGCGCAGTTGCCCATGAGCACGAAAGCGGTCGTGCCCTCGTCACGCGTCGCGTCGGGATCGACGCAGAAACCCGCCGGACCCTCGATCGCGACGGCGTCTGCCGTGACCACGGCGCGGTCGCCCGGACCGCCCCCGATCATCCCGCAGCCGGCCAACAGCAGCAGGAGAATCGGTAGAGTGAGAAGGTTGCGCGACATGCAGGGCTCCGCTTTCGGCGATTGCCGCCCGGCATAGGCGAGTTCCGGTTAACGGGGCGACAAGGCCCCGCGCTCAGAGATCCATGTAGACGTGCGATTCCTTCGTGGCGCCGGGATGCGTGACCGCCCCGTAGCGCGCTGATCCGACAAGTTGCGCGTATTTCCAGAGCGCGCCCGAGGTGTAGATCGTCTGGCGCGGGCCGGACCAGGCTTCGCGTCGGGCCGCGAGCTCCTCGTCCGACAGCGCGACCGAGATCTCGCCTTTGATCGCGTCGATGGTGATCACGTCGCCGTTCTTCAGAAGCCCGATCGGGCCGCCATGCGCCGCTTCGGGACCGACATGGCCGACGCAGAAACCGCGCGTCGCGCCCGAGAACCGGCCGTCCGTGATCAGCGCGACCTTCTTGCCGGCGCCCTGACCAGAAAGCGCCGCGGTGGTCGCCAGCATTTCGCGCATGCCCGGGCCGCCCGCCGGGCCTTCGTTGCGGATGACGATGACCTCGCCTTCCTCGTACTTGCGTGCCTTCACTGCTTCGAACGCGTCTTCCTCGCACTCGAAGACACGCGCGGGTCCGATGAAGACCTGCTCTTCGGCCTTCATGCCCGCGACCTTCACGATCGCCCCGTCCGGCGCGAGATTGCCCTTCAACCCGACAACGCCGCCCGTCTTGGTGATCGGCGCGTCGACCGGATGCACCACGCGGCCGTCGGCCTTGCGGTCGATCAGGTCCAGTTCCTCGCCGATGGTCCGACCCGACGCGGACAGGCAGTCCTCGTGGATCAGCCCCGCGCGCCGAAGTTCCTTCATCACGACGGGCACGCCGCCCGCGTCGTAGAGGTCCTTGGCGACGTACTGCCCGCCCGGTTTCAGGTCCACGAAATAGGGGGTGTCGTGGAAGATTTCGCAGACGTCGAAGAGGTCGAAGTCGATGCCGGCCTCGTGTGCGATAGCCGGCAGATGCAGGCCCGCATTGGTCGATCCGCCGGTGCAGGCCACGACCCGCGCAGCGTTCTCCAGTGCCTTGCGGGTGACGACGTCGCGGGCGCGGATGTTCTTCTCCAGCAGGTTCATCACCGCGTCGCCCGAAGCGGTCGCGTACTGGTCCCGGCTTTCATAAGGCGCGGGCGCGCCGGAGGAGTTGAACAGCGCCAGCCCGATCGCCTCGGACACACAGGCCATGGTGTTTGCCGTAAACTGGCCGCCGCAGGCGCCCGCGCTCGGGCAGGCGACGCGTTCCAGGATGGCGAGCGCGGCATCGGACAGCGACCCGTTCTGATGACGGCCCACGGCCTCGAACATGTCCTGGACGGTCAGGTCGCGGCTGGCGAAATCTTCGGGCACGTCGGCGCCGGCAGGCACCTTGCCCGGCAGGATCGAGCCGCCATAGATGAACACGCTCGGCACGTTCAGCCGGACCATAGCCATCATCATCCCCGGCAGCGACTTGTCGCAGCCTGCAAGACCGACGAGCGCGTCGTAGCTGTGGCCGCGCATCGTCAGCTCGACCGTGTCGGCGATCGCCTCGCGCGAGGCCAGCGACGACCGCATGCCCTCATGGCCCATGGCGATCCCGTCTGTCACGGTGATGGTGGTGAATTCCCGCGGGGTGCCGTTGGCGTGCTTGACGCCCAGCTTCACCGCCTGCGCCTGACGGTTCAGCGCGATGTTGCAAGGCGCCGCCTCGTTCCAGCAGGTCGCCACGCCGACGAACGGCTGCGCGATCTCTTCCTCGCTCAGGCCCATCGCGTAATAGTAGGACCGGTGCGGCGCCCGCGCCGGGCCCTCGGTCACGTGGCGGCTGGGGAGTTTCGACTTGTCTGCCTTGCCCTTCAACACGATGGTGCCCTCCTTCGGCCGCGGATAATGTCGACGATCAGCAATAAAAGCCGCGCCCGGGGGGCACAAGCGTGATTGCCTGCGCGTCCTGTTCGGGGCATCATCGGCGACAACAACAAGACGAAGAGCAGGCAGTAATTCGATGCAGTACGCGGCGCACGAGGCGTTCATCGCCCCCGCGCGACACCGTCCACAGATCTGGCGGCTGATCCTCGGGATCGTGCTGGCGGCGATCGTCTACGTCGCCGTCATGGTCGCGATCATCGCCGGCGCGATCTGGATCGCGAACGGGCCCGCCCTGATGACCGAGATGTCGGACTGGCTGGTGTCGGACCGGCTGGCGCAGGCGCCCCTCGAACGCGAGATCACCGACGTCGTGACGGCCCGGACCCCGACCGACATGCTCATCGTGCTGTCGACCTTCGCCGGCATGGCGCTTGGCGCGATGGCCGCGGCACGGGTGATGCACGGGCGCGGGCTGGCGACGCTGACCGGTCCCTTCGCGCCGATGCTGCGGCACATGGGGCTCGCCATTGTGATCGCCGCGCCGATCCTTGCCGTTACCGCGATCCTGCCGCCGGTGCTCAGCACCGTCGAAAATCTCGACCTGCCGCTCTGGGCCAGCTTCGCGCCGCTCGCGCTTCTGATGATCCTGATCCAGACCGGCGCCGAGGAGCTGTTCTTCCGCGGCTACCTGCAGCAGCAACTGGCCGCGCGATTCCGGTCGCCCATCGTCTGGATGGTACTGCCGTCGCTCCTGTTCGGGCTCGGTCACCTGAACCCGGACCAGTATGGCCCGCAGGCCTGGCTGATCGTCGGGGTGACCGCGCTTGTCGGGCTGCTCGCCGCCGACCTGACCGCGCGGACCGGCACGCTTGGCGCGGCCTGGGGGCTGCATTTCGCCAACAACGTGGCCGCGATCCTCTTCGTCTCGATGGACGGTCCGATGAGCGGACTGGCGCTGCGGGTCGTGCCGGCAGCCAACCTGCCGCCGGACCTGCTGACCACCCTCCTCATCCGCGACACGATCGTCCTCGTGGCGATCTGGGCGGCGATCCGCTTCGCCCTGCGCCCAAGGCCGCAGCCGACCTGACCGGCCGGCCGCCCGATTGCATTTCCGCCCCGCCCGGCTTACCTCAGGGCGACAGGGACGAAGGCCGAGCATGAACTGGATCACCAATTACGTCCGCCCGCGGATCAACTCGATCTTCTCGCGCCGCGAGATGCCCGAGAACCTGTGGACCAAGTGCGACGAATGCGGAACCATGCTGTTCCACCGCGAGCTTGCCGAGAATCTCAACGTCTGCGGCAATTGCGATCATCACATGGGCATCACGCCGCGGCGCCGGTTCGAGGCGCTGTTCGACGGCGGCATCTTCGCCGAGGTCCCGGTGCCGATGCCCATCGCCGACCCGCTCCAGTTCCGCGATCAGAAACGCTATCCGGACCGGCTGCGCGCGGCGCAGAAGGCGACGGCCGAGCCCGAGGCGATGCTGGTCGCAGAGGGTGAGGTCGGTCGCACGCCCATCATCGCCGCGGCCCAGGACTTCAGCTTCATGGGCGGGTCCATGGGGATGTATGTCGGCAACGCCATCGTCGCCGCCGCCACCCGCGCGGTCGAACGCCGCCGCCCGCTGGTCCTGTTCTCCGCCGCCGGCGGCGCGCGGATGCAGGAAGGCATCCTGTCGCTGATGCAGATGCCGCGCACGACCGTCGCGGTCGAAATGGTGCGCGAAGCCGGCCTACCCTACATCGTCGTGCTGACCCATCCGACCACGGGCGGGGTGACGGCGTCCTACGCGATGCTCGGCGACATCCAGATCGCCGAACCCGGCGCGCTTATCTGTTTTGCCGGTCCGCGCGTGATCGAACAGACGATCCGTGAAAAGCTGCCCGAGGGCTTCCAGCGCGCTGAATACCTGCTCGACCACGGGATGCTCGACCGCGTGACGCACCGCAAGAAACTGCGGGAGGAACTGATCTCGGTCATCCGGATGCTGACGCATCAGCCGCCGCCGGTCATGGGCGATCTGCCCGCGCCGGGCACGCCCGAAGAAACGGCCGCGCCGACCTCCGCGCCCGCGCAGGAGAGCGCAGAGAAGTGACCGCCGCCATCGCTGCCGGAGTCGGGTTCGGTAATCTCGCCATCGCCGTCATGGCCCCGTCCGGTGTGACCCGCGGACGGTCCGACGGGGTGCTCTTCCTCACATGGCGGCGGGTCCGGGCATGACGGGACACGGGTCCGACATCCTCCTCGAGAGGATGATGACGCTGCATCCGAAGATCATCGACCTGACGCTCGACCGGATGTGGCGGATTCTCGATGCGCTCGACCATCCCGAGCGGCGCATCCCGCCCGCAATCCACATCGCCGGTACGAACGCGAAGGGTTCGACGCTGGCGATGATCCGCGCCGGGCTGGAAGCTACCGGCCAGCGCGTCCACGCTTACACGTCTCCGCACCTGGTCCGGTTCCACGAACGTATCAGGCTGGCCGGGAAACTGATCGACGAGGAGCGGCTTTCCGAGATCCTCGACCGATGCCTCACGGCGAACGGTCCCGATCCGATCACCTATTTCGAGATCACCACCGCCGCCGCCTTCGTCGCCATGACCGAGGAACCGGCGGACTGGACCCTGCTCGAAGTGGGGCTCGGCGGGCGGCTCGACGCGACGAACGTGATCGATACGCCGAAGCTGACCGTCATCACGCCGGTCGATCTCGACCACCAGCAATATCTCGGCGACACGCTGGCCGCGATCGCGGGCGAGAAGGCCGGGATCCTGAAACGCGGGGTGCCCTGCGTTGTCGGCCGCCAGCAGGACGAGGCGCTCGAGGTGATCGAGGACCGCGCCGCACGGCTTGGCGCGCCGCTCTTCGTGTACGGCCAGCACTGGCACGCCTGGACCGAACATGAACGGCTCGTCTTCCAGGACGAGACCGGGCTTCTGGACCTGCCGATGCCGAACCTGCCCGGACCGCACCAGGTGGAGAATGCCGGCATCGCCCTGATGGCGCTGCGGGCCCTCGGCACCGGTGATCCCGAGGCCGCCGTGACGCGCGCGGAATGGCCGGCGCGGATGCAGCGTCTCCGCCACGGGCCGCTGATCGACCTCGCGCCCGAGGCCGAGTTCTGGCTGGACGGCGGGCACAACCCCCATGCCGGCCGGGCTCTGGCGGCGACCCTGAAGGCCATGCCGCACCGTCCGACCCACCTGATCGTCGGGATGCTGAATACCAAGGACGTCACCGGCTACCTCGCGCCGCTGGCCGAGGTGGCAGAGTCCCTCACGGCCGTCTCGATTCGGGGCCAGTCCGCGACGCTGAGCGCCGATGACACGCTGGCGGCGGCGCGCCGTGCGGGCCACGAGGCGACCAGCGCGGAGACGCCGGAGATCGCAGTCCGCGCCATCGCTGCGCGCGACCCATATGCGCGCATCCTGATCGGCGGTTCGCTCTACCTCGCCGGGGAGATCCTGCGCGACAACGGGTAACGACATCTCGGCGCCGCACCGCCCGGCAGCGGAATTCCTGTCCGACCCCGTTGACCCGCCCGACCAATGGCATAAGCCTCCTGTCATGCGACTTCTCCCCGCCGCCCTGTCCGTCCTCGCCCTGACACAGCCCGCCGATGCGGCGCGGTTCGCGTTCTGCTGGATCGGCAATTCCGGCTACACGATGGAAGGCGTGATCGAGTTTCCCGACGAGCTGGTAGGCACCGGCATCATCAATGAAACCGACGTGACGCATTTCGCCATCACAGGCCTCCTCGATGGCGTGCCGGTCGGCTTCTGGTCGCTCGACATGCTGACGCCCGAAACGACGTGGGAGCTTTATTTCGACACTGTGAAGCTGGAATTCCCGACCGGCGGATCGAGCTTCCAGAACAGCTACCAGGCGTGGAACGCGAACGGCCGGGTGGACGATTGCGGTCCGGGCGGCTTCGGCTTCAACGGCGGCAACCTCTACCAGGACGTCTGCATCGACAACACGTGGATCACCGACAGCTCGATCGAACCTTCCACGCCCTTCCCGGTCGCGCCCGAGGGCGTCGTGCCGCGCTGCGCGAACGCGGTTCCGATCAGCTAGACTCGTCCGTCTTCCGGCCGAACGGCTTGACCGGCGGTTGCTCGAACGCGACCGGCAGATCGCCGAAAAGCCCGCCATCCGCCGGCCCCCAGTTCCGCATCCACGGCAGCGGTTCGGCCAGTGCGCCCCCTGCCTCCCACCAGAAATAACCCAGGGCACCGGGTGCAGGCACCGGATCGCACGGGACCGGGTCGCGAAGAAGCAGTCCCGCCTCGCCGCCGAACCACGGGCTGTCGCTCTCGGTGACGACGCGGACGACCTCGACCGAACCGATGATCGCGCGCCGGGGCAGCGCATCCGGCCGCGGCACGGTCACGCCGTCCTGGGCCCAGCGCCAGACAAGGTAGTCGTATTCCGCCTGTTTCATGCCGATCGCCGCATGGATCGCGATGCGTCCCGGCTCCATGCGCCCCGCCCGGATCGAACCGAGCGAGCGGTTCTCCACGTCCTTGCCGCCGAAGATGATCGCCCAGGCCGAGGGCTGGCGCACTGACAGGGCCAGCGGCGGCAGCTCGGTCACGATGCGCCCCAGTCCGCGGCCATCATCTCCCGCAGGCGGCTTGCCGTGCGCTCGAACTCGAACGACCCCTCGCCCTCGACGTAAAGCGCCTCGGGCTCCGCCGCCGCGCTTGCGATCAGCCGGGTCTTCGCCTCGTAGAGCGTGTCGACCAGCGTGACGAACCGCTTCGCCTCGTTCGACTTGTCGCGGCTGAGGACCGGGATGTCCTCGACGATCACGACCTTCGCCGCGCCGGTCAGTGCGATATAGTCGGCCGGCCCCAGCGGCTTGCCGCAGAGATCAGCGAAGGAGGCCCTGACCTGCCCGGCCCAGAAGCGCGGCAGATGAACCTCGCGGCCCTTCAGCTCCAGCACCAGTTCTTCCTCGCGCCCGCCGGTCAGGTCCTTCCAGATGAGGTCGATCGCGCTCTTCGCGGCAGCGTCGGCGGGCGTGAACCACACCGTCTCCCCGGCCAGGCGGTCCTGCCGGTAATCCGTCGCAGCCTCGAGCTGCACGACCTCGAGCTTCGTCTCCAGAAGCTTGATGAACGGCAGGAACAGGTCGCGGTTCAGCCCGTCCTTGTAGAGATCCTTCGGCGGCCGGTTCGAGGTCGTGACCACCGTCACCCCGGCCTCGAACAGCTTCTCGAACAGACGCCCCACGATCATCGCGTCGGCGATGTCGGTGATCTGCATCTCGTCGAAGCAGAGCAGGCGCAGCTTCGAGGACACCTGTTCGGCCACCGGCTTGATCGCGTCGTCCACGCCGGTCTTGCGCGCGGCATGCAGCGCCGACTGGATCTCCTGCATGAAGGCGTGGAAATGCACGCGGCGTTTCTCGGCGATGCCGGTATGGGCGTGGAACAGGTCCATCAGCATCGACTTTCCGCGCCCGACCCCGCCCCAGAGATACATCCCCAGGGTCTCCGGCGCCTCGGCCTTGCGGAAACGGTCGAAGAAACCGCGCGGGCGGGCGGTTTCCAGATGCGTCCGCAATGGCTCCAGCTTCTCCAGAATCCAGCGCTGCGTCGGATCGGGGCGCAGCAGGCCCTCGGCCACGCGGGTATCGTAAAGTGCGGTCAGGTGCTGGCCCATGCCATCCGCATAGCGAAGGGACCGGGGCAAGAAAAGCTGATCCGATCCATCAGGAGATCTGAATTGACTGGGCGCACGCCCGGGCGCAATCTCCGCTCCGATACGTCAGGATGTCTGTCCCATGGCCCGATCCGGCACTCTCGTCACCCCGATCCTCATCGCCGGCTCGCTGGTCCTGCTTCTGAACTTCGCGATCCGGTCGAGCTACGGCGTGTTCCAGATCCCCGTGGCCGAGGAGTTCGGCTGGCCGCGCTCAGTCTTCAGCCTCGCCTTCGCGATCCAGAACCTAGCCTGGGGCTTCGGCCAACCGATCTTCGGCGCCTTCGCCGAGCGCTTCGGCGACCGCAAGGCGATCATCGTGGGCGTCATGCTCTACGCGGCGGGGCTTGCGCTGTCGTCCTTCGCATACACGCCGCTTCAGCATCACCTGCTGGAAATCCTCGTCGGCTTCGGCATCGCGGGCACGGGCTTCGGCGTGATCCTCGCCATCGTCGGCCGCGCGGCCTCGGACGAGAACCGGTCGATGGCGCTCGGCATCGCGACGGCCGTCGGCTCGGCGGGCCAGGTCGTCGGTGCGCCTCTGGCCGCCACGCTTCTGACAGTGATGCCGTGGCAGACGGTGTTCCTGATCTTCGCGGCCGCCTCGCTCGCGATCCTGATGATCCTGCCGGTCCTCCGCACGGCGCCCGAACCCTCGAAGTCCGAACTCGACGAGACGCTCGGCCAGATCCTCGGCAAGGCGCTGCGCGATCCGACCTTCTCGCTCATTTTCATCGGGTTCTTCTCCTGCGGCTACCAGCTTCAGTTCATCACCGCGCATTTCCCCGCAATGGTCGCCGAGTTCTGCGGCCAGATCGCGGCCGGATCGCTCCTGCACGGTCTCGGGATCACGACGACATCGGCGCTCGGCTCGATCGCCATCTCGGTCATCGGGCTCGCCAACATCGTCGGCACGCTGACCGCCGGCTGGCTCGGCCGGACCTATTCCAAGCGGCTCCTGCTTTTCTGGATCTATGTCGGCCGGACCGTTGCCGCGGCGATCTTCATCCTGCTGCCGATCACGCCGCTGACGGTTCTCGTATTCTCGGCAGTCATGGGGTCGCTCTGGCTTGCCACGGTGCCCCTGACGAGCGGTCTCGTCGGCTACATCTACGGGCTGCGCTACATGGGCACGCTGTACGGGATCGTGTTCTTCAGCCACCAGCTCGGCGGCTTCCTCGGCGCGTGGCTCGGCGGCTGGATGTTCGACCTCTACGGCAACTACACGGTCGTGTGGTGGGTCGGCGTCGGTGTCGGCGCGCTCAGCGCGGTCGTCCACCTGCCGATCCGGGAAATCCCGCTGCGCCAGCGCGCGGTCGCCGCCGCCTAGACCTGGCCGCGGATATAGGCCGCGGTCATCAGGTCGAGATGCGCGCCGCCGCCGTTCTTGAACAGCGTGATCTCGTCGTCGCTGCGCCGCGTGAAGGCGCCCGAGCCCATATCGTAAAAATCGGCGACCACGTCGCTCTCTGCGATAACGCCTTCGGCCAGCGGAATCTTCAGCTCGCCGATATGACCGAGCACCGTGTCCCGGCTGTCGACGAAGATCCGCGCGCGCTTCAGCGCCGTATCGTCGACCTCGCGCATGTCGGGGCGGTAGGCGCCGATCAGGTCGACATGGGTGCCGGGGCGCAACCATTCGCCTTCCAGTACCGGCGCGAAGGACATGGTGGAGCAGGAGACGATATCGGCCTGGCCGACGGCTGCTTCCAGATCTGTGACCGCCTCGGTATCCGGCCAGTCGGCCGCCAGCGCCTCGGCGCGGGACGCGGTGCGGTTCCAGACCCTGAACCGGGCGTCGGGGAACAGCCGGCCATAGGCCTCGCGCATCGACGCGGCGACGGTCCCCGCGCCGACGATCAGGATGTCACGGCTGTCGGTCCGGGCAAGCCGGCGCGCGCCAAGAAGGCTGTCGCCAGCCGTCTTCCACTTCGTGACGAGGAAGAAGTCGAGCATCGCCTCGAGCCCGCCATCGGTATCGCGAAAGAGGTTAACCGCACCGCCGCCGATGACCGATCCGCCATGGGCGACGTTGCCCGGGAAGACGGTCGCGGTCTTCACCAGCAGACCAAGCCCGTCGATCCAGGCCGAACGGGACAGGAGCGTGTCGGCGTCGCGGTAGAGAAAGACGTCGGCGACTTCGGCCCGCGGACGGTCATGGCCCACGGCAAGCGCCTCGGTCAGCGCCAGCCAGTCGAGCTTCGCCTCGACCTCGGGCCCGATGAACATCGGCGCGGTCACGCCGCCTCCGCCTCGGCCAGAAGCCCTTCGGCGACAAGCCGGTCGGCAAGCCCGTCCGGCCCGTCGAACAGATGCGTCCGCCAGCCGCGCGCCTGCGCCGCCGCGATATTGTCGGCCCGGTCGTCGGTGAAGAAGATCGCCTCGCCCGGCAGACCCGTCTCAGCCTCGACCGCGGCGTAAATTGCCGGGTCGGGCTTCACCATCTTCATCCGGCCGGAGACGAAGGGGATGTCGAACTCGTTCAGGAAGTCGATATTCGCCGCGGCCAGTTCGAAGCTGCCGACACCGAAATTCGTCAGCGCATGGACCGGCACGCCGCGCGCCCGAAGCGCCCGCATAAGCCGCACCGACCGGTCGATCACCGGTCCGGCCAGGTTCAGCCAGTCGTCGTGCCACAGGCGGATCTCGGTCGCCCAGTCCGGATGCTTGTCGGCCGTGCCGTAGATCGTGCCACGGAAATCTGCGCCCTCGTCCACGGCCAGGTTCATGCCATGCAGATCGACCTCGGAAAACAACTTCGCCCGACGGTCCGATCCGATGACGCGGTCGTAGTACGTCTCGGGCTCCCAGCCGATCAGCACGTTCCCGATGTCGAAGATCACGGCATGGATGTCAGCGGCCATAGAGCGCCTCGGCGTGAAAGCTCACATGGTCCTCCATGAAGCTCGAGATAAAAAAGTACGAATGGTCGTAGCCCGGCTGAAGCCGCAGCGTCGCGTTCTGCCGGCGATGCGCGATGGCGCCGGCCATCGCCTCGGTCCCGAGCAGGTCGCCGAACTGGTCCGCCGTCCCGGTGTCGATCAGCACCGGCCCCGGAAAGCCCACGTCGCGCATCAGAAGCGAGGCATCGTGCGGCTCCCACAGGGCAGTATTCTCTCCGAGATAGGCGGCGAACTGCTTCCGGCCCCAGTCGCTTTCGGTCGGGTTGCAGATCGGCGCGAAGGCGGAAACGCTGGCGAAGCGGTCGGGCAGCGTCATCGCGATGGTGAGCGCACCGTGCCCGCCCATCGAATGGCCGCAGATCGCCTGCCGCTCGGGGTCGATGGCGAAGTGGTTCGCGACATAGACCGGCAGCTCGTCGGTCACGTAGTCCCACATCTGGAAATGCTCGGCCCAGGGATCGACGGTCGCGTTGACGTAGAACCCGGCGCCCTGTCCAAGATCGTAGGCCTCGTCATCCGGTACGCCTTCACCGCGCGGCGACGTGTCGGGGAAGACCAGCGCCAGTCCTTCGGCCGCCGCCCAGCCCTGCGCGCCCGCCTTCACCATCGCGTTTTCGTGCGTGCAGGTCAGGCCGGACAGGAACCAGATCACCGGCACCGGCCCGTCCTCTGCCTCCTCCGGCAGGAACAGCCCGAATGTCATGTCGGTGCCCGTCGCGTCGGAATGGTGGCGATAGACGCCCTGGGTTCCGCCGAAGCACCGGTTCTCCGAGATCGTCTCCATGGCCCGCGCTCCCTTTCGGCCTCAGGCCTAGCCGGGTCAGCCGAGCCCGGCAAGCCCCGAGACCCAGGCGATCACCAGGCTGACCGTCACGATGGACACTGCCGTCGAGATCAGGATCGAGGCCGAGACCCGCTGCGGTGCCACGCCGTAATGCTGCGCGAGGATGTAGACGTTGCCCGCAACCGGCAGCGCGGCGGCCGAGACCATCACCGCCGCGGCGAAGGGATCGACGTCGAAGACCATCAGCGCAGCGATCGCGACAGCGCCCGGATGCAGCACCAGCTTGCAGAAGGTCAGCCAGGCGGCGACCGAAAGCCGTTCCGCCGTCTTGGTGGCGAGCGAGGCGCCAATGGCGAAAAGTGCGCCGGGCGTCGCGGCGGCGCCGAGGATCGACAGGAACTCGTTCACCGGCGCGGGGATCGGGACGTCGAAACCCGCAACCAGAAGGCCGAGCGCCAGCGACACGATCATCGGGTTCTTCACCACGGCCAGCACCGCCTGAACCAGCGCATCGCGCGGGCCACCGGTGCCACGGCCGAGGGTCAGCAGGATCACGACCAGCGAGGAGAACACGATCAGGTCGACCGACAGCACCAGCAGCGTCGGCCCGGCGGCCGCCGGACCGATCAGGACGACGAGCATAGGGATGCCGAGGAAACCCACGTTGCCGATCACCGCGCATTGTGCCTCGAACGCGGCTTCGGCCAGCGGTCGCCGTCGAGCGAAAGCGACCATCATGGCAAGAAGGTAGACCGCGATGCAGCCTGACAGATAGGCGCCGACGAAGGTCCAGTCTAAGATCTCGCCCAGCGACAGGTTGGCCGCGAAGCCGAAGATCATCGCCGACAGCGCGAAGTAGAAGACGAACTTCGTCAGATAGGCCGACGCCTCCGGGCTGAAGAACCCGGTCCGCCCCGCACCGTAGCCCAGCCCGATCAGCGCGAAGAACGGCAGCGTCTTGAGAAAGATCTCGATCATGCGCATCGGGCTAGTCCAAGCCCGCCCGACAGTCCAGCGCGCCCGGTCTTGAACCGCACGGACCGTGTCCTAGTATTTTTCATTGTGACAATCGCCCGCACCCAGACGGGTTTGTCGCTAACCCGACTGTCCACCCAGTCAGACGAAGGCCTTGCATTTCAGGGCCTTCGTCACTCATGCGCTGCGCGTCGCTTGCGCCGACTGAACGGAACAGTTTACAATCGAAATCGGAGAGACGAGGCCCGGATGAACGCTCAGCCGCCGGTCAAGAAGGGGCGCAAATACGATCAGGTCATCGCCGGCGCGCGCGAGGTGTTCCTGCGCGAAGGCTATGAAGGCGCGTCCGTGGACGTGATCGCGCGGGACGCAGGCGTCTCCAAGGCCACGCTTTACAGCTATTTCCCTGATAAACAGGCCCTTTTCCTCGCCGTTCTGTCGGGCGAATGCGACATCCAGAAACGCGCCTCGACCGAACTCGAGTTCCGCGAACGCGACGTGCCGCAGGCGCTGCACGGCATCGCGGAATCCATGATCGGGTTTCTTCTGTCCGAAACAGGGCTCGCGATCTTCCGGGTCTGCGTCGGCGAGGCGCAGCGCTTCCCCGAGATCGGGCGCGCCTTCTACGAGACCGGACCGCGGATGGGGATGGCGATGCTGTCGGGGTTCCTCGCCAGCCCCAAGGCTCAGGCCGTGCTGGACATCGACGACCCCGACCAGGCGGCCGACACGTTCATCTCGCTCTGCCGCTCCGACCTTATGCTGCGGCGGATCATGGGTGTCGACGGCGCCCCCGATCCGGCCGTGATATCGGCCGCGGCGGACGAGGCGGTGCGCACGTTTCTCGCGCGGTACGCGCGGCGCTAGTCCCGCCGCTTGACCAGCACCTGATTGCCCGATCCCCGCTTCACCTCGAGCACTTTCAGGGATTCCACGAGATCGGACAGCTTGCGCTTGCCATAGGTGCGGGTGTCGAAATCGGGGTTCGACGCGGTGAGCATCTGCCCGAGCTGGCCCAGACTGTACCAGTCGTCCTCCTGATCGATCGATTCCATCGCGCGATAGATCAGGTCGCGCGCTTCGGTCAGCGGCCGCGTATCGGCCTTCGTCACCGAGGTCTCCTTAGTGCTGTCGTCACCGAGGTTCTCGACGAAGATGAAGCGTTTGCAGGCCTTGCGGAACGCCTCGGGCGTCTTCTGCTTGCCGATACCGTAGACGTCGAGCCCGTGTTCCCGGATGCGGCTCGCCAGCCGGGTGAAATCGCTGTCGGACGACACCAGGACGAAGCCGTCGAAGCGGCCGGAATGGAGCAGGTCCATCGCGTCGATCACCAGCGCGATGTCCGAGGCGTTCTTGCCCACAGTGTTCGCCGGCTGGTGGTGCGGCACGATCCCGAACTCGGCCTGGACATTGGACCAGCCGCGCATCTGGTTCGACGAAAAGTCGCCGTAGATGCGACGGACGCTGGCCTCGCCGAACCGCGCGATCTCGTCGAAAATCGCCTTGGCGTCCTTGTGCGAGGTGTTGTCGGCGTCGATCAGGACGGCGAGCAGCGGCGTGTCATTGGCCATCCGGGCCTCCTTTGCCAAGGCGATAGGCGTCGCAGTTCAGGTCACCCCGTATCACTGCGGCGATGGTTTCAAGTGTGGCCGCATCGTAGTCACCCGCCAGCCGGAGCGTTCCGTCGAGGATCGGCGCCCGGATCACCGGGCGCATGATCTCCTGTCCGCACAGGCTGACGACCAGAGTTTCGCCCAGGCCCGCCTGCGTTCTCTCGGCAAGCCAGGACGCGGCGGCGGGTGCGACGCGGAGGTCGAGTGCCGGTTCAGGGGACGCCGTCACCGTCGCCGCTTCGACGTCGGCAGGGCGAAGACGGAATTCATATCGCTCGGTCGCCAGTGTCAGGGGGCGCAGATCGGGCGGGTCCGGGCGCGGCTCGGGCGCGAAGATGCCGGTGCCGCCGAACGCGAGGACGGCGGCCGCAAGGGGAAGCCATTCAAGCGCCATGGAACAGCTCCGGATCGAGCGCGTCGCACTCGATCCGTCCGTGCCAGAGCGCGCGGATCGCCTCGGCCTCGGTCGCCAGCCGGTTCGGCAGGTAGATGCCGCCGCCCGCGATGGGTTCGTCATGGGCGACGGGGCGGCCGCAGATTTCGATCGTGACGCCCGGCCGGGCCATCGCGTCGACCCGCTCGGCCGCTTCCGGTAGGAAACGCAGGAAAATATCGGTGATCCCGGCCATTTCGCTGTGATCGACGGCCAGAAAGTCCGTCGGCCCGAACGCTGCTTCGGCGGTACCGGCGCGGAGCGTCAGGAACGGCTGCGGTCCGGGCAGTCCCTGCGCAGACAGGGGCCCGGCCAGCAGGCAGAGCGCGAGAAGCCAGCGGGTCATGGGTCCGGGTCTAGACCAGCGGGCGATACATGACCAGCGCATCGACGAAGCCGAGCGTCGGGTGGCGGAACGCGGCGGGCACCCGGCCCACCGTCTCGAACCCGGCCCGTTCCCAGGTCGCGATGGCCCTCTCGTTGGTCGCGACGACGAAATTGAACTGCATCGCGGCGAAGCCCATCCCGCGTGCCGTCTCCAGCGAATGAGTCAGGAGCGCGCGGGCGACGCCCCGCCCCTGTGCCGCGGGCGAGGTGACGAAGGCGGCGTTGGCGACGTGGTCGGCATTGCCGCGCTTGTTCGCCCGGAGGAAGGACGTGCCAAGAGGCTTTTCGTCCTCGGCCACGAAGACGTGGTTTCCGTCGGCGAACCAGAAGGCGAGCGCATCCTCGCGGCTGATATCCGGCTCGATCGCGTAGGTATCTCCGGCGCGGAAGACGGGTTCCAGCATGTGCCAGATCGCGTCCTCGTCCGCGCCGGTAGCCGGCCGGATGTTCAGCGTCACTTCAGCTCGTCTATCGAAGTGATGACCTTGCCCAGAAGGCCGTAGTCGATCGCTTCCTTGGTGTTCAGCCAGAAGTCGCGCTGCGTGTCCTTGTCGATCTTCTCGGGCGTCTGGCCGGTGGCCTCGGCGAAAAGCTTGTTGAACCGGTCGCGCATGATCCGCAGCTGTTCGGCCTGGATCATCATGTCGGTCACCTGGCCGCCGATCCCGCCCGAGGGCTGGTGCAGGAGGAAGCGCGTGTTGGGCAGGCAGTAGCGGTTCTCCTTTTCCGCGCCGACGAAGATCAGCGCGCCGGCCGAGGCGACCCAGCCGGACCCGATGCAGCGCACCTTGGGGCGGATGAACTTGATCACGTCGTGGACCATGTCGCCGCTTTCGACGTGACCGCCGGGCGAAGAGATGAAGACGTTGATCGGGTCGTCGTTTTCCTGCGCCAGCGCAAGGAGATGGGTGACCGCGCCGCGGGCCGACTTGTCATTGATCGCGCCGGTGATCAGCACGCTGCGGGACTTGAAAAACAGGCTTCCGATCTGGCCGCCCGGGGCGGCGTCGGGCTTCTTCTCGTCCTCGTCCTCGTCGTTCAGGAAGGTCTGCATGTCGGTGCCTCGGATCGGTTCTGGTCGGGGCCATCCGACCCCAAAGCGCGGGGGGATGCAAGCCGGCCCCGTTCGGTGACTTTTCGTTAAGCTATTCAGATTTGATCGGGCACATGGCCCGATTGGCCGTTAACCTATTCAGAAATGAATTTCTTAACAGGGGCGGGCTTTTGCCGGTCCGCGCGGCTCACGCCGGTGTGATGCGCGGAGTCCGGGTCGGACGGTCTACGGTCTCTCGAAATGACAGGAGAGCCCGACATGACCCAGCCCGCCCGCCGCAAGGCCTCGGACTTCCATCCCCGCATTCTCGAGATCTTCGACGGCTACGTGCATGGCCGCGTCTCGAAGCGCGAGTTCATCACCCAGGCGGGCCGATATGCCGCGGCCGGCGTGACCGGCGCGATGATCCTCGAACAGCTCGCGCCGAACTACGCCTATGCCCAGCAGGTCGCCCCGGACGATCCGGAGATCGAGACCGAGCGGGTGAGCTATGACAGCCCCGACGGCACCGGCAGGATCGAGGGGCTGATGGCCCGGCCCGCCGGCGCTGAAGGCGCGCTGCCCGCCGTGCTCGTGATCCACGAAAACCGGGGCCTCAACCCCTATATCGAGGACGTCGTCCGCCGCTGCGCAAAGGCCGGATATCTCGCCCTCGGGCCCGACGGGCTGACATCGCTCGGCGGCTATCCGGGCAACGACGATGACGGGCGCGCGCTGCAAAGCCAGCTCGACGGGGCGGCGCTGATGGCGGATTTCTTCGCCGGGTTCGAATACCTGCGCGATCACGAAGGCAGCACCGGGCGGGTCGGTGCGGTCGGATTCTGCTATGGCGGCGGGGTCTGCAACGCGCTGGCCGTCGCCTATCCGGACCTCGCAGCCTCGGTCCCGTTCTACGGCCGCCAGCCAGACACGGCCGACGTGCCGGCGATCGAGGCGCCGCTGATGCTGCACTATGCCGGGCTGGACGACCGCATCAACGCGGGGTGGGAAGCCTATGGCGCGGCGCTGGAAGCGAACGGCAAGGAATTCTCGGTCCACTTCTATGACGGGGTGAACCACGGCTTCCACAACGACACGACGCCGCGCTACGACGAGGCCGCGGCGACGCTGGCATGGGACAGGACGCTCGCGTTTTTCGAGACGCATCTGCGCGGGTGAGGTGCGCTGAAGCGCACCCTACGCGTTGGCGGTGGCCTGGAGCGCGATGAGGACCTCCATCGCTGTCTCGGCCTTTTCGACCGGCACGAAGACGTGGTCGTGGTGGAACGCCGCGACGACGTTCGCGGGGATGTTCGCCTCGGCCAAAGCGCCCGACACCGCCGCCGTCAGCCCGACGCCCTCGAGCGCGGAATGGACCATGAGCGTGATGCAGCACATCGGGCCTGAGCCCGCCACGCCCTCGGCCGCGGCGAGCGGTTCGGGCAGGATCAGGGTCGTGCCCTCCTCTTCGCGGATGACGGCGAAGGCGTGGCCGGCGAGGCGCGGATCTTCGGAGACGGCGTAGACGTAGTGCGCCTCGTTCAGATGCGGCGCCATGCCGGCGATCATGGCGCGGGTGTCGGAGACGGGGTCGGTCATTCGGATCCCGTGCAGGGAAATTCCCCCGACAGAACGCGGGCATACCACGTCGCCGAGCCGAGGCTCTCGACCGGGACGGCAACCTCTCCGCTCTCGATCGGACGCGGCAGGAGGGCGGGGAACAGGGTCTCTCCGCAGACGGACAGGCTGACGCTCTGGCCGAGGGATTGCAGGCTGAAGGCGTAGAGCGCCCTTGTGGCCGGCCCGGTCAGGCGCAGCCGGAGGCTGGGACCGCCGTCGCCGAACAGGGGCGCCGCCTCGGCGATATCCTGCGGCGCGAAGGTGACCTGGGCGGTGTCCGTCGCGAAGGCGAGCGGTCCCGTGGTCCCGCCGCCATCATAGACGATGTCCTCGGCCCGGGCCGGCAAGGCCAGCGCCAGCACCAGACCGACGGCGCACTTCAATACACCACCACGCTCCGGATCGACTTGCCGGCATGCATCAGGTCGAAGCCCTCGTTGATGTCGTCGAGCTTGAGCGTATGCGTGATCATCGGGTCGATCTCGATCTTTCCGTCCATGTACCAGTCGACGATCTTGGGCACGTCGGTGCGGCCCTTGGCGCCGCCGAACGCCGTGCCGAGCCACTGGCGGCCGGTCACGAGCTGGAAGGGACGCGTCGCGATCTCGGCCCCGGCGGGCGCGACGCCGATGATGACCGACTTGCCCCAGCCGCGATGGGCCGATTCCAGCGCCGCGCGCATAACTTGCACGTTGCCGGTCGCGTCGAATGTGTAGTCGGCCCCGCCGATATGGTCGTTCCGGCGCTTGGTCAGGTTTGTGAGATAGGGGACGAGATCGCCCTCGACCTCCTTGGGGTTCACGAAATGGGTCATGCCGAAATGCTCGGCCATGGCCTTCTTGCCGGGATTCACGTCGACGCCGATGATCATGTCGGCCCCGGCAAGACGCAGGCCCTGGATCACGTTCAGACCGATCCCGCCAAGGCCGAAGACGATGGCGGTGGACCCGATCTCGACCTTGGCGGTGTTGATGACCGCGCCGATGCCCGTGGTGACGCCGCAGCCGATATAGCAGACCTTGTCGAAGGGCGCGTCGTCGCGGATTTTCGCGAGCGCGATCTCGGGCATCACGGTGTGGTTCGAGAAGGTCGAACAGCCCATGTAATGCAGGATCGGGTCGCCGTCCGTCGTCGTGAAGCGCGAGGTGCCGTCGGGCATGACGCCCTGGCCCTGGGTCGCGCGGATCGAGGTGCAGAGGTTCGTCTTGCCGGACTGGCAGGAATAGCATTCGCGGCATTCCGGCGTGTAGAGCGGGATGACGTGGTCGCCCTTCTTGAGGCTTTTCACGCCTTCGCCGACCTCGACCACGACGCCCGCGCCCTCATGCCCGAGGATCGCCGGGAAGAGCCCCTCGGGGTCCGCGCCCGACAGCGTGAATTCGTCGGTGTGGCAGATGCCGGTGGCCTTGAGCTCGACCATGACCTCGCCCGCCTTCGGGCCGTCGAGGTTCACATCCATGATTTCCAGCGGTTTTCCGGCGGCGGTGGCGACGGCGGCGCGGGTGCGCATGATTGAACCCTCCCTCGTTATGGTCTTGGCCAACCTTCGACCAATCGGCAGGCCAATGCAACGGAGGAGCCTGCCCGATGGCACCTTGAAGCACGGGCGGTCCGGTCCGATCTTGCAGGGACTGCCATGCGGAGGAGAGACGATGCGCAGCCTGGCCCTGATCCTGTTCCTGTTGCCAATTGCCGCGGTCGCGCAGGAGATCGTGCCCGACGAAGGCACGGAGATGCCGCCTGCGCCCGAGGTGGAACTGGCCGACACCTGCGGCGCGGGCGATTACCGCATCCTGGTCGGCCAGAGCGGAGAGATTGCCCGGCTGCTGGAGCTGGAGGCGCCGATGCGCGTGGTCGGGCCCGATACGGCGGTCACGCTGGACTTCCGGCCGGACCGTCTGAACTTCGTTCTCGACGAGGACGACCGGATCGTCGGGGTCGAGTGCGGCTGACGCTTGCACAGCCCCCCGATTCCCCCTATATGCCGCTCAACAGCGGAGCCGCCGGGTCCACACCGGAGGGCACCACCGGAAAATGCAACGGGCCGCTGGCCCGTTTTTTTGTTTTTGGAACAGACTTTTGGCTGATCTCGTCGCAAAGACCTCGATCGACCGCCGGATGGCGGAAATCCTGATCCCCGTCATCGAGGGGATGGGATTCGAAGTCGTGCGGATCCGCCTGATGGGCGGGCAGACGAAGACGCTTCAGATCATGGCCGAGCGGCCGGATGGCAGCATCGACGTGGACGAATGCGCCGAGATCTCGAACGCGGTTTCGGCCGTGCTGGATGTCGAGGACCCGCTCGAGGATGCCTATACGCTCGAGGTCTCGAGCCCCGGGATCGACCGGCCGCTGACGCGGCTGAAGGATTTCGACACCTGGGAAGGCTGGGACGCGAAGCTGGAGACGGCGGAGCTGATCGACGGCCGCAAGCGCTTTCGCGGCGTGCTGGCCGGGACCGAGGGCGACGAGGTGCTCGTCAATCTCGACGAGGGCACCGTGGGCCTGAAATTCGACTGGCTGAGCGATGCGAAGCTGGTCATGACCGACGAGCTCGTGAAGGAGATGCTGCGCCAGCGTAAGGCGGCGGGCCTCATCGACGAGACGAAATACGACGATATCGAAGAAGAGCCGGAACAGGCGGAGGACTGAGAAGATGGCAATTACTTCTGCCAACCAGCTTGAACTGTTGCAGACGGCCGAGGCCGTTGCCCGCGAGAAGATGATCGACCCTGGCCTCGTGATCGAGGCGATGGAAGAGAGCCTCGCCCGGGCCGCGAAGTCGCGCTACGGCGCGGATCTCGACATCCATGTCGCGATCGACCGCAAGACGGGCCGGGCGAGCTTTACCCGGGTTCGGACCGTGGTCGATCCCGAGGAACTGGAGAACGAGAAGGCCGAGATGACCCCGGAGCAGGCGAAGGTCTACTTCAAGCCGGCGCTGGACGGCCGCGACGAATACTGGCTGCGCGAGGGCAAGAAGATCGACCCCGCCACGGCCGGCGAGCCGCAGATCGGCGACGCCTTCTACGAGGCCGTGCCGCCCGTCGACATGGGCCGGATCGCGGCGCAGTCGGCGAAGCAGGTCATCCTGCAGAAGGTCCGCGAGGCCGAGCGTGACCGGCAGTACGAGGAATTCAAGGACCGCGCCGGCACGATCATCAACGGCGTCGTCAAGCGCGAGGAATACGGCAACGTCATCGTCGATATCGGGCGGGGCGAAGGCGTGCTGCGCCGGAACGAGAAGATCGGCCGCGAGAGCTATCGCCCGAACGACCGCATCCGCTGCTACATCAAGGACGTGCGCCGCGAGACCCGCGGGCCGCAGATCTTCCTGTCGCGGACCGCGCCCGAGTTCATGGCCGAGCTGTTCAAGATGGAAGTGCCGGAAATCTACGACGGCATCATCGAGATCAAGGCCGTGGCCCGTGACCCGGGGTCGCGCGCGAAGATCGCCGTGATCTCCTATGACAACTCGATCGACCCGGTCGGGGCCTGCGTCGGTATGCGCGGCAGCCGTGTGCAGGCCGTGGTGAACGAGCTTCAGGGCGAGAAGATCGACATCATCCCGTGGAACGAGGATGCGCCGACCTTCCTGGTGAACGCGCTGCAACCGGCCGAGGTGACGAAGGTCGTCCTCGACGAGGATGCCGAGCGGATCGAGGTCGTCGTGCCGGAAGAGCAGCTGTCGCTGGCCATCGGCCGTCGCGGTCAGAACGTGCGGCTGGCCAGCCAGCTCACCGGGCTCGATATCGACATCCTGACCGAGGAAGAGGAAAGCGCCCGCCGCCAGGCCGAGTTCGCCGAACGGACGAACATGTTCATGGAGGCGCTCGATCTCGACGAGTTCTTCGCCCAGCTTCTGGTGGCCGAGGGCTTCACCTCGCTCGAAGAGGTCGCCTATGTCGAGATGGACGAGCTTCTGGTGATCGACGGCGTGGACGAAAGCACCGCCGAAGAGCTTCAGGCCCGGGCCCGCGACTATATCGACGCCCAGAACGCCAAGGCGCTCGAGGAAGCCAAGGCGCTCGGCGTGGAACAGAGCCTCATTGACTTCGAGGGGCTCACCCCCCAGATGCTTGTGGCCCTTGCCCAGGATGGCGTGAAAACGCTGGAAGACTTCGCGACCTGCGCGGACTGGGAGCTTGCCGGAGGCTGGACCACGGTCGACGGCGAACGGGTCAAGGATGACGGCGTGCTCGAGAAGTTCGACGTCAGCCTCGAGGAAGCGCAGAACATGGTGATGACCGCGCGTCTGCAGCTTGGATGGGTGACCATCGAGGAACTGGAGGCGAAGGCCGCCGCCGAGTCCGAGGCCGCTGCCGCCGAAGCCGCAGAGGAGGCCGGGGCCTGATGCGCCCCGGATCCCGGTATGTCGCGCGGCGGCAGGACGAAAGACAGAGCGGAGCCTGAAAGGCGCTGCATCGTGACCGGCGAGACCGGGCCGAAGCCGGGTCTCGTGCGGTTCGTCGTCGGACCCGAGGGCGAGATCGTACCGGATGTTCTGGAACGGCTGCCGGGCCGGGGCATCTGGGTCACCGCCGATGCCGAGGCGATCGGGACAGCCGCCAGGAAGGGCCTGTTCGCCCGTGCGGCGAAAATGCCCGTGACGGTGCCTGCCGATCTTGCCGGGACCGTCGAGGCGATGCTGGCGCGCCGGGTCACCGACCTGGTCGCTCTGGCGCGGAAGGCGGGCGAGGCAGTGGCCGGGTTCGAGAAGGTCAAGGACTGGCTTGCCGGCGGCCGTAAGGTCCGGGTTCTCCTGCAGGCCTCGGACGGGTCGGTGCGGGGAAAATCGAAACTCTGGACGCCCACGGGGGCCCGGTATTTCGGCTGTTTGACCGCGTCCGAATTGGGTTTGGCATTCGGACGCCAAAGTGTGATACATGGCGCGCTTGCCGCTGGCGGACTCGCAGATCGTGTTGTAGAGACCGCCGCGAAGCTGCAGGGCCTGCGGATATCGGGCGGCGGCGCAGACGGCGGGACGACCGCCGGGAAGGACTAAAGGAACGCATGAGCGATCAGGACGGAAAGAAACCCCTGGGCCTTTCGGGCGGCGCCCGCGCCGGCCGCGTGAACCAGAGCTTCTCGCGCGGGCGCACCAAGAGCGTCGTCGTCGAGACCAAGCGCAAGCGCGTGATGGTTCCGAAGCCCGGCCAGCAGACCGCGGCGGCGCAGAACGCCGAGGGCGCACCGCGGCCGAAGGGTGTCTCCGATGCGGAACTCGAGCGCCGGCTGAAAGCGCTGCAGGCAGCCAAGGCCCAGGAGGCCGAGGATGCCGCGCGCCGTGAAGCCGAGGAGAAGGAACGCGAAGCCGAGCGGGAACGCCGCCGCGCCGAGGCCGAGGCCAAGGAGCGCGAAGAGCGTGAGCGCGAAGAGGCGCTGAAGGCCAAGGCCGAGGAAGACGAGCGCCGCAAGCGCGAGGAAGACGAGAAGAAGAAAGCCCCGGCCAAGGCCGAGGAGGCCGCGCAGCCCGATCCGGCTGCCGCCGAAGCCGCCGCGGCCAAGCCGCAGCGCGGTGGCGGTGCGCCTGCGC
>WVSN01000011.1 GCA_015689705.1 Rhodobacterales bacterium HKCCE3408
GGAAGGCCGCGGGCGCGCCGGGCCGCGGCGCGAGATCGGGCCCGGCGCCGTCGGTGGCGAATCTCGCGCGCACGCGCCGCAGCATTTCGGTGACGTGGAAGGGCACCACCATGTCGCGGGCTCTCCTCTGGGTTCCGCGCGCTCGTTGTCTCACGGATAGGGCCCAAGATCATGGACATTCTGTGGCGTCGGCGGCTGGTTCGGACCCGGGGCGTGTCCGATGCGACCCACCGCCCGGATCGGGCCGTCGTCGGTTGCGCGGGCCGGTCTTTCATGCCATCAAATCTGAAAACCAGACGCACCGGTTCAGTTTCATGGCAGACTTCTCCGCACGGCGTGTCACGATGGTGGACACTCAGGTCCGGCCATCGGACGTGACCAAGTTTCCCATCATCGACGCGATGCTGTCGGTCCCGCGCGAGGTATACGTGCCGGCCGCCGCACGCGACGTCGCCTATGCCGGCGCGCCCATCGCGCTTGGCCGCGGGCGCGTCATGCTCGAGCCTCGGACGCTTGCCAAGATGCTCGACGCGCTCGAGATCAAGCCGACCGACCTCGTGCTCGTCGTCGGTGCGGGAACGGGCTACGGCGCCGCGGTCCTGGCCCACATGGCCGAGGCCGTCGTCGCGGTCGAGGAGGACGAGGACCTCGCCGACGAGGCCGAGACCGCGCTGAACGCCGAGAGCGTCGACAACGCCGTGCTCGTCCGCGGCCCGCTGACCGAAGGCCGGGCCAAGAACGCGCCGTATGACGCCATCCTCGTCGAGGGCGGGGTCGAGGTCGTGCCCGAGGCGCTGACCGACCAGCTCAAGGAAGACGGCCGGATCGCCGCGATCTTCATGGACCGCGAGCTTGGCGAGGTGCGGGTCGGCGTGAAGGCCGCGGGCCGGGTCAGCTGGCGCATGGAATTCAACGCGACGGCGCCGGTTCTGCCGGGATTTGCCCGCGCGCCGAGCTTCACATTCTGAACGGACGGGACGCGGGGGTCATCCACATGCGATTTGCGACACTGGCGGCCTGCCTGGCGGCGCTGCTACTCGGGGCGGGCTCGGCCGGTGCCTACACGCTGCGCGATGCGATGGTCGCGGCCTATCGCAACTCCGATATCCTCGAGCAGAATCGCTATCTCCTCCGGATCCAGGACGAAGGCGTGGCGCAGCAGCTCGCCGGCCTGCGCCCGATCTTCACCTTCACCGCCTCGTCGAACTACAACAGCACGTCCCAGACGGACGGCGCGGTCTCTTCGCTCAATCTCGTCGCCGACCTGCTGGTGTGGGATGGCGGCGGCACGGAGCTTCTGGCCGAGGCCGCGCGCGAACAGGTGCTGTCGGCGCGTGCGGGGCTTGTCGGGATCGAGCAGCAGATCCTGCTGAACGCCGTCACCGCCTACGTGAACGTCTGGCGCGACATTCAGGTCGTGCAGGTCCGGGAATCGAACGTCCGCGTCTTGCGCGAACAGCTTCGTGCGGCACAGGACCGGTTCGATGCCGGCGCCGATGTCCGCACCTCCGTCGCGCAGGCCGAAGCATCGCTCGCCGGCGCGATCTCGGCACTGGCCGGAGCGCGCGGTCAGCTCGAGATATCCGAGGAACTCTTCATCATCGCCGTCGGCGAACGGCCGGGCGGGGCCGGTGGTCCGGGCGCGCTGCCCGACCTGCCGCAGCAGGAATCGGCTGCCGACAACATCGCCCGGAACACCCACCCGGCGATCCGGCAACTTCAGCACCAGTCGCGCGCGGATGAATTGTCGCTCGCCGCGGCGCGGACGGATTACGGACCGACGGTCTCTCTCCGTGCAACCACCGGTGAAACCTATGGCGGCGCCGGTGCCGGCTACGGCACGACGTTCAGCCTGAACCTGTCTCAGCCGATCTATCGCGGCGGCCAGCTTTTCTCGCTCGAGCGGATCGCGATCGCGACGCTGGCGGCCACGCAGGCGCAGCTGAACCAGCAGGTCCGCGCGGTTCTCCAGTCGGTCGGGAACGCCTATGCCCGGCTTCGGATCGCGAATGCGCAGATCCAGGCGTCCGAACAGCAGATCCGCGCCGCCGAGCTTGCGCTCGAGAGCGTGCGGCAGGAAGCCGAGCTTGGCGCGCGCACCACGCTCGACGTGCTCGACGCCGAACAGGATGCGCTGGATGCGCGGATCGGGCGGATTACCGCTCAGGCCGATCTGTACGTTTCGGCTTACCAGGCGCTGTCCGCGATGGGGCTTCTGACGGTCGATCACCTGAACCTGCCGGTGCCGGAATACGACCCCGAAGCCTATTACGACACGTTCGCCAACGGTCCGGCGCGCATCCCGAGCGAACAGGGCGAACGCCTCGATGCAGTTCTCGACAGACTGGGTCGAAACTAACGGGACTTCCCCGCGGATGTCCAATAATCGCCCCGTTTCTCCGGTCCATTGTGTCTGAGAGTCGCCACAGGTATCCTCGCGCGACATCATTCGTGGGGGGGAACCGCTGGCCGGTTTCACGATGAAGGAGACGCTCGTCATGTCAGGTGCCGCGAAGAACGACGATATCGAGGATGTGCTGTCTTCGATCCGCCGGCTCGTGTCGGACACTCCGGTCGCGCCGCGCGTCGACACGTCGCCCGACCGGCTCGTGCTGACGCCGGCCCTGCGCGTCGCCGACCCCGAAGATCCTTACCTGACCATCGGCATCAACGCGGCCGAGGCGGAATGGGAGGAAGATGCGCTGGCCGAGACCTCGCCTGAAGAGGACGCGGCGCCAGCAGACGACTCCCCGGAGGCCGTTGAAGAGACTGCCGAGTCCGCAGAGTTGGGGGACGATATCATCGCCGAGGATACGGCCGAGGACGCAGAAGACGCGGCCGACGACTTCGTGGCGGAACACATCGCCGACGAGGACGAGTCGCACGAACACGAGGATGACCTCGCAGCCGCCGGAGAGCGGTCGGCCGACCGGTTCGGCCTGTCCGCCCTGACGGGCGAGATGCCGCGTGACGGCTCCGCTGCTCCGCGCCGCGAAGACCGTCCCGAAGGCGGTCCGCCGCACCTGTCCGTCGTGACCTTCGACTGGTCCGACGACTCCGAGGACGAGCAGGAAGACGAAGCGCCCGACCTGGCCGACGCGGTCGCCGAAGCGGTGGCCGACACCGGGTACGAGAGCGCGGACGCCGAGGAGACGAAAGAGTACGACACCGCCGCCGACGACATGGCGGTGGCCGACGAGTCGGAGCCGGAGGCCGGGGACGACGAGATTACTGCGGACGAGACCGCTCAGGCAGAGGAAGCTGAATCGGACGTCGCGGAAGAGGCGGCTCCGGAGGCAATCTTCGAAGAAGCGGAAGCGGAAGCGGAAGCGGAAGCGGAAGCGGAAGCGGAAGCGGAAGCGGAAGCGGAAGCAGAAGCTGAAGCAGAAGCAGACGCAGACGCAGAAGCAGAAGTGGAGGCGGAAGAAGAGGCTGAGGCAGAAGCAGAAGCTGAGGCTGGTGTTGAGCCCGCGTCCGACGCCGAGACGGAAGTCGACGCCGATGCAGAGCCGTACATGGCATTCGCCGGCGGTGACGAACTCGACGTGCCGACGGACGAGGACGACGACCGCGCCGAAGCCGAAGCGGATCTGATGGCCGAGGAGACATCCCCTGAGGCGGATCTGGCCATCGAGGAGCCCGAGGCCGAACCCGCCGCCGCGATCTATCCGCCCACCGGTGATTTCGAGGCCGAGACCGGCGACACGGACTGGCCGGACGATGCAGGCAGCCGGGCCGCCATGGACATCGCCGCCATGCGCTCGGCCCGCGGAGTTGCCCCCGCGACGACCGACGAGAATGACGAAGATGACGGCGAGGACGACGACGATGACGCGCCGCAGCCGTTCTTCTCGCGCGCACTCCACCGCGACCGGAGCCCGCTCCGGGCCGCCGAAGGATCCGCACCGCGTCCCACGCCCGCCCATGTGGGCGGGATCGCGGACGAGGGCTTCGATGCCGATGACGACGAGGAGCTCAGCGTCCTCGACGAAGAGGCGCTGCGCGACCTGATCTCGCAGGTCGTCCGCGAAGAGCTGCAGGGCGCGCTTGGCCAGCGGATCACGCGCAACGTCCGCAAGATGGTCCGCCGCGAAATCCGGCTCGCCCTCGCCGCCGAGGAATTCGAATAGCGCGGCACGGCATCGCTTGATTACCCGCCGATCGGGGGCATCTTCAGATCATGTTCCCGATCCGCGACCACAACCCGTCAGACCGGACCCCCGTCGTCACCTGGGCACTGATCGCGGTCAACGTGGTCGTGTTCCTGCTGTATTACCCGCAGATGGCGGGCGACGAGCGGGCGCTGATGGGCTTCTTCGACGCCTGGGCGCTGGTCCCGGCTGAGGTCGCGCGCGGCATCGATACGCACACGCTCGTCACCTCGATGTTCCTGCACGGCGGGTGGATGCATCTCCTTGGGAACATGCTCTTTCTCTACATCTTCGGCGACAACGTCGAGGACCTGCTCGGCCATGTCGGCTTTCTCGCCTTCTACCTCGCCTGTGGCGTCGCCGCGGCGCTTGGTCAGACCTTCGTCGACCCGGCCTCGGGCGTGCCGGTCGTCGGCGCCTCGGGCGCGATCGCCGGCGTGATGGGCGGCTATCTCCTGATGTTCCCGCGCGCCCGGATCGACATCCTGATCATCCTCGTGGTGATCTTCCGGATCGTCACTGTGCCGGCCTGGATCATGCTCGGGCTGTGGTTCCTCATCCAGGTCACCAGCGGCGTCGCCACGGACGCGGCCGGTGGCGGCATTGCCTACTGGGCCCATGCCGGCGGTTTCATCGCTGGCGCGGCGCTGCTGATGCCGGTCTGGCTGAGGCGTGGCGGACCGGCCTGGTGGGCGCGGACCCACGGCCTGCCGCCCCATGCCGAGGCGCATTATTCCCGCGTGCCGACCGTGCGCCAGCGGCCCGCCGGCGCAATCACGCGCGTTCCCCGCGTCGGCCGCAGGACCGGCGGGCGGGGGCCGTGGTCGGGCGGGCGCTGATCTGCCCGCCGCCGCTCAGGCGCGTTCGGAATATTCCATCGTCTCGGTGTTCACGATGATGTCCTCGTCCGGCCCGACGAAGGGCGGGACCATCACCTTCACACCGTTGTCGAGGATCGCCGGCTTGAAGCTGTTGGCCGCGGTCTGGCCCTTCACCACCGGTTCGGTCTCCACGACCTTGCAGGTCACCTTTTGCGGCAGCGTCGCGTTCAGCGCCTCGGACTCGTAGAATTCCACCAGGATCGTCATGCCGTCCTGAAGAAAAGGCCGCCGGTCGCCAAGAAGTTCTGCCGGAAGTTCGATCTGCTCGTAGGTTTCGGCATCCATGAAGACGAGCATCCCGTCGGTCTCGTACAGGAATTGCTGGTCTTTCTGCTCCAGCCGGACGCGTTCGACCTTGTCGGCCGAGCGGAAACGTTCGTTTAGTTTCGAGCCGTTACGCAGATTCCGCATCTCCACCTGAGCGAAGGCGCCGCCCTTGCCCGGCTTGACGTGATCGACCTTCACCGCCGCCCACAGACCGCCGTTGTGCTCGAGCACATTTCCCGGGCGAATCTCGTTTCCATTGATCTTCGGCATGGTCGTTTGGCCCTTGTGCCCTTGCAGCATTTTCGACCCGACCTATATCTGGCGCTTGGATGGGTGGCAATACACCCGGTACGGTGTCGCTTTGCCGGGCGGTATGTTGTGATGGCAATACAGCCATGCAATAATCGCAACACAGAATCGGGAGGTTTGTGGGCATAACGGCCGCCACGCCAGAAAACGCAAGAGCAAAAAAAGGACGACGAAATGCGGGATTTCGTTGATGGCACCGCCTACAACTTTGAACAAGGGCAACGCGCGCGGAAGCTTTTCGCCGCCGTGGTGCTGGCGGCACTGGATGATGCCATCGCAGACGACAAGAAGTACGGCAACGGTCCGGACCAGATTGCCCGGTGGGCACGGTCGCGGGACGGCCGGGAAGTGCTGAGCTGTGCCGGCATCGACCCGAACGAACGGGTGGTGGAAGGCCTGATGAAGTTCGTCGCCAACGGCGTGCGGACCTCTGTGGCGCTCAGCCGCGAAGAAAGTGAGCGTCGAATGCTGGCCGAGGCTGCGGAAGCGGCCTGACCACATTCGGATTTCCGGAAAAAAGCGCGCCCGTCACAGGGCGCGTTTTTCTTTGTGCGCGAATGTCGGGGCTTGGGTGGTGGCCGCTGCGGGGATCGAACCCGCACGCCCGAAGGCCTCGGATTTTAAGTCCGGTCTGTCTACCAGTTCCAGCAAGCGGCCCCGGCATCAGCCATAGCTGCCGGGGCGCGCCGCGTCGAGAGCGAGGTACTGACCGTTCCATTGGGGGGAGAACGAACCCCACGCCTTTGACTTCAAGCAACAGATGTCCAGCGGACGAGACCACCTTTGCTCGAAGTCGGTTAACGGGCGGTAAACAAAACCATCGAAATCGACGGATTGTGCGTCAGTCGCCGTCGAAGGCGCAGAGCGCGTGGACGGCCATGCCCATCGCTTCGAGTTTCGCCCGGCCACCGAGGTCGGGCAGGTCGATGACGAAGGCGCAGCCGACCACCTCGCCGCCGAGCCGTTCGATCAGCTTGATGCCGGCCTCGGCCGTGCCGCCCGTTGCGAGCAGATCGTCGACCAGCAGCACACGCTCACCGGCGGTGATGGCGTCGTCGTGCAGCTCCATCGTCGCGGTGCCGTATTCAAGCACGTAATCCTGGGCGATGGTCTGCGCCGGCAGCTTGCCCTTCTTGCGGATCGGCACGAACCCCTTCGACAGCTGATGCGCCACCGCGCCGCCGAGGATGAAGCCGCGTGCCTCGAGACCGGCGACCTTGTCGATCCGCTGGCCGACGAAAGGCGCGAGAAGCTGGTCGACCGCCTGACGGAACCCGCGCGGATCGGCAAACAGCGTGGTCACGTCACGGAACAGGATGCCGGGCTTGGGGAAGTCCGGAATGGTGCGGATGTACGCCTCGATCGGCTTGTGGTCGAGCATGTCGCCCCCTCAGGGCCAGGGATAATGACGGCGGAGCGCCTCGGCGTCCTGGCCACGCAGCCAGACCGCGGAATTGCTGTTCTCGGAGAAGATCGAGCGGTCGTATGCCTCGGCCTCGATATCGGTCGGCAGGCCGAGCGCCTGCACCAGTTCCTCCAGCACGACCGAGCTGATCTCGCGCCGGGAGATGTCCATGCTGATGGCGATGGCGGCCGAGACGATGGCCGCCCCGCGCGACCGGATCACCACCCGCCCGATCGCCATTTCGGCGCCGTCGATCTGGCTGTTGCCGGTGCCCTCGATCAGCCCGCCGACCGGCGTGTCGACGAGGTAGAGCGGAATGTCGAATGGCCCGGCATAGTGCCGTTCGAGCCAGAGATGCGCGCCGGTGCCGTTCACCTCCTCGACCGCGTGATCGAGCGCCTGATCGACGAGGTCGAGCTTGTAGGCCGGGAAGCGCGGGCTGGCCCAGGCGATCCCGGTGCGCAGCGTCAGGCGCTGCGGATCGGGCCAGCGCACGACGGGCTTGGCGCAGGCACCGCCCGGTGGCGCGGCGCAGGAGACCAGGCGGTAGAAATCCTCGTCGCTGATCGGCCCGTCCACGGAGATGTATTCCTGCGCGGCGAGCGGCGCAGGCAGCAATCCGGCAAGGAAGGCGCGACGGGTCAGCATGGTCTCAGGGTTGCGGCAGCGGGTCCCGCAAATCAAGCGCCTGTTGGCGCAAGCGGCGTGCGCTGTGGCGGCTCAGCCCAGGACCCGGCCGGCAACCGCGTCGAGCTTTTCGAGCATCGCCTTGTCGCGGCGGTCGGGCGCGGTGAGGATCGCGTGGTCGAGCGCGCGGTCGCAGCCATGCGGGCAGGGCGCATGTGCCCCCAGACGCGCCGGCAGGCCGCGCACGGTCCCGCGGGCGGCCTCGGCATTCGCGCCGAGCACGGCGATGATCGCGGAGATGTCGACGGTGCCATGGCCCTCGTGCCAGCTGTCGTAGTCGGTGACCATGGCGAGCGTGGCGTAGCAGATTTCGGCCTCGCGGGCGAGCTTGGCCTCGGGCATGTTGGTCATGCCGATCACGTCGGCGCCCCAGGCCTCGCGGTACATCACGCTTTCGGCGATCGAGGAGAATTGCGGGCCTTCCATGGCGAGGTAGGTGCCGCCGTCATGGACCGTGACGCCGGTCGCCCGCGCGGCCTCGGCCGCCGCTGCCCCGAGCCGCGCGCAGGTCGGCTCGGCCATCGAAACATGGGCGACAAGCCCCTGCCCGAAAAACGATTTCTCCCGGGCAAAGGTACGGTCGATGAACTGGTCGACGCGCACGAAATCGCCCGGGGCCATGTGGTCGCGGAACGATCCACAGGCCGAGACGGAGAGGATGTCGGTGACGCCGAGACGTTTGAGCGCGTCGATATTGGCGCGGTAGGGGATGCTGGTCGGCGAATGCACGTGACCGCGGCCGTGGCGCGGCAGGAAGGCCATCCTGGTGCCCTGAAGCGTCCCGGTGAGGATCGCGTCGGAGGGTTTTCCGAACGGGCTGTCGATCTCGAGCCAGCGGGCATCGTCGAGCCCGTCGATCTCGTAGACGCCAGAGCCGCCGATGACCCCGATCATTCTGTCCATGCGCGCCCCCTGCGAGATGTCCCCCGAACGCTATCCGGGGCGGGCACGGGTCTCAATATGGCAGGGGAAGGTTAATAATCCGTCACTCGCCGGGGCGTCGGAGTTCGAACAGCTCGCGGATGACGCCGTAATCGCGATAGCCGAGCCGGGTGAGGGGCTGGACGCGGGTCAGATCGAAGCGGCCTTCGTGCAGGAATTCCTCGCGGATATGCACGCCGGTCACCACGCCGAGGACGAGGAAATTCGACTTGCCTTCAAGCTGCACGACCTGGGTCATGCGGCATTCGAGGCTGGCCGGCGCGGCGACGACCCGGGGGCAGTCGATCGTCTCGCACTGTGCCTTTTCCAGCCCGGCGCGGGCGAATTCGTCATCATGCGCGTCCCACGGGCCCGAGCTTTGGTTCATCACATCGCGCAGGTCGTAAGACACCGTATTCACACAGAAAACGCCTGTCTCGCGGATCTGGGCGACGCTGTCCTTGGTGTCGCCGCGGTCGGGCTTGGAGCCGGTCGAGGCGAACATCACCTGCGGCGGCGTGTAGGCGACGGCGTTGAAGAAGGAATAGGGCGCGAGGTTGTCGCGGCCCTGCGCGTCGCGGGTCGAGATCCAGCCGATCGGACGCGGGGTGACGATGGCGTTGAACGGGTTGTGCGGCAGGCCGTGGCCGTCTTCGGGTCGATAGAACATGGTCCCTCCGTTTGTGCTTCACATAGCCCCGTGCTAGCCAATAATCCAGTCGCGGCGGACCGGGCGCATGTACGAGATTTCCCGTGAGGAAACAAAGGATTGGTGGGAGGTCGAGGCACTGTACGACCTCTGTTTCGCGCCGGGGCGGACGGCGTTGTCGTCCTATCGGCTGCGGGACGGGGTGGCGCCGGTGGGCGCGCTCTGCCTCGTGGCGCGCGACCCGGACGGCATCCTCGCCGGCGCGATCCGCTACTGGCCCGTGCGCATCGGCCGGTCCGAGGCGCTGCTGCTGGGCCCCGTAGCCGTCCACCCGACCCGGCAGGGCGAGGGGCTGGCCGCGCGGCTGATCCGGGAAAGCCTTGAAAAAGCGTGGGAATTGCGCTGGCCGCGGGTTCTTCTGGTGGGCGACGCGCCGTATTACGGGCGGTTCGGATTCGCCCGGCTCGAGGGCGTGGAGATGCCGCCGCCGACCAACCCCGACCGCGTGCTGGGCGTGGGCAAATGGGAAGGCGTGACGGGCCGCGTGATGCCCTGGCACGGGCGTTAACGACCGCCCGACGGCCCGGATTCCGCGATGATGGAACCGGTATGCCTTTCAGTATGGGTTCCGGTATGCCTCCGCGCCGTCGACGCGATGTTAACCAATTTGCCCGATCCTGCAGGCCCCCAGAACGGAGGCCCGGATGGAATTCGACCCGCCCAAGACGAAAACCGAGCGCGTTAACCATTACTACATGATGGATGCTCTAAGACGGTTCGAGTGGGACATGCATCACACGATCTACCGCGAACAGCGCATCCCCTCGGCCTGGCACGAGATCGCGGCCGAGAAGCGGTCGGCCAAGGTCCGGGTGTCGCTGTCGCTCGACGCGGACGTGGTGAAGTTCTTCAAGTCGATGGGTCCGGGCTACCAGCCGCGGATCAACCAGGTGTTGCGTGGCTTCATGCACATGAAGCTGCGCGGGCTGCTCAGGGGCGAGGAGACGACCGAGGAGATGAAGGCGCAGATGACGGCCGACGACGATCGCCCCGACTGGGGCGAGACCGAAGCCGATCTCGCCGCGTTCAAAGCGCGGCGCGACGGTCGCCGGACGCCGTGACATCGCCGCGCCGCGCGGCTAGGACAGAGGCATGAAACGCATTCTGTTCCTTCTTATCGTCGTCTTCGGCCTTGGTGTCGCGCTGTGGGCCGCAGCGGTCCGGGTCGGGCCCGCGGAACAGGCCGTTGTCGTCCGGGACGGCACGGTCGACCGGGTGCTGGAGCCGGGGATGCACTGGCACATCCCGCTGGTCGAAGCGGTCTCGATCTACCCCGCGCAGCTGGAGACGCAGCACGCGCTGCTGCAGGGCGTGGACGTGGCGGGTTGCAGGCTCGACGTGTCGGTCGTCACCGGCGTCAGTGACGTGGCCGCTTATCACGAAGGCGGCGCGGTCAGCGAAATGCCCGCCTCGCTGTCCGAGGCGGCGCGGGCGGCCATTGCGGGCCTCGAGGCCGTGCCGGCCTCGGCCGGCGATCCGCGCGAGATCGTGGCGACGGTCCTGCAGGCGCAGCTGGAGGACCGGATGCCGCCGGGGCTGCAATTACGGCGCGTGCTGGCCGAGGGCGACTGCGCCCCGCCGCCCGAGCCCGAGCCCGCCCCGGCCGCCGACCTGGTGATCTCCGTGCCCGAGACGGAGGGCGACCCGGGCGCCGAACGGACGGACCTGCCCGAGTTCCGGGTGATGACGGGTGACCGGGTGCAGGTGCGCATCGCGGGCGTGGCGGCGACCTGGGACATGGTCGACGAGACGCGCTTCGACGCCTGCTTCGGCGGCGACCGCGAGATCGCGGGTCAGCGGCTCGCGCCGGTGGTCGAGTCGGCGCTGCGGGCGCAGGCCGAGACGGTCGAGGCCGGGGAATTCGCGACGATCACGGAGGGACTCGCCGGGGAGATCGCGGCGCGGAGCCCGGACCTCGAGTCGACCTGCGGGGTCGTGCTGCGCGCGGTGGATTTCAGCGACGCGGAGGTCGAGGCGATCCGGCCGTGACGGTGCGGGGGCCTCTGGCGCGTGTCGGCTGGCCCTGATCCGGTGCGCTGAAGCGCACCCTACGGGACGGCATGGGGCGCGGGCTATGCGGCTGCGCATCCTGGGGCTGGAGCGTTCGGCCGCTTCTTGAGCGTTCGCGACTGCTTTGATCGCCAGCGGGTCGGTTGGGGCACAGACGAAGGAATGAGGTGTCTTCCCTTGGCCTGGGAGGCAGGGTGCGCTGAAGCGCACCCTACGGGCGGTGCGGCGGCGTAGGATGCGCTTCAGCGGATCTGGTGGCTGGCGGGTGCGGACTTCTGTGGGTAGGCGCGTGGCTTTCTCCGCCGGCGCGGCGGCCTCGTCTATGCAGCCATCTCGCAAGACTGCGGTTCGGGACGTGTGGTGCGCTGAAGCGCACCCTACGGGCGGTGCGGCGGTGTAGGATGCGCTTCAGCGCATCTCGTGGCTGGCGGGTGCGGACACCTATGGGTAGGCACGTGGCTTTCGCCCCCGTCGCGGTGGCTTGGTGCTTGAAGCGGCTTCGGTCGATTGTGGTCCTGGACGGCTGGTGCGCTGAAGCGCACCCTACGGTTAGGGCGCGGACCGTGTTACGCCTGCAGCGATCTCACCCCAAGCTCGCCTTCCCGCGCGGCCTTCATCGCCAGCGCCGCGGCGTGGCTCGCCGCCAGCGTGGTGAAATACGGGATCTTGTCCATCAGCGCGACGTTGCGCATCGAGCGGCTGTCCTCGATCGCCTGCGGGCCTTCGGTGGTGTTCAGCACGAGATCCACGCCGCCATCTTTCATGATATCGACGATGGTCCGGCCGCCTTCATAGGCCTTGTTCACGATCTCGGACGCGATGCCATGCTCCGACAGGTAGGCGGCGGTGCCGCGGGTGGCCATGATGGTCAGGCCGAGTTCGGTCAGGATCTGCGCCGCCTCGACCAGTTCGGGCGTCTTGTCGGCATCCTTGATCGACAGGAACACCGTGCCGCTCTCGGGCAGCTTCGTGCCGGCGCCGAGCTGCGCCTTGAGGAAGGCGCGGGGGAAGGTGCGGTCCCATCCCATGACCTCGCCGGTCGAGCGCATCTCGGGGCCGAGCAGCGTGTCGACGCCGGGGAAGCGGGCGAAGGGCATGACGGCCTCTTTCACCGAGAACCACGGGGTGCGGAAGTCGGCGAGGCTCATCGGGTCGGCGAGCTTGATCGGCACGTCGTCGGGCACCGGCTCCTGCCGGGGCGCGTGCGGGAAGCTCGACAGTGGCTCGCCGGCCATGAGGCGGGCGGCGATGGAGGCGATGGCCGAGTCCGTGGCCTTGGCGACGAAGGGCACGGTGCGCGAGGCGCGCGGGTTCACCTCGATCAGGTAGATCTGGCCCTTCTGCACCGCGAACTGGACGTTCATCAGGCCGCGGACCTCGAGCGCGCGGGCGAGCGCCTCGGTCTGGGCGATGATCTCGGCCTGGATGTCCTGCGGCAGCGTGTGCGGCGGGAGCGAGCAGGCGCTGTCGCCGGAATGGACGCCGGCCTCCTCGATATGCTGCATGATGCCCGCGACATGGACGTCGGTCCCGTCCGAGAGCGCGTCGACATCGACCTCGACCGCGCCGTCGAGATAGCTGTCGAGCAGGACGGGCGACTTGCCGGAGACCACGACCGCGTCGCGGATGTAGCGTTCGAGCTGGCCCATGTCGCGCACGATCTCCATCGCGCGGCCGCCGAGCACGTAGGACGGGCGGATGACGAGCGGGAAGCCGATCTGCTTGGCCGTTTTCAGCGCCTCGGCGTCGGAGCGGGCGATGGCGTTCTTCGGCTGCTTGAGGCCGAGCCTGGTGACGAGCGCCTGGAAGCGTTCGCGGTCCTCGGCGAGGTCGATCGCGTCGGGCGAGGTGCCGAGGATCGGGATGCCGGCGTGGTGGAGCGCGTTGGCGAGCTTCAGCGGGGTCTGGCCGCCGAACTGGACGATGACGCCCGTGAGCGTGCCGTTCTCCTGCTCGACGCGCAGGATCTCCATGACGTGCTCGAAGGTCAGCGGCTCGAAATAGAGGCGGTCGGAGGTGTCGTAGTCGGTCGACACCGTCTCGGGGTTGCAGTTGACCATGATGGTCTCGTAGCCCGCCTCGGTCAGCGCGTAGCAGGCGTGGCAGCAGCAATAGTCGAACTCGATTCCCTGGCCGATGCGGTTCGGGCCACCGCCGAGGATGACGATCTTCTTGGCCTTCGAGGGCCGCGCCTCGCATTCGACCTCGCCCATGACGGGGGTTTCGTAGGTCGAATACATGTAGGGGGTCTGGGCCTCGAACTCGGCCGCGCAGGTGTCGATGCGCTTGAAGACGGCGGTGACGCCGGCGCGCAGGCGGGTGCGGCGGACGTCTTCTTCGGACGTGCCGGTCAGGTGCGCGAGGCGGGCGTCGGAGAAGCCCATCATCTTGAGCGCGCGGAGCGGGTCGGCGGCGGTGGGCAGGCCGGTCTCGCGCAGGGTCGCCTCGGCCTCGACGATTTCGCGGATGCGGGCGAGGAACCACGGATCGAAGCTGGTGATCGCCTGGATCTGGTCGTCGGTCATGCCCTCGCGCATGGCCTGGGCGATGATGCGGAGCCGGTCGGGCGTCTGCTGGCTGAGCGCCTTGGTCAGCGCGGCGGGGTCCTCGGCGGCACCGGGGATCGCGATCTCGTCGAGGCCGGAGAGGCCGGTTTCCATCGAGGCGAGCGCCTTCTGGAGTGACTCGTGGAAGGTGCGGCCGATGGCCATGACCTCGCCGACCGACTTCATCGCGGTGGTGAGCTCGGGCTTGGCGCCCGGGAACTTCTCGAAGGCGAAGCGCGGGATCTTCGTCACGACGTAGTCAATGGTCGGCTCGAACGAGGCGGGCGTGACCTTGGTGATGTCGTTGTCGAGCTCGTCGAGCGTGTAGCCGACGGCGAGTTTCGCGGCGATCTTGGCGATCGGGAAGCCGGTGGCCTTCGAGGCGAGCGCGGAAGAGCGCGAGACGCGGGGGTTCATCTCGATCACGACCATGCGGCCGTCTTCGGGATTGATCGCCCATTGCACGTTCGAGCCGCCGGTCTCGACCCCGATCTCGCGCAGGACGGCGATCGAGCCGTTGCGCATCCGCTGGTATTCCTTGTCGGTCAGCGTGAGGGCCGGGGCGACGGTGATCGAGTCGCCGGTATGGACGCCCATCGGGTCCACGTTCTCGATCGAGCAGACGATGATGGCGTTGTCGGCGCGGTCGCGCACGACTTCCATCTCGTATTCCTTCCAGCCGAGGAGCGATTCATCGACGAGGATCTGCGCGACGGGCGAGGCTTCGAGGCCGCGGCGGCACATCTCGCGGTAATCGTCGCGGTTGTAGGCCACGCCGCCGCCGGTGCCGCCGAGCGTGAAGGCGGGGCGGATGATGGCCGGCAGTCCGACCTCTTCGATGGCGGCCATGGCCTCGTCGAGACCGGCGCGGATGTCGTAGCGGCCATTGGCCATCTTCGGGGCCGAGACGATGGTGGCGCGCGGGTTTTCGAGCCCGATGCGGTCCATCGCCTCGCGGAACAAGCGCCGGTCTTCGGCCATCTCGATGGCTTCGCGGCGGGCGCCGATCATCTCGACGCCATGCTCGGCCAGGACGCCCATCTCCTCGAGCGCGAGCGCGGTGTTCAGGCCGGTCTGGCCGCCCATCGTCGGCAGAAGCGCGTCGGGCTTTTCGGCCGCGATGATGCGGGCGACGACCTCGGGCGTGATCGGTTCGATATAGGTCGCGTCCGCGAGGCCCGGATCGGTCATGATCGTGGCCGGGTTCGAGTTCACGAGGATGACGCGGTAACCTTCCTCGCGCAGGGCCTTGCAGGCCTGGGCGCCGGAATAGTCGAATTCGCAGGCCTGTCCGATGACGATGGGGCCGGCACCGATGATCATGATCGACTGGATATCGGTGCGCTTCGGCATCGGGCCCCCCGGCTGGCAAATCGTCCCGCGTTATAGGCAAGGACGCCCCGGGCGCAAGGGGCGTTCCGGGGCCGAAGCGGACGCAGCGTCAGCGCAGGCGGGATTCGAGGAAGTGCAGGCGCAGGCTGCGGCCGATCTGGTTGCCGAGGGACTGCGCGGCCATCTGGTTGAAGACGTGGTTGGCATAGGGGATGCGCACGAGGTCGAGATCGACCCCGGCGGCCTGTGCCGCTTGCACGAAGGCCTCGGTCCCATGGGCTACGACGAGACTGTCGTTCAGCGGCAGGACGATCAGCGTGGGCGGAGCGTCCGGCGTGAGGTAGCTGGCCGAGGAGACCGCCGCGACGCGGTCGGGATGATCGGCGGGCGGGCCGCCGAGGAAGCCCTCGATCAGCTCGGTGGGCTGGAAGCCGGGAATCGGGAAGCCGCCGGTGTAGATGCTTTCGGGGTCGACGGCCGGGTAGAGCGTGGCGATGGCCGAGGGCACCGGCACGGGCGAGGCGCAGTCGGTCGTGGCGCGGCCGGCGGCGGCGGCGAAGCCCACGTTGATCGCGAGATTGCCGCCGGCCGAGTCGCCCAGTAGCGCGATGCGCGCCGGGTCGCCGCCGAACCTGCCGGCATTGTCCCGCGCCCAGGCGAGGCCGCAGGCGGCATCGCGCTGCGCCAGGTCCCAGGTCGGGTTGTCCGGCGTGAACAGCCGGTATTCGACGCTGATGACGAGCCACCCGCGGTCGGCGAACCAGCGCAGGTCGGCGGCGGTTTCGGTGAAGGTCCCGGTGCGGAAGCCGCCGCCGTGGATGTAGACGATGACGGGCGCCGGGCCGGGGGTGCCGGCGGGCCGGTAGATCGCCGCGCGCAGGTCGGTGCCGGCGACGGTCTCGACCGTTTCGATCATGTCGGGCGGCGGCGCGTCCATCGAGCCGAGCGCGAGGGTGCCGAGCGGGTCGATCGCCGCGCCGGCGGGCAGGGCGGCGAGCGTGATCCGGGCGAGGATGACGGCCGCCCCGGCCAGCGCCGGCATGGTGAGGACAAGCGCCAGTCCGCCGAGGCGCCGGAGGCCGGCGCCGCGCGCGACGAGGCCGGCCAGCGCCGCGACGAGCGCGATCAGGAGAAGGTGCGGGCCGTAGGTCGCCCAGACCATCGATCCGAGCACGGCGAACAGGCTGCCTGTCGGATCGAGAAGCGCGCCGATGACGAGGCCGAGCACCGCGAGGCCGGCGAGGGCGGCCAGGATCGCGAGGAGGGCGAGGACGAAGCGCATGGATTAGCCGAGCACGTTTCGGCCCGGTGAGGCAAGGCCGCCGGGGACTTGCCGCCGCCTGCGCGGAGGCGTACCGCGAGGCGTCGGGCCGAGCAGGAGGGCGGGACATGCCGTGGATCTATCTGGCCATCGCCATTGCGGGCGAGATCGTGGGGACGAGCGCGCTGAAGGCGACGGAGGGTTTCACGCGGATCGGCCCGTCGCTGCTGGCGCTCGCGGGGTATGCGGTGGCGTTCTATTTCCTGGCGCAGGTGCTGCGGACGATCCCGGTGGGCGTGGCCTACGCGATCTGGTCGGGCGTCGGGACGGCGGCCATCGCGGTGATCGGCATCGCCCTTTTCGGGCAGCGGATCGACGCGGCCGGACTGGTCGGGATCGGCCTGATCGTGGCCGGCGTGGTGGTGCTGAACGTGTTCTCGGCGGCCGGGCACTGAGCCCGGCCCCTTCTTATTCCGCCGCCGACAGCCGCATTGGTTCGGGCGAGGGATAGAGGTAGTCGCGGCTGAGCGGCACGGCGTCGACGTGACGTGCGAGCTGCGCCTGGAACACGACCTGCCCGCGGTGCCGGAAGGAATGTTCCGACGCCTTCAGGTAGTAGCGCCACATCCGGCAGAAGCGGTCATCGTAGAGCGCCCGCGCCTCGTCCTGGCGGGCTTCGAAGCGGTCGTACCAGTGGCGCAGGGTTTCGGCGTAATGCAGCCGCCAGACCTCGATATCGGTGCTGACGAGGCCGGAGCGTTCGATCGCGGCCGACATTTCGGACAGGGCGGGCACGTAGCCGCCGGGGAAGATGTATTTCGCGATCCATGGCGAGGTGGCGCCCGGCGGGCCGGCGCGGCCGATCGTGTGGATCAGTGCGATGCCGTCGTCGTTCAGCCGGTCGCGGACATGGTCGAAATATTCGTCGTAATGCGGCACGCCGACATGTTCGAACATGCCGACCGACACCACCCGGTCGAAGCGGCGGTTGACCGAGCGGTAGTCGCGCAGCTCGAATTTCACCCGGTCGGCGAGGCCCTCGGCCTCGGCCCGGCGGGTGGCGTAGCGGTGCTGTTCCTCGGACAGCGTCACGCCGAGGACGCGCACGCCGTATTCCCGCGCGAGCGTGATGGCGAGCCCGCCCCATCCGCAGCCGATGTCGAACACCTCCATGTCCGGCCGGAGCAGGAGCTTGTGCGCGATATGCGCCTTCTTGGCGGCCTGCGCGGCTTCGAGGCTCATCCCCGGATGCGGGAAGTAGGCGCAGGAATACTGCCGGTCGTCGTCGAGGAAGAGATCGTAGAGATCGGAGGACAGGTCGTAATGGTGGGCGACGTTGGATTTCGCCCGCGGCGCCGGGTTCCACTGGTCGATCCGGCGGCGCAGCGCGCGGAGACGGCCCATCAGGCGGCGCCACCACTGGTCGTCGGTCATGCCGGCGTTGATCGAGATGAGCTGCATGAAGCTTTCGAGATCGTCGCCGCCGATGGTCAGGCGGCCGTCCATGTAGGCCTCGCCGACCTCCATCTCGGTCTTCAGGACAAGGCGGCGGAGCGTCTCGTCATCCTTGACCGTGACGGTGACGTCCGGTCCATCGCCCGGTCCGTAGCTTTTTGTCGTTCCGTCGGGAAGCGTGGCTGTCAGCCGCCCGGAACGGACGAAGTCGCGCAACATCGCGTCGAAAAGGTAGTTCCACATCCCACCATCCTCCTTGCGAGAGAACGGGGTATCACCCCAAGCGGTTCCTATTTTGCCGCAAGTCGAGGGGCTTGTTAACCATTTTGCTGCGCCGATGGCGGGCGGCTGCCTAGCGAATGAGCGGTTCGGGGTCGACAGCCTCGAATCCGCGCCGGACTTCGAAGTGCAGGAAGGGCGGATCGCCCGGTCCGACCTCGGCCACAGTCTGCCCGCGCGAGACGCTGTCGCCGCGTTCCACGGTGATGTTGCGGATGTTGGCGTAGACCGTGAGCAGGTTGCCGGGGTGGCGGATCACGAGAATCGGGATCTGGTCGGTGTCGCGGGTGATCGCGGCGACCTCGCCCGACTCGGCCGCGACGACCGGGGTTCCGGCGGTGGCGGAGATGTCGATGCCCTCGTTCGAGCTGGAGAAGCCGCGCAGGATCGAACCGGCGACCGGCCGCTGAAGCTGCGACTGGGCGGCGGCGGGCTGCGGCTGCGGCTCGGGTTCCGGTTCGGCCGCGGCGACGGGTTCGGGCTCCGAGTCGTCGTCGAGGTCGGGCGCGTCCGGCAGCGGTGCGGCGGCGATGGTCTCGGGCAGGGGATCGGAGGCCGATGGCGGCGGCGGCAGGACGCTGCGGCCCGGCAGGTTGCCATCCGGCGACGAGGCCGCGGCGACGGAGTTGCCCGAGGTCGGGATGATGAGCTGCTGGCCCTCGCGCACGGCGAGATCCGGGCCGAGCCCGTTCCATTCGGCGAGCGAGCGCACCGGCACGTTGTAGAGCCGGGCGATGGAATAGGCGGTTTCGCCGCGCGTCACGCGGTGGCGCACCGGTTCGGCCCCGGACTGGACAGCGAGACCCGAGGCGGTGCCGCCGCCATCGGCGGAGTCGATCGCGGCCGAGGCGATGGCGGTGATGTCGCCGCCCGGCGTCCGGCCGACCATGCGCGGCAGGGCGAGGATTTCGCCGTCGCGGAGGACGTCGCCGGTGTTGCGGGCGTTGTAGGAGGCGAGCTCTTCCGCCGGCAGGCCGATGCGCTGCGCGACGCCCTGCACCGTGTCGCCGCGCCGGGCGACCACGACCTGGTAGGTCGGATAGGTGATAAGCCCGTTCGCATCCGGCTGCGGCCGCGGCGCGGCGGTCGCGACCCCGTTCGATATCCCGTTGCCGCGGAAGTCGAAATCGAGCTGCGGCATCCCGTCGGCGCAGGCCGACAGCAGGAGCGCGGAGGCCATAAGAGTGGCACGGGTCAGGCGGGGCATCGGCTCGTCCTCGGTCTGTCGTCGCTGGCCCTGTCCCGTATGCGGGATCTGAGAGCGGGCCATTGTCGCGCGATTATAGGAGGAATGGCGGACCTGCGCCAGAGTCGCGCGTCGATGCGGCGACGCGCCGCCATGGCGGGCGTTGGGCTGGCCTATCAGCCGTTCGGCATCCCCTCGACCAGCGGCACGAAGCGGACCGGCAGGAGTTCGTCGTAGTCGAAGCCGGTCTCGGTCCGGGTGACCTTGATGAGGCTTTGCACGGTGTCGGACTGGCCGACCGGCAGGACCATCACGCCGCCCGGCTTGAGCTGCTGGAGAAGCGGGCCCGGCGGGTCCTCGGCCGCGGCGGTCACGAGGATGCGGTCGAACGGGGCCTGTTCGGGCAGGCCGAAGCAGCCGTCGGCGCAGATGACGGTGACGTTGGTGATGCGCGCAGCCTCGAGCCGGCGCTCGGCCTCGCGCGCGAGCGCCCGGTGGCGGTCGATGGTGTAGACCCGGCGGGCGAGCTGGCCGAGGATCGCGGCCTGGTAGCCCGAGCCGGTGCCGACCTCGAGCACCTTGTCACGCGGCTGGACGCCGAGCGCCTGCGTCATCAGCCCCACGACCGAGGGCTGCGAGATGGTCTGGCCGCAGGCGATGGGCAGCGGCATGTCGTCATAGGCGTGACCCTCGAAGGTGCCGCCGACGAACTGGCCGCGGTCGATCTTCTCCATCGCCATGAGCACGGCGCTGTCCGTCACCCCGCGCGAGCGGAGCTGGAACAGGAACTGCATCTGCGCGGTCGGGTCGCGGGTCATTCGAGGGCGGGCCGGAGGGTGTCGAGGAGATCGTGGGCGGTCAGGTCGCAGCGCAGCGGCGTGACCGAGATGTAGCCGTCGAGATTGGCGGTGCCGTCGGTGCCGGGGCCGGTCGAGACATCCTGCGGCTGGCCGGTGATCCAGAGAAACCGCCGGCCGTTCGGCGCGACATGCGGCGCCATGCCGAAACCCGGCCCCTTGCGGAAGCCCTGCGCGGCGACGCGGGTGCCCTTCACCCCGTCGGCCGGGACCGGCGGGAAATTCACATTGTAGAAGACGCCGTAATCGGCCCGTTCCCAGGCGCCGTTCTCGACGATGCGGCGCACGACCTCGGCGCCATGGGCGGCGGCGGCCTCGAACGGGTCGTCGAGCCGGGCATTGGCGGGGCCGAAGAACTGCGACAGCGCGATGGCGCGGAGGCCCTGCAGCGCGCCTTCCATCGCCGCGCCGATGGTGCCGGAATAAAGCACGTTCTCGGCCGAGTTGTTGCCGCGGTTCACGCCGGACAGCACCAGATCAGGGCGCGCGTCGGCCATGACGTCTGAGATCGCCGCGAGGACGCAGTCCGCCGGCGTGCCTTCGGCGGCGAAGCGGCGCGGCCCGAGCTCGGCGATCATCGTGGGATGGACGTAGGAGATGCAATGCGCGACGCCCGACTGCTCGAAGGCGGGGGCGACGGTCCAGACCTCGCCGTCCGGGCCGGCGACGGCCTCGGCGATGGCGTGGAGCACCTTCAGGCCGGGAGCGTTGATGCCGTCGTCGTTGGTGATGAGGATGCGCATGGGGTCCTTCGGGGTTTGGCTAATCCCCTAACCGGCGCGCGCGAGGCCGACAAGAAGTCGGCTCCTCGATCCTCTAGACGCCATGCGGCTCCGCCACACCGCAGTCTCGGGCGCGAGCCTGCCTCTTCTGACGGGTCACGGAATGGCCCGGTCGCACCAATAGGGCAGTTCTGAGAGCGGGACTGCATCGTTGCACGGGCTCGCCTCATACACGAAGTAAAGCGCGCCGAAGACGAGTGCGGCCCCTAGCGCCATCCGTTCCCGTTGCTGCCGTTCGCGCTCGGGCAGCGTTCGGAGCGCCTCGGCACGCACCTCGGCCATGTGGAGGAATGTCCCCGCCATCTCCGGGTCATCGTGAACAAGGCGTGCCTCGAGATCCGCCGGATCGAAACTGCCCGAATAGTAGCGGGCGAGAGTCAGAGCCGGCTCGCCGCGGGGAAAGCTGCCGTCGCGGTGACGCGGCGCTTCATCAGGTGTCGTGCCTTCGGTCCATACGATGGACACCTCCACCGACGTCGGGAGCCGCCCGCACTGTGCCTGCGTGATCTCGCGGACCGCAATCAGGCTCTGGTCGATGCCGTTTGGGCGGGACGGGTAGCCGAAGCTGCCGGCCGGCACGTAGGCTTGGTAGAGTGGCTGGTCGAAGTAATCCTGCCCGATCGTGCCGGTGACGGCGAAGGTAGCACCCCGGGGCGGCATGACGTGGCTCGCCTGGGAGAGATTTCCCCGGAAGTCGACGATCATAAGGTGCAATTCATCGCCGCAAGGATCGCCGAAAATGAGCCGTCGGGTCAGGGTCGAACTCGTCCCCGGCAGGTCGATAGCCCGCATGTGGGGAAGTACGCGCCATCGGTTCGCTTCCGCCGTGCAGTCGTGGTAGGCGTCGATCGACGTGGGGCGGGGCGCCACGATGCCGTCCGCTACGATCAAGTCGTTTAGCTGCGCAAACCATCCGCCCGGCAGATCGAGGCAGGCATGTCTGTCAACGGCTCCGGCGAGCAGGTCGGCCGCGTTTGTGACCAGTTGCATCCGGGCAATCTCTGTTCGCATTTCGGCTTCTTGCGCAACCGCTTCGCGTTCAATGCCTCGCATCTCCGCCAGCGCCGCCGCACCCTCGGGCGACACGGCTGCAATCATCGCCTTCCATTCGCGCGCCTGCGGCGTCCCTGTGGGATAGAAAGCGTATTCGAAAATATGTTCGTGCTGACTTCGCCGCCGCAGGTGGTCAGCGCTTCGCGTATCGCCGTCCGGTCGCCGTCGGACAGCTCGCCGTAGGTCCGTCCGAACACAGGTTGGAAATTGATGTCGACGAAAGCCGGCGCGGCGCGGCGCATGACAGTCAGGCTGTCGATGTACTGGCCGTGAATATCGTCACCGAACGGTCCCGCTATGAAGTCGAGCCAGTTTGCCAGTGCTCTACAGTCGACCTGTCCGGAGGGCGTCAAGACCGTCGCTTGCGCGGAGGCCGGGGCGCCGAATGTGACGAGCAGTAAGACCAAAAAGAAGCGACGCATTTAAACACCTCAAGGAAAAATGATGGTGAAACAGTATCGACCGTCATGCTGCCCGTCGACACAGGAGTGGCGCGCGAGGTGCGGGAGAAGATGCGCGACTGGATGCAGCGGACGATGCCGCAGAACCTGCCGCGGCTGCGCACCGATCTGCGCGCCTTGGCCGAGCGGCGGGAGGCGTGGGACCCGGAGATCGCCGACCTGAAGGCGGCGAAGGGGTGAGGCGGGCCTAGTCGGCTGGCCCGAGGCGGATGGAGGCGACAGCTCCGAAGGCGCGGAGCCAGGCGATTGCGACGGCGACGAGGCCGATGGTCGCGATGACGAGGGGCAACTGCACGTAGTAGGTCCGGAGGCCGGCCTCGCTGAGCACGCCGTCTTCTTTCAGGACCGTGCCGTTCGCGTAGAACGATCCGCCGTCCGGATCGACGGGTGGAAACCAGGAGAGATAGGCCGCGACCAGGTAGACGGCGGTCACGAGAACCACGCCGCCAAGCGCGACCTGCCACCAGACGAGCCGCGTCCGGCAGCGAAAACCAAGCCGGAACAGGAGAATGAGGCCGAGAAGCGGGACGAGCCAGTAGAGCGGGGACAGGAGGAAGATGAAGAACGCGTAGGGCGCCATCGCGAAGACGAGGCCCCAGAAGGTCCAGAACCCCCATATGAGAAACCGCTGCGTATCGGTCCGCGCGGCGATCATGTCGGCCATGTGCGTCAGATCCTGTCCGGCCGGCGGAGGCGACCGCCGGCGGGTCAGGACATGGCGCGCGAGCGTGGCGAATTCAGGGCAGGCCGGTCAGACCAGCCGGCCGTCCGCGAGCAGCCGCGTCGCTCCGGCGAGATAGCCCGACAGCGCCTCGGGCAGCGTGACCGAGCCGTCCTCTTCCTGGCCGTTTTCCAGCACCGCGATCAGGCAGCGCCCGACGGCGAGGCCGGAGCCGTTCAGCGTGTGGACGAATTCGGGCTTGCCACCGCCAGCGGGGCGGAAGCGGGCGTTCATCCGGCGGGCCTGGAAATCGCCGCAGGTCGAGCACGAGGAGATCTCGCGGTAGGTGTTCTGGCCCGGGAGCCAGACCTCGATATCGTGCGTGCGCCGCGCGCCGAAGCCCATGTCGCCGGTGCAGAGAACCACGGTGCGGTAGGGCAGGCCGAGGCGTTCGAGCACGGTCTCGGCGCAGCGGGTCATGCGCTCGAGCTCGTCGTCCGATTTGTCGGGATGGGTGACGGAGACCATCTCGACCTTCTCGAACTGGTGCTGGCGGAGCATCCCCGCCGTGTCCCGGCCCGCGCTGCCGGCCTCGGACCGGAAGCAGAGCGAATGGGCGGTGTATCGGCGCGGCAGGTATTCCTCGTCGACGATGTGCCCGGCGGCGATGTTTGTCAGCGAGACCTCGGAGGTCGGGATCAGCCACCAGCCGTTGGTCGTGGCGTAGCTGTCCTCGGCGAACTTGGGCAGCTGGCCGGTGCCGTACATGGTCTCGGGCCGGACGAGGACGGGCGAGTTGACCTCGGTCAGGCCGTGTTCAGTGGTGTGCAGGTCCAGCATGAACTGCGCGAGCGCCCGGTGGAGCCGCGCGACGCCGCCCGACATCAGTACGAAGCGGGAGCCGGAGAGCTTCGCCGCCGTCTCGAAATCCATGCCGTCCTGGGTGGCGGCGAGTTCGTAGTGTTCTTTCGGGGCGAAGTCGAAGTTGCGCGGATTGCCCCACCGGCGCAGCTCCACGTTGTCGGCCTCGTCCGCGCCGTCGGGAACCGAGGCGTAGGGCAGGTTCGGGATGCCGGCGAGAAGGTCGGCCAGTTCGGCGTCCTTCGCCTTGGCCTCGTCCTCGAGCCGGGCGATCTCGTCCTTCTTGTCGGTGACCAGCGCGCGCAGGCGCTCGAACTCGGCCTCGTCGCCGCGCGCCTTGGCCTGACCGACCTCTTTCGAGGCGGCGTTGCGGGCGGCCTGCGCTTCCTCGGCGGCGGCGATGGCGGCGCGGCGCGCCTCGTCGAGCTTCAGGATCGACGGCGATTGCGGCGCGAGCCCCCGGCGGGCGAGGGCGGCGTCGAAGGCGGCCGGATCGTCGCGAATGGCGCGGATGTCGTGCATGGGATCGCCCCTGTCGTCTGTCCGCCGGTGCTATGCCCGATCGGACGGACGGGGAAAAGGGGTCAGTCGGGGGCGAGGACCGCGTCGGGCCGCACGGCAAGGCTGCGTGCCGCGCGGCCGGCGGCATCGAAGCGGGCGACCATCACGGCGGCTACCGCCACGCACGCGCCCGTCTCGATCAAGAGCGGGGCGCCGGAGAAGCCCGCCACGACCGAGCAGTCGCTGACCAGAAGCTGCGGGTCGATCGCCTGCGCCCGGCAGCGGGCATGGCCGGACAGCAGCGTCGGATCGCCCATCCGGTAGCCCCAGATCTCGTAATCCGCGCCGTCCCGCGGCCGCGCGACGGGGATGGGCGTGACGAGGTCGGCGGGCACCGGGCGGGGCAGGGTGAGCCGCGCGACATCGGTGCGGTAGCTGTCGCGGTCCCGCGTGTCGCCGTGGCGGCCGGGGGCGAGCGTGAGCGACAGGATGGCCGTGCGCCACAGCGGCGGACCGTCGCGCCAGCCGAAGGTGACGTGGATCGATTGCGGGTCGGGCGCGTCCTCGACGCAATGGGCGGCGGTCAGCACCTCGGTCGGCGAGATGAGCGTCGCTGAACAGCCGCCGATCCCCTCGCCGCCGCCGGGGGCGGGGCGGTTCGGCGTGACGTAGCCGATGGCCGGAAGGGCGGCGGCGACATAGGCGGGTGCGATCTGCGGCGGATCGGCCGGCCCGGCACCTGCGGGCCCCGCCAGAAGTGCCAGCGCGGCAAGACGGGCCAGTGCCCGTCGGCGTGGCCGGGCCGGCCGCAGCGCGCCGCAGGGGGGCCGATGATGTCGCATGGCGTTCGTGAGCCTTGTCGCGTTCTATCGCGACGATAGACCCGGCCCGGCGGCTTGGAAACGGCCCCGCGCTGCCTTGCATCCCCGTTCCCTCGCGCGTAGGTAGCTGCGCAATTGGACGGCCCGAGACGAAAGGATCCCCCGATGGGTGGCGGCTTCGAACAGATCATTCTCCTCGCCCTGATCTTCGGGATCATGTACTTCCTGCTGATCCGCCCGCAGCAGAAGAAGGTGAAGGAGCACCAGGCCATGGTCGCGGCGCTCCGGCGCGGTGACGAGGTGGTCACGCAGGGCGGGCTGATCGGCAAGATCACGAAGGTCAAGGACGACAACGAGGTCGAGGTGGAGCTGAGCCAGGGCGTGAAGGTCCGGGTGGTGCGCCAGACCATTGCCACCGTCCGCTCGAAGACCGAACCGGCGGAAAGCGCCTGATCCGCAGAGGCGCAGGCCGGCGATGCTGAACATTTCCCTTTTCAACCGGATCGTCATCGTCGCCGTCGTGCTGGCGGGACTTCTGTTCGCGATGCCGAACCTGTTCTACGACCGGGTGGAGCGGCACAACGACGCGGTCCTGCAGATCGAGGCGACGGGCGCCGAGACCGACGAGCAGACCGCCGCCCGCGCCGCGTGGCCGAGCTACCTGCCCTCGGGCATCGTCAATCTCGGTCTCGACCTTCGCGGCGGCGCGCATCTGCTGGCCGAAGTGCAGCTTGACCAGGTCTACGAGCGGCGGATGGAGGGGCTGTGGCCCGATATCCGGGACCGCCTGCGGGACGAGCGCGACACGATCGGCACGATCCAGCGCCTGCCTCCGGACGAAACGCCGACGGGCGAACTTCATGTCCGGATCTCGCGCCCCGAGAACATCGCCGACGCGGTGGCTGCGGTGCGCGAACTGGCGCAGCCGGTGGCCAGCCTGACCGGCGTCGGGTCGTCGACGCTGGACGTGCGGGGCGAGGGCGACACGGTGATCGTGACGCTGTCGGACGCCGAGAGGCTGGCGACCGACAACCGGACGATGCAGCAGTCGCTCGAAATCATCCGCCGCCGCGTCGACGAGGCCGGCACGCGCGAGCCGACGATCCAGCGGCAGGGCGAGGACCGCATCCTGATCCAGGTGCCGGGCGTGGGTTCGGCGCAGGAGCTGAAGGACATCATCGGCCGAACCGCGCGGCTGACCTTCCACCCGGTGATCGGCGCGGCTTCGCCCGGCGACAGCGCCGGTGTGAACGAGCTGGTGCTGCCGGAGATGGACGCCCCCGACTCGGCGCTGCGGCTGGAACGGGCCGAGGTGATGTCGGGCGAGGATCTGACCGACGCGCAGCCGGCCTTCAACCAGAATGGCCAGCCGGTCGTGTCCTTCCGGCTGAATACGACCGCCGCGCAGACCTTCTGCCGCTACACGCAGGACAATGTCGGCGCGCCCTTCGCCATCGTGCTGGACGAGGAGATCGTGTCGGCCCCGCGCATCAACGAGCCGATCTGCGGCGGTGCGGGCCAGATCTCGGGCAACTTCACCGTCGAAAGCTCGACCGACCTCGCCATCCTGCTGCGCGCAGGCGCTCTGCCGGCGGAGATGGTGTTCCTCGAAGAACGGACCATCGGCCCGGAACTGGGCAGCGACTCGATCGCGGCGGGGCAGCTTGCGGCGGTGGTCGCCTGTGTCGCCGTGCTGATTTTCATGTGGCTGAGCTACGGGCTGTTCGGGCTGTTCGCCAACCTCGCGCTGATGGTGAACGTGGCGATGATCTTCGGACTGCTGTCGCTTCTGGGCGCCACGCTGACCCTGCCCGGTATCGCCGGGATCGTGCTGACGATCGGCATGGCGGTCGACGCCAACGTGCTGGTCTTCGAGCGGATCCGCGAGGAACTGAAGACCGCCAAGGGTCCGGCGCGCGCCATCGAGCTTGGCTACGAACGGGCGCTGTCGGCGATCATCGACGCCAACATCACGACGTTCATCGTCGCGGTGATCCTGTGGGTCATGGGGTCGGGGCCGGTTCGCGGCTTTGCGACCACGCTCGGGCTCGGCATCGTGACGTCGGTGTTCACGGCAATCTTCGTCACCCGTCTTTTCATCGTCTGGTGGTTCGAGCGCCGCCGCCCGCGCAAGATCGAGGTCTGAGATGCGGCTGCGCCTGGTTCCCGACGAAACACACATCGACTTTTTCCGCTACGCGCGGCTGACCTTCGGCGTCTCGGTCGTGGCCGTCATCGTGTCGGTCGTGCTGTGGCTGACGATGGGGCTGAACTTCGGCATCGACTTCCGCGGCGGCACCACGATCCGGACGCAGGCCGAGACGGCGGTGGACGTGGGCGCCTACCGGGAAGCGCTGTCGGCACTCGATCTCGGCGACGTCACCATCACCGAGATCTTCGACCCGACTTTCGCGGCCGACCAGCATGTTGCCCTGATCGTGATCCAGGCGCAGGAGGGCGACGAGGCCGTGTCGTCGGACACCATCGCCTCGATCGAGGCGGCGCTGCAGGAGGTCGCCCCGGCGATCACCTTCGAAAGCGTGGAGTCGGTCGGTCCGACCGTCTCGGGCGAGCTTGTCCGGACCGCCTTCATCGCCGTCGGCCTCTCGGTCGCCGCGATGCTGGTCTATATCTGGCTGCGCTTCGAATGGCAGTTCTCGGTCGGCGCGGTGGTGGCGCTGATCCACGACGTGATGCTGACCATCGGTATCTTCAGCCTGATGCAGATCCGTTTCGACCTGGCGATCGTGGCGGCGCTGCTGACCATCGTCGGCTATTCGATCAACGACACCGTCGTGATCTTCGACCGGCTGCGCGAGAACCTGAGGAAATACAAGAAAAAGCCCCTGGTCGAGGTGATGAACCTCTCGGTCAACGAGACCCTGTCGCGGACGATCATGACCTCCGGCACGACGCTGATCGCGCTGATCGCGCTGCTTGTGCTTGGCGGCGACGTGATCCGGGGCTTCGTCTTCGCGATGACCTGGGGCGTGATCGTCGGCACCTATTCGTCGGTCTACGTGGCCAAGAACGTGGTGCTGATGCTTGGCGTGAAGCGCGACTGGTCGAAGCCGGACCAGAACGCCGGGACGCAGTTCTCCAACACCGATGCCTGACGGGCTGACGGCGGCGCTTGCGCTGCCGGGCCTGCCGCTGGTCGTCCTCGTCTCGTTCGTGGCAGGGGTGGTCTACGGGTTCGCCGGTTTCGGCTCGGCGCTGATCTTCATGCCGGTCGCCGCGCGGGTCCTGCCGCCGGAGATGGCGATCGGGGCGTTTTCGCTGTCCGCACTGGCGAGCCTGTTCACCGTCGTGCCGGGCGCCTGGGCGGTGGCCGACCGTCGCGCCGTCCTGCAGATGCTGATCGCCGCGCTGATCGCCACGCCCCTCGGCATCTGGCTTCTGCGCGTCGCCGATCCCGAGCCGATCCGCACGGCGATGTCGGTCATCGTGCTTGTGACGCTGGCCGCGCTGATCGCCGGCTGGCGCTTCCCGGTCGCGCCGGGCTGGCGGGCGCGGTCCGGGATCGGTGCGCTGGCCGGGCTGTCCGGCGGGGCGACGGGGTTGAACGGACCGGCCGTCATCCTGTTCAACATGGGGCAGGGCGTGGCGGCCTCTGCGGTCCGGGCGAATTCGGCGGTCTTTCTGACGATCTCGTCGCTGACCTTCGTTCCGCAGCTCTGGTTGCAGGGCCTTGTCGACGGCGCCACGGTCTGGCTCGGGATCGGGCTGCTGCTGCCCTATGCCGCCGGAACCGCCCTTGGCACGCGCGCGTTTCGCCCGGGCAGAGAGCGGATCTATCGCGGCACGGCCTATATCATCATCGCGGCGGCCGGTCTGCTCGGCCTGCCGATCTGGAGGTGACATGCGACTGACCGAAGTGAGATATGGCGACGGGACGCCGATCGACGGCTACGGGCCGGGGTTCTTCCGCGTCGGCGGCACGGTCCACGAGGGCGCGGTCCTGGTGCTGCCGGGCAGCGTGACGTCGTGGCAAGGCTACGACGCGCACGACCCCATCGCCGGCGCCGCCGAACGGATCGACGTGATCCTCGTCGGCACCGGGGCCGAGATCGGCCCGATCCCGGAGCCGTTTCGCGCCAAGATCGAGGCCGCCGGGATCGGCATCGAGATCATGGCCTCGGCCGCAGCCTGCCGGACCTACAACGTGCTTCTGGGCGAGGGACGGCGGATTGGCGCCGCGCTCCTGCCGGTCTGAACCGCCGCCATCCGTTATTTCAGCGGCAGAAGATCGCCGCCCTCGGGCGCGGTCGATCCCGGGCTGCCATCGCCGATCGGCTGAAGATCATCGCCCGGCGCGGTCGAGCCCGGGCTTCCGTCGCCGATCGGCAGGAGGTCGTCGTCCGGAGCGGTGGAGCCCGGGCTTCCGTCCCCGACAGGCAGAAGATCGTTACCCGGCGCCGTCGATCCGGGGCTTCCGTCTCCGACAGGTAGCAGATCGTCCGGCACTTCCGGCACCGGCGAGGTGCGGGTCATCGCGATCTCGCGCAGGATGAAAATCGCGTCCTGCACGTCGCCGTAGATGAACCCGGTCATCCGGGTCAGGCTTACGGGGGTCAGGAACATATCCATGTCGATATGGCCGTCCGCTGTCTCCATCCGGCCATCGGCGAACAACTGGACCGAACTGTCGTCGCACTCGACCGGCGTGAAGAGGTCCAGCGCGCGGTCGTAGGTCATCTCGGGCAGGCCCGGGTCGATTTCCAGCAGATTGGCGTCGACGATGCGGAATTCGAACCCGCCGAAGGCTTCGGTGCCCGGGGCCGTCAGTACGCCGCCGCCATCGACCAGTTGCACCGTGTCGGGCGGCGTGGGGGGAATCGGCTGGACCATCCCCGCGACCGTGAAGGTGCCTGCGAGATACTCCACCCGCCATGTCCCGGCGAACAGTTCCGAGAAGCCGCTGGCAAGATCGTCTCCGGTCTCGGCGCAGAGGTCGAAGTCCTGCGCGGCGGCGGGCAGGGTGCCAAGGGCCGAGGCGGCCAGCGCTGCGGCCGCGATAATCGGGCGTGTCGATGTCATGAAATCTCCCTTTGCCCGCGATGTCGTCAGCGCGGGCTCTGTCGTGGTTGCAATTCCCCCCGCGCCCAGACTGACGGCCAAGGGCCGATGACGCAACCGGCGCAGCCGTTTTCAATGGGTTAAGGGTGTTTTCGTGGGGACGTGAGAGGGAGGAGCTGCCGCCGCGTGCCCGGTGTCGGCCAGCAGGTCAGCGATGCAGGAGCTGTTCCGGTTCGGCGTCTCCGACGATCATCGCGCGCAGTTCCCGCTCCAGCTTGCGGCGCATGGCGGTTTCGAAATCGGCGTGGTTCGACGCGTACTCGACGAAGGCCCCGGGGCCCTGGATGACCTCCATCTCGTAATAGAGCGCGATTTCGCGCTGCGCGCCGCCGATGGCGAGCCCGTTCACGGTCACGTCGGCGAGGGGGAAATGCTCGTAGGCCGCGGCCGGCGGGAAGCCGTCGTTGTTCTGGCCGTCGCCCGAGATGTCGAGCGTCTGGAACAGGCAGGGCGGGGCCTCGGCGAAGGTCTGGGCAGCGAAGCCGATGGCGTAGCCGAGCGCGGTCGGGAAGTCGGTCGAGCGCCGGCTGCCCTGGCTGATCCGTTCGGCCACCGACAGGAGATCGGCCTGCGAATTTATCATGGTCCAGTCCGCCAGCATGTCCTGCTGGAACCGGCCGGACCATTCATAGACGGCCAGTGCCACAGGGCCCGGACCTTCGAGAAAGGCGCGCTGGACCTCGGGCGAGAGGAGCGCCGCGATCAGACCGTCCTGTTGCAGACGGTATTCCGCCGCGTCGACCGAAGCCGAGACGTCGAGCCCGAGAAGAAGCGCCAGCCGGCAAGTGTCGTCCTGCGCGGCCGAGGGGCCGGCGGCCAGGATCGACAATGCAACGGCGGCGGATCTTACCAATGCCCGGTATTCTCCATCGAGGCCCACGGTTCGGCCGGCGGCAGGCTTTCGCCTTCCTGCAAGAGCTCGACCGAGATGTTGTCGGGCGAGCGGACGAACGCCATGTGCCCGTCACGTGGCGGCCGGTTGATCGTCACGCCGGCCTCCATCAGCCGCTGGCACATGTCGTAGATGTTGTCGACGCGGTAGGCGAGGTGGCCGAAATGGCGGCTGTCCGACGGCAGACCCTCGTCGCCGTCCCAGTTGTAGGTCAGCTCGACCGGGGCCTCCTCCTGCCCCGGCGGGGCCATGAAGACGAGGGTGAAACGCCCCTTCTCGTTTTCGTAGCGGCGCGTCTCGCGCAGGCCGAGCAGCTGGTAGAACGCCATCGAGGCGTCGAGATCCTTCACCCGGACCATCGTGTGCAGGTAGCGAAGTGCCATGTGGTTCTCCCTTGGTCAGGGGGAAGTCTAGCGCTTGCCGCGGTGGTTAACAGCACCCTCGTCCGGTAAATTTGCCGTGGGGCCGAGCGCGTCGCGGGTGACGAGGGTCACGGTGACGAACGCGAAGTGGATCAGCAGGTACCAAGACCCGAGCATCTTCAGCGAGACGACATCGAACTCGCCCTGTCCGGCATAGGTCCAGGTCTGCGTGAAGGTCCCGACATTCTCGGCCACCCAGACAAGCAGCGCGACGAGGAGCGCCGCAAGCGGCAGCCGGATGCGGCCGGAGCGGCCATCGAGGCTCCAGTGCAGACGCGACCGCCAGAACAGCGCGAGCGTTCCGGCAAAGAGCAGGACCCGGATGTCGGGCAGGAAGTGATGCGCGTAGAAATTGCCGTAGATCAGCAGGCCGAGCACGACGGTCATCCAGAACGGCGGATAGGGCGTGATGACGATGTTGAAGAGGTGCAGGGAGCGGGCGATGTAGCTGCCCACGGCGGCATACATGAAGCCGGTGAAGAGCGGCACGCCCCCGATTTCGAGCAAGCCCTGATCGGGGTAATCCCACGAGCCCTGTGAAAGCTTGAAGACTTCCATCGCCGTGCCCGAGGCGTGGAACAGAAGGATCACCGCGGCCTCTTCCCAGGTCTCGAGCCGGGTCGCCAGAAGCACGACCTGCGTTGTCACAGCGAAGATCACCAGCGCGTCGTAGCGGGCCAGCGGCGCGGCCTCGGGCCACCAGAGACGCGAAGCGATGATCGCCGTCAGAAGCAGGATGCCGAAGATCGCGGCCTTGGCCTGAAGACCGAGAAAACGCAGAAATCTGTGGACAGGGGCCACATGATCTTGCGGTATTGGGTCTGCCTGCTGCAAGATATGGACCTGATAACCGACGTGATGGGGATTAATCCCATGCCGGAGCGCCGCCGTCCAGAGACCGAGAAGGGGGAGACACCCATGAACGACCTGTCCGAACGCCCGACCACGCCCGAGGAAGAGATCGAGGCGATGCGGGCCGAGTGGCGCCCGACGCGCCGCGCGGTCAGCGAGGGAATGGAAGAGCACCTCTATTCGATCAAGCCGGTGCTGGATCACGGCTTCATCCGGGTGATCGACTACATGGGCGACGATGCGGCGATCGTGCAGGCGGCGCGGGTGTCCTACGGCGCCGGCACGAAAAAGGCGCGCGATGACAGCGGATTGATCCGCTACCTGATGCGCCACTGGCATTCGACGCCCTTCGAGATGTGCGAGATCAAGCTGCACGTGAAGCTGCCGGTCTTCGTGGCGCGGCAATGGATCCGGCACCGTACGGCGAACGTCAACGAATACTCCGCGCGGTATTCGATCCTCGACCGGGAATTCTACATCCCCGAGCCCGAGCAGCTCGCCGCGCAGTCGGTGGTGAACAACCAGGGACGGGGCGAGGTGCTTCAGGGCGCCGAGGCGGCCCGGGTGCTCGAGATTCTCAAGGCCGATTCCGCGCGGTCCTACGACCATTACGAAGAGATGCTGTCGCAGGAGGGGCAGGCCGGCCTCGCACGGGAACTGGCACGTATGAACCTGCCGGCGAACATCTACACCCAGTGGTACTGGAAGACCGACCTACACAACCTGTTCCACTTCCTGCGGCTGCGGGCGGACGCCCACGCGCAGTACGAGATCCGGGTCTATGCCGAGGCGATCTGCGAGGTGGTCAAGGACTGGGTTCCGGCCGCTTACGGCGCGTTCGAGGATTACCGGATGGGCGGCGTACAGATTTCCGGCAAGGGCGTGGAGTGCCTGCGGCGGATGCTGGCCGGTGAAGACGTGACGCAGGAGACTTCCGGCATGTCCAAAGGCGAATGGCGGGAGTTCCGCGCGACCTTCGAGTGACATCCGGGCGACGATAAACCGATCTGGAATCTCCCACCCTGACGCACAAAGGGCACCGCCAACCGACGGTGCCCTTTCGATTTTCCGGACGCCAGCCTGTTCGTCGGGTCAGGTCTGCCGGGCGCCACGGATCTCGCGGATGGCCTTGCGGACCGACGTCCAGACCTCGGCCTGTTCGGAATCGCCCGCTTCCTTGCGTTCCTTGGCCTGCCGCGCGGCTTCCGCCTCGGCCTTGTCGCCATGCGCGTTGTAGAGCGCACGGGCATGTTCGGCGATTTTCGACATTTCCATGGTGACCTCCCTTCGTTGCGATCACCCCTTACAGGTTTGGATCGGCACCGGACGTGTCAAGGAAGGCCGCCCGCCCGTCGTGAGTCGGGCAGGTCTGCAGTCGTGGCATTTCGGGGAAGCGGCCGGGCGGCGCGAGGGCCGGGCCCGGCCGGGTAGATCAGTCGAGCTTCACCAGGTCCACTGCGCTCTGCCGGCCATCGCGGCCTTCGCGGAGTTCGAACTGGACCTTCTGGTTGTCGGCGAGGCCGGTGAGGCCCGCACGCTCGACGGCGCTGATATGGACGAAGACATCCTTGCCGCCCTCATCGGGAGCAATGAAGCCGTAGCCCTTGGTGGTGTTGAACCATTTCACGGTTCCGGTAGGCATCGTAGCGGTCTCTCTCTCAAGTCCGGCGCCCTGTCCGTGGACGCCCCCGCCTGCGGGATTGCGGCGGTGCAGTTGCAGTCAGGCGCATGTCGTAATCGTTGGTGCCTTCTTGAGAGGGCCGTTCAGCATTTCCTGGTCTCGCATCATCGAGTCTGCGGGAAAATTCAAAACTTGGGAAGGGGGAATCAGGACGTCATCCGGGCCATGGCGGCGGGTCGCCGGGAGACCAGCGCGTCGACCGAAACCGGGCCCGCGCCGCGGATGACAAGGACGAGGAGCGCCAGGATCCAGAAGGCACGCTGGTCGGCGATCAGGCTGCCCGGTGTGCCATCGAACCACGCCCCGAGCGTCTCGGGCCCAGCGCCGTGGCCAAAGATGTCGACCCATGTCTGGACGAGGATGAAACCGATCATCCCGAGTGCGGCGGGCCGGGTCAGAAGCCCGAGCACGACGAGCGCCGGCAGCGCGAGTTCCGCCCATGTCCCGGCAATGGCCAGCAGACGCCCGACGACTCCGATCTGGCTCGGGTCGTAGCCCACGGCATCGAAGACGCGGGGCAGGATCTGCGTGTAGGCGCCGAAATCGAGGTTCCAGAGCCCGGAGATCCCCTCGCCCGTCTTCGTCATGGCGGAGTTCCAGTAGTAGACGAGAAGCGTGCCGGCGAAGACAAGCCGTGCGGCGGTGGGCATCAGGATCGGGCCGAGCACGGATTCGAGCCAGTGGGTGAGGCGGGCATAGGCGGCAATCATGTCGTCGGCTCCGGAGTCAGGGTCAGGGCGGATGTCTGCACGAAGAGAGTCAGGAGCGACGCGACATCGGCGCCGGGTTCCCGGGCGAGCGTGGTCGCCATGGCCTCGGACAGCGTGACGCGGCCCTTGAGCGTGCGCGCGAAGTCGAAGCCACCGATCGGCAGGAGGTGCGGCGCGGGGTCGTAGCCCGGGCGGGTAATCAGGACCGTTTGTGCTGAATGTCCAACTTTCTGCCCCTGTCCCTTTGTATTCGCCCACCAGATGTCGAATATGGGATAGGAGGATCGGACCACGAGCGATGCCGGCGCCATGCGCGGGCGCAGGTCGAGCACAGCGGCGGGGTCGAGGCCCGTCAGGTCGAGCGGCGTAGTGTCCGCGGCGTGGTAAGACTGGCGCAGACCAAGCTCCAGCTTCGCGATGTCGGGCAGGTAGGGCAGGTGCTTCACCGGCGCGAAGTCGGCCAGGAACCCCGGCAGGCGGCGGCCATAGAACATCAGCCGCGGGTCCTCGGGCGGGTGGGCGCGGAGGAAGACGCCGGCCATTGCGCGAAAGAATTCTGAGCCGAGCAGTTTCACGAGGACGGGGAATCCGGTCTCGAGCGCCTCGGTCAAGGAAACGGCGACGTTGTTGCGATAGACGTCGAAGCGTTTGGCCGCCGGGCCGCCGAACGGGTTCAGAAGGCTGGCCGGATGCGGTGTCGTCGCGTCGAGGAGCGCGGTTGCGAAAGCGTCCTGGGTCATGCCGGCACGCCTTCAAGGATCGCGGCGGCGCGGGCGGCCTCGGCGCGCAGGGTCGGGAAATCCGGGACGTCGTTGTCCCACTCGATCAGCGTCGGACGCGGACCGCTTTTCCCGATCGTGTATTCGTAGAGCGCCCAGACCGGGTCCACGACCGCGCGCCCGTGGCTGTCAATCAGGAGCGGGCGGCCCTGATCGTCCTCGTCCTCGTCGTGACCGCCAAGATGGATCTCGCCCACCGCGTCGAGCGGGAAGGCGTCGATATAGGCGCGTGGCTCGAACCCGAGATTGGTGGCGGAGATAAAGACGTTGTTGACGTCGAGCAGCAGGCCGCAGCCGGTGCGGCGCGCGATCTCGGCGAGGAACTCGGGCTCGGACCGGTCGCTTTCGGCGAAGGCGAGGTAGCTCGACGGGTTCTCGAGCAGCATCCGGCGGCCGAGCGCGTCCTGCACCTCGTCGATGTGGCGCGCGACGCGGGTCAGCGTCGCCTCGGTATAGGGCAGAGGAAGAAGGTCGTTCAGGTAGCCCGTGTCGTGGGTCGACCAGGCGAGATGTTCGGAAAAGCTCGCGGGCTGGAGCCAGTCGCAAAGCTTGCGCAGGCGGAGCAGATGGTAACGGTCGAGCGCGCCTTCGCCGCCAATCGAGAGTCCGACGCCGTGGACGGAGACGGGGAAGCGGTCGGCCAGCGCCTTCAGCTGTGCGATAGGCCGGCCGCCATCGCCCATGTAGTTTTCGGCGTGGATTTCCAGCCAGCCGACCGGGCCGGGATCGGCGGTCAGCTCGGCGAAGTGGCGCGCCTTGTAGCCGATGCCGGCGGCGTTCGGCAAAGTGGGGCGGGGGTTGGCGTCGAGCATGGCGGCGATCCGGACAGGTGAGGACGGCCCCCGGCCCGCGACCGGACCGGGGACCATTGGGGTCTTACATGTCGGCGCTGCGCAGACCGTCGGTCGAGGTGCCTTCCGGCAGGTCGCGGGCGATGCCGAAATAGCCATCTGCCATCAGTTCGTCCTCGGTCGCGCCCATGCGGCCGCCGGGCAGTTCGATCTCGGCGCAGGTGCCGGCCGGAACCAGCGTCCAGGCGTTGCCCTGGTAGTCGACGGTCGAGGTGCCGGCGCAGGTCGTGCCGGGGCCGGCGGCGCAGTCGTTTTCGCCGGCGAGGCTGACGCCGAAGCACTTCTCCTGGGCCTGCGCGTCGGCAGGGGCGGTGCCGTGCGCGGTCAGGGCAGCGGCGGCGGCGCCGAAGAGGGCGAGGGTCTTGACGTGGTAGGACATATCGGGGCTCCCGTGGTCATGTCGATCTGTGGTGTCTCGCAGTCTGTCCTGCGACATGACTGAGGTAGCCAGCCGGTGCGGTCACATGCCAATCACGGCCGCGTGGCGCACGTGGGTGTGACATTCCGTCAGGTCGCCGTCACATTCGTGGGCCGAATAACGCCCTGATCCTGAAGAGTTTTGAGGATCGCACTGCACGGATGTGCCGGAAAGCCTGTAACCTCCCGACGGGGAAGACAGGCATTTGTTTCACCCCTGCCACGGCTTGGCTCGGCGGTCCTGAGCCATTATGTCGGCGCCAGACGACAGGAGACGGATATGCGCAACGCGGCCCTCATGCTCGGCGTCATCGGTGGCGTCATCGGATTGATCGTGGGTTTCTTCGCCTACGGCTATGTCGAACTGACCGAGCGGTTCACGGAACTGGGCAACACGGTCGGTTCGGTCGACGATCCGCGGCTTTGGCGGACGGTGGCGATCCTGTCGCCGGTCCTCGCCATTGCGGGCGGCGCCATGGCGCGTGCCCGCGCGCTGATCGGCGGCATCCTGATGGCGGTGTCGGCGGCGGGCATGTACCACGCCTTCGGCTTCAACGTCGGGACCATGTTCCCGATCGCGCTCTGCGGCGTGGGCGCCGTCCTCGCGATCCTGGCCGGCCGGCCGGACGAGGAGAAGGCGCATTTCTGAGCGGTGACGCGGGCGACGGGGTCATCCCGCCGCCCGGAATGGTTCAGGCAAGGTCCGGCGGAACGGCCTCGGCCACCAGCATGTCGACGAGTTCATCCACAGGCAGCACACTGGTCTGCTTTTCGCCAAGACGTCGGAGGGTTACCGTACGGTCCTCGACCTCCTGCCGGCCTATGGCCAGAATGGCCGGAACCTTCGCGACGGAGTGTTCACGCACCTTGTAGTTGATCTTCTCGTTGCGCAAATCTGCCTCAGCGCGAATGCCCGCCATCGACAGTTTTTCCACCACTTCTTCCACAAAGCCATCGGCCTCGGAGACGATCGAGGCGACGACCACCTGCCGCGGCGCGAGCCAGAAGGGCAGTCGGCCGGAGTAGTTCTCGATCATGATGCCGATGAAGCGCTCGAACGAGCCGAGGATCGCGCGGTGCAGCATCACCGGGCGGTGCTTCTCGCCATCGGCGCCGATGTAGCTCGCATCCAGCCGTTCGGGCAGGTTGAAGTCGGCCTGGAAGGTGCCGCACTGCCATTCGCGGCCGATTGCGTCGGTCAGCTTGAAATCGAGCTTCGGCCCGTAGAACGCGCCTTCGCCGGGATCGACCTCGTAGTCGTTGCGGACCGAGAGGATCGCCTTTTCCAGCGCCGCCTCGGCCTTGTCCCAGATCTCGTCCGATCCGACGCGGACCTCCGGGCGGGTCGACAGCTTGATGTCGAAGGTCGGGAAACCGGCGTCACGGTAGATGCCCGAAAGCAGGTCGATGAACGCAGCGCATTCGCTTTCGATCTGGTCCTCGGTGCAGAAGATGTGCGCGTCGTCCTGCGTGAACGCGCGCACGCGCATCAGGCCGTGGAGCGCGCCGTGCGCCTCGTAGCGATGGCACGAACCGAATTCGGCCAGACGGAGCGGAAGGTCGCGGTAGGACTTGATGCCCTGGTTGAACACCTGGACGTGGCCCGGGCAGTTCATCGGCTTCAGCGCATTGACCCGCTTTTCGTTGGCGTGCTCTTCGTCGATCTCGGTGATGTACATGTTCTCGCGGTACTTGGCCCAGTGGCCGGACGCTTCCCAGAGCTTGCGGTCGATGACCTGGGGCGTCTTGATCTCGCGATAACCGGCCGCGGTCAGCTTCCGGCGCATGTAGTCCTCGAGCACGCGGTAGATCTGCCAGCCGTCGGGATGCCAGAAGACCATGCCGGGCGCTTCCTCCTGGAAATGGAACAGGTCCATCTCGCGGCCCAAACGGCGGTGGTCCCGCTTCTCGGCCTCTTCGAGGAAAGTCAGGTGCGCCTTCAGGTCGTCGCGGTTGCGGAAGGCGACGCCGTAGATCCGCTGAAGTTGCGGGCGATTGCTGTCGCCGCGCCAGTAGGCGCCGGCCACGCGCATCAGCTTGAAGGCGTCCGCCGGAACCTGGCCCGTATGCTGGAAATGCGGACCGCGGCAGAGATCCTGCCAGTCGCCGTGCCAGTACATCCGGATCGGCTGGCCGTCATCGGGGATCATGTCCACGAGCTCGACCTTGTAGGGCTCGCCCGCAGCCTCGTAATGCGCCCGGGCGCGCGCCCGGTCCCAGACCTCCGTCCGAACCTCGTCGCGGCGGTTGATGATCTCCTTCATCTTCTGTTCGATTATGCCGAGATCTTCGGGCGTGAACGGCTCGGCGCGGTCGAAGTCGTAGTAGAAGCCGTTCTCGATGACGGGGCCGATCGTGACCTTCACGTCGGGCCAGATCTCCTGCACGGCGCGAGCCATAATGTGCGCGGCGTCGTGCCGGATCAGTTCGAGCGCCTGCGCCTCGTCCTTCATCGTGTGGATGGCGATGGCCGCGTCAGCCTCGATCGGCCATTGCAGGTCCCAGTGCTTTCCGTCGACCGAGGCCGAAATCGCGGCCTTGGCGAGGGACTTCGAAATGCCCTCGGCGACCTCGGCCGGGGTCACGCCGGCCTCGAAGGATCGCGCATTGCCATCGGGGAATGTCAGGGAAATCTGGGGCATCATCAGCCCTCCTCGTCGGTTTGGCGCCCACGGAACGCCCGGTTGCGGGTATGTCGGTTCGCGCTAAGTGGCCCATCGCCATGAGCAAGTCAACCGATCCAGACCTCCTGTCCGGGGATATGGCCGAGGCCGCGTACGAAGCCGTATTCGACACCGAAACCGAAGGCGGCCGGCACGAGGCGCGCAACGCGCTGACCCATGTGGTGTCGCTGTCGCTGACGAAAATGGCCGACGGCCTGATCGATCCGAAGCTCGTCCTGTCGTGGCTTCTGACCACGCTCGGGGCGCCGGCCCTGTTCGTCGGACTGCTTGTCCCCGTTCGCGAGGCCGGGGCGCTGCTGCCGCAGATCTTCCTTGCGCCGCAATTGTCTCGGCTGCGACGGCGGAAATGGGCCTGGGTGGCGGGGAGCTTCGTCCAGGGCGTCGCGGCGTTGTGCACCGCAGTGGCGGGTTTCGCGCTTGGCGGCATCGCGGCCGGTGTCGCGGTCGTTCTTGCGCTTGCCGTGCTGGCGGTGGCGCGGAGCCTCTGCTCGGTCAGCTACAAGGACATCCTCGGGCGGACAGTGGGCAAGACGCGGCGCGGGACCGTGACGGGGCTGGCGAGCACCGTGTCGTCGGTCGCGGTCATCATCTTCGCCGGGGCGCTGATGCTTCAGATCGTCCCGCGCGAGCCGCTGGTCCTCGCAGCCCTGGCGCTGGCCGGGTGCTACTGGATCGCGGCGGCGGCGCTGTTTTCGACGCTCAAGGAAGAGGCGACGGAGCCGGCGAAGAGCGAACGGCAGGCGCTCAACGTCTTCGCGAAGCTGAAGGAAGACGAGGTCCTGCGCCGCTTCGTGATCGTACGCGGCCTGCTGACCTCGACCGCGCTTGCGCCACCGTTCCTCGTCCTCCTCGCCGCCGGGCAGGGGGAAGAGGCGTTCGGGGCGCTCGGGGCGCTGGTGCTGGCCTCGGCGCTGTCGTCCTTCCTGTCGTCCTATGTCTGGGGGCGGCTCGCCGACCGGTCCTCCCGCAAGGTCCTGATCCTGTCCGGACTGGCTGGGGCGGTGGCGCTGGCCGCCGCGCTTCTGCTGTCGGCCTTCGGCATTTTCACGTCGGCGGTGCCGGTGGCCGCTACGCTTTTTGCGCTGATGATCGCCTATCGCGGCGTCCGGCAGGGGCGGTCGACCTACCTCGTCGACATGGCGCCCGAGGACCGGCGGTCGGACTACGCTGCGGTCGCGAATACCGTGATCGGGGTGCTGCTTCTGGGGTCGGGCGCGTTCGGCGCGCTTGCCTCTGTCGCCGGGCCCGGATGGTCGGTCGGCGGGTTCGGCCTGATGGCGCTGGCCGCCGCCTGGGTCGCCCGCGGCCTCCCCGAGGTTGAGAAGGCCGCGGACTGAGGCGTCAGGCCACAAAGATCGCGACGCCGAGCACTAGGCAGCAGACCCATCCGGCCGTGAACAGGACCGGCCGGAGCGGCATCCGCGCGATCCCGGTGATCATACCCGCGGCGTGGGCCAGCCGGATCACCAGGAAGGCGATGGCGGTCCATGCGGTCAGCCGTGTGAAGCCGCCGATTTCGTTCAGGATCAGGACCAGGATCGCGAAGGGCAGACCCTGTTCCAGCAGGTTGATATGCGCGCGGTTAGCGCGCATCACCCAATCCGGCAGGCCGGTGCCGTCATGCGGCCGCTGGAACGGATTGACGCCTTCGACTTTGTGGATGTTCACCCCGACGATGTAGGGAATCCACAGCGAGGCGGCCAGCAGCGTCAGCCAGACGAGCACCGCCATTTCGGTAGGAAGGGCGGTCATGCGGGGGCGTCCATCTGCATGGGCATGAAGAACCGGACCGACTTGCCGGTCTCGGCGAATGTCTTGAGACCGGCGAGGAACCGGGCCCACCCGTCATGGATGCCGCCATCCTCGGGGCCGAGGCCGTAATGCTCGACCGTCAGCTTCATGCCGGCGGCCTGCGGATCGATCAGGTAGACGCAGCGCGAGGTCGTCGGGTTGTCGCCCCAGTGCGGCTGGAACTCCATCTCGATCCGGGTCTTCGGGTCGATCGAGATGACGCGGTTCGACAGCATCGTGCCACCGGCATCGAACTCGTAATCGACCGTGTCGCCGGGCTTTTCCATGTCGCCCTGCACGTTCTGGCAGGCGAAATGGTACCGGGCGATCAGTTCGCCCTTTGTGAGCGCATCCCAGAGCGCGTCGTGGGTGCAGTCGATGAACGTGGACATCATGAAGTCGGGCTTGGCCATGGTGTTTCCTTCCAGGCGGTGTTTGAGGTCCAGCACGGACCGGGCGGTGGGGCCTACGATCAGCGGTTCGATCCAGCGGTCGACCACCTCCTGCAGGGGGACAGCGTTGAGGTAGTGGTACTTGAACCGCCCCTCGCGGCGTGTGGCGATGAGCCCGGCCTCCTCCAGAACGCCGAGATGCTTCATGACGCCGAAGCGGGTCATGTCGAGCTGCGCCTCGAGCTCGCCGAGGGTCTGTCCGTCCTTCTGGCGAAGGGAATCGAGCAGGGCGCGGCGGGCGGGGTCGTTCAGGGCTTTGAAGATCAGGTCCATGGGGCAATTATATGTGATTATATGGTCACGTGACAATAGGGTAACCTAATTTCCGATCCGGCCGCCTTGTGCCGCGTGGGTTGCGCGGGCAGATAGGGGAGCGGAGGTGCCTGATGGCTCAGGATTTTCTGGAAGCGCGCACGGGGCGGCGGATCGCCTATGACCGGACCGACGGAGAGGGGCCGGGGGTCGTGTTCCTCGGCGGCTTCAAGTCGGACAAGGAGGGCACGAAGGCGCTTTTCCTCGAAGCCTGGGCGCGGGAATCCGGGCGCGCCTTCCTGCGCTTCGACTATTCGGGGCACGGGGCGAGCAGCGGCAATTTCACCGACGGCGCCATCGGCGACTGGGCCGAGGACGCGGTCGAGGCGATTTCCACGCTGACCGAAGGGCCGCAAGTGCTTGTCGGCTCGTCGATGGGCGGCTGGATCTCGCTTCTCTGCGCGCGGCGGATACCGGAACGTCTGGCCGGCCTCGTGACCATCGCGGCGGCACCGGATTTCACCGAAGACAGCATGTGGGCCGGGTTCTCCGACGACCAGCGCGCGCAGCTCATGGACGAAGGGCAGGTCGCGCTGCCGTCGGATTACGGTGAGGATTACGTCATCACGCGCCGCCTGATTGAGGAGGGGAGGCAGAACCTCGTGCTGCGTTCGCCGCTCCGTCTCGACGTGCCGGTGCGGATGCTGCAGGGGACGGCGGATGCGGACGTCGAGATGTCCGTCGCCTTGCGGCTTCTCGACCATCTGGAGGGCGGTGACATCCGGCTGACGCTGGTGAAGGGTGCTGACCACCGGTTTTCCGATGATGCATGCCTCGCGCTGATCCGGACGTCGGTCGAGGAGGTGCTGGCCCGTGCGGCGGGGGCGTAGGATCCTCGGCGCGCTGCTGGTCCTGGTGGCCGGGATCGCCGTTCTGATGCTGTCGGCGCCGCGGGAAACGGTTGAACGGTCGGGCCCGTTCGAGGGCGACCTGTCCGATCCGGCAGCCTATCTTGCGGAGAAGGAGGCCGGCGTCGAGGGCATCGTCCCCGGAACGGAGGCGCGGATCGTCTGGGCCGGAGAGGCCAGTGCGGTCACCGACATCGCCGTTCTGTACCTCCACGGCTTTTCCGCCACGTCCGAGGAAATCCGCCCGGTGCCCGACAACGTGGCCGCGGCGCTTGGGGCAAACCTCGTCTTCGCGCGCCTGCGCGGGCACGGCCGAGATGGCGCGGCGATGGCTGAACCCGAACCGGGTGACTGGATCGACGACACCGCCGAAGCGCTGGCCGTGGCGCGGGCGGTGGGGCGCGAGGTGCTCGTCATCGGAACCTCGACCGGGGCCACGCTGTCCGCCATAGCGGCGACCGAGCCCGACATGGCCGAGGATCTCGCCGGGATCGTGATGCTGTCGCCCAATTTCCATCTGCGGAACCCGATCGCGCGTCTTCTGACATGGCCGTGGGCGCGGGTCTGGGTACCGTGGGTCGCGGGCGAGACCTGGAATCCGGGGATCGAGGTCGAAGGCTTCGCCGAGTACTGGACCGAAAGCTATCCGACCGTCGCGACCGTGCCACTCGCCGCCCTCATGCGGGATGCGCGACGGCGAGACTATTCAGGCGTGGACCTGCCGCTTCTGATGATCGTCTCGCCCGAGGACCGTGTGATTTCGCCCGCCGCGGCCGAGGCGGTCGCCAACCGGTGGGGCGGGCCGATGACGCTTGTCCGGGTCGATCTGCCCGAGACCGGAGTCGACCCGTATTCCCATGTAATCGCCGGCGACATCCTGAGCCCCGCCATGACGGACGAGGTAACCGGAACGATCATCGACTGGGCCCGTGCAGCGCTGCCCTGATACGCAACAGGCCCTGTGGATTACTCTTCCACAGGGCCTGTGCATGGATCGGACGCCAGCCTTTCAGCACAAAGGCTTGCGCGACGTGGTTACTTCGCGGCGGCGCCCTTTGCCTGGGTCACGCCGCTGTTGGCATCGATGAAATCGAGCACCAGCGGACGGATCTTGTTCCGCCAGCTCCGGCCGGCGAAAATGCCGTAATGGCCGGCCTGCGGCTCCAGGTAGCTTGCCTTCTTTTCCTCAGGCAGACCCGTCAGCATATCCAGCGCCGCGACGCACTGGCCGGGGGCCGAAATGTCGTCCTTGCCGCCCTCGACCGTCTTCACCGCGACGGTGGTGATCTTGCCGATGTCGACCCGCTTGCCGTTCACGGTGAAGACGTTCTGCGCGATCTCGCGGTTCTTGAAGATCCGCTCGACGGTCGAAAGGTAGAACTCGGCCGTCATGTCCATCACGGCGAGGTACTCGTCGTAGAACTTGTTGTGCTTGTCGTCGTCCTTCGCCTGTCCCTTGGCGACGGCGAGGATCTGGTTGGTGAAGGCCTTGGAGTGGGTCTCGGCGTTCATCGCCATGAAGCTGGCGAGCTGCTGGAGGCCCGGATAGACCATCCGCCCGGCTCCGGCATATTTGAAGCCGACGCGCTGAACGACATAGCGTTCGAGCTGGCCCATGGTCACGCGGCGGCCGAAATCGGTAACGTCGGTGGCGGCGGCGTCCGGGTCGATCGGGCCGCCGATCAGCGTCAGCGTGCGCGGCTGCGCCTCGGGGTCTTCTTCGGCAAGATAGGCCGTGGCCGCGAGGGCCAGAGGCGCCGGCTGACAGACTGCGATCACATGCGTGTCGGGGCCCATAGCCCGCAGGAAATCAACGAGATAGAGCGTGTAATCCTCGATATCGAACTTGCCTTCGGACACCGGGATATCGCGCGCATTGTGCCAGTCGGTGATGTAGACATCGGCATCCGGCAGAAGGCTGACGACGGTCGAGCGCAGAAGCGTGGCGTAGTGGCCGGACATCGGCGCGACGAGCAGCACCTTCCGGCCGGTCGCCGCGCGGCCCTGCACCTTGAACCGGATCAGATTGCCGAAGGGGCGGTCGATCACCGTTTCGATCGACACGGTGTGGTCGCGACCGTCCGTGCCCGGGATCGTGGAGATGCCCCAGGAGGGCTTGGCCACCATCCGCGCGAAGCTGCGTTCCATCACCTCGCCCCAGGCGGCGGTCAGCTGGATTGCCGGGTTCGCCACGAGGCCGAGTTGCGGATACGAGCACATCGCGCGCGCCGTCGACCCAAGCCACTGGTTGGTTACGCGCACAGATTCCATTAGATCGTAGGTGAGAAGGTATCTCATCGCTCGTCACTCCAATGATGGCGCGGCGGTCGGGCACCTGCCGAACCGGGGCCATTCGTCGCTTTGCCTCCTCACCCAGGCAGCGCGTAAGTTGCAATTGCAGCATCGAGAGGAAAATTTCAAGCTATGTCCGGGGCTGAAGAGGAGGGGAGCGCCATGGGGGAAAACCTCGACAGGCTCAATGCGAACCTCGAACGGATCGAGGAACTGTCGCAACGACTGGTCGCTGCGCTCAGTACGCGACCGGTCTCGGATGCCGGGCTCGAGGGCCCCGGGCCGGATCTCTACATGAAGGCCGGCATGGCCTATCTCAATGAAATGATGACAAATCCTGCGAAACTGATGGAATCGCAGGTGGAATACTGGGGCAAGACCCTGACGCATTTCATGCAGGCGCAGCAGGAACTCGCGAAGGGCAATTTCGCCGCGCCCGAAGACACCACGCCGGATGACAAGCGCTTCCAGAACCCGATGTGGAAGAGCCACCCGTATTTCAATTTCATCAAGCAACAATATCTGATCTCGGCCAAGGCCATCCAGGAGGCGGTGGACGATCTCGACGGGCTCGACAGCCGCGACCGGCACCGGGTACAGTTCTTCGCCCGGCAGATGATCGACCTGATGTCGCCGACGAACTACCTGGCCACGAATCCCGACGCGCTGGAACGCGCGGTCGAGACGCAGGGCGAAAGCCTCGTGCACGGGATGGAAAACCTCGTCCGGGATATCGAGGCCAACAAGGGCGCGCTCTTGCCGACCCTCTCCGATCCCGAGGCGTTCCGGATCGGCGGAAACATCGCCACCGCACCCGGTGAGGTCGTCTTCCGCAACGAGATGATGGAACTGATCCAGTTCGCCCCGTCGACCGAGACCGTGCACAAGACGCCGATCGTCATCTTCCCGCCCTGGATCAACAAGTTCTACATCCTCGACCTGAAGGCGCAGAATTCGCTGATCCGATGGATCGTGGACCAGGGCTACACCCTGTTCGTCGTCAGCTGGAAGAACCCCGACCAGAGCTACGCCGATACCGGTCTCGAGGACTATATCGAGAAGGGCTATCTCGAAGCCATCCGGGTCGCGAAGGAAATCACCGGCGAGAAGCAACTCAACGCGATCGGGTACTGCATTGCCGGCACGACGCTGGCGCTGACGCTGTCGCTGCTGAAGAAACGCAAGGACCGCTCGATCAAGTCGGCCACCTTCTTCACCGCGCTCACCGACTTCTCGGACCAGGGCGAGTTCACGCCGTTTCTCGATGACGACTTCGTCGACGCGATCGAGCGGCAGGTGGCCGAGGACGGCATCCTCAACAGCTATTTCATGTCGCGGACCTTCAGCTTCCTCCGTGCCAACGACTTGGTCTACGGACCGGCCGTGCGCAGCTACATGATGGGCGAGGCGCCGCCGGCCTTCGATCTGCTCTACTGGAACGGGGACGGCGCGAACCTGCCCGGCAAGATGGTGGTCCAGTACCTGCGCGGTCTCTGCCAGGGCAACCGTCTGGCCGAGGGCACGTTCGAGCTGATGGGCGAGACGCTCAGCCTGTCCGACGTCACTGTCCCGGTCTGCGCCGTCGCCTGCGAGACCGATCACATCGCGGCGTGGAAGGACAGTTTCCGCGGCGTGACGATGATGGGGGCCGAGGACAAGACCTTCATCCTCAGCGAGTCCGGTCACATCGCCGGCATCGTGAACCCGCCGACAAAGAAGAAATACGGCCATTACACCAACCCGGAGGTCTCCGGCACGCCCGAGGAATGGCTTGGGGCCGCGGAATATACGGAAGGGTCCTGGTGGCCGCGGTGGGAGCGGTGGATCAAGCCCAGATCGGGCGCGCAGGTTCCGGCCCGCATTCCCGGCAAGGCAGGCTATCCGTCGCTGGCCCCGGCACCCGGTACATACGTGCTGGAGAAGGCAAACGCCTGATTCTCAACGACTTAAATTTTATGCTGCAGTGCAGAAAATATCTTGAATTTCTGCACTGCAGCATGCATATTGGGTGCAGTTGCAGAAAGCCCGAATCCGGGCATCCACCGACCGGAAAGAGAGAACCCGAAATGGCTAAAACCACCGATTTCACCAAAGTCTTCTCGGACATGTTCACCAGCATGCCGATGGACATGACCGCCTTCAACGACGCCTTCAAAGCGCAGGCAGCCTTCGGCGAGAAGATGTCCAAAGTCGCCCTCGAGGCCGCCGAGAAGTCGACCGAGATCTCGTCCAAGTGGACGAAAGACACCATCTCGAAGATGTCGGACGTGACCTCCGTCAAAGCGGAGCCGACCGATTACACCAAAGCGATGACCGATTTCGCCTCGGCCCAGGCCGAAATGGCTGCCGAGACCATGGCCGCCTTCGCCGAAGTCGCCAAGAAAGTTCAGATGGAAACCGTCGAGCTGATGATGGCTGCCGGCAAAGAAGCTTCGGAAGAAGCCTCGGCGTCCTTCAAGAAGGCCACCGCGGAAGTGACCTCGGCCGCCAAGAAGGCGACCGCTGCGGCCGCGAAGTAAGCGACACAGTTGACCCTGCCGACGTCCTCCCCGTCGGTCTGGATCAGGAAGAGCGGGCTGAGAAGCTCGCTCTTCTTTTCTTTTGTGACCAATGGAGTGATTGCAATTTTTCTGCGGTAGCGTAACGATGCCCGGACCCGCAATCGGACTGGGAGGCCGTGGGCCGATGGCCACATCCTCGGGAACGCTGCTGATCAAGCGCTATGCAAGCCGGCGGCTCTACAATACCGAAACCTCCGACTATGTGACGCTCGAGGATATCGCGCGCTTCATTCGCGACGGGCGTGAGGTCAAGATCGTCGATCTGAAGTCGGGTGACGACCTCACGCGGCAATACCTGCTGCAGATCATCGCGGAACACGAGGCCAAGGGTGAAAGCGTCCTGCCGATCGAGGTTCTGACCGATCTCGTGCGCAGCTACACGACCGCCGCGCAGAGCGTCGTACCGGATTTCCTGGCCATGAGCTTCGAGATGCTGAAGCAGGGCCAGTCCAAGATGGTCGAGAACATGACCGCCATGAACCCGATGGCCAGCATGCCGGGGTTCGAGGCGATGCGCGCGCAGCAGGAAGCGTTCATGAAGGCGATGACCGGCGGAATGTCGGGCAACTGGTCCGCCCCTGCGGCCGGCGAGATGCCGGACGGGGACGAGGACAGTGCCGCCGACGAACTGGCCGAGATCAAGAAGCAGCTTGCCGACCTGCAGTCCAAACTCTCGAAGATGTAGGATCGCTCTCCGGCGCGGGCGCGTTAACGCGTCATGACCGGAACCGACATCGCCGTCCTCCTCGTCGCTGCCGCGGCCGCATTGGTGCTGTGCCAGCCGCGTGTCTCCGGCGCGGAGAGCTGGCGGGCGGTGGTGACGCCGCTGGCTTCAATCATCGGATCGGGCTTTCTGGTTCTCGGACCTCTCCTCGATCTGCGTTACGGGGCATGGGCGCCAGCCGTCATGGCCGCGCTTTGCCTGACGGCCTATGCCTTCGGCAGCGCAATCCGGGTCAACATCGCCCGGATCGACCGGGACGGGGACCGCCCCGCGACCGACGAGCGACTGGAACAGGTGGCGAGCTGGATCCTGTCGGCCGCCTATGTCATCTCGGTGGCCTATTATCTCAATCTTTTCGGCAGCTTCGCAGTCGACCTGACGCCGGTTTCGAGCGAGATGGCGGCGCATGTCGTGACCAGTGCGGCCTATGCGCTGATCCTTTTCACCGGGTGGACGCGCGGCTTCGGCGCGCTCGAGTGGCTGGAAAAATGGTCGGTCGCGGTGAAGCTCGCGATCATCACCGGCCTGCTCGCCGGACTGGTGATCCACCTCGCGCAGACGGTTCAGAACGACGCGCTGGTCCTGAACCCGGTTTCGATCAGCGGGTTCGAGATCCTGACTATCGGTTTCGGGCTGATCGTCACGGTGCAGGGGTTCGAGACGTCGCGCTATCTGGGTGAAACCTACTCGGCCGAGCGGCGGATCCGGTCGATGCGGCAGGCCCAGTGGCTCGCGGCGGCCATCTACATGGCCTATCTCCTGCTCACCTCCTACGTCTTTCCCGCCGGGCAACTGGAGCCCGACGAGACCGCGATCATCGACATGATGCGGATCGTCGCCGTCAGCCTGCCGCCGCTTCTTGTGGCCGCGGCACTCGCCGCGCAGTTCTCGGCCGCCGTGGCGGATACGGCCGGCGCGGGTGGCCTGTTGCACGAGCTGACCGGCGGGCGCGTGACAGAGCCCATGGGCTACGCGGTGCTGGTCGCGGCCGGCGTCGCGATGACGTGGACGCTGCACGTGTTCGAGATCATCGCCTATGCCTCGCGCGCTTTCGCGCTCTACTACGCGCTTCAGGCGGTCCTGGCCGCGCGGGCGGAATGGCAGGCCGGACGGAACAAGCGGGCGCTGGCATACGGCGCGCTCGCGGTGCTCGGCGGTCTGGTCACGATCTTCGGCCGCCCGCCCGAATCCGCCTAGCCCTTGCGCGGCAGCGTGTCGGCCAGTTCGACCCAGGGCACGTGTTCGGACCAGTGGACATGGCTCTGCGGTGCGAAATCGCTGCTGTCCTCGAGGCTTGCCGCGTAGAAGTGGATTTCTCCAGGGAATTTCACGGACCGGTAGGCCATCGGCGTGCCGCACCGGCCGCAGAACAGCCGCTCGGCATGCTCGGAATGGCGGTAGACCTGCGGCTCGTCGCCGGTCCAGACCCATCCGTCGTCATGGACGCCGAAGAAGGTCGTGAACGGGGCCGAGCAATTCCGCCGGCAGCTGTCGCAATGGCAATGGGCGCGCCAGCGTACGCGGTCCGGATCGAAGCGGTACCGGACAGCGCCGCACAGGCAATGCCCGGCCTCGGTCAAGTGCCGTAGCGCCGCGCCTCGCCCTTGACGTCATCGGCCGCGGCGATCAGCGCGCCGGCGATGAAGTCGAGTTCGGGTCGCTTGAGCCGCGCGGGAAGCCGCACGTCGCAGGCCCGCATCAACATGGCGCGGGTCTGCGGCAGGTCAGGCGTCTCGCCCGGGATGAAGCGCCAGTTCCAGAAGGCACGGGCATTGTCGGTCGACAGGCCGAAGACCTGCACCTTCACGCCGCGGGCTTCGGCGGCCTGGGCGAAGGCCCGCGCCTCGTCGTCGGTTTCGAAGCCGACGAGGTTGAACTGGATCGAGTCCGGCGCGCGCGTCTCGGGCGCCAGCGGCGGCGGTACGTCCAGCCAAGGCGAGGAGTTGAGCGCGGCCGCGACGTAGTCATGGTTCGCGCGGCCGTCCCGGACCCGGCGCGGCACTTCGTCAAGCTGCGGACGGATCACCGCGGCCGAAAGGTTCTGGAGCCGCATGTTGTAAAGCGGCAGTTCGTTCTGCCAGCGCGCGAAGGCCTCGGTAAGCTCCGGATCGTTCTGTCCGTCCGGGCCCTTGTGCTTCTTCCAGTTGTGTTCGTAGGCGCCCGACATGATGACCGCGCGGGCAGCGAGATCAGCGTCGTCGGTGATAAGGATCCCGCCCTCTCCGGCGTTGATGAGCTTGTAGGACTGGAACGAGAAACAGCCGATCTTGCCGATCGTGCCGATCTTCTCGCCATGCCAGAGCGTGCCGAGCGAATGGGCCGCATCCTCGATGACCGGAACGCCTGCGGCGTCGCAGAGCGCCATGATGGCGTCCATGTCCGAGGTATGGCCGCGCATGTGGCTGATGATGACTGCAGCCGCCCCGGGCAGCTTGGCGGCGAAGTCGCGCATGTCGATGCGGTAGTTCTCGGCCACTTCGACCAGAACCGGCTGGCAGCCCGCGTGGACGATCGCCGACGGGACAGCGGCGAAGGTGAAGGCCGGGATCAGGACGTTTGCGCCGGGCGCGAGGTCGAGCGCGCGGAGAGACAGGAACAGTGCAGCCGAGCAGGACGACACGGCGAGCGCGTATTTCACGCCCATCATGTCAGCGAATTCGCGTTCCAGAAGCGCCACCGGCGCATCGGCCGGCGCGGTGTAGCGGAACAGATCGCCGCTTTGCATCAGGCGGTCGATCTCGGCCCGGGCCTGGTCCGGAATGGGCTCGGCGTCGTAGACGTTGGGTGCCAGCGCCATAGTTTCACCTTTTTGAAAAGTCCCGTTTCAAAAAAGTTTAGCTGTTCGCGAGGGGCAGCGCCAGTCTCTTGCGCGGGCCACTTGCCCGTTACGTAGGGTTTTTTGCGGATTGTTGCCTAGATTCCGAGCCGGTCGCGCAGCCCGTACCACAGCATGGCCGAGACGAGCAGCGGCCAGCGCAGCGCGGTTCCCCCCGGGAAGGCAGGCGCGGGGATCGCTTCCATCGTGTCGAAGGCGGCGCTATCCCCTTGAATCGCTTCGGCAATCATGCGCCCGGCGAGAGTCGCGGTGCTGACGCCGTGCCCGGAATAGCCGCTGGCCGACCACAGACCGGGCCGCGGCCGGGCGAAATGCGGCATGCGCCTCATGGTGATGGCCAGGGTGCCGCCCCAGGCGTCGTCGATCACCACATCTTTCAGATGCGGAAATATGCGGGACATGGGTTTGCGGACCATCGCGGCGATATCGGCCGGGAAGCGGTAGCCGTAGGTCTCGCCGCCGCCAAAGACCAGACGGTTGTCGGACGTGGTGCGGAAATAGTTCACGACGAAATTCGAATCCGAGGCGCAGACGCGTTGGCGAAGCGCGGCGCCGTCGGGCAGGGGCTCGGTCGCGACAACATAGTTGTTGATCGGCATGACGCGGGCGGAGACGCGGGGCTCCAGACCGCCGAGATAACCGTTCCCGGCCAGCACGATCTCGTCGGCCTCGACATGGCCTTCGGCCGTCCGGACGGTCCGGCCATCGATCGACGTGACGCGGCTTTCCTCGTGGATCTCCGCGCCGGCCTCACGTGCAAGGCGACCAAGGCCACAGGCATAGGCGAACGGGTTCAGATGGCCGGAATGGTGATCGATCAGCCCGCCGTGAAAGACAGGCGAATTGACGTAACCGGCGACGCCGTCCCGGTCGAGCGCCTCGGCCTCGGTGTAGCCGTAGCGGGTGGCCAGATGCTCTACGTATTCGTGCAGCTCCGGCACCTCGTCGGGCCGCCGCGCGGCGAGGACAGCGCCGCGCTGCAGGTCGCAGTCGATCCCCCCGGTTTCGATCAGCTCCCGCGCAAGGCGGACGGATTCGTATCCGTAGTCCCAGAGCCGCTTCGCGTGATCTGCGCCGAGCATCTTTTCGAGCTCGGTCTGGTCGACCCGCTGCCCGCCAAGAAGCTGGCCGCCGTTCCGGCCCGACGCGCCATGCCCGATCCGGTAGGCCTCGAGCACCACGACAGAGCGGCCGGCGCGGGCGAGGTGCAGGGCGGCCGACAGCCCGGTATAGCCGGCCCCGACGATGCAGACATCGGCCCGGACGGCACCGCGTAGTGGCGGGCCCGGTTCGGGAGCCGTGCCGTAGATGCCGGGAGGAAAGCGCTTGTCCCGCAGCGTATCGAGCAGATCGCGGGCCATGCTCAGACGTTCAGGAGCAGGTGTTCACGTTCCCAGGGGCTGATGACCTGCAGGAATTCCTTGTGCTCCAACGTCTTGACCGCGTCGTAGACCTTCACGAAGCGGGGATCGAGCACCTCGGCCATGGCCGTGTTCTCCCGGAAGAGGTCCAGCGCCTCGCCGAGCCCTTTCGGCAGGTTGTCCTCGGCATCGTAAGCACTGTCCGTGCGCTCCGCCGTGGGCTCCTTCTTTTCCTGCAGTCCGAGAAGGCCGCAGGCGAGCGAGGCGGCAACGCCCAGATAGGGGTTGCAGTCCATGCCGGGCAGGCGGTTCTCGATCCGCCGGCTTGCGGCATCGGCGACGGGCACGCGCAGTCCGGTGGTCCGGTTGTCCCGGCCCCAGTCGAGATTGATCGGAGCGGCGAAGTCGCGGACGTAGCGCCGGTAGGAGTTCACGTAGGGCGCGATCAGGGCCACGACCGACGGCAGGTGGCGCTGCAGCCCCGAGATGAAATGCATGAATTCCGGTGTCTCGGAGCCGTCAGCAGCGGAGAAGATGTTCTTTCCGGTCGCGAGTTCGGTCACCGAGTGGTGGATGTGCATCGCGCTGCCGGGCTCGCCCGCGATCGGCTTGGCCATGAAGGTCGCGTAGCAGTCGTGGCGCAGCGCGGCCTCGCGGATCATGCGCTTGAAGTAGAAGATCTCGTCGGCCAGCTTGACCGGATCGCCGTGGCGCAGGTTCAGCTCGACCTGTCCGGCGCCGCCTTCCTGGAGGATACCGTCGATCTCGAGACCCTGCGCTTCGGCGAAATCGTAGATATCGTCGATGACCGGGCCGTATTCGTCGACCGCGGACATGGAATAGGCCTGCCGAGCCGCGGCCCGGCGACCCGACCGGCCCATCGGCGGCTCGATCTCGCGCGCGGGGTCAGTGTTCGGCGCGACGAGGAAGAATTCCATCTCCGGCGCGACGACCGGCTGCCAGCCCCTGTCGTTGTACAGCGCCACGACGCGCTTGAGCACATTGCGCGGGCTCAGCGGGATCGGATTGCCGTCCTGATCGTCGATGTTGTGGATCACCTGCAGCGTACGGTCGGCTGTCCACGGCGCCGGCATTGCGGTGTCCCAGTCAGGTGTCAGCACCATGTCGGGTTCGGTGAAATCGTCGCCCTCGACGTCCGCCCAGTCGCCCGTGATCGTCTGGAAGAAGATCGAGTTCGGCAGGTAGAAATGGCTCTGCCGCGCGAATTTCAGCCCCGGCATGGCCTTTCCGCGCGCCACGCCGGCGAGGTCGGCGACGATGCATTCGACCTCGTCCAGGGTCTGGCCCGAAAGGTAGAGCTGTGCGGCCTCCGGCAGCACATCCATCATGTCGGCGGTATTGTTGAATGTCATGCCCGGCCCTCGAATGTCGCCGCGATCATGTCGGCCGCCCGTAGCTGGTCGATCGGCATGTCGAGCGTGCGGCTCGCCTGGTCGAGCCGTTCCGTCGGCACGGTTCCCCTGCGTGCCTCGATCAGGCGGGCGGTCAGGTCACTGTCGAATTCCGGGTGCGGCTGCATGGTCAGCGTCTTCGGCCCGTAAGAGACGAAGGCATTCTCGCAGAACTCGGACCGGCCGATCACCTGCGCCTCCTTCGGCACGCGCGTGACCTGGTCCTGGTGCCAGGCCATGAGGTCCAGCGTGTGGCCATCCACGGCGTAAGTCTGCAGCCCGGTGCCCCACCCGCCGGCGAATTTTTCGACCGTGCCGCCAAGCGCCTGTGCGATGATCTGGTGTCCGAAGCAGATCCCAACGAGCGGCTTGCCGGCGTCACGGATGGCGCGGATCAGCTCCTCGAGCGGGGCGATGAACGGCAGGTCCTCGTAGGCGCCGTATTTCGAGCCGGTGACAAGCCACGCATCGGCATCTTCGGGGCCGTCGGGAAAGTCCATGTCGACGACGGACCAGGCGCGGAATTCGTAGCCGCGCCCCTCGAGGAGCCGGGCATAGACCCGGTCGTAATCGCCGTGAACCGCCTGGATATCGTCAGGCAGATGGCCGCATTGAAGGATGCCGATCAGCATGGGAACCCTGTGTTGGGAGTGTTGCCGGAAGCTACGCGCGGGCCGCAGCGCGGGCAAGGGGGCTAGCGGATCAGGTTCGGCCGGTACCGCACGCGCTGGCGCCGTTCGACCGGGAGATGGCGATTCAGGCGCCGGTTCACCAGCCCGAAGATCGTGATGATGACGAGCGTCACCATGACGAAATAGCCCGCGAGGATCGGGTAGGGGATGAACGGGTTGAACGTCCGGTCGGCGAAATACTGGGCGTAGTAGAGCGCATCGCCCTTCTGCTGGAAGGCCGGGAAGCTGGTGAAGAAGACAAGCGTCGTGGCGTGGAAGAGGAAGATCGCCTCGTTCGTATAGGCCGGCCAGGCGAGGCGCATGGTGGTCGGGAAGATCACCCGCCGGAACTTCGCCCAACCCGTCATGCCGTACGCGTCCGCAGCCTCCAGATCGCCGCGCGGCACGGCGCGGAGTGCGCCGTAGAAGATTTCTCCGGCATAGGCCGAGGTGTTGAGGAAGAGGACGAAGAGTGCCCCGAGCCAGGCGCGGGCGAACCACCGCGTCTCGACCGTGATCTCGGTGAAGCCGAGGTTCAGGTCGAAGCCGAGCCGCGGCAGCAGGACAAACGCCTCGTAGGCGAGGAAAAACTGGATGAAGAGAGGCGAGCCGCGGAAGACGAAGATGAACCACTCCGCCGGCTTGCGGATCCACGGGCTGAGGCTGTTCTTCGCCACTGCCAGGGTCACGGCGAAGAAGAAGCCGAGGCAGAGCGCGAGGATGCCGAAATAGACGTTCCAGATCAGGCCAGAGCCGATCAGGACGAACTGCTCGCACAGGCCGATATCGCCGCGCGGCAGGAGCCGCTCGCCGAAGCCGAGCGAACGGAAGGCGTAGGCGCTGAGGGCTTCACCGCAGGTCATGCCGCCGCCTTCCGTGCCTGGTCGCCCGCCATCGTCGCCTGTCCGTGCGACAGCCGCCGCGTCAGCCGGCCGAGCACGATCTCCGAGATCCGCGTGAAGCCGAGATAGAAGACGAGTAGGGCGAGGAAATACCACAGCCGCCAGTCGCCGTGCGGATAGGCATATTGCGAGGTACGGGATCCGCCGAGTTCACGGGCCCAGTAGACGATGTCCTCGATCCCGAGCAGGAACAGGAGCGGTGTCGCCTTGATCAGGATCATCCAGACGTTCGACAGGCCGGGCAGCGCGTAGATCCACATCTGCGGCACGAGCACGCGCCAGAAGGCCTGCCGGCGGCTCATACCGTAGGCTTCGGCCGTTTCCATCTGCGCCCGCGGAACGGCCTGCATCGCGCCATAGAGGACGTTCGCGCAGAACGCGCCGAAGACGATCGCGAAGGTGAAGACCGCCAGCGTGAAGTTGTAGAACTCGTGCACTTCCTGCGGCGCGGTGTTGAGCGGCACCTTCGCCTGCGGACAGACGGTGAAGTTCGCGCCCTGCCGGATCGGCTCGGTCCAGTCCGGGCACTGGATCTGGTGGACGCTCCACTCGATCGCCTGGTCGAGCGCGATGACGAAGAAAAGGAAGAACGCGATGTCGGGCACGCCACGAACCATCGCGGTGTAGATCCGCCCGATCCAGCGAAGCGGAGCGACATGGCTGCGCGAGGCCGAAGCGGCGGCGAAGCCGAAGGCCAGCGCGACGGGCGCCGTGACGGCGAGAAGGCCGAGCACGGTCAGGAAAGCCGTGTAGAAGCGCAGATGGACGCCGTTCGTCAGGTAGCAGGCAAACCAGTGCAGCCCGTCGAGTTGGGACGGATCGGCGCAGGTCTCGAACATCAGGCCGCCTTCCGGTAGTCGAGCCGGACGACACCGTTCGGCCAGGCATTCTGGTCCGCGAGGCGCAGGCGCACCGGCGCGCCGTCATGGGGGAACAGTGGAACCCCGCGGCCGAGAAGCACCGGCATGACGAAAAGTTCGAGCCGGTCGAGCAGCCCCTCGGCGAGGAACGCCGCCTGCAGCTTCGCTCCACCGACCACCCAGGACAGTCTGTCGGCCATGGCGGCGGCGTATTCGGCCAGAGTCCCGGTCCAGCGGTTCACGCCCTCGGGCGCGTCGCCGAGGTCGGTCGAGGTGACGATATGGCCGGTCTTGCCGGCATACGGCCACGGGACACCGAAGCCGAGTGTCTGGTCGTAGGTCCGGCGGCCGAGGATCACCGCGTCCAGACGCGCGGCGAAATCCTCATATCCGTAATCGATGTCGTTGAACGGATCGAGAAACCCGACACCGCCTTCGGCATCGGCCACGTATCCGTCCGCACTGATCGCCATGTACCCCGCCAGCATCAGAAGGCGGGCCCCGGTCGCCCGGGGCCCGGGCCCGTCATTCGTAGGTCGCGGCTTCGGGACCGAACCAGCGCGTGATCATCTCGTTCAGCGTGCCATCCTCTTTCATCGAGGTGATGGCGGCGTCGAACGCCTCCCGCAGTTCGGTATCGGTCTCGCGCAGACCCATGCCGACGCCGCCGCCAAGCTGGACCGGATCGCCCACGATCATCAGGTCGGCATCTTCGTTCGCGATCGGGAGCAGGTAGTCGCCGTCGGCGAAGACCGCGTCGGCCTCGCCGTTGCGCACGGCCGCCACCGTCTCATCCGGCGTTGCGTATTCAATCAGCGTCGCGCCGGTTTCGGCGATATAGCCGGCCTGGATCGTGTTGGTCTGCGCCGCGATCACACCGCCTTCGAGATCGGCATCCTCGGACAGCGCCATGTAGAGCGACGAGGCCGGCGGGATGTAGTTCTGCGTGAAGTCGATGACCTCGTCGCGCTCGTCGGTGATCGACATGCCGGCGATGATGGTGTCGTAGTTGCCCGAGGTGAGGTTCGGGATGATCGAGTCCCACTCGTTGGTGACCCATTCGCAGGTCAGGCCGGCGCGGGCGCAGAGCTCGTCGCCCAGTTCGCGCTCGAAGCCGTCGACCTCGCCGTCATCGTTGATGAAGTTGTACGGAGGGTAGGCGCCCTCGGTGCCCATCCGGACGACGGAATGGGCATCGGCCCAGGCGGCGCCGGTGGCGAGGACAACCGCAGCCGCGGTCAGTGCAAGTGTCTTCATGGTTTGCTCCCAGTTGGTTGGTTATGGCTCAGGCGGCTTCGTCATGCCTGAGGAATTTCTTCAGCCGCTCGGATTTCGGTGCGCCGAACAGCGCCTCCGGCGGCCCTTCCTCCTCGATCTTGCCGAGGTGGAGGAAGATGACATGGTCCGACACGTCTCGGGCCATGGCCATATCGTGCGTAACCAGGATCATGGTCCGCCCTTCGGCGGCGAGATCCTTGATGACCTTGACGACTTCCTGCTCAAGTTCGGGGTCGAGCGCGCTGGTCGGTTCGTCGAACAGCAGCGCGCGGGGCCGCATGCACAGCGCACGCGCGATCGCGGCGCGCTGCTGCTGCCCGCCCGACAGCTGGGCCGGCCAGGCATCGCACTTGTCGCCGATCCCGACCTTGGCGAGGATCTCGCGCGCCCGGGTCTCGACCTCGTCGCGATCCTCGCGCAGCACGGTGACGGGCGCTTCCATGACGTTCTGTAGGATCGTCATATGCGACCACAGGTTGAACTGCTGGAAGACCATTGAGAGGTTGGTGCGGATCCGGGTGACCTGCTGCGGATCGGCCGGGTGGCGGTGCAGGCCGGTGCCTCTCCAGCGAACGGCCTCGCCCTCGAAGCGGATGTCGCCCTCCTGGCTCTCCTCGAGCAGGTTGGCGCAGCGCAGAAGGGTCGACTTGCCGGACCCGGATGACCCGATCAGAGAAACCACATCGCCCGCCCGCGCGGTCAGGTCGACGCCCTTCAGGACCTCGAGCGATCCGTAGCGTTTATGAAGCCCGGTAATCTCGATCACCGGGGGTGTGGCAGCATTCATCGGGCCGTCCCTGTCAGTTCCCCGATTTCATGCCGAAAAAACGGGCAAACGCAACGGTTGGAGGCAGGGTGACGCAAGGGAATGTCCGCGCCGGCGGCTTCGCGCTGAACAATTGCCTAAGGTTCGGGCGGGATCGGAAGCGCCATGTAGGCCTCTTTCGGGATCTCGGCGATGCCGACGAGATCGAGTGCCCGCATCGCGTCGGGCGACAGCCGGTCGATAGCACCATGCAGCGCGGCGCGCAGGGTCGCGGGATCGCCGGCCGAGGTGATGTAGGGCAGGCCCGGCGTCGGTGCGGTGCGGTCGATCTCCTGCAGCGACGCGAGATCGGGCTCGAACCGCTGCAGCTGGCGCCAGGTCTGTGCGTCGAGCGCCGCGATGTCAGCCGCGCCCGTCAGGACGGCCCGGGCGGACGCCGCGTGGCCGCCCGTCAATGTCCTCGGCCCAAGTTCGATGCCCGAGCCTTCGGCCCAGGACCACAGCGCACCCCATCCCGACTGGCTGATCGCGTCGTTCAGCGCGACGCGCGGTCGGTCCGGCACCGACCCGTCGCGCGTCACGATCACGCTGTTGTATTCGCCCGGCCCGCAGCCGGGCAGGCCGAAATCAGGTGTGGCGAAAAGTGTCACCTTGTCGTGCAGCCGGGACCGGAAGGGCAGGCCGCAGGTTTGCGAGAAGAGCAGATCGGGCGCGGTCCACTGGCTCCAGGCATCTGTCTCCCGGTCGAGCGCCACGGGCGCCTCGACCCCGGCCTCTTGCAGTCCGTCGCGGATCGCAGCCCAGTACGCGTCCGTTTCGGCCCGAAGCTCAGGACGGTCGTACATGGGGAGGCTGGCGATCATGCGCCCCGCTGCTCCACCTCTTTCCTGGCGAGGTTCGAGTCGCGGTCGTTCACCCCGAGCATCGGCGCCACGAGCCGGAGTAACGCGTCTTCCTCGTCGTCGCGGACGCCGTCGGCCAGCACGACCTGCCAAAGCGCCGAAATCACGCCGATTCGCTCCTCGTACGGCACGGCGTCCTTGATCGCCCGGGTGAAGCGTACCGTATCCGGCGCCTCCGACTCGAGCGCTTCGGCATCGCCACGAAGCTTCGCCGCTTCGAACGGGTTGAGACCGTGCCGTGCGGCGAGGATGCGGTCGATCCGGTCGATTTCGCCTTGGGCGTAAGTGCCGTCGGCCCGCGCGATCCGCACGAGCAGCGCGGCAAGCGCAAGGCGTGCGTCGTTATCGGGAAGGGTTTCGGGTTCGGGCGCCGTCAACCGGCGGATGAGTTCACCAAACATGGTCGGGATATAGTCCGGAACCGGGGGCTTCGCTAGGCGGGCGGCGCAATGGTGCCCGAGGCGACCCGCACAGCGGACCCGCCGACGCGCACCTGCGACACGGCCCCGCCCGTCACGTCGATGGACAGATCGAGCCAGCTTTCCCGGCCCATGTCGCGGCCCTGGCAGAGCCGCAGATCGGTCGTGCCCTCGCTGATCGCCCCGTTCGCGAGAAGCTGGCCGGCGAGGATGGCCGTGGCCGAGCCGGTGGCCGGATCCTCGGGGATTCCGTCGCGCGGCGCGAACATTCGGCTGTCGTAGTCCGCCTCCCGGCCGGGGGTGTAGAAAAACACGGCCATCGCGCCGGCGGCCTGTCCCATCTGGTCCCAGACCGGCTGCGACGGCGACACGCGGGACAGTGCCTCGGGCGAGGCGAGGTTGACGAAGAAGAACCGCGGGCCGCCTTCCCAGACGCCGGGCGCGTGCGGGCCAAGGTCTTCGGGAGATAGCCCGGTGGCGCGGCAGACGAGATCGGTATCGAGAGTCATGGACCTGCCCTCGGGCAGCTTCGGCGCGGTGAACTCGCCCGATATGGACGCACCTGTGCGGCTGATGGTGACCGGAACGAGGCCGGCATTTTCCTCGAGCGTCACCAGGTCCGAGTCACCGGCGAGATGCAGCGCAGTACCGATGGTCGGGTGGCCGGCGAAGGGCATCTCGTAGCCCGGCGTGAAAATCCGGATGCGCGCGGTGTGGGCCGGATCCTCCGGCGGCAGGACGAAGACCGTCTCCGACAGGTTGAACTCCCGCGCCATGGTCTGCATCTGCGCCGTCGACAGAACCTCGGCGCCTTCGACGATGGCCAGCGGATTGCCCTTGTAGGGGGCGGTCGTGAAGACGTCGTAGATGAAGTAGGTGAGCATGCGGGCCCCCGGGCGAAAACCCGGGAACCCTCGCGGCCGCGGTTGGCCTTGGCAAGATCAGAAATGCATGGCGAGACCGACCGAGACGCGGTCGGAAGACACACCGACGCCGGCGACGCCGTTCGACAGGTCGAAATCACCGTGGGTGTACTCGATGCGCGCCGAGAGGTTGTCACTCAGCATCTGCTCGAAGCCGAGGCCGAAAGTCGGGCCGCTCAGCTCGAAACCCGGAGGTGCGGCCGAAATCGAGGTGTCGGCGGCGACGTATCCGACCGTGGCATAAACCATCGACCGGTCGAAGGCGTAGCCGGTGCGCAGGCGGGCCGAGAAGCTGTTGTCGATCGCCAGCGTTCCGGCCGGGATCGAATGCTGCGCCGCTCCGCCATAAGCCAGTTCGGCACCGACGATCAGGTTCTGGCCGAGGGCGTGGTTATAGCCGAGGAACGCCTCGACGGACGTCGAGGCGCCGGGATCGACCGGCGTATTGGATTGCAGGTCGGCATAGCCGAACGAGAGGCCGCCATAGACGCCCGCGAAGGTCGCGGCGTCCTGGGCCGATGCGGCGAGGGTGGAGGCGGCGAGAAGAGCCGCCGGGGCGATGAACTTGAACATGACACGGTCTCCAGACTTGTTCCGAGGCCCGGTGGCGGGCTTCGGAGTGTCGGTCGGAGATCGGGTCGCGCCGGTTCAAAGACCGGATCAGGCCTTCACTGCCCAGTCATGCCCGTGAATACGGTAATGCGTCGGCTCTTCATCCTGCTGGATACCCGGCAGGATCCGGAAGTCGAAGTCGCTATGATCCGACATCAACGTACGGATTGACTTGAGTTCCGGGGTGTCGAAGGCCGAGGCGGCGTGGTCCGTATCGTCAAATTCCACGATCATCATGCGGGGTCTGAATCGCCCCCGGATGGATGGACCGTGGCTCGACTGGGCCAGGACCCGGCCGCCCAGACGTTCGATAACGTCCACTGCGGCGTCTTCAACAAATTGATATCGTGTACTTTTCGGGAAGATATTAGCGACCCAGTAGGCCTTGCTCGTGCTCATCCTCTGTCCTCTGGCGATCGTTGGCAGCCGCCTATGGACCCTTGATATGGCGCATCGCCGGTAATTGTCAAAAAGACAATTAACGAAATGCGAATTGTTTTGAGTGCTGTGACTCAGACGAGGCGCGAGTTCTCTTTCGCGGCCCGGACGAAGTCGCGGAACAGCGGGTGCGGTTCGAACGGTTTCGACTTCAGTTCCGGGTGGAACTGGACACCGATGAACCACGGATGATCCTTCACCTCGACGATTTCCGGCAGCCGGCCGTCCGGCGACAGGCCCGAGAAGATCAGGCCCTGCTTTTCCAGCGCGTCGCGATACTTGATGTCGACCTCGTAGCGGTGGCGATGCCGCTCCTCGATGGCGAGATTGCCGTAGACCTCGGCCACCCGGCTGCCATCCTTCAGGACGGCGTCGTAGGCGCCGAGCCGCATCGTGCCGCCCTTGGCGTCGTCCTTCCTGCGCGTGACCTTGGAATTGCCCTGCACCCATTCCTTGAGGTGATAGATCACCGGCTCGAAGCGTTTCTTGCCCGCCTCGTGGTCGAATTCCTCCGATCCGGCCGTCGGCAGGTCGGCGAGGTTCCGGGCGGCTTCGATCACGGCCATCTGCATCCCGAGGCAGATGCCGAGATAGGGCACGCCGCGCGTGCGGGCGAATTCCGCCGCGCGGATCTTGCCCTCGGTCCCGCGCTCGCCGAAGCCGCCGGGCACGAGGATCGCGTGGAAACCCTCGAGATAGGGTGCGGGGTCCTCGCGCTCGAAGATCTCGGCGTCGATCCATTGCGGGATCACCCGGACGCGGTTGGCGATGCCGCCATGGGTCAGCGCCTCGGCGATGGATTTGTACGCGTCTTCAAGCTGCGTGTACTTGCCGACGATGGCGACCTTCACCTCGCCCTCGGGGTTCGCGATGCGGTCGGCCACGTCTTCCCACACCGACAGGTCGGGCCGCGGCGCGGGGCTGATGCGGAACGCGTCGAGCACCGCCTGGTCGAGCCCCTCGCGGTGGTAGGCGATCGGCGCTTCGTAGATCGAGGCGAGATCCTGTGCCGCGATGACCGCGTCGGGCCGGACGTTGCAGAACAGCGCCAGCTTCTCGCGCTCTTTCGCCGGGATCGGGCTTTCGGACCGGCAGACGAGGATGTCGGGGGCAAGGCCGATCGATCGGAGTTCCTTGACCGAGTGCTGCGTCGGCTTGGTCTTCAGCTCGCCCGAGGCCTTGATGAAGGGCAGGAGCGTCAGGTGCATGAAGATGCAGTCGCCGCGCGGCTTTTCCTGCGCGAACTGGCGGATGGCCTCGAAGAACGGCAGGCCCTCGATGTCTCCGACCGTGCCACCGATCTCGCACAGCATGAAATCGACCTCGTCCTCGCCGATATGGATGAAGTCCTTGATTTCGTTGGTGACGTGCGGAATCACCTGGATCGTCTTGCCGAGGTAGTCGCCGCGGCGCTCCTTCTCCAGCACGTTCGAATAGATGCGCCCGGACGAGATGGAATCCGTCGAGCGCGCGGCCACGCCCGTGAAGCGTTCGTAATGGCCGAGATCGAGGTCGGTCTCCGCGCCGTCGTCGGTCACGAAGACCTCGCCATGCTCGAAGGGCGACATCGTTCCGGGATCGACGTTCAGGTAGGGATCAAGCTTGCGGAGCCGCACCGTATAGCCGCGTGCCTGCAGCAGCGCGCCGAGGGCCGCCGAAGCAAGACCTTTCCCAAGCGATGACACAACGCCACCGGTGATGAAGATGAACCGTGCCATGCTCGGATTGCCCCGTATCTTGTGGTCGCCCGGACTGGCGACACTTCATCGTCTACGGGATTTCACGTTTAGGGGATTCGGTCGGTCAGGGCAAGCGCGCTGGACCGGCCTTTGAGTGAACGCCGCGGCATGTGGTGCCGACCTATCCCCGAATACCGGCCCGAGGGGAGCTTGCCATGCCTGCCGATACTGAAACGCGAGACCGACCGATGAAGTACGTGGGCCCGGAGCTGCATGCCGACGGGACGGATGTCGCGATGGAACCGCTCGAATTCGGCGGCGACGGGTCAGGGGTCGGAGTGTCGAGCGACTCGGAGTGGAAATACGTCAACGTTACCAGGTACTTCATCTTCGTGGAGACGGCCGTGGACGATGGTACCGAATGGCCGGTCTTCGAGGACGACGACAATCTGTCCTATGCCGATCTGTCCAGCGAACTTCACTCCCGGCTCGAGGCTGCGGACTGGACGGACCACGACACTCATGATGCCGGCCAGACGCTTCTCGAGATATTCCGCGACCTGGCCGACATGCGGGTGATCGACCCGTCGCCGGTGCCCGATGACGGGTTCTTCTGGGGCTGAGACCTAGTCCGCGCGCGGCGGCAGGGCCGGGGCGTCACCGGTCGACGGCGGCAGCAGCTCCGATCCCGGCGGGAGCAGGGCATCGCCCGCATCGCCTTCGCTGCCATCCTCGGCCGGGGCTTCGACGCCGAGCCGGTCAAGCACCGAGGTCGAGGCCGAATTCTGCGCCGCGATGATTGTCAGCGTGATCGAGGTCGCGAGGAATGCGATCGCGAAGGCCCAGGTCAGCTTGCCGAGCGCCGTGGCCGCCTGACGCCCGGTCATAACGCCACCACCGCCGCCAAGTCCGAGCCCGCCGCCTTCGGAGCGCTGCAGAAGCACGACACCGATCAGGCAGATGGCGAGGATGAGGTGGACGACGAGGATGACGTTTTCCATGGCGCGTGTCCCGGGATCCGAATTCCGGCGTTCCTTATTGGATGCGACCGCTGGCCGCAAGGGCGACCCCGGCAGGATAAACCGGGCGGTGCTTGCGTGTGCAAGGAAAATGATGGGGTCCCTTCGCGCGACCGCAAGACCTATGGCGCCAGAAACCGGTTTCGCCCCCCGGCCGGCATCGCTATTGAGGGCGGGGTTTTCAGCAGCGGCAGGGAGAAACGGCCGATGGCCAACGTCGTGGTGGTCGGCGCCCAGTGGGGCGACGAGGGCAAGGGCAAGATCGTCGACTGGCTGAGCGAACGGGCGGACGTGATCGCCCGCTTCCAGGGCGGGCACAATGCCGGCCATACGCTCGTCATCGACGGCACGGTCTACAAACTGCACGCGCTGCCCTCCGGCGTCGTCCGGCCGAGCAAGCTGTCGGTCATCGGCAACGGCGTGGTGCTCGATCCCTGGCACCTGGTCGGCGAGATCGAGACCCTGCGCGGGCAGGGGGTCGAGATCAGCCCCGAGACGCTGATGATCGCCGAGAACACGCCGCTGATCCTGCCGATCCACGGTGAACTTGACCGGGCGCGCGAGGCACAGAATTCGGTGGCCAAGATCGGGACGACGGGCCGCGGCATCGGCCCGGCCTATGAAGACAAGGTCGGCCGCCGGTCGGTCCGGGTGGCCGATCTCGCCGATGACAGCACGCTCGAGACCCGCGTCGACCGGGCGCTCGTCCACCACGACGCGCTCCGCCGCGGCCTCGGGCTCGAACCTGTCGACCGCGACGGACTGATCGCATCGCTTCGCGCGGTCGCGCCAAAGATCCTCGAATATGCCGGGCCGGTCTGGAAGGTCCTCAGCGAAAATCGCAAGGCGGGGAAACGAATCCTGTTCGAAGGCGCTCAGGGCGCGCTTCTGGACATCGACTTCGGCACCTATCCCTTCGTCACCTCATCGAACGTGATCGCCGGGCAGGCCGCGACGGGTACGGGCATCGGCCCCGGCGGCATCGATTTCGTGCTCGGTATCGTCAAGGCCTACACGACGCGTGTGGGTGAAGGTCCGTTCCCGACCGAGCTTCTGGACGCGGACGGCCAGCGCCTTGGCGAACGCGGCCACGAATTCGGCACCACCACGGGGCGCAAGCGCCGCTGCGGCTGGTTCGACGCGGTGCTCGTGCGCCAGACCTGCGTGACTTCGGGTGTGAACGGCATCGCGCTGACGAAGCTCGATGTGCTCGACGGGTTCGAGGAGCTGAAGATCTGCACCGGCTACGAACTCGACGGCCAGCCCCTCGACTACCTGCCGATCGCGGCCGATCAGCAGGCGCGGGTGACGCCGATCTACGAGACGATGCCGGGCTGGTCGCAATCGACCGCCGGCGCGCGGTCCTGGGCCGACCTGCCGGGCGAGGCGGTGAAATACGTCCGCCGGATCGAGGAATTGATCCGCTGCCCCGTGGCCCTACTGTCCACCTCGCCCGAACGAGAGGACACGATCCTCGTCACCGACCCGTTCGCGGACTGAGGAGGCCATGGCCCTGAGCTACAAGACCCGGCGACGCCTGTCGCTCCTGATCCTGCTGATCGGCCTGCCGCTCTATATCGGCGCGGCGGTCTTCCTGGTCAGCCTGTTCGACCGGCCGGGCGTGCTGCTCGAACTGGCGATCTATGTCGGGCTTGGCATTCTCTGGGCGTTGCCGTTCCGCGCGGTGTTTCGCGGGGTCGGGCAGGCCGATCCCGAAGCCCGCGACGACTGAAGCGAAACGGCCGCGCCCGGTGGGACGCGGCCGTCTTGTTGGTTCGCCGGCTCTGGCTCAGTGCCGGAAGTGGCGCGAGCGACCCGCCAGGCGGAACTGACCGCGGCTTACCTTCTCCAGCCGGCCTTCGCGCAGCAAGACACCAAAGGCGCGCAGCGCGGCTTCGCGGCTGATCTGGCCTTCCGACGCGATCGTCACGAGGCGCAGCAGGACCGGGCGGGACACCGAGGGCTGTTCCTCGTGCTGGACCATCCAGGCAGCGGCCATCTCCAGGTAATCCTCGGGGCGCTCGGGATCCGGCGCGCCGGCATGGTCGCGGAACGCGTCGGTCAGGCTGTCGCCGCCGGGCATCTCCTCGTCGTCGTCATACGCCCGATCTTCGATCGGCATGCGACCCGAGCGCGGAGCCGCGGCGTCGTGATCGCCGGCCACGGCGGTCGGCGCGTCGCCCGTGCGGCGCAGAAGGCCGGCGCGGGTGGCAAGCTGCACCAGGCTCGAAGCCATGCGCCGCGTGGCGGCCGGGCTGTCGGCATGGGGCATCGCTTCGTCCTGCATGGCGGCCTCGTCGCGTGCGGCGGCCTCGGCATCGGCGCGGGCGGCCAGTTCGGCGGCCTCCGGCTCGAGCAGGAGCGGCCCGGCGTTGTTGCGCGGCGCGTCGTCGTGATCCTCGTTCTCGTGATCCTCGGCCAGTGCGAGGCTGCCGGTGGTCGACATCCGGCGCGGCATGACGCTTGCGCCGCCCGACGCGCTGCCGGTCGCCCGGCTGCTGTCGTCGACGCGCTGCTCTGAGACGAGCACCAGCGGTCCCTGACGCACGCTCGGCTGGTCGGCCACGCGGCGACGCGAGGTATCCACCTGAACGCGGCGCGGGCGCATGACGCGGGCCAGATCCTCACGGTACTCGGCCACCTTGTCGGCGTCCTCGCGCGCCTGCTCGTCGCCCATCTCGCGGTCGGCGGCACGGGCGGCAACGGCGGCCTTGAGGTGCTCGAAGTTCGCGCGGCGGCGGCTGGTCTCTTCGGTGGAGAGACGATCGTCGGTTGCGTCGAACAGGCGGCTCATGTCGATGCCGCTCTCCTCGGGCTCTTCCAGCACGCGGCGGCGGCTTTCGCGCTCGCGGCGGCGGATGATGCGCTCGGATTCCTCGGCGATGCGGCTCAGCTCCGCCTGAAGCTCGGCCTCGTCCTCGTCGTCGAGCGCCATCTCGTCGTCCGAGTCCATCTCTTCGGCCTCGGCGACGGTGTCGCGCGCGGAGGTCACCGAGTAGACGTCGTCCAGCGTCTCGTCCTCGGCGAAGGCCTCCTCGGCCTCCTCGAAATCGTCGTCCTGGTCCTCGTAGTCGAAGGCGTCGCTTTCCGCGGAGGCCTCGATCTCCTCGATCTCCTCGGCCTCGTCGAGTTCCTCTTCGGTCTCGTCAGAGGCTGCGACCGGATGCAGGACGGTCACCTCGGGGTGATCGACGGTCCAGTCGTAGGCGGTCGGGACGTCGCTGTCCTCGGCTTCCAGCTCCTCGGCCTCGGGCTCGAAGCCGAGCGCGTCGTCCTCGGCTTCCTGCTGCTCGGCATCGACCTCGGGTGCGGCGGGCGCTGCGGCGGCGGCAGCGGCGCGCATACGGGCCAGGCGCGAGGCGACGCTGTCATCGTCGCTTTCGGGGATGGTGGCGAAGACATCTTCTTCGACCGGCGCTTCCTCGACCGCGAAATCGTCGCTGACATAGTCGGCGGCGGCGGCCTCGGTGAAAGCCTCCTCGGTCTCGTCGACCTCGATCTCTTCGATCTCCTCGACGTCGATTTCCTCGATCTCGACTTCGGCCTCCGCGCCATCGAGCGCGGCCAGATCCTCGAGGTCCTCGTCACTCGCGACAAGCTCCTCTTCGATCTCGTATTCCTCACCCTCCGCGTAGATCTCGGCGCCGAATTCAGGGGTGTCCTCGTCCTCGGTCTCCGTGTCGGCCGTCCAGTCGGCTTCGACGGCGTCCTCATCCTCGGAGACGTCGTCCTCGGAGGCTTCTTCGACCGACTCTTCGGTCTCGGTCATCTCGTCGGTGGTCTCGGCGGCGTCGAACGCGACCTCGGCTATGTCCGCCTGCTCATCGTCGGACTCGGCGTCTGCGGTCCAGTCGTCCTCGAGGGTCTCTTCTTCGGCAGCGAGGTCTTCCTCGACGGCCTCTTCGGCGTCGTCGGCCATCGCCATCTCGTCGCCGGCATCCTCGTCCGAGGCTTCCTCGGTGAAGGCAGCGACGGGCTCTTCGCCGATCTCGTCGGTCTCTGCGATTTCGTCCGCGACCTGCTCGTCGTATTCGGCCTCTCCGAAAACGTCCTCGCCGTCCGCCGCGTCCTGCTCGGCGGCCTCGGCGGCGTCATCCAGTTCGAGCGTGTCGTCCTCGGCGCCTTCCAGTGCGGCGAGATCGGCTTCGAATTCCGGAACCTCTTCGGCTTCGGCTTCGGCTTCGGCCGTAACCAGGGCATCGTCTTCTGCCTCGGGCTCGGCCTCTTCCTCGACCGTCTCGAACTCATCCTCGGCGTCGGCCTCGAATTCCCCGTCTTCTGCCAGTTCGGCATCTTCGACGAGTTCCGCGTCATCTGCCTGCTCGGCCGGGACCGATTCGTCCCACGCGGTGTCGTCCAGCGCGGCCCGCAGCGCAGACAGCGACACGACGCTGCTCGGCGTGCCGGCCGCGAATTCGGTGTCGAGCGTGCCGGCATCCTCGGTCTCCGGTTCGCTCTCATCGGTCTCGTCCGCGTCAGCGGCGGAGTCTCCGATCTCGATCTCGTCGGATGCGGCTTCGGCTTCGGGCTCGTCCTCGTGCGCCGGCTCGGGTTCGGGGTCCTCGTCCCCGGTGACTTCGGTCAGGTGCGGCCGAATGACGTAGCCGCCCGAGGATTCGCGGGCTTCGACCCGTGCGCGCACGGCAGCCTCGGTGATGCGTTGCAGTTCATCGGTGTCGGGCGTCGGCGGCTCGGCGCCGAAATACCGGTCTTCCGCGGCAAGGTCCCGGAAGTATTCGGCGATTCCGCGCATCGCGGAGAAGGGATCGTCGAACCCTTCCAGCGTGCAGGAAAACGTGCCGTAGGAGACCGTGAGGATCTTGTTTGCGTTCTGCATCAAGGCACCCGTTCATCAGACCGGCGAAGCCGGATCTACCATCGCATTGTTTCGTGTCACATATTGATTCCCGAAAAAGGCGACCGGAATTGGGCCATTCAGTGGTGTTTACCCGCCAAATTGACGACAATGCACCGGGCGGCGGTGTGATTGTCCACGCAGAAACCCGCGTGACGCTTCTGGGCGGCGGAGACTTGCCGGAGGGCGATCTCGCCTGGGCGCTGGAGCGGGCACCCGTCCTCGTCGCGGCCGATGGCGGGGCCGACGCCGCGCTGGCTTCCGGACTGATTCCGGACGCGGTGATCGGCGATCTCGACTCGCTGTCCGAGGATGCGCTCGACCGGTTGCCGGCCGGCATCATCCATCGGATCGCGGAGCAGGATAGCACGGATTTCGACAAGGCGCTGCGCAGCATCGACGCGCCCGGCGTGATCGCCGTGGGCTTTACCGGACGGCGGATCGACCACGAACTTGCCGCCTACCACACGATCGCGACGCGGCGGCCCCCGCCCTGCATCGTTCTGGGTGGCAAGGACATCGCCTTCCATGCGCCGGACGGCGGGGTCGCGATCGAACTCCCGCCCGGCAGCCGGGTCTCGCTTTTTCCGCTCGCGCCGGTCACTGTGTGGGCGACGGGGCTTCGCTGGCCGGTCGAAGCTCTCGCGCTCGATCCGCTGGCGCGCATCGGCACGTCGAACGAGGTGACCGACGGACCCGTCACGATCCGCGCCGACGGCCCGGGGCTTCTCGTGATCCTGCCGCGAGACGCTCTCGATGCGGCCGCCGAAGCGCTTTTTTGACGCCGGGGGGCCTGTCGCTCGGGCACGCGCTCGGCTATGGAGACGCGGGACCTTGCGCTCTGGGGAGAGATATACGGGGATGACCAGCACCATGTCGCCGGGAGACCGCGCCAAACTCGTCGCTGCACGCCGCGCCGTCGAATATGTCGAGGACGGAATGCGGGTGGGTCTCGGCACCGGGTCGACGGCCGTATTCATGGTGCGCGCGCTCGGCCAGATGGTGCGCGAGGAAGGCCTGCGGATCACCGCCACGGCGACCTCCACCGCGACCGCCGATCTTGCCCGCGAGGTCGGGATCGATCTTCAGCCGCTCGAGAAGCTCGGCCGGCTCGATCTGACGATCGATGGCGCGGACGAGATCGACGGGAAAATGAACCTCATCAAGGGCGGCGGCGGCGCGCTTCTGATGGAGAAGATCGTCGCGACGGCCTCGGACATGATGGTGGTGATCGCCGATCAGTCGAAAGCCGTTGACCAGCTTGGCCGCTTCCCGCTGCCGGTCGAGGTCGTGCCCTTCGGCTGGACCAGTTCCCAGGCGCTGATCGAGGACGTGCTGTCCGGTCTCGGTATCGAAGGCGTCGACATCGTCCTGCGGCCGGGCACTGGCGGCCCGTTCATGACCGACCAGGGCAACTACATCCTCGATCTGCACCTCAAGCGCATCGCCGCGCCGCGCCAGCTCGCGCTCGTCCTGAACCAGATCCCCGGCGTGGTCGAGAACGGTCTTTTCCTCGACATGTGCGACGTCGCGATCCTCGGCCGGCCCGATGGAACGGTCGAGCTGCGCGATCTCGCGACGGGCAAGGTCAGCTACGAGCAGATGGAGCCGGCCGAAGCGGACAACCTGTTCTCCGACATCGCGGACGGCTGACCGATGGAGTTCGACTACGACCTTTTCGTGATCGGCGGCGGGTCGGGCGGCGTGCGGGCGGCGCGCGTCTCGGCCGCGATAGGCGCGAAGGTCGCGCTGGCCGAGGACAGCCGGCTTGGCGGAACCTGCGTGATCCGCGGCTGCGTGCCGAAGAAACTCATGGTCTTTGCGTCGAGCTACCGGGAGGGCTTCAACGACGCCCGCGCCTACGGTTGGGACGTCGGAGAAGCGGAGTTCGACTGGCCGACATTCTCCGGCAAGCTCCGGTCCGAGCTCGACCGGCTCGAGAGTGTCTACCGGCGGCTGCTCGAAAGCTCGAACGTCGACATCCACGACCAGCGGGCCCGGCTGAAGGACGCGCACACCGTCGTGCTGGCGGACGGGACGGAGAAGACCGCGCGCCACATCCTCGTGGCGACGGGCGGGCATCCGCAGCGGCCGGACGTGCCGAACGCGCATTTGGGCATGGTGTCCGACGACGTCTTCCTGATGGAGCGACTGCCGAAGTCGATCCTGATCGTCGGCGGCGGCTATATCGCCTGCGAATTCGCCTGCATTCTCAACGGTCTCGGCGTCGAGGTGACGCAGTTCTACCGCGGCGCGCAGATCCTGCGCGGCTTCGACGACGAGGCGCGCGGCCTGGTGGCCGAGATGATGCACGAGCAGGGCATCGACCTTCACCTGGGCACCAACATCGTCGACATGGCTCCAGCCTCGGCCGAGCACGTGACCGCACCGACGGATATGGGGATGCCGCCCGAAGCCGGGCACGCGGTGACCGGCAAGGGGGATGGCGGACCGATCTGGGTCAAGGCGACCAACGGCTCCGAGCACGTCTTCGACGCCGTTCTCTTCGCCACCGGACGGATGCCCAACAGCCGGGATCTCGGGCTTGAGGACATCGGGGTGGAGATCGGACGGCGCGGGCAGATCATCGTCGATGAATACTCCCAGACCGGCGTGCCCTCGATCTTCGCGATCGGAGACGTGACGAACCGGGTGAATCTTACGCCCGTCGCCATCCGCGAGGGCATGGCCTTCGCCGAAACCGTCTTCGGCGGCACGCCGACCCCGGTCGATCACGAGCTGATCCCGTCGGCGGTCTTCACTCAGCCCGAGCTCGGCACTGTCGGCCTGACTGAGGAAGAAGCGCGCGAGCAGGAGGAGGTCGAGATCTACTGCACCTCGTTCCGGCCCATGCGCCAGGCCTTTGCCGGCCGGTCGGACCGCGTTCTGATGAAGCTCGTGGTGTCGAAGGAAACGCGCCGCGTGCTCGGCTGTCACATCGTCGCGCCGGAAGCCGGCGAGATGATCCAGCTGGCCGGGATCGCGGTGAAGATGGGCGCCACCAAAGAGGATTTCGACCGCACGGTTGCGGTTCATCCGACGATGGCCGAAGAATTGGTGACGATGAAGGCCCCGGTGCGCGTGGCGTGATGCCGCGCCGAGAACTAGCTGTTCGAAGGTGCAATCCGGATACCGTAGCCCCATATCGGGGCAGAGAACCTGAACGCGACGAGAGGAACGACAGGCGATGGCTGGCAATAACGGCGGCCCCTGGGGGGGAGGCGGAGGAAATCGCGGCAGCGGTGGCGGCGGGCGGAGGCCCGGCGACAACGGTGAAGGCGGTCAGAGCATCCCCGAAATCGACGAGATTGTCCGCAAGGGGCAGGAGCAGTTGCGCGTGCTCATGGGCGGGCGCGGCAACCGCCGGCCGCCCAATGGCGGCGATGGCGGCGGCGACGGTCCGCGGCTGACCCGCGGCACCGTGGCGCTCGGCCTCGGCGCACTGGTCGTCGCGTGGCTTTTCGCGTCGTTCTACACGGTCCGGCCCGAACAGCAGGGCGTCGAGCTTTTCCTCGGCTCCTACTACCGCAACACCGATGACGGCCCTCACATGGCGTGGTGGCCCTTCGTCAGCGCCGAGGTCATCGACGTGACCACCAACCGGACGGAGTCGCTCGGCGTGAACCGTTCTGGTGCCTCCGAAGAAGGCCTGATGCTGACAACCGACGAAAATATCGTCGACATCGATTTCGAGGTCGTCTGGAACATCGCCGATCCGGCGCAGTTCCTGTTCAACCTGCGCGATCCCGAGGCGACGGTCCGCGCCGTGTCCGAGGCGGCCATGCGCGAGGTGATCGCACAAAGCCAGCTCGCCCCGATCCTCAACCGGGATCGCCAGATCATCGCCGATACGGCACGGAACCTGATCCAGAGCACGCTGGACAGCTACGAATCCGGCATCAACATCGTCCGCCTCAACCTCGACCGGGCCGACCCGCCGTCCGAGGTGATCGACGCCTTCCGTGACGTGCAGGCGGCCGAACAGGAACGCGACCGGCTCGAACGCCAGGCCGACGCCTACGCCAACCGGGTGCTTGCCGGCGCCCGCGGTGAGGCGGCGCAGATCCTCGAAGAAGCCGAAGGCTACCGGGCCCAGGTGGTCAACGAAGCCGAAGGTGAGGCCGCGCGCTTCCTCTCGGTGCTCGAGGAATACCGGCAGGCCCCCGAGGTCACCCGCCGGCGCCTTTATCTCGAAACGCTCGAACGCGTGCTCGGCGACGTCGATCTCGTGATCCTCGACAGCAACGGGTCGGGAGGCGGCCAGGGCGTCGTGCCCTATCTCCCGCTCAACGAATTGCGCAGCCCGCGCGCCACCACCGCCGGGAGCTCGAACTGACATGAAAAGACTGACAATCCTGCTGCCCGTCCTGGCCGTGGTCATCATCGGCATCCTCGGCTCGATCTTCATCGTGGATGAGCGCGAGCGTGCGCTGGTCCTGCGGTTCGGCCAGATCCGCCAGGTGATCGAAGAGCCGGGCCTGAACTTCAAATGGCCGTTGATCGAGGAAGTGGTCTTCTACGACGACCGCATTCTGTCGCTCGACACCGCGCCGATCGAGGTGACCCCATCGGATGACCGGCGTCTGGTCGTTGACGCCTTCGCCCGGTACCGCATCAACGACGTGGTGCAGTTCCGGCAGGCGGTCGGTGCCGGCGGCCTTCGCAACGCCGAACGGCTGCTCGAGGACATCCTGAACCCGCAGATCCGGGCCGTTCTCGGTTCGGACGGGGTGACGTCGAACACCATTCTTTCCGAAGACCGGGCCGAACTGATGGCGCGGATCACGGCAGTCAGCCGGGCGCTGGCCAACGAAATCGGGGTCGAAGTGCTGGACGTGCGTCTGAAGCAGACCAACCTCCCGGCCCAGAACCTCGCCGCGACCTTCGACCGGATGCGGGCCGAGCGTGAACGCGAGGCGACGGACGAACGCGCCCGCGGTGAAGAGGCCGCGCAGCGCGTCCGCGCCCAGGCCGACCGGACGGTGGTGGAGCTTGTCTCCGATGCCGAGCGTGAGGCCGAGATCATCCGAGGCGAGGCCGATGCCGAGCGCAACCGGATCTTCGCCGAGGCGTTCGGTCAGGATGAAAGCTTCTTCGAGTTCTACCGCTCGATGACGGCTTACGAACGTGCGCTTCGCCAGCAGAACTCGACCATGGTGATTTCGCCCGACAGCGAATTCTTCGAGTATCTTGGCGGGTCGACCGGGCGTAGCGGTTTGGCAGCACCACAGCCTGCGCCGGCGGACCAGTGACCGGGCAGGCCATCCTGCTCGGGTTCGGGATGGTTCTGGTGATCGAGGGGCTCGTCTTCGCGCTGATCCCCTCGCGCCTGGATGAACTTGTGCGCCTGATCGCGCAGGTTCCGCTCGACCGGCGGCGGCTGATCGGGCTGTGCGCCGTCGCGCTCGGGGCGGTCATCGTCTCCTTCGCGGTGTCGCTGTGAGGCGCGCCGCGAATAGCATTTGCTTAACCATGTTGCCGGTAGGATGCTCGGGGTTGTCACGGCCATGTGACATCGGGACGGCGGCATCCGGTTGATCGTTTGGCCGGCAGACCAAATATTGTTGTCGAGATGCAGCCAGCGTGGATGCGAGTCGGCATCCGGAACTACTGCCTGAGGAGGTTGACCTTGAACCCTGACATGTCCGCGCGACGCGTGGCCCGGGCCGCGGCGATCACCCGCCCGGCCGGGACAGAGGCGCCGCGCCGCGCCGGATCCACGGCCCTCGCCCTCGCCGTCGTTCTTTCCGTGCTGATCGCCGCCGTGGCGCCTGTCCGCGGCCAGACCCTCCCGCCCACCACCTTCGCGGATCTTGTCGACCAGGTCGGCGACGCCGTGGTGAACATCACCACCAGTTCCGTCGTGGCGTCGCGCTCCGGTCCGCAGCCGCAGGTGCCGGAAGGCTCGCCGCTCGAGGATTTCTTCAACGATTTCCTGAACCGTCAGAACCCCGATCAGCAGGCCCGGCGCAGTCAGGCACTCGGATCGGGCTTCGTCATTTCCGAAGACGGCTTCATCGTCACGAACAACCACGTGATCGAGGGCGCCGACGAGATCACCGTCGAATTCCGCTCGGGGATCGAGCTTGATGCCGAACTGGTCGGGACCGATCCGAACACCGACATCGCGCTTCTCAAGGTCACCTCGGACGCGCCGCTGCCCTTCGTGCCGTTCGGCGATTCCGATGCGATCCGCGTGGGCGACTGGGTGATGGCGATGGGCAACCCGCTCGGCCAGGGCTTCTCGGTCTCGGTCGGCGTCGTATCGGCCCGCGAACGGGCTCTGTCCGGCACCTACGACGATTTCATCCAGACCGACGCCGCCATCAACCGCGGCAACTCGGGCGGTCCGCTCTTCAACCTCGACGGTGAAGTGATCGGCGTGAACACCGCGATCCTCAGCCCGAACGGCGGCTCGATCGGCATCGGCTTCTCGATGGCGGCGAATGTCGTCTCGGGCGTCGTCGACCAGCTTCAGGAATTCGGTGAAACCCGGCGCGGCTGGCTCGGCGTCCGGATCCAGGACGTGACCGCCGACATCGCCGAGGGGCTGCAGCTGTCCGAAGCGCGCGGTGCGCTCGTGACGGACGTGCCGGACGGCCCCGCCCGCGACGCGGGGATCGAAGTCGGCGACGTGATCCTGTCTTTCGACGGGACGGAGATCGAGGACACCCGTGAACTCGTCCGCATCGTCGGCGATTCCGGCGTGGGCGAGACGGTGCGGATGCGCGTCTTCCGTGACGGCGAGACGCAGACGCTGCTCGTCACGCTCGGCCGCCGCGAGACTGCCGAGGGCGCATCGGCAACTGCCCCCGAAGGCCTGCCGGCGCAGCCGTCGGGCGGTGAAGTGCTCGGGATGGAGCTGATGCCGCTGACCGACGAACTCCGTCAGCAGCTCGGCGCCGACGGCGTGGCCGAAGGCCTCGTGATCGAAAGCGTGGATCCGCAAAGCGACGCGGCGGAGAAGGGGCTGGAGCCCGGCGACATCATCACCGAAGTGGGCCAGCAGCCGGTGGCCACGGTCGATGCCTTCCAGACCCGCGTGACCGAGGCCCGCGATGCCGGCCAGAAGAGCATTCTTCTGCTCATCCGCCGGGCCGGCAACCCGCGCTTCGTGGCGCTGTCGATCGAAGAGAACAGCTGACCCGGCATCGGCCGGGGAACTCGATGAGACACGGCGCGCCCGGGACGTAACTCCCGGGCGCGTCTGCCGTTTCAGGGGCCGTCGGCGGCGCGGGTTTCCTCGTGGTTGTCGGCGATGAGCGCGTCGAGCATGGCCGAGATATCCTCGATCCGTTCGGCGATGACGTGGGTCACGCCCGATTGCCGCTGCAGCCGCCCGGTCACCTTCAGCATCCGCCCCGCAATCACCGCGCGCCGGAACTGCAGGTAGATCTTCTGCCAGACGATCACGTTGACGATGCCGAACTCGTCCTCGAGCGTCAGGAATATCACCCCCTTCGCCGTCCCCGGCCGCTGCCGCACCAGCACCAGCCCCGCCACGGCGACCCGCGCATTCTCCGGCGGCAGGTCGAGCATGTGGTTGGGCAGCACCACCGGCGGGCGGGGCCAGTCGGGTCCTGCGGGGCGGGTCACGATCTGCATGAGAACAAAAATAGAACATTTCACGCTTCGGTCAAGCCGGGGCGGAAGGGCTGGAAAGCCGCGGCAGGGGAGGCTACCTAGGCGCTGGACTGCAAATCAGGGGCGGACGATGGCGAAGATCACCTATATCGAACACAACGGCACCGAGCATGTCGTCGACGTGGCCAACGGCCTGACCGTGATGGAAGGCGCGCGCGACAACGGCATCCCCGGGATCGAAGCCGATTGCGGCGGCGCCTGCGCGTGTTCGACCTGCCACGTCTACGTCCACCCGGACTGGTTCGACAAACTGCCCCCGATCGACCCGATGGAAGAGGACATGCTCGAATTCGCCTACGAGCCGAACCCCGAGCGCTCGCGCCTCACCTGCCAGCTCAAGGTGAGCGACGCGCTCGACGGGCTCGTGGTGCAGATGCCGGAGAAGCAGATCTGATGCGGCTGGCGGGCGCCGCCGCCGCGGCCCTGACGCTCGCCGCCATTCAGGCCAGCGCCTGCGACTATCCCGGCCCGCCACCAGGTCTCGGACAGCCAACCGAGGCACGGGCCGCGACCGGCGACATCAGGTGGGCGGGCTATTCCGATGCCACCACGCGCTACGGCCACGGTGTGCTCGGCGATGCAATCGAAGCCGGCGGTTTGCGCGCCGAGGCCGGCACTCTCGGCGGATGCGACCTGGCCGTCATCCTGCCGGACGACCACGTTTTCGAGGATATCGCCCCGCGCATCGCCGATCTCGATGGCGATGGCCGGAACGAGATCGTCGTGGTCGAGACCGACGTGAACCTGGGTGGATCGCTGGCGGTCTACGGCCTGCGCGACGGTGCGCTCGTCAAGCTGGCTGAAACGCAACATTACGGCCAGCCCCGCCGCTGGCTCGCGCCCGCTGGCATCGCGGATTTCAACGGCGACGGCCTCATGGACATCGCCTATGTCGACCGCCCGCACCTGGCCCGCACGCTCCGCATCGTGACCTACGAGAACGGCGTGCTGCGCGAGATCGCCGCCGCCTCGGGACTGACCAACCACAGGATCGGCGACAGCTTCATCACCGGCGGCGTGCGCGACTGCGGTCAGGGGCCGGAGATGGTGCTGACGGATACCGACTGGAGCCGCGTCGTGGTTGCGCGCCTGTCGCCCGACAACCAGCTCAGCGCCGAGGCTGTCGCGCCGTTCTCGCCGGCCGCTGTCGATGCCGCGCTCGCCTGCCGCTGAGGCGCGCCGCGCCCGGCCTTGACTTCCGACGGCCCGCGCGGTGTATCGGCGCGGCCAGACAGGAAGGACTTCGCCCCATGCACGCCTATCGCAGCCATACCTGCGCCGAGCTGAACCGCGCCCATGTCGGTCAGACCGTCCGCCTTTCGGGTTGGGTGCACCGGGTGCGAGATCACGGCGGCGTTCTCTTCATCGACCTGCGCGACCATTACGGCATGACCCAGGTGCTCTGCGATCCGGACAGCCCGGTCTTTTCCGAAGTCGAGAAGCTGCGCGCCGAATACTGCATCCGCATCGACGGTGTGGTGAAGGCGCGGGACGAAAGCCTCGTGAACCCGAAAATCCCCACGGGCGAGATCGAGGTCTATATCCGCGATCTGGAGGTGCTCGGCCCCGCCGGTGAACTGCCGCTGCCGGTCTTTGGCGATCAGGAGTACCCGGAGGAAACCCGGCTGCGCTACCGCTACCTCGACCTGCGCCGCGAGGGGATGCAGTCGAACATGAAACTGCGGTCGGACGTGGTCGCCTCGATCCGTCGGCGCATGTGGGACATCGGGTTCCGCGAATACCAGACGCCGATCATCACGGCCTCGAGCCCCGAGGGCGCGCGCGACTTTCTCGTGCCGTCGCGCCTGCATCCGGGCCGTTTCTACGCGCTGCCGCAGGCGCCGCAGCAGTTCAAGCAGCTTCTGATGGTGTCGGGCTTCGACCGCTATTTCCAGATCGCGCCCTGCTTCCGCGACGAGGATCCGCGCGCCGACCGTTCGCCGACCGACTTCTACCAGCTCGACCTCGAGATGAGCTTCGTCGAGCAGCAGGACGTGTTCGACACCGTCTCGCCGGTGATCGCGGGCGTGTTCGAGGAATTCGGCGAGGGGCGCCGGGTCGATCCTCCGTCCGAGTGGCCGCAGATCCCTTTCGCCGAGGCGATGGCGAAATACGGGACCGACAAGCCGGACCTTAGGAACCCGATCGAGATGGAGACGGTGTCGGACCATTTCGCCGGCTCGGGCTTCGCGATCTTCGCGAAGATCCTCGAGGAGTCCGGGACCGAAGTGCGCGCGATCCCCGCGCCGACTGGCGGCAGCCGGAAATTCTGCGATCGGATGAATGCCTGGGCGCAGGGGCAGGGGCTGCCGGGGATGGGGTATATCTTCTGGCGGGAAGTGACGAGTGCGTCCGTGGGTATCGAGATCCAGAGGTGGATTGACGACCGAAAGGTGGACGACTCGATGCTGGAGGAAATCCGCAACGGCGAACACGGTGGAGGATTTCCGGGCGCTATTGCTCTTCTCGACGAGATCGCAAGTTTGATACGCAACGGTGATGCACTCGACCTAATCAAGGCGGGGGAAAAGAGAAGAGTTTGTTTCCCCAAACCCGGTGAAGTTGAGCCCGCGGGACCGCTCGCCAAGAATATCGGGCCGGAACGGACCGAGGCGATCCGCGAACAGCTTGGGCTGAAAGCCGGCGACGCGGCGTTCTTCCTCGCCGGCAAGCCGTCGGATTTCGAGGCTGTCGCGGGCCGGGCGCGGACCGAGATCGGGCGCGAGCTCGGCCTGATCGACGAGGGCCGGTTCGCCTTCGCCTGGATCGTGGACTTCCCGATCTACGCGAAAGATGCCGAAACGGGCGAGATCGACTTCGAACACAACCCGTTCTCCATGCCGCAGGGCGGGCTCGAGGCGCTGCAGGGCGATCCGCTGGCCGTGAAGGGCTACCAGTACGACCTCGCCTGCAACGGCTACGAGCTCGTGTCGGGCGCGATCCGGAACCACAAGCCGGAGATCATGCTGAAGGCTTTCGAGGTCGCGGGTTACGGCGAGGAAGAGGTGAAGGCGCGCTTCGGCGGGCTCTACACCGCGTTCCAGTACGGTGCCCCGCCGCATGGCGGCTGCGCGGCCGGGATCGACCGGATCGTGATGCTGCTGGCCGATACCGCGAACATCCGCGAGGTCATGCTGTTCCCGATGAACCAGCGGGCCGAGGACCTTATGATGGGCGCGCCGACGGCGGCGTCACCGGACCAGCTGATGGAATTGCGGCTGCGGGTGCTGCCGCAGGAATAGGCGCAGTTGTCGGCATCGGAGGGAGGCGGCCATGGGTGAGGATGACAGACTCGGGCGGCCGGTGCCCGGTTTCGTGACGCCGCCGCGGCCGGATGGCGCGACGCTCACGGGCCGCTATGCCCGGCTCGAGCGGCTGTCGACCGACCATGCCGCCGCGCTTCACGCGGCGAATGCTGAGGACGACGCGATCTGGGATTACCTGCCCTACGGCCCGTTCACTGATGAGGCGGACTATCGCGCCTGGGTCGCGTCGGTCGAGTCCGGGACGGACCCGCTGTTCTACACCATTTTCGATCTCGAGACCGGGCGGCCGGGCGGGGTCGCGAGCTATCTCCGCATCGCGCCCGAAGCCGGGTCGATCGAGGTCGGGCATATCAACCTCTCGCCCCGGTTGCAGCGGACACGCGCCGCGACCGAAGCGATGTTCCTGATGATGCAATGGGCCTACGAGGCCGGCTACCGCCGCTACGAATGGAAATGCAACGCGCTGAACCTGCCGTCACGCCGTGCGGCCGAACGGCTCGGCTTCAGCTACGAGGGCGTCTTCCGTCAGGCCGGTATCGCGAAGGGCCGGAACCGAGACACGGCGTGGTTCGCCTCGATCGACGGCGAATGGCCGAAGCTGGAAGCGGCCTTCACGCGCTGGCTCGACCCGGAGAATTTCGACGCCGGGGGGCGGCAGCGCGTGTCTCTCTCGGCGCTCACCCGTCCCATCCTCGTAACGGCAGACCCGGCGCTTTAGACCGTCGCCACGCGCGAGATACGGTCCGACAGGATGGCCTGCAGCGCCCTGCGGTCCGGCGCGGTCAATTCCCCCGCCATGCCCATCGCCCGCGCCTCGAGGTCGGTGTCGTGGGCGACGCGCGCCACCCCGATCAGGAAGGGCCGGAGATAGCCGAGAGGCGGACGCTCCATCTTCAGCAGTTCCGAAGCGTGAGACAGGTCCTCGCGGTAGGCGAGTTCGTCGGGATGCACGGTCGATGTATCGGCGGCGCGCGGGCGCATAGGCTGGATCTCCTCGGGCAGGTGGCCGAGGATCGCGGCCTGGAAGGCGGCGAGTGTTTCCAGGGGCTTGGGCAGGAACCCGTCGGCCCCGGCATCGCGCGACGCGGTCTCCGCCGCCTCCCGCTCGGCGCCCGAGGTGCCGAACAGGACCGGGACGCGCGGGTTGGCGCGGTCGAGGCTGCGGATCAGATCGAGGCCCGAACCGTCCGGCAGGCCGAGATCGACGATGGCGACCGACGGCCGGTAGACCTGCAGGTGGCGTTCGGCCGAGGCGAGACTGTCGGCCCGCCGGATCCGCGCGCCCGACCGCAGGCAGAGCAGCCGCAGCGCTTCGGAGGCGAAGCGGCTGTCCTCGACGACCAGCACGGTCAGGCCCAGAAGCGGCCGTTGCGCGGTGGGACGTGGCCTGAATCCGAAGGTGTTGGAATCGGTGTCGTCCATGGTGAAACCCCCGTTATGATTCTCGTGAGGATTAGAGGGCTTCAAGGTTTACAAGGCATGAATCCAGGGCCCGCTTTGCATTCGCCCGGGCGCTCGGATAAGCACGTCGCGTGGGCTTCCGAAGCGCGGGGAACGGCATGATCGGACGACTGAATCACGTGGCCATCGCGGTGCCTGACCTGGAGGCCGCGGCGGCGCAATACCGCAACACGCTCGGTGCGAAGGTAGGTGCCCCGCAGGACGAGCCGGACCACGGTGTGACTGTCGTTTTCATCGAGCTTCCGAATACCAAGATCGAGCTTCTGTATCCGCTCGGCGACAATTCCCCGATCGCGGGTTTCCTGGAAAAGAACCCTTCGGGCGGCATTCATCATGTCTGCTACGAGGTCGAGGACATCCTCGACGCGCGCGACAGGCTGAAGGCGTCCGGCGCCCGCGTCCTGGGCTCGGGCGAGCCGAAGATCGGCGCCCATGGCAAACCGGTCCTGTTCCTGCATCCGAAGGACTTCACCGGCACGCTCGTGGAGCTTGAACAGGTATGAGCGTCGTCACCGGCATCGTTCTCTACGCGATCATCTGGTTCATGACGCTGTTCGTGATCCTGCCCTTCCGGCTGACCACGCAGGACGAGTCAGGCGAACGGGTGCGCGGAACACCGGGCTCGGCGCCGGCCGATCCGGGACTGAAACGCCGGTTCATCGTCACCAGTCTGGTCGCCGGTGTCGTCTGGGCCGTGGTTGCCGGCATCATCATCACCGGCGCGGTCACGATCGAGGATATTGACCTGTTCACCCGCTTCGGGCTCGGAGCTCCGCCGCCGCGCTGATGCGGTGATAGAGGTGGGTGAAGGTCGCGGCCCCCAGGACCGGTACGAGCAGGTTCACCACGGGGATCGTCAGCGGGACCGCCATCAGGACGCCCGCCACCAGGATCTGGCCCGAATTCTCCTTCCGGAAGGCGCGGGCGCCGGCGGCCGTGTTCCGCCGCAACGCCACGAGCTGCGCATATTCCCGGCCGAGCAGATAGCCGTTCAGCCCCCAGAAGATGAAGGGCGCGGCCGGGGTGAAATAAAGCACCAGCGCCAGGATGTTGGCGAGAAGGATCACGCCGAGGAACTTCAGTCCGTCGGCCAGCCCCTCGACGATGCCGACCTCGCGGGCCGGGGGCAGGTGCGGGTAGTGCCTGGCCTCGACCGCTGCGGCGATCCGGTCGAGAAACAGGCCGGTGAAGGCCGAGGCGACTGGCACCATCAGGAAGATCGACAGCACGAGGATCAGCGGGATGCCCGCCCACGACAGCGCGTCGTCGACCCACGCGATCTCTCCGATCCAGGGCAGGCTGAAACTGTCCGGCACGAACCATCCGACCAGCCCGACGAAGCCGAGATAGAAGGCGACGAGCAGGACCACCGTCAGCCCGATCCCGAGCGCGAGGACACCGAGAAACGCCGGGTCGCCGATCTGGCGCAGAGCCTTGAGGAAGTCGTTCAGGATCATGGTGCCCTCAGCGGTTCAGATCGTCCCTGACCTGTCCCCAGGCCATCAGCGTGAAGATCGCCGTTCCGCCGACGATGTTGCCGAAGAGGACCGGCAACCAGAACTGGGTAATCGCGGTCAGAGGTGCAAGGGCTCCGTCAAGAATGACCACGGTCATTTCCACCGAACCGACGATCACATGGGCGAAATCTCCTGCTGCGATAAGCCAGGTGAACAGCACGATCACCGCGAGCGGCGCCGGCTCGACCTGCGGCATCATCCAGACGATCGCGGCCACGAGAAGCCCCGCCGGGATCGCGCGCACGAAGCTTTCCAGGGCGCCCATATCGACGGCGTGGTGCGAGATCTCGTAGATCGAGGGCATGACCTGATCGGGCAGCGTGGGCGCGTAGTGCAGCCATGCGCCGGCGATGAAGGCGCCGATGACGTTGGTCCCCAGAACGATGGCCCAGAGCCGGGCGACCTGGAGGAACATGTTCGGGGTGAACTTCCGCATGAGCGGAAGAACCGTGGTGATCGTGTTCTCGGTGAACAGCTGCATCCGGCCGAGGATCACCAGCGCGAAGCCGAGGGAGTAGCCGAAATTTTCGATCAGGTGGCGCCACGGCGCGTCCGGCAGGTAGCTGCGCAAGATCGCCTCGGCCACGAGCGAGAAGCCGATCAGCACGCCAGCCGAAAGACCAGCATAGGCAAGCGAGCGCGTCGTGCGCGCCAGTTCCTGTTCTCCTTCGCGGCGGATGACCTCGTAGACGAGTTTGGAGGAGAGGGAGGCGGCCTCTTCGACCGTTTCCTCCTGCACCTCCTCGTCGAGCGGGGCCTCCGGCTCGGGCGATGTGTCGTCGTTTTTCTGCACCTGCACGTCCTCGCATCACGCACCTGAGACGCCTCAGGCCGCTGCGCGGTTCCCGGTCTTCAGCCGGCCTTGCGCTTTCGCGCGCCCTTCTTGCCGCCCTTCGCCTCGCGTTCGACGATGAGGCCGACGGCCATCTCCATGGTCACGTCCTCGGGCGCGGTTTCCTTCGGGATCGTGGCGTTCACCTTCTCCCACTTCACGTAGGGGCCGTAGCGGCCGGGCATGACGAGCACCTTGCCGCCGCGGTCGGGATATTCGCCCAGGTCCTTGATCGGCTCGGCCGCAGCGCCGCGTCCACGCCCTCCGCCGGCCTGTTTCGCCGCGATCAGCTCGACCGCCCGGTTCATCCCGAGGGTGAACACCTCCTCGGCGTCCGGCAGGTTGGCGTAGACAGGCTTGCCGCCGTCCTTGGGGTGCAGGGCGACATAGGGCCCGTAGCGGCCGATATTCGTCTCGAGCCGGCCGCCATCTTCGGGATGCGCCCCGATCTCGCGCGGGAGCGACAGAAGCATCAGGGCGCGGTCGAGATCGACCGTGTCCGGATCCCATCCCTTCGGCAGGCTCGAGCGTGGTGGCTTCGGCTGCTCCTCGGTCGGTTCGCCCTTCTGGACGTAGGGCCCGAACCGGCCCGAGCGGAGCGTCACCGGCTCACCCGTCTCGGGGTCGTGGCCAAGCATCTTGCCCTCGGCCATCAGCTGAGCCTGCTCGTCACCCTCGCCCGGGGGCGCCATCGGGCGCGTGTATCGGCATTCAGGATAGTTCGAGCAGCCGATGAAGGCCCCGCCGGACCGCGCCGTCTTCATCGACAGCCGGCCTTTGCCGCAATTCGGGCAGAGGCGCGGGTCCGAACCGTCTTCCTTGGGCGGGAAGAGATGCGGCTCCAACACCTCGTTGATCTTGTCCAGCACGTCGGTGATGCGCAGCTCCGAAGTCTCGTCGACCGCGGCCGAGAAGTCGTGCCAGAAGCGCGACAGGACATGCTTGTAATCAAGCTTGCCGTCCGAAACCTCGTCGAGCTCGTTCTCGAGCTCGGCGGTGAACTCGTAGCCGACGTATTTCCGGAAATAGTTGACGAGGAAGGCGGTCACGAGCCGGCCCTTGTCCTCGGGGAACAGGCGGTTCTTCTCCTTCCGGACATAGCCACGGTCCTGGATCGTCGTGACGATCGAGGCGTAGGTCGAAGGCCGGCCGATGCCGAGTTCTTCCATCTTCTTGACCAGCGTCGCCTCGGTGTAGCGCGGCGGCGGGTTGGTGAAATGCTGCTGGCCGAGTACGGCGCCGTCTTCCGACAGGATGCCGCCTTTCGCGGTGCGTCCGCTGTCGCCATCCTCGACGCCCGACGAGTCCTCGGCGGCGATCTTCGCGAACTCGGAGGCCAGCGCCTCGGCCGAACGCTTCAGCGCGTCGCCTTCCGACATCTGCGGCAGGCGGCGGGCATCCTCGTCCTCGCTGTCGTCGCGGCCTTCCTCGTAGACCTTCAGAAAGCCGTCGAACTGGATTACCTGGCCGGTCGCGCGCAGGCCGACATGGCCGTCTTCGGATGCGATATCGACGGTCGTGCGTTCAAGCCGCGCGGCCTCCATCTGGCTCGCGATCGTGCGGGTCCAGATCAGCTCGTAAAGCTTGCGCTGGTCGTCCTCCGACAGCTTCAGCCTGTCCGGCGATTTCGACATGTCGGTCGGGCGGATGCACTCGTGCGCTTCCTGCGCGTTCTTGGCCTTGTTCTTGTACATCCGCGGGCTCGACGGGACGTAGTCCTTGCCGTAGCGGTCCGCGATCAGGTCGCGGGCGGCGTGAACGGCTTCGGGCGCCATGTCGATCCCGTCCGTCCGCATGTAGGTGATGTGACCGGCCTCGTAGAGCCGCTGCGCCGCGCGCATGGTGACCTGCGCGCCGAAGCCGAATTTGCGGCTCGCCTCCTGCTGGAGAGTCGAGGTCATGAACGGTGCAGCGGGGTTGCGCGTCGCCGGCTTCGCCTCGACATTCGCCACCGTCAGCGGGCGCGAGGCGACGGCATGGACGGCCATCGACGCGGCCGATGCACTCGTCAGGTCCATCCGGTCGATCTTCTTGCCGCCGAGGCTGGTCAGCCGGGCCTCGAAGCTCTGGCCGCGGGGCGTCTCCAGGATCGCGCGGACCGACCAGTATTCCTGCGCGCGGAACGCCTCGATCTCCATCTCGCGCTCGACGATGAGCCGCAGGCAGACGGACTGCACGCGGCCGGCCGATTTCGCGCCCGGCAGCTTGCGCCAGAGGACGGGCGACAGGGTGAACCCGACGAGGTAGTCCAGCGCCCGGCGCGCCAGATATGCCTCGACCAGTTCCATGTCGACGTGACGCGGCGACTTCATCGCCTCGGTCACGGCGCGCTCGGTGATGGCGTTGAAAACGACGCGGGCGACCTTGGTATCGGCCTTGATCGCCTTCCGTCTGGTCAGCGCTTCCTGCAGGTGCCAGGAGATCGCTTCGCCCTCGCGGTCGGGGTCGGTGGCGAGGATCAGCCGGGGGTCGTCCTTCAGCGCATCGGCGATCGCCTTGACGTGCTTTTTGGAGTCGCTCGCGACCTCCCAATGCATCTCGAAATCCTTGTCCGGATCGACCGAACCGTCTTTCGGCGGCAGGTCGCGGACATGGCCGTAGGAGGCGAGCACCGTGTAGTCTTTCCCCAGATACTTGTTGATTGTCTTGGCCTTGGCCGGGGATTCGACGACGACGACGGGCATGAAATTCCTATCCGAACGAGGGAGGGCCGGTGGCGGCGGACCATGTGGGGGCTGGACTCGGATTGTCAAGCACCGCCCCCGGCGGGTCCGGATCAGGCCGGAAGCGCCAGCATTCCGCCCGGCCGCCGCTCCACCCGGCCATGAAGCTCGAGCTCGGCCAGTGCGTCGGCGATGATGCGCGCGGGCTGTCCGAGGTCGCGGATCAGCTGGTCCTCGGGCGTCGGCGCAGGGCCGAGCCGGGCAAGGATGGCGGCGGGCAGGCCGTCGGGTCGCGTCGCCTTGTGCACCGGCGGGGCGGCCGTCTCCGTGGCCGACAGGCCGGGCAGGTCCGGTTGCGTGCCGAGGGCCTCGACCACGTCCTCGGCCGACCGGATGAGCACCGCGCCGTCCCGGATGAGGATGTTGCAGCCCGAGGCGCGCGCATCCATCGGGTGGCCCGGCACCGCCATCACCTCGCGCCCCATATCGAGCGCGGCGCGCGCAGTGATGAGCGATCCCGACCGCGCGGCCGCTTCCACCACGATGACCGCCCGGGACAGTCCCGCGACGATGCGGTTGCGCAGCGGGAAGTGCCGGGCCTGCGGGTCAAGCCCGAACGGCTGTTCGGTCAGGCGCAGGCCCGTCTCGGCGATCTCCGCGGCGAGCTTCGTGTTCTCGGGCGGGTACATCACGTCCAGCCCGCCGGCCTGAACGCCGATCGTGCCGGTCGGCAGTGCCGCCTTGTGCCCGATGGCGTCGATGCCGCGCGCCAGACCGGAGACGATCACGTATCCCGCGGCGCCCAGATCGCGGGCCAGCCGCTCGGTCATCCGCGCCCCGAGAGAGGAGGCGTTGCGCGTGCCGACGACGGCGATGGCCGGGCGGGCCAGCATCTCGGCCCGGCCGAGTGCCCAGAGGACCGGCGGGGGGCCGGGGCTGTCCGAGAGCAGGGCGGGGTAGTCCGGATCGCCGAGGCAGATCATCATCGCGCCCGCCCGTTTGGCCGCCTTCATCTCCGACAGTGCCGCGGCCTCGGGACAGGGCGCGTAATCCGCCACGCCGGCCTCGGCGGCGATACCCGGCAGCGCGGCGAGAGCGGCCTCCGCGTCGCCATGTTCCGCCATCAGCCGGAGATAGGTCGACGGACCGACGCGCCGGGACCGGATCAGCCGCAGCCGCGCCAGCCGGTCCTGCCCCGCGGTCGAGGGCGGCGGCGCATAATCGAGCGGCGGCTCCGCGAAGCCCGGGGCGAAATCCTCGTCCATGGCGCGCAGGCTAGGAGAGGATTGGTTAACGGACTCTTAGCGGAGTGGCGCCATTACCCGGCCGCTGACCCACCCACCGTCAGCCCGCCGATCAGGAGCGTCGGCTGGCCCACGCCCACCGGCACCCACTGGCCGGCCTTGCCGCAGTTCCCCATGCCCGGGTCGAGCGCCATGTCGTTGCCGATCGCGCGGATCTGCTGGAGCGCGGTGGCGCCGTCGCCGATCAGGGTCGCGCCCTTGACCGGTGCGCCGACCTTGCCGTCCTTCACGCGGTAAGCCTCGGTGCAGCTGAACACGAACTTGCCGTTGGTGATATCGACCTGACCGCCGCCGAAGCCGACCGCGTAGATGCCGTCCTTCACATCCGCCACGATGTCGCCGGGGTTGGCATCGCCGCCGAGCATGTAGGTGTTCGTCATCCGCGGCATCGGCGGGTGCGCATAGCTTTCGCGCCGGCCGTTGCCGGTGGGCTCGACCCCCATCAGACGGGCGTTCTGGCGGTCCTGCATGTATCCGACGAGGATGCCGTCCTCGATCAGGACGTTCTTGCCCGAGGGCGTGCCTTCGTCGTCGACGGTCAGCGATCCGCGGCGGTCGGGGATCGTGCCGTCGTCCAGCACGGTCACGCCGGGGCTGGCCACGCGCTGGCCCATCAGCCCGGCGAAGGCCGAGCTCTTCTTGCGGTTGAAGTCGCCTTCGAGCCCGTGCCCGACCGCCTCGTGCAGAAGGATGCCCGGCCAGCCGGGGCCGAGGGCCACGTCCATGACGCCCGCGGGCGCCGGAACGGCCGAGAGGTTCACGACGGCGATCCGCAGCGCCTCTTTCGCGACGCGTTCCCAGTTCTCGCGCGCGATCAGGCCGTCGAGCGCGATCCGACCGCCGCCGCCGGCGCTGCCGCTCTCGCGGCGGCCGTTCTCCTCGACGATGACCGAGACGTTGATCCGCGTCATTGGCCGGATATCGGCGGTGCGGGTGCCTTCGGGGCGGAGGATCTCGACCTCCTGAAGGCTCGCTGCGACGCTGGCGGTGACCTGAACGACGCGCGGATCAAGGGCGCGGAGGAAGGCGTCGATCTCCTTCAGGGTATCGAGCTTCACGCCGAAGGCGACGCCCGAGACCGGGTCGGCATCTGTGTAGAGCTTTGTATTGGTGCCCTTGGGCGGCGGGGCCATCGTGCCACCGCCATCGCCGACGGCGAGCCGCGCGGTGTCCACCGCCCGCTTCAGCGCCGTCTCCGAGATCTCGGTCGCATGGGCGTAGCCCGCGACGGTCCCGCGGACGGCGCGCAGGCCGAAGCCCTCGGCCGCGTCGTAATTCGCCGTCTTCACCTGTCCGTCGTCGAAGACGAGCACCTCGGACCGGCGGCGTTCGAGGAACAGCTCGCCGTCATCGGCCCCGGACGTCGCCGTGCGCAGAAGGCCAAGCGCCGTCTCCGCGTCGATCAGGGTTTCGAAGGGGCGGAACGGGGCGTGATCGGTCATGGGTCATCCTGGCAGTCGCGGGAGTGGGCGGGCGGGTGAGACATTTTACAGCACTGCCTTGCACCCCGCCTTTCTATATGGTCCACGCAGCATCGAACGCAACGGGATCGCCCCGGGGAACACAGGACAGACGTATGGCACTTCGCACGAAGGTTTCCGGCCTCTGGGCCGGTCTTGGCGCCAGCCTGATGGCCGGCGCGGCACAGGCGCAATCAAGCCTCCGCGAGACGCTCGAAATCCGGGGCGCGCCGGAACAGGGCGGCGTGAACATGCAGGACGGCGTGACCGGCGTTGCACTGGACATCCGCGCGCTCGACAGCTTCCTGCTGGTGATCATCACGGCCATCGTGCTCTTCGTCACGGCGCTGCTGATCTACACCATCGTGCGCCACAACGCCCGCGCCAATCCCGAGCCGGCGTCGTTCACGCACAACACCAAGATCGAGGTGACCTGGACGCTCGTGCCGCTTCTGATCCTGTTCGTGATCGGGGCCTTCTCGCTGCCGGTTCTGTTCCGCCAGCAGACGATTCCCGACGCCGACGTGCTAATCAAGGCGACCGGCTACCAGTGGTACTGGGGCTACGAGTATCCCGAGGAGGGTCTCGAATTCACCTCGATCATGCTCCAGCCCGAGGAGCTCGAGGAATATGGCTACGGCCCGGACGAATACCGCCTTGCCACCGATACCGCCGTCGTCGTGCCGACCGGCCAGACGGTCGTGATGCAGGTGACCGCGGCCGACGTGATCCACTCCTGGACCATCCCGGCCTTCGGCGTGAAGCAGGACGGCGTGCCGGGCCGGCTAGCCGAACTGTGGTTCGAGGTCGCCGAGGGCGAAGAGGGCGTCTATTTCGGCCAGTGCTCCGAGCTGTGCGGCGTCAACCACGCCTTCATGCCGATCACCGTCTTCGCGGTGACGCAGGAGGAATATGCGGCGTGGCTGGCCGGCGAAGCGCAGGAATTCGCGTCGACCGGCACCCGTGCGCCGGCCTACACGCAGGTTGCGGCGGCGGAGTGATCGGTTGAGCGATCTCAGCACACAGACGCCGGTCGATTTCGAGGGCGAGGCGCGGTTCGGCGACTACATCGCGCTGCTGAAACCGCGGGTGATGTCGCTCGTCGTGTTCACGGCGCTGGTCGGCCTTCTGGTCGCGCCGGTGCCGGTCGATCCGATGATCGGCTTCACTGCGATCCTGTTCATCGCGCTCGGGGCCGGGGCGTCGGGTGCGCTGAACATGTGGTACGACGCCGATATCGACGCGGTGATGCGGCGCACGCGAAGCCGTCCGGTGCCGGCAGGGCGCGTCACGCCGTCCGAGGCGCTGCAGATCGGAATGGGCCTGTCGGTCCTGTCGGTCGTCATGCTCGGGCTTGCCACGAACTGGGCCGCGGCGGGGCTGCTCGCCTTCACGATCTTCTTCTACGCCGTCGTCTACACGATCTGGCTGAAGCGCCGGACGCCGCAGAACATCGTCATCGGCGGCGCGGCCGGGGCCTTCCCGCCGCTCGTCGGCTGGATGGCGGCGACCGGCGGCATCGCGCTCGAGCCGGTGCTGATGTTCGCGCTGATCTTCCTCTGGACGCCACCGCATTTCTGGGCGCTCGCGCTGTTCATGAAGTCGGACTACGACACCGCGCGGGTGCCGATGCTGACCGTGACCCATGGCCGTGCCGAAACCCGGCGCCAGGTGCTGCTCTACACGATCGCACTGATGCCGGTGGCGATCTGGCTCGGGTTCACGTCGGTCGGCGGGCCCATCTACCTGGCCGTCGCGGCTCTGACGAACCTGTGGTTCCTAGTCGGGGCGTGGCGCATCTGGCGCCGCGACGAGACCGCGGCCGAGGCCGACAGCTACGCCGTGGAGAAGCGCGTCTTCCGCTTCTCGCTTCTCTACATCTTCGTCCATTTCGGCGCGCTTCTGGCCGAGGCGACGCTGCGCGCGGCGGGGGCCTGAGACCATGCCGCTGACCGAAACCCACGACCTGCACCGCCGCCGCTTCGGCCGCAATGTCGGTGTGGCGCTGTGCCTTCTGGGCTTCTGCGCCGTGGTGTTCGGGCTGACCATCGCGAAGATCCGGCAGGGCTCCGAGATGGAGGCGTTCGACCATGCCGCGCGGCCGTCGCTGACCGTGGAGGAGACGGAATGAACGCCAATTCCCGTACGGCTGTGAAACTGCTCGGCGTGGTGGCCGTCATGATCGGCCTCACCGCCGCCGCCGTCCCCGCCTACAACCTGTTCTGCCGTGTCACCGGGTTCGGCGGTGCAACGGTGCGCAACGACGTGGGCAGCGACATCGTCACCGACGAACTCATCACGATCCGCTTCGACGCCAACCGCGCCATCGGGATGCCATGGGAATTCCGGCCTGCGCAGCAATCGATGGAGCTTCGGATCGGGGAAACGGGTTTGGCTTTCTACGAGGCCTACAACCCGACCGACCACCCGATCGCGGGCAGTGCGGTGTTCAACGTCACCCCGTTCATCACGGGCGGATATTTCGTGAAGATCGACTGCTTCTGCTTCACCGAGCAGGTCCTGATGCCGGGCGAGCGCGTCCAGATGCCGGTCAGCTTCTATGTCGACCCGGAAATCCTCGACGACCCCGAAGCGAGCTTGGTTCCCGCCATCACCCTGAGTTACACATTCCACGAGATCGACATCCCTGAGGATTACGATCTCGCCGCACTCGACTGAGCCTGCCCCAGAAGGACCGCGAAAAATGGCCCATGCGAAACAACACGACTACCACATCCTGCCGCCCTCGATCTATCCGCTGATCGGGGCCGTCGGCGCCTTCTGCATGCTTACCGGCGCGGTTATCTGGATGCATGGCAGCGCGCCGTGGCTGTTCCTGATCGGCGCGGTCGCGCTGGCCTTCGTGATGATCGGCTGGTGGTCGGACGTGGTGACCGAGAGCAACGCGGGCGACCACACGCCGGTGGTGCGGATCGGCCTGCGCTACGGCTTCATCATGTTCGTGATGTCCGAAGTGATGTTCTTCGTCGCGTGGTTCTGGGCCTTCTTCAAGCACCAGATCTACCCGATGTCGGCCTATGAAGGCTCGCAATACGTCACGCCGGAATTCTACCAGCTCGACGTCTTCCACCTGCCGCTGATGAACACCGTCGTGCTGCTTCTGTCGGGCTGCGCGGTGACCTGGGCGCACCATGAACTGGTCCATGGCGGCGATCGCAAGAACGTCGCCAACGGCCTGCTCATCGGCATCCTGCTCGGCCTCGCCTTCACCGGGCTTCAGGCGTTCGAATACTACGAACTGCTCGTCCACGAGGACTGGAGCTTCGGCGGCGACCGCTTCTTCGGCACCTTCTTCATGGCGACGGGCTTCCACGGCGCGCACGTGATCATCGGGACGATCTTCCTGACGGTCTGCTACTTCCGCGTGCTGTCCGGACACTTCACCGCCGAGAAGCATGTCGGGTTCGAGGCCGCGGCCTGGTACTGGCACTTCGTCGACGTGGTCTGGCTGTTCCTCTTCGCCGCGGTCTACATCTGGGCGCTTGGCTGACGGATCGTCGCCGCGCAGGGGCATCGAGCCCCCGCGCGGCGATGCCTCCGGCGGGAGTATTTCGAAAGCAAAGAGGGGGCGGTCCGCTCGGGCCGCCCTTGGTGCGAGATGGCGCGACGGATCATTCCGGTTCTTCTGTTCGGTCTCGGCGGCGTCGCCGTGCTCGTCGCGCTCGGCATCTGGCAGGTGCAGCGACTGGCCTGGAAAGAGGGCGTTCTGGCCGAGATCGAGACGCGGATCGCGGCTGCGCCGGTGGACCTGCCCGGGGCGCCCGATCCGGAGGCGGATCGCTATCTTCCGGTCCGGGCGGAGGGTGTCGTCGGGGATGACGGTCTGCGGATCCTGGTTTCACCCCGGGGGCTCGGCGCGGGCTACCGCGTCGTCTCGGCCTTCGAGACCGGCGGGCGCATTGTCATGGTCGACCGCGGCTTTATCCCGACGGAGGAGGCGCTTCCGGAGGGCGGACCCGCGACCGTGACCGGCAACCTGCACTGGCCCGACGAGATCACCCGCTCCACCCCGCCGCCCGACGAGATGCGCAACATCTGGTTCGCCCGCGACGTGCCCGCGATGGCGGCGGCGCTCGGGGCCGAGCCGGTCCTGATCGTCGCACGCGAGATCGAGCCGGGATACGGGACCGCGCCGCTGCCCGTCGGCACCGAGGGTATCCCGAACGACCACCGCCAGTATGCCATCACGTGGTTTTCGCTCGCCGCGCTCTGGATGGGGATGACTCTCTATCTTCTGTGGCGTATCTACCGGCGGACGATCTGAGGCCATGTAATGCAGTATGTCTCGACCCGGGGCGCCGCCCCCGTTCTGACCTTCGAAGAGGCCATGCTGACCGGCCTCGCCCGCGATGGCGGGCTGTACGTCCCGGCCGAGATCCCGGCGATGAAGGCGGAGGATATCGCGGCGCTGGCGGGGCTGAGCTACGAGGAGGTCGCGTTCCGCGTGATGCGGCCCTTCGTCGGCGATGCCTTCACCGACACCGAGTTCGGCGACCTGATCGCGCGCGCCTATGCGGGCTTCGGCCATGCCGCCCGCGCGCCGCTTGTCCAGCTTCAGCCGAACCACTTCCTGCTCGAGCTGTTCCACGGGCCGACGCTGGCCTTCAAGGACTTCGCGATGCAGCTGATCGGCCAGCTGTTCGAGGCGGCGCTGACCCGCCGGGGCGAGCGTGTGACGATCGTCGGCGCGACCTCGGGCGATACCGGATCCGCGGCGATGGAGGCCTTCCGTGGGCTCGATGCGGTCGAGGTCTTCATCCTCTACCCGCATGGCCGCGTTTCGGACGTGCAGCGGCGGCAGATGACGACGGTCTCGGAGAAGAACGTCCATGCCCTCGCGCTGACCGGCGATTTCGACGATTGCCAGGCGCGGCTGAAGGACATGTTCAACGATTTCGCCTTCCGTGACGGGGTGCGGCTGGCAGGCGTCAACTCGATCAACTGGGCGCGCGTGCTGGCGCAGGTGGTCTATTACTTCACCGCCGCTGTGTCGCTAGGCGCGCCGCATCGCGCGGTGTCCTTCTGCGTGCCGACGGGGAATTTCGGCGACATCTTCGCGGGCTACATCGCCAAGCGGATGGGCCTGCCGATCGAGAAGCTGATCGTCGCGACGAACCAGAACGACATCCTGCACCGCACGCTGTCCTCGGGGGATTACGCACCCACGGGCGTCGTGCCGTCGATCAGCCCGTCGATGGATATCCAGGTGAGTTCCAACTTCGAACGCGCGCTCTTCGATGCCTATGGCCGGGACGGCAGGGCGGTGGGTCAGTTGATGGCCGAGCTGAAGGCCGGCGGCTTCCATGTCAGCCAGGGCGCGCTGGAGCGTCTGCGCGAGGATTTCGCCTCGGGCCGCGCGTCGGAGGCCGAGACCTCGGCGATGATCGCGCGCGCCAAGGCCGAGTTCGGCGAATTGCTCTGCCCGCATTCCGCCGTCGGCGTGCATGTCGCGCAGGACCATCTGGGGGCAACGCCACTCGTCACACTCGCCACGGCGCATCCGGCAAAATTCCCCGATGCGGTCGAGGATGCGACCGGCATCCGGCCCGCGCTGCCGCCCCGCATGGCGGACCTGTTCGACCGGCCGGAGCGGATCACGCGGGTCGAGAACGACCTTGCCCGGATCGAGCAGCTGATCCGCGACGAGGTGATGGCATGAGCGTCAATCTGCACACCCTGTCGAACGGCCTGCGGATCGTGACCGAGCACATGCCGGGCCTGCAATCGGCCGCGCTCGGGCTCTGGGTCAATGCCGGCGGGCGGCACGAGAAGGCGCACGAGAACGGGATCGCGCATTTCCTCGAGCACATGGCCTTCAAGGGCACCGCGCGGCGGAATGCCCAGATGATCGCCGAGGAAATCGAGGACGTGGGCGGCTATATCAACGCCTATACCTCGCGGGAGGCGACGGCCTATTACGCCCGCGTCCTGAAGGACGACGTGGCGCTGGCGCTCGACCTGATCGCCGATATCGTCCTCAACCCCGCCTTCGATCCGCGCGAGATCGAGGTGGAGCGCGGGGTGATCCTGCAGGAAATCGGGCAGGCCAATGACACGCCGGACGACATCATCTTCGACTGGCTGCAGGAGGTCGCCTATCCGGGCCAGCCGCTCGGGCGGACCATCCTCGGGCCGGCCGACCGGGTGCGAGCCTTCGGGCGCGGCGATTTCACCGGGTTCATTGGTCAGCACTACGGACCCGGGCAGCTGATCCTGTCGGCCGCGGGCGCCGTCGACCACGACGAGATCATCCGGCTTGCCGAAGAAATGCTTGGTCACCTGTCGCCGCAGCCCGCCGCAGTGCCCGAACCCGGCATCTTCGCCGGGGGCGAGCGGCGCGAGGTGAAGGCGCTGGAGCAGGCGCATTTCACGCTGGCGCTCGAGTCACCGGGCTACCGGCACGACGACATCTACGCCGCGCAGATCTACGCCACCGCGCTTGGCGGCGGCATGTCCTCGCGGCTGTTCCAGGAGATCCGGGAACGCCGCGGTCTGTGCTACACGATCTTCGCGCAGGTCGGGGCCTATGACGATACCGGGCTGATGACGATCTATGCCGGCACGGGCGGCGATGACCTGGGCGAACTGGCCAACCTGACCATTGACGAGATCCGGCGGTCGGTCGGCGGGCTGACGCAGGCCGAACTGGACCGCGCGCGGGCGCAGATGAAGGCGGGCATGCTGATGGGGCTGGAAAGCCCGTCGGCGCGCGCCGAACGCTTGGCCCGGCTGGTGTCGATCTGGAACCGCATCCCGCCGCTCGAGGAAACCGTAGCGCGGATCGACGCGGTGACCCTGCCGCGTCTTCTGAGCTTTGCCGAGGGCATGGCGCAGGCCGGACGGGCGGCGATGGCGCTCTACGGACCGGTGGACCGGGCGCCCGATCTCGGGCGTCTCACGGAGCGCCTGGCGGCCTGATGCTTGCGCGAAAACGGAAGCCCAGGATCGAAACCGACCGGCTGACGTTGCGCCTGCCGAGCCATGCCGACTTCCGCGCCTGGACCGCGTTGCGCCAATCCTCGGCCAAGTTCCTGCAACCGTGGGAGCCGACCTGGGCCGCTGATCACCTGACGCGTCGCAGCTTCACCAACCGCGTCTACTGGGCGCAGCGGGCGATCGCGCAGGGCTCGGCCATGCCGCTGTTCATGATCCGGCGCGAGGGCGAGGTGCTGGTGGGCGCGATCACGCTCGACAATATCCGGCGCGGGCCGGCGCAGGCGGGGACGCTCGGCTACTGGATCGGCGCGGCCCATGCGCGCCAGGGCTTCATGCGCGAGGCGATCGAGGGCGTGGTGCACTTCGCCTTCACCGAGCTCGATCTCAGCCGGATCGAGGCGGCCTGCCTGCCCGAGAACGTCGCGTCCCGCGGCGTGCTGGAGAAGGCCGGGTTCAAGTACGAGGGCGTGGCGCAGAGCTATCTTCAGATCAACGGACGTTGGCGGAACCACGTGCTTTACGCCAATCTGCGAAGCGACCGGCGGGGGCGGACGGATGTCGGCTGACATCCTCGACCGCCTGCACGCCGCCCTTCCCGACGCCGCCTTCCGCGAGGCCGGACCGGCCTATCTGGAGGAGCCGCGGGGCCGCTGGCACGGGCAGGCGGCGGCAGTGGTCGCCCCGGGATCGACCGACGAGGTCGCCGCGATCCTGCGGGTCTGCGCAGCGACCGGCACGCCGGTCATTCCCTTTGGCGGCGGGACGGGTCTTGTCGGCGGGCAGCTTGACGGGTCGGGGGCGGCGCCGGTCGTCCTGTCGCTTGAAAGAATGGACAAAATCCGCGCGGTCGACACCGATGGGCCGAGCATCGAAGTCGAGGCCGGCGCGATCCTGCAATCCTTGCAGGAGGCTGCGTCGCGCGAGGGCCTGGTCTTTCCGCTGACGCTGGCCAGCCAGGGCTCGGCGCGGATCGGCGGGCTGCTGGCGACGAATGCGGGCGGGGTGCATGTCCTGCGCTACGGCAACGCGCGCGACCTGTGCCTCGGGATCGAGGCGGTGATGGCCGACGGGTCGGTCTATCACGGGCTCTCGGCGCTGAGAAAAAACAATACGGGCTATGACTTACGCCATCTCCTGATCGGGTCGGAGGGGACGCTTGGCGTCATCACGGCGGCGACGTTGCGGCTGTTCCCCGCGCCGAAAAGCGAGGCGGCGGCGTTTTTCGCGGTGCGCGACCCGGCGGCGGCGCTGGATTTGCTGCGGCTGGCGCATGAAACGGCGGGGCCGGCCCTGTCGGCGTTCGAGCTTATTTCGCGGACCGGATTCGACTTCATGGATGAGGTCGGGATCAATCTGCGGGCGCCGTTTTCGGAGATGCCGGACTGGATGTGCCTGGTCGAAACCGGGTCGAGCGGGGACGATGCGGGCGACATCCTCGAGGCGCTTTTTTCCCAGGCTTTTGAAGAGGATATCGCGAGCGACGGGGTGGTCTCTCGGTCTGAGGGGCAGCGGGCGGCGTTCTGGGAGATGCGCGAGCGCATTCCCGAGGCCAACCGCAAGATCGGCGCGGTCTCCTCGCACGATATCTCGGTGCCCGTCGCGCGTATCCCGGACTTCATCGCCGAGGCGCCGGGGCGCATCGCCGCGATCGACGCGTTCCGCATCAACTGCTTCGGCCATATGGGCGACGGGAACCTGCATTACAACGTCTTCCCGGTGCCGGGGAAATCCCGGAAAGACCATGAAGATCAACGGGATGCGATCAAGCGTGCGGTGCATGACCTGGTCCACGAGATGGGCGGATCGGTCTCGGCCGAGCATGGGATCGGGCGGCTGAAAGTGGGCGATCTGGAGCGCTACGGCGACCCCGCCAAACTCGCCGCGATGCGGGCGATCAAGGCCGCGCTCGACCCGCAGAACATCCTCAATCCGGGCGCCGTTCTCCGCAAAGGTTAACGCCGCTGGCGGGCCGAAACCGCATGTATTGATTCCGGTATGCCTGGCGGTATGCCTGGCGGTATGCCTATCGGTATGCCTGAATGTCGGCCCCGGTGAGAGGTTAACGCCGCACCGGGCCATAATGTCCGGAATGGACAGGCCGATATCCGGAATGGATACATCGCGCTTTGTCGCCCCGCGCGCGCCGCAGGATGCTGTCGCCATCGCGACGGGAGAGAGACCATGCCTCAGGGCAGATCGGGTGACGCCACCGGAGGGCGGGCGTGATGCGCGTGGGCTTCGCGGGGCTCGGCCGGATGGGTGCGCACATGGCGCGGAACCTGTCCCGCGCGGGTCACGACCTGACGCTGTGGAACCGGACGCCGGACAAGGCCCGGACGCTGGCCGCCGAACTGGGCTGCGCCGTTGCCGACAGCCCGCGCGCGCTTTCGGACGCGGCGGAGGTCGTCGTGACCATGCTGGCCGACGACCCGAGCTCGGACGCGGTGCATTCCGGGCCTGACGGGCTGTTCGCCGGATCGGCCCGGACCTTCGTCGAGATGGGGACGATGAGCCCCGACCACATCGCGCGGCTGGCGGCCGACGCGCCGGAGGGCGCGCGGGTGATCGACGCGCCGGTTTCGGGCGCGACGCAGGCCGCCGCCGACGCGCAGCTGATGATCATGGCCGGCTGCACCGAGGCCGAGGCCGCGCCGGGCATGCCGCTGTTCGAGGCGATGGGCAAACGCACGATCTGCCTCGGCTCCTCCGGGGCCGGGTCGGTCATGAAGCTGGCGGTCAATTCGCTGATCCACGGGATCAACCAGACGCTGGCCGAAGCGATGACGCTGGCCGAGGCCGCCGGTATCGCCCCGGTCGCCGCCTTCGACGTGATCGAGGCAAGCGCCGCCTGCGCGCCGATGCTGCGCTACCGCCGGCCGCTCTACCTCGACGAGGCGAACCACGACGTGACCTTCACGGTCGCGCTGGCGCGCAAGGACATGGAGGTGACCGCGCGACTGGCCGAGGCGCTGGGCACCGCGATGCCGCAGGGGCGGGAGACGCTGCGCATCCTGAAAGAGGCCGAGGCGGAGGGTTACGCGGGCCGCGACATGGCCGCGATCCTCGCCTTCATGCGGGAGGGACGGAGATGAAAGCCGCGCTGTTCGTCGGCGGATGGGAGGGCCACACGCCGACCCATTTCGCCGACTGGTACCGGGAGCTTCTGGAAGCGAACGGGTTCGAGGTCGATACCTACGACACGCTGGAGCCGCTGGAGCGGCCGGAGGAGCTGGCCGATCTGGACCTCATCACGCCGATCTGGTCCTCGGCCCGGTCGGGCCACCAGGAAGAGTTCGGCAACATGACCAAGGCGCAGGAGGACGGGCTTCTGCAGCTGATCGGGAATGGCTGCGGGATCGCCGGCTGGCACGGGCATATGGGCGACGCGTTCCGCGATCGGCCGACCTACCATTTCCTGATCGGCGGCCAGTTCGTCGCCCATCCGCCGGGCTGGCCCGACAACCTGCAGCCGGCCGAGGATTACATCGATTACGACGTGACGATCTGCCGGCCCGACGACCCGATCGTCGAGGGCATCCGCAGCTTCCGGCTGCGATCCGAGCAATACTACATGCTGGTTGATCCCTCGAACGAGGTGCTGGCGACCACGACCTTCTCGGGTGATCACCTGTGGTGGATCGAGGGGACGGTGATCCCGGTCGTGTGGAAACGCCGCTGGGACCGGGGCCGGGTGTTCTACTGCTCGATCGGGCACGAGCTGGACGACCTGAAAGTGCCGCAGGTGACGGAGATCATCCGGCGCGGGGCGATCTGGGCGGCGCGGGGGTAGGGGGCGGTGGGGGTGTCTGGTTTGCGGACAACACCGTCTTTCAAAAACTGCGTCTGAATTCAGCTTTAGAAAGCGCTATCCAAATGCAGGACTCCGCGCCTATCGTTTCACGGTAATAGGGAGACGAGACATGACGGCACACAATGCGACCGACCTCATCAAGTTGTTCTCGGAACGCTTTGCGGCGAAAGACATAGACGGACTGATGGAACTTTATGAGAAAGACGCGGTGTTTCCGAACCATCATGGAACATACAAAGGATCGGAGCAGGTCAGCCCTGTTCTGCAAGGTTACATCGACTCGGGCGCCAAGATTGAATTCAATCGCCAGGTGGCCTTCGAGACGGGCGACATTGCCCTTGTTCAGAACGGTTGGACATTGACGACCACTGGTGGCGACATCGTTACCGGAGTGAGTGTCGAAGTTGCGCGAAAACAATCGGACGGCACGTGGAAATACGTGATCGACAGCCCCGACGGAGCCGCCCTTCTCGATCACTGAGCCTACCCTTGTCGTCGGCAAGTAGGCAATTGGGCGCAAAGCAGACCTTCGCTGCGCGCGCGGCCATGACGACATCGCCAACCGGCCGCGGATTGTCGGCTCTGCGAGCCGGGCGGCCATTCAGATTTCGGGGAAACGATAGAATTCCCAAAGATCGCGAATTGATTTCCGTTCGTGAGTTGCCCAATAGAGCCGTTTCAATTTCGGCCGGGTTTCGAAGACGTCGTCCCGCAGCTTGCCTGTCAGAACGATGCACACCATGACCGTGTAAATGTCCAGCGGGCCGAACCCCCGCTCCATGAACCAGGGGTGTCCCGAGATCGCGTCTTCGAGCGCATCGAAGAATTTCGTCAGCTGGGTCCACGCGGCCTCGGTCGTGGCCGAATAGGCCTCGGGATCGGTAGTATATTCTTCGGGGTAGGAGACGCGTCGGATGGTCGTGTGACCGGTCGTTGCAAGCGCGAACAGCCAATGAAGAAAGAACGGGCGGTCCGGGTCGTCGACCCCTGGAACCAGGCCGCTGTTCGTGTGCAGGTCACCCAACATCAGGAGTATCGCGCCATTCTCGCCGAAGGTGCGGCCATCCTTCAGTCCGAGGGTCGGAATGAGCATGTTCGGGTTGAGCGCCCTGAATTCTGACGTCTCGTGGGCGTTGGTCGTCGTGTCCACATGGGACAGCTCGTAACTCGCTCCCAATTCGTCCAGCATGACATGCGGCACGAATGCGCTGGTGAGAAAGTCGAAATAGAGTGTGAATTCGTGGCTCAATTTTCGGTCCGGGCAAATTGCATGGCAGTCAGGCTAGCAGAGCGGCTTTCGTCCTGTCCATGAAGGCAGGATCGCGCTTGCCTCCGCGCGCGCTTCGCTGTCGGCGGACCTGCTTTGCGGGTGTCGGAGGCGGGGCCGGCCGGGCTTCCGGGAGGCTTGACCCGTCTTGCCGTCGCGGACCAACTGTCCCCACGGGGCAGGTCACACGACGGGCGGCACATGACTCAGAACCTAGCATCCAGGATCGTCGGGCCGTTCTCGGTTCCGTGCCTGCTTCTCGGGCTGGTGTTCTTCGCCGCCTCGCTGACCCCGTCGCTGATCCCCCGCGGGCCGGAGGTGCAGGGCGTTCTCGGGGGGGTGGTCGCGGCGCTCGGCTATCTCGTCGGTCAGATCGTGGGCCTGTTGTGGCGCGCGGCCGACATGCCCCGGCTGCCCCGGCGGATCGCCTCGGCGCTCACGCTTGTCTGCGCGGTCGTCGTGCTGGTTGTCTTCGCCTGGGTGCTCGGCTCGAGCCTGACATGGCAGAACGACCTGCGGGCGCGGATGGGTCTGCCGCCGGAGGACGCGCTCGGACTGGGGAAGATCCTTCTGATCGCGGTCGGCGTCTTCGCGGTGGCCTACGGGCTCGGCCGCCTTGTCGCGTCGCTGTTCCGCGTGATCCGAAGGCGGTTCTACCGGGTGATGCCGAAGCGGCGGGCCAACGTGCTCGGCGTCGTGGCGGTCGTCGTGATCCTGTTCGTCGTCACGCGCGAGGGGATCTACGACCGGGTGGTGACCACGCTGGACGAAGGCTACGAGACGGCGCAGGCGCTGTTCGATCTAGCCCCGCCGGCGCCGGCCGACCCGAACCGGACCGGCAGCGCGGCCTCGCTGATCGACTGGGGCGGCATCGGCGCGCCGGGGCGCGATTTCATCCTGTCGGGCCCGGACGCCGCGGCCATCTCCAGCTTCACCGGACGGCCCGCGCTGGATCCGATCCGGGTCTATGTCGGGCGCGCCAACGGCGGCACCGCACGGGAACGGGCCGAACTGGCGCTGGCCGAGCTGGTGCGGCAGGGCGCCTTCGAGCGCGAGGTTCTGATCGTTGCCAGCCCGACCGGGACCGGGTGGATGGATCCCGGCGCCCATGACCCGGTCGAGTACATGCATGACGGCGACATCGCGACGGTTGCGGCGCAGTATTCCTATCTTCAGTCGCCGCTGGCCCTGATCCTGGAGACGAATACCGGTCTGGAGCAGGCGACCGCGTTGCAGGATGTCGTGCACGGATACTGGCGCACGCTCGATCCCGAGACGCGCCCGCGGCTCTATGTCCACGGGCTGAGCCTCGGGGCGTGGTCGTCGATGTATGCGACCAATCTTTTCCGTCTGCTCGACGATCCCATCGACGGCGCGTTCTGGGCCGGGCCGCCGTTTCCGTCAGCGCTGTGGAACTACGTGCAGAACCAGCGCGAACCCGGCAGTCCCTGGGTCCTTCCGAGGATCGGCGACGGGTCGCTGGTCCGCTATGCCTCGCATGTCGCGGACGGGTCCGAGGCGCCGGCGGACTGGGGGCAGATGCGGATTGTCTTCCTTCAGTATTCCAGCGATCCGGTCGTCTTCTACGACCCCTATTCGGTGTGGCGCGCGCCGGACTGGATGCGGGACCCGCCGGCCGAGGACATGTCCGAGCATCTGTTCTTCATGCCCATCGTCACGCAGTTCCAGCTGGCGCTGGACATGGCGCTGTCATTCGGCGCACCGCCGGGCCACGGGCACGCCTATTATGCGCATGACTATATCGGCCCGTGGGTGCAGGTGACGAACCCGGCGGGATGGACCGCCGCCGATACCGAGAGGCTGCGCGCCCATTGCGACAACGGCTTCCAGGCAGGTTGTTCCAACGATCCGACCTGAGCGGCCGCCCGGTCTTGCGGTCACCGCCCGCCCGGAATGAGTTCCGCCGCGTGACGAGTTGTGGTCCTCACGAGCGTTCCATCTCCTCCGCGCGGTCAAGGGCGACGGCCAGCGTCGACAGGTAGTCGACCGCGTGCACGGTGGCGTCCTTCAGATCGGTCGATGCCTGTTTCGACACCGTCAGATGCCCGGCCTCGTCCCGGGTGACCCAACCCTTCTCCGGCAAGACGAGGAGCTTGCGCCGGACCGTTTCGCGCGGGATGCCCGAGGCCTCGACGATCGACTGGAGATTGGTCGGAGACTGGTTGGGCGCACCGGCCGGGCCGCGGGTCAGGCTTTCGTAATCGACCAGTTCGCGCGCCCAGTTCTCTTTCCGCGTCCGGTCGCCGATCACGGCGAGGACCAGCATGAGGTCGAGGTCTCCGTCGAAGACCCGTCTGAGATGCACGAGGAACCGCGTGAAGCCGGCAACCTGGGCCGGCCAGACCGTCGCGAAATTCCGCTCGATCGTCTCCCGCTTGCTCGCCTTCTCGGCCTTCATGGCAGCGCCCTCCCTGCGTCCTCGCCCATTTTGGGCACCAACCGTCTTTGTCTGTCAATCGCGCCGAAATAATCTTTCGCGGCACATGCACCGATGGGGGAGTCGATGCGGGACGAATCTCGATCCGGACGGTTGCGTCGCACCATTCCGGGGGCGCGCGGCGGCGGCCGATCAGTGGCCAGCATCTACCGGAACGTGGCGCTTGCGGGGGTGTTCGCACTTGCTGCGGCGGGTTCGGCGCAGGCCCAGAGTTCGGACCGGATGGTGGTCTACGACGCCAACGGGACGACGGTGCGGTGGACCCTGCAATTCGGCGCGAATCTCGTCAGCGAGGGCGATCTGTTCTGGAGCCTGTCGCAGGGCGCCGCGCCCGGATCGGGCTACAATCCCGACGCGACCTGGCTGGAGCTTTATGCGCGACCGGGCCTTACCTTCGAGAGCGCGCTCGACAACGGCGTCGAGCTTTATGGCGGCGTGTCGGCGGTGGGCTCCTACACCATCGGCACCGACGCTTTCGACACCGGCGATACCGGCCGGATCACGCTGGAGGACTCCTACGCCGGTCTGCGTCTGCCGCTCGGGTCCGGCACGGGGCTGGATCTGTCGTTCGGGGCGCAGTCGCTTCGTCTGGGTACGGGGATGCTCATTTCCGACGGGGCTTCCGACGGGTTCGAGCGCGGGGCGCTGAAGTTCGGCCCGCGGCGCGCCTGGGAGATGACGGGGATCGGACGGCTCACCTACGGCGATCTGACCGGCACCCTGTTCTATATCGACCCGCGGGAACGCCCGGACTCGGACGGCGAGAACGCTCTGGCGGGCCTCGATCTGCGCTACGACGACCCGGCGGGGGGCTACCTCGGCTTCACCTATGTCGACGTGCTGAATTCAACCTCGCCCTATCCGCAGGCCGGAGCCGGTGGCGTCGGCCCGCCGAGTGTCATCCCCGGCGCGCGCGAGGGAACCGAGACGATCAACCTGTATGCCGCCACCAATCCCCTTGGCGGAGCGCTCGAGAACTTCTCGTTCACGGCCGATCTCGCCTATCAGTGGAACGACCGGATCGACCTGGAGGCCTGGGCTGGACGGGCGCAGGTCAGCTACGCCTTCGCGGACGCGCCGTGGTCGCCGGTCATCAGCTACGGCTTCCAGACGTTTTCGGGCGACGATCCGAACACGACCGGGCTCGAGCGGTTCGACCCGCTCTACTACGACGGGTCGCCGAGCGCCTGGGCGACGGGGTCGAAGTCGGCGATGCTGTTCATCAACTCGAACGTGCAGTCGCAGAACCTGTCGCTGTCGCTGCAACCCACGCAGCGCGACACCATCACGCTGCGCTACGCCCATGTCCGCGCGAACGAGCTGCGGAGCCCGCTTCAGTTCGGACAGGCGACGCGTCTCGATCTTGCCGGGGCCACGGCCAACGTCGTCACCGGGGTGACGGACCCGCATCTGTCGGACGATTTCTTCATAGAATACAGGCGGATCATCAACCGCAACACGTTCCTGACCGCCGGGGTGAGCGTTTCCGTTCCCGGCGAGGGCATCCGCAACGTCTTTCCCGGCGACGATCCCAACTGGGTAGGAGGATTTGTCAATGTCGTCTTCAATTTCTAGGGTTCTCGCGGCCGCGCTCTGCGCCGTGATGGGGCTGTCCGGTGCAGCCTGGGCGCAGGCCGACGGATATCCGACGGCCGCGGAATCCGATCCCCGTACGCTTGGCTGGATGGAAGGCTTCCCACCGCCGCCCGACCTGCGCATCACCAATCCGGATTCCGTCTTCTTCAGCTTCCCCCGGATGCGCTGGTCGGTCTGCCACCTGCGGGAATTCCTGCCGACCGAACAGGTCAGCCGGGGCCTCGGCGCGCCGACCGACTTCGAGTACGCGCTCGACGACGGGATCGACTCCGTCACGTTCCGCCCGCTGCGCGGCGATGTCGAAGAGATGACGTGGGAAGAGTCGCTGGCCGCCAACTACACCGACGGGATGCTGATCCTGCACCGCGGCCGGATCGTTTACGAACGTTACTTCGGTTGCCTCGACGAAGCCGGCCAGCATGCCGCGATGTCGATGACGAAGTCGTTTACCGGCACACTGGCCGAAATGCTGGTGGCGGAAGGGGCGCTGGACGATACGGCGCTGGTCAGCGAGATCATCCCGGAGCTCGAAGTCAGCGCCTTCGGGTCCGCGACCGTCCGGCAGGTCATGGACATGACGACGGCCTTCGAATTCAGCGAGGATTACGGTGATCCGAACGCCGCGATCTGGGTGTACAACGCCGCCGCCAGCCCGTTCCCGAGGGATGCCGATTACAGCGGCCCGAATGGCTATTTCGAGTTCCTCCAGACAGTCGGACCCGACCCGTCCGGCCTGGAGCATGGCGTGGAATTCCACTACCGGACGCCCAATTCGGACGTCCTGGGCTGGATCATCTCGCGCGTCAGCGGGATGGAGGTGACCGAGCTTCTGTCTGACCGGATCTGGAGCCGCATGGGGGCGGAGCAGGACGCGTACATGACCGTCGATGGCGTGGGTACTCCCTTCGCCGGGGGCGGCCTGACCGCCGGGCTGCGTGACCTTGGCCGGTTCGGTCAGATCGTGCTGAACGGCGGCACGTGGCATGGCGAGCAGATCATTCCCGCGGCCGCCATCGAGAGCATCCGCGGCGGCGGCAGTCTCGAGGCCTTCGCGGCGGCGGGTTATGCCGATCTGGCCGGGGGCAGCTATCGCGGCCAGTGGTGGATCTTCAACAACGCGCATGGGGCGTTCGCCGCGCGCGGGGTTCATGGTCAGACGATCTACATCGACCCGACGGCGGAGATGGTGATCGTGCGGTTCGCGTCCTTCCCCATCGCGTTCAACAGCCGGATCGACCCGACCTCGCTGCCCGCCTACCAGGCGGTGGCCGAGTATCTGATGGCGCAGGACTGACGGCACCGCCGTCCGGATGTGTGCGGAAGTGCCGGCCCTGACGTTTGCGGGCCGGGTGAGGGCGACGGATCGGTCGCCTTCGGCGGACCGGTCGCGCGCGCGAGGTGGACGCGTAGCGGACCGGTTTCGTCCGCTCTCATCGTGATGTCGGGAGGGTGTGAGCGAGGCTGGCCCCCGGCAGCCTCAGTCTTGGGGAAGTGTCGCTATCTGGAGACGGCGGAGAGGAACATCTCGTTGCAGAGTTCCGACAGACGCGTTGACAGATTGGCGGGTGAGCCCTGCGAGGATTGGCGCGCCTGCTTCACTCGGCGGGCGATCTCTCGCTTCAGTCGTTTTGGGCTTTCTGCCTGGATATGCTTACCAACTACTACAGCCGACCATTTACCATCCTGGCAGTCTTCCAGCCACGCCACGCCAAGGTATTTGCCAGTGGCCCGGTCGCGGATCTCGGAAGAGTTGCAGATGATATAGTTGTACATGGGTCCTCTCAACATGACTAACAAAATTGAATTTACGGGGAATCCGGGCACAAAAATGTCGGACCCGGGAAGGCCTTGGGAATTTCTGTGGCAGGTTGATTCCGGACGGCGTGGTTATCGAGGGCCGAGCGTGTCGATTGTCGATGGCCGGTCGATAATGGGCCTGTGACCGTGCCAGACCGGCCTGACGGCAGGGGAAGCCGCCCGTCAGGAAAAGAAGGGGCGTCGCGCGGATAAGAGGTCATGCCGGTCGACGGAGTCCGCGTTCATGTGAGGCGCGGGCCATTCTCCGGCCGGTTGACGGCAGCGCGCCCCGGGCGATTCTGGACTCACAAATGCAAAGGACCGGAAACCTCGGTTTCCGGTCCCGCATGGTCGTCTGAGCCTGGAAGATCAGTCGATCGCGTTGGGGTCGCCGACCGTGGCCGCGCCGTCGAAAGGATTGTCGCTTGGGTTCTGAGCGGCCAGTTCGACCTGCATCTCTCCCGACAGGTCTTCGACACCGCCCGAAATCACCGCCATGACCGCGAGGCCCAATGCGACCAGCCCTGCGGTGAGCAATACCCAGTCCGTCGTCACGGCACCGGTTTCGGACAATAGGAATTTTGCAAACATAGACTTCTTACTCTCGTTTTGATTTGCACACTGGTGTTCAAGCCCGCGGACATATGAGCGGGCCTGCGTCAGACTTCGGAAAGAAATGTGGCGAGACTTTGTCATTTTCTGATTGAGTCGGCCGGTATTGGAAACGATCTGTCCCGAAGGCGGAATTAATCAATTGGCAAGGGCGCTGTCCCGCGCGAATGAATCAAGACAATCGAAAGACGGAATAAGCTTGACAGGCCGAGTGGTTAGCCATGGTGGTCTTGTGTCTTTGGGTTTACGTAGCGGAAAGTTGGGAGGTGACGCGAGGGAAACGGTTCACGATTTCCATATCCGGGTTCGACCTGAATGTCCGCCATATTCACGCCATATTTCCTTAGTCAATAACAAGTCAGATTGAGCTTGTTATTTCTGGGGCTTTGTTTGGTGAATGAGTGACGCCACGTTTTTGCGGCCGGTTCGTGCCGATTTTCTGATCTTTTCCATTCTTATCGCCGCGACCTTGATAGCCGTTGATGTCCTGGCGGCCTCCCGTGCACCTATCGAGCGACTGGCCGAAACCCGGTACGACGACGCCATGCGGCTCGTCTTCATTCGCGATTGGCTGGACGGGGGCGGCTGGTTCGACACGACGATCGACCGCGTCCTCCCGCCCGAGGGCCTGTCGATGCACTGGTCGCGCTACGCCGATGCGCCCATGGCCGCTCTCATTGTGATGCTCTCCGTCGTCGTGGGTGAGCGCGCCGCCGAGGGCATCGCCATCGTGCTCTGGCCGACGGCTCTGCTTGTCGCGTTTCTTGCGGCGACCGGCCTTGCGGCCCATCGCATCGCGGGCCGGACGGCGTCCGGGATCGCGGTCATCGGCGCCTGTCTGTGGAGCACCACCGCCAACATCCGGTTCGGCCCGCTCAACATCGACCATCATGGGCTGCAACTGGTGCTGATGCTGCTCGTCGTTCTGATCCTGATGCGGCCCGGGCGGCACTGGCGGGACGGACTTCTGTCCGGCCTTGTCTGCGCGGTATCGCTGGCCATCGGGCTGGAGATGATCCCGGCCATCATCCTCGCCGGGTCGATCCTTGTGGCCCGGTGCGTCGCGTCGCCGGCCGCGAATGCCCGGCCGCTTGCCATGTTCGGGTTCAGCCTGCCGGTCGCCACGGCCTTGCTGTTCGTCGGCCAGACGCCGTTCGCGGAGTGGACGATCTCGCGCTGCGACGAACTCGCCGGGCCGGTCGTCGTGCCAGCGGCGTCGTCCGGGCTGGCGGTCATCGCTCTTGCCTTCGGATGCACGCGGCTGCCGGGTCTCGGGCCGCGCATCGGCCTGACCGTGCTGGCCGTCGGGGTCGCGGCAGCGGCGGCGCTTCCGGCGATGGCCCCGTGCGCGGCCGGCCCCTACAGCAATCTTTCCGGCTCGCTCGGGGACGTCGTTGCCACGATTCCCGAAGCCCGGTCGGTCAGCTTCTACTTCGGGCAGGCCGGCACGCTCGGGACGGTTTTCGTCCTGATCCTGCCGATGATGGCCTCGGCGGCCTTCGCGACAATGATGCTGTTCCACCGGAAGATGCGTTCCGGGATCGGCCGCGACGAGACGCGGGCGCTGCTGGTCGTCCTGTGTTTCGGCTGGCTCGGGTTCATCGCGTCCTTCGTGCAGTTCCGCATGATGGCGCCGGCCGAGGCGGTCACGCCCGTCCTGATGGGCGTGGCGGGCGCCGGGCTGGTCCGATGGGTCCAGTCCCGCCCGACGTCGCGGGGCGTGGCCGTGGCGGCGGTCGCCGGCCTTGCCCTGATGCTGGTGCCGGGCCAGGCGTACTGGAGTGTCGTCCGGTTGATTCCGGCGGCACATGCCAACGAAGCGGCGCCGGGTCCCCGCTACGTTCCGTTCAACGCCTGCCGGCAGGACGCCAGTATCGTGCAAAGCCTGAACGAGCTGCCGCCGGCCAACCTCATGGCGCTCGGGAACCTCAGCCGGCCGATCCTGCTTCTGACCGGGCATCGCGTGCTCGTCTCGTCCTACCACCGGAGCGAGACGCTGATGGCGAACATGACGCTGACATCGGAAACGGACCTCGGAGCGTTCCGCGACCGGCTGGCCGCGTCGGGTACGGAATACCTCGTGCTGTGCGGCAACAGCCTTTACCGCAGCCCGGACACGGTCGCGACGCGGCTGGCCGGCGGCGAGATTCTCGACGGGTTTTCGGCCGTCATGGTCGGGGACCGGCGCCTTCGCGTCCTGCGCTTCGAGCCGTGACAGGGGAGGCGGCGGTGCGGTCCGGCCATCGGCGTCAGGCCGCGGCTTCCCGCTGCATCCAGCGCAGCAGGGCGTCCAGGGCCGCGCGTCTCGGGTGTTCGGCGCGGTAGACGACGTAAAAGCCATAGCCCGGCAGAACGATATCGCTGAGCCGACGAAGCAGGCCGTCGCGGAGTTCCCGCGCGACGAGCACGTCGCTGCAGAGCCCGACCCCCTGTCCGGCCAGGATCGCTTCGATCCCGTGATGTTCTTCGTGGAGCTTCAGTTGCGGCGGCCGGACGATGCCGTCGATCCGGTGGCCGGCCGCGCGGGCCGCGGTTTCCCAGTTGCGCCAGGTGGGCGCGGCGGTATCGGCCAGGGGCCAGCCGATCTCGACGCGCGGCAGGTCGAGGATCGCCTGCGGCTCGAGCATCCCGGCGATTTCCGGCAGCATCGCGGGCGCCGCGACGACGTGGAAGGTATCGCGCAGCAGCTCCACCGCGATCCCGTCCGTCGGGGGCGTCCGGGCATACCGGATCGCCACGTCCACTTCGCCCGTGCGAAGGTTCAGCACCGCATCCGTTCCCACGAGGTCGAGCGAGGAGTCCGGCGCTTCGGCGCGCCAGCGTTCCAGCCGCGGCAGCAGCCACCGGGCGGCAAAGGCGCTGGTCGCCGTTACCCGCAGATGGCCGATCCGGCTGCCGGGCGTCAGGCGATCCAGCTCGTCCGAGATCGCCACAAACGCGTCCCGCACGACCGGCAGAAGTTGCGCGCCCGCCTGCGTGAGCTGCAGGGGCCTTGGCTGGCGCTGGAACAGCGGCTGGCCGCAATAGCGTTCGAGGAGCCGTATCTGGTGGCTGATCGCCGTGGGCGTGACGGAGAGTTCTTCCGCCGCCTTCCGGAAGCTCAGAAGGCGGGCCGCGGATTCGAAGGCCTGAAGCTCCCGAAGAGGCGGAAGGCGGTGCATGGGTCGAATCCCGGATGAATTGAAGTCACCTTGCGCCGAATTCTTTGCTGTTGCCCCGCATCGCGTCCAGTCCGACGATCCCGCCATTGCGGGAGGACATCACCGTGCTGGACGGACAATCGGCATCGACTGCCGCGACCATGATCGAAAAGTTCGAGCGGATCCGCCCGTTGCTGGCGGAGGAGGCCCCGCGTTTCGATGCGGAGCGGCGGCTGTCCGACGCGGCATTCGCCGCCCTGAGCGATGCAGGGTTCTTCCGCCTGTTCCTTCCGGCGCAACTGGGCGGATGCGGGCTTTCGCCGCTCGATTTCATGTCGGTGGTGGAACATGCCGCGGCTTTCGACGGCACGGTCGGCTGGCTCGTCGGGAACGGCGGCGGGATGTCACGCGCCGGTGGCTACCTGCCGCCCGACGCCGCACGGGCGATCTTTGCGCATCCGTCGGCCTTCGTCGCCTCGAGCACGGGCGCCGTCGGCAAGGCCGTCCCCGACGGGGATGGATACCGCATCACCGGCCGGTGGCCGTTCGCCAGCGGCGCGCCCCATGCCACGACCTTCGCCCCGCTCTGCGAGGTGGACGACGGGAGCGGGCGGATCGTCCTGGCCTTCCTGCCCCGCGAGGCCGTCACCCTGATCGACAGCTGGCATGTCTCCGGGATGAAAGGCACCGGCAGTTGGGACTTCGAGGCCAACGATGTGTCCCTGCCGACCGAGTTCGTGTGCGACCTTCAGCCGGTGCCGACCCAACCGGGCGTCGTCTATCGCCTTCCGGGCGCGTCCGCCTTCGTCTGGACAGTCGCCACGGTTCCGCTCGGGATCGCGAAGGGTGCCGTCGACGCGCTTGTCTCGGTCAGCGGCGGCCACCGTCGACTGGGGATCGCCGCGCCGATCGCCGACCGGGAACTGGTGCAGGCCGAGATCGGGCGGTGTCTTGCGCGATGCCGGTCCGCCGGCGCCTACATGCGGTCGGCCATGTCGGCCCTGTGCGCGGCGGTCGAAAACGAAAGCTCGGATCTGGTCGCGGCCCGGATCGACTACCGGCTGGCCTGTTCGCACGTCGCCGAGGTCGCGATGGCGGTCGTGCAGCGGGTGAACGATCTGATCGGAGCCCGGGCGCTGGCCGAGTCGCAGCCCTTCGAGAGACGCGAACGCGACGTCCGCGCCGCGGCCAAGCATGTCGCCATGAGTGCCGAGCAGTTCGTGACCGCCGGCCGGTACGCGCTTGGCAGCGATATCAGCGGCGCGCGGTTCTGACGGTCGGCTCCCGCCGGCCCGTCGAACCCGGCCTTGAAAAGGGCGCCGCAACGATCTTCGGCGGCTTTCGGTTCCCAAGTTTCTTTTTGCGTCGGATGGCAACTGGCGGCGGGCGACGTTCGTTCTGACGGCAAGGAGCACTGAGCCTCCTCGTGTTGAAATCCGAAAGGAGACCAAAATGAAACGCTTTCTGACAAGCACCGCTCTGGTAGCCTGCCTCGCCACGCCCGCGGCACTGTTCGCGCAGGAAAACGGCGACGCACAGAACAACAACAACGCGGCGACCCAGATCGAAGAGATGGGCATCACCGCATCCGCTCTGATCGGCCATCGTCTGTACATGCCGTCCGCGCAGGATGGCGAAAACGCCGACGCCGAGCAATCCGCCGACGGGTCCATGTCGACCGACGCCGAGGGCGACGACGATATGCAGACAGCCGAGGCTGAAGACGGGTCCGGCACGGATGACGCCATGCAGACCGCCGATGCCGAAACCGGCGACAGCGAAACCGGCGACAACGGCACCCGGATGCAGACCGCCGAGGCCGATATTCCGGGCGAGGTGAACGAGGTTCCGTCCGAGTGGAACATGGTCGGCGACATCAACGACGTGCTGATCTCCGAAGACGGAGAAGTCCGGAGCCTGATCGTCGATGCCGGCGGGTTCCTCGGCATGGGCGAGACGCAGCGCCAGGTCGACCTTCAGAATGTCCGCTTCGTGCAGGACTCGGATGACGAAGGCGAATACTTCGTCGTCTACACTGGCAACCGCTCGACCTTCGAAGAGCAGACGTCCTACGACCAGGAGGCCGTAGAGAGCGAAGGCTACACGCGCGCCTCCGAGAGCGAGCAATACGCCGACATGCAGGACGACATGGGCGAGCCCGAGAATGTCGGTTGGGACAACGTGACGACCGAAGAGCTTCTCGGCATCGCGGTCTACGACTCCAACGACGAGTGGGTCGGCGACCTGAGCGAACTGCAGCTGGCCGACAGCGACCAGATCGAGAATGCGATCATCGACGTGGGCGGTTTCCTCGGCATCGGCGAGAAGCCGGTTCAGATGCCGATCGACCAGGTCGAACTGATCCGCGTCAACGGCAACATGCTCCGCGCCTATATCTCGGCGACCGAAGAAGAGCTGGACGAGATGCCGGCCTGGACGCCGAACGAATCCTGACTTGCGTCAGCGGGCTGGAAACGGGAAGGGCGCGCATACAGCGCGCCCTTTTCTCATGGAGCGATGAACGCGGCGTATCCGCGATCTGCGCCGCTTACCGTCGTCCCGCGAAGCGCGTCGCCCAGTCCGCTCGCTCCTCGTCGGTGATCTTCTTGAACAGCACGTCGGGCACGGTGAAGGCGTGGCCCGGGGGCAGGGCGGTCAGCGCGGCGCGGGTGTCGTCGGGCCAGACCGGCGCGGTCCCCATGGCGTCGTGCATCGCGGCTGCGGCATCGGGGATGAACGGCGCCGAGAGCGTGGCGTAGAACGGGATCAGGTTCAGCGCCGTGCGGGTGATCGCGGCGGCCCGCGCCTCGTCTGTCTTGAACGCGGTCCAGGGCGCGGCGGATTGCAGGTATTCGTTGCCGAGAACCCAGAGCGCGCGCAGTTCGGCCGCGGCCTTGCGGATGTCGATCGCCTGCATGTGGCGCGAATAGGCGTCGAGCCTCGTCTGCAGCGCCTGCATCAGCTCGGCCTCGGCAGTGCCGGCCTCGCCGCCTTCGGGGACTACTTCGCCAAACTTGGAACGGCAGAACTTGGTGATCCGGCTGACGAAGTTGCCGAGAACGTCGGCGAGGTCCTTGTTCACGTCCTGCTGGAAGGCTTCCCAGGTGAATTCGCTGTCGCTCGTCTCGGGTGCGTGGGACAGGAGCCACCAGCGCCAGTAATCGGCGGGCAGGATCTCGAGCGCCTGGTCCATGAAGACGCCCCGGCCCTGCGACGTGGAGAACTGGCCGCCGTCGTAGTTCAGGTAGTTGAACGACTTGATGTAATCGACGAGCTTCCACGGCTCGCCCGAGCCCAGGATGGTCGCGGGGAAGCTCAGCGTGTGGAAAGGCACGTTGTCCTTGCCCATGAACTGGACGTAGCGGACGTCGTTCGCGCCCTTGTCCGTGCGCCACCAGCGTTCCCAGTCCTGCCCCTTGCCGGCATCGACCCATTCCTGAGCGCAGGCGATGTATTCGATCGGCGCGTCGAACCAGACGTAGAAGACCTTGCCCTCCATGCCGGGCCAGTCCTCGGTCCCCTTCTTCACCGGCACGCCCCAGTCGAGGTCGCGGGTGATGCCGCGGTCCTGCAGGCCGTCGCCGTCATGCAGCCATTTCTTCGCGATCGAGGTGGTCAGCACGGGCCAGTCGGTCTTGCTGTCGATCCACCGGTCGAGCTCGTCCTTCATCGCGGACTGGCGGAGATAGAGGTGCTTCGTCTCGCGCACCTCGAGATCCGTCGAGCCCGAGATCGCAGAGCGCGGGTTGATGAGGTCGACTGGGTCGAGCTGCTTGGTGCAGTTCTCGCACTGGTCACCGCGGGCGCGCTCGTAGCCGCAGTTCGGGCAGGTGCCCTCGATATAGCGGTCGGGCAGGAAGCGGCCGTCGGCGACGGAATAGACCTGTTGCTCGGTCACTTCCTCGATCAGCCCGGCTTCGGCCAGACGGCCTGCGAAATGTTGCGTCAGGGCGCGGTTCTGGGCGCTGGAGGAGCGGCCGAAATGGTCGAAGGACAGGCGGAAGCCGTCCGACAGGTCCTTCTGCACCTGCCACATCTCGGCGCAGTATTCGGCAACGGGCTTGCCCGCCTTGGCGGCGGCAAGCTCAGCCGGGGTGCCGTGTTCGTCGGTGGCGCAGAGGAACAGCACCTCGTGGCTCCGTGCGCGCAGGTAGCGGGCGTAGAGATCGGCGGGGAGCTGAGAGCCCACCAGGTTGCCCAGGTGCTTGATCCCGTTGATGTACGGGATCGCCGAGGTGATGAGGATGCGTGCCATCGTCGAGCCTTCCTGTCCGTCCGCGCCGCTTTACCGGATGCTACAGGTAAGGGCTAGCGGGTGCGGCGGAAGATGCGCCCCACGAGAAACGACGTGCGCGGAATCCAGACATAGGGCGCACGGGCGGCGGTGCTGGCGCGACGGCGCATCCGGTAGAGGCCGAAGATCACCAGCCCGATATGCGCGGCACCGATGAAGACGAAAAGCGCTCGGGGCCCGTAGATGTCGATGAGCTGCGAGGTGGCCAGCGGCGAGACGATCGCGCCGAGGGCGTAGAAGAACATGAGCGCGGCCGACAGCTCGACACGCTGGTCGTCCTCGGCCCAGTCGTGGGCGTGGGCGGCGGATATCGAATAGATCGGGAAGGACACGCCGCCGAAGACGAGCGCGCCGATGAAGACGGCGACCGTGCCGAGCCCGGCGAGCGCCATGGTCAGGAGCGAACTGGCCAGCGCCGCGGCGGAGATCCAGATCAGCACCCACCGCCGGTCGCCCCGGTCGGCGAGCCAGCCGGTCGGCACCTGCGTCAGCACGCCTCCAAGGACGAAGGCGGCGAGGAAGAAGCCGATCTGCGACGGCGCGAGCCCGACCTGCGCGCCGTAAAGCGGCCCGACCATGCGGAAGGCGGCGTTGGTCAGGCCCGAGACGACGACGCCCGCGACGGCGAGCGGCGAGATCCGCCAGGCCAGCCCGGGCCGGAGTCGGGGCGCGCCGTTCGTCACCGGCGGGGCGAGGCGGGTGAGCGTCAGCGGCAGGAGCGCGGCGCAGCACAGAAGCGCCAGCAGGTTGTAGGAGACGTAAGCCGCGGGCGCGAGGAACCCGATCATCATCTGGGCGGCGAGCGAGGCGCCGGCATCGACCATCCGGTAGGTGCCCATGGCGCGGCCGCGGGTTTCGTTCGTGACCTTGGCCTGAAGCCAGGCCTCGATCACCGTGTAGCAGCCAGCGACGCAGAGGCCCGAGGCGACGCGCATCCCCGCCCAGGCCAGCGGATCCTCGGTCAGCGTGTGGGCGAGGAGGCCGATAGCGCCGGCCGCGGTGAAGGCCGCGAAGGCGCGGGAATGGCCGATTTCGCCCATCAGTCGCGGCGCCCACCAGCAGCCGATAAAGAAGCCGAGGAAATGCGCCGAGCCGAGCAGGCCGATCTCGGCATTGGTGAAGCCGAGCACCGTTCCCGACAGAACGTCGAGCGGCCCGACGCCGCCCGAAGAGAGCTGGAGCAGGACGACCGATAGGAACAGGGCTGCGAAAGAGAGGATCAGGCGCATGATTTCGGGTTAGCGCGGGCGCGCGGCGGTGCTTGCCCGTTTGCGCCCCTGGGCGGTCGGTAACGGGCGGCGGAGCGCGATGGGCGCGCGGGTGCGGGACTTGTTGCCGTGGGCCGGTGCGCATGAGATCGTCCGATCATGGGACGCCCGGCACCAGAGCTCGCCCCCGCCTTGCGCGGCTATCGCGGTTCGATCACCGATCCCGCGCGGTGGGCGACGTGGCAGCCGCAGCGGGGCGACATCCTCGTCTGCACGCCGCCGAAATGCGGAACGACTTGGACCCAGACGATCCTGGCGATGCTGGTCCATGGCGGGCCGGACCTGCCGGGCAAGGTGCCGGTGCTGTCGCCCTGGGTCGATGCCGATCTCGGCGTGCCGGCCAGCGAGGTCGCGGCGGAGCTGTCGCGGCAGACGGGGCGGCGGGTGGTCAAGACACACACGCCCGCCGACGGGTTCCCGATCTGGGACGGCGTGACGGTGATCGCGGTCTATCGCCACCCGCTCGATGTTTTTTTCTCTCTGCGGAAGCACGTGGCGAACACCGCGGTCATCGAGCCTGACAACCCGATGAACCGGCCGGTTCCCGAGGCTCTGCGTGCCTGGCTCAGCGGATCGGAGGAGCCGGAGGATTTCGACACCGACACGCTGGCGACACTGGCGGTGCATTACCGGCTGACCGTGCTGTCGGGCCGGTATCCGGACCTCGCCCTGTTCCACTATTCGGACATGCTGCGCGACGGGCGGGCGGCCGTGGCGCAGCTCGCCGCGGCGGCGGGTATCGAGGCTGATGCGGCGCTGATCGACGCGGTGGCCGAGGCCTCGGCCTTCGGGGCGATGAAGGCGAAGGCGTCGGAATTCGTGCCGGTCGGCGGGACGGGTTACTGGAAGAACGACGCCGGCTTCTTCGACTCGGCCAGCTCGCGCAAATGGGAGGGCAAGCTGTCCGGGGCCGAGGTCGCGCTGTTCGAAGCGCGGCTCGCGGAGCTGGTGCCCGACGCGGCGGCGCGGGACTGGCTGAAGGATGGCGGCGCGCGGGTCTAGGCGGTTTCGGCCAGCGGCTCGGCCACCATCGCGCGCCCGGCCTGGTAGCGGATCGTCCAGTCGGCTTCGGGCGCGGTGCGGGCGCGCAGGCGCGAGAGCTGCCAGGCGCTCGACCGGGCGCCGTGCCGCGGTTCGAGACGCCAGCGGCTTTCGAC
>WVSN01000012.1 GCA_015689705.1 Rhodobacterales bacterium HKCCE3408
AGGCCGCCGTCGCGGCCGGGGCGCGGGTCCGCGCGGCGTTCGAGGCCGCGGGCCTTCCGGTCCAGCCGGTCGATCCGGTCGCCGTCCTGGCGCTGCCCGGCCTTCTCGGCGGGGCCGAGGACAGCGCACTGCCGGAGGCCGCGCTGCTGGCCGATTTCGACGCCGCACTGGCCGGCTTCGTCGATATGCGCGCCGCCGAGGGCCGCGCGCTCGCGGCCGTCGTCACGGCGCAGGTCGACGAGATCGAATCGCTGACCGCGCGCGCCGCCGAGCGTGCGGGGCCGCGTGGCGAAGCCGCTGCCGAACGCTTCCGCGCCGGCGTCGCCAAGCTGCTGGAAGCAGCCGGCGGCAGTGTCGACGAGAACCGGCTGTCGCAGGACCTCGCCGCGCTGGCCATGAAGGGCGACGTGGCCGAGGAGCTGGACCGCCTGACCGCCCATGTTGCCGCCGCCCGCGCCCTTCTGGCCGAAAAGGGGCCGATCGGGCGGAAGCTCGATTTCCTGACGCAGGAATTTAACCGAGAGGCCAATACGCTCTGTTCCAAGAGCCAGGATACGGAGCTCACCCGCGCAGGGCTCGACCTCAAGGTGGTGATCGACCAGATGCGCGAGCAAGTGCAGAACCTGGAGTGAGCATGGACGACCGGCGCCGCGGGCTACTCATCATCCTCTCGTCGCCGTCGGGCGCGGGGAAATCGACGCTGGCCCGGAGGCTGATGGCCTGGGACGAGACGCTGAAATTCTCGGTCTCGGCCACGACGCGCGCACCGCGGGCGGGTGAGGTCGACGGCGAACACTACCACTTCATCGATGAATCGGCCTTCAAGCGACTGGTCGCCGATGGCGGGATGCTCGAACACGCCTTCGTCTTCGGGAATTTCTACGGCTCGCCGCTCGCGCCGGTGCAGGAGGCGATCGAATCCGGGCGTGACGTGCTGTTCGACATCGACTGGCAGGGCGCGCAGCAGATTCAGAAGGGGCCGCTCGGGTCATCGGTTCTGTCGATCTTCCTGCTGCCGCCGTCGATCGCCGAGCTGAAGCGGCGTCTGGTCAGCCGGGGGCAGGATGGCGAGGAGGTCATCGCCAAGCGGATGCAGAAAAGTTGGGACGAGATCAGCCACTGGGACGGCTACGATTACGTCCTCGTCAATGCCGATCTCGACACGACCGAGGAGCGGCTGAAGACCATCGTCGCGGCCGAGCGGCTCAAGGCGTCGCGGCAGCCCTGGCTGCTTGACCATGTCCGCGGGCTGCAACGCGAATTCGAGGAGGGCGACACATGATCTGGCAACTTGACGGATTAGTGCCCGAGATCGCCGAAGACGCCTGGGTCGCGCCGGATGCGAACGTCATCGGCCGCGTGGTGCTGGAGCCCGGGGCGAGTGTCTGGTTCGGCGCGACGCTGCGCGGCGACAACGAGGAGATCCGCATCGGCGCGGGCTCGAACGTGCAGGAAAACTGCGTGATGCACACCGACATGGGCTATCCGCTGCGTGTCGGCGCGAACTGCACCATCGGGCACAAGGCGATGCTGCATGGCTGCACGATCGGCGACGGGGTGCTGATCGGGATGGGCGCGACGATCCTGAACGGCGCAGTGATCGGCGAGGGCAGCCTGATCGGCGCCTGCGCGCTGGTGACCGAGGGCAAGGAGATCCCGCCGGGCAGCCTGGTGATGGGATCGCCGGGCAAGGTGGTTCGCTCGCTCGACGATATCGCGCGGGCGAAGCTTCTCGACTCGGCCCAACACTACCGGGAAAACGCCGCGCGGTACCGGGCCGGGCTGACGGCCGTTACAGATTGATCTCGATCGAGTTCTCGCCGATCTGGGTGCTGATGGCGCGGCCGTCCTCGTCCGCTGTCTGGGCGAGCAGGAGGAACTGAACCTCGGCCGGCAGGGTGCGCCGGCGCGGCGGGTCGCCGGCCAGGATATCCCAGAGATCCGGATCGGCCTGCACGCGCTTCGCGGTACCGGCAAGCCCGATCCCGCCGTCGTCGAGGGCGATGGCGATGTCGCCGCCGAGCGGCAGGGCGTGTTCGGCGCAGGCGAGACAGAGAAGCGCTAGCTTCGCCTCGCGCCGGGGCAGGTCGATCTCGAGCGGCCAGTCGACGCGGAGCCGCCCGCCATGGCCGTAGAGCCCGTCGAGCAGCCCCGCGATTTCGCGCCGCGCGATGCGCTGGTCGGGCTGCGCCGCGCCGAAGGCGATGCGGAAAAAGCGGATGCGGGACTGCGCGTCGCGCACCGCCTCCTCGATCAGAGACACTTCGGGGCCGGCCTGTCCCGCGGACATGGACAGAAGCTCCACCCCGTTGCCGATCGCGCCGAGCGGGTTTATCAGGTCGTGGCAGAGCCGGGAGCCGACAAGTGCCGTCACGTCGTCGGTCTCATCCTCCTCCGCCGGTGCGGACGGCCGTCGGTCAGCCATCAGGACACCCCACGATGCCGGACAACCCCGAAGACCTGAACGCCATTCTGGAACCGGGGATGCTGGTGCGCCATCCGGGCCAGCCGGACTGGGGCCTGGGGCAGGTGCAGTCGAATATCTCGGGTCGGGTCACGGTGAACTTCGAACATCACGGCAAGGTCGTCATCGACGGCGCGCGGGTGGCCCTTCTGCCCGAATGGGACTGACGCGGCCTGAGCGATGTTAACGGGAGAGTGTTAACAATCTCCTAACCCGAACGAAACCGGGGCGGGTTGTCAATTTGCGGGCCTGTTGCTACCGCCATCGCGGATGGGAGAGCCGGGCGTCGGATGCTGATCGACGACGATCATTTCGAATTGCGGGTCGCACGGGACGAGGCGGGACTGCGCGCGGCGCAGCGGCTGCGCTACGCCGTCTTCGTCGAGGAACTGGGTGCGGACGGTCCGATGGTCGACCATGCCGCGCGGCTGGAGCGCGACCGCTTCGACGCTGCGGCCGGTCATCTCATGCTGGTCGACCGGCGGCGCGACGAAGTGGTCGCCGTCACCCGCCTGATGGGCGAGGACGGCGCCGCGCGGATGGGCCAGTTTTATTCCGAGGGCGAATTCGACCTCTCGGCCCTGAGGCGCAGCGGCCGGCGGCTGATGGAGCTTGGCCGGACCTGCCTGCACCCGGACTATCGCGGCGGCACGGCGCTGCTGCGGCTGTGGCAGGCGGTGGCGGAGCACGTCGAGGCCAGCGGGGCCGAGATCCTGTTCGGCACGGTATCGTTCCCCGGCACCGATCCCGCGCCCGTGGCGCAGGCGCTGTCCTGGCTGCACCGGGACCATCTTGCGCCCGAAGGCCTGCGGCCCGTGGCACGCGGCCCCGAGGCGCTGGCCATGGACATCCTGCCCGACGCCGAGATCGACCGGGCCGCCGCCGCCCGTGCGCTGCCGGCGCTTCTGAAAGCCTACCTGCGGCTTGGCGGGACGGTGGGCGCGGGGGCGTGGCGCGACGTGGCCTTCAACTGCATCGACGTCTGTCTCGTCCTCGACACCGCCGCCATGTCCGACCGGCACCGGACGATCTACACCGGCAGGCCGGGCTGACATGGTCACCTGGGCCGGACGCGAGCCGCCGGTGCCCGAGCCCATCCCGGTGGCCGGATGGGCGGTCGCGATCCTGCGCGGCGTCGTGATCCTGGCGATCTTGCTGGTCGCCTTCCCGCTCAAACTCCTGCTCCGCCTGCCCGAAGCGGGGCTGGTCGGCGCGCGGCGGCCGGTGACGCCTTGGATCACGGTCGTGACCTGCCGCGCGATCCGGGCGATCTTCGGGCTGCGCGTCACGGTCGAGGGCGTGCCGATGACGGGCCCCGGCGCCTTCGTGGCGAACCACGTAAGCTGGCTCGATATCTTCATGCTGAACGCCTGCGCGCCGATGGTCTTCGTCGCCAAGGCCGAAGTGGCGGGCTGGCCCGGGATCGGCTGGCTGGCGCGCGGAACCGGCACGGTGTTCGTGGAGCGGCGGCGTGGCGCGGCGGCACGGGAGGCCGCGCAGATCGCGGCGCGGCTGGCGCAGGGCCAGCGGATGGCCATCTTCGCGGAAGGCACAAGCACCGACGGACTCCGGGTTCTTCCCTTCAAATCAACGATCTTCGGGCCGTTCTTCACGTCGCATGGTCTGGCGGTCCAGCCCGTCACGCTGCACTACATGGCGCCCCGCGGCGCGCGGGAGGACTTCTACGGCTGGTGGGGGGACATGCCGTTCGGCCCGAGCCTGCTGCGGGCGCTGGCGCAGGTGCCGCAGGGGCGTGTCCGGATCACGTTCCACGCGCCCATCGCCGTCGGCGCGGAGTCCGACCGCAAGACGCTCGCCCGGGCGGCGGAGACGGCGGTGCGGGACGGGCTCAGCGCAGGGGCGCGGTCAGGTCCGTGAGCGCGTCGACCGGATCGCCGGCGGCCCAGATCTCGGATCCGAAGGCGAAGAAATCGGTTACGGGGGCCAGAGCCTCCACCAGATCGCGGGTCAGCCCGCCCTCGGCGACGACCGGAAGCTCGATCATCTCCGACCACCAGGCGAAGAGCTCGCGGTCGGCCTGGCTGCCATCGCCAAGACCCGTCGCACCGACGGGGCCGAACGACACGTAATCCGCGCCGGCCTCGCCCGCGTTCATGCCGTCATGGCGCGAAGTGCCGCAGAAGGCGCCCACGATCGGATCGGGCCCGAGCGCCTTGCGCGCGGCCCGGACGGATCGCGCGGCATCGGTCAGGTGCACGCCGTCGAGACCGAGCCGTTCGACCAGACCGAGATGGCTGTCGATCACCAGCGGCACGTCGCGCGCATGGGCGATCTCGCGGCAGGCATCGGCGGCGCGGGCGATGCTGTCGGCATCGGCCACGAGCGCGAGCCGCAGGCAGGCCACCGGATGCGCGTCCAGCACGGAGCCCAGAACCGGCGCGAAGTCGCCCGGATCGAAGGCGGTCGGGGTCACGAGGTAGATCTGCGGCGTCTCGGGCTCGGCCATGGCTTTTCCTTCGCTTCCGGCCTGATAGCGGGCGCGCGGCCGTCCCGCAATGGGGCGCTTGTCGGGGCCGGGACGCGCCGTTAAGGGGGCGGTCATGGCAGAGCCGGTCCTGATCCTCGTGCGGCCCCAGATGGGCGAAAACATCGGTGCGGCGGCGCGCGCGATGTGGAATTTCGGCCTGAGCCGGATGCGCGTCGTCGGCCCCCGCGACGGCTGGCCGAACGAGCGTGCGGTCGCGCTGGCCAGCGGCGCGGGACGGGTGCTGGATGCGGCCGGCGTGTTCGACACGGTCGCGGCGGCCATCGCCGATTGCGACATGGTTCTGGCCACCACCGCCCGGCCGCGCGGCCTGACGAAAGAGATCGTCAGCCCCGAGCGCGCCGGCGAGATCGCCCGCGCCTTCGGTGCCGAAGGCAAGCGCGTCGGCATCCTGTTCGGGCCGGAGCGGGCGGGACTGGAGAACGCGGAAATCGTGCAGGCGGACGCCATCGTCTCGGTCCCGGTGAACCCGGACTTTCCGTCGCTCAACCTCGCGCAATGCGTGCTGCTGATCGCCTATGAATGGCAGCGGGCGGGCGGCGCGGTGGAGCCGTCGGTGATGGAGATGGCGGGCACCGATTTCGCCGGCGCCGCCGAGATCGCGGCGCTTGGCGATCATTACGAGGGGCGGCTGGACGAGGCCGGGTTCTTCTTCCCCGACAGCAAGGCGCCCGGCATGAAGATGACGCTGCGCAACATGTGGTCGCGCCTGCCGCTCACCCGCGCCGACGTCCAGACATTTCACGGCATCCTGCGACAGATGGTGCGCTGGAAGGACCGCGGCTGAGCGCCTCGCTTGATGCGGACCGCGGCGCAGTATACCTCCCTCGGCCAAGGAGAGACGACATGGCCGACAAACGCGCGATCTTCCAGGACGTGACCGAGACGCAGAAGCCTGCGGCGACGCCGGGCGGCGTGACCCGCGACCGGGGCAGGGGCCGCGCGGCGGTGCGGGTCTGGCTGATGGTGCTTTTCGCGCTCGTCGTGGTGATGATCGCGGTCGGCGGGCTGACCCGGCTGACCGATTCCGGCCTGTCGATCACCGAATGGGCGCCGGTCTCCGGGGCGATCCCGCCGATGTCCGAGGCCGATTGGCAGACCGAATTCGAAGCCTACCAGGCGACCGACGAATTCCGGATGCAGAACCACGCGATGACGCTCCAGGACTTCAAGTTCATCTACTGGTGGGAATGGGCGCACCGCCAGCTCGGCCGGGTCATCGGGCTGGTCTGGGCGGTCGGCTTCGCCGGGCTTCTGGCCGCGCGCCGGGTGCCGCCGGGCTGGACCGGACGGCTGCTCCTGCTCGGCGTTCTCGGCGGGCTCCAGGGCGCTATCGGCTGGTGGATGGTCTCCTCGGGTCTCGCGCCGGGCATGCTCGACGTGGCGTCCTACCGGCTGGCGATCCATCTCGGGCTCGCTTTCGCGATCCTGGCGCTCATCGCCTCCTACATTCTCCGGCTTGGCCGGGCCGAGGCCGACCTGATGCAGGCCAGGCGCGCGGGCGACCGGAAGTTGCGCGGCATGGCCACGGGTGTCCTGCATCTCGCCTTCCTGCAGATCATCGTCGGCGCGCTTGTCGCCGGGATCGACGCGGGCCGGAACTTCACCGACTGGCCGCTGATGGCCGGCGGCTTCGCACCGCCGAACATCTGGGCGATGGAGCCGTGGTGGCGGAACCTGTTCGAGAACGACGGCACGGTGCAGTTCATCCACCGGATGCTCGGCTATCTCGTCTTCCTGTTCGGGATCGGCGTCTGGGTCGTCTCGCGCCGCAACGCCACGGGCAGCACGCGGCGGGCCTTCGACTGGCTGGCCGTCGGACTGCTCGGCCAGGTGGTGATCGGTATCGTCACGGTGCTGCACGGCGCGCCGCTCGCGCTCGGGCTCCTGCACCAGTTCGGGGCGGTCGTCGTGATCGTCCTGATCCTGCGCGCCCGCTTCCTCGCCGGGCATCCGCTGTCCCAATCCGTGCGGGGCCGGGCATGACCGCGATCCAGGAGCTGTTTGCCTTCGACGCGGCGACAAGCGCGCTCGACCAGGTCATGGGGCGTCTGCACTGGGACCAGGAAACGATGATGCCCGAGGGCGCGGCCGACCAGCGCGCCCACGAGGTCGCCGCGCTCGAGGAGCTTCTGCACACGCGCCGGCAGGATGCCCGGATCGGCGACTGGCTGGAGGCGGCCGAGCCGCGCGACGAAACCGACGCGGCGCGGCTGCGGCTCCTGCGCCGCGACTACCTGCGTGCCGTGCGCGTGCCGGCCGATCTGGCGGCGGAACTCGCCCGCACCGCCTCGCGCGGGCACGGCATCTGGGCGAAGGCCCGGGCCGCCGACGATCCGGCGCCGTTCCTGCCGGTCCTCGGCCACATGCTGCAGCTCAAGCGCGACATGGCGCAGGCCATCGACCCCGAGGCCGATCCCTACGACGTCCTGATCGAGGATTACGAGCCGGGCCTGACCGGCGCCGAGATCGCCGAACTGTTCGACGGCATGCGCCCACGGCTCCGCGCGCTCCGCGACGCCGTGCTCGGGCACGAGGGCAAGGCCCCGGCGCTGGCCGGCCGGTTCACGCCCGAGGCGCAGCTTGCCCTGACGCGCGAGGTCGCGCGCCGGTTCGGCTACGATTTCGACCGCGGCCGGATCGATCTGGCCGTTCATCCGTTCAGCTCCGGCAGCGGATCGGACGTGCGGATCACCACCCGGATCGACGAGGCCGATCCCTTCGGCTGCCTCTATTCGACGATCCACGAGGTCGGCCACGCCGCCTATGAACAGCACGTCTCGGACGCGCTCGCGCTCACCCGTCTGGGGCAGGGCGTGTCGATGGGCGTCCACGAAAGCCAGAGCCGGATCTTCGAGAACCAGCTCGGCCGCAGTCGCGCCTTCTGCGGCTGGCTCCACGGCGAGATGGTGCGCGCGTTCGACCTGACCGCGCCCGCCGATGCCGACGCCTTCTACGCCGCCGTCAACCGGGTCGAGCCCGGCTCCATCCGGACCGAGTCGGACGAAGTGCAGTACAACCTGCACATCATGCTGCGCTTCGATCTCGAACGCGCGATGATCCGGGGCGAGCTCGACGTGGCCGATATCGAGGAGGCCTGGAACGCCCGGTTCGAGGCCGATTTCGGACACAGGGTCGATCGGGCCTCGAACGGCATGTTGCAGGACGTGCACTGGTCGGCGGGCCTCTTCGGCTACTTCCCGACCTATTCCCTCGGCAACGTCTATGCCGGCTGCCTGCATGCCGCGCTGCGCGCCGATCTGCCCGATCTCGACGATCATCTGGCGCAGGGCGACCCGTCGCCCGCCACCGAGTGGCTCGCCGACCGGGTCCAGCGCCACGGCTCGGTGCCCGAGCCGCGGGCGGTCATCGAACAGGCGACCGGCGCGCCCGTCTCCGAGGCCCCGCTGCTCGACTATCTCGAGGCGAAGTTCGGCGCGCTCTACGGGCTCTGATCCCTTCAGCTTTCCGGAAATACTCCGGGGGTGCAGGGGGCTGGCCCCCTGCCTCCGCCGCAGTTACTGCGCCCAGTCGGGCGGGCGCTTTTCGACGAAGGCCGAAATGCCCTCGTTCGTATCGCGGTTCAGCATGTTCTCGACCATCACGGCGCCGGTATGCTCGTAGGCCCGCGCCAGCGGCAGCTCGATCTGTTCGTAGAAGGCCCGCTTGCCGACCCGGACGGCCGAGCCGAGCTTGCCCGCGACCTTCCCGGCCAGCTCGGTCGCCGCAGCGGACAGTTCCGCCTCGGGCACCACCCGGTTGACGAGACCAAGTTCCTGCGCGCGTCCGGCCTCGATGAACTCGCCCGTCACCAGCATCTCGAAGACCTGCTTGCGCGGGATGTTGCGCGACAGGGCGACCATGGGCGTGGAGCAGAACAGCCCGATATTCACGCCGTTCACACCGAACCGGGTGCTTTCGGCCGCGACGGCCAGGTCGCAGGAGGCCACCAGCTGGCAGCCCGCCGCCGTGGCGATGCCGTGGACCTGCGCGATCACCGGCTGCGGCAGGCGCGGGATCATCTGCATCACTTCCGAACAGCGGTCGAACAGGTCGCGGAAGCCTTCGGCCCCGGCATCGGGTGCCTGCCGCTTGGCCTGCATCTCTTTCAGGTCATGGCCGGCGCAGAAGGCGCGGCCCGCGCCGCGCAGCACGACAACGCGGGTGGAGGTGTCGTCCATCAGCTCCAGAAACCGCGCCCGGAGGGCGGCCAGCATCGCATCGGACAGGGCATTCAGCCGGTCCGGCGCGTTCAGTGTCAGCGTGGTCACCGCGCCTGCGTCCTCGCGCAGCAGGATCTCTTCGGTCATGCGCGTCCCTCCCTTGCCAAGGTCCCGGAAACGGGGGAAGCCTAAGCGCGCAAAGGGAGGGCCGCAATGGCATTGGCGATGGACCGGGCGGCGCTGGCCGCGTTTCTGGAAACAGAATTCCCACAGGTTTCCGGCGATTACACGGTCGATGCCGTGGACGAAGGGACAATCACGGTGCGCGCTCTGGTCGGCGATCAGCACCTCCGCCCGGGCGGCACCGTGTCCGGCCCGACGCTCTTCGCGCTGGCCGACGTGTCGATCTATCTGGCCACGCTGGCGATGATCGGGCCAAAGGCTCTGGCGGTCACGACGAACGCCTCGATCGACTTCATGCGCAAGCCGGCCTCCGGCGCGGATCTTCTGTGCCAGTGCCGGATCCTGAAGCTCGGCCGGGTGCTCGCGGTGGGCGACTGCCTGATCTTCTCGGACGGGGTGGACGAACCGGTGGCGCGCGCCTCCATGACTTACTCGATCCCGCCGGCGCGTTAGGCCGGGACGTCCTGGGGTCCGCGCAGGATTCGCCGCTCGCGCAGCGATTGCGGCGCGAAGGCCTGGCGCAGCACCGGGATCGCGCGGCCCGGCTCGGTATTGCCGCAGAGGAACATGTCGATGGCCGCATAGCCATGTTCGGGCCAGGTGTGGATGGTGATATGGCTCTCGGCCAGAAGGGCGACGCCGGTCACGCCATGGGGCGCAAAGCGGTGGACATTGACCGACAGGACCCGCGCGCTGCAGGCCGAAGCGGCATCGTACAGCGCCGTTTCGACGCGCGCCGGATCGTCGAGGCCGGAGGCGCCGTCGATCTCGATCAGGAGGTGCTGGCCGAAGGGGGCAGGGGGCGGCGGTGTCATGTCGTCAGGCTCCTCCATACCGCGGGCGGGTGCAATCCCCGTCGAAAATTGTGGGGTAAAATGTAACCCCATATCTAAAGCATTGTCTTGCAACAATTTTACCAAAACCAAGCCCGCAAGACGGCCTTGACGCGCCACGGCGGATCGGTAAGAACCGCGCATCTTTTCCGGGGCGGCCCCTCCGTCCCGCGACGACATCCGCGAAGGACCCGATCACATGAAGACCTTTTCTGCCACGCCGGCGGATATCGACAAGCAGTGGATCCTGATCGACGCCGAGGGCGTCGTTCTGGGCCGGCTTGCCTCGATCATCGCGATGCGGCTGCGCGGCAAGCACAAGCCGAGCTTCACGCCGTCCCAGGACATGGGCGACAACGTCATCGTCATCAACGCTGACAAGGTGCAGCTGACGGGCAAGAAGCGCGAAAAGCCGAATTACTGGCACACCGGCTATCCGGGCGGCATCAAGTCCCGCACGACCGGCCAGATCCTTGAAGGCGAACATCCCGAGCGCGTCGTCATGCAGGCCGTGAAGCGCATGCTTCCGGGCGGCCCGCTGTCGCGCCGCCAGATGACCCATCTGCGCGTCTATGCCGGGACGGAGCATCCGCACGAGGCCCAGAACCCGACGGTGCTCGACGTCAAATCCATGAACCCCAAGAACACGCGGGAGGCCTGATCCATGGCCGAGACCCTGAATTCGCTCGATGAGCTGAAAGGCGCCGTGGCCGAGGGCGACGCCCCCGCCGCCGTGACCGAGACCGAAACCCCGCGGGAGCCGGTGCGCGACGCGCTCGGCCGCGCCTATGCCACCGGCAAGCGTAAGGACGCGGTCGCCCGCGTCTGGATCAAGCCGGGCTCCGGCAAGGTCACCGTGAACGGCAAGGAGATGGCGCAGTATTTCGCCCGTCCCGTGCTCCAGATGATCCTGCGCCAGCCCTTCACCGTGGCCGGTGTCGAGGACCAGTTCGACGTCATGGCCACCGTCAAGGGCGGCGGCCTTTCCGGTCAGGCCGGCGCGGTCAAGCACGGCATCTCGAAGGCGCTGCAACTGTATGAACCGGGCCTGCGCGGTGCGCTGAAGGCCGCGGGCTTCCTGACCCGCGACAGCCGCGTGGTCGAGCGCAAGAAGTTCGGCCGCCGGAAGGCCCGCCGGAGCTTCCAGTTCTCCAAGCGCTGAGCCGCTGCGATATCTCGACAATCCGGGGGACGGCCGACGGGCCGTCCCCTTCGTCGTTCCGGAGCCGCGATGTGCGGCGGGGCCTATTCCTGGATCTGGTCGAGATACTCGGCGAGCGCGAGGATCCGCCCCCGCACGATCAGTTCCGATCCGAACGGCCCGGCCTGGTCGCCGATATCCCACTGGAACCGGTTGCCCCAGACCGGCATCGGCCCGCCATGGCCTTCGCGCGTGGACCGGCCGTCGATCATCCGGATGACATCGAGCATCGGGAAATCACCGTCGTTGCGGGCGGCGATCGTCGTCAGGTCCGGGACCGCCACCGACAGGTAGCCGGCCAGCGGACCGTTCCCGTGCCCGTCGGTCCCGTGGCAACTGGCGCAGGCTTGCATGAATTCCGCTTCGCCGGCCGACTGGGCAATCGCGGTTGTCGCGGGCAGAGCGCCCATGCTGAGCGTCAGGATCGACGCGGCGATGTGCAATGCTCTCATTCCGAAGACCTCCTCCTCCTGGATCCTGGCGGGAAGCCGGACCGCGCAACGCGCGAAACGGCCGCCCATGCCGATTTGGACGCGAAGGAGGGATTGCGGGCATTGACGGCGGTCAACGCAGCCGCAGGAGCATGTATCGGCAGGTTTTTTCCCACCGATGATGTGCCGGTTCACGAACGTGTGAGCGGGACTTCAACCGCTCCGGGGCCCACCCAATTCCACGCGCGGTGAGACTGTATCGCAGAGGAGGGACCACCATGATTGCACGTTCGACCGTCATCGCCGCGATGGTTCTGGCCGCAGGCGCGGCCCATGCCGGCGCGGACCTGATTGCACCGCCCGTCGACAGCGCCGAAGCCGCAGCCGTGATCGCCAAGAAGGACGAGACCGGCCTTATCCTGCCCCACGCCAACGGGGCGGGCACCGGCGACGAGGTGCTCTCGACCGCGGGAACCGAGACGGGACTCGACGGCGCGCCGACCGTTTTCCCGAAAACCGACGTCAAGAAGTCCTGAACGGCGGGCGTCAGCCCTTGCGGACGAGGAAGCCGGTGGCGTCCTCGTCCTCGCGCAGGTCGACCAGGTCGTGGCCGGCCTCGGCGCAGAAATGCGGTACGTCGACATGGGCGGCCGGGTCGGTCGCCCACAAAAGCGCGGTCTGGCCGGATCGCAGCGGCTGCATCCGTTTGCGCAGGCGCAGGACGGGCAGGGGGCACAGCAGCCCGCGCGCGTCGATTTCCAGATCCGGCTCCATGCGCCGCGAATTAGCCCTGTGTCGCGCGGCTGTCCATCGCCACGCGAACGTGACACAGCGTCCCCGTGACGTTTCCACCGGCGCGCGATAAGAGCGACCCATGTTCGGCGTGGACCTATACGACGCGGCGCTTCTGCCCGGGATGGCCGTGGCGCTGACCGCGGGAATCCTGAGCTTTCTCAGCCCCTGCGTGCTGCCGATCGTGCCGGCGTATCTCGCCTATATGGGCGGCATCACCATGGAGGAGATGTCGGCGGTTCAGGCGGCGCGGCGCAAGGCCGTGTTGGCCGCGGCCTTCTTCGTCCTCGGCCTGTCGACCGTCTTCATCTTCCTCGGCTTCACGGCATCCATGTTCGGACAATTCTTCCTTCAGAATCAGGTGCTTCTGGGGCGTATTGCAGGCGCTGTCGTCATCGTATTCGGGCTTCACTTCCTCGGTGTCTTCCGAATCCCGATCCTGGACCGCGAGGCGCGGCTCGATGCCGGCGATCGCGGCGGTTCGGCCTTCGGCGCCTATGTCCTGGGACTGGCCTTCGCCTTCGGCTGGACGCCCTGCATCGGTCCGCAGCTGTCGATCATCCTCGCGCTCGCCGCGACCGAGGCGAGCGTGCAACGCGGGACGCTGCTTCTGGCCGTCTACGCCATCGGGCTCGGCCTGCCATTCCTGCTGACGGCGGCCTTCATCGCCGAGGCGCGCGGGCTGATGACGCGGATCAAGCGGCACATGGTGGTGATCGAACGGGCCATGGGCGTCCTGCTGGTCGGCGTCGGGATCGCGCTGATGACCGGCGCGTTCTCCGCCTTCGCCTTCTGGCTTTTGGAGACCTTTCCCGGCCTCGGCGTGATCGGCTGAATTGCCAACCGGGCGGGGGCGGGGCAACACTGCCGGGCAATGGCAGACCCACCCCATATCGCGCGCCGCAGCGTCTTCTTCCTGCCCGGCTTCGACCCGGCGGCCGCCCGGTCGTTCCGCGAACGCTACCGGCGCGAAGGCGCGCGGCAGGCCGCGATCTCGGGCTACGGGCTGCAGGTCGCGGGTGAGGGCGGGACGCCACGCTGGCGCGCCACGGGCACCTTCGACGGTCAGAAGACCGAGGCGCGGATCGAGGTTCTGGTCTGGTCCGACATCGTTCGCGAGACGATGCGGGGCGGGCCATGGGCGACCTATGCGGGTCTGGCCCGCACGGCCTGGGTCTACCTGTCCTCCGGCGCGCTCGTCCGGCTCGCGCGGCTGCGGAAGGGGCCGGTGATCGCGGTGCTCTACCCGGTTACCGTTCTGCTTCTGCAACTGGTGGCGGCATTGCTGGCCGGATGGCTTTTCGGGCGCGCGGCGCAGGCGGCTACGGGCAGCGCGTGGGCACTTGTCCTCGGGGTTCCGGTCGTGCTCTGGCTGCCGGGGCTCTTCGCCCGCTTCGACGGCCGCCTCCTCGCGCATTACCTGATGCAGGACTACGCCTTCGCCGCGTCCCGCAACGGCGCCTATCCCGAGGAGCTGGACGCCCGCCTGGCCGACTTCACCGACCGCATCGCCGCGGCCTTCGACGAGGCGCCGGACGAAGTGCTGGTGGTCGGCCATTCCTCGGGCGCCTATCTGGCCGTGTCGGTCGTGGCGGACCTGCTGCGGTCGGGCCGTGTGCCAGACGGCGCGCGCCTGTCGCTCCTGACGCTCGGACAGGTCGTGCCGATGGTCAGCTTCCTGCCCGGCGCCACCCGCCTGCGCCGAGATCTCGCCGAGCTATCGGTCTCAGACCGGCTGACCTGGGTCGATGTCAGCGCGCCGGGCGACGGCTGCGCCTTCGCGTTGTGCGATCCGGTGGCGGTGACGGGGCTGGCCACGCCGGAGCGTCGCTGGCCGCTCGTCCTGTCCGCCGCCTTCAGCCGGACATTGTCGCCCGAGGCATGGGCGCGTCTGCGCTGGCGCTTCTTCGCGGCCCATTTCCAGTATCTCGACGCTTTCGACCGGCCGGGCGATTACGACTACTTCGCCATCACCGCCGGGCCGCTGTCGCTCGGCGACCGCTTCGCAGGCCGGGCGCCGTCGCGCAGCCGGATCGAGACGCCGCTCAGCCGGCATACCTCGGTCGCGGCATGAGCGTCGTGCCCCCGAAACCCGCCGCGCGGCGCGGGCCGGTCTCGCTCTGGCGCTACGGGCGCATGTTCCGGCAGGACATCCTGTCGGCTCAGCCGGACCACTTGTTCTCCGCCAAGATGGCCGAGTTCCGCACGCCGTTCTTCCGGTCCTACCTGCTGAACGAGCCGGAACTGATCGACATCGTGCTGCGCCAGCGGCCACAGGACTTCCCGAAATCCGACCGCGTCGCTGCGGGGCTCGCACCGCTTCTCGGGCCGTCCTCGGTCTTTCTGACCAACGGCGAGACATGGGCGCGGCAGCGGCGGATCATCGACCCGGCTTTCTCCGGCGGGCGGGTCAGGGCGGTCTGGCCGGACCTCGCCGCTGCTGCGGAGACCATGATCGCCCGGCTGCGGCCCGGCCCGCAGGATATCGAGCCCGCGACGAGCCATGCCGCCGCCGACGTGATCTTCCGCGTTCTGTTCTCGATCCCGATCGAGGACGCGGTGGCGCAGGCCGTCTACCGCGATTTCCGGCGCTACCAGAGGGCGCAGCCGCTGCTGAATGCCGCCGCGCTCGGACTGCCGGCGGGGCTGAAGGGCGTCGGTTTGCGCGCCCGGTCCGCGGCCGCCGCCATCCGCCGCCGGATCGCGGCGCTGACGCATGAAAGGCTGGAGGCCATCGCGGCGGGCCGCGCGCCCGACGATCTCGCGACGCGGCTTCTGACCGCGACGGACCCTGAGACCGGGACGCGGCTGTCGGAGGCCGAGATGGTCGACCAGGTCGCGATCTTCTTCCTCGCCGGCCACGAAACATCCGCCAGCGCGCTCGCCTGGGCGCTGTACCTTTTGTCGCTGGACCCGGACGCGCAGGATCGCGTGGCCGATGAGGCATCGGAAAACCCAACGCTGTCAGATATTTCCGCTGCAACCTTCACGCGCGACGTCTTCCGCGAGGCGCTGCGGCTTTACCCGCCGGTCCCGATGATGGTCCGTACCGCGACCCGGCCCGAGCGCTTCCGCAACCGCGACATCGCACCGGGCAGCCAGATCGTGATCTCGCCCTGGCATCTGCACCGCAACCCGCGCCTCTGGGACGAGGCAGATGGGTTCTGCCCGGCGCGCCACGAGGGCGCCAGCGGCTCGGCCTATCTCCCGTTCTCCGCCGGGCCGCGCATCTGTCCGGGCGCGGGGCTCGCCATGATCGAGGGGCCGCTGATGCTGTCGCGGGTCGTCCGCGCCTTCCGGGTGGCGCCGGTGACCGACCGCCGCCCGGTCCCTGTTGCGCACCTGACACTGCGCGGCAAGGCCGGTATCTGGCTGAATCTCCAGCCGCGCTAGCGCGCCTTCGCCTGTTCCAGCACATAGACCCGGATCGCGGAGGCGAGGCCGCTGGTCAGCCCGCGCGCCTCGTCGATCTCGGCCACGAGCGCGTTGACCGAGACGCCCCGGTCGGCGGCGATGGCGTTCAGCTCGTCCCAGAACGCGTCTTCCAGCGAGACGCTGGTGCGATGCCCGCGCAACGTCACCGAATGCTTGCGCGGCCGGTGATCGGCGCGCTCACTCATCGTCGCGCTTGTGGCCGTCGAGCAGCTTTCTGGCCTGCGCCTCCCGCGCCGCCTCGGCGATGCGTTCGGCCTTGGTGCGGCCGAACTTCGCCGCGTTGGCATCGGCCTTGGCCTTGCGCTCCTCGCGGGCCTTGTCCTTGCGGAACCGGTTGAGATTGACCGGCTGGCTCATTTCGGGCCGATCATGTCCTCGGGCCGGACGATCCGGTCAAAGGTCTCCTCGTCCACGAAGCCGAGCTTCACGGCCTCCTCGCGGAGCGTCGTGCCGTTGCGGTGCGCGGTCTTCGCGACCTTGGTCGCGTTGTCATAGCCGATGGTCGGCGCGAGCGCGGTGACCAGCATCAGCGATTCCCGCATCAGCTTCCCGATCCGCTCTTCGTTGGCGCGGGTGTCGTTCAGCATCCGCAGCGTGAAACTGTCGGCGGCGTTGCCCAGAAGCGTCATGCTCTGCAGCAGGTTGTAGGCCATCATCGGGTTGTAGACGTTCAGTTCGAAATGCCCCTGGGAGCCGGCGAAGCCGATTGCCGCGTCGTTGCCGAGGATATGCGCGCAGACCTGCGTCAGCGCCTCGGCCTGGGTCGGGTTCACCTTGCCCGGCATGATCGACGAACCGGGCTCGTTCTCGGGCAGGATCAGTTCGCCCAGACCCGACCGGGGGCCGGAGCCGAGGAAGCGCATGTCGTTGGCGATCTTGTAGCAGGCCATGGCTGCGGTCCGGATGGCGCCCGACATGAACACCATCGCGTCATGCGCGGCCAGCGCCTCGAACTTGTTCGGCGCGGTGACGAAGGGCAGGCCGGTGATCTCGGCGATGTTCGCCGCGACGGTCGTGTCCCACCCTTTCGAGGTGTTCAGTCCGGTGCCGACCGCCGTGCCGCCCTGCGCCAGTTCGTAGATGCCGGGCAGCGCCATGCGGATCCGCGCAATGCCGTTCTCGATCTGCTTGGCGTAACCCGAGAATTCCTGCCCGAGCGTCAGCGGTGTCGCGTCTTGTGTATGGGTCCGGCCGATCTTGATGATGTCGCGGAATTCCAACGCCTTGGCCTCGAGCCCGGCATGAAGCGTGGCGAGGCCGGGAAGCAGCACGTCATGCGCCGTCGTCGCGGCGGCGATATGCATGGCGGTCGGGAAGGTGTCGTTGGAGCTTTGCCCCATGTTGCAGTGGTCGTTCGGGTGGACCGGATCCTTCGACCCGATGACACCGCCGAGGATCTCGATCGCACGGTTTGCGATGACCTCGTTGGCGTTCATGTTCGACTGCGTGCCCGACCCCGTCTGCCAGACCACAAGAGGGAAGTGATCGTCGAGCTTGCCCTCGATCACCTCGTCCGCGGCCTGGATGATCGCGTCGGCGAGCTTCGCATCCAGTTTGCCCGACGCCTTGTTGGCGACCGCGCAGGCCTTCTTGATGACGCCGAGCGCGCGGACGATGGCGACGGGCTGCTTTTCCCATCCGATCGGGAAGTTCATCAGCGACCGCTGCGTCTGCGCGCCCCAGTACTTGTCGGACGGAACCTCGAGCGGACCGAAGCTGTCGGATTCCGTACGGGTCTCGGGGCGCGTGGCGGTCATGGATGTCCCTCCGGGTGTTGGCGTCTGCGCGGGTTTACCGGGGCGCCGCGGCCTCTGCAATCGCGCCGGTGCCCGGCTGCGTGCCGGGCCGGAAGCGATAGACGCGGGCGGGCGGCAGGTTCCACCAGATGCGGCGGCTGACCTGCCAGCCAAGCGACAGTTCCTCGCGCACGACGCGCGCGACGGGCGGGGCCGGGCCGTAGGTGAACTGCACATAGGCCCCGCCGGGCGCGAGCTTCGCGCAGGTGCCCGACAGGATCGCGCGTTGCAGCGCGGTCGGCATCGACAGAAGCGGCAGGCCCGAGATGACCGCCTGAACCCGGGGGATCGGCAGCGACGCGATCTCGCCGGCCGAGATCTGGTGGACATGGATCCCCGGAAATTCCGCGCGCAGATGGGCGCAGAAGTCCGGGTTCATCTCGATACAGTGCAGCCGGTCGGGCGGCAGTCCGGTGGCGAGGATCGCGGCGGTGATCTTGCCGGTGCCGGCGCCAAGCTCGATCACGCGGCCGGCGCCGGGGTCGATCCCGGCGGCCATCTCGGCGGCCAGTGCATCGGAGGAGGGGGCGAGCGCCACGACCTGGTGCGGCCGGCGCAGAAGTTCCCGCATGAAAAGCCCGAACCCGCCCGGCACGTCCGCCTCAGTGCTCCTTGCGGAAACGGTCCAGGCTGACGATCTCGGCATCCTTTTCGCGCGCGTGGCCATTGCCGCCCTCGTCGGGATCGGGGGTCGGATCGTCGGGATCGTCCTCGTCCTCATCGGCGCGCGTCTCGAAGCGCAGGCCGAATTCGACCGACGGGTCGACGAAGGTCAGGATCGCGTCGAAGGGGATCCGCAGCGGCTCGGGTCGGTCGCCGAAATTCAGCGTGATATCAAAGCCCTCGTCGTCGACGTTGAGCCCGTCATACCAGTGCTGGATCACGATCGTCATCTCCTCGGGATAGCGGTCGAGCAGCCATTCGGCGAGATCGACACCGGGATGCCGCGTATCGAAGGTGATGAAGAAATGGTGGTCGCCGGGAAGCCCGTGTTCGGCCACGTCCCGCAGGACGGTCTGGATCAGACCGCGCATCGCCTGATGCATCAGGCGGCCGTAGGCGATGGTGTCGGGCGTGAGGTCTGTCATCTGGGGGTCCTGGCAGATCCCCCTCACCATAGAAGATTCGTTAGCGATTGAAACCCGCGCCCGACGGGTCAGAGATTGGCCATGATGAGCCAGGCGGCGATGGCCGCCTCGCAGCCGAAGAAGGTCCAGCTCTGGCGGCTGGCGGCGTTGTCGCGGACGATAGATGTGACGCGCCCGATGGCCGCCCCGGCATAGGCGAAGCCCATCACCAGCCAGCCGAGCGGCTCGTTGAGGAAGATCGCGCCGAGGCCCAGACCGACGAAGAGACAGCCCGACGCCGCCGACACCTCGGTATAGGCCATATTGGTCGGGCCCGCGCGCATGTCGAGCTGCTGCATCGTCCAGCGCGGCGCCAGCCATCCGAGCAGGCCGAGCCCGATCGTAAGCACGGCGATGGCCAGGTTGACGATGTCGATGGCGCTCAGTCCGGCTACCATGAGGAGCCTCCGTTCCTGTCTCTCGAAGGGTATACGCACGCCGAGGGCCACCGGATCAGGCAGGGCGGCGAAAAATGTCGCGTGAAACGGATTTTCGGAGGAGGGGGAAGTGCAGGCTTCTGTTGCCAGGTGCCTGCGAACCCCGCCTTACCCTGCTAGGGGCAAGGACTTAGATTTCGATTCCTCGAACTGCTTACGCAGCCAGAGCAACCGGAGCACGATTGTCGTTGGCAATTATGCTGTTCGGACCGGTAACGGTGGTACCTCACCGGGACAAAGCCACGCCTTTACACGTTCGTCGATCCTATTTCGGCCCCATGTCCCCCCAACGAAGGGTATTTGGTGGAGCCGCCGGGTACCGCCCCCGGGTCCGATCCGCTTATTCCGCGCGCGTTTATGTCCATAGTTCCCGAAGGAACACGAAACAGTTAGGCCCGAATGGTTCCGCGTTCAAGCATTGTCAGCGCTCCGCGTTCATCTCAAAATGACTATAGATCGAACGAGGGGTTCGGTTGTCTTGGAACGAGGTGTTTGATTTGACACGCTTTTTGTTTGTTGCCGTCTTTGCGGTTACGTCCGTGGTCTCGACCGCGTCCTTCGCGCATAGCGGAGGATGCCGGGCCAGTTCACCGGCCGGCCAGTGCTGCCATGCGGGCTCGCAGCCTTTGCACTGCCACTGACCTTCATACGATTTCGTAACTCGAGGGGCGCCGCACCGACGGCGCCCTTCGTTGTTCGGCGGACAGGCCTGCAATCCTTCCTTGCCAGCTCGTCCGCAGCCTGTTTCCAATGGGGTAAATCCACAAAGACTCGGTTTGACGAGCAAGCTAAGGGACGCGCATGAACCGGGAGATTGTTCGCAGCGCACTTTGGCTCTGCTTCTTTGCAACCATCCTCATCGCGTGGGCATGGCTCTACACCATGACCGGCGCGATGGGCGTCGACCTGATCGGCCGACCAGGCCCCGCCGCCGAGGCGATGGCCGCGATGGACCCGCGGATGGACATGGCCATGCCAATGGCCCGCTTCGCGCCGGTCTTCGGCATGTGGGCGGTGATGATGGCCGCCATGATGCTGCCGACGCTCGTGCCCACCCTGCGCGCCTACGAGGACCTGATCCGGAGCGCCAATGGCAGCCGGGCCGGCTGGATCGGGGTTCTGTCCGGCTACGCGATCGTCTGGATCGGGGTCGCGGCGCTGATCGCCGCGATCCAGCTCGCGCTTCTGTTCGGCGGCGTCGTCGACATGCTCGGCATCCCGCGCTCGCGTCTGTTTGCCTCGGCGCTGCTCGTCCTCGTCGGCCTGTTCCAGTTCACCCGCGCCAAGGAGATCTGCCATGGCGTGTGCCATTCGCCGATGACCTACTTCCTCGGCCACTGGCGCACCGGCTTCGACGGCGGCCTCCGGATGGGCCTCGGCCTAGGCGTCTATTGCGCGGGCTGCTGTTGGGGCTTCATGGCGCTCGGCTTCGCCGGCGGGGTGATGAGCCTGTTGTGGATGGGGCTGGCCACGCTATTCATGGTCATCGAAAAACTGCCGCAGGTCGGCCGTTACGTGACACGTCCGATCGGCGCCGCGCTGATCGCGGGCGGGATCGCCGTCGCGGTCTGGCCGGTGATCGCGGGATAGGGAGGGACTTCCATGGCACTCAGACGACGGCCCGACGCCGACAGGCTGCCGGTCAGCCAGCGGATCGACCAGCGCCGCGACAACCCGATGCGCCGCCGCCGCGTCGACCGCGACTGGGCGATCAAGGGCGAGCTGTTCCTCAACTGCTCCTGCACCGTGTTCTGCCCCTGCGTCGTCAGCCTCGGCCAGCACCCGCCGACCGAGGGCGATTGCCGCGCCTGGATGGCCATCGCCATCGACGAGGGCCATTTCGAGGGCGAGAGCCTGGCCGGGCTGAACGTAGGCCTCATGGTCGAGATCCCGGGCCGCATGGCCGAGGGCGGCTGGAAGGTCGCGGCCTATGTCGATGATCGCGCCAGTGGTCGCGCCTACGAGGGCATCCTGCAGATCTTCTCGGGCCAGGCCGGCGGGACCACGGGGCTCTTCACCATGCTCGTCTCCGAGATCGTCGGCGCCGAACGCGAAAAGGTCGAGATCGTCCGCGAGGGCCGCAAGCGCGGACTCTTTATCGGGCGCAAGATCCAGGGCGAGATCGAGATGCTCGAGGGCGCGAGCCCGGATCACCCGGTGATGATGACCAACACGAAATACTGGATGGGACCCGACATCATCGCCGCCCGCGGCCTGAAATCGAAGGTCCGCGATTTCGGCAAGGTCTGGGATTTCGGCGGCAAGTCGGCCGAGATCTGCCCGATCGACTGGTCCGGAAGCGCCGGAGGCAAGTAGCATGATTTCACCGGCCTATTGCCAGACCATGGCGCGCTACAACGCGTGGCAGAACGGCTCGATCTTCCGGGCCGCCGACGTGCTGAGCGTCGAGGCGCGCCGGGAAGATCGCGGCGCCTTCTGGGGCTCGATCGAGGCGACGCTGAGCCACCTCATGTGGGGCGACCTCATGTGGGTGTCGCGCTTCGAGGGCGTTCCGGGCCCGGACATCACGATCAGGAATTCGGGCGCGGCCTATGACTGGGACGCGCTCATGGAAACGCGCCCCGTCCTCGACGCGCGCATCGCTGCCTGGGCCCGGGGGCTGAGCGCGGAGGATCTCGAGGGTGATCTGTCCTGGTATTCCGGCGCGATGCAACGCGACATCACGCAGCCGATGCCGCTCTGCGCGGTGCATTTCTTCAACCACCAGACCCACCACCGAGGCCAGGTCCACGCCATGCTGACCGCCGCCGGCGCGCGACCCGACGACACCGACATCCCCTTCATGCCCGAGGACATCCCCGAGTGGCGCTGATCTCCCCGTCGCGGCGCCTGCGCCGCACGCCGTTCTCGGACGGCGTCGAGGCCGCCGGCTGCAAGGCCTACACGGTCTACAACCACATGCTGCTGCCGACCGTCTTCCGGTCGGTCGAGGAAGACTACCGCCACCTGAAATCGGCCGTGCAGGTCTGGGACGTGGCCTGCGAGCGTCAGGTCGAACTGCGCGGCCCCGATGCCGGGCGGCTCATGCAGATGCTGACGCCGCGCGACCTGCGCGGCATGCTGCCCGGCCAGTGCTTCTACCTGCCCATGGTCGATGAGACCGGGGGGATGCTGAACGATCCGGTCGGCGTGAAACTGGCCGATGACCGCTACTGGATCTCCATCGCCGACAGCGACCTGCTGTTCTGGGTCAAGGGCATCGCCTATGGCTACAGGCTCGACGTGCTGATCGACGAGCCCGACGTCTCGCCGCTGGCCGTGCAGGGTCCGCTGGCCGACGACCTGATGGCGCGCATCTTCGGCGACCAGGTCCGCGACATCCGCTTCTTCCGCTTCCGGATGTTCGATTTCATGGGCCGCAGCATCGCCGTGGCGCGGTCGGGGTATTCGAAGCAGGGCGGGTTCGAGATCTATGTCGACGGCGCCGATATCGGCATGCCGCTGTGGAACGCGCTGATGGAGGCCGGCGCCGATCTCGACGTCCGTGCCGGATGCCCGAACCTGATCGAGCGGATCGAAAGCGGGCTCCTGAGCTACGGCAACGACATGACGCGGGACAACACGCCCCACGAATGCGGTCTCGGCCGGTTCTGCAACACGCAGACGGCGGTCGGCTGCGTCGGGCGCGATGCGCTGCTGCGCGTCATCAAGGACGGGCCGACCCGCCAGATCCGGCCGATCGCCATCGAGGGCGACGCGGTACCGGGCTGCGACCGGCCCTGGCCGATCATGGATGGCGACTACCAGGTGGGGCAGGTGACCTCCGCGGCCTGGTCGCCCGATTACGAGACGAACGTGGCCATCGGCATGGTGCGGATGACCCACTGGGAGCCGTTCACCGATGTCGACGTGCTCTTGCCGAACGGCGAGGTGCGCGCGGCGGTGGTTCACGGCGTATTCTGGAACTGACGACAGGAGGACGCGATGCGCGCATTGGTGGTGGAGAAGGACGACGAGGGCAAAACCTCCGCGTCCGTGCAGGACATCTCCGAAGACCGGCTGCCCGAGGGCGAGGTCACCGTGGCGGTCGAATATTCCACGCTGAACTACAAGGACGGGCTCTGCGTCGGTCCCGGCGGCGGGCTGGTCCGGACCTACCCGCACGTTCCGGGGATCGACTTTTCCGGGACCGTGGAGGCGTCGGACGACAGCCGCTACGCCCCGGGCGACAAGGTCGTCCTGACCGGCTGGCGCGTCGGCGAGGCGCATTGGGGCGGCTATGCCGAGAAGGCGCGGGTGAAGGCCGACTGGCTGGTGCCGCTGCCCGACGGGCTGACCACACGGCAGGCCATGGCCGTCGGCACGGCGGGCTTCACCGCGATGCTGGCCGTGATGGCGCTTGAAGATCACGGACTAAAGCCCGGAAACGGCGAGGTTCTGGTGACGGGGGCTGCCGGAGGCGTCGGCTCGGTCGCGACCGCGATCCTCGCCCATCTCGGCTACGAGGTCGCCGGTGTGACCGGCCGGCCGGAGCAGGAGGGCTACCTCAAGGGCCTCGGCGCGGCGCGGATCGTCCCGCGCGAGGAGCTGGCCGAGACCGTGAAGCGCCCGCTCGAGAGCGAGACCTGGGCCGGCTGCGTCGATGCGGTCGGCGGGGCGATGCTCGCCCGCGTGCTCGGTCAGATGAAATACGGCGCCTCGGTCGCAGCCGTGGGTCTGGCCGGCGGCGCCGCGTTGCCGGCGACGGTGGTGCCCTTCCTGCTGCGCGGGGTGAACCTCCTCGGGATCGACAGCGTGATGCAGCCCTACGACAACCGGCTCCGCGCCTGGGGCCGGATCGCCACCGATCTGCCGATGGACAAGCTCGAGGCGATGATCGAACCGGCGACGCTGGCCGATCTGCCGGAGCTCGGGAAAGCGATCCTGAAAGGCGGCGTCCGGGGCCGCGTCGTCGTCGACGTGCGCGCCTGATCCGGGCCCCGGTCCGAGTATTTTGGGAAAGATGAAGATGGGGGCGTTACCCCTTCATCTTTCTTGTAAATACTCCGGGGGTCCGGGGGCGGAGCCCCCGGCCGGTCAGTGCTTCTCGGCGCGCAGGTAGCGGCGCATGCCGTAGAGCAGCGGCGTGCCCTCGGACTTGGTCCGGACCGCCTCGACCGCGCCGATGCAGATGTGATGCGTGCCGATCTTCTCGGCCGAGACGAGCCGGCAGTCGAAGCTGACCAGCGCGTCCTTCAGGCTCGGCGCGCCGGTCACCAGCGTCTCGGTCGCGACGCAGGCGAAGCGGTCGCCGCCGGGGGCGGGCAGGCGGCCCGAGAAGATGTCGGAGACGTCGTTCTGCTCGATCGTCAGCACGTTGATGCAGAAGCAGCCGTTCTCGAGCACGCTCGGCAGCGCGGAGGCCGAGGCGTTGAGGCAGACGAGCATCGTCGGCCGGTCGCCATCGGCCGAAATCGACGTCATCGCCGAGACGGTGACGCCCGCGCGGCCGGCCGGCCCGTCGGTGGTGACGACCGAGACCGAGGCCGCGGCGCGGCTCATGCCTTCGATGAACTGATCCTTCAGCGCCGTGTTGGCCATTCCGCTCCCCTGTCCGCGCCGCAAAGAGATATAGGATTGATACAGGTGGTCAAGCGTTGCTCCCGCGTGCGCTTGTGTTTTGCACCGGGCTTTGGTCAGCATCAACGGAAATGGAGGGCGGCATGGCGCTTGAAGACGCGAAGACCGAGATCGACCGGGCGATCGGGCGGGGGGAGCTGAAGGGACTCGCCCACGAGAACGCGTTCGCCGGGGTGCCGAGCTTTCTCCGCAGGCGCTACACCAAGGATCTTTCTGGCGTCGATGTCGCGGTGACCGGGATCCCCTTCGACCAGGCGGTCACGCACCGGCCCGGCACGCGCTTCGGGCCGCGCGCGATCCGGGAGGCCTCGACGCTGCAAACCTACGACCCGCCCTATGGATGGGACGGGTATTCCCCGCTCGAGGCGCTGGCCATCGCCGATTACGGCGACATGGCCTTCGACTACGCTCATACGCCCGACGTGCCGGCGCGTATCGAGGCGCATGTGGGCGGCATCCTGGCGGCGGGGGTGGCGACGATCACGCTCGGCGGCGATCACTCGATCACGCTGCCCATCCTGCGCGCCCACGCGGCGGTCCACGGCCCGCTCGCGCTCATCCAGGTCGATGCCCATACCGACACCTGGCCCGACGACGACGCGGCCCGGATCGATCATGGGACATTCTGCTACACGGCGGTCAAGGAAGGGCTGATCGACACTGCCCGGTCGATCCATGTCGGCATCCGGACCGTCGTCGAGGACAATCTCGGCATCGAGATCATCGACGCACATGCGGTCCACAAGCTCGGCCCCGCCGCGGCGGCCGAGCGGGTGCGGGCGGTGGTCGGCGACGCGCCGTGCTACCTGTCCTTCGACATCGACGCGCTCGACCCGGCCTATGCGCCCGGCACCGGCACGCCGGTCTGGGGCGGGATGACTTCGGCGCAGGCCGCGATCTTCCTGCGCGAGCTGGCCGGGATCGACCTCCGGGGCGGTGACGTCGTCGAGGTCTCGCCGCCCTATGACAGCGCGGGGATCACCGCCGTGGCGGGCGCGCATGTGGCGATGGAGCTGCTCTGTCTCTGGGGCTGGACGCGGCGGTAGTTCCGCTGGCACGACTCGGCGCGATTGCCTATAGGCGGAATACGATGACACGCCAGCGTCCGAACAGGTTGGAGAAACGCGAGAAGCGCCAGGTCGCGCGGGAGATTTCCTACGCCTCCTCGGCGGTGTCCAAGACCGGCCGGGCGATGATCCGCGTGATGGAGAACGCGACCGGGCGGATCGGCCTGATCAAACGCGCCGACGGCTATGACGCCGATATCCGGGCGGGCAAGAATTTCTGGGAGATCATGCCCGAACGATACGGGCTGTCGCTCGATCTGATCGCGGGCAGTCTCGACAACATCCCGAAGGAGGGGCCGGTCGTGGTGGTCGCGAACCACCCCTACGGCATCCTCGACGGGCTGATGATGGGGCATATCCTGTCCAAGGCGCGCGGCGACTTCCGCATCCTCGCCCATCGCATCTTCCGCAAGGCCGAGGACCTGGAACGGATCATCCTGCCGATCTCCTTCGACGAGACGAAGGAGGCGATGGAGCTGAACATCGAGACGCGGAAGAACGCGCTGCGCTTCCTCGCCGATGGCGGGATCATCGGGATCTTTCCCGGCGGCACGGTCTCGACCGCGGCCAAGCCCTTCGCCCGGCCGATGGACCCGAACTGGCGCAGCTTCACCGCGCGGATGATCGCCAAGTCCGAGGCGCAGGTCGTGCCGGTCTTCTTCGAAGGGCACAATTCGCGGCTCTTCCAGCTCATGAGCCATCTGCACACGACGCTGCGGATGGGGCTTCTGATCAAGGAATTCCGGTCGCGGCTGAACGCGCCGGTCCGGGTGGCCATCGGCGAGCCGATCACACGCGAAGAGCTCGACCCCTACCGCAAGGACGCCCGCGCGATGATGGAATTCCTTCGCCGGCGGACCTATGCGCTGAGCCCGACGCCGCTCGATGCCAGCAAGATCGGGTTCGAGTTCGAGGAAAAGCACGGCGGCGGCGCCTCCCGCCCGCGGGAATGGTACTGACGCGATGGCCGTGGGATTCTTCGACAGCGGGCTCGGCGGGCTCACCGTCCTCGACGCGGCGGTGAAGCGACTGCCGGATGTGCCCTTCGTCTATTACGGCGACAATGCCCATACGCCCTATGGCGTGCGCGATCCGCAGGATGTCTACGATCTGACGACGGCGGGCGTGGCGCGACTGTTCGATGCCGGCTGCGACCTCGTGATCCTCGCCTGCAACACGGCCAGCGCGGTGGCGCTGCGCAAGATGCAGGAGGCCTGGGTGCCGCCTGACAAGCGCGTCCTCGGGGTCTTCGTGCCGCTGATCGAGGCGCTGACCGAACGGCACTGGGGCGACAATTCCCCGCCGCGGCAGGTTGGGGTGAACACCGTCGCGCTGTTCGCGACGCCCGCGACGGTCGCCAGCCGCGCCTTCCAGCGCGAACTGGCCTTCCGCGCCATCGGCGTCGATGTCGAGGCGCAGGCCTGCGGCGGCGTGGTCGACGCGATCGAGGAGGGCGACATGATCCTGGCCGAGGCCCTGGTGCGGTCCCATGTCGAGGCGCTTCTGCGCAAGATGCCGAAGCCCGATGCCGCGGTGCTCGGCTGCACCCATTACCCGCTGGTCGAGGAGGTCTTCGCCAGCGCGCTCGGCCCCGACGTGCAGGTGTTCAGCCAGCCGAAACTGGTGGCCGAGAGCCTTGCCGATTACCTGTCGCGCCATCCCGAACGGGCGGGCGGCGGCACCGAGCGGCTGTTCCTGACCACCGGCGACCCGGCCCGCGTGGCCAACAAGGCGACCCAGTTCCTGCGCCGGCGGATCGATTTCCAGCCCGCCTGACCATGCCGCCGCGACATCCTGACCGCCCGGAGCGCTGCGCCGGCCACTGGACTTGGGCCGCGGAATGCCGATCTATGAGGCGACGGGAAGAGAGGATCGCATGCGCGGGCTGAAGAAGCAGCGTCGGATACAGGTGATCGTGATCGCGGCCCTGCTGATCGCGGGCTCGGCGGCGCTGGTCGGGTATGGCTTCCGCGAGGGAATCAACTTCTTCCGCACCCCGAGCGACGTGGCGGCCGCGCCACCGCATTCCTCGGAGGTCTTCCGGATCGGCGGCCTCGTCGAGGAAGGCAGTCTGGTCCGCGGACAGGGTGAGACGATCAGCTTCCGCGTGACAGATGGCGGCGCGAGCGTGCCGGTGGCCTATACCGGCGTGCTGCCGGACCTGTTCGGCGAGGGCGAGGGCATGGTCGGGACCGGGAGCATGGTCGACGGCGTTTTCCACGCGACCGAGATCCTGGCCCGCCACGACGAGACCTACATGCCGGCCGAAGTGATCGAGGCGCTGCAGGAACAGGGCGTCTATGTCGCGCCCGAGGACACCGGCAGCTAGGCGTCCCGGCCGGGCCGAGGGGCGCTGCCCCTCGGGCTCCCCGGAGTATTTCCGAAGCAAAGATGGCAGCGCCGCGTTAGCGGATTGTTAGCCTTTTTGTCCGAGACTGCCCGGTATCAGACACCAGAGCAGGGAGGGCGGAGCCATGCTGTCGGTTCTGCAGATTGCCTCGGATATCGTCGCCCGCGAAGGCGGCTACGTGAACGACCCCGACGATCCGGGCGGCGCGACGAAGTTCGGCGTGACGATCCACACGATGCGGGCGCTCGGGCTGGACAAGGACGGGGACGGTGACGTCGACGTCGCCGATGTCCGGGCGCTGACGCGCGAGGACGCCGTCGGCATCTTCGTCCGCCATTATTTCGAGGAGCCGGGGATCGGCCGGCTGCCCGAAGCGCTGCAGGCGTCGGTCTTCGACATGTACGTGAACGCGGGCTCGAACGCGGTCGTGATCCTGCAGCGGATGCTGCGTGACATGGGCCACGCCGTCACCGTGGACGGGATCATCGGGCCGGAGACGGCGGGCGCGACGCAGGCGGCGTGGCGCGATGCGCCCGAGCACCTGGCCGATGCCTACGGGATCGCAAGGCGGAACTACTATTACCGGATCGCCGACCTGCGGCCGGCCAGCCGGAAATACGCCCGCCGCCGCGATGGCGGGAAGGGCGGCTGGATCCGGCGCGCGGAGGAATTCATCGCGCCGCGCTACCACCTCAGCGCGGCCGAACACCGGGCGAGGGTCGCGCCATGGGGCTGATCGACCGCATTTTCGGTGGAGCGGATGCTACCCGCGCGCTCGGCCGGACCGTGACCGGCGTCGCCGAGGTCTTCGTGCCGAACGCGACCCGGCGGATGGAGATCTCGGCCGAGATGCAGCGCGCGGCGATGGACGCGCTCGCCAGCGAATTCGTGAGCATCCGGCCCGGCCTGTTCGACCGGCTGGTCAACGGGCTGAACCGCCTGCCGCGCCCGGCGCTGGCCTTCGGGACGATCGGGCTGTTCGTCTACGCGATGATCGACCCGGTCGCCTTCGCCGGCCGGATGCAGGGGCCGAACGCGGTGCCCGAGGCGCTGTGGTGGCTTCTCGGCGCGATCGTCAGCTTCTATTTCGGCGCGCGGGAGCTGTATTACTTCCGCGGAAGCGGCGGGACCGGCAGTCCGCTGACGAACGCCACGCCGGAGCAGCCCGAGGCGGGCGAGAACGCCGCGATCTCGGCCTGGCGCCGGTCGCATGTCATCCGTGACGACGACTGACCTAACCGCGCATCCGCATTCCGTTCGCGTCGAACAGCGGCGCGGTCTGCGGACGCGCCGCGATCCGCTCGCCCAGAAGCTCGACCGACCACGGGCCCTCGGCATCCGCCGCCGCCCGGTCGACATAGCCGAGCGCGACCGACGCCCCGGCATTGTGCGCATAGCCGCCCGACGTGACCCACCCGACGACCGCGCCGTCGAGCCAGATCGGCTCGTCCCCGATCACGTCGGCGTCCCTGGCATCCAGCACGAAGGTGCGCAGCCGCAGGGTGCCGCCCGCATCGCGTTCGGCCTTCGCGCCGGCCTTGCCGACGAACTCCGCCGGCTTGTCATAGGCGACGAAGCGCGACAGCCCGGCTTCGAGCGGCCCGTAGATCGGCCGGTATTCCCGCGCCCATCCGCCGAACCCCTTTTCCAGCCGCATGGCGTTGAGCGCGCGCAGGCCGAAGGGCTTCAGACCGAGATCGGCGCCGGCAGCCATCAGTTTCTCGAAGATGTGGCGCTGGTATTCGGGCTTCATCCAGATCTCGTAGCCCAGATCGCCGGTGAAGCTGACCCGGCCGACAAGGGCAGGGGCAAGGCCGATATCCATGCGCCGGATCGCCATGAAGCGGAAGGCGGCGTTCGACACGTCCTCGCCCGCGACACGGGACAGCAACTCGCGCGCATTCGGCCCGGCGATGGACAGCCCGCAGAGGCCGAGGCCGACGATTTCGAACCGGACATCCGCCGGCAGCCGCGCCTCGAACCAGCGGGCGTAGAACACCTCGGCCTGGCCCGAGCCGAAGAGCATGAACTCGTCCTCGGCGAGGCAGGCGACGGTCAGGTCGCCCTGCAGCTTGCCGTTCTCCTTCAGCATCGGGGCGAGCGCCATGCGGCCCGGGGCGGGCAGCTTGCAGGCCAGCATCGCGTCGAGGAAGACGGCCGCGCCGGGGCCGCTGACCCGGAACTTCGAGAAGCCGGAAATCTCCATGATCCCAACGGCTTCGCGGCAGGCCTTCACCTCGGCGGCGACATGCGGGAAGTCGGTCGACCGCCGCCACGAGAAGGCGTCCTTCGTGCCGTCGGGCGAGAACCACAGCGGCGCTTCCAGTCCCCAGGAATCGCCCATCTGCGCGCCGAGGCCGAGCATCCGGTCGTAGATCGGCGTGGTCTTCAGGGGCCGCGCCGCCGTCAGCTCCTCGTTCGGGAACTTGATCGAGAAGCGGCGCGAATAGTTCTCCTGCACCTTGGGGTTGGTGTAGCTCATCGTCGCCCAGTCGCCGTAACGCGAGACGTCCATGGCGAAGACGTCGAAGCCGGGATCGCCGGTGGTCATCCAGTTCGCCAGCGCAAGGCCCACGCCGCCGCCCTGGCTGAAGCCCGCCATCACGCCGCAGGCCGACCAGAAGCCGGGCAGGCCGCGGATCGGTCCGACGAGCGGGTTGCCGTCTGGCGCAAAGGTGAAGGGGCCGTTGATGATCTGCTTGATCCCGGCATTCTGGAAGGCGGGGAAATGCTCGAACCCGACTTCGAGCGACGGCGCGATCCGGTCGATATCGGGTTGCAGCAGCTCGTGGCCGAACTCCCAGGGCGTCTGGCGCGGGGACCACGGCTTGCAGGCCTTCTCGTAAGTGCCCATCAGCATCCCGCCGCGCTCCTGCCGGAGGTAGAGCTCGCCGTCGAAATCGACCGCGTGGACGACCTCCTTGCCGGTGGTGCGGTTGATCTCGGCGACCTCGGGCATGTCCTCGGTCAGGAGATACATGTGCTCCATGGCGAGCACCGGCAGTTCGAGGCCGACCATCCGGCCCACCTCGCGCGCCCAGAGGCCGCCGGCATTGACGACATGCTCGCAGGCCACGTCGCCCTTGTCGGTCCTAATGAGCCAGCCGTCCCGGGTCTGCAGGATGTCGTCGACCTTGCGGTGCGTCTCGATCCGCGCGCCGAGCTTGCGGGCCGATTTCGCGTAGGCATGGGTCACGCCGGAGGGGTCGAGATGGCCGTCGACCACCGTGCGCAGCGCACCGACGAATTGCCGCGGATCGAGGAGCGGCATGTCGGCATGGGCCTCTTCGGGCGTGATGACCTCGGTCTCGATGCCCTGGTAGCGGCCCTTGGCGGACATGGATTTCAGCCAGTCGAAGCGCTCGGGCGTCGAGGCGAGCATCACGCCGCCGGTCATGTGGAAGCCGGTGGCCTGGCCCGACATCTCCTCGATCTCGCGGTAGAGCTCGATCGTGTATTTCTGCAGCTTGGCGACATTCGGATCGCCGTTGACCGTGTGGCAGCCGCCCGCCGCGTGCCAGGTCGAGCCGGAGGTCAGTTCCGACCGTTCGAGCAGCAGGACATCGGTCCAGCCCGCGCGGGCGAGGTGGTAGAGCACCGAACAGCCGACGACCCCGCCGCCGATCACAACCACGCGTGCCGTCTCGCCCATGCTGTCCTCCTCAGGATTCCGGTCCGGGATCGACCCTAGGGCCGCACGGGCGGGTGCGATGTGCGGCTTGCGACATGTTCGGGCGGTCGGGTGACGCAGACGGACATGGGGCGCGCGCGCCGTCCGCCGCGCGCTAACGTGGAATTAACCGGAACCGTGGTCTCATGGCGGGGCAGGAGGGCCGGATGAACGGATCACGGTCAGGGCGAGGGCGCAGCTGTGCGGCCAGCGCCGCGACCCGTGTTGCGATCGTAGCGGATCCGTCCGGCGCGGCGGTTCTGCATCGGCTGGCGCATGATCTCGGCGCCTCTGCCCGGGCGATCCGGGATCTGCCGGGCTGGCTTGCCGCCGATCTCGCTGCGGCCGGAACGCCGGTGCCGCCGGATGCCGCGCGCATCCTGGCGATGCTCGCGGATCACGGTGAGAGGCTGTCCGGCCTGTCCGCCGATCTCGGCGACTACCTTGCCGCCGGGGTGCAGCCCGCCATTGCCCGCATCGAACCGGGGGCTGTTTTCGCGGAGATGGCGGATGCGCGGGGGCAGGAACGGGCCGCTGCGCAGATCGGGCCGGGTCACATCCGCATGGCCCGCGCGGATCTCGAGCGGGTGTTCCGGCTGGCGCTCGGGCCCCGCGACGGGGTGGCGGCGGGCAGGGTGATGGGGGCGCTTCTGCCCTCGGGCGGCTGGCGTCTGACTGTCGATGACCGGCCGGCCATTCCGGCGCTCGCGCTTGCCGCGCTCGACCGGATCGCGCGGCGCTATGACGGCCGCGCCGAGGCCACGGCGACCGGCCTGCGCGTCACGCTGAACCGGGTCTGAATGGTTTCCGGGCGGCAGGGGGAAGTGGCGGAGAGACAGGGATTCGAACCCTGGGTGGACTTGCGCCCACAACGGTTTTCGAGACCGCCCCGTTCGACCACTCCGGCACCTCTCCGCAGGCATGGCCGTTTCGTGAGCCGGGGGCATAGCGACTCGCGCCTGACAGCGCAAGAGGCACCGGGCGGCCGGGAAGACCCTATGGAAAATTCGTCGCGGTGGGCCAATTGTGGAAGTGTGATTCGAACCGGAGCCCGCATGTCCCGCATCCTCGCCGCCTGTCTCGGTCTTTGCCTCGCCCTTCCTGCCGCCGCACAAACCGTGCCCGAGATCGACGCCCCCGCGCTGACCGATCTCGACGAAACCGCGCCGCGGCTGTTCGAACTTGCCGAAGCGGTCGGCGCCTACCAGATCCTGGCGATCATCGCCGACGAAAGCGTCGCCGCGGTGCCCGAGATCGACGAGACGCTGCTTGGCGGACGCGGCGGGCAGGACTGGATTGACGCGGCCGAACGGATCTACTCGACCGAACGCCTGGTCGCGGCCTTCGACACCGCACTCGGCGACGAGACGCTGACCGATGCGGAGATCACCGAGCTTCTCGACTTCTACCAGAGCGACGTGGGCCGACGGGTCGTCGAGGCCGAGCTGGCCGCGCGGGTCCGCATCGGCGACCCCGAGGTCGAGGAGGCCGCGCGGGCGGCCGTGGTCGAGGCGCGCCGCGACGGCAATCCGCGCATCGACCAGCTGACGCGCTTCATCGAGGTGAACGATTTCATCGACCGCAACGTGACCGCGACGCTGAACGCCAACGCGGCCTTCCTGTTCGGCATGGCCGATGGCGGCGCGCTGCAGGCCGGCCAGCCCGAGATTCTCGACCACGTGATGGGGCAGGAACCCGAGATCCGGATCGAGGCTGAGCGCTGGCTTTATGCCTACCAGATGCTGGCCTATGACGGGCTCTCCGACGAGGAGATGGACCTCTATATCGACAGCAGCGACTCGGCCGCCGGGCAGGCGCTGAACGGCGCCTTGTTCGACGCCATCGACGACGTCTTCGTGCTGATGCAGTACGAGCTTGGCACCGCCGCCGCGACGCTTCTGACAGGCGACGACATCTGAGGCTTGGCGCTTGACAGCCGGGGCCGGTTGAGGCATCTGGCGGGCTCTGCGGCCGGGGCCTTTTGGTTCGGGCCGGTTGAGATTTCAAACCGATGTCCCGGAAGGGGCACGCAGCCCGAGGCGCGTGATGCACGCGAAACGGCCCCGCAACCGGGGCGGCCACAGGGCGCGGTCAAAGAAGGATAAGGCCCATGTTCGCGGTCATGAAGACCGGCGGCAAGCAGTACAAAGTGCAGGCGGGTGACGTCCTGCGCGTTGAAAAGCTGGCAGCCGAAGCGGGTGAAACCGTTCAGTTCAACGACATCTTGATGCTTGGCGGCGACAAGACCGTGCTCGGCACGCCGATGGTCTCCGGTGCCGCCGTTCAGGCCACTGTGATCGACCAGATCAAGGGCGAGAAGCTGATCCATTACGTCAAGCGCCGGCGGAAGCATTCGTCGCAGCGCAAGAAGGGTCATCGCCAGAACCTGACGCTGCTGCGCGTCACCGACATCCTGGGCTCGGGCGCCGAGAAAAGCGGCGTGAAGGCCGCTGTGGGCGCCGGTTCCGTGACCGCGACCGAGGCCCCGGCGAAAGCCAAGGCCAAGCCGGCCGCGAAGGCGGAACCGAAGGCCGAGGCGTCGAAGGCGGCCGCCAAGCCGGCCCCGAAGGCCGAAACCGCGGGCGCGGACGACCTGAAGAAGCTGTCGGGCGTCGGCCCGGCGCTGGAGAAGAAACTGAACGCGGCCGGCGTCACCAGCTTCGCCCAGATCGCATCCTGGACCGAAGCCGACATCGCCGAGTTCGACGAGAAGCTGTCCTTCAAGGGCCGCATCGAGCGCGAGGGTTGGGTCGACCAGGCCAAGGCGATCCTCGCCGGCGACGCATAAGGAGAGAGACCGATGGCACATAAAAAAGCAGGCGGCTCGTCTCGGAACGGGCGCGACAGCGCGGGCCGGCGGCTCGGCGTCAAGAAATTCGGCGGCGAAGCCGTGATCCCGGGCAACATCCTCGTCCGCCAGCGCGGCACGAAGTGGTACCCGGGCGAAGGCACCGGCATCGGCAAGGATCACACGATCTTCGCCACCGCCGAAGGCCACGTGACCTACCACAAGGGCTTCCGCGGCCGGACCTTTATCTCGGTTGTACCAGCATCCGAGGCGGCCGAGTAAAGGCCGGTCCGAACGGGACTTTTCCGGGGGGATCGGCCAGCGCCGGTCCCCTTCGTCGTTTCAGGGGGATAAACGGCGTGGTTCTTCGGTCGGCCTTGCGGGGCCGGCCGGCAGTCGCCACTTCACTAGGACCGGAGGCCGGGGAGGGCAGCCGGGACCGCGCTCTGTTCGAGGAGGAACAGGCCCATGAAACAGGACGTGATCATCGCCCAGGACGTGCTGGACAGCCCGCGCTTCGTGCTCAGGCCGCTCCGAAGTTCCGATGCCGGGCTGATGTCGCTCTACGCATCGGACCGGCGCGTCGCGGAGATGACCTCCTCGATCCCGCATCCGCTGCCGCCCGGCACCGTCGAGGCGTTCATCGCCCGCGCGCAGGCCGCCGACCGGACCGAGCATGTCTGGGCGATCGACGCCTCGGAATACGGCGGCTCGGAGCTGCTCGGGGTCATCTCGCTCGAGCAGATGGACCGCAACCAGTCCGAGATCGGCTACTGGATCGCCCCGGCGATGTGGAACACCGGCCTCGCCTCGGAGGCGGTGCGCACGATGGTTCAGGCCAACCCGCTGGCGAACGCGACCTATTTCGCCTCGGTCTTCCAGGACAATCCGGCCTCGGCCCGGGTCCTGACCAATGCCGGGTTCGACTATCTAGGCGATGCCGAGGTCTATTCGGTCGCGCGGGCGGCGAAGGTTCCGACATGGACCTATTTGAAACGGCTCGCGTAAGGCGCTAGAGGCAGGCAGCGGACCGGGGCGCTGCCCCGGACCCCGGAGTATTTTGGAAGCAAAGAAGGGGTGCGGGGCCGGTGACCCCGTTCAGCGATGAAGTTCCTCGATCTCGCCAAGGTGTATATCCGGTCGGGCGCCGGCGGCGGCGGATGCGTGAGCTTCCGGCGCGAGAAGTTCGTCGAATATGGCGGACCGGATGGCGGCGATGGCGGGCGCGGCGGCGATGTCTGGGCCGAGGCGGTCGATGGGCTGAACACGCTGATCGATTTCCGCTACCAGCAGCATTTCTTCGCGAAGAACGGCCAGCACGGCATGGGCCGGCAGCGCACCGGCAAGGACGGCGACGACATCGTCCTGCGCGTGCCGGCCGGGACCGAGATCCTCGAGGAGGACGGCGAGGAGGTGATCGCCGACCTCGCCAATGTCGGCGACCGGGTCATGCTGGCGAAAGGCGGCAATGGCGGCTTCGGCAACCTGCATTTCAAGACTTCGACGAACCAGGCGCCACGGCGCGCCAATCCCGGGCAGGAGGGCGTTGAGCGCACGATCTGGCTGCGGCTGAAGCTGATCGCCGATGCCGGGCTGGTCGGGCTGCCCAATGCGGGCAAGTCGACCTTCCTGGCCGCGACCTCGAACGCGCGGCCGAAGATCGCGGATTATCCCTTCACGACGCTGGTGCCGAATCTCGGAGTCGTGGGTGTCGACGGGCGCGAATTCGTCGTCGCGGACATTCCCGGCCTGATCGAGGGCGCGCATGAGGGCAGAGGGCTTGGCGACCAGTTCCTCGGTCATGTGGAGCGATGCGCGGTGCTGCTGCATCTTGTCGATGCGACGGCCGAGGACGTGGTGGAGGACTGGCAGACAATCGTCGACGAGCTCGAGCTGTATGGGGCGGGACTGGCGGAGAAACCGCGGGTCACGGTGCTGAACAAGGTCGACGCGCTCGACGACGAATTGCGGGCGATGATCCGGGCGGAGCTGGAAGCGGCGGCCGGCCCCGTCATGGAAATGTCGGGCGTGTCGGGCGAGGGCGTGACCGAGGTGCTGCGGGCGCTGATGGCGCAGATCCGGCGCGGGCGGGCCGAGGAGAACGCGGCGGAGGAGGACGGGCCGTGGCGGCCGTGATCCCCGGTATCGCCGAGGCGCGTCGGCTCGTGGTCAAGATCGGCTCGGCGCTTCTGGTCGACCGCGCGACGGGCACGCTGCGCGCCGACTGGCTGGAGGCGCTGGCGGGCGACGTGGCGCGCGTGAAGGCGCGCGGGACGGACGTGATCCTGGTCTCGTCGGGCTCAATCGCGCTTGGCCGCGCGGTGCTCGGACTCGGGACCGGGCCGCTGGCGCTGGAAGAGGCGCAGGGCGCGGCGGCGGTCGGCCAGATCCGGCTGGCGCGGGCCTATGAGACCGCGCTGGCGCCGCACGGGATCACCACCGGCCAGGTGCTGCTGACGCTGGACGATTCCGCCGACCGGCGGCGCTATCTGAACACGCGCGCGACCTTCGCCGCGCTTCTGGGCCGGGGCGTGGTGCCGATCGTGAACGAGAACGACACCATCGCGACGGACGAGATCCGCTATGGCGACAATGACCGGCTGGCGGCGAATGTCGCCGTCATGGCCGGCGCCGACCGGCTGGTTCTGCTGTCGGACGTGGACGGATTCTATTCCGCCAATCCCAACGAGGATCCCGCCGCGACCCGCTTCGACGTGGTCGAGCGGATCACGCCGGAGATCGAGAAGATGGCGGGCGATGCGGCCTCGGGCCTGTCGAAAGGCGGGATGAAGACGAAGCTGATGGCCGGTCGGACGGCGACGCAGGGCGGCTGTGCCATGGCGATCACGCTTGGCACTGCAATGGCGCCGCTTCAGGCGCTGGAGGCCGGCGCGCCGGCGACCTGGTTCCTGCCCGAGGGCGATCCGCAGGCGGCGCGCAAGAACTGGATCGCGGCGATGATCCCGAAGGGCAAGCTGACGCTCGATGCCGGGGCGGCGGCCGCGCTGGCCGCCGGCAAGTCGCTTCTGCCTGCAGGCGTCACTGCCGTGTCGGGCGCGTTCCGGCGCGGCGACCCGGTGGCGCTGATCGGCGCCGACGGTGCGCAGCTTGGCATCGGGCTGGTGCGCTACACTGCCGAAGAGGCGCGCGCGATCCGGGGGCACAAGTCCGGCGAGATCGAAGCGATCCTCGGCTATCCGGGCCGCGCGGCGCTGGTGCATCGCGACGATATGGCGATCTGAGTTCCCAAGGGGCGCCCGAGCGCCTAGATTGGGCGCAAGAGAGGACATGGCCATGAAAGACCTGACCGACAACGTCCCCGCCCTGATGCGGGAGATCGGAGAGCGCGCCCGCGCCGCCGCCGCCGAGCTGGCCTTTGCAGAGCCGGGCGCCAAGAGCGCCGCGCTGGTCGCGGCCGCGGGTGCCGTCGAGGCGCGGATGGACGAGATCCTCGCGGCCAACGCCAAGGACATGGAGTATGGCCGGGAGAAGGGGCTGTCGGACGCGATGCTCGACCGCCTGATGCTGGACGAGAAGCGCGTGCGGGCGGTGGCCGAGGCGCTGCGGACCGTGGCCCGGCAGGATGACCCGGTGGGCGCGGTGATCGCGGAATGGGACATGCCCTCGGGCCTGCATATCCAGCGGGTGCGCACGCCGCTTGGCGTCGTCGGCGTGATCTATGAAAGCCGGCCGAACGTGACCGCCGATGCCGGTGCGCTCTGCGTCAAATCGGGCAATGCGGTGATCCTGCGCGGCGGGTCGGAGAGCTTCAATTCGTCCTCCATCCTGGCCGACTGCCTGCGGACCGGGCTGAAGGCCGCCGGTCTGCCCGAGGATGCCGTCCAGCGGGTGCCGACCCGCGACCGCGAGGCGGTGCGCGAACTGCTGACCATGACCGAGTATGTCGACGTGATCGTGCCGCGCGGCGGCAAGGGGCTCGTCGGACTCGTCCAGTCCGACGCGCGGGTGCCGGTCTTCGCCCATCTCGAGGGCATCTGCCACATTTATCTGGATGCCGAGGCCGATCCGCAGAAGGCGCTGGACGTCGCGGTGAATGCCAAGACCCGCCGGACGGCGATCTGCGGCGCGGCCGAATGCCTGCTGATCCATCGCGACGTCTTCGACACGGTCGGGCAGGGCGTGGTGCGCGCGCTGCTCGATGCCGGGGTCGAAGTGCGGGGCGATGAGACCGTGGCGACAATCGACGGCGTCGTGCCGGCCGCCGAGGACGACTGGGGCCGCGAGTTTCTCGACATGAAGATCGCCGCGAAAGTCGTTGATAATATTGATGAAGCCATCGCGCATATCCGCAAGTACGGCTCGGCCCATACCGAGGCGATCATCACCGAGGACGATGCCGCGGCGGAGCGCTTCTTCGCCCGGCTCGACAGCGCGATCCTGATGCGCAACGCCTCGACCCAGTTCGCCGATGGCAGCGAATTCGGGATGGGCGCGGAGATCGGAATCGCCACCGGCAAGATGCATGCACGCGGGCCGGTCGGGGCGGAACAGCTCACCTCGTTCAAGTATCTCGTGACCGGCGACGGCACCGTCCGAAGCTGACCGCCCGCAGGGCTTGCCGCCGCGCAGAACCCGTCGTAGCGAGAGCGGGCTGTTTTCAGGAGGTGAGCGATGGCCGATCGGGAGAATGCGCGGCGTGAGACGCTGGTGCGGCGGGCGGAACTGCGTGAGGGCGTATCGCGCCCGCTGGTGACGCCGCTTCTGCAATCGGCGGTCTATGTCTCGCCCTCGATCGAGACGCTTCATGCCCAGTATGGCGGCACCGCGCAGGGCTACACTTATGCCCGCGAAGGCCATCCGAACGCGGACCTGCTGGCGCGCAAGATCGACATGCTGGAAGGCGGCGAGGGCGGTCTGATTACCGGATCGGGCATGGCCGCCGTCACCGCCGTGCTGATGGGCCTGCTGTCCTCGGGCGACCATGTCATCGGTGGCGACCAGCTCTATGGCCGGTCGCTGCGGCTGATGAACCAGGATCTGTCGCGCTTCGGGATCGGGACGAGCCTGGTCGATGCGGGCGACGCCGCCGCCGTTGAGGCCGCGATCCGGCCCGAGACGAAGATGATCCTGCTGGAGGTCGTGTCGAACCCGACCCTGCGGATCGCCGATGTCGCGGGCATCGCGAAGATCGCGAAGGCGCGGGGGCTGATCCTCGTTGTCGACAATACCTTCACCACGCCGCGCGCCTTCCGGCCGTTCGAGATGGGCGCGGATATCGTCATCCACTCGGTCACGAAGCTGCTGGCGGGCCATGCCGACGTGACGCTTGGCTATGTCACGGCGCGCGATGCGGGCCACCGCAAGGCGATCTACGATTTCGCGGTGACGACGGGCCTGACGCCGAGCCCCTACGAATGCTGGCTGGCCGAACGCGGGCTCTACACCTTCCCGCTGCGCTACGACCGGGCCGAGGCGAATGCCCGCGCGCTGGCAGACCACCTGGCCGGCCTCAAGGGCGTGAAGCGCGTGATCTATCCCGGCCGCGACGACCATCCGGACCGGGCCCGCGCCGTCGAGCTCTTGCAGGGCAGGGACGGCAACATGGTGTCCTTCGAGGTCGATGGCGACGAGGCGGCGGCGAACCGGATGGTCAAGGCCGTGCCGGAGCTGGCCTTCGCGCCCACGCTTGGCGACGTGGCCACGACGCTGTCGCATCCCGGTTCGTCCTCGCACCGGGCGGTCGCACGAGAAACGCGCGCCAAGCTCGGGATTTCGGACGGTTTTTTCCGTGTCAGCGTGGGGATCGAGGAAATCGAGATCCTGCTGGACGACTTCACCCGGGCGCTGGCGGCCGTCTGAGCGTTGCGGCGCGCGAGGCGACCGGCTAGGCCTGTCACACCGATTATCCGGATCTGGACATGTCGACGCCGATCTCGCGCTTTCTGGCCGCCGTCCCGGCGCCCATGATCTTTCTCGACCCCGCCGGCCGGATCACGGCGGCCAATCCGGCGGCCGAGGCGTTGCTCGGCGCCTGGGTCCTGGGGCGAAACCACGTCACCGCGCTGCGCCAGCCGGCGTTGCTGTCGGTGATCGAGGGCTGCTATGCCGGTAATCCCACCGGAGAAGCGCGCTTCGTGCAGACGGGGCAGGCGGGCCAGTCGGTCTACCGTGTCACCCTGACCCGCTACGACGAGCCCGGCGCGGCCGGCCTGATCCTGCATTTCGAGGATGTGACCCATCTGCGCGAGGCCGAGGAGATGCGGCGCGGCTTCGTCGCCAATGTCAGCCACGAGCTGCGGACGCCGCTGACCGCGATCCTGGGCTTCATCGAAACGCTGCGCGGGCCTGCGCGCGGCGATCCCGGGGCGCAGGACCGGTTTCTCGGCATCATGGAGGACGAGGCGCGCCGGATGAACCGTATCGTTTCGGACCTGCTGTCGCTCAGCCGTGTGGAAGGGCAGGAGCGGATGCGGCCCGACGACCCGGTGGCGCTGGACGAGGTGCTGACCTCCGTCGCTGCGGCGCTCCGACTCAAGGCCGAGGAAACCGGGAACACGATCGAGATCGAGGGCGCGTATAATCCGGTCATCGTGCGCGGCGACCAGGACCAGCTGATGCAGGTGGTGATGAACCTGGTCGAAAACGCGATCAAGTATGGCGGCACCGGCAAGCCCGTGACGCTGCGCCTGAGCGAAGCCGTCGAGAGCGGCAGCCTGAAAGGACCGGTCGCACGCATCGAGGTGATCGACCGTGGCGACGGGATCGACCCGGTGCATCTGCCGCGGCTGACCGAGCGGTTCTACCGCGTCGACACGCATCGCAGCCGCGCCATGGGCGGCACGGGCCTCGGGCTTGCGATCGTGAAGCACATCGTCAACCGGCACCGCGGCCGGCTGCGCATCGTGTCCGAAGAGGGCAAGGGGTCGACCTTCACGGTCACGCTGCCCAAGGGATAAGCGCTAACCGGATATCCGGAAGTCTGCTAATCGTGATTATGTTAAAGTTGGATGTAGCCGGACCAGTGCGATACCGGATCACTCGACAAGTGCCCACCGCCTGCCTAACACTATGGTTTCACCCTTGGGGACCTGACGACAGCCGATATGAAAGAGCTGAAGCCTTATCTGGCAAAGCGCAGTGTTGATGAGCTCTGGCGCCACCACACCGCCGTTATGGAGCGGTTCGGGTTCGATCGCCTGTTCTACGCCTATTCCGCGTTCCGCCGCGCCGGCACCTTCGGCGACCCGGACGATGCGCTGGTCCTGACGAACCACGATCCGCAATATGTCGAGGCCTACGTCAACAAGGGCCTCTTCCGTCACGGCCCGATGATGCGTTGGGCCAACGAGAATACCGGCGCGATGTCGTGGTCGCACGTCCTGTCGGAGCTGAACGCGCGCGACCTGTCCGAGGCCGAGCGCACCGTCATGGCGCTGAATGCGCGCTACGGGCTCGTCGCCGGTTACACGATCAGCTTTCCCATGGCGATGAAGCATTCCAGCGCCGGGATCGGTCTGACCGCGCGTCCGGGCCTGACACAGGCCGAGGTCGACGCGATCTGGGAACGCGACGGCGAAACCATCGAGGTTCTGAACCACGTCGCACATCTGTGCATCACGCAGCTGCCCGCCACCGGCCAGAGCCGCGTTCTGACCCCGCGCCAGATCGAGGTTCTGGAGCTCGTCGCCGACGGCAAGACGATCCAGGACATCGCGCTGATCCTCGAGCGGAACGCCGCAACGGTCGAAAAACACCTGCGCGGTGCGCGGGACACGCTTGGCGTCGAAACCACAGCCCAGGCGGTGCGCAAGGCATCGGTTCTGAACCAGATTTTCCTGCTGGAACCCGATGGCGCGGCGCGCGCCGACCATATTCGCTGAGAGGCGGAGAATTCAATAGAATATCAATGCCTTGCGGCACATTGCTCAAGTTTTCGCCGCACCCGCGAAACCCGAGTTCTGACCATAGGGTAAGGAATTCCTGACTTTCGGCATCCGAAAAGTTAACGCAGGGTTAACCTGTTCCGTGAGTGATGGCGATTTTGCCAGGAACATTCGGAGACGGGGTTCCTTTTCAAGAACTTACGTCCGGACCGGGTAACCGGCTGAACGTGCCGACAGGATAGATTGATCCTTCGGCATGTTCGTTATCCGGTCTTTGGCGCTCCCCATCTCGCGCCGCCGACCGGAAAGTTACGGCACCGCCACGTCCCTGGGCGGTGCCGTTTTTCATTTTGTCCGATAAGATCAGCCCTGTGCGGCCTTGGCGACCTCGGCGGCGAAGTCTTCCTTCTCCACCTCGATCCCCTCGCCCACTTCGAGCCGGACGAAACCGGTGATCTCGACGCCGGCATCGGCAGCGGCCTTGGCGACCGTCAGGTCCGGGTTCACGACGAACTGCTGGTTCAGAAGCGTGACCTCGGCGAGGAACTTCTTCATCCGGCCTTCGATCATCTTCTCGATGACCTGCTCGGGCTTGCCCGATTCGCGCGCGATATCCATCTGGACCTGGCGCTCTTTCTCGACGATCGCCGGATCCAGCGCGTCGGAATCAAGCGCCTGCGGCCGCGGATCGGCGGCTGCGACGTGCATCGCGACCTGACGGGCGAACGCGTCGTCGCCACCCGAATAAGCCACGAGAACGCCGATCTTGCCCATGCCTTCGGCGGCGGCGTTGTGGATGTAGGACACCACCTTGTCGCCCGAGATCTTGGCCATGCGGCGCACGCCCATGTTCTCGCCGATGGTCGCGATCTTGTCGGTCAGCGTATCGGCGACCGACTTGCCGCCGATCTTCGCCTCTTTCAGCGCGTCGACATCGGCCACGTCCATCGCGGCGCCGGCAATGGCCGCCACCATCTGCTGGAATTCCGAGTTCTTCGCGACGAAGTCGGTTTCCGAGTTCACTTCGACCGCGACGCCATTGCCGCCCGAAACGGAGACCGCGACGAGACCCTCGGCCGCGGTGCGGCCGGATTTCTTCGCTGCCTTGGCAAGACCCTTGGTCCGCAGCCAGTCGACAGCCGCCTCCATGTCGCCGTCGGTTTCGGTCAGCGCCTTCTTGGCGTCCATCATGCCCGCGCCGGTCTTGTCGCGCAGGTCCTTCACCATGCTCGCAGTGATCGCCATCTGCTGCTCTCCTTGACTATCGTGCGGACGCGCCGGGGCTTACCCGGCGCGCATGTCGTTTGCGTGACGCGGGCCTCAGCCCTCGGCCTTTTCCTCGGCCACGGCGGGCTCGGCGGCCGGCTCTTCGGCGGCGCCCGGATCGGCGACGTCTTCGCCGGTATCCTCGAGCGAGCCGATGTCGACACCGGCGGCGTCGAGCTGCGCGCTCATCCCGTCAAGGGCGGCACGGCTGACGAGATCGCAGTACAGCGCAATGGCGCGGGCCGCGTCGTCGTTGCCGGGGATGATGTAATCCACGCCCTCGGGCGAGCAGTTGGTGTCGACCACGGCCACGACCGGGATGCCAAGCTTCTTGGCTTCGAGGATGGCCAGGTCTTCCTTGTTCACGTCGATGACGAACAGCAGGTCCGGCAGGCCGCCCATCTCACGGATACCGCCGAGCGAGGCCTGAAGCTTCGTCTGGTCGCGTTCCATGCCGAGCCGTTCCTTCTTGGTCAGGCCCTCGGCGCCTTCGCCCATGCGCTCGTCGATTTCCTTCAGACGACCGATCGAGTTCGACACCGTCTTCCAGTTGGTCAGCGTGCCTCCGAGCCAGCGATGGTTCATGTAGTATTGCGCGCACTTCTCGGCCGCCTCGGCGATCGGGCGCTGCGCCTGCCGCTTGGTGCCGACGAAGAGGATGCGGCCGCCGCGGGCCACGGTCTCGCGGATGACCTGAAGCGCCGCGTCGAGCATCGGCACGGTCTGCGTAAGGTCGATGATGTGGATGCCGTTCCGCTCGCCGTAGATGAACTCGCCCATGCGGGGGTTCCAGCGTTGCGTCTGGTGGCCGAAGTGAACGCCAGCTTCAAGAAGCTGACGCATGGAGAAGTCGGGCAGCGCCATGCCATATTCCTTTCCGGTTTGCGCCTGGGGCGGAGGATAGGACGGGTGTCCAACCGGTGGACCTGCACGGGATGTCTCCCCGCCAGGCCCGCCTCCGCCTGAGAAGTGTGCGGGGCGTTACGGGGTTTCGGGGGCGAATGCAAGCCCCCTGCCCCCTCAGGCATCCCGGGGCTGGACGGCGCGCGGGGCCATGGCTACCACGGCGGGCATGCATGCGCGCCCCGACATCCTGTGTATCGGCTCGGTCCTCTGGGACGTGATCGGGCGCACCGATCTTCCGATGGTCACGGGCAACGACAAGCCCGGGCGGATCACGCGGGTGCCGGGCGGCGTCGCGCTGAACATTGCGATGACGTTGCGCCGGCTCGGGCTTCGGCCCGCGCTTCTGTCGGTCGTGGGCCGCGACCCGGAGGGCACCGCGCTGGCCGGCGAATGCGCCGAGATGGGGCTGATGACGGAATACATGCTGGCCGATGCGGAGCTGCCGACGGATCAGTACATGGCGATCGAGGCGAAGGGATCGCTGATCGCGGCCATCGCCGATGCCCATTCGCTCGAGGCCGCGGGGGCGCGGATCCTCGCGCCGCTGATGGACGGCCGGCTTGGCGCGGCAGAGCAGCCCTGGCCGGGGCCGGTCGCGCTTGACGGGAACCTGACCGAGGCGCTGCTGACCGAAATCGCGGCCAGCCCCGCCTTCACCGCGGCCGACTTGCGCATCGCGCCGGCCTCGCCCGGAAAGGTGCGGCGGCTCCTGCACCTCCTGCCGCACCCGCGCGCCACGCTCTACGTCAATTGCGAGGAGGCCGGGTTGCTGACCGGGACAGAGCCCGAGACCGCCGAAGCCGGAGCGGAAGCACTGATCGCCGCCGGCTGGCGGCGTGTGCTGGTGACGCAGGGCGCCGCCGCGTCGGTGGATGCCGACGCGGACGGCCAGATCGCGCGCCATCCGCCGCGGGTCGAGGCCGTGCGGATCACCGGCGCGGGCGACACCTTCATGGCCGCCCATATCGCCGCCGAACTGCGCGGCGAGGACCGGGCCGACGCGCTTGAATCCGCGCTGTCGGCGGCGGCGGACTACGTTGCGGGGTAGAATATGCACGACCTGATCCAGCCCGGGGCCGAGGTGGCCGACGCGATGGCTGCGGGCAAGCCAATCGTGGCGCTCGAGTCGACGATCATCACGCACGGGATGCCGTGGCCGCAGAACCTCGAGACCGCGCGGGCGGTCGAGGAGGAGGTTCGGGCCGCGGGCGCGGTTCCCGCGACCATCGCCGTCATGGGTGGAAAGATCCGCGTCGGACTGGATGACGCCGATCTTGAAGCGCTGGCGCAATCGAAGGACGTCTGGAAGCTCAGCCGAGCCGACCTGCCCGCTGCACTCGCCCAGGGTGTGACTGGGGCGACGACCGTCGCCGCCACGATGATCTGCGCCCATCTCGCCGGCATCCGCGTCTTCGCCACGGGCGGGATCGGCGGCGTCCATCGCGGCGCGGAGGAGAGCTTCGACATCTCCGCCGATCTGCACGAGCTTGCACGAACCCCGGTCACCGTCGTCGCGGCCGGCGCCAAGGCGATCCTCGACATCGACAAGACGCTCGAAGTGCTCGAGACGCTCGGCGTGCCGGTCATCGCCTACGGGCAGGCCGCCTTCCCCGCCTTCTGGTCGCGCGACAGCGGCCGGACCGCGCCGCTGCGGATGGAAAGCCCCGCCGCCATCGCCGCCGAAGCCCGGATGCGCGCGGCCCTCGGGCTTTCAGGCGGGCAGCTGGTGGCGAACCCGGTGCCCGAGGCGAATGAAATACCGCGCGACGTTATGGAGCCGCTGATCACCGAAGCGCTCACAGCGGCCGAGGCCGAGGGCGTCACCGGCAAGGCCGTAACGCCGTTCCTGCTTCAACACCTCTTCGAAGCGACCGACGGGCGCACACTGGAAACCAATATCGCGCTTGTTCGAAACAATGCCCGTCTTGCCGCCGCGATTGCCCGGGATTCAGGCGCGTAGCGAACGAATGGCCCGCTTGTGCGGATGCAGCGCAGGACTTAAGTATCCACCGTCCCGCCCTTTGTCCCGTGCTGCCCACCCATGCAATTGCCCGAAACCCCGCCGCCGCCCCGCCGTGGCTTCTTCGCCTCGCTGCGGGCAAGCTTCTTCACCGGGCTTGTTGTCATCGCGCCGATCGGGATCACGATCTGGCTGCTCTGGACGCTGATCGGCTGGATCGACTCCTGGGTCCTGCCCTTCGTGCCGCGCGCCTACAACCCGGTCATCCTGTTCCAGGAATGGACGGGGCTCGAGATCAACATCCGCGGCCTCGGCGTCGCGACCTTCCTGATCTTCACCGTGCTCGTCGGTTGGGTGGCCAAGGGCATCATCGGCCGGTCACTGATTTCCTGGGCGGAAAGCCTGGTCCTGTCGATCCCGGTCCTGCGCTCGATCTATGGCGGGCTGAAGCAGATCGTCGAAACGGTGCTGGCCCAGGGCGAGCAGAATTTCGACAAGGCCTGCCTGATCGAATACCCGCGCAAGGGCATCTGGGCGATCGGGTTCATTTCCACGTCGAGCAAGGGCGAACTCGCCGCCAAGCTCGGGCCGGAACCGATGGTCTCGGTCTTCGTGCCGACGACCCCGAACCCGACCAGCGGCTTTCTTCTGATCTTCCCGCAGAAGGACGTGATCTACCTCGACATGTCGGTCGAGGACGCGGCGAAGCTGATTATCTCCGCCGGCCTCGTCTACCCGAACGGCGAGGACGCCAAGAAGGCGCTCGAGGAGCAGGTGCCGGACGCGGCCGAATAGGCCGCGCGGGCTAGTCCTCTTCCCACCACCAGACGTCCGGCTGCCAGCCGATGAAGTCGCCGTAGATAGGCAGCTCCTCGGGGTAGTGCAGCTCGCGCACATGGGCAATGCGGCTGACCGGCGAGAACCAGATCGGGATCACGTAGCGCTCGCTCATCAGCACGCGGTCCATCGCGCGGACGGCGGCGACGAAATCGTCCTGGCTGTCCGAGGTCAGCATCCGGTCGATCATCGCCTCGATCGCCGGATGACAGGCGCCCATCAGGTTCCGGCTGCCCTCGGTCTCGGCCATGTCGCAGCCCCAGTAGAGCCGCTGCTCGTTGCCGGGCGACAGCGACAGGCCCCAGAGGTTGTAGACCATGTCGAAGTCGAAGCTGTCGGTGCGTTCACGGTAGTTCGCGGCATCGACGGTGTTGACGGTCACCGCGATCCCGAGCCGGTCCAGCGCCTCGGCGTAGATGTTGACGATGGACTGGTTCTCGGACGAGCCCTGCTGCAGCAGGATCTCGAAGGTGAAGGGCGTGCCGTCAGGCTGCGTCATCACCCCGTTCTCGACGGTGAAGCCGGCCTCGGTGAAAAGATCCATCGCCTGCGCGATGCCATCGCGGTTGCGCTCGGTCCCGTCCGAGGCGGGCAGCGTGTAGCCCTCCATCGCGCCGGGCAGAAGGTCGGCGGCGAAGGGTTCGAGGAATTCGGCCACGCGACCCTCGGCGGGGCCGTCGCGCATGCCCAGGACCGAGTTCGAGAAATAGGAAATCGCCCGGGGGTCGCGGCCGTCATTCACCGTCTGGCTGATGAACTCGAAGCTGAAGGCCTCGATCAGCGCCTGCCGGACGCGCCAGTCGTCGAAGGGCGCGCGGCGGGTGTTCATCACGAAGCCGACCATGCCCGAGGGCCGTTCATGCGGGACGACCGACAGCACCACCTCGCCCGACTGGACGCGCGGGAAGTCGTAGCGCGTCTCCCAGGACTGGGCGTTGGTCTCGCGGATGGTGTTGATCTCGCCGGCCGTGAAGGCCTCGAACATCGCGGTGGCGTCGCCGAAGAACTCCATCCGCACCTCGTCGATGACGTTGGTGCCACGGCGGAACGGCAGGTCGGCGCCCCAGTAGTCGGGATTGCGCGACAGGGTCACGTAGCGCCCGGCCTGGAAATCGCTGATGACGTAGGGCGCGCTGGCGATCGGGATGACGTCGAGGCCCGATGTCTCGAAATCGGTCTCCGCCCATTGCGACGCCTTCAGGATGGGCCGCAGCCCCATGATCAGCGCCATCTCGCGGTCGGGCTCGATGAAGGTGATCCGCACGCCGCGTTCGCCTACGGGCTCGATCGACTCCACATTCGTCCAGGCGTTCAGGTAGCGCGGGTGGCCGACGGTGCCGAGCGTCTCGTAGGACCAGATCACGTCCTCGACCGTCACCGGGCTGCCGTCGGAAAACTCCGCCGCCGGATTGAGATGAAACTCGACCCACAGCCCGTCCGGATCGGCCTCGACCGATTCGGCGAGAAGGCCGTACAGCGTGAAGGGTTCGTCCCACGACCGGCCAAGCAACGATTCGTAGGCGAGGAAGCGAAGCTGCCACGGAACGCTGCCGAGGCGGGAATGCGGGTTCAGGCTGTCGAAGCTGCCGACCTCGCCCGTGATGATGCGCCCGCCGGTGGGGGCGTCGGGGTTGGCATAGGGCAGATGCTCAAAATCTGGTGGCAGGGCGGGCTCGCCATACATAGCGATGCCATAGGACGGCTCGGCCGCCGCCCCCTGCCCGAGGATCAGCAACAGCGCCGCGGCGCAGCCCGTGCGGCGGAACAGTTCGTGCATCATCCGGAAACTCCCTTGCCTGTTGTCGTATTGGCCCCGCATTCAAAGGCTATCCGCGGGTGTGAGCCTTTTCAAACTTTTAGGTTGAACAGAAGGCTTCGCGCGGCGTATAACATCCCCACTGCTCGATAGGTTTCTTGCCTGTATGAAACCTGCCTCAATAACTGAACGCCGGCCTTGTGCCGGCGTTTTTTTTGTGACCGTGGCGGCCCTTCCCCTTTCGCAACCGCAGCATTAGCTTCTGCTGCAACAGCACAGGAAAGGGCAGCGACATGGCGATCACGACCACGCTGAAAGGCAAGCAGGCGGTCATCACCGGATCGAACTCGGGCATCGGTCTGGGCATCGCGCGCGAGATGGCGCGCGCCGGGGCGGACATCGTCCTGAACAGCTTCACCGACCGCGACGAGGACCATGCGCTGGCCAAGGAGATCGCCGAGAATTTCGGTGTGCAGGCCAAATACGTGAAGGCCGACATGTCGAAGGGCGACGAGTGCCGGATGCTGGTCGAGGAGGCCGGTGCCTGCGACATCCTCGTGAACAATGCCGGCATCCAGCATGTCGAGGCGATCGACAAGTTCCCGGTCGAGAAGTGGGACGCGATCATCGCGATCAACCTGTCCTCGGCCTTCCACACCACTGCCGCGGCGCTGCCGAAGATGCGCGATGCCGGGTGGGGCCGGATCATCAACATCTCCTCGGCTCACGGGCTGACCGCCTCGCCCTTCAAGTCGGCCTATATCGCGGCCAAGCACGGGATCGTGGGCCTGACCAAGACCACGGCGCTCGAGACGGCCGAAGAGCCGATCACGGCGAACGCGATCTGTCCGGGCTACGTGCTGACCCCGCTGGTCGAGGCGCAGATTCCCGACCAGATGAAGGCCCATGACATGGACCGCGACACCGTCGTCCGGGAGGTCATGCTGGCGCGGCAGCCGTCGAAGGAATTCGCCACGGTCGAACAACTGGGCGGGACGGCGATCTTCCTCTGCTCGGACGCCGCCGCGCAGATCACCGGCACGACGATCAGCGTGGACGGCGGCTGGACGGCCTTGTGACGGCGCCCCGCCGGATCAACCTCGCGCTTCAGGGCGGCGGCGCCCACGGCGCCTTCACCTGGGGCGCGCTCGAGCGGCTCCTGGAAGAGCCCGAGATCGAGATCGCGGGCATCTCCGGCACCTCGGCCGGGGCGCTCAACGGCGCGGCGGTGAAGGTCGGCCTCGCCCATGGCTCGCGCGAGATGGCGCTGGAAAACCTCGCCTGGTTCTGGGCGCAGGTCGGCGCGATCGACGCACCCGAGTTGGCGCCGTGGCTGTCGGCGATCTCGCCCATGGCCATCTCGGCGATGATCGAGGCCTCGCTGCCCTTCGCCTGGGCCGACGGGCTGGCGCGTGTCGTCAGCCCCTATTCCTCGGGCCCGGTCTATTCCAACCCGCTGGAGCCCATCGTGGCCCGGTTCTCCTACGATGATGTCTGCAGCGATGCGGGCCCGGACTTCCACATCTGCGCGACGAATGTCCGGACCGGCAAGATCCGCGTCTTTTCGGGCGACGACATCACGCCGGGCGCTCTCATGGCCTCGGCCTGCCTGCCGACGCTGTTTCGGGCGGTCGAGATCCGCGACCCCGATACCGGGCGCGACGAGGCCTATTGGGACGGCGGCTACACCGGCAACCCGGCGCTGTTTCCGCTCTATGCCGGGCACCTGCCGGATGATGTCGTGGTCATCAACATCAACCCGCTTCACCGCGAGGAGCTGCCGACGACCGCGCGCGAGATCCAGAACCGGATCAACGAGATCAGCTTCAATTCCTCGCTCCTGCGCGAATTGCGCGCGATCGAGTTCGTCCAGCGGCTTCTCGACGCCGACCGCATCCCGCAGGGCGCGATGAAACGGGTGCTGATCCACATGATCTCGGACGACAAGCTGATGGAACAGCTGTCCGTCGCCACCAAGCTCGTGCCCGTGCCGCAGGTGCTTCACCAGCTTCGCGTGGCCGGCCGTGCGGCGGCGGAGTCGTTCCTCGACACGCATATCGACCGCATCGGCGTCGAGAGCAGCGTGGACCTGCGGGCGATGTTCAACTAGGGCCGGTGCCATGTCCACGCCCTGCCCCGCCCCGTTCAATCTCGCTCGCTACGTGCTGGAGGCCGGCGGGGCTGTCCCGGACAAGATCGCGCTTGCCGTCATCGGACCAGCGAAGGCGCAGCGATGGAGCTATGCGCGGCTGACTGCGGCCGTGCGCGGGATGGCGACGGGACTGCTGTCGCACGCAGATGCTGGCGCGCGCGTGCTCCTGCGGCTTGGCAACACACCCGATTTCCCGGTCGCCTTTCTCGGCGCGATCGCGGCGGGCATGGTGCCGGTCCCGACCGCCGCGGCGCTGACCGGGCCCGAAATCAGCAAGATGGCCGCGCGCGTGCCGCCGACCCTCATCCTCGCCCATGACGGCATCGCCCTGCCGGACAGTGGCGCACCGGTTCTGCGCGATCTGGCGGGCCTCATGGACAATTCGCCGGCGGACTACGCGATGGGCGATCCCGGCCGGCTGGCCTACATCGTGTTTACCTCTGGCTCTTCCGGCGTGCCGCGCGCCGTGGCGCATGCGCATCGCGCGGTCTGGGCGCGGCGGATGATGTGGGACGGCTGGTACGGGCTGACACCGGAGGACAGGCTTCTCCATGCCGGGGCGTTCAACTGGACCTTCACGCTCGGCACCGGCCTCCTCGATCCCTGGGCCATCGGGGCGACGGCCCTGATCCCCGAGGAAGGCACACCGGCCGAGCGCCTGCCGCTTCTGCTGAAGCGCCATGATGCGAGCCTTTTCGCCGCTGTTCCGGGTGTTTATCGCCGGATCCTCAAGCAGGACGGGCCGCTCGACCTGCCGAAGCTGCGCCATGGCCTTGCTGCCGGAGAGCCGCTGCCGGCCGAGCTGCGCCAGCGCTGGCGCACGGCGACCGGGACGGACATCCACGAGGCGCTCGGCATGTCGGAATGCTCGACCTACATCTCGGGCAGCCCCACCCGCCCCGCGCCGGACGGCAGCGCCGGCTATCCGCAGCCCGGCCGCCGGATCGCGGTCCTCGCCGCCGACGGTGCGGAGATGCCGGTCGGTCAGACCGGCGCGCTGGCCATCCACCGCTCGGATCCGGGCCTGATGCTCGGGTATCTCGACGACAAGGGCCCCGACCTGCCGCTCAGCGCCGAGTGGTTCCTGACCGGCGACATGGTGACCCGCGACCCGGACGGTGCCATCCGCTTCGCCGCCCGGTCCGACGACCTGATGAATGCCGGCGGTTTCCGCGTGTCGCCGCGTGAAATCGAGGAGGCGTTCGAGGGCGCGCCGGGGCTCGAGGATTGCGCGGCGTTCAGCCTCGAGGTCCGGCCCGGCACATTCGTGGTTGCGCTCGCCCATGCGGGCACGTCAGATGAGGCTGGGCTGGCCGCCTTCGCCGAAGGCCGCCTCGCCCGTTACAAGCAGCCGCGCCTGTATTTCCACCTCGACGCGCTGCCCCGCAGCCGAAACGGCAAGCTTGACCGCAAGCGCCTGGTCCCGATCGCGAAGGAACGCATGCCATGATCCGCCTCGACATTCTCTCAGACCCGATCTGCCCGTGGTGCCTGATCGGCTGGACCAATCTCGCCCGCGCGCTCGAGTCGCGGCCCGATCATCCCTTCGCGATCGAGTGGCACCCGTTCCAGCTCAACCCCGACATGCCGCGCGAAGGCGTGGACCGGAAGGAGTATCTCGAAGCGAAGTTCGGCGGCCCGGAAGGTGCGGCCAAGGTCTATGGCCGGATCGCGGAACACGCCCGAGCCGCGGGCATCGAGATCGATTTCGACCGGATCGCCCGGACGCCCAACACGCTCGACGCGCATCGCGTGATCCACTGGGCCGGGCTCGAAGGGCGGCAGACGCCGGTGAAGGTCGCGCTCATGCGCGCCTATTTCCAGGAGGGCCGTGATATCGGTGACCACGAGGTGCTGCTCGACATCGCCGCGGATCGCGGCCTCGACCGCGAGATGATCGCCCGCCTCCTCGACTCAGATGCCGATCTCGAGGATATCCGCGCCCGCGATGCTCATGCGCGCGAACGCGGCGTGTCCGGCGTCCCCACCTTCGTCATCGCCAACCAGCATGTCGTGCAGGGCGCGCAGCCCACCGATCTGTGGGAGCGCGTGATCGACGACATCGCGGCGCAGGTCGACCGACAACGGGACGCGGCGGAATGACGGCCGAGGCGAACGTCGCCACCCGCCCGGCCCTCTCGAAACCGGAATTCATCGCCCTGATGGGCATGATGTTCGCGACCATCGCGTTTTCCGTCGACGCGATGCTCCCGGCCCTGCCCGAGATCGCCGAGGAACTGACGCCCGAGGCGCCGACGCTGGCGCAATTCATCCTGACGAGCTTCATCATCGGCATGGGCATCGGCACGCTGTTCGTCGGGCCGATCTCGGACGCGTTCGGGCGGAAACCGGTGATCCTCGTGGGCGCGGGGCTCTATGTCATCGGGGCCGCGATGGCCTGGGCGGCGCCGACGCTCGAGCTCGTGCTGGCCGCCCGCGTCCTGCAGGGCCTCGGCGCGTCGGGCCCGCGGGTCGTTGCGCTCGCCATGATCCGGGACCTCTATTCCGGGCGTCAGATGGCCTCGATCGTGTCCTTCGTGATGATGATCTTCACGATCTTCCCGGCCGTCGCCCCGCTTCTGGGCGCGGCGATCATCGCGGGCTTCGGCTGGCGCGCGATCTTCATCGCGTTCCTCGTTTTCGCCGTCATATCGCAAAGCTGGATGATGATCCGTCAGCCCGAAACCCTGCCGCCCGAAAACCGCCGCCGCATCCGGGCCGCGGAGCTGGCCGAAGGCCTGCGCGAGGCGCTCGGCCACCGGCAGATGCAGCTGTCGATCCTGACCCAGACGCTGATCTTCGGCGCGCTCTTCGGCACGATCTCCTCAATCCAGCAGGTCTTCGATTTCACCTACGGACGGGCCGAGGGCTTCCCGGTCTACTTCTTCATCATCGCCATCGTCGCGATGCCGGCCGCGCCGCTTAACGGTCGTTTCGTCCTGCGACTGGGAATGCGGCCGCTCATCCGGGTGGCGGTCGGATTGCAGGTGTTCGTCTCGATCTTCATGACGCTGGTCTTCGCGACGGGTCTCTTCGGCGCTGCCGAGTTCTGGGTCTATTTCACCTGGACGATCACGCTGTTCGCGATGCTCGGATTCACCATCGGCAACCTCAATGCGCTCGCGCTCGAACCGCTCGGGCATATCGCGGGGCTGGCCTCATCCGTGATGGGGGCGCTGGCCACGGTGGGCGGCGCGGTCCTGGGCGGGATCATCGGGCAGTTCTTCAAAGGCACGCCCCTGCCCCTCGCGGTGTCGGTCGCGGTGCTCTGCGCGCTGGCGTGGCTGGTGATGCGGAAAATGCCGCGCGAGGCGGTCTAGGCCGCCTTCGCTTCCGCCTTCTCGGCGAGGTCCCGGGCCACCGCGAAGGCGCCCTTGATCCGGTCGGCATCGCTTTTCCAGTCGCGGCGGACGACGATCTTGTTGTCGCGGACCTTCGCGAGCCCGTTCTGGTTCTGCACGAATTCCACGAGGCCGCCGGGATTGGCGAACTTGTCGTTGTGGAACTGGATCGTCGCGCCCTTCGGCCCGGCATCCATCCGGGCGATCCCGGCGCGCTTGCACATCGCCTTGATCCGCACGACGAGCATCAGTGTGTTCACCTCGCGCGGGAGCTTGCCGAACCGGTCGATCAGCTCGGCCGCGAAGCCCTCGAGCTCGACCTTGGTCGTCAGCTGAGACAGTCGCCGGTAGAGCCCCAACCGCACGTCGAGATCGGGCACATACTCCTCCGGGATCAGCACCGGAACGCCCAGGTTGATCGTCGGCGCCCATTGCCCGTCATCGTCGGTCAGCGCCTCGGCCGTGCCGGCGCGGATGGACGCGATCGCCTCTTCCAGCATGGACTGGTACAGTTCGAACCCAACCTCGCGGACATGGCCGGACTGTTCCTCGCCCACGATGTTGCCGGCACCCCGGATGTCGAGATCCTGGCTCGCGATGGTGAAACCGGCGCCGAGGCTGTCGAGGGAGCCGAGGACGCGCAGACGCTTCTCGGCGGCCGGCGTCAGCTTCTGGCGCACCTTTGTGGTGAGGTAGGCATAGGCGCGGGTCTTCGCCCGCCCGACCCGGCCGCGGATCTGGTAAAGCTGCGCGAGGCCGAACATGTCGGCGCGGTGGATGACCATCGTGTTCGCCGTCGGGATGTCGATGCCCGACTCGATGATCGTCGTGGCCAGCAGCACGTCGTACTTGCCGTCGTAGAAGGCGTTCATCCGGTCGTCGAGCTCGCCCGCCGCCATCTGGCCATGGGCGGTGACGAAGGTCACCTCGGGCACCTGCTCGCGGAGGAACTCCTCCATCTCCGGCATGTCCTGGATACGCGGGACGACGAAGAAGGACTGCCCGCCGCGATAATGCTCGCGCAGCAGCGCCTCGCGGATCGTGACCGGGTCGAATTCGCTGACATAGGTCCGGATCGCCAGCCGGTCGACCGGCGGCGTCCCGATGAGCGACAGGTCCCGCACACCCGACAACGACATCTGCAGCGTGCGCGGGATGGGTGTCGCGGACAGCGTGAGGACATGGACCTCGGACCGCATCTCCTTCAGCCGCTCCTTGTGGGTGACGCCGAAGCGCTGCTCCTCGTCGATGACCAGAAGGCCGAGATTCTTGAACCGGATGCCCTTGGCCAGCAGCGCATGCGTGCCGATGACGATATCGACCGAGCCGTCGGCCATGCCCTTCCGCGTCTCCTCCGCCTCGCGCTGCGAGACGAAGCGCGACAGCTGCCGGACGTTCATCGGGAAGCCGCGGAACCGGTCGCGGAAAGTCTGGGCGTGCTGGCGCGACAGAAGCGTGGTCGGCGCGATCACCGCGACCTGCTGACCGGCGGCGGCGGCGACGAAGGCCGCGCGCATCGCGACCTCGGTCTTGCCGAAGCCCACGTCGCCAACGATGAGCCGGTCCATCGGCCGGCCGCGCGCGAAATCCTCCATCACGTCGTGGATGGCCGAAAGCTGGTCGTCGGTCTCCTCGTAGGGGAAGCGGGCGGCGAAGGCCTCCCACATCTCCCCCGGCGGCTCGAGCACCGGGGCGTGGCGCAACTCCCGCTCGGCCGCGACGCGGATCAGCCGGTCGGCGATCTCGCGGATGCGCTGCTTGAGCTTCGCCTTCTTCGCCTGCCATGCACCGCCACCGAGCCGGTCGAGAAGCCCTTCCTCGTGACCGTAGCGGCTGAGAAGCTCGATATTCTCCACCGGCAGGAACAGCCGGTCGCCCCCGGCATATTCCAGCGCAATGCATTCATGCGGCGCGCCCATCGCGGTCACGGTCTCAAGCCCGGTGTAGCGGCCTACACCGTGATCGACATGGACGATCAGGTCGCCCGGACTGAGCGACTGCGCCTCGGTCAGGTAGTTCTCGGCCCGGCGCGTCTTCCGCTTGGGACGGATCAGCCGGTCGCCGAGCACATCCTGTTCGGATATGACGGTAAGGCCCTTGCCGGTGAACCCTTCCTCGAGCGGCCAGACCGCAAGATGAACGCGGCCCGGCCCGGCGATGCCGCGGGCATCGTCGATGGGTTTCAGTCCGGACAGCCCCTCATCCTCCAGAAGCCCCGACAGACGCTCCCGCGCGCCGTCGGAGAACGAGGCGATGACCACCGCATCGCTCTGCGCCCGCGCTTGAACATGGTCGGCCAGGGCCTTGAAGAGGCTCACGGATTCCTGCTGGCGCTCGGGCGCGAAAGTCCGGCCGGTGCGCCCGCCGGCGTCGATCATGCCGGGGCCGGAGGCCTGCGGCAGCGGGCTGAACGCCATCACACGCCGGTCACCGAGCGCGTCGGTCCACGCCGTATCAGTCAGATACAGCGTTTCCGGCGGGATCGGCTTGTAGACGCTGTCGAGCCGGCCCTTCTGTGTCAGCGCGGTCTTGCGGGCGTCGTACTGGTCGACGATCGACTCCCACCGGCTGTCGCGCTGCGCAACGGTCTGCGCGTCAAGCGTCACGCTCGCGCCCGGCAGGTAGTCGAACAGCGTCTCCAGTTTCTCGTGAAAGAACGGCAGCCAGTGTTCCATGCCGGCATGTTTCCGGCCCGCACTGACCGCTTCGTACAGCGGATCGTCGGTTCCGGCGGCGCCGAACTCGATCCGGTAGTTCTGGCGGAAACGGGTGATCGCGGCGTCGTCCAGCACGATCTCGGACATGGGCGCGAGTTCCACCCGCTCCAGCGTCTCGACCGTGCGCTGCGTGGCCGCGTCGAAACGGCGCGCGCCGTCGAGCACGTCGCCGAAGAGATCGAGCCGCACCGGCCCCGACTCGCCCGGCGGCCAGACGTCGATGATGCCGCCGCGCACGGCATAGTCGCCCGGTTCGGTCACCGTCGGCGCCTGGGTATAGCCCATGCGGACGAGGAAAGCGCGGAGCGCGTCGTCGTCGATCCGTCCGCCGACCCTGGCCGCGAACCGCGCATCGTCGAGCATCGCGCGGGGCGGCACGTACTGCATCGCCGCGCTGAGCGTCGTGAGCAGCACGAAGCGCCCGGACAGCCCACCGGCCAGCGCCGCCAGCGTCGACATGCGCGCCGCCGAGATCTCGGCATTGGGCGACATGCGGTCATAGGGCAGGCAGTCCCAGGCCGGAAAGGTCAGGACCGGCATCGTGGGATCGAAGAAGGCGATCGCGGCGGCCATCGCGGCCAGCCGCTTGTCGTCGCGCGCGACATGGACCACCGGACCGTCCGCCCGGGCCACCTCGTCGAGGAGAACGCGCGCGTCGAACCCTTCGGGTGCGCCGCCGACGGAAATCTGTGCCGGGGAGGTCGTCATGCGCAGGCCCATACCGCCTGCCTGTCCGGAGTCAAGTTCCCCGCAGCAGCGGATCGACCGTGACGTTCACGTACATGCCCCAGAAGGCGGTGATGAAGATGAAGACGATGCCCATGATCTGCACGCCGAGCCGGTGTACCCGCAGCGCCCCCGGCACGTCCTCGAAATTGCGCTCGCGCAGGCGGCGGGCGGTGTGCAGCGACCAGATGCCGATCAGGACGAGCGGCGCGGTCAGAAGGAACAGCGCCTGGCAGAACTCGCTGTCGTAGAACCAGCCCATGACCACGAGACCGGTGAGCAGGAAGGCGGTGAAGGCGGTCGCCGCGACGCCGGAATACTGCACCAGTGACAGAAGCCGGTTCACGTTCACCTCGGCCAGCACCTGAAGGTCGTGCGCCGCCTGGTCGTGGCCGCGCCGGGCGCGCAGGACGAGATCGTAGGGCACGCCGAGGCACCAGTGGCTGACCGACGACCACAAAGCGGCCAGCACGATCCAGTACCAGAGGTTTGAAAAGGAGCGCAGATCGATGACCTGCCGCACCTGATCGAGAATGGCGAAATCCAAGGAGAAACCCGTTTCCTGCGTCACGGGTGTTTCTAGTCACGGTGCGGGCGGGTTTCCAGCCTTGAGATGGACGCGCGGCTGTGCGACGCCTGACGTGGCTTCGAAACAACAAGAGGTGCGGGTTCCATGACCAGAGGGCCCTTCCCCACGACCCGCTTCCGCCGCACCCGCGCAACCCCATCCCTGAGAAACCTCGTCCGCGAGACCGAACTGTCGGTCAACGACCTGATCTGGCCGGTCTTCGTCTGCGACGGGACGAACGAGCGGCAGAAAGTCGTGTCGATGCCCGGGGTCGAGCGGCGCTCGGTCGACCTGATCGTGGAGGCCGCGCGCGAGGCGGCCGATCTCGGCATCCCGGCGATCTGCCTCTTTCCCTATACCGACGCCTCGCTCAAGACCGAGCTCTGCGAGGAAGCCTGGAACCCCGACAACCTGTCCAATCGCGCCATCCGCGCGATCCGCGACGCCGGGATCGCGATCGCGGTGATGACCGATATCGCGCTCGATCCCTACAATGCCAACGGCCATGACGGGATCGTCCGGGACGGCGTCATCGTGAACGACGAGACGGTCGAGGCGCTGGTGAAGATGGCGCTGGCCCAGGCCGAGGCCGGGGCCGACATCCTCGGGCCGTCGGACATGATGGACGGCCGGATCGGGGCCATCCGCGCCGCGCTCGAGGCCGAGGGGCACCAGGGCGTCACGATTATGTCCTACGCGGCGAAGTTCGCCTCGGCCTTCTACGGGCCGTTCCGCGACGCGGTGGGCGCGTCGGGGGCGCTGAAGGGGGACAAGAAGACCTATCAGATCGATCCGGCGAACCGGAACGAGGCGCTGGCCTGCGTCGCCCGCGACCTCGCCGAGGGGGCCGACATGGTGATGGTGAAGCCCGGGTTGCCCTATCTCGACATGGTACGCGCGGTGAAGGACGCCTTCGGCGCGCCGACCTATGCCTATCAGGTGTCGGGCGAATACGCGATGATCGAGGCCGCGGCGGCCAACGGCTGGATCGACGGCGACAAGGTCATGCTGGAGAGCCTGATGGCGTTCCGGCGCGCGGGCTGCGACGGCGTGCTGACCTATTTCGCGCCCCGGGTGGCGAAGGCGCTGAACGGCTGACCGGCCGGGGGCGCTGCCCCCGGACCCCCGAAGGTATTTTGAAAGCAAAGATGAAGATGGGGTGGCGCAACCCGTGGTGGGGGGCGCCCCAACTATCCACATCCGCTTGGGTTTTGCGAGATGACAAGGCCGCGCGCGCGGGGTAGAGTAACACGCGAAGCCGGGCTCCAGATCCGGCCCCCTTGAGGCATCATCTGGCAGGAGAGCACACATGACCCATCTGACCCGACGCACCCTCGTCCTTTCGGCCGCAGCCCTGCCGCTTGCGGCCTGCGGCGGCGGCATCAATTCCGACGGCGGCGCGCGGATCGACGCCCGCGTCGATAACGCGATCCAGTTCATGTATTCCGAGGTGCCGGGCACGCAGCAGCTGGCGCAGGATGCGGCCGGTATGCTGGTCATGCCGCTCGTGACCGAGGCCGGCTTCGGCTTCGGCGGCGCCTATGGGCGCGGCGCGCTTCGGATCGGCGGCACGACGGTGGACTACTACTCCGCCACTTCGGGCAGCTTCGGCTTCCAGATCGGCGCGCAGCAATACGCCCATACGCTGTTCTTCATGACGCAGGACGCGCTTGCCAATTTCCGCGCCTCGCCGGGCTGGTCGGCCGGTGCGGGCGTGCGCTACGCCGTCACGACCGAGGCCGGCGATATCGGCGTCGACACCACGACGCTCATCGACCCGGTGATCGCCGTGGTCTACGGGCAGGCCGGTCTGATCGTCGGCGCGACGCTGGAAGGCACCCGCTACACCCGCATCCTGCCCTGATGCCGCACCCGGGCGGGCTTGTGACGCCGCGGCCTTCGCGCTAGCAGGAAGGCCAACCGCCACAGGCCCGAATTCAAATGCTGACCTTCCTGCGCTGGCTTGTCCGGATCGCTGCGGCCGCCATCGCGCTGGCCGTCATCTCGGTGCTTCTCGCCTGGTGGATGGCGAGCCGGTCGCTGCCGGATTACGACCGCGACTGGACCGTTGCGGGCATTTCCGGCCCGGTCGAGATCGTGCGGTCGAACGCGGATGTGCCGCATATCTTCGGCGAGAGCGACGCGGACGTCTATTTCGGCCTTGGCTTCGCCCATGCGCAGGATCGTCTCTGGCAGATGCTGATGACGCGGCGCGCGGCACAGGGCCGTCTGTCGGAACTGTTCGGCCCGGCGACCGTCGAAATCGACGACCTGATGCGCCGGCTCGATCTCTACGGTCACGCCTCGGCCTCGGTTTCGGCCTTCGATGCAGAGAGCCGCACGGCACTCGAGGCCTATGCGCGCGGGGTGAACGCCTGGATCGAGCTGGTCTCGACCGAGGCGCTCGGCCGCGGGGCGCCGGAGCTGTTCCTGTTCTCGCCCGAGATCGCGCCTTGGCGGCCGGCCGACAGTATCGCGGTGTCGGCGATGATGGCGCTGCAACTGGCCGAACACCAGGAAGACGAGGTGCTGCGGGCGCGGACCTCTATGATGCTCGGCGATCCGGCCCGGCTGGCCGACATCCTGCCGGACGCTCCGGGCACCGGCCTGCGCGAACTGCCACGCTTCTCGAGCCTCTTCGACACGCCGCCGCCGCGCTACGCCGAAAGCACCGCCATGCCGGACGGCCCGCTCGTGGCCTGGGCGCAGCGCAGCCGGGGCGGCGCGTCGAATGTCTGGGCGGCGGCGCCGGCGCGTTCGGCCTCGGGCGCGGCGATCCTCGCCAATGACCCGCATCTGGAACTGACGGCGCCATCCACCTGGTATCTCGCCCGGCTGGAACTGAGCACGGGCGGCGTGATCGGCGGGTCGATCCCCGGCATGCCGGTGGTCCTGATCGGGCGGAACCGGCAGGTCGGATGGGGCATTACCTCGGCCTATCTCGACGATATCGACCTCTATGTCGAAGAGCTGAGCCCGGAGAATCCCGAGGAATACCGGACGCCGGAGGGTTGGGCCCGGTTCGAGACCCGGCGCGAGATCATCCGCGTGGCCGGCGCCGACCCGGTCACGATCACTCTGCGCTTCACCGAAAACGGGCCGGTCATCCCCGGCCGGCACTGGGATTTCGGCACGGTCACCCCGCCCGGTCACGTCATGTCGATGGCCTGGACGGCGCTGACCGACACCAACACATCGATCCGCACCGGGCTCGAGATCATGCGGTCGGGCAGCGTCGAAGAGGCGATCGAGGCCGGCCGGCATTTCGTGGCGCCGGCCCAGAACCTCGTCGTCGCCGATACCGAGGGCAATATCGCCATGCAGCTCATCGGGCGCATGCCGTGGCGCGACGACGACCACGAGACGCTCGCCCGGATGCCGTCGCGTGGCTGGCTGCCGGAAAACCGCTGGCTCGGTATCCTGCCTTATTCGGGCAATCCGCGGATCGAGGACCCTGAAAGCGGCATTCTCGGCAACACCAACAACAAGACGGTCGACCGGCCTTTCCCGCTCCATGTCAGCTATGTCTGGGGCGACACGCAGCGGATCACCCGGCTGGAGCGGCTGATGGGTGCGCGCGAGGTCCATACCCGCGACAGTTTCATCGAGGCGCAGCTCGACACCGTCTCGGCGGCCGCGCGGAACGTGCTGCCGCTGGTGGCGCGCGACCTGTGGTTCCCCGGAGAGCCCGCCGCCCCCGGCACGATGGAGCGCCGCCGCCAGCAGGCGCTGGCGCTGCTGCGCGAGTGGAACGGCGAGATGAACGAACATCTGCCCGAGCCGCTGATCTACGCCGCCTGGATGCGGGCGCTGCAACAGCGGCTGATCCGCGACGATCTCGGCCCGCTGGCCACGGAATTCGAGGTGGTCGAACCGCTGTTCCTCGAGCGGGTCTATCGCGACGTCGACGGGGCGAGCGCATGGTGCGACGTCATCCCCTCGACCGAGGTCGAGACCTGCACGGAGATCGCCGCGCTGGCGCTCGATGACGCGCTGCAATGGCTCGAGGAACGCTACGGGCCGAACATGGAGAGCTGGCGGTGGGGCACGGCGCACGAGGCGGTGCACATGCACCCCGTGCTCGGCCGTTCGGCGCTGTTTTCGTGGGTCGTGAACATCCGCCAGTCGACCTCGGGCGGCGACCATACGCTGATGCGCGGGGCGAGCCCGGGTAATCTGCCCGATCCGTTCCTGAATACCCATGCCGCCGGATACCGGGGCGTCTACGATTTCGCCGATCCCGACAGCTCGGTCTTCGTGATCGCCACGGGCCAGTCGGGCCACCCGCTCAGCCCGCATTACGACGATCTGGGCGAGTTGTGGCGGCGCGGCGAATACATCCCGATGTCGCTCGACCCCGAGCTTGCGCGGGCCGGCAATATCGGCGTCACCGTGCTGAGTCCACCGTGACGATCTTGCGCACCGACCGTCTTGTGCTGCGCCGGGCGCGGATGGCGGATGCGGCGGACATGCACGAGATCTTCTCCGACCCCGAACCGATGCGCTTCTGGTCTCAGGCGCCGCACGCTTCGATGGAGGAGACGGAGCGCTGGCTGGCGGCCGTCGTCAACGCCGATCCCGCCAGTTCAGACGACTTCATCGTCGAGCGGGATGGCAAGGCTATCGGCAAGTGCGGCGTCTGGAAGGCGCCCGAGATCGGCATCATGCTGCATCCGGGTCACTGGCGGCAGGGCCTCGGGCGCGAGGCGATGGCGGCCGTGATCGCGCATATCTTCGCGACCCGCGACTGGCCCGAGATCACGGCCGATATCGACCCGGACAACGCCGCATCGCTCGCGCTGTTCGAAGGGCTCGGGTTCCGTCGGACGGGCTACGGGAAGAATACCTTCCACTTCGGCGGCAAGTGGTACGACTCCGTGTATCTCGCGCTGCCGCGTCAGGGCTGAAGCGGCGCCGGGCGGCCAAATTGGAAGCCCTGCCCGCAATCGACGCCGAGCGCGGCCAGGGTCTTCGCCTCCTCCGCCCGCTCGATCCCCTCCGCCACCAGCATCGCGCCGCTTTCCCGGGCGAACTGCACCATCGCGCCGACGAGCGCCCGAAGCGCGCGGTCCATGTCGATCCCGTCGACCAGCGACCGGTCAAGCTTCACGATCTCGGGCGCAATCCGGTCGATCTGGTGCAGACCGGACAGCTTCGCCCCGGCATCGTCCACTGCGATGCGCACCCCTTTGGCCCGCAGCGCGTCGAGCGGCGGGCGGATCCGGTCGAACCCGGTCACCGCCATGTGGTCGGTCACCTCCAGCACCACGCGCTGCGCATCCACCGTGTCGAACAATGCTTCGAACCCGTCTGCAGCGATGCAGCCGGGGCTGGCGTTAACTGACAGGTAACTACCGCGCGGCAGGTCGGCCATGTGCCCGAGCGCATGGGCGATGACGCGCATTTCCAGCTCCGGCCCCCGGTCGATCTCGCGCGCCTCGGCGAACCACTTGACCGGTGACGCCTCGGGCCGGTCGTCGAACCGGCAGAGCGCTTCGTGCCCGATCAGCGCGCCCGATCGCAGCCCGACGATGGGCTGGAAGACGAGATGGAACGCATCTGTCGTCAGCAGCGCCTCGATCCGCGCGGCGGCTTCGGAGCTGGCGCGACGGCGTTCGAGCCGGTGGGCGAGATCGGCCTCGGCGATCGCCGCGAAGCTCTGGACGATGGAGAGATCGCGCGCGGTGAGGTCGGGCCGGGGGCCGATCGAGGCGCCGGCGAAAACACCGTAGAGCCGTCCATCCGGCCGCCGGATCGGGACGGCGACCAGCCCGCGCAGGGGCAGCCGATGAATCGGATCGGACAGCGGCACCGCGAATTCGAGCAGGTCCGGCACCAGCGCGGGCAGATCACCGGTCGCCACCGCGCGGCAAAGCGTCCCGGCGGACGGCCCCCCGCGCCCGCCAACCGCAAGATCCTGCTCCCCCTCGGCATCCACCAGGCGGAAGACCCGGCGATGCGGCGTCAGCTCGCTGAGCCAGGCGAGGTCGAATCCGAGATGCCGGCGCATCGCCCGCAACGCGCCCGGCGCACCATCGGCCCCGGCGAGACCGGCGGCGATCCGTTCCATGCTGGACATGCCGGCCCTCCGAACTGCCGAATCGCGCGCAGAATGTCCGCTGGCTGCTGAAGACTTCGTTCCCGGGATGGGCCCGAGATGCCTCGAATTGTCGGGATCCGGCTCAGAGCCGGTCGAAGGCGCGGCGCTGGCGGTCGGTCCAGGTGACCTTGAAGTGCAGCCGCTCGCCCGCGCGGCGCTCCGCATCGACCACGCCCTGGTCATAGAGCCAGGCGCGCTTGCGCCCCTCGGCGACGGCAAGGTCGATATGCGTCGTCTCCGTCGGCGGGGTCAGCCGCTGTGCAATCTCGGCCAGCAGCCGGTCGATGCCGGCCCCGGTCGTCGCCGACAGGGCGAGGCAATCGGGCCGCCGCTCCGCCGCCGCCAGCCGTTCCTCGAGTGCATCGGGCGCGAGCCGGTCGGTCTTGTTCCAGACCTCGATCAGCGGCGTATCCTCCGACACGCCCAGATCCTCGAGGATCTCGCGCACATCCTCGGCCTGCGCTTCGGTTTCCGGATGGCTGATGTCGCGGACATGGACGATCAGATCGGCGGCCAGCACCTCTTCGAGCGTCGCGCGGAAGGCGGCGACAAGCTGCGTCGGCAGGTCCGAAATGAAGCCCACCGTATCGGACAGGATGATCTCCGGCCCGCGCGGCAGCGCAACGGCGCGCATCGTCGGGTCCAGCGTGGCGAACAGCATGTCCTTGGCCATCACTTCCGCCCCGGTCAGGCGGTTGAACAGCGTCGACTTTCCGGCGTTGGTGTAGCCCACGAGCGCCACGACCGGATACGGCACCTTGGCCCGCGCGGCGCGATGCAGCTCGCGCGTCTTCACCACCTTGTCGAGCTGGCGGCGGATGCGCGTCACGGCCTCGTCGATGGCGCGCCGGTCGGCCTCGATCTGCGTCTCGCCGGGGCCGCCGACGAAGCCAAGCCCGCCGCGCTGGCGTTCCAGGTGGGTCCACGCCCGGACAAGCCGCGTCCGCTGGTAGCTGAGCGCGGCCAGTTCCACCTGCAGCTCGCCCTCGCGGGTGCGGGCGCGATCGGCGAAGATTTCAAGAATCAGACCGGTCCGGTCCAGAAGCTTGGTCTTCCAGTCCCGTTCGAGGTTGCGCTGCTGGACCGGCGTGACGGCGCCGTCGATCAGGACCAGCCCGATCTCCTCGGCCGCGATCCGTTCGCCCAGATCAGCGATCCGGCCCGAGCCGAAGAGCTTGCCGGGCTGCGGCCGCTGCAGGCGCACGATCTCGGCGCCGACGACCTCGAGCCCGGGCAGAGCGGCGGCCAGCGCCACAGCCTCGTCCAGCGCGAACACGGCATCCCGGCGCGTCTGGTCGGACAGGATTTCAGGGTGCAGGACGAGCGCGCGGGTCACTCGTCCCCATCGTAGAGATTGATGGGTTGCGCCGGCATCACCGTCGAGATCGCGTGCTTGTAGACCAGTTGCGACTGTCCGTCGCGACGCAGCAGCACGCAGAAATTGTCGAACCACGTGATCACGCCCTGGAGCTTCACGCCGTTGATGAGAAAGATGGTGACCGGGACTTTCGTCTTGCGGACGTGGTTGAGAAACGCGTCCTGCAGGTTCTGTTTATTTTCGGCCATTGAAACTTGCCTTGTTGCTTATGCGTTGCCGTGAACCGGCCTTCTGGTTGATCCCGGGGTTGAGTATGGTGTGAAGCTGCGGGGATTTCCACCCCGTTAACAATCGTTTGCGGAACTGGCTGAATCCGGGGTCTAGCCGCGCCAGAAGGCGGGGTTCAGAAGCGCGATGACCACCAGTGTTTCCAGACGGCCTATGATCATGCCCGCGGCGAGGATGACCTTGGCCGGGTCGGACATGATGGCGTAGTCGATCGGCACTTCGGCGGCCACGTCGGCCAGTTGCCCGGTCGTCGTCAGCGCCGAGATCGCCAGCACCATCGACGCCTCGAAATCGAGCCCGGCAAGGGCCAGAAGCGCCATCATCACGGCCAGCGCGATGGTGAACAGCATGAAGAAGATCCAGGCGATATAGGCGCCCTCGCGCCGGATTCGGCGGCCGAGACGGCCGGCCGAGGCGACGGAATTGGGGTGGACCAGCTTGCCGATTTCGCGCGCGCCGTGCTTGTAAAGCGCGTAGACCCGCATGAGCTTGATGCCGCCGGCCGTCGTTGCGACGCCCCCGCCCATCAGGCAGAGGCCGATCAGCGGCATCCCCGGCGTCGGCAGGCCCGACCAGGCGCGCGCGGCCTCCCAGTGCTCGGACACGAATCCGGTCGTCGTCAGGAAGGAGAGGACGGTGAAGAACGTCCCCCACAGCGCCGACAGCGCCGCGACCGGATTGCCAAGCTCGTCGATCTCGAGCGCGCCGACCCAGTGCCGCAGGAACATCAGCGCCGTCAGAACAACGATCGCGAAGGCGGCGAGCCGGACCTCTCGATCACGCTGAATGCGGGTCAGGAACTCGTGGCCGACACCGCTGGTGAAGGTCCGCCGCGACAGCGCGAAGAACAGGAAGAGCGCGATCAGCGCCTCGGGCAGCACGCCGCCATGGCCGTCCTGCAGCGGGCTGATTCCCGAGGTCGACAGCGTCGACATCGCGTGGATCGCCGAGATCAGCGGCCCCTGCCCCGACATCACCAGAAGCACCCAGAGCACCATCGTCAGCCCGATATAGATTGGCGCGAGCCGCGAGATCGTACGGGCCAGACGCTGGCGCTGGTCGGTGGCCCATGTCTCGCCCGAGGGCAGCATGATCTCGCCATGCAGCCGCGCCTCGGACGACACCTCGTAGCCGCCGAGGTTCAGCGGGGCGAGCACGGCCATCGCCGTCACCCAGATCATGAACCCGCCAAGCCAGCCGACCAGACCGCGCCACAGGTGTACCGCCGGAATCAGCCGGTCAACCTCGTAGATCTCGGCGCCCGTCGTGGTCAGGCAGGACAGCATGTCGAAATAGGCGTTCAGGAACCGGGTGTCGCGCACGGCCTCGACGACCGGCAGGGCGAGCACGGCCGGCAGCAGCAGATAGGCGGCGAAAAGCCCGATGAGCTGCGCGGCGGCGGTGCGTGCGGGCCGCGTGCCCTGCGCGGCAATCGCGGCGAGGCCCGCGACAACCAGCACCAGGAGCGAGGTGTAGAAGAAAGCCCGCGCCTCGCGGTCGTAATCGCCGAGCGAGGCCACGGCGGCCGGGACCATCATCGCGACGGCGGCGATGCAGACCAGCATCACCAGCAGGGGCAGGCGCAGGGCGACGCGGCCACGGGATCGAGCGCGCGCGGTCATCGGTCAGAAGAAATCGATCGAGACCTGAAGCAGCGCCTCGACCTTGGGAACATCGGCGGCCATGGCGAAGATCGCAATCACGTCGCCATCCTCGAGCCGGGTGGAGCCTTTTGGCCGGATCACTTCGCGGCCCTTCAGCACCGCACCGATCAGCACGCCCTCGGGCAGGTCGAGCTCGCGGATCGGGCTGCCGGCGATGGGCGAGGTCGACAGCACCTGCGCCTCGATGATCTCCGCCTCGCCGTCGCCGATGGAATAGACGCCGCGCACCCGACCGTGCCGGATATGGCGCAGGATCGAACTGACCGTCGTCGATCGCGGGTTCACGTAGGCGTCGATATCGAGCGGGCCCATCAGCGAGACGAGCGTCGGGTCGTTCACCAGCGCGATCGCCAGTTTCGCACCCTCGGCCTTGGCCCGGACCGAGGCCAGCAGGTTCGTCTTGTCGTCGTCGGTCACGCACAGGATCGCGTCGGCGCGCTCGGCCCCGGCCTCGCGCAGCAGCTCGGCATCGAGGCCGTCGCCGTTCAGCACGATCGTCCGTTCCAGCGCGTCGGCGGCGATCTCGGCGCGCTGGCGCGATTTCTCGATCATCTTGGTGCGGACGCGGCGCGCGCCCTTTTCCAGCTGGCGCGCGACGTTCAGGCCGACATTGCCGCCGCCTACGATGACGATCCGCTCCTGCGTCTGGGTCGGCTTGCCGAAGATCTCCAGCGTGCGCGCCGCATCGTCGGCATGGCTGAAGACATAGACCTGGTCGTCCGCGAACAGCTGGTCGCCCGGTTCGGGTGCGAACAGCGTGCCGTCGCGCCGGACGCCGACGACGAGCGCGCGCAGCGTCGAGAACAGGTCGGTCAGCTGCCGCAGCGGCGTGTTCAGGACCGGGCAGTCGGGGTCGAGCTGGATGCCCAGAAGTTGCGCGTCACCGCCGAGGAAGTTCTCCGTCTCGAACGTCGCGGGCGAACCGAGCCGGCGCAGCGCGGCCTCGGCCACCTCACGCTCGGGCGAGATGATGACGTCGATGGGCAGATGTTCGCGCCTGTAGAGATCGGAATATTCCGCATTCAGGTAGGCCTGCGCGCGCAGCCGCGCGATCTTGCGCGGCACCGAGAAGACCGAATGGGCCACCTGGCAGGTCACCATGTTGACCTCGTCCGAGAAGGTGGCGGCGATGATCATGTCGGCGTCCCGCGCGCCCGCGCGGTCGAGCACGTCAGGATAAGCCGCGTGCCCGGTGATCCCCTGCACGTCCAGCGTGTCGGTCGCCCGCGCGACGAGAGACGGGTTGTTGTCCACCACCGTCACGTCGTTGGATTCCCGGGAAAGATGGCGGGCGATCTGCCAGCCGACCTGGCCCGCGCCGCAGATGATGACCTTCATGTGCCCTTCGTTTCATGGGTCCGGCCGAGGTCCTGCATGGCAGAGCCCCGGCAGATCGTCAATCGCGCCCGAGGGTCAGCTTTCGGTCTCCTCCACCTGCGCCACACGCGCGCCCGCCTTGGTCGTCGTCACGACGCCAAGCGACTTGAGCTTGCGGTGCAGGGCCGAGCGTTCCATGCCGACGAAGCTGGCCGTGCGGGAGATGTTGCCGCCGAACCGGTTGATCTGCGCCATCAGGTAATGCCGCTCGAACAGCTCGCGCGCCTCGCGCAGCGGCAGCGTGGTCAGACCGGCCGACAGGGCGATCTCCTCGGCCTCGGCGCCGCCATTGCCATTGCCCGGTCCCGGCAGGTCGCGCGGCTCGATCGGCCCGGTGCCCTCGCCCAGGATCAGCACCCGCTCGATCACGTTGCGCAGCTGGCGGACGTTGCCCGGCCAGCTCATCGACTGAAGCATGGTGACGGCGTCTTCGGTCAGCTCGCGCAGCGGCAGGCCCTGGTCGCGGTTGAACTCCTCGATGAAATGGCGGGCGAGCACGGGGATGTCCTCGCGCCGGTCCTCCAGGCTCGGCACCCGGATCGGCACCACGTTCAGGCGGTGATACAGCTCCTCGCGGAACCGGCCGGCGTCAATCTCGGCCTGTAAGTCCCTGTTCGTGGACGAAATGACCCGAAGATCGACCCGGACCTTCGCGGTGCCGCCCACGCGTGTGAACGCCTGGTCAACCAGCACGCGCAGGATCTTCGATTGCGTCCCGAGCGGCATGTCCGCAATCTCGTCGAAATAGATCACCCCGCCATGGGCCTGTTCCAGAAGCCCCTGTTCCACCCCGCGCTCCGGCGTATCGCGGCCGAACAGGACCTCTTCCATGTGGTCGGGCTGGATCGAGGCGGAATTGACCGTCACGAAGGGCGCGTCGGCGCGGTTCGAATGGGCATGGATGAAGCGCGCGGCCATCTCCTTGCCCGACCCGGCGCCGCCGGTCAGCATGATCCGCCCGTTCGACTTCGTCACCTTGTCGAGCTGCGATTTCAGCGCGCGGAACGGCCCGGACTGGCCGATCATCACCATCCCGCCGCGATCCTGCCGGCGCAGCGCGGAATTCTCGCGCCGCAGCCGCGAGGTTTCCATCGCGCGGCGGATGACGACCATGAGCTGGTCGATGTTGAACGGCTTCTCGATGAAGTCGTAGGCGCCCTGCTTGATCGCCGCGACCGCGATCTCGATATTGCCATGGCCCGAGATGATCACCACCGGCACGTCGGGGTTGTCCCGCCGCGTGTGCTTGAGGATGTCGATCCCGTCCATGTTCGAGTCCTTGAGCCAGATGTCGAGGATCATCAGCCCGGGCGGCTCGGTATTGAGGGCGGCCATCGCCTCGTCGGAATTGCCCGCCATGCGGGTCGTGAAGCCTTCGTCCTCGAGAATGTCGCAGATGAGCTCGCGGATATCGCGCTCGTCGTCGACCACCAGAATGTCTGCCATGGGTGCCTCCTGTTATTCTTCCGCCAGCACCGGCAGGACGATGCGTGCCATCGCCCCCCGGTGGTCGCTGTCTCCAAATTGCGGCGCGTCGGTCAGGTCGAGCGTGCCGCCGTGTTCCTCGACGATCTTCTTGACGATCGGCAGGCCGAGCCCGGTGCCCTTGTCCCGCGTCGTCACGTAGGGTTCGAACAGTTTCGCCCGGTCCTCGGGCAGGCCGATGCCGTTGTCGGCAATGGTGATCTCGGCGCCGACCTCGGTTTCGGTCAGCGCCACGCGAAGCTCCGGTTGGTAGCCGTCCGGCGCACCTTTTTCGATAAGAGTTTCCGTGGCTTCGCCGGCGTTCTTCAACAGGTTCGTCAGCGCCTGGCCCATCAGCGTCGCGTCGATCGCGGCGCGCACGGGATGCGTGGGGATGTCCACCTGCCATGTCATGCCTGGCTGGCCGGCCTGCTGCAGCACCACGGCGTCGCGCAGGATTCGCGTCAGGTCCTCGGGCGCCTTCTCGGGCTCGGGCATCCGGGCGAATTTCGAAAACTCGTCGACGATCCGGCGCAGGTCGCCGGTCTGGCGGATGATGACGCCGGTCAGCTCCTGCAGCCGCTCCGCATCGGCTTCGTCGAGCTTGCCGGAGAATTTCCGCTGCACGCGCTCGGCCGAAAGCTGGATCGGCGTCAGCGGGTTCTTGATCTCGTGCGCGATGCGGCGCGCGACATCGCCCCAGGCGGCCATGCGCTGCGCGCTGACAAGGTCGGTCACGTCGTCGAAGGCGACCACGTAACCCTCGGGCGCGCCGTCGGCATTGCGCCGCGTGGCGATCCGCACCAGCAGGCTTTCCAGCTGGCCGCGCCGCGCGATCTTCAGTTCTTCCTGAACGGTGTCGCCGGTGCGCTCCTGCAGCTTCTCGAACAGCCCCTCGAATTCAGGCACCACGTCCGGCAGCAGCCGCCCGTGCTCAACTTTCTTGCCAAGCGACAGAAGCGTCTGCGCCGAGCGGTTCATGAAGTCGATCCGGCCGTCGGCATCGAGCCCGATCACGCCCGACGTCACCGAACTGAGCACCGAGTCGAACTGCCGGCGCCGCGCCTCGGTCGCGGCGTTCTGTTCGATCAGCGCGTCACGCTGAAGCTTGAGCTGCTTGGTCATCTGGTTGAACAGCCGCCCGACCATCGCGATCTCGTCGTCGCCGCGCTCTTCGGGGACGCGCACGCCCAGATCGCCCTGCCCGACCCGCTGCGCCGCGCTGGCCAGCCGCCCCACCGGGCGCGCCAGCCGTTCGGCGAACCACATGCCAAGCCAGATCGCCGCGACGATCATGATCAGCGCGAAGCCGAGATAGAGCAGCCCGAACTCGAACAGCAGCCGCCCGCGCTCGTTCTCGAGCTGGCGGTAGAGCTGCACGGTCTGCTGCGTCTCGTCGAGAAGCTGGATGATGTCGCCGTCGACCTCTCGGCTGACATAGAGGTACCGGTCGGCGAAGGCGTCGAGGCGCAGCAGCGCCCGGAACTCGTTCACGTCCCAGTCCTCGATCACCACCAGTTCGCCGTCGCGGGCGCGGGCAAGATCCTCTTCCGAGGGCTGCTCGTAGTCGAAAAGGTAGCTGCGTTCGCCGCGCGCGCGCAGTTCGCCCCCGCCGTCGATGACGAAGGCCTCTCGCAGGCCGCGCTGGATGCGCCCCTGCCCCTGCGCCAGAAGCTGCCGGAGGTCGCCGTCGGACAGGAACACGTTCTGCTGGCGGGCGCCGTTCAGGAAGGCGCCAAGCGCCGCGGCATCGGCGGCCAGATCGTTGCGGTGCTCCTCCTGGTAGGCCACCGCCGCGTCCACGGAATTGCCAAGAGCGGTGGAGACGCGGTCGGAGAACCAGCCTTCGAGGCCCAGATTGATCGTGACCGTGGCGAAGATCGCGACGAGGACCGTCGGGATGAGGGCGACGACGGCGAAGACACCGGTCAGCCGCAGGTGCAGACGCGATCCGGCAGAGCGGGCGCGCCGGGCCGAGACCATGCGCGCCACCTGCCGGGCAGCCAGCGCGGCGAGGACGAGGATGTAGACGAGGTCGGCCAGCAGGACGAGCCGCAGCGCCGGCGAGTCGGTGACCTCTGCCAGCGGCCCGAGAACCACGAAACTGGCGATCACCAGCACCGGTCCGAGAATCACGAGACCGAACGTCCCCGCGGTGCGCCAGCGGCGTTGCCGACGCAGCTCCAGCAGGCGCATCAGTGTCGATTTTGCCGCATGTCCCGTGGGGTTAGACAAAAAACCGCCCTTGATCTGGGGCTCTGAAGGCCCCTCACCGCTAAACCTCGTCCCCTTTTGTCGGCCTGTAACGTCGCGGCCACGGGGCTGTTGCGGTTTTACATCAATTTGCGGCGCCGTGTCACGCGTATATCGAGGTCCGTTATTTTCTTGCGCAACGTATTCCGGTTGATCCCGAGCAATTCGGCGCAGCGGGCCTGGTTCCCGCCGGTCGCCTCGAGCGCGATCTCGATCAGCGGCGTCTCCACCTCCTTCAGGATTCGCGGATAGAGCCCGCGCGGCGGCAGCACGCCGCCATGCAGGTCGAAATAGCGCCGGAGATGCTTGGCGACCGAGGCCGACAGCTTGTCGCCCTCACCGCCGCCCATCAGCGGCTCGATGGCCGGCTGGTTGCCGAGCACGGTCTCGACCTCGGCCTTGGTGATCTCCTCGACATTCGCCGTGACCGTCAGCCGCCGGATGCAGTTCTCGAGCTGGCGGACATTGCCCGGCCACGAATAGGCCCGGACCAGGTCGAGCGCGTCATTGGCGAAGCGCCGCACCGGCCCGCCATCGCGCTCGGCACGGGCCAGGAAGTGCTGCGCCAGAAGCGGGATGTCGTCGACCCGCTCGCGCAGCGACGGCACGGCGATCGCCACACCGCCCAGACGATAGAACAGGTCCTGCCGGAAGCCGCCGGCCTCCATCCGTCCCATCAGGTCCTTCTGGCTGGTGGCCATGATCCGCGGCGCGCTGTCGCCGAGCGTGTCCAGCATCCGCACGATCCGGCCCTGCGCGTCGTCGTCGAAATCGCCGACCTCGTCGAACAGGATCGACCCGCCGCGCGCCCGGGCGAGGATCGAGGCCGGCCCGTCCGCACCGTCGAGATCCGCCGCCGACACCGTCACGAAGGGCAGCGTGCGCCGGTCCGAGAAGTCGTGAATCGCCCGCGCGATCAGGCTCTTGCCGGTCCCGCTTTCGCCGGTGATCAGCACCGAGAGATCGGTGTTCATCACGCGCGCCACCAGCCGGTAGAGCGCCTGCATCGACGGCGTGCGGCCGACCAGCGGCAGGTCTTCCTGCTCGGATGCCGGCGAGGCCTCGCGCCGGGGCGCCGGGCTGCGGCGCTTCTGGTCAAGCGCACGCGCCGCCCGCTTCATCAGGTCCGGCAGGTCGAAGGGTTTGGGCAGGTAATCGTAGGCATCCGCCTCGGTCGCCTGGATCGCGGTCATGATCGTGTTCTGCGCCGAGATCACGATGACCGGCAGGCCCGGCCGCATCTCGGTGATCTTCGGCAGCGTCTCGAGCCCGTTCCCGTCGGGCATCATCACGTCCGAGATCACGAGGTCGCCCTTCCCCTCCTCGACCCACCGCATCAGCGTCATGAGCGAGGATGTGGCGTGGACCTTGCAGCCGGCGCGGGTCAGCGCTTGCGTCAGTACGGTGCGGATGGTGCGGTCGTCGTCTGCGACGAGGATGGTGCCGTCCATGAGTCCCTCGTGTCTATTGGCCCTCGGCCACGATGTCGCGCGGCGCAATGGGCAGGGAAATGCGGAAGACCGTCCGGCCCGGCACGCTGTCCAGCGTGATCAGGCCGTCATGGTCCGAGATGATCTTGGAGACGAGCGCGAGCCCGAGCCCGGTGCCGTTCTCGCGGCCCGAGACGAAAGGCTCGAAGATGTCGGTGGCGATGTCGGGCGGAATGCCGGGGCCGTCATCGACGATCTCGACCTGCAGCGGCACCGGCCCGCCCGTCCCGTCGCGGCGGCGCACCTTCAGCGACATCTCGTAGAAGGTGCGGATGTTGATCGTGCCGCCCTGCCGCCCGGCCTCGGCCGCGTTCTTCAGAAGGTTCTGGAACACCTGCTGCAACTGGTCGGGATCGGCCAGCGCCGGCGGCAGAGACGGGTCGTATTCGTCGCGGATCGTCATGTGCGCGGCAAAGCCCACCATGGCCGATTTCCGCGCCCGGTCGAGCACGTCGTGAATGTTCACCGGCTTCAGGTCCGGCGCGCGCAGGTTGCCGAAATCCTCGACCTGCTCCAGCAGCTTCAGGATGCGCCGCGTCTCGGCCACGATCAGGTCGGTCAGCTCCAGATCCTCGCCCGACAACGACATGGAGATGAGCTGCGCCGCGCCGGTGATGCCCGCCAGCGGGTTCTTGATCTCGTGGGCCAGCATCTCGGCCATGCCGATGGCTGACTTCGCTGCCGTCTTGGAACTGAGCGCGCGGTCGATCCGGCCGGCCAGGTCGCGGCTTTCGAACAGCAGCAGCAGGTGATCCGGCCGGTCGGCCAGCGGCGCGATCTGGATGTCGCAGGTGACCGGGCGGCGATTGCCCGCGCCGACGTCGACCGTGTTCACGAACAGCGGCGCCTGACCGCGGCGCACCCGCTCGAACGCCTCGTCGAGCGGGGTGTCGACCAGCACCTTGTCGGCGATGGCGCGGCCCGAGAGGCTCTTGCGCGAGGTGTTCAGGAAAACCTCTGCGGCGGGATTGGCATCGGCGATCATGTCGCCCGCATCGAGGATGAGGGCCGGGATCGGCAGCGAAGCCCAGAGCGCCCCCGTGACCGCCGTCATGCCGCTGCACTCGCGGTTCGTCCCGGGGCGACGGCGTCGGGCAGCGCGGCCAGAACCGCGGCCGGATGTTCCTCGGTCAGGATCGCGCGGCGCAGCGCCGGATCGGTCCCGATGCGGTCCATGTACCAGCCCAGGTGCTTGCGAGCGACCTTCGCCCCCAGTTCGCTGCCATAAAACGTGAGCATCGCCTCGTAATGCTCTGCAATCAGGTCGGAAAGCGCGGAGCCCTCCGGTGTCGCCGGCCCCTCGCCGCCATTCAGCGCCGCCGAGACCTGCGCCAGCAGCCACGGCGCGCCCTGCGCCCCGCGCCCGATCATCACGCCGTCCGCGCCCGACGCGTCGAGCGCCGCGCGAGCGATCGCCACGTCGACAATGTCGCCATTCGCCACCACCGGGATCGAGACCGCCTGTTTCACCCGCGCGATGGCGCGCCAGTCGGCCTGCCCCTTGTAGAACTGCGCCCGCGTCCGGCCATGGATGGTGATCGCCCGGATCCCGGCGCCCTCGGCCGCGCGCGCAAGCGACGGCGCGGTCAGCGCGCCCTCGTCCCATCCGAGCCGGGTCTTCAGCGTTACCGGGACCGACACCGCGCCGATCACCTCCTCGATCAGCCGCAGCGCCAGCTCCGGCTCTTGCAACAGCGCCGCGCCACAGGCCCCGGCCCCGCCCTGCGCCGTCACGCGCTTGGCCGGGCAGCCCATGTTGATGTCGATGATGCGCGCGCCCTCGGCCTCGGCCATCCGCGCGGCTTCCGCCATCCAGTGCGGATCGCGCCCGGCCAGCTGCACCGCCGTCGCGGCGCGGCCGAACCCGAGCTCGGCCTTTGCCCGCGCGGAGGGCTTCGACTGCACCATCTCCTGGCTCGCCACCATCTCGGAGACGACCCATCCGACGCCGAACCGGCTGACGAGATCGCGGAACGGCAGATCGGTGATGCCGGCCATCGGCGCCAGCGCCACCGGAACCGTTACATCCTTGTCCGCCGCAAAAATACCCATCTGCCCAAACCCTGTGCACTCGCGTGAGACGTAGTCCCGCCCCGGGGGAGACGCAAAGGAATCCCCGGCCCCCGACAGGGCCTATCGCAAGAGGCGCACAAAAAACAGGCATTCCGGCGCGAAACTGAGCGCAGCGCGGGGCGCGCGATTGTGCTCCGCCGCCGAACCGCCTATGCCAAGCTCCGGATGGGGACATTTCCGGTGGCGGGACGGGCCATGGATATCCGTTTGGGAAACGGCTTCGACGTGCATCGCTTCGGCGCCGGGGATCATGTCACGCTGTGCGGCGTCGACGTGCCCCATGACCGGGGCCTTGCAGGTCATTCCGATGCCGATGTCGGCCTGCACGTGCTGTGCGACGCGATCTACGGCGCGCTGGCCGAAGGCGATATCGGCACGCATTTCCCGCCGTCGGACCCGAAATGGAAAGGCGCGGCCAGCGAGGTGTTCCTCGCCCATGCCGCCAGCCGGGCCGCCGCACGCGGCTACGCGATCTCGAACGTGGATGTCACACTGATCTGCGAACACCCGAAGATCGGACCCCATGCGGCGGCGATGCGCGCCCGCGTGGGCGAAATCCTCGGGCTGGCCGAGACACGGGTCTCGGTCAAGGCGACGACGACGGAGCGGCTCGGCTTCACCGGGCGGGAAGAAGGGATCGCGGCGATGGCGACAGCTTTGCTGGTGCGCAAGTGATGGTGGCTTCGGTGATCGCCACGCTCGGCGGGATCGGGCACCTGCGGCCTGCCCCGGGAACCTGGGGCAGCCTCGTCGCCCTGCCGCTGGCCTGGGCGCTGCACGTCGCGGGCGGCTTCGGCATCTTCCTTGCCGCCACGGTCGCGGTGGCGCTGATCGGCTGGTGGGCCGTCGGCCGCGTCACCGACGGCGAACCCGAGGCCGACCCGGCCGAGATCATCATCGACGAGCTGGTCGGCCAGTGGATCGCGCTCTGGCCGGTCTCGCTCGGCGCGAGCGTCGCCGGTGTGCCGGTCACCGCGCTCTGGCCCGGGGTCGTCACCGCCTTCATCGCCTTCCGCCTGTTCGACATCTGGAAACCCGGCCCGGTCGGATATGCCGACCGCATGGCCGGCCCGGCGGGCGTGATGCTCGACGACGTCGTCGCGGGCTGGATCGCCGCGCTGATCGTCGCAGCGCTCGGCGTGTTCTTCCACCTGGTGCTGATGTGAGCGGGCCGGCCGAAGCCCTGCTCGAGGCGCTGCGCGCGCGCGGCTGGCTGCTGGCCACCGCCGAAAGCTGCACCGGCGGGCTGCTGGCCGGCGCGATCACCGAGGTCGCCGGATCGTCCGACGTGTTCGAACGCGGCTTCGTGACCTATTCGAACCAGGCCAAGATCGAGCTTCTGGGGGTCCGGCGGGACGTCCTGAATGCCCATGGCGCGGTGTCCGAGCCGGTGGCTGCCGAAATGGCCGCCGGCGCCCGGGCGCAGTCACCGGCCGATATCGCGGTGTCGGTGACCGGCATCGCCGGGCCCGGCGGGTCGGACCACAAGCCCGAGGGCCGGGTCTGCTTCGGCCTTTCAACCCCGCGCGGCACTACCACCGAAACGGTCGAATTCGGCGCGATCGGCCGGTCCGAGGTGCGCCGGGCCAGCGTCGAGCACGCGCTGCAGCTGGTGCTGCACGCCGCTCAGCTGCCGTAAAGCGCGTTCGCCCGGGCCTCGAAGGCGCGCACGATCCGGGTCATCGCCTCGGTGAAGAACATGCCGGCCGCCCCCTGCAGAAGCCTGTTCTTGAACTCGAAATCGACCTTGAACCGGACCTCGCACCCGCCATCGCGGTCGACGAATTCCCAGTTCGAGATCATGTGCTTGAACGGTCCCTCGATATACTCGGTGTCGATCCGCTTCGCCTCCGGCCACATCGTCACGCGGCTCAGGAACTTTTCGCGGAACATGCGGAAGCCGACGACGAGGTCGGCCAGCATCACCGCGTGATCGCCCTTCTGCTCGACCGACCGGACCCGCGCGGCCAGCGTCCAGGGGATGAATTCCGGGTAATGGGCCACGTCCGCGACCAAGTCGTACATCTGCGTCGCAGAATACGGCAGGACGCGGGTTTCGGAATGGGCAGGCATGACGGCCTTTCGTCTTTCAAGCTTGGCTTCCATGTCATAGAAAACCCTTGCGAATTCAAGAACGGGGGCGGCGCAATGGGTGAGGCATATCGCGTCGATGCCATGATCTCGGCCAAGGCCATCGCGGCGCGGATCGAGGCGCTCGCGCGCGAGATCGAGCGCGCCTTCGCCGGCACCGACAAGCTGGTCGTCGTCGGCCTGCTGCGCGGATCCTTCGTCTTCATCGCCGACCTGGTGCGCGAGCTCGACCTGCCCGTCGAGGTCGATTTCCTCGAGGCCTCGTCCTACGGCGACTGCACCACGAGTTCGCGCGAAGTGCGCATTCTCAAGGACTTGCGGGGCGAGATTGGCGGCCGCGACGTGCTGGTGGTCGAGGATATCGTCGATACCGGCCACACACTGGCCGCCGTGATGAAGCTTCTTCAGGGGCGCGAGCCGCGGCGGCTGGAGACCATCGCGCTTCTCGACAAGCCGTCCCGGCGCGAGGTCGACATCCGCGCCACCTGGACCGGCTTCGAGATCCCCGACGAGTTCGTCGTCGGCTACGGGATCGACTACGCGCAGCGCAACCGCAACCTGCCCTATATCGGCAAGGTCGTGTTCGCCGACTAACGTCCGAACGGGCGGATCAGCATGATTCCGCGCGAAAATACTCCGCTCCGCTTTTCGTGATGACGAGTTTACCGGGACCGCCTGCTAACGTCCCGCCCACAAATATTTTATCGACAGGAAGGACTCCCATGACGTTCAGACACATTGCTGCCGCCCTTGCGATCCTCGTCGCGACGCCCACCCTCGCCCCGGCCCAGGAATTTCAGGGTCAGCTCGGGGCGCGGCAGGGCCAGATGCGCATCATGGCGCTGAACCTCGGGATCCTTGGCGGAATGGCCCGCGGCAACACGGAGTACAATGCCGAACTGGCCATGATCGCGGCGCAGAACATCCACGCGGTCACGATGATCAACCAGGCGGTGATGTGGCCCGAAGGCTCGAACGCGGATGCGATCGAGGGCACCCGCGCCCTGCCCGCCATCTGGGAGGACTTCGACGGCTTCCTCGGCCATTGGTCCGATCTTGGCGCGGCGGCCGAAACGCTGGTCGCCGAAGCCGGCAACGGGCTTGAGCCGATGCAGGGCGCGCTCGGCGGCCTTGGCCAGGAATGCGGGTCCTGTCACGACGCCTTCCGGCAGGAACAGTAACGGCCCATGCGGCCGGTCTTTCGCTGGCTGATCGCCATCGCCGTTCTCGGCGGTGGCGCAGGCTGGGCGCTGTCGGCGCCCGAGGCCCTGCCAGAGGATGCGCTCGACGGCCTGACCGGCGACCCGGTCGCGGGCGAGCGGATCTTCTGGGCCGGCGGCTGCGCCTCGTGCCACGCCGCGCCCGAGTCCGAGGGCGAGGACCGGCTTGTTCTATCGGGCGGCCAGCGCTTCCCGACCGAGTTCGGGACCTTCATCGCGCCCAACATCTCGCCCGACCCGGAAGCCGGGATCGGCGGCTGGAGCGACCGCGACTTCGTCAACGCGCTGCGGAACGGGGTCAGCCCCGATGGCCGCCACTACTACCCCGCCTTCCCCTATTCCTCCTACAGGCTGGCCGACACGCAGGATCTCGTCGACCTGCACGCCTTCATGGCCACCCTGCCCCCGTCGGACGCCGAAAGCCGGCCGCATGCGGTTGCCTTCCCGTTCTCGATCCGGCGCGGCATCGGGCTGTGGAAGCGGCTGTTCCTGCGGGACGGCTACACCGTCGCCGGCGACCTGACCGGGGATGCCGCGCACGGGCGCTACCTCGCCGAGGCGCTGGCCCATTGCGGCGAATGCCACACAGCGCGCGGCGCGCTTGGCGAGCTCGACCGCCGGGTCTGGCTGGCCGGCGCGCCCGACCCGGTCGGCGATGGCCGTATCCCGAACATCACGCCCGGCGGTCTCGACTGGTCGGATCAGGAGGTGCTCGACTACCTGACCGACGGGTTCGAGCCGAACTTCGCCGGCAGCGCCGGCGGCGCCATGGCCGAAGTCGTGCAGAACCTCGCCGAACTGCCCGAGGAGGACCGCGCAGCCATCGTCGCCTATCTCCGGGCGGTGCCGGCAGTCACCTCCGAGCAGACGCCTTGAAGTCCGGGGAGCAGGGGTTAGGCTGACACGCAGCCAGAGAGGACCCCATGGACGTGCTCATCGTCGGCGCCGGTCCGACCGGCCTGACCGCGGCGCTCGAGCTCGCGCGGCACGGCATCCTTGCGACCCTCATCGACCGCAAGCCCGAACCATCCAGCCTGTCCCGTGCCGTGGGTATCCTGCCGAGTTCGATGAAGATTTTCGAGCCTTCCGGCGTTGCGGCGAAGATCGACGCCGAGGCCGTACGCTTCGATTGCCTGAAGCTCCATGACGGCACCCGCCTCGCCGCGACCCTGCCACTCAATTTCGACGCGCGCTCCCGGCTCTGGGGGCTGGCCCAGGACCGGACCGAGCATCATCTCGCCGACGCCTTCGCCGCGCATGGCGGCACCGTCCGCTTCGGCACCGCGCTCGAAGACCTGCGCCTCATGGAAGACGGCCGGGTCGAGGTCCGGACGACCGAGGGAATATCGGTGTGGGACCGGGTGATCGGAGCCGATGGCGTCCACAGCACGGTGCGGACAGCACTCGAAATCGGGTTCGAAGGCTACGACCTGCCGCAGGACTGGTCGATCGCCGATGTCGACTGCGACGACTGGCATTCGCCCGAATCCTTCTGCGGCTACATGATCGCCGACGGGGACGTCGCCATCGTCGTCCCGCTCGAGCCGACCCGGTTCCGCGTGATCGCCAGCCGCGCCGATGCGCTGGCCGCACTGCCCGTGCCGATGAATGTCCGCAACACGCGGCGCACGGGCGCGTTCACGATATCGGTCCGTCAGGCCACGGCCTACCGCAAGGGCGCGGTCTTCCTCGCCGGCGACGCCGCCCATTGCCATTCCCCGGCGGGCGGGCGCGGCATGAATCTCGGTATCGCGGACGCCGCCGATCTGGCCCGCCGCATCGCCGAGGGGCGCGAGGACGGCTACGAGGCCGCGCGCATCCCGGTCGGAACCCATGTGCTGAAATTCACCGAACGCGCGCGCCGGCTCGTGCAGACCGATCATCCGCTGAAACGGCGGCTCACGCTCACCGCCATCCGCGCGGTCGCTGCGGTGCCGCCGCTGGCCCGGCTTGCGGCGCACCGGTTCATCAACGCGTAACGCGGCGCCTCAGGCCATTCCGAGCTTTTTCAGCCGCGCATCCCGCAGACGGGCGAAATCGTCGCCCGCATGGTAGCTCGACCGCGTCAGCGGCGTGGCCGAGACCATCAGGAATCCCTTGCCGTAGGCGGCTTTCTCGTAGGCGGCGAATTCCTCGGGCGTGACGAAGCGGTCGACGCGGTGGTGCTTCGGCGTCGGCTGGAGATACTGACCGATGGTCAGGAAATCGATATTGGCCGCGCGCATGTCGTCCATGACCGCATGCACGGCCTGCCGGTCCTCGCCCAGGCCCACCATGATGCCCGACTTCGTGAACATCGACGGGTCGAGCTCCTTCACCCGCTGCAGCAGCCGCAGCGAATGGTAATAGCGCGCGCCCGGCCGGACCTCGGGGTAGAGCCCGGGGACCGTCTCGAGGTTGTGGTTGAACACGTCCGGCTTGGCCTCGACCACGATCTCCAGCACCGACGGATCACAGCGGATGAAATCCGGCGTCAGGATCTCGATCGTGGTGCCGGGGCTGCGATGGCGGATGGCGCGGATGGTCTGGGCGAAATGCTCCGCCCCGCCATCCTCGACATCGTCGCGGTCCACGGACGTGATGACCACGTGGTTCAGCCCGAGTTTCGCGACCGCATCGGCCACGCGCCCCGGCTCGAACGCGTCGAGCTCTTCGGGCGGGCGGCCGGTGGCGATGTTGCAGAAGGTGCAGGCCCGGGTGCAGACCTCGCCCATGATCATCATCGTGGCGTGGCCCTGCGACCAGCACTCGCCGACGTTCGGGCAGCCGGCCTCCTCGCAGACCGTGACGAGCTTGTGCTCGCGCATGATGTTGCGGGTGTCGAAATATCCCTTCGAGGTCGGCGCCTTGACGCGGATCCAGTCAGGTTTCTTCGGCTGCGCGTTGTCCGGGCGGTGAGCCTTCTCGGGGTGGCGTTCGGCCGGGAGCTTGAGATCCCTCGGGGCCATGGTCCTCTCCATTCGCGGTTGAGGCGTATCTAAACCCGCCACCGCACGGAGTCCAATCAAGGCCGTGATGCACGCTGTGCAATATCGACGCCCCCGGGCGGGATGCCGGCGCTACCCCCGCGTCGCGGGCTTCATCCCGTGCACGTCCTCGTAATGCCGCGCCAGCCGCTGCAGGCCGATCTTCAGCACGACCTTGCCGGACCGCGCGGACCAGCCAAGCCGCTTTTCGGCCGATTCCAGGCCTTCGAGGAAACAGCAGACGCGCAGGACCACGTCGGCCAGCCCCGGCCCCAGATCGTCGAGCGCGTCCGACACCCGCTGCCGCGCGGCCCTCGGCCCCTCGGCGATGCCGCTGTCGGACAGAAAGCCGCCCCGGTCGCCGCCGGTCAGGAACCGGTCCCAGTTCTGGCCGACTCGCGGCCCCATCTGGGCGCGTTCGAAATCCTCGCGCAGACGCTCTCCGGCCTGCACCAGGTCCGGTGTCAGGAACGGTGCGCCATCGCGGCCGGCGCGACGGGCCAGCGCGGCGAGCGGGCTTTCGGCCAGGTTCACGCGGGTGCGACGGACCGTGCCCTCCTCGTCGGCGACCGGCTTCTCGCCCCAGTCCCGGTGCTGCGCCTGGAAGGCGCTCTGGGCCTCGGCGAAAGCGGGCGACCTGCCCTCGGCGACACGGCGCTGCCGGTCCTCCTCGATCAGGCGTTTCAGCGCGGCCCGGCCGGCGGCGGTGATCTGGTATTTCGACAGCCGCCCGCCTTCGACGAGCTTCATCCAGTCCTTCAGCGCGAAGGTGATGGCGACGCCGCGATCCACCACGGCGGTGCGGGTCTGTTCGCCGTCGGCGCCTGGGCGCAGCACGACGGCCTTTTCCATGTCGGTGGCCAGCACCAGAAGGGCGCCGGTTTCGCAGAGCCGGCGCAGGATGCGGCGGGCTTCGCGGGTTATGATGCGGTCATCGGTGACGATCGGCGGCCTGACGGAGGCGTTCATCGATCTCTCCTTGTGGGTCAACTGGCTCGGTGGGGGTACGGTCGGCGGGGTCAGGGCTGTCAGGCCCTCGTCCACCAGGGGATCGTCACGCCTCGCCTCGACCTGCCGGACACGCCGGGACACGGTCGAGACGACCACTCGTTCGGACTTTGCGATCCGCCGAAGCGACTGACCGAAAGCCACGTGCCGGAGGTACTGTCGGGGTGCGTCAGGCAACCAGGATGGAAGCTCGATGCCTTGGTCTGCGATCCTGTCGATCACGGTCCTTCGCCCCCGAAGGTACGGATAACACGAGGCAAATTTTCCGGATGTTGATTACCAATTCGTAAATTATCCACAGGCGCACCAGTGTGTTTCCGATTGGTAAACAATCGATCCGGCAGCGCGCGGTGCTTCGTCCCCGGACGCAACACTGCTGTCGAAAGGATAACGTCGGGTGAACCAACGGAAGGATCACCGATGTCCGAAAACGCGACCCAACTCGCCGCCCTGTCCCGCCCGCGGCTGCTCGTGCAGGCGGCGCGCAATGCCGCCGCGGCGACCATGCGCCGCCGCATGGCGGCCGGCCGCCCGGCCGGGGGCGCCATCCGGTTCGACCGCCTGATGGAACGGGAAGCCGCGCTTGATACCGCGCGGCGCGGCGGCGCGGCCGGCTATTCGCCGACCGCCCATGTCCGGGTGCTGACCGAGCTTCTGGCCGCCGCCGGCGACAGTACCTGAGCCGGCGGGCTCAGGCGAAGGCGTCGGCCATGCTGTCCTTCTTGCGCGCGACGTAATCCACAAGCGCCTCGTGGATCGCGGGGTCGAGCGCCGGCTGCTGGTAGTCGCGCAGAAGCTTCTCGACCCGGATCTGGGCCAGCTGAAGCGTGTCGCGGCTGCCCTCGTCGGTCCATGTCTCGTAGGGCTTGTAGTCCAGCACTTCGGTCCGCCAGAACGCCTGCTTGAAGTTCGCCTGGGTATGGGCGCAGCCGAGATAGTGGCCGCCGGGGCCGACCTCGCGGATCGCGTCCATCGCCTGCCCGTTCTCGGACATGTCGATGCCGCGCGAGAGATGGTGCAGCACGCCGAGCTGATCGGCATCCATGACGAACTTCTCTGGGCTGGAGACCAGCCCGCCCTCGAGCCAGCCGCAGGCGTGGAGCATGAAGTTCACGCCGGACAGAAGCCCCATGTTGAGCGAGTTGGCGCTTTCGTAGGCCGCCTGCGCATCCGGCAGCTTGGAGCCGGTGAAGGCCCCGGCCGAGCGGTAGGGCAGGTTCAGCCGCCGCGCGAGCTGGCCCGCGCCGTAGGTGATCTGCGCCGCTTCCGGCGTGCCGAAGGTCGGCGCGCCCGAGTTCATGTCGATCGACGTCACGAAGGCGCCGAAGATCGCCGGCGCGCCCTTGCGGATGAGCTGGCTGTAGGCGACGCCCGCCAGCACCTCGGCCAGCACCTGCGTCAGCGTGCCCGCGACCGTCGTGGGCGCCATGGCGCCGCCGACGATGAAGGGCGAGATGATCGCGGCCTGGTTCGCGGCGGCGTAGCGTTCCAGCGCGCCCATCATGATGCCGTCGAACGTCAGCGGCGAGTTGATGTTGATGAGCGAGGTCATCACCGTGTTCTGGTCGACGAAGTCGTCGCCAAACAGGATCTTCGACATCTCGACCGAATCCGACGCCCGGTCCGGGTCGGTGACCGATCCCATGTAGGGTTTGTCCGACAGGGTCATGTGCGCGAACAGCATGTCCAGGTGGCGCTTGTTCACCGCGATGTCGGTCGGCTCGCAGACCGTGCCGCCGGAATGGTGCAGCCATTTCGACATGTAGCCGAGTTTCACGAACATCTCGAAATCGGCCATCGTCGCGTAGCGGCGGCCGTTGACGCCGTCGCGAACGAAGGGCGGTCCGTAGACCGGCGCGCAGACGAGGTTCCGTCCGCCGATCTCGACCGACTTCTCGGGATTGCGCGCATGCTGCGTGAAGGTCGAGGGCGCGGTCTCGATCAGCTTCCGGGCCAGACCCTTGGGCAGGTGCACCCGCTCGCCGTCGACATCGGCGCCGGCATCGCGCCAGCGCTGCAAGGCCTCGGGGTTCTCGACGAAATTGACGCCGATCTCCTCGAGCACGGTCTCGGCATTGGCCTCGATGATCTCCAGTGCCTCGGGATGGAGGATCTCGAGATTCGGGATGTTGCGTTCGATGTAGCGCGCGGTCTCGATCCGGATCGCCGTCCGTTCCGCCCGCCGCGCGGCTCCACCGCCTCCGCGTCCCCTGCGCCGCACCTCGTCCATGCCGATCCCTTTCGATGGCGTCACGATGGACCGTTCTTACCGGTGTTTTCGCCGTCCAGACGGCGGTTTGCGCCGTTTTGCGGGCAAATCCGACATCGGCGGCCCGCGAACTGCGCTGGATCAAGGCGCGGGGCGGCCGGGCGTGGTCTCATGGCGAAAAGAAAGGAGCCCTGGGATGAACTGGAAACGGAAGAAACCGGCGCTTATGGGCGTCGTCGGCGCGCTTGGAGTGGTGGCCGTTCTGGCCGGGACCGTGGGCGGCGTCATCGAGGTGCGGCTGTCGATCTTCATCGCGCTGACGATCTGGATTCTGGGCGCGACGCTGGTCAACCTGCTCGCGCGCTGAGCCGGCGCTGCCGTTTGCCCTTGCGCGCGCGGGGCGCTCTGCCTAATCGGCAGGACATGGAACCCTCGCCCGTCGCCCGCCATCACGAACGGCTGCTGATCGTCGATTTCGGCAGCCAGGTCACGCAGCTGATCGCCCGCCGCCTGCGCGAGTTGCAGGTCTATTGCGAGATTCACCCGTTCAACCAGGTCACGCCGGATTTCCTGGCCGAATTCGCGCCGAAGGCGGTGATCCTGTCGGGCGGGCCGGCCAGCGTGATCGACGAGGGCTCGCCCCGGCCGCCGGAAGAGGTGTTCGCGCTCGGCGTGCCGGTGCTGGGCATCTGCTACGGCCAGCAGGTGATGATGCAGATGCTAGGCGGCGAAGTGCTGCGCGGCGACGGCACCGCCGAATTCGGCCGCGCCTGGGTCACCCCGGCCGAGCGGCTGGACCTGCTGGAGGGCTGGTTCGGAGAGAATCGCGAGCAGGTCTGGATGAGCCACGGCGACCACGTCGCGAAGCTGGCCCCCGGCTTCCGCGTCTTCGCCACCTCGCCCGGCGCGCCGTTCGCGGTGACCGCCGACCCCGAGCGCCATTTCTACGCCGTGCAGTTCCACCCCGAAGTGCACCACACGCCGAAAGGCCCGACGCTCTACCGCAACTTCGTCCGCGCCGCCGGCTTCTCGGGCGACTGGACGATGGGCGCCTACCGCGAGGAAGCGGTGCAGAAGATCCGCGCGCAGGTCGGCGACGCGAAGGTGATCTGCGCGCTGTCCGGCGGGGTCGACAGCTCGGTCGCGGCGGCGCTGATCCACGAGGCAGTGGGCGACCAGCTGACCTGCGTCTTCGTCGATCACGGGCTCCTGCGGCTGAACGAGGCCGAGGAAGTCGTGGGCATGTTCCGCGACCACATGAACCTGTCGGTCATCCACGCGCAGGAGCAGGAGCTGTTCCTGGGCGAGCTCGAGGGCGTGTCGGACCCGGAAACCAAGCGCAAGATCATCGGCCGGCTGTTCATCGACGTGTTCCAGAAATACGCCGACCAGATCGAGGGCGCGGCCTTCCTCGCGCAGGGCACGCTTTACCCGGACGTGATCGAGTCGGTCAGCTTTTCGGGCGGGCCGTCGGTCACGATCAAGTCGCACCACAATGTCGGCGGGTTGCCCGAGAAGATGGGCCTGAAGCTGGTCGAGCCGCTGCGCGAGCTGTTCAAGGACGAGGTCCGCGCCCTTGGCCGCGAACTTGGCCTGCCGGACCATTTCATCGGCCGCCACCCCTTCCCCGGCCCCGGCCTGGCGATCCGCTGCCCCGGTGAGATCACGCGCGACAAGCTCGACATCCTGCGCAAGGCCGACGCGGTCTATATCGACCAGATCCGGAAGCACGGCCTCTATGACGAGATCTGGCAGGCCTTCGCCGCGATCCTTCCGGTGCGGACGGTCGGCGTGATGGGCGACGGGCGGACATACGATTACGCCTGCGCGCTGCGGGCGGTGACGTCCGTCGACGGGATGACGGCGGATTACTACCCGTTCAGCCACGATTTCCTGTCGGAGACCGCGACGCGCATCATCAACGAAGTGCGCGGGATCAACCGGGTGACGTACGACATCACGTCGAAGCCGCCGGGCACGATCGAATACGAGTGAGCCGCGGGGCTACGCGAAGTCCGGCCTGCAAGCCGTTGAACTATCAGCGATAGGCGTGAAGCCGGCCGTCGGCCGAGACGACGTAGAGCGTGCCGTCCATGACGATCGGGTTCGCCGCCGCGCCGCCGCGGATGCCGCGCTGCGCGACCTCCGAGCCGTCTTCGGGATCGAAGATGCGGATCGCCCCGTCACCCGAAGCGACGACGAGCTGGCCGCCGGCCAGGATCGGGCCGAAATGGGTGAAGACCGCGCGGTGCCGCCGGACCCGGTCGTTGACGAAGAGCGGAAGCTCGACGCCCCAGATCCGTTCGCCCGTCGTGGCGTCGAGCCGGATGAGCTCGTTGCGGTCGGAGACGAAGAACACGCTGTCGCCCGCCGGCAGGACCGGCGAATAGGCGCCTTCCTGTGCGGTCCAGATCCGCTCGCCCGAAGCCGCCTCGATGGCGACGACGCGGCCCGACTGGTTGCCCGCGTAAAGCGTGCCGCCGACGATCACCGGGTCGCCGGTGATGTCGTTGATGTTGGAATAGGCCACGCCCCGACGTGATCCGGCGACGGTGGTGCCCCAGACGCGCACGCCCGACTGCCGCAGCGCGGCGACCAGCTCGCCCGAGCCGAAGGGGAAGATCACGTTGCGGTCGGCCACGGCGGGTGCGGCCCCGCCCTGCAGCACCGCGTTGGCGGGCGCGGCGGGGAACTGCCAGCGGATGCGGCCGTTGCCGGTCTCGATTGCCCAGGCGGCGTTATCGCGGCTGACCACGTAGACGAGATCGCCATCGACCGTGGGCGTCGTGACCTCGGCCCCGAGGCGCTGGCGCCAGCGCACCGCGCCGGTCGCGGCGTCCATCGCCACGAGCTCGCCATAGCCGTTGGTGGCATAGAGCGTGTCGCCGCCAAGCGCGAGTCCGCCGCCCGAGATGCCGCCGCCGCGGTCGAAGCCCGCGGTGATGTCGGCCTGCCAGATCGTCGCGCCGGCGGTCGAGGTCGCGGTCACGAGACCGAGCGAGTCGAGCGTGAAGATGCGGCCACCCGCGGCGACCGGATCGGCGGAGATGGTCTGCCGGGCGCGGTTGCCCTGCCCGATATTGGCGGCCCAGGCTTCGGTCAGCACGGTGCCCACGGCAGCGTGCGGGATGCGGTTCTGCGCGTCCGAGCCGCGCTGCGGCCAGGCCGAGACATTGGTCGGCGCGGGCAGCGAGATCGGGCGGGACTCGTTCTCGACCTCGCCGGTGATGACCGGGAATTCGCCGTTCTCGTCGGGCAGCGTCTCGGCCAGCGGCACGCGGGTGCCGTAGCGCTGTCCGAACAGGATCGGGTCGCGGTTGCTGCCACAGGCCGTCAGCGCCAGTGCGGCGACGAGGCCCGCGATCGTGCCGTTCCGAACTCCACCCATCGTCCGCCCCGTCACTCCTCTTCGGCCGGCGCCTCTGCGCCGTCCCCGTCCACCGGATCCGCCGTGTCCGGACCGTCCGCCGCCGCGTCCTCCGCGGCTGCCGGATCGGCCCCGGCCTCCGGTTCGGGCAGCGGTTCGTCGACCAGCGACGCCCCGCTCTCCACGGCCACAATCACTTGCGCGACGCGCTGTTGCAAGCCCGGGCTGGCCTCGGCGTCCGACTGAAGGTCGCGGAGAAGCTCCAGTGCACCATCCACGTCGCCGTCATTGAGCGCCATGTAGGCCTGCTGCTCGATGGCGAGCGCGCGATAGGGCGCGCCCGGCTGCGCCATGCGGTCCAGCATCGCCAGCGCTTCGGCGCGGTCGCCCGGGTCGAGCATCTGCGCCTTCAGCCGCGCGAGGTCGCGGTACCGTTCGGGCATGTCCTCGCGGTCGGCGATGGCGCGCAGGCGCTCGGCCGCGCCCTCGGCATCGCCGGCCTGCGCCTCTTCGCCCGCGATCAGGAGCGCCCGCAGCATCTCGGCGCCCGGTCCGTCGGTCGCGACGGCCTCGAGCGCGGCCTGGCGTTCACCGGCATCGTCGGAATCGAGCGCCCGGATCACCGCGTCGCCGAAGGCCTGCGCGGAGGCCTGTTCCTGCGAGCTGCGCCATTCGAAATAGGCCGCCGTGCCGACCAGTACGACCACGGCCAGGGCCATGAGCCAGCCCCACCGGCGGAAGAACGCGAACAGACGGTCGCGCCGGACCTCTTCGGTCACTTCGTGAATGAAGCTGTCACTGTCGGCCATGCCTGCCCTTCGCCCTGCCTGCCGGGGCGCCCCGGCCCCCGATTTGGCGCGCTTGTCGCATGGAAACGGGGCCGATGCCAAGCCCGTGGAGGCGCGGGTCACAGTGCTGCTGAACTGATCGGTTCAGTCTTGCACGCCGGGAGCCCCGCAGGTAATCTGTTTCGCGGCGTCCGGCGTATTTCTTGCGGCATATGTAAAGGCGTGTCACACGGCGCGCACGAGGTTTGCGGGACGGCGTCCGGCCGGAACCCGGGAAAGGTTATTGGAATGCGTATCTTCCCGATCCTGACCGCGGCGCTTGTCTGCACGATCCTCTATTTCGTCATTCTCGACCGGGAGCGGCTGATGGCCTTTCTGGGCGCGCCCTCCGGACCGGAGGCCGCCGAGACGGTCGCGACCGAGCCCGAGACGGCCGAAACCGATGCCGAACCGGAAGATGGCCGGGTGCACGTCGTCGTCCGCCGGTCCACCGCACAGGTGACGTCCGACGCGCTGCTGCTGCGCGGCCGGACCGAGGCGGCGCGTGAGGTCACTGTCGCCGCCGAAACCTCGGGGCGTATCGTGTCCGAGCCGATCCGCGCCGGCGCCAGCGTGACGGCCGGCCAGACGCTCTGCCAGATCGACAGCGGCACGCGCCGCGCGGCGCTGGCCGAGGCG
>WVSN01000013.1 GCA_015689705.1 Rhodobacterales bacterium HKCCE3408
GGAAGGCGGATCTGGCCGCGGCGGTTCGCGGCCTCGCGCGGGTCGGGCCGCTGGCCCCGGCCGAGGCGCGGCGCCGGCTCGACACCGCCGCCCGTCTGCTGTCGACCCTCGGCTATACCGAGACGCTGAAACGCGGCTACGCCGTCGTCCGGGCCGAGGACAAGCTGGTGACGCGGGCCGAAGCGGCTGCGGGCGCATCGGCTCTGGAGATCGAGTTCGCGGACGGGAAGGTGCCGGTCGTGCCGGGGCCGGGATCGGCTGCGGGCGGCAAACGGTCGGGTGGGACGCCCCGGCCGGGTGGCGGCCAGGGCGATCTGTTCGGCGACTAGCGCGCGACGGGGGCGGCGCCCTTGACCATCTCCCAGTGTTCCTGGATCGACGGCAGCGCCAGCAGGACGAGGCCGGTGAACAGGTAGGTCATCAGCATCGCCGGCAGCCAAAGCACCGACAGGACCAGACCGCAGACCCCGATCACGCGGCGTGCGACATGCTCGGACACGGTGCGGCCGAGATAGAGGTAGAGGAAGCGGCCGCCGTCGAGCGGCAGGGCCGGCAGGGCGGTGATGGCGCCGATGAAGAGGTTCACGAGCGCGAAGTCGGCCATCCAGGCGGCGGTGGCGCCGGCGGGCAGAAGTTGCGACAGCGTGGCCGCCACGGCCCAGAGCCAGAGGCTGGTGACCGGGCCCATCGCGGCGACGAATTCCTCCTGCACGCGATCGGCGCGGGAATGTTCGACATGGCCGCCCGCTGCGGAGAGCTTCACCGCGAAGAGCTTCAGCCCCTGCACCCCGGCGGCCCATGCGCGGATCGCCTCGCGAAGCGCAAGCGCGGCGATGACCATCATGAAGATTGAGAGATCCGCGACGACCTCGGCGACAGTGCCGGTCGGCGGGACGATCAGAAAGGCAAGAAGAAAGACGGAAAGTCCGATTTCGTGCCGAATACCCTGGCAATCATTCCATTTCACAACCGCGACATCGTGACGAAGCATACGGCCATCCCCTTGAAACGGCCCCTCCCATGGCAAGAAGACGTAGGCTCCGAAGGTGGCGGAAGTGTGCGAGGAAAACGGCCAATAGGTCCCGCGGCGGGACGCTTTTGTGACGAATTGCGGCGGATCGTGGGCCGTGACCGGTCGGTCAGCGGCCGCGAATCCGGGGGTCGAGCGCGTCGCGCAGGCCGTCGCCGATGTAATTCACGCTGAGAACGGTCAGCGAAATCGCAAGGCCCGGCCAGATCACCCGCTCGGGGTTGCGCTGCAGCCATTCGGTCGCGTCGAACAGCAGCCGGCCCCATGTCGGGAAGTCCGACGGGAAGCCGAGCCCGAGGAAGCTGAGCGCCGATTCGGTGATGATCGCGTTGGCGATACCGAGCGTGGCCGAGACCATGATCGGCGACATCACGTTGGGCAGGATGTGCCGCAGGATCATCATCGACGCGGGCGTGCCGATCGACCGTGCGGCCAGCACGAACTCGCGTTCCTTCAGCGCCAGCACGTCGCCGCGCACGACGCGGGCGGTCTGCATCCAGGACGTCACGCCGATCACAACGACGATCAGCACGAAGATTCCGCCCTCGGGGCCGAAGGCGGCGCGCAGCTGGTCGCGGAACAGCATGATGATGACAAGCAGGAGCGGGAGCAGCGGCAGGGCGAGGAACAGGTCGGTCAGCCGCATGAGCGGGCCGTCCATGCGCTTGAAGTAGCCCGCGATGACGCCGATGAACGTGCCGAGCACGAGCGCCAGAAGCATGGCCGTCAGGCCGACGGCGATGGAGGTCTGACCGCCCATCATCATTCGCGCCAGCGTGTCCCGGCCAAGCTGGTCGGCGCCGAGCGGATGCGCCAGCGTCGGGCCGGTATTGCGCGCGCGCACGTCGATGAAGGTCGGGTCGATCGTCCAGATCAGCGGGCCCACGGTGACGAACAGCAGGGCGAAGATGAAGAAGCCGAGCCCGAAGAGCGCCCCCTTGTGGCTCTTGAACTGGTCCCAGACATCCCACCACTGGTTGCGCGAGGGGCCGGTGATCTGCGGCTCCATCACGGTGGCGCTTCCGGCGGGCGTGGCGCCCGAGCTCTGGAGCGGCTGTGTCGGACGGTCGGCGCTGTCAGTCATAGCGGATCCGCGGGTCTAGGATGCCGTAAAGGACGTCGGCGATCAGGTTGAAGAGCACGATCAGCACGGCGAAGATGACGCTGACGGTCTGCACGACCGGCACGTCGCCGCCCTGGATGGCGATGATCAGCAGCTGGCCGATGCCGTTCACCTTGAACACCTGTTCGGTGATGATCGCGCCGCCGAAGACGGCGGGCACGTTCAGGGCGATGACGGTCACGACCGGGATCATCGAGTTGCGAAGGACGTGGACGAGGACCACGGCGCGCTCGCTCAGGCCCTTGGCGCGGGCGGTGCGGACGTAGTCCTGGTTCAGGTTGTCGAGCATCGAGGCCCGCATGAAGCGCGAGATCTGGCTGGCGTTGTAGAGCCCGAGCACCATGACCGGCATGATGATCTGCTTCAGCTGCACGATGAAGCTGTCCCAGTCCGTGACCTCGTGCGTCGTGTCGTAGACCGACGGGAACCAGCCGAGGTTCACCGCGAAGATCACGATGAAGAGGACGCCGGTGAAGAAGGTCGGGACCGAGAAGCCGAGCATCGAGACGAAAGTGCCGATCTGGTCGAACACCGAATACTGGCGGTAGGCCGAAATGATGCCGATCGGCAGCGCGATCAGGATGCCGACGATGTAGGACGTGCCCACGACCCAGAGCGTCTGCGGCATACGCTGGACGATCAGGTCCATCACCGGCGACCGGGTCTGGTAGGAGATGATGCGCGGCCCGTCGGGCGCGACGTTCCAGCCGGTCCAGTTTTCCAGCAGGTGCAGCGGCTCGTCCCACACCATCAGGCGCAGCCACTTGAAGTATTGCAGGAGCACGGGGTCGTTCACGCCGAGGCTCTCGCGGATCTGCTCGCGCACCTCTGGCGGGATCGTCAGCGGAAGCCCGGCCGTCGGATCGGAGGGCGACAGCTTCACGATCAGGAAGATGATGAAACTGATGAACAGAAGCGTCGGGATCGCCAGGACGAGCCGTCGGATCGTGTAGGTCAGCATGCTCGGCGCCTCGGCACAGGAGTCTCGCGGGGTCGGGACCCGCGCGCAGGGGCGCGGGTCCCGGGTTCAGCTCACTCGGGGATGCGGTACCAGTCCATGATGTTCCACAGCTCCGAATCCCAGTCCGACATCAGGACGCCGCCCAGGCTGTTGGCATGGGCCGAGACGCCACCGCGGTGGATCAGCGGGATGATCGTGTAGCTCTGGACGAGCATGTCGTTCTGCGCCCGTGCGATGCGGCCACGCTCTTCGAGGTCGGCGGTCTGCGCCATTTCCTCGATCAGCGCGTCGTACTCGGGGTCACAGTAACGCTGGATGTTCGAACCCTGCCACTGCGTGTTGGGGCCCGGGATCTCGTCGCACGCCCAGTTGGCCATGTAGGCCTGCGGGTCAACGCCTGCGAAGTTGTTGGTGTACATCTCCACGTCGGCATAGAACTTCTGGAACGTGTCCGGGGATGCCGGGTCGCCGCCGAAGAAGACCGAGGCGTCGATGTTGCGCAGCTCGGCGTCGATGCCGATCTCCGCCCACCACTGCTTCACCAGCGCCTGGGTGTCCTGACGGACGGCGTTGGTCGAGGTCTGGTAGAGAACGCGCAGCGGCGTGCCCTCGTATTCCCGGATGCCGTCGCCGTCGCTGTCGACGATGCCGGCTTCATCCAGAAGTGCGTTGGCGCCTTCGATGTCCTGCACGAGGCAGTCGTCATTGGCGGTCGACGCGTACAGCGGCGGAGCCGGGAGCACGTTGCAGGTCGGCTGGCCGCCTGCGCCGTAGCCGATCTCGACCAGCAGCGCGCGGTCGATGGCCATGGACATGGCCTGGCCGATCACCGGGTTGGTCAGGAACGGGTGCGGACCAGCTGCCTCGGTCGAGCGGTCGTCGCCGAGCGCCGGATCGGGGTTGAACTGGTTCATGTGCAGACGCTCGACCGAGGTGCCGAAGGCGGTAACCACGGTGCCGAGGCCCTGGCTTTCCATTTCGGCCAGGATCGTCGGGTCGATCTGCAGGTTCCAGGCGTAGTCGAACTCGCCGGTTTCGAGAACCGAGCGGGCCGCCGCCGCCGCATCACCGCCGCCCTTGAAGGTCACGGTGGCGAAGTACGGACGGTCGGGATAGCGGAAGTTGTCGTTCGCGCTCAGCTCGATCACGTCGTTCGGGCGAAACTCGTCCACGACGAACGGGCCGGTGCCGATCGGGCCGAAGTTGGCGTCGGTGCATTCCGGGGCCCGGGCGCCGAGGCAGTCGGCGAACTGGGCGGCCTGAAGGACCGGGCTCTCGGAGCCGACGAAGGCGGTGTAGGGGAACGGGTTCGGGTTCGCGAAGTTCACGCGGACCGTCTGCTCGTCCACCGCGTCGACCGAAGTCACGCCGTCGAAGTAGCTCGCCTGGGCGCAGCCACCCTCGGGATGGGTGCAGTATTCCCAGGTGAACACGAAGTCGGCGGCGGTCAGCGGCGTGCCGTCAGACCACAGGATGCCGTCCGAGATCGTCCAGGTGATCGAGGTCAGGTCCTCGGAAACGCCGCCGTTCTCGACGGTCGGGATTTCCGCGGCCAGCCACGGCACCATGGTGCCGGTGTCGTCGAAGCGGGCCATCGACTCCAGCACCAGCGAGGCGGATTCGACCTCTTTCGTGCCGCCCGAGAGATACGGGTTCAGCGTCGAGGGCGCCTGCCAGTAGATGATGTTGAGATGGCCGGAGCCGCCGCGCGTCAGATGCGCGTCGGCCATCGCCGCCATGGGCGCCAGGCCCAGTGCGGCCACGCCGGCCAGAAGGAATCTCAGTCTCATGGGGATGTCTTCCTCTCCTTGTTGGACGGGCCGGATGGTTTCCCCCGGCCCACGCCGCCTTTGGGGCGGGCTTGCTCTCACTCTCGACAGCCTAGGGGCAGGCGCGCAAGCACGGATGGCCCGGCGGCATGTCTGCCGGCATCTCAGACGGTTGTGGTTAAAAATGCAAGCCCGATGGCGCGGCGACTTGCCTGCCGTTTGGGCAGTTGCAGCATTTGACAGCAGGCCCGATCCGGTGAAAGCTTCCGCCGTCCCACCACATGCCCAGGTGCCGCCAATGCTCGACAATTCCCCTGCCAAGCCAGTCGTCGAGGTGCGCAACCTCCGCGTGGAGTTCCAGACGAAAGGCGGCACGGTCGTGGGGGTCGAGGACGTTTCGTTCGAGATCGCGCCGGGCGAGACCGTCTGCATCGTCGGCGAATCCGGCTCGGGCAAGTCGGTCTCCTCGCTTGCGATGATGCGCCTCGTCGAGTTCAACGGCGGCACCATCGCCGGCGGACAGATCGAATTCGCCACCCGTGAATTCGGCCGCATCGACATCGCCCGCACCGACGGCGACCGGATGCGCGACATCCGCGGCAACGAGATCGGGATGATCTTCCAGGAGCCGATGACGGCCCTGAACCCGGTCTTCACCATCGAACGCCAGCTGACCGAGGGGCTGCGGCGGCACAAGAACATGACGCGCGCGCAGGCCAGCGCCCGGGCGCTCGAACTTCTGAAGCTCGTGCGCATCCCCGAGGCCGAGCGGCGGCTGAAGCAGTATCCGCACGAATTGTCCGGCGGGATGCGCCAGCGCGTCGTCATCGCCATGGCGCTGGCCTGCGAGCCGCGCATCCTGATCGCCGACGAACCCACAACAGCGCTCGACGTCACGATCCAGGCCGAGATTCTCGCGCTGATCGACCGGCTCAAGCGCGAGACCGGCGCGAGCGTGATGTTCATCACACACGACATGGCCGTGGTCGCGCAGATCGCCGACCGGGTTGTCGTCATGTATCGCGGCAACAAGGTCGAGGAGGGGCCGGTCGAGGAAATCTTCGCCAACCCCAAGCATGATTACACCAAGTCGCTTCTGGCCGCGGTGCCGAAACTGGGCGAGATGACCGGCAAGGCCCTGCCCGAGCCGATGAAGCTGATGGGCCGCGAGGTGCTCAGCACCGACCCGATCAAGGGCACCGACAACGTGCTGCTGGAAGTGCGCAACCTGACCACCCGCTTCGCCGTGAAGGGCGGGTTCTTCCAGCGCACCGTCGCCCACGTCCACGCGGTCGAGGACCTGTCGCTCACGGTCAATTCCGGGCGCACCCTGTCGCTCGTCGGGGAATCAGGCTGCGGCAAGTCGACCGCCGGCCGGTCCATCCTCCGGCTGGTCGAGCCGCAGTCGGGAGAGATCATTCTGGGCGGCAAGGACATCATGTCATTGAACCAGCGCGACTTGCGCAAGGCGCGGCAGGACATGCAGATGGTCTTCCAGGACCCGTTCGCCTCGCTCAATCCGCAGATGCAGCTGGGCGAACAGGTGGCCGAGCCGCTGAAGAACTACGGCAAGGTCAGCTCGCAGGACCGGTTCGACCGCGTCGCGATGCTGTTCGACCGGGTGCACCTGCCGCGCAGCTTCATGACCCGCTACCCGCACGAACTGTCAGGCGGTCAGCGCCAGCGGGTCGCCATCGCCCGTGCGCTCGCGCTCAACCCCAAGCTCATCATCTCCGACGAGGCCGTGTCGGCGCTCGACGTGTCGGTGCAGGCCGAGGTGCTGAACCTGATGCTCGAGCTTCAGGCCGATCTGGGCGTCAGCTACCTGTTCATCTCGCACGACATGGCGGTGGTCGAACGGGTCAGCCACGATGTCGGGGTGATGTATCTCGGCCGGCTGGTCGAGGTCGGCCCGCGCCAGTCGGTGTTCGAGAACCCCTCGCACCCCTACACGCAGGCGCTGCTGAAGGCGGTGCCGGTCGCCGACCCGACGCAGCGCAAGTCCGAGCGCGAACTGAACTTCAAGCCGATCTCCTCGCCGGTCCACCCGCTTGACTACCAGCCCGAGCCGTCCGAATACCGGGAGGTCGCCCCCGGTCACCGGGTGTTGGTGACGGATAGCGGATACTGAGAACATCATGACAACGGCCCTGACTGCGAGGGAGATCCTCGACCGACTCGTCGCCTTTCCAACTGTCAGCCGGGATACCAACATCCCCCTCGTCGACTGGGTCGAGGAGTACCTGTCCGGTTTCGGAATCGCCTGCCACCGCGACTATGACGAGACCGGGCAGAAAGCCTCGCTCTTCGCCCATGTCGGACCCGAGGTCGATGGCGGCGTGATCCTGTCGGGGCACACCGACGTCGTGCCGGTCGACGGGCAGGACTGGACCTACGACCCCTTCGCCGTGACCGAGGCCGACGGCAAGCTCTTCGGACGCGGCACCTGCGACATGAAGGGCTTCGACGCGCTCGCCCTGTCGCTCGTCGCTCCGGCGCTGAAGCGCGGGCTGAAGCGGCCGCTGCAGATCTGTCTCAGCCGCGACGAGGAGATCGGGCTGGCCGGCGCGCCGGGAATGCTCGAAGCGATGGTCGGCACGATCCCGAAGGCCGAGCTGGCCATCATCGGCGAGCCGACGCGGATGCAGATCATCAACGGCCACAAGGGCGGTGTCGGCTTCGACGTGCATGTGAAGGGGTTCGAGGTGCATTCCTCGCTCCAGCACACCGGCGTCTCGGCGGTCATGGAGGGCGCGAAGCTCATCCAGTGGGCGAACGAGATGAACGAGGCCAACGCGGCGGCGGCCGACCCGGCGAACGGCTTCATCCCGCCCTGGACCTCGCTCCATGTCGGCATGATCTCGGGCGGGACCGCGCACAACATCACCGCGAAGGATTGCCGCTTCGTCCTGACCGCTCGCGTGATCCCGACCGAATCGAACGCCGACTGGGCGGCGCGGATCGAGGAAGCGGCGGAGCTGATCAGCGAAGGCATGCGCGCCATCCACCCACGCGCCGAGATCGAGCTGACGCCGAAATGGGACGTGCCGGGCCTCAAGCCCGAGGATGACGGCGCGGCCGAGGCGCTCGTCCGCCGGCTGACCGGCGAGAACGGGCAGGGCGTCGTCAGCTTCGGCACAGAGGCCGGCCAGTTCCAGGACGCCGGGTATTCCTCGGTCGTCTGCGGCCCCGGTAATATCGAACAGGCCCACCAGCCCGACGAATACATCACGATCGACCAGTTCCGGCAGGGCGAGGCCTTCATGGCGCGCCTGCTGGACCATTTGTGCGAGGACTGACGATGCCGGTGAAGAACCGCCTGGCCGAAATGCATGACGAGATCACGGCCTGGCGCCGGGAGATCCACGCCAACCCCGAAATCCTCTACGACCTGCCGAAGACGACCGCGATGGTCGCCGCGAAGCTGCGCGAGTTCGGCGTGGACGAGGTGGTCGAGGGGATCGGGCGGTCGGGCATCGTCGGCGTGATCCGCGGCAAGTCGGACGCTTCGGGCCGCTGCATCGGGCTGCGCGCCGACATGGACGCGCTGCCGATGACCGAGAAGACGGGGCTGCCCTATGCTTCCGGCACGCCGGGCAAGATGCATGCCTGCGGCCATGACGGGCACACCGCCATGCTGCTCGGTGCCGCGAAATACCTGGCCGAGACGCGGAATTTCGACGGCACCGTCTGCGTGATCTTCCAGCCGGCCGAAGAGGGCGGGGCGGGCGGCCTCGCCATGGTCGAGGACGGCATGATGGACCGCTTCGGCATCCAGGAAGTCTACGGCATGCATAACGAGCCCGGCCTGCCGGTCGGCGAGTTCGGCGTCGCCCCGGGCCCGATCATGGCGGCGGCCGACGAGCTCGAGGTCGTGTTCCACGGCAAGGGCGGCCATGCCGCGCGCCCGCATCTGACGATCGACCCGGTGCCGGCTGCCTGCGCGACGGTACTCGCGCTTCAGACCGTGTCCAGCCGTAACACCGATCCGATCCAGTCGATCGTCGTGTCGATCTGCGTGCTCGAGACCGAAAGCGCCGCGACCAACGTGATCGACGGGCAGGTCCGCATCGCCGGCACCGTCCGCACGCTCGACGAAGGCGTGCGCGACATGGCCGAGAACCGCATCCGCAAGATCGTCGAGGCGACGGCCGAAGCCCATGGCTGCCGCGCCGAGATCGACTATCGCCGCGGCTACCCGGTGACCGTGAACCACGACGAGAACGCGCGCATCGCGGCCGAGATCGCCGAGGCCGTGGCGGGCAAGGGCAAGGTCATCTGGGGCCGGCCGCCGCGCATGGGGGCCGAGGATTTCAGCTACATGCTGCAGGCCCGGCCCGGCGCGTTCATCAATGTCGGCAACGGCGACACCGCGAACGTCCATCACCCGGCCTACAACTTCAACGACGACGCGATCCCGTGGGGGACGAGCTTCTTCGCGGAACTGGTCGAGCGCCGGATGCCCGCCGCCTGACAGCCCGGCGCCTGACGGGCGGCGCGCGGGCTGGCGCCCGCCCCTCCGTTCGGTGCAGATTACAGCTGCCCGGATCGCCGCCCGCCCGAGTCGGCCGCGATCCGTCTGCCAGAGCGCCAGCCCGCAGGGACGGTCCGGCGCGCGCCCGTCGGCCTGCGGCCTTCGCACCGGGCGGAGAGACGACAGGCCGCGGAGAGAAGACCATGCCCGTCAAGAACCGCTTCGCCGAGCTTCTGCCCGAGATCATGGAGTGGCGGCACGATTTCCACCGCCACCCCGAGATTCTTTACGAGGTCCACCGGACTGCCGGGATCGTCGCCGAAAAGCTGCGGGAATTCGGCTGTGACGAGGTGGTCGAGGGCGTCGGCCGCACAGGCGTGGTCGGCGTCATCAAGGGCAACGGGTCGGGCACCCGCGTCATCGGGCTGCGCGCCGACATGGACGCGCTGCCGATCCACGAGCAGTCGGGCGTGGACTTCGCCTCGCAGACGCCGGGCGCGATGCATGCCTGCGGCCATGACGGCCACACCGCGATCCTGCTCGGCGCGGCCAAGTACCTGTCCGAGACACGCAATTTCGGCGGCACGGTCGTGCTGCTGTTCCAGCCCGCCGAGGAAGGCGGGGCCGGCGGCCAGGCGATGGTCGAGGACGGTGTGATGGAACGGTGGGGCATCGAAGAGGTCTACGGCCTGCACAACGCGCCGGGCGTGCCCGTCGGCGTCATCGCCACCCGGCCCGGCCCGCTCATGGCCTCGTCGGACGAGTTCGAGATCGTCGTGACCGGCAAGGGCGGCCACGCGGCCGAGCCGCACGAGGCGATCGACACCACGCTCGCCGCCGCGCAGGTCGTTGTGACGCTCAACACCATCGTTTCGCGCAGCGTCGATCCGCTCAAGCGCGTCGTCCTGACCGTCGGCACGTTCAAGACGGATTCCGGCGCGTCGAACATCATCGCCCACACCGCGACCCTGACCGGCACGGTCCGCACGCTCGATCCCGACATGCGGAAGCTCATGGAAGAGCGTGTGCGCCGCGTGGCCGAGGATACCGCCTCGGCCTTCGGCGCCACGGCCGAGGTCCACTGGGATCCGGGCTATCCGGTCACCGTCAACGACGCCGACGCCACCGCGCACGCGGTCGATGCCGCCCGCGCCGTCGCCGCGCATGTCGAGGACAATGCCGACCCGATCATGCCGTCGGAGGATTTCAGCTACATGCTCGAAGCCCGCCCGGGGGCCTATATCTTCCTCGGCAACGGCGATACTCAGATGTGTCACCACCCGAAATACGTCTTCGACGACGAGGCCATTCCCTACGGGTGCAGCTTCTTCGCCGAACTCGTCGAACGCCGCCTGAACGCACGCTAGGAGAGACCATGCCCGTCAAGAACCGCTTCGCCGAACTGCTGCCCGAGATCACCGAGTGGCGGCGCGATCTGCACGAGAACCCCGAGATCCTGTTCGAGACCCACCGCACCGCCGGCATCGTGGCCGAGAAGCTGAAGGAATTCGGCTGCGACGAGGTGGTGACCGGGATCGGGCGCACCGGCGTCGTCGGCATCATCAAGGGCAAGGCGGACACCAAGGGTAGGGTCATCGGCCTCCGCGCCGACATGGACGCCCTGCCGATGACCGAGGAGACGGGGCTGCCCTACGCCTCCAAGACCAAGGGCGCGATGCATGCCTGCGGCCATGACGGCCATACCGCAATGCTGCTCGGCGCGGCCAAGTACCTCGCCGAGACGCGGAACTTCGACGGCTCGGTCGCGGTCATCTTCCAGCCGGCCGAGGAAGGCGGCGGCGGCGGCAAGGAGATGGTCGACGACGGCATGATGGAGCGCTGGAACATCCAGGAGGTCTACGGCATGCACAACTGGCCCGGCATGCCGACGGGCTCGTTCCACATCCGGCCCGGTGCCTTCTTTGCCGCCACCGCGGTCTTCGACATCGAGATCACCGGCCTCGGCGGCCACGCCGCCAAGCCGCACGAGACGATCGACCCGACCGTCACGGCAAGCCACATGGTCCTCGCGCTGCAATCCATCGCCAGCCGCAACGCCGACCCGGTCAAGAACATCGTCGTCAGCGTCACCAGCTTCGAGACCTCGTCCCACGCCTACAACGTCATCCCCGAGGTCGTGCGGCTGAAGGGCACCGTCCGGACGATGGATGACGACATCCAGGACCTCGCCGAGAAGCGGATGCGCGAGATCGCCGAGGGCACGGCGGCGATGATGGGCGGGCGCGCGACGCTCGACTTCCGCCGCGGCTACCCGGTCATGGAGAATTCCGAAGAGCAGACCGAGTTCGCCGCCGAGGTCGCCCGCGCGGTGTCGGGCGATTGCGGCGACGCGCCGCTCGTCATGGGCGGTGAGGATTTCGCCTTCATGCTGAACGCCCGCCCTGGTGCCTACATCCTCGTCGGCAACGGAGACACGGCGATGGTCCACCACCCGAAATACAACTTCAACGACGAGGCCATCCCGGCGGGATGCTCGTGGTGGGCCGAGATCGTGGAACGGCGGCTGAAAGTGGCGTGAAGCCAGCAGGGCCGGAGCGGTGAACGGCCGCTCCGGGCCCGAAGCGGGTTCCTCCCGGGACGCGATCCGCGGTCCGCCCTGGCGGGCCTCAACTCAATCCGAGTGTCGGTCCAGAAAGCTCATGGTCGCGCGAAGCACCTGTTCGAGCGCGGGATCGCTCGAGCAGAAGAACGCGTTGGAACTGTCGACTTCCAGGAACTCCGCGCCGGAAATCCCGGCGGCCACCTTCCGCCCTTCGATCGCTGGATGAATGGTGCACATGCGTGCGTGCACCACCAGCGTCGGCGCGCGCACGTTTTTCAGGTCTTCGCTTACATCCAGCCGGTCGATCAGATTCCGCTGGATCAGCGCATCCTCTGTGCTGCTCGCCCGAGCGAAAAGCCTGATCAGATCAGAGGTTTCGTCGAACGACGCCATCGGCAGCACCATGGTCGCGAACGCCCGCATGAAGCCATTGTCGGGGTCCCCCCAACCGCCGCTGTTCAGAAGTTCGATGAACGGATCGTGCCGCGTCGCTGTCGCCGCCGACTCGCGCAGAGCTCGCCCGGCCGCGTAGCCGTTGTGGAACACGAGGCAGGAGACGCGATCGGGTTCCCGCACCGCCAGGCGAACGGCGACCGCCGCGCCCTGAAGCGTCGCGACGATGGGGAACCGCTCGAGGCCAGCGGCATCGGCCACCGCGAGCATGTCATCCACGTGGTCATCGAAACTGTCGCCGGGCTTGAGGCGGTCGGAGAGACCCGACCCCCTTATGTCGTATCGGACCAGCGAGAAATTCGTCGCCAGGGCCCCGAGTCCGCGTCTCAGGAGCGGGGTGGACCAGTCGTTTTCAAGATGTGAGAGATGATGCCAGGCATACAGCACCTTGGGGCCGGTGCCGGCCTCGGAATAGGCGATGTTCGTGCCGTCTTTCGACTTCGTGTAGCGAATTGTCTGCCGGGTGTCCGCCGACGGCTCCGCGACAACCGCGTCGCTGACAGACACGTCGGCGATCATCTTGAAGCCCCGGCGCATGATCGTCTGAATGATCTTCTGATCCTTGCCGTTATCCCCGACCGCCGTGCGCGCCGCGTTGATCCGGGCGCTGATCGTCGCCTCCGAGACGATGCGCCCGTCCCAGATTTCCTCGATCAGCCTGTCCTTGGTGACGAGCGCGCCGGCATTCTCGGCCAGAAGCACGAGCAGATCGAAAACCTGCGGTTCCACCGGCACGAGCTGGTCGTTGTGGAAAAGGGTATGTCCGCTCACATCCAGGCGATTGCCAGCAAATGCGTAAATCATCTGAAAGGCCCTGGAAGACGCGCACCCTGACCAACTTGTAGGCCCAAAGTCGGCATTCCCCAAGCTCAAGGTGGCGGCTGGCTCGCGCCCCTGTCGACGATGGGATTGCCGGGAGTGTGTTGTCGGCTGTGGTGACGATCAGCGGTCCGGGGCGCTCAGCCGCCCGTATGGCTCATGTGCCGCGACATCTGCCCGGCCACTTCGGCCCGCGAATAGTCGAAGTCGTGGCCCTTGGGCTTCCGGGCGATGGCGGCGCGGATGGCGTCTTCGAGCGGGCCGTCGGTTTCGGACGCCCGCAGCGGCGCGCGGAGGTCGGCCATGTCTTCTTGGCCGAGGCACATGTAAAGTTCGCCCGTGCAGGTCAGGCGCACGCGGTTGCAGCTTTCGCAGAAATTGTGCGTGAGCGGCGTGATGAAGCCGATCTTCTGGCCGGTCTCCTCGATCCGCACGTAACGCGCCGGGCCGCCGGTGCGCTCGGGCAGGTCGGTCAGCGTGAAGCGTTCGGCCAGCCGCGCCCGCAGGTCCGACAGCGCCCAGTACTGGCCGATCCGGTCGGCCTCGGGGCCCATATCGCCCATCGGCATGACCTCGATGAAGGTCAGGTCCATGTCGCGCGACGCGGTCCAGGCCTGCAGGTCGAACAGCTCGTCCTCGTTGAAGCCCTTGAGCGCCACGGCGTTGATCTTCACCCGCAGCCCGGCCTCCTGCGCGGCGTCGATCCCCTTCATCACCTGCGGCAGGCGGCCCCATCGGGTGACGCGGGCGAATTTCGCCTCGTCCAGCGTGTCGAGCGAGACGTTCACCCGGCGCACACCCGCAGCGGCGAGATCGGTCGCGAAGCGCGCGAGCTGGCTGCCGTTCGTCGTCAGGGTCAATTCTTCGAGAGCGCCGCTGTCGAGATGGCGCGACATCGACCGGAAGAAGGTCAGGATGTTACGGCGGACCAGCGGCTCGCCCCCGGTGATCCGCAGTTTCCGGACGCCCATCCGCACGAAGGTCGAACACATCCGGTCGAGCTCCTCGAGCGTCAGAAGCTCCTTTTTCGGCAGGAACGTCATCGCCTCGGACATGCAATACACGCAGCGGAAGTCGCAGCGGTCGGTGACCGAGACCCTGAGATAGGAGATCGGGCGCGCGAACGGGTCGATGAGCGGTGCGGCGGACATGGGGCAGACGTAAAGCTGCCGATGCCGCTTCGCAAGCGGCGGCTGCGATGGACGATGCTCCGGATTGGGCCTAGGGTCGGGGCCATGTCGCGTATTCTTGTCGTCCTGGCCCTCGGGCTCGTCCTCGCCGCGTCCGCCTGCGGGCGGATCAACCTGCCGCTTTTCGGCGGGCGCGACGCGCCCTCGACAGCGGCCGCGCCGGGACCGGACGAGCCGCGCCCGTCGGAACGGCCGGGCGTCGACGCCGCCGCCGAAACCGGCGGCGCACCGGTCGAGGCCGGGGTGCTCGGCACCACGCTCGCCACGCTCGGCGATGCCGGTGTCTCCGGCCTGTGGCTCGAAACGCCGCTTGTCGCGGCTGTGCAGCAGGGCCGGATCACGTCGGACAGCGGGACAAGCGCGACGGTGGAGCTGCGCCCCTCGGGCGGCGCACCGGGGTCCGGCAGCCGGATTTCCCTTCAGGCGATGCAGGCGCTCGGCCTGCCGCTGACCGCCATCGCGGAGCTGCGCGTCGAGGCGCTGTGACCGTCGCCGTCATCCTCGAGGCGCGGCTGACCTGCCCTGAATGCGGCGCCAGTCACGTCGCGGTCATGCCGGAAGACGCCTGCCGGTTCTTCCACGACTGCCCGGCCTGCGGCGCCGTGCTGCGGCCGAAGCCGGGCGATTGCTGCGTCTTCTGTTCCTACGCCGATATGCCCTGTCCGCCGATCCAGCGCGGCGAGAGCTGCTGCGGCTGAGGAACGATTTCTTAACCAAGTTCAGCTAGAACCCGTCCCCGGTCGACCAATCGCGAAGGACCGGTTCGCGCCACGTCTTCGGGCCCAGACACGGCCCGGGAAGGGGCGATCCGCCGGCACTCTCCGAACCGTTCCGCCCCAGAGGCGGCGCCGCTTCGTTTTTAGTCCCATGGGTCTCAGCGCCCCGGACGTTTTCCCCTCGAGAGACGATGCCCGCGGATCGCGTGGCAGAAATGCGAGGGGCGCGGCCCCTCGCGCTCCCCGGAGTATTTCGGGAAAGATGAAGGCGCGGGCGCTATTCCATCTCCTTGCGGATGCGCCGCACGATCAGCCAGACCGCAAGAACCACGGGCAGCGCGACGAGCGCTGTCAGGAGCGTCTTGGAGATATGCGTCGCCTCGGTCACGGGGCCGAGCAGGTAGACCACGAGGTTCACCGCGTAATAGCTGATCGCCACCACCGACAGCCCCTCGACCGTCTTCTGAAGCCGCAATTGCAGCGCGGCGCGGCGGTCCATGCTGGCCAGCAGCGCCTGGTTCTCGGCCGAGCGGCCGACATCGACGCGGGTCCGCAGGAGATCGCCGGCACGGATCGCCCGGTCGGTCATCGACTGGATCCGCCGCTCGGTCGCCTGCACGGTCCGCATGGCCGGGTCGTAGCGCCGCATCATGAATTCCGCGAAGGTCTGCCGGCCCTGGAAGCGCTCTTCGCGCAGCACCTCGATCCGCTGGTTCACGATCGCCTCGTAGGCGCGGGCGGCGGAGAAGCGGAAATTCGACTGCGCCATCAGGTTTTCCAGCTCGGCCGCGGTGGCGAGCAGGCGCGACAGCGTGTCGTCGGGGCTGTCGAGCGGGCCGGTCATCTCTTCGGTCAGCTGCGCCAGCGCCTCGTCGATCGGGCCGAGATGGCCCGACAGTTCGCGGGCGCGGGGCAGGGCCAGCATCGACATCGTCTTGTAGGTCTCGATCTCGCAGATGCGCTGGACGATCCGGCCGATCCGGCGCTGGCCGGTATCGGGCCGGGCGAAGACGGCGAAATGCAGGTTCCCGGAACTGGCGATGCGGAAGTCGCCTGCGATGATCGCGGTGTTGTCCAGCACCCGGCTGACGGCGAGGCTTTCGGGCACGAACCAGTCGGCCAGCCGGTCGGCGATCTCCTCCTCGGGCGGGGCGGTCACGATGCGGAACTGGGCCGAGGTGATGCGCACGCCGGGCGCCTCGGCCAGCCAGTCGGCCGGGAAGACCTCCCACAGCGCGGGGTCGAAGGCGCGGTCGCCGTCGCCCTCGGCATAGGCGGTGTAGGTCACGAACTCGGTGTGCTGTTCCCATTTCAGCGCGAACTTGCCGAGCTGGCCGAAGTAATGCGTGGCGTCGGGCTGCGGGTGGCTGACTCCGTGGCGGTCGAGCAGCGCCAGCAGATGCGCGCGGTCGGCGGCGCGGTCGCGCTTGGCGGCGTTCTTGGCCGGCTTGATGGCGAGATAGGCGGCCTGGCCCGGGCAGCCCATGACCGGGAAGGGCCGGGCATGAAGCTCGTTCGCGAGCGCATAGCGCATCGGGTGGTCGGCGATCTGCGGCATACTCGATCCCTGGGCGTGCTTGTCCGTCCGGTAGCACATAGCGGGCGGCCGGGGAATGGAAACGTCAATGAAATGAGATATTTGCCCGCATACTGTCGTATGCTGCGCCGCGGCGCGTCAGACCTGTCCGCCGGAGATCTGGATGCACTGTCCGTTGACCGAGCGCGCCGCGGGCGAGACCAGCCAGAGGATCGCGGCGGTCACCTCCTCGGCGTCCAGCAGTTTCTTGTGCCGGTTGCCGCGGGCGAGATAGGCGCGCGCCTCCTCGTCCGAGATGCCCTGACGGGCGGCGATCTCGGCGGCGTTGCGTTCGACGATGGGCGTGTCGACATAGCCCGGGCAGACCGCGTTGAAGGTGACGGGGCCGCCGATATGTTCCTCGGAGATCGCGCGGATGAGCCCGATCACGCCGTGCTTGGAGGCGGTGTAGGCGGGCGCGTATTTCAGGCCGCGCAGGCCGGCGATGGAGCTGATCGCGATCATCCGCGCCTCCATCTCGGGCGGCAGCGTGGCCAGCGCCGCCTGCAGCGTCAGGAACACGCCGTCGAGATTGACGCGCAGGACCTTGCGCCAGTGATCGAGGCTTTCCTTCGCGAAGGGCGCGGGCTCGGCGATGCCGGCATTGGCGATGCAGATCGAGACCGGGCCGCGGGCCTTGGCCGCCGCGGCGATGCCGTCGCGGACCGAGGCCTCGTCGGAGACGTCCATGGCCAGCGCGTGAAGCCGGTCGCTTTCGGCGGCGATGCCCTGCAGCCGGGCTTCGTCGCGCCCGGTGATCGTGACCTCGGCGCCGCAGGCGGCCAGCGCGCGGGCGATATCCAGCCCGATCCCGGTTCCGCCACCGGTCACCAGCGCGTGCCGCCCTGCCAGATCGGTCTGCATATCCATGACATTTCCCTTTGAAATTTTCGTTCCGCCGCCCACTTCGTTGTGCAACAAAACGCCGCTTGATAAACGGGGCGGGCTGACTCGCCAGAAGGGGGACTACAGTGAAAATCGGCGCTCCGAAAGAGATCGAACCGGGCGAAGCGCGCGTCGCCATGACGCCGGACAGCGCGCAGGCGCTGCAGAAGCTCGGCTATGACTGCGTGATCGAGACCGGCGCAGGCGCAGCGGCGGGCTTCACCGACGATGCCTACAAGGCCGCGGGCGTCGAGATCGCCAAGACCGCCGCCGCGCTGTGGAAGGCGTCCGACGTCGTCGCCAAGGTCCGCCCGCCGCAGGAGGTGGAGCTGAAGCGGATGCGCGAGGGCCAGCTTCTCATCTCGTTCTTCTGGCCCGGCCAGAACGAAAAGCTGATGGAACTGGCGAAATCCAAGGGCGCCAACGTCATCGCGATGGACATGGTCCCGCGCATCAGCCGCGCGCAGAAGATGGACGCGCTGTCGTCGATGGCGAACATCGCCGGCTATCGCGCGGTGATCGAGGCGGGCAACAATTTCGGCCGCTTCTTCACCGGCCAGGTGACCGCCGCGGGCAAGGTGCCGCCGGCCAAGGTGCTGGTCGTCGGCGCGGGCGTCGCGGGGCTGGCCGCGATCGGCACGGCGACCTCGCTCGGCGCGATCACCTACGCCTTCGACGTCCGGCCGGAAGTGGCCGAACAGATCGAATCGATGGGCGCGGAATTCGTCTTCCTCGACTTCGAGGACACGCAGGACAGCTCCGCCTCGGGTGGCTATGCCGCGCCGTCGAGCCCCGAATTCCGGGAAAAGCAGCTCGAGAAGTTCCGCGAACTGGCGCCGGAGATGGACATCGTCATCACCACCGCCCTGATCCCGGGCCGGCCCGCGCCGGTGCTCTGGACCAAGGACATGGTCGAGGCGATGAAGCCGGGTTCGGTCATCATCGACCTCGCCGCCGAGCGCGGCGGCAACTGCGAACTGACCAAGCCGGACGAGAAGATCGTCACCGACAACGGCGTGACCATTGTCGGCTATACCGACTTCCCGAGCCGGATGGCGACACAGTCCTCCACGCTCTATTCCACCAACATCCGCCACATGATGACCGACCTGACGCCCGAGAAGGACGGGGTCGTGAACCACAACATGGAGGATGACGTGATCCGCGGCGCGACCGCGGTCTTCGGCGGAGAGATCACCTATCCGCCACCGCCGCCCAAGGTCGCGGCCATCGCGGCGGCGCCGAAGAAGGAGAAGCCGAAGGAGCTGACGCCGGAAGAGAAGCGCGCGGCCGAGTTCGAGGCGTTCCGCGCCCAGACCCGGACGCAGGTCACGCTGCTCGGCGGCGGGGCGGCCTTCCTGCTCCTGCTCGGGCTGGTCACGCCGGCAAGCTTCATGGCGCATTTCATCGTCTTCGCGCTGGCCTGCTTCGTCGGTTTCCAGGTGATCTGGAACGTCGCCCATTCGCTGCACACGCCGCTGATGGCGGTCACCAACGCGATCTCGTCGATCATCATCGTCGGCGCGCTGATGCAGATCGGATCGGGCTCGTGGCTCGTCATCCTTCTCGCCGCGCTGTCGGTCTTCATGGCCGGGATCAACATCTTCGGCGGCTTCCTCGTGACACGGCGCATGCTCGCCATGTTCCAGAAATCGTAAGCGGGACGGACTTATGGACCAGGGATTCACCATCGCGGCCTATGTCGTTGCCGCCGTTCTGTTCATCCTCTCGCTCGGGGGCCTGTCGAACCAGGAAAGTGCCAAGCGCGCGGTCTGGTACGGGATCGCCGGCATGGCGCTGGCCGTGTTCGCGACGCTCGTCGGGCCGGGCTCGGGCCTGTGGCTCCTGTCGCTCCTGCTCATCGCGGGCGGTGCCGTTCTCGGCGTGATCGTCGCGACGCGGGTGCAGATGACGGAGATGCCGCAGCTTGTCGCGGCGATGCACTCGCTCGTCGGTCTCGCCGCCGTCTTCGTGGGCTTCAACGCCCATATCGAGATCGGGCGCGTGGCGGCCGTCTACGCCGAAGCGGGGCTGCAATTCCCGCAGGTCGAGGCGCTGACCGGAGAGGTGGCCGAGACCGTGGCCGCGGGCTTCCGCGGCTTCGCGGCCATCGTCGCCCACAAGACCGCGGCCGAGATCAACGTCCTGCGGGTCGAGCTGTTCCTCGGTGTCTTCATCGGGGCGATCACCTTCACAGGCTCGGTCATCGCGTTCGGCAAGCTGGCTGGCCGGGTGACCAGCGCGGCCGAGAAGCTGCCGGGCGGGCATATGCTGAACGCCGCTGCGGCGGTGATCTCGGTGCTCTGCCTGATCTGGTACTTCAACTCGGGCCTGTTCGCGCCGCTGGCGCTGATGACGCTCTGCGCGCTTTTCATCGGCTACCACCTGATCATGGGGATCGGCGGGGCGGACATGCCCGTCGTGGTGTCGATGCTGAACTCCTATTCGGGGTGGGCCGCGGCGGCGATCGGCTTCTCGCTCGGCAACGATCTCCTGATCGTGGTCGGCGCGCTCGTCGGCTCCTCGGGTGCGATCCTGTCCTACATCATGTGCAAGGCGATGAACCGCAGCTTCGTCAGCGTCATCCTCGGCGGCTTCGGCGGTCCGGCGGGCGAGCAGCAGGCGATCGAGGGCGAGATGATCGCCATTGATGCCGACGGCGTCGCCAACGCGCTGAACGAGGCCGACAGCATCATCATCGTGCCGGGCTACGGCATGGCGGTGGCACAGGCGCAGCAGGGCGTGGCCGAACTGACCCGCAAGCTGCGCGCCAAGGGCAAGGAGGTGCGCTTCGGCATCCACCCCGTCGCCGGCCGCCTGCCGGGGCACATGAACGTGCTGCTGGCCGAGGCCAAGGTGCCCTACGACATCGTGCTCGAGATGGAAGAGATCAACGACGACTTCCCGGAAACGGACGTCTCGATCATCATCGGCTCGAACGACATCGTGAACCCCGCCGCGCAGGACGATCCGAACTCTCCCATCGCCGGGATGCCGGTGCTGGAGGTCTGGAAGGCCAAGCAGTGCTTCGTGCTGAAGCGCGGGCAGGGGACGGGCTATTCCGGCATCGAGAACCCGCTGTTCTTCAAGGAGAACACGCGGATGTATTACGGCGATGCCAAGGCCTCGATCGACGCGCTGCTGCCGAAGGTCGGCTGAGGCGTGATGGCCATGACCGGGCGGCGCGCCCCTGAGCGGTGCCGCCCGGCCGGATCCCTCCGATGAACACGCCCGCGCATCTTCTGATCGGCGCGGCGCTCTTCTCCCGCAGGGAGGTGCGCGGGACGCTGCCCTCCGCGCTGCTCGGCGGGCTCGCGCCCGACCTGTCGCTCTATGTCATGGCGGGCGTGTCGCTCGCGGTCATGGACATCCCGCCGTCGCGCGTCTTCGGAGAGCTCTATTTCTCGGACGCCTGGCAGCGGGTCTTCGCGGTCGACAACTCGGTCTTCGTCTGGGGCGCGATCCTCGGTCTGGCGCTGTGGCGGCGCTGGCCGGCGCTCGTGGCCTTCGCCGGTGCGGGGCTCGTGCACCTGGCCTGCGACTTCCCGTTTCACCACGACGACGGACGGGCGCATTTCTGGCCGCTGACGCGATGGATCTTCGACAGCCCGCTCAGCTACTGGGACATGCGGCACGGGGCCGGCGTGATCGGCCCGCTCGAGGTTCTGACGGCGGTCACCTGCGGCATTGCCGTCTGCCTGCGTTACCGGATCTGGCCGGTCTGGGTGGTCATGGCCCTTCTGATGGCGCTGGAACTCCGGACCGTGATCGGCTGGTTCCGCTTCCTCGCCTGACGGCGCGGGGCGTCACTTCGTCAGGATCAGCTTGCCGGCGCGGGTGATGCGCAGCGTGTAGGCCTTGCCGTCGAGCAGGATCAGCGCCGTTCCCTCGGCCCCGGTCAGGGCGCGCGCGTCGTGGACCGGCAGCCCGAAGGCGGCCTCGGTCTGGGTCTCTGTCGGGGCCTGGTAGCTCATCGGGCGTCTCCTGTTGCCGTGACCCGACCCTGCCAGCGGGCTCAGGATGCGTCAATCCTGATTTTTTCTGTCGGAAATAATCCGCGCGCCGCCGGGCGTGCCTTGAGAAGGGCGATCCGCTCGGCCACCTCGGGCCGGACCGGGCCCGGCCGGGGGGCATCGCGCAGGGTGGTGAACCAGTGCTCGGGCGGGTTCTTCCCGGCCCGCGCCCGCGACCAGGTCAGCGCGCGCAGCACCGCCTCGGCCTCGTCCGGCAGGCGGTCGGGGATCTCGTGGCGGTTCAGCGTCGCCCAGACCCCGGTCCAGAGCCGGCCGACCGACCACGGGTTGTAGCCGCCGCCGCCAAGCGCCAGCAGCCGCGGCACGCCAAGCGCCATCAGCCCTGTCAGCACGTCCCAATGGGCGTTGTTCGACAGCTCCAGCCGGCTGAGCGGATCCTCGGTCACCGCGTCGGCGCCGCACTGGAAGACGATCGCCTCGGGCGCGAAGGCGGCGATGGCGGGCAGGATCAGCGCCTCGCGGATCTCGGCCATCTCGGTGTCGTTGAAGCCGCGCGGGACCGGCAGGTTGAGGCAATTGCCGCCGCCATCCTCGTCGATCGCGCCGGTGAACGGCCAGCGCTTCTCCTCGTGGACCGAGATCAGGAGCGTGTCGGGATCGCCGGCGAAGGCGTGTTCCACCCCGTCGCAATGATGCGCGTCGATGTCGAGATAGGCGATCCGCCGGACGCCCTCGCGCCGCAGCGACAGCATGGCGAGGACGGGGTCGTTGAAATAACAGAAGCCCCCGGCGCGGTCGGGAAAGGCATGATGCGTGCCGCCGCCGGGATGGTAGATCACCCCCGGCTCCTTCAGGAGCGAGCCGGACAGAAGCGAGGCGCCGGCCGAGGTGGCGGGGCGGCGGAACATCTCGGGGAAGACGGGATTGGACACCGTGCCGAGCCCGTGACGCTCGCGCACCGCGTCCGACACCTCCTGCTCGGCCTCGGCCCGTTCCAGTGCGGCGATGTAATCGAGCGTGTGCCACAGCGCGATGGCGGCGGGCTTGGCGCGCGGGTTGCGGCGGAACTGCGCCTGCGGCAGCCAGCCCATCGCACGGGACAGGTCCATGACGGTGGAGACGCGCGGCACGCGGAGGGGATGCGCGCCGCCATAGCTCGACCCGCGATAGATCTCCGAGCCGAAGAAAAGCGGGGTCACCGCGCCAGAAGCGCCTCGACGTCGCGGCGGATGCGGTTGCCCATCGGGTTCGCGGTCGACCCGTAGCTGGCGACCACGTTGCCCTCGGCATCCAGAAGCACCTTGTTGAAGTTCCAGCGCGGCACGATCCCGTGCTCGGCGGCGAGCCAGGCGTAGAACGGATGCGCGCCGTCGCCGCGGACATGGGTGATCGTCGTCATCGGCATGTCGAGATCGAAGTTCACGGCGCAGAAATCGGCGACTTCCTCCTCGCTGTCGAGTTCCTGCGCGAAGTCGTCCGATGGGATCGCCAGAACGACAAGCCCGGCCTCGCGATAGGCGTCGTAGAGCGCCTGCAGGTCGTCGTATTGCGGGGTGAAGGCGCAGAGCGAGGCGGTGTTGGCCACCAGCACCGGATGACCCCGGTAATCGGACAGCGTGATCTGGCCGCCATCGATTGAATCGAACCGGAACGGACCTGCCGCCTGAGCGGGCAGAATGGCCGAAAGCGTGAGCACGAGAGCGAGAGCAAGAGCGCGCATGGTGGAACCTCCGTCGCCAAGGAGGTAAGGTAACCAACAAAACTGGCAAGAGCTGTGGATCGCGGGGTGCACCCGCTTGTGGGACAGGCAGGCCTGCGCCATAGCTCGATTCAAGCTCGAGCAGGACGTAACCGAACCGTGGAGTCGAACCCGCACACATATCAGGCCCCGCTACAGATCGGGGATGTGCCGAAGCGCGAGACGCGGACCCAGTTCGCGGCGCTGTGCTACCGGCGGCGGAAATCGGATTGCGAGGTTCTGCTGCTCACATCTCTTGACACGAAGCGCTGGATCATCCCCAAGGGCTGGCCGATGGACGGGATGACGCCGGCCGACGCCGCCGCGCGCGAGGCGTGGGAAGAGGGCGGCGTCCGGGGGCATGTCTTCGACGCCTGCATCGGCATCTATTCCTACACCAAGGTCATGCAGGGCGAGCCCGATCTGCCCGTCGTCGTCGCGGTTTTCCCGCTCGAGGTGTCGCGGCTGGTCGACGAGTATCCCGAAGCCGGGCTGCGCAAGCGCAAGTGGTTTCCGCCCAAGAAGGCCGCCGCGCGGGTGCAGGAACTGGAGCTGAAGCAGCTTCTGCGCGAATTCGATCCGTCCCGCCTGCGCTAGGCCGCGCGCGTCGGATCTTGACGACGGCGCGGGAATGGATACCTCAGCACGATCATGATCCGCTACGCGCTCACCTGTGGCGACGGCCACGACTTCGAAAGCTGGTTCCAGTCCGCCTCGGCCTATGACGAGCTGGAGCGGCGCGGCCTCGTGTCCTGCGCGGTCTGCGGCAGCGATGACGTGCGCAAGTCGATGATGGCCCCGCGCGTCGGTAAGTCGGCCGAAGCGCCCGCCGCGGACGAACCCACGGAGCCGCAGCCGATGTCCTCGGGCCCGCTGTCGCGTCCGGGATCGGAGGCCGAGCGGATGCTGAGCGAATTGCGCGCGAAGCTCGAGGCGAATTCCACCTATGTCGGGAGGTCCTTCGCGAAAGAGGCCCGTGCGATGCATCTCGGCGAAGCGCCCGAGCGGCAGATCCACGGCGAGGCGACGGCCGACGAGGCGAAAAGCCTGATCGAGGACGGCGTGCCCGTCCTGCCGCTGCCTGGCCTGCCGAAATCCCGCGCGAACTGAGCTATTCGGCCGCCGGCGCTTCGGCCGCGCCGCCATCCTCACCCGCCACGAAGGCCGCGAGATCCGGGTCCTGCATCTGGTCGGAGATGACGTGCCGCGCGCTGGTCCGCGCCGCCCGGTCGAGCGCGGCAAGATCGGGATCGGACAGCAGCCGCGCCATCGTCGCATCCAGATCGCCCGAGCGGATCGACGCGTCTTCATGCGCGTTCAGGTCGAACTTGTCCCAGTAGTCGAGATCGATGCGCGCCCCGACCTTGCCCCGGTCGCTGGAATTGGCCGTGCCGCGCAGGCGCTTGAGCAGGAATTCGGCCCGGCTTTTCACCGCGTAATGGTTCACCTGCGCCAGATCGTAGGCCACGACATCCGCATTGGACCGCCAGCCCGAGCGGATGTATTTCGGCCCCATCGGCCGGCCGGCCGCGTTCAGCCAGACCGGGTCGAGCGTGTCGGTGTCGCGGTTTTTCTCGAACCGGGGCCGGTGGACGCCGAAATAGTCGAAGACCTGCGGCCGGAAGAGTGTCTTGAAGCCCCAGATCATGCCGTTCTCGGGCTCCGTCGTGCCCGAGGCGCGGGTGAAGCGGCGGGTGACCGGATCATCGGAATAGTCCCGCGCGCCGCCCGAGCCGAAGAAACGCCAGTTGACCGAGACCGCGTCGGTGTTCGCGGGCAGTTCGGCCAGCAGCGCGTCGAGCGTGCCGTCGCCGGCATGGATGTTCAGGAACTCGTCGGCATCGACGACCAGCGCCCAGTCGGCTTCGCGCACCACGCGTTCCTTGTTCGCCCGGGAATAGGCGCGGCGCTGCGGGTCCATGCGCGGCCCGAGCGGGTTGTCGAAATGGTGCACGACGCCCATCGCGTCGAGCCGGTTCAGGATCAGGTTCGTGCCGTCCGTGCAGTCGTTCGAATAGAGCACGAAGCCGTCGAAGCCGATGTTGAGGTAGTGGGCGATCCACTCGACGATGTAGGGGCCTTCGTTCTTCATCGTGGAGATCACGACGCGGCGCGGCCGGTCGGAGCGCGGACGGCTGGCGGGTTTCGGCGCCGGGGCGGGCGGAACCTGGTTCTCGCGCAGGGCCTTCAGCACCGTCGCGCCGGGCGCTTTCGGCGCATCGCCCGCGGCGGCCGCACGGTCGAGCGCGCGTTGCAGCTTCTTCGTGCCCTTCAGCCGGTCGATGATCGTCTCGGCCAGTTCCTCGGGCGATTTCGCGGCGTCCTCCGGCGGTTCGCCCGGCGCGTCGGGCACCTCGGGCGCCTCCTCTCCGTCGGCGACCTTGGCCAGCGCATCGCGCGTCGCGCCCTTCCGCCCGGTCTGCTGCGCGTTGATCATCTTGGCGATCAGCGCGTCGGGCACGCCCTTCTCGCGCAGGTGCTTCACGACCTCCTGGTAGCGCTTGGGCAGGTGAAGCGTGAACAGCACGGTCTCGAGCTCGGCGATCGACTTGCCGCCGGCGGCCTTCAGTGAGGCGAGCCACTCGTCGTATTCGCCCGTCCCCCGCAGCGCAGCGACCCGCTCCTCGTGATAGGCCAGCGCGGCATCGTGAAGCGCGCGCAGCGCGTCGTCCTTCAGCCACTCGTCGATCAGCGCACGGACCTGCGGCGCACGGTCGGCCGCGCCCCGGACCTCGATCTCGTTGCGGTCGAAGATCGCGAAATAGGAGGCGTTGTACTTGTCCTCCTTGTTGTTCACGTTCCCCCGCATCCGGCGCAGCAGATAGGCCTCGTAGCTTTTGACCGCGTAGTGGTTGAGCTCCGCGAGGTCGTAGCCGAGCGTCGGTTTCGTCGACCGCCAGCCCGAGAGGTTGAATTCGTCGGCCATCGGCCGGCCCGATCCGTTGACCCAGGACTGCGCGGCCAGCGCGCGGGCGCGCTCGGGGTCTTTCTTGACCGACTTGATGTGCGGGCGGTGGATGCCGAGCTTCATGTGCTCGAACGGCCGGAACAGCGTCTTGACGCCCCAACCCTTCTTGAACTCGTCGGGCGCGGCGCGGGTGAAGGTCTCGGTCACGAGGCCCTCGTTCCAGCCGGTCACGCCGGACGAGCCGAAGAAGCGCCAGGTGATGTTGATCGCGTCGGTGCCCTCGGGTAGTGCCGCAACCAGCGCGTCGACCGTGCCGTCGCCGACCTTCACGTTCAGGAACTCGTCGGCATCCATGACCAGAAGCCAGTCGGTCTCGGTGATCCGCGGCTCCTTCTCCCCGAGGCTGAGCGCGTTCGGCTGCGGCTTCTTGCCCTCGGGCACGTCGTTCCGGAGATGCGTGACCGCGCCCAACTCCTCCAGCCGGGCCAGCATGGCGTCGGTGCCGTCGCTGCAATCGTTGGTGTAGACGCAGATATTGTCGAAGCCGATCAGCCGGTGATAGGCGACCCATTCGAGCAGGCAGTGCCCCTCGTTCTTCATCATCGACAGGATCGTGTAGCGGGCGCGGGCCATGTGCGTCCCAGTCCTTGCTGCTCGGCCGTCTGACGCGGCTTTCCGCGCGTATCTAACCGGAAACCGCCCGCGAAAGCGAGGGGTCAGGCCGGGTCGACGTCGATCCGGCGCGCGGGAAGCTCGTCGAACCGGGTCGCACCGATCATCGCCATGTTCGCGGCCATGTCGGCGCGCAGGATGTTGACGAGGTGATCCGGCCCGGTCTCGCCGAAAGCGGCGAGCGCGAACAGCCACGCCTTGCCGAGCGCGACCATGTCCGCCCCGAGCGCCAGCCCGCGCAGGATGTCGAGCCCGCCCGCCACGCCGGAATCGAAGATGATCGGATGGTCGGGGCCGACGGCGGCGCGGATCAGCGGCAGTTGCGTGATTGCGGCCGGCCCGGCCTCGAACTGCCGCCCGGCATGGTTCGAGACCCAGAGTCCGTCGACGCCCTGCGCGACCAGCCAGACCGCGTCGTCGGGGTCGAGCACGCCCTTGACGATCATCGGCCCCTGCCAGAGTTCGCGCAGCTCCTTCAGGTCGTCGCGGTCGGGATAGCCCCGGATCAGGCGGCCGGCATGTTCGAACTTCTCCGGCGCGTTCCGGTCGACGTAGTCGAGGCAGAATTTCATCTCGGGCGGGCCGTGCCGGGCGACGCCGAGGCTCCAGGCCGGGCTGGTCGCCATCTGGAAGATCATGCCGGGCGTCGGCCTCAGCGGCAGGTCGAGATGCGCGCGGCGCTGGCGTTCGCGGCGGCTTTCGGCGGGCACGTCGACCGTGACGACGAGCGTGCCGTAGCCGGCCCTGGCGATCCGGTCGAGCATGTCGCGCCGTACCTCGAGGTCGCGGACGGGGTAATGCTGGAACCAGCCGACCGGTCCGGCGATCGGCCCGGTATCCTCGGGGCGGGAGGCGGCGACGGTCGACTGGCAATAAGGGATGCGATGGCGCGCCGCGGCGCGGGCGAGGCTGCGCTCGGCATCCGGCCAGATCGACCCCGCCATGCCGATGGGCGCCATGATGACGGGCAGTGCATAATCCTGCCCGAGGAACTGCGTCTCCAGCTCCGGCGCGATCTCTCCGCGCATCACGGCTGGCATGAAGCCGATGGCGTCCAGCGCGGCGCGGTTGCGGCGCTGGCCCATTTCGGTGCCGGTCGCGCTGTCGAGGTATTCGAAGACGAAGCGCGGCATCCGCCGCTTCGCCCGCTTGCGCAGGTCGGCGATGGACGGGTGGGTCAGGTCGCGGGGATCGGCGCTGCTCAAGACGCGAAGACTCCGTAATCGACGGCGTCCTTCGACAGCCGCCGCGTGACCTCGGGCAGCGGGTATTTCAGCCCGGTGGCGCAGTTCCACAGAAGCGCGTGGTCGTCCTTGCCGACCAGCCCCTCGGACAGCGCGCGGCGATAGGCGACGGCGGTCGCCGCGCCCTCGGGGCAGAGCAGCACGCCTTCCTCGGCCGCGATCCGGTCGCGCATGGCGACGATCTCGTCATCCGGCACGGCCATGGCGAAGCCGCCGGAATCGCGCACCGCGCGCAGGATCAGGAAGTCGCCGACCGCGATCGGCACCCGTATGCCTGCGGCGACGGTATGGGCGTTTTCCCAGAGCGGCGCGTGTTCTTCGCCCTCTTCCCAGGCCTTCACGATGGGCGCGCAGCCGGTCGCCTGCACCGCGACCATGCGCGGCAGCTTTTCCCCGATCCAGCCCATCGCCTGAAGCTCGGCGAAGGCCTTCCACATGCCGATCAGCCCGGTGCCGCCGCCGGTCGGGTAGAAGATGACATCGGGCAGCTCCCAGTCCATCTGTTCGGCCAGTTCCAGGCCCATCGTTTTCTTGCCCTCGATCCGGTAGGGCTCTTTCAGGGTCGAGACGTCGAACCAGCCGACCGCCTCCTTGCCGCCGCCGACGATCTTGCCGCAATCGTTGATCAGCCCGTCCACCAGCCAGGTCTCGGCGCCCTGCGCGGCGATCTCGCGCAGGTTGATGTCGGGCGTATCCTCGGGGCAGAGCACGGTCGCGCTCATTCCGGCGGCGCGGGCATAGGCGGCCATTGCCGCGCCGGCATTGCCGTTGGTCGGGATGGCGAGATGTTCGATCCCGAAGCTTTTCGCCATCGATACCGCCAGCGCGAGGCCGCGGGCCTTGAAGCTGCCGGTCGGCAGGCGGCCCTCGTCCTTCACCAGCACCCGGCCCGGTTTCCCGAGCGAGCGGAGCGGCAGGATCGGCGTGACGACCTCGCCCAGGCTGACGCGGTGGGTCGGGTCCTCGACCGGCAGGAAATCGGCGTAGCGCCAGAAGCCCGGCGCGGGCGAGGCGGCGAGCGTGTCTTTCGACAGGTCGGCCGCCATCGCCTCGAGATCGTAGCGCACCAGCAGCGGCCGTCCGGCGTCGGACAGGCCGTGCGGTTCCCCGGCCGGGTAGCGTTTCCCGGTCAGCGAACATTCCAGATGCGTGACGTAAGTGCCCATGTCGTGTCCCTCCGCTCGGCGCCCACAATAGGGAAAGCGGCGGCGACGAAAAGGCGTTCCGGACGGGAATCCGTCAGAGCGTCTCGAGCGTGCCGGACATCGACACCACGCCGTCGGACCGGCGGAAGCGGCCGTCGCGCTGCGGGCCGGGATCGTCGGTCTCGATCCGCACGGGCGAGGTGCAGAAGACCGGCGCCTGCGCGCGGTATGTGAAGCGGCAGGGGCCGGGGCCGTCGATCAGCGCGTCGCAGAGCTCGGTCGCCATGAGCGGCCCGTGGACGACGAGGTCGGGATAGCCCTCGATCTCGCGGCAGAAGCTGCGGTCCCAGTGGATGCGGTGGCCGTTATGGGTGACGGCGGAATAGAAGATGAGCTTGCCGTCGGAATAGGTCCGGTAGCCGTCGGGCACCGGGTCGTTGGGCTGGCGCAGCGGCGGCTCCGGCTCGCCCCGGTCGCGGTAGACGATCGTCCGGGTCTCCTCGATCGCCGTCGCGCCGCCCTGCGTGATCCCGATGGCGAGCGTGACGAAGCACATCTCGCCCGACCGGCCCGACTTGAAGGCGACGTCGGCGACGCGGGTGGTCTGCTCCGCCGGCTGGCCGATGCGAAGCGGCGTGTGCACGGTGACCGACCCGGCGGCCCACATCCGGCGCGGGAAGGGCGCGGCGGGCAGGAAGGCGCCGGTCTTCTCGTGCAGGTCGGCGGCCTGGTTCGGCTCGGGGATCGGCCGGTTGAAGTAGATCCAGTGCCATGTCGGCGGGAGAAGGCCCGCGGGCGGCGTGGTGCCAAGCAGCGTGGCGAGCTTCTGCGCCGCCTCGGGCGCGAGGCTGTCGCTGTCGGTGCGCGTCCGGCCGATGGCCGCTTCGCCCTCCGCCCGGGCCGTGTCGTCGATCATGCTGCGTGTCTCCGCCCTGTCCGCCGCCAGCCTAGCCGGGGCCGGGGCGCGGTTCTAGACGCCGACATGGGCCGCGCTCGTCTCGGCGTCGAGATCGGCCATCGCGCCGGTCCAGACCGTGCGGCCCCGCGCGACGAGGACGGCGCAGTCTGCGACCTGCCGAAGCTCCTTCAGCGACTTGTCGATCACGAGGATGGACATGGCCGTGTCGGCCTTCAGCCGCGCAATGGCGTCCCAGATCTCGGCCCGGATCAGCGGGGCGAGGCCCTCTGTCGCCTCGTCCAGGATCAGAAGCCGCGGGTTGGTCATCAGCGCGCGGCCGACGGCGAGCATCTGCTGCTCGCCGCCCGAGAGCGTTGCCGCGCGCTGGTCGCGGCGTTCGGCGAGGCGCGGGAACAGCCGCGTCACGGCCTGCCAGTCCCACGCGCCGGGGCGGTGGGCGGCGATGAGGTTCTCCCACACGGTGAGGTCGCGGAAGCACCGCCGCCCTTCGGGCACGAGGCCGATGCCGAGCCGCGCGGCGGCGTGGGAGGGCAGGCGGGTGAGGTCCTTGCCATCGAAGGTGATCGTGCCCCCGGCGGGCAGCATCCGGCAGATCGCCTTGACCGTCGTGGTCTTTCCCATGCCGTTCCGGCCCATCAGCGCCACGACCTCGCCCTCGGCGATGTCGAGGTCGATCCCGAACAGCGCCTGGCTCGCGCCGTAGCTGGCGGTCACGCCGCGAAGGGTGAGAAAGCTCATGCGTCCTCCCCGAGATAGGCGGTGCGGACGGCCGGGTCGGCGCGGATTTCGTCCACGGTGCCGGTCGCGATCAGCTGGCCGTAGTTCAGCACGCTGATCCGGTCGGCTAGCGCGAAGACGGCGTCCATGTCGTGTTCGACGAGGAGGATCGGCGCTTCGCTCCGCAATCCGTCGAGGAAGCCTGTCAGCGTGCGCGATCCCTCCGCGCCGAGACCCGCCATCGGTTCGTCCATGACGAAGGCGCGCGGCTTCAGTGTCAGGGCGACGGCGACCTCGAGCTGGCGGCGCTCGCCATGGCTGAGCTCGGCGGTGACGGTCGCGGCCTTGTCCGACAGGCCGACCCGCTCCAGCGCGGCCTCGGCGGCGGAGCGGAGGGCGGTGTCCTTCAACGCGGGCCGGAAGAAGCGCCACGGCGTCCCGGCCTGACCGAGCGCACCGAGAACTGCGTTCTGCAGGACGGTGTCTTCCATGGCCAGCGCGGAGATCTGGAACGTCCGGGCAAGACCCATCCGTGCACGGGCGCGGGCGGGCAGGCGGGTGACGTCCTGCCCGAGCAGGCGGATCGTCCCGGCATCGGGCGCGAGCGTGCCGCAGATCTGGGCGATGAGCGTCGACTTGCCCGCCCCGTTCGGGCCGATGATCGCGTGGATCTCTCCGGGCCGCAGGTCGAGGCTGATCGCGTCCGAGACGCGGAGCGCGCCGAAGCTTTTCGACACGCCCTGAAGTTCGATGACCGGCTCAGTCATGGGCCCGCGCCCGCCCGGCGAGGAAGCCCACGATCCCGCCGCGCAGGAAGAGCACGATCAGGAGCAGGAGCAGGCCGAGATAGATATGCCAGTAATCGCTCAGGTCGCCGAGCCAGTGTTCCAGCGCCACGAACAAAGCCGCCCCCGCGACCGGCCCGCAGAGCCGCGCGACGCCGCCGAGGATGACGAAGATCATGATCTCGCCCGAGGTCTGCCAGCTGAACATCGTGGGGCTGACGAAGCGGTTGAGATCGGCGAAGAGCGCCCCGGCGAGCGCGGTGATCGCGCCCGAGATGACGAAGGCCACGAGCTTCGCGCGCTGCGGATCGAGGCCCACCGTCTCGACCCGGTGGGGCACCTGGCGGGCGGCGTTCAGCATCAGGCCGAAGGGCGAACGCTCCATCCGGGACACGAACCAGAGGACGGCGCAGAGCAGCACGAAGCAGATGCCGAAGAACTGGATCGGGACGAGCGTGTTCAGCCCCGGAAAGCCGTTCCGGATGTAGATCGACAGCCCGTCCTCGCCGCCATAGGCGCTCCACGAGATCGCGAAGTAGAAGAACATCTGCCCGAAGGCGAGGGTGATCATGATGAAGTAGACGCCCGAGGTCCGGAGCGACAGAAGCCCGATGACGAGCGCGGCGAGGGCCGCGGTGACGATCGCGGTCAGCCAGATGATCGGCATCACCTTCGTGCCGGGAATGGCGAACGGCCATTCCATCAGCGGCGTGTAATTCTGCGCGTGGAAGGCGAGGATGCCCATCGCGTAGCCACCGATCCCGAAGAACACCGCGTGCCCGAGGCTGACGAGCCCGCCGAGCCCGAGCGCGAAGTTCAGCCCGACGGCGGCGAGCGCGAAGATCGCGGCGCGGGTGGCGAGGGTGATGGTGAACGGCTCCCCGGCGAAATGCGCCCAGGCCGCGACGGCGACGAAGCCGACGAGGAGGACGGCGTTGACGATCCCCTCCCGGCTCATGCCCGCGCTCCGAACAGACCGGTCGGGCGGTAGAGGAGCACGATGGCCATCAGGACATAGATCGACATCGAGGACAGCGACGCGCCGGTCTGGGTCGCGGCCGAGGGCTCCATGAAGAGCTTGAAGAGTTCGGGCAGGAAGATCCCGCCGAGTGTATCGGTCAGCCCCACGATCAGCGCTCCGACGAGCGCGCCCTTGATCGAGCCGATGCCGCCGATGACGATAACGACGAAGGCGAGGATCAGCACCGGCTCGCCCATGCCGATCTGCACCGACTGGATCGCGCCCACGAGCGCGCCGGCCAGACCGGCGAGTGCCGCGCCGAGCGCGAAGACGAGCGTGTAGAGCTTCGAGATGTCGACGCCGAGGGCCGCCACCATCTCGCGGTCGTTCTCGCCGGCGCGGATCTGGATGCCGATGCGCGTGCGGGCGATCAGAAGCCCGAGGCCGGCGGCGACGGCCAGCCCCGCGACGATCAGGACGAGCCGATAGAGCGGGTACTGGATGCCGCCGGGCAGGGTGACCGGGCCGGAGAGGACATCCGGCGTGTCGAGGAAGAGCGGGAAGGAGCCGAAGATCGCCCGCGTGCCTTCGGTGAAGATCAGGATCAGCGCGAAGGTGGCGAGCACCTGGTCGAGATGGGCGGCGGCGTAGAGGCGGCGGATGACCGCGACCTCGACGATCGCGCCCGCGATGGCGGCGGCGGCCATGGCGGCGGCAAGCGCCAGCAGGAACGACCCCGTCGCGCCGGCGACAGCAGCCGCGACGAAGGCGCCGATCATGTAGAGCGAGCCATGCGCGAGGTTGATCAGCCCCATGACGCCGAAGATCAGCGTCAGGCCGGCGGCCATGAGAAACAGCATGACCCCGGCCTGGAGGCCGTTCAGGACCTGTTCGATGATGAGGACGGCCGACATGGTGTCAGCCGTCCGTCAACCGGATCACATGCTGCATTCGGCCGCGTAGGCGTCTGCGTGGTCCTCGAGCGCCGGTCCGATCAGGCGGTTGGTGAAGATGTCGCCATCCTGGATCACCTCGCGCGCGTAGATCGTCTGGATCGGGTGCTGGTTCGGCCCGAAGCGGAACGCGCCGCGCACCGAGTCGAAATCGGCCGCCCGGAGCGCATCGCGGAAGGCGTCAGCATCGGACGGCTCGGCCACCTCGAGCGCCGAGAGGATCAGGTTCGCCGTGTCGTAGCCCTGGCTCGCGTAGAGCGAGGGGATGCGGCCGTATTCCTCGACGAAGGCGGCAACGAAGGCCTGGTTGGCCGGGTTGTCGAGATCGGGCGACCACTGGCTGGTGTTCACCACGCCGAGCGCGTCCGCCCCGACCGCCTGAAGGATGCCCTGGTCGAACGAGAAGGCCGGACCGACGAGCGGGATGTCCAGACCGCTGTCGGCATACTGGCGCAGGAAGGCGATGCCCATGCCACCCGGCAGGAAGAAGAACACGCTGTCGGCACCCGAGGCCCGGATCTGCGCGATCTCGGCGGCATAGTCGGTCTGGCCGAGCTCGGTATAGATCTCGCCCGCAAGTTCGCCCTCGAAGAAGCGCTTGTAGCCGGCGAGCGCGTCCTGCCCGGCCGGGTAGTTGGGCGCGAGGATGAACGAGTTGGTGTAGCCCGCGCCGGTGGCGTAGGCGCCGGCGGCCTCGTGCAGGTTGTCGTTCTGCCAGGCGACGTTGAAGTAGTTCGGATCGCAGCCCGCGCCGGCCAGCTGCGACGGCCCGGCATTGGGGGAGAGGTAGAACACGCCCTGCGCGACGGCGGACGGCACGACCGCCATGGCGAGGTTCGACCAGATGATGCCGGTCAGGATGTCGACATCCTCGGCCTGGATCATGCGGTCGGCGATCTGGACGGCGGCGTCGGGGGCCTGTTCGTCATCCTCGATGATGACCTCGATGTCGTCGCGGCCGGACTGGCCCATCGCCAGCATGAAGCCGTCGCGCACGTCGATGCCGAGACCGGCGCCCCCGCCGGACAGCGTGGTGATCATGCCGATCTTCACCTCGGCGGCGGCGGCGGTCGCCATGGCGGCGATCGCTGTGGACAGGACTATCGTCTTCAGAGTCATCTATCGAACCTCCCGATTTTTGTATTTGACCCTGATCGTCGCAAATCGCGGGCGGGCGTCAAGCGCTGATCGTCCGTCCGGCACGGCTGACATCTCGTCTTTCCACACGCGGGCAAGCCGGTTAGCGTCGAAGATGGAGCCCGACCAAGGAGGACGAGTCGGGCCAGTGGAGGAGACAAATCATGACCATCAGAGGTATCCGCACGGCGCTGGCCGTGGCGGTCACGGTTCTTGGCGCCGGCTATGCCAGCGCGCAGGGCTTCGCGCCCGAGAACCCCGAATGCATTGCGCCCGCCGATCCCGGCGGCGGTTGGGACTTCACCTGCCGGCAGGTCGGCCGGACGCTCCAGGACCTCGGTCTGATCGACTCGACCATGCAGGTCGTGAACCTGTCGGGCGGCGGCGGCGGCGTGGCCTTCGCGCAGGTCGCCAACGAGCGCACCGACGACAACGACCTGATCGTCGCGGCCTCGACCGCCACGGCGACGCGACTGGCGCAGGGCGCCTATCCCGGCAACACGATGGACGAGGTCCGGTGGGTCGCCACGGTCGGCGCCGATTACGGCGTGATCGCCGTGGCCGCCGACAGCCCGATCCAGTCGCTGACCGAGCTTCTCGACCAGATGCGCGACAACCCCGAATCCATCGCCATCGGCGGCGGTTCGGCGGTCGGCGGCTGGGACCACCTGAAGGTCCTGATCGCGACCAACGCCTACGGCATCGAGGACGTGCGCGCCGTCCGCTACATCGCCTTCGACGGCGGCGGCGAGGCGGTGACGCAGCTCCTGGCGGGGTCCATCCAGGCCTTCACCGGCGACATCTCCGAAGCCAAGGGCTTCGTCGATTCCGGTGACATCCGGGTGCTCGCGGTGCTCTCGCCCGAGCGCCTGCCGGGCGAGTTCTCCGACTTCCCGACCGCGCGCGAACAGGGCGTGGACGCGATCGGCGCGAACTGGCGCGGCTTCTACGCGCCGGGCGGCATGTCCGACGACGCCTACAACGCCTGGGTCGAGATGATCGCCACGCTCTACCAGTCCGACGAATGGCAGCAGGTGATGTCCGAGAACGGCCTCGCGCCGCTGGATCTGCAGGGTGACGAATTCCAGTCCTTCGTCGCCGACTCGGTCGCGCAGATCGAGCAGATCTCGCGCGATATCGGCATAATCCAGTAACGCCGACGATCCCGGGCGGCACCACGCCGCCCGGGACCATCCCACGCGAAAACGACGGGGAGGGGGACGATGAGAAGCGACCGGATATTCGGCGCGTTCGGGGTCGCGCTGGCGATCTTCTACATCTGGGCGGCGCTGCAGACGCAGGAAAGCTTCCTGTCCGACGTGGTCGGGCCGAAGGCCTTCCCGGTCATCATCGGGGTGATCCTGGGGATCTCCTCGGCCATCATCTTCCTGTTTCCGGACCCCGAACCGCACTGGCCGGCGTTCGGCCGCATCGCCGAGATCGCCGGCGCGGTCGTGGTCATGGTGCTTTACGCGGAATTCCTGCCGGTCGCGGGCTTCGTCATCGCGACGGCCGTGGCCTCGGCCTACCTGACATGGCGGCTCGGCTCGACGGTGATCCAGTCGATCATCGCGGGCATCGTCATCTCGGTTTCTATCTACGTCGTCTTCCACCTCCTGTTCGGCCTGTCGCTCGCGCGCGGGCCGCTCGGGTTCTGAAGGGAGGCGCGCAACATGGACGTCTTCGCAAATCTCGCCGACGGCTTCGTCATCGCGATGACCTGGGAGAACATGCTTTTCGCGGTTCTCGGCTGCTTCCTCGGCACGATCTTCGGCGCGCTGCCGGGGCTCGGGCCCTCGAACGGGGTCGCGATCCTGATCCCGCTCGCCTTCTCGCTCGGCCTCGGTCCCGTCGCCTCGCTGATCCTGCTGACCTCGGTCTATTACGGGGCGATGTATGGCGGGCGGATTTCGTCGATCCTGCTGAACATCCCGGGCGACGAACCGGCGATGATGACCTGTCTCGACGGCTATCCCATGGCGCAGAAGGGCATGGCGGGCGAGGCGCTGTCGCTGTCGGGCATCGCCTCCTTCGTCGGCGCCTTCATCGCGACATGGGGCCTGATCTTCCTAGCCCCGCAGCTCGTCCGCTTCGCGCTGCTGTTCGGCCCGGCGGAATACTTCGCGCTGTTCGCCCTCGCCTTCGCCACGCTCGGCGGGATCTCGTCGACGAACCAGGCCAAGTCGGCCGTCGCGGCGATGATCGGCCTCGGGCTTGCCTGTATCGGTGTCGACACGCAGACCGGCGTGCCGCGCATGACCTTCGGCGAGGTGCATCTCTATGACGGGATCGACTTCCTCGTCGCCATCGTCGGGCTGTTCGCGCTGTCGGAGGTCTTCATCTTCCTCGAGCATCGCCACGGGCAGGCGGATGCGAGCGGCAAACAGATGACCATCGGCCGGCTCACCCCGCCCTGGAGCATGATCAAGAGCTGCACGCCGTCGATGCTGCGGACCTCGGTCATCGGCTTCGTCGCGGGCGTGCTGCCGGGCGCGGGCGCCTCGCTCGGGTCGTTCCTCAGCTACTCGATGGAGAAGCAGATCGTCGACCGCGAGGGCAAGACCTTCGGCAAGGGCGACCCGCGCGGCGTCGCGGCGCCGGAAGCCGGGAACAACGCCGCCGCCGGCGGGGCGCTGGTGCCGATGCTGTCGCTCGGCGTGCCGGGATCGGGCACCACCGCGGTGCTGCTCGCCGTGCTCCTGTCGCTCAACATCACGCCGGGGCCGCTGCTGTTCACCAACAATCCCGACGTCGTCTGGGGCCTGATCGCGGCGCTCTTCATCGCGAACTTCGTGCTTCTGGCGATGAACATCCCGATGGTGGGCATCTTCACCCGCGTGCTGCTGGTGCCGCCGCGCTACCTGATGCCGGCGGTCGCGATGATCTCGTTCGTCGGCATCTACGGCCTGACCGGGTCGAGCTTCGATCTTCTGATGATGATCGGCTTCGGCGTGATGGGATGGGTTTTCCGCAAGCTCGACATCCCGCTTGTCCCGATCATCCTCGGCACGCTTCTGGGCAACCAGATGGAGAACAACCTGCGTCGCGCGGTCACGATCTCGAACGGAGACTGGTGGACGCTCGTCGGCTCGCCGCTGGCGATCGGGCTCTGGATCGTGGCGTTCGTGGGCTTCGTCCTGCCGATCATCATCGGGCGGACGGTCAAGTCGCGGATGCGCCGCGACGCGGAGAGCGCAACGGTCGACTGATCCGTGCCGGCCGCGCCGCGCCGGCGCGGGATTTTCGCCGATCCCGAACGGGTCCGCTTGCGTGCGGCCTGCGTTGGCCTACGCTCGGACCCCGGGCGACGCCTGCCCGGCAGACCGAGGTGAATTCCGCATGTCCCTGAAAACCGCGCTCTATTCCTGCATGGCGGCAGGGGTGGTGCTTCTGGCCGTCGCTATCCTGATCGTGCTGCCGAACTTCGCCGAGGTGACGACACGGCGGGCGCTGGAGCAGGAAGCGCGGACGCGGACCGCGTCGCTCGGGCTGGAACTGGCGCGGCGTCTGCACGCCGACTGGGAAGAGCTGGCCGCGCTCTCGGACCGGATCGCGAACCTCGATACCGAAGAGATCCGCGCCTATCTCGAAGGCGCCGCGGGCGGGACGAACGTGTCCTGGGCCGGCTATGCCGGAACCGACGGGATCGTGCGCGTGGCGACCGACGGGCTGCTCGAGGGCGAAAGCGTCGAGGCCCGGCCGTGGTTCGGCGCGGGCCTGCGCGGCGGCTATGCGGGCGATGTCCACGAGGCAGTGCTTCTGCAGGCGCTGCTGGCCCCGAACGCGACCGAGCCGATGCGCTTCATCGATCTCGCCGTGCCGGTCGAGGGGCCGGCCGGTCGGGTGCTCGGGGTTCTGGGGCTGCATGTCTCCGCGGACTGGCTGCAGACGTATCTTGCCGAAGCCGCCGCGATCCGCGACCTCGATTTCGTGCTCGTCAGCGCCGATGGCACCATCGCCGCCTCGACCATCCCGCTGAGCGACGCCGAGCTGTCGGTCAGCACGATCCGCGCGGCGGGCGCCGGGGTGGCGACCACGATCGAGGAAGAATGGCCGGACGGCGTCACCTACATGTCCGCGATCCTGCCCGATATCGCCTACGAGGACTTGCCGAGCTTCGGCTGGCGGCTGATCGGGCGGATGGATTCCGACGCCTACGATTTCGCGCGCCAGCCGATCCTGTACCACGGCGTCGCGCTCGGGTTGGCGGCGGCCGCGATCTTCGCCATCGCCTGCGTGATTTTCGTCTCCGTTTTCCTGCGGCCGATCACGCGCCTGATCGGGATGGCCGAACGGATCAGCCGGGGCGAGGACGTCTATCCCGACGAGACGCGCAGTTCGTCCGAAGGTGCCCGGCTGGCGGCGGCGCTGGCGCGGATGACCGGGGCCGGCCCTAACGGGTGAAGGCCACGCGCCGGGCCAGATCGCGGACCAGAAGCGCGAACCGGGCGCCGGCGACGCCGGGTACGTTGTCCTCGGCATAGAGCTTCAGGTCGAGCGCGTCGGCCTGTTCGCGCGTCGTCAGAAGCTGAAGCCGCGTGCCGTCATGGGATGGCCCGAGGCTGACCGCCGCGACGTCGCCGATCCCGGCGATCTGCAGCGTGACCTGCCGCCGGAGCGGCACCTCGACCCCGCGCAGCCGCACGTCGCTGGTCGTCAGACCGGCGATCCAGACCTGCCGCTCCTCGCCGCCGTCGATCAGGTTGGCGCGTTCCGGCGCATCGGCGACATGGCGTTCCTTCCGCGGGAGTTCGACGCAGACGATCAGCGTGAAGGTCAGGACGAAGACGTTGTAGAGCGTCCAGAACAGCACCACCGACTTGCCGTCGCCCGCGTCGAAATAGGCGAAACGGTCGGCCACGATGCCGATCGTCAGGCCCACGAGCGTCAGCGCGAGCAGGATGATGAACGGCATCGCCAGCGTCCACTGGACCTGGATTCTGCTGCGGTCGCCGCCCTTGGCGGTCACCTTGAACGGGTGGCCGTGCGGGCGGAACAGTCCGGTGATGGCGGCGCGGCTGATCTGGAACGCGCCGACAAGCTGGCTGACGTCGTTGATGATCGGCACCACGTTGCCCTTCGAGACGTAATTCAGCGCGGCCAGCGTCCAGAGGTAGTAGACGCCGAAATAGCTGATGACGTCGGGCACGCGGGCGTCCACGACGATGACGTTGAAGTACCAGTAGAGCAGCGGGTAGACGAGCGCGGCGATGCGGAACGGGAAGGTCGTGAGCCAGTAGGTCCCGGCGTCCAGAACGCTCCAGCGGTCGCGCAGCCGGATCTTCGAGCGCGACAGCGGGCCGACATGGGACCGGGCGATCTGCATCATGCCGAGGCACCAGCGACCGCGCTGCGTGATGTATTCCTTGAGGCCCTCGGGCGCGAGGCCTTCGGTCAGCGCCTCGTTCAGGTAGATCGTGCGCCAGCCGGCGTTCTGCAGCACGACGGTCAGCATGAAATCCTCGGTCACGCTGGCGGTCGGGAAGCCGCCGATATCGTCGATCGCCTTCCACCGTGCGATCGAGGACGTTCCGCAGCAGAACGCGATGTCCCAGGCGTCGCGGCTGGCCTGCATCGTGTCGAAGAAGAACCGCTGCTCGTCGGGGTAGGAGCGCGACAGGTTCAGGTTGTGCTGGATCGGGTCGGCGTTGAAGAAGTGCTGCGGCGTCTGGACGAGACCGACGGACGGGTCGTGGAACAGCGCGAGCGTGCGGCTGAGGAACCCGCGATGCGGCACGAAATCGGCGTCCAGCACGGCGACGAAATCCGGCGGATCGCCATCCTCGGCCAGCTTTTTCAGCGCGTGGTTGATGTTGCCGGCCTTGGCGTCGCGGTTGTCGGGCCGGCGGATGTAATCCACGCCGCGCTCGGCGCAGTAATCGCGCAGCCAGTCGCGGCGGCCGTCATCGAGGATGTGGATCGTCTTCTTGTCGTGCCGCAGGCCGAGCGCGCCGACGATGGTGCGGTCGAGCACCTCCTCGTCCTCGTTGTAGGTGGCGATCAGGATCGCGACGCGGGGCGAGGGCGCGGGGCGCCACCAGCCGAGATTGGCGGTCGCCTCGTCGCTGCGGTCCCGCGTCCGCGACAGCATCACGAAGGCCGAGATCGAGCCCGCGACGGCCGCCATCTCCAGCCCGAGGAGCGACCAGCTTGCCGCCCAGTCCCAGGTCAGGCCGAGCGGCGCGATGGTCTCGGTCGCGCGCCACCAGATGTAGCGCAGCGCCAGAACGACCGACCCGGCCAGCAGGAGCGACCGGTGCAGGGTGCGTGTCGGATCGGCGAAGACCGGGATCATCAGGGCGAGTCCGGCCGCCAGCATCAGGTGCATGACGCTCGATTCGATCTCGCCGAGATAGATCATCGGCCTAGCCGTTGCCGCCGCGCAGAAGGTCGAGCGGGCGGCGGTCGAAGAACACGCGCCCGGTGCGGCCGACGGCGCAGGACAGCTCCGGTTCGCCCGCGAGTCCGGGAACGGACAGCGCGACGTCGTAGCGTTGCAGGTGCCGCTCGCTCGGGGCGACGGCTAGATCGCGGTAGATCGTCTCGGCGCCGGCACCGGCCAGCCGGATGATCGTGCCTTCGAAGGTGCGGCCGTCGCCGTTGGGCCGGAAGGTCGCCGCGTCGCCGACGGACAGGCTGTTGTAGACCTGCTCGGTCACCGAGGCGGTCACCATGACCGACCGGCAGTCGAGGATGCTGGCCACCGGGTCGCCGCGCTGGAGGTTCACGCCATCGGCCTCGAGCACTTCCCAGAGCCGCCCGGTGACAGGCGTGACGATCTCAGTCCGGCCGGAGCGGTTGGTGCGCAGCCGTTCGCTGTCCAGCCGGTCGGCATAGGCCGCACGCCGCGCCTCGGCTTCGGCCAGAAGGACGGTCTGCGTGGCGAGATCGGAGCGAAGCTCGGTGATGCGCTGTTCGGAATTGGGCGCGTCGTTGTAGCCGTCGCCGAGGAAGACTCCGGCCTCGGCCGCCGCCCGCTCGTTCTCGAGCACCGCGATGCGTTCCTCGACTGCGTTGATCCAGAGCTCCTGAAGCCCGTCGATATCGGGCTCGGTGCCGCGCTCGACCCCGGCATCGTCGGGCGGGGCGATGTCGAAGGCGGGCGGAAAGACGCCCTCCTGCAGCAGCGCCAGACGCTCGCGCGCGAAGTCGAGCCGCAGGTCGATCTCGGCGATGCGGCGGGTCCGGAAGGTGTCGGCCCGCTCGGTCAGGTCCTCGATCAGCGCCGCGGTCTCGTCGCGCAGGGCGGTGTGGCGGGCGATGGCGGCGTCGGCCAGATCGACCTCGAGCACGAGATCGTCGACGCGTACCCCGTCGACCAGCCGGTTGTCGACCGATCCGATCACTTCGCCCGCGCGGACCGAGGCGCCGAAGCCGCGGGCGGGCAGGTCGAGATCGCCGGCGATCGGAGACCGGACGGTCACGACCCGGGCGTTGATGGTGGCATCGGCGCTGGCCCCTGTGATCTGCTCGCCGATGATGATCCACAATGCCAGCGCGACAAGCGCGAGGCCGAGGGCCAGTCTCCAGAATATCGACATGTCGTCCCGCTTGATTGCGCCGCAGCGCACGTATTCCGAACACCCGCCCGCCGTGACGCTTCGGTCCCTGCCGGTCGGGCGGTCCCCCGCCTCGGGTTGCATTCATGTTGGAAATTCACCGCTTCGCAAGCGGGATGCGCGGAACAGGCGAAAATCGGCGGAACCCCGTGGCTTGCGGCGCACGGGGCTGGCGGGGGTCATGCCGCGCGGTGCCTCAATCCGACGGTTGCGCCGGTCAGAGCACCATCTGGTAGTAGCGCCGCTCTGATCCCGGCGGCAGGCCCACGCCGTGGCAGATGCCGACCTCGCCGTTCGCGGTGCCGCGGATGTGGCCGCCGGCCAGGATCGAGCTGCCGCCGATGCCGTTTATCGCGGCGGTGAAGCTCACGTCGCCTTCGGCGATGACACGGCTGCCGTACATCTCAAGCCCCTGCGGGACGCGCATGCCGCCGCGCGTGGCGAAGATCACCTCTCCGCCGGGCGCGCAGGGGCTTTCCGGGTCACCCATGCGGATGCCGGATGCCCCGGTGATCGAGTCGACCGAGGTCGAGGTGGTGACGAGCCGGAAATTCTCGACCGCCGCGTTCGAGCCGAAAGCGACCTCGCAATTGGTGACGAGCACGCCGTTGCGCAGAACGGTGTCCTGCGGGATGCGGATACGCTGGTTTTCCCGGGCGCAGGTGACGCGGTGGATGCGGCCTTCGACCCAGACGGTCTCGTCGACCGGATCGCGGCGGTTGAGCGGGACCTCGATCGTGCTGGTGATGAAGTCGGGGAAGTTGGTCGCGCCGGGAATGGTCGCGTCGTCATAGGCCTCGGTCACGCGGGCGGGCACGCCCAGATCGTAGTAGGCGTCACGCAGGGCTTCCTCCAGGCCGTCGTTCTGGCGCATGCCGGCGGCCGGGATCACGAGGTCGTGCCGGTTCGGCATCGAGACGACGACACCAAGCTCGAGCAGGTTGTTGTTGTTCAGCTCGACATAGTGGTTGGCGTGAACGCAGAACCCCGCGCGGAAGATGTTGTTCGACGTGACGTCGACGTATTCCTCGGCGACGAAGCCCTCGTTCAGGCAGTCTGGCGCGTAGGTCGCGAAGATCGAGCGGCGGATGATGTCCCACCCGTCGACGTCAATGAGCCGCAGCAGGAAGTTCTGCGCGGCGTTCGACCGCTGCGCGATGCGGTGGGTGTCGATCTGCACGGCCTGGGTCGCGTTCTCGACCGGCGTGAAGGTCCGGGTCGCGGCGTCCCAGGTGCCGAAGACGATGTCCTCGGGCAGCACGACGTCGCCATGGGTTTCGAACGGCATCATCGACTCGACGACATCCATCGCGGCGGCGATGGCGGTGTCCTCGTCGAAGCGCTGGCGCCGGACGAGCGCGGCATGGGCGGCGCTGTCGGCGGTGATCTGAAGCTGCGTGCGCATCTTGTAGGCATGCGACACGTCGAGCGCGAGGCCGCCGAGGCAGCAGGCGACCACGAACAGGAACAGTCCGAAGATCGTGATCGTGCCGGATTCCTCGCGGCGGAAGGGGCGGGTCAGTCGGGTCATATCCACTCCAGCAGATGCCGCGCGCGGAACACGACCGGACGGCCGGGCGCGTCGGCGATGATCCCGTTCAGCCGGAGCGAGGTCCACGGGATGGTGATTGTCGTAGTGACGACGTCGCCGTCGACCACGGTCTCGACGTCGAGATTATCGTAGCGGTCGTCCAGCAGCGTGTGCAGGTAGGCCTCGGCCACGTCGGGGTCGCGGATCAGGCCGATCGACATCATCCGGTTGGTGTCCTGCAGGCTGCGCTGGATGGCCGGGTAATGGTGGAAGGCGTTCGTCGCCTCCGAGATCAGCGTCATCAGGACGCCCATGATGGCCACCCAGAACAGCGCCTCGATGGTGACGCTGCCGGAACTGTCGCGGCGGAACCGTGCGATCCGTTTCATGTCAGACCCCCAGATTCTCGATCACCTGGCGCGACTCCACCTCGATGGTGACGTTGCCGGTGGCGCGGGCGATGACGCCGAACATGTCGATGTTGGCGACGGGCATGTCGACGCGGGAGGTAATGACGGTGGCGAAGACGTCGCTGTGAACGGTCCCGACCTCGCTGCCGTCGGCGCGGCGCAGACGGTCGGCAATCTCCTGCTCGACCGCTGCACTGCTGGTCACGAGTCCGATCGCGCGCATGCGGTTCACGTCCTCGATGACCCGGACGGCGTCAGCGCGGTTGTACATGATGAAGGACAGGTCGGCGACGAAGATGATGATCGCCATCAGGAACGGCAGCCAGAGGACGAACGGTACGGTCACCGCGCCCTGATCGTCGTTCACCAAACGCGCCAGACGGGCGCGGAACCCCTTACAAAACATAGCAGCACCAACAACACTACGCCCCCGCGTGACAAATGTTTACCAAAGTATGAACACAATTTCGCCCCAGGACCTGAAAACACAGTGTTGTCAGGCCGGGGCCAATCACGAGACGGCGCGCCGAGAGCCATACCGCGGTCGTCGCGCCGCGCCAGATGAAGATGCCGCCGGTCACGGTGACGGCGCCGATCCGGAGCAGGTTGAATCCGTGCCGGTTCACGACGCCGCCATCTGACCGGATACCGATGACGCGCTCCGGTCAGGCCGCCGGGGTGCGGGCGCGCGCCATCATCTCGTCGACATGCGCCGGGCCCCGCGGGATGATCTGCGGCGGGTTGAGCGCCTTGATCGAGTAATACCCCGTCTTGATGTGGTCGATGCTCACGGTGTCGGCGACGCCGGGCAATGTCAGCATCGTCTCCAGGTAACGGCTGAGCGCGGGATAGTCGGCGATCCGGCGGAGATTGGTTCTGAACAGGCCGTGATAGGCCGCGTCGAACCGGATCAGTGTGACGAAAAGGCGGATGTCGCTTTCGGTCAGGCGGTCGCCGAACAGGAACGGACCCGTCCCGGACAGCCGCGCCTCAAGCGTGTCGAGCGTGTTGAAGACGGCTGCCACCGCCTCGTCATGGGCGACCTGCGTCGAGGCGAAGCCGGCCTTGTAGACGCCGTTGTTGAGCCGGTCGTAGAGCCACGGATTGAGTGCCTCGATCTCGGCGGCCAGATCGGCGGGATACAGGCTCAGGTCGCTCGGGACGAGCTCTTCGAACGCGGCGTCGAACATGCGCAGGATGTCGGCGCTTTCGTTGTTCACCATGACGTCCTGATGGGTGTCCCACAGGACCGGAACGGTGGCCCGGCCGGTATAGGCCGGATCGGCGTGGGTGTAGATCTGGTGCATGTAGCCGGCGCCGAACAGCGGATCGCGGTCGGCGCCCGGATAGTCGCCGAAGCTCCAGCCCTGGTCGGTCAGGAACGGCTCGACCACGGTGACGGGGATCATTTCCTCGAGTCCCTTCAGCTTCCGCGCGATCAGCGTGCGCGAGGCCCAGGGGCAGATCAGCGCGACATAAAGCCGGTAGCGCCCGGCCTGGGCCCGGAAGCCCCCGGTTCCGGTTGGGCCGGGACGACCGTCCGCGGTGATCCAGTTGCGGAAGGTCGAGGTCTGGCGAACGAACCGGCCATCGTCGTCCTTGGCCTGAACGGGGTGCCAGTCGGAGGTCCATTTTCCGTCGATCAGCATGGCTCAGATCTCCCGCGGTTCGAAGGTGACGCGAACGCCCGAGGGCGCGGTGAACGAGGCTCTGGCGGCGGCATCGCCCTCGAAGGTCAGCGCGGCCAGGCCGGGCGCGTCGGGGCGGCGCGGCGCGCGGCCGGCGCTGGCCCAGACATTGGCGGCAAGCTGGTGGTGATACCCGCCCGCGCCGAAGAAGCTGGCGCCGGGATAGCGGCTGGTGAGGCCGAAGCCGCGGGCGGTCCAGAAGGCCTCGGCCGCGGCGATGTCGGTCGTCTGCAGGTGGACATGGCCGATGCGGGTGGCGGCGGGCGCACCGCTCCAGCCCGCGCCCGTCGGCAGGCCGCGCAGATCGAGCCGCCGGCTCGGCATGATCAGCCGCCCGTCCGCATCGTGCCAGACCTCGAACGGACGGTCGGCATAGATCTCGATGCCGTTGCCTTCGGGATCCTCGAGGTAGATCGCCTCGGACACGTTGTGGTCGGAGGCGCCGTAGAGCGGCACATGGGTGCGGCGGGCATGGGCGAACCAGTCGCCCAGATCGGTACGGTTCGGCAGCAGGAACGCGGTGTGGAACAGGCCGGGGGCCGAGGGATCGCGCGGCGCCAGCCCGCCCGGCGCGCGAAGCGTGAGGACGGGGCGGGACGCGCCGAGAGTGAAGCTGTCGGCCGTCTGCGCGTGGACGCGAAGGCCGATGGCGCGGGAATAGAATTCCGCCATCCTGTCCAGGTCGTCCACGAGGAGCGTCACGTCGCGGACGGCAAGCGGTGCGGCGTCGAGGTCGAAGCGGGTGCGTGTCTCGGTGGTCATGGCGTTGGACCTTTCGGGGGCGGGAAGGGCGCGCCGGCCGCGGGGGCCGGCGCGCTGGTGTCTCAGGCCGTCTTTTGCGTGGCGACGGGCAGTTTCAGCGCATAGGCGCCGGGCCCCATCAGCGCGATCGCGATGCTCGCCACCGCCCAGAAGACGGGGTATTCCCATCCGCCGCCCTGGCTCGTGAAGTCGAAGCCGTTGGCGAAATGGACCGTGGTCGCGCCGAGCAGGACAACGGCCTGCGCGATGGCGACCGGGCGCACGGCGAGGCCGAGGATCAGTGCCAGCCCGCCGAACACCTCGATGAGGATCACGGCGTAGGCGAGCAGGCCGGGATAGCCGACGCTTTCGAAGAAGCCGACGGTGCCGGGGATGGTGAACACGAACACCTTGGTCAGGCCGTGCACGAGGAAGAAGGCGCCGGAGGCGAGACGCAGTGCGAGGGCGGCGTAGGGGGCGGTCTGCTGGTCGATCATCGGTCTGGTCCTTTTCTGATCCGGGGAGTGCGTCAGCGCGACAGCCAGGCGGGCGCGATCTGCGTGCCGCGGCCGAGCATGTAGCCGAACTGGATGTTCAGGTAGCCGAGCGGCTCGATGTAGCGGGCGTTGGTCAGCCCGCCGGCGTCCACGGCGTCGAACCCGGCGGAAGTTGCCAGCTCGATCACCTTCGCCTTCGCGCCGTCGTGGTCGGAGGCGACGAAGGTCGGCACCTTGCGGCCGCCGAAGTCGAGGCCCTGGTCGTAGACCTGTGCGAAGACCGTGTTGAAGGCCTTCACCACCTCTGCGCCCGGGATCAGGCCGGCGACGGTTTCCGCCGCGGAGGTGTCGAAGCCGAGCGTGATGCCCGAGAAGTCCTCCCGGATCGGGTTGGTCACGTCGACGACGACCTTGCCCGAGAAGTCCGCTGCCCCGGCGATGGCCGGAATGGCGGCGAAGGGCACGGCGAGTATGACGATCTCGGCCCCGGCGACGGCGCTTTGCAGATCGGCGGCCTGGACGGTGAGGCCGGAGGCGGCGAGATCGGCGGCGAGCCCGTGGGCGTCTTCGACCGACTGGCCCGCGACGGTGACGGTCTGGACCGGGGCGAAGGTCCGGGCGAGGCCCTTGCCGATATTGCCGGTTCCGATGATGGCGATGTTCATGAGAGCGATCCTTTGGTGTGAAGGGCCGGTGACTGGCCCGCGGCGATGAGCCGAAGATGGGCCAGATGATTGGTTCGAAAAATGTCTCTATTGGCGAATGATTTTCGCCATGGTATTCACAATCCCATGGATCTGATCGACGGGATGCGCACCTTCGCCGCCGTGGTCGAGGCGGGGTCATTCACCGCCGCGGGCGACCGGCTCGGGATGTCCAAGAAGCTCGCCAGCAAGTACGTGGCCGAGCTCGAGAGCCGGCTGCGTGTTCAGCTTCTGCGCCGGACGACGCGTTCGCTCAGCCTCACCAACGCGGGCAGCCGGTACTATCCCCGCTGCGTCGCCGTTCTGGAGGAGATCGACGCGCTCGGCGCTGAGATCCGCGAGGGCGAGACCGGGCTCTCCGGCCTGCTCCGGGTCTCGGCGCCGGTCACGTTCGGAGAGCTGTTTCTGCAGGATGCGCTGGCCGATTTCCGCGAGGACAATCCCGACCTGGTGATCGACCTGCGGCTCAACGACAGGTTCGTCGATCTCGCGGGCGAGGGCTTCGACCTCGCGATCCGGATCGGCGTGCTCGAGGACTCGACGCTCGTTGCGCGCAAGCTCGGCGAGACGGAGATCGTCGCGGTCGCGAGCCTCGATTACCTCGCCCGCGCGGGGATGCCGGAGAGCCCGGCCGATCTGTCACGGCACGCCTGCCTGCGCGACAGCAACTTCCGTGCCGGTCAGGCCTGGGCTTTCGAAATCGGCGGCACGATGCAGCGCATCCCGGTCACCGGCGGCTACCTCGTCAACAGTGCGACGGCCGTGCGCCGGCTGGCGCTGCGCGGGGCCGGCATCGCGCTCTGCCCAGATTATGCCGTGGCGCAGGACATCGCCGCGGGGCGCCTGAGGCGCGTTCTGGCGGATTTCCCGTCCCCGACGCTCGGCATCAACGCGGTGTTCCCGGATGCGCGCCGCCTGCCGGCCCGCACCCGCGCCGCGCTCGACCACCTGTCCCGCACCTTCGCCGATCCGCCGTGGCGGGCGGGGCGGGGCTGAGGGCCGGACAGGCCGCAACTCGTTTCGAGGGAGGGGGGCGCGGAGGCGTCATGCGGTGGCGGTGGCGCGCCGCAGGCTGCATTGCGCCGAGCTTCGGCTGCGCGCGCATGTCGATTGAAAACAGGGGCCGAACCTGCCAAAGAGCGATCACTGGGGAGATCAATTCACGATGGCCGATTTCGGTAGATTGAGGACGACGCTTGCCTATGCCCGGCTCGGCCTCGTTTCGCTGACCGCTGCGATTGTACCGATCGCCGGCACAGCCCAACAGCTCTGCGGCTCCGACCTGTTCGAGGGCGAGCCCGACGCGGACAGCCTGATGGCGCAGACGCTCGAATTCCTCGACATTCTCGAGATCGGCGGCGTCGTCGCCTTCGAGGGCGTGGAGGGGCGCATGTCGATCGGCGCGGCGCGGCAGGCGCTTCAGGACGGTGTCGGCAGCGCCAGTCTTCTGGCCTGCGTCGTGGATGCCGAGAGTATCGAGTTCGCGGGCGGCGAAGAGGGCGTGATCGTCGGCTGTGACGCCGGCGGGGCTCCGTCGATCCTCGGGTCGAGCGGCTCCAGCCCCGATCCGACGACGGGCGCGCTGTTCTGCACGACCGAGGTCGCCACCATCGCGCAATACATGGGGTCGCAAGCCTGAGCCGGGTGGCTCGCTTCGAAGTCGGCACATGATCTCGGCAATCATCCCGTACCGCGACTGGTCCCTGGAAAGGCTCGGCGGATGCGTCGAGCGGCTGCGGCACCTGCCGGCGATCACCGAGATCATCGTCGTCGATTTCGGGTCGTCGGAGCCTCTGGCCGCTCTTCCCGGTTGCCGGGTCGTCAGGGTCGATGCCGACCGCTGGTGCCTGGCCGAGGCGAACAACATCGGCATTGCCGAGGCGCGGAACGACGTCGTCCTGAAGATCGACGCCGATGTGCGGCTGATGATCGGGAACGAGACGCTGGAGGAGCTGGCCGGATCGCTGAGCGACGGCCGGGCCTCGTTCATCGTGCTCCAGCCCACCGACGTGCAGTACGAGGACGGCCGCCCAAGCCGCCGCCGGCTGCGTCCGTCCTGGGCCGAGGGCTGCTGCAATCTGTTCAGTCGCGCCGACGTCGTCGAGATCGGCGGGTTCGACACCCGGTATTTCGACTATGGCGGCGAGGACAACGACCTGTGCCAGCGGCTGCGGCGGTACGGCAAACGGGTCGATCTCTTCCAGTCCGACAGGGTCCTGCACGAGCGGCACCCGCCATCGGATGCGCGCGAGAAGGGGGTGTTCTCCGACCTCCACAAGAAGAACCTTCTGGCCGACACCTCGATCTTCCGGCCGCAGCCGTTCCGCTATTCCGACTACCGGGACGACGGGACATTCGGCCCGGCGATCACCGTGGCGATCGCGACGACCGACCGGCCGAACCGGGCGGCCCATCTCGACTATTGCCTGCGGGGGCTGGCGGCCCAGACCTTCCGGGATTTCGAAGTGCGGATCTGCGAGAACGGAACGCCGGCGCGGAAACGCCTTAAGCTCGCGGCACTGCGCAAGGCGTTCCCGACGCTCGACATTCACCTGCACGTGCTCGACGAGCCCTCGATTCCGAAAGCGCGCAATCTCATCACCGACCACGCCCGGGGCTTCTACATCGCGGTTCACGATGACGACGATTTCTCGTTCCCGACCCGCTTCGAGGAGCAGCTGGACTGCATGGCGGCGCAGGAGGGCGCGCATGGCTGCCATTCGAGCTGGATCGAATTCGACGAGGAGACGGGACGGCTGAGGTCGTATTACGGGCAGCCGCGCGACATCAACGAACTGCTGCGGCGGCCGCGCAAGGTGACCCTGCACAGCAGCTGCTTCTACCGCCGGGACGTGCTGGCGCGCATGCGGTACGACGAGACCCTCACGCTCGGCTCGGACTATCAGCTGCATGTCCGGATGACGCTGGCCGGTCTCGAGGTGCCCCATTCCGGCAGGTTCCACGTCCTGCGGCGTCTGCACGGGGCGAGCGTGACGAATACCGGCGTGATCGATCAGCGCGACGTCGCGGACCGGACGAACGCGGCCTACCGGTACTTCCTGGGCGAGCCGTTCCTGGCCGCGATCCGGGCCGAGAGCGAGGACCCGTTCTGGGTCACCGGGTTCCCGACCATCCGCGAAATGCTGGCCTACCTGCCCGCCGACTTCGGCGCGTTCCGGCTGGATCTCCACATGGAAGCGGCGCTTGCCCTCGGGTTCGATCCGCTTTTCGGCGCGGGAGGGGATGGCGCCGTCTGCCAGTTCGCCGGCGTGACCTTCGTTCCGGCGTACCGGGATTACGGCTACAGCACCCGGCTTGTCATGCGGTCGCAGGTGCCGATGACCGCCGGCGAGATGATGGAGCGACTGCCGGCCTTTGGAGCACTGCGCGGGGTGGACCCGGTGTCGGAGATCGAACTGTCCAGCCCGTCGTCCCTTCAGGGGCTGGACGCGCTGCGCGTGGAGGCCGGCCAGAGGCGCGTCATGTCGCGCCGCTATGACGACATGGTCGAGGCGCTGAACGCGATGCCCGAGTCCCTTCTTGCCGCCGGGCTTGGCCGGATCGAGTTCTTCGCCGTCAATCACCCGGTCGAGGGCGTTCACGTCCTTCTGGGGACCTTCGACAATACCGGGGATCTCGAATACGCGCTGAGCGTCGCGAATTCGGGCAGGACGGGCGACTACTTCGCGGTGTCGAGCATGGGCCGGCGCGGAGGCTTCCATGGAGCTTAGGTTCGACTATCTCCCCGACCGGATGTTCTATGCCGTGCGCTTCAGGCCGGGCGCGTACGAAAGCACGCCGTTCATCCGCGAACTGCGCTTCTGGGGCGTGGACCGGGTTCCGTGTCCGTCCCTGAGCACGATGGCGGCGCTGCTGGCGCTGAAAGGGCACCCCATGTCCGTCGTCACGCTGCAGGACGCGGCGCTGAGCCCGGCCGTCTGCACCGCGCTGTCGCAATATTTCGGTGTCGCGGTTCATCCGGCATCGCTCGAGGTCGATCGTCGCGATCTGCCGGGCGGCGAGAGGACGGTCGCCCCGGTCCGGTTCGCATCCGCGTCCGGGATGACCGGTGGCCTCGACGGCGCCGAAGTGGTGACGTGGACCAGCCTCGACGACCTGCGCGGCCCGTTCGGCGGGGCAATTCGGACGAACCTCGACGCCTTCGATTTGGATGAGACCGAGAAGAACCTGATCGTCGCGCTGTGCTGCGCCGGCAAGGATGTCGGGCACATCCTGCTGCCGGACGCGGCCCCCGGCCTGACGGCTGTCTTTCACCGGATCGGTCTCGAAATCGTCGACCGCTCGCCCGCGGACTAGCCGGCGTCTACCGGTCCATCGCGTCGCGCAGGCGGGAGATCACGCGGCTGCGCATGTCCTCCAGCTCGCTGTCCTGAAGCTCGGTCTCGGGATCGGTCCGGGTGGCGACGGTACTGACCTGGGGCGTGATCTCGATGCCGGTGCCGATATAGATCTCGATCGTGCCGGGCTCGGGGTTCACGCCCGATGCCGTGAAATCCCTCGCGCGCGCGCCGATCGTGCGGGCCACGATATCCGCGGCTTCGGCCGATCTGTCGTCGTAGTAGCGGACCTGGTTCTCGGAGATGCGGTAATCGACGCGGTTCACCGCGACGACGGGCAGGCGCAGTCCGTCCACCGTGTCCTGCAACTCTGCGACGACGTCGTCTCCGACGCTGTCCGCGGCGAAGATGTGCAGGATGACGAAGTCCGCGCCGGGAATGTCCGGGTAGGTCACGTGGTCGGTCACCGCCGGCGCGCCGGTCGCCCCGATATCGCGGGACAGCCCGGCCGGGATCGTGCTGAGCGCCGCCGGGATCACCGCCGTCACCGGATCATCGACGGTCGCGAGCGCAAAGCTGAGACCGCCCGCCGGTTCGGGCGGGGCCGACACCTGCACGAGCGTGGACAGGAAACTGGGCCGGTCGGGGCTGGCGGCGGACAGGCGATCGGTCTCCGGCGCCGGATCGGCGGCGCGCGGCACGGGACGCGCCGTCGGGAGGCGGATGTCGCTGTTCAGCGCGCTGTCGAACGCGCCCGATCTCGCGACGGGCCTGCTTCCCGCGAGGGCCGTTTCGCCGGCGTCGAAGCTGAGCGGGCCGAGCGTTCCGGGATCTTCCAGCAGCGCGGGCGGGTTTTCGGTGCCCAACGGCTCACCCTCGCGCGGCGGCGGCGGCACGATCACCGAGACCCGCGGAAAGCGATCCACGGCCGGCGCGGCGAGCGATGCGGCTTCCGGCGTCGTCCCGATGCTGACCGCGATCCGCGCGAGCGCCGTCTGCAGAACGGCCGGCACCGGGGGCACGAGTTCCGTGTCGAGATCGGCGATTGCGGTCGGGCCTTCGGCGGCGGGTTCGGCCGGGGCCGGCGCCTGAGCCTGAGCGGTTTGCCCGGGTTCGGCGACAACTGCCGGGGCCGGCGCCTCTGCCATGGGCTGTTCCGGGGCCGCCGCGTCATTGCCGGGCAGGGGGCCGTCGTAGTTCATCAGGCCGACACCCGCGACGATCCCGATGCAGAACGCCACCACTGCGAAACCGATGCGCCGTCGGGCGACCCCGGATTTCCCGGGCGAAGGCATCACCGCAGCGGCCGGAGCAACGTCCGGCCAGTCCTGCGGTTCTTCCTGTGGCTCGACCGCGACCGGCCGCGGCGCTTCGGTGGGGGCCTGATCTTCGGCCGCTCCGGTCCGGTTGCGTGCGCGCAGGACCTCCTCCCGTTGAGCCCGCGCCCGCTCGAGCCGGTCGGTGAAGGTCAGGTTGGTCTCGGCGGTCTTCGAGTCCGCGGTCGGAGCGCCGCCGGCCGTGGTCGGCCCGGTCTGGTCCTGGCCCGTTCCGGCGTTCGCGGACCGTGCTCGCAGCACGGCTTCGCGCCGGGCTCTCGCCTTCTTGAGACGATCTTCCCAGTTCATGTCGGCAAGTGCTTTCCGGTTTTCGTGCGGAATGTTTGCCAAACGTCACTCTCCAACACCGCAACCATCAAGCGGTCGATCGACATTGTCATCGAATCGGAACCGATAATCACACCTGAATCGCGGGAGACGCAAACCGCAGACGGGGGATAATCGGGCCGGAGGACTGGTCGAACGCCTTTTTTCGCAGGAATCCTGCAACCGCGGGCGGCGGCATTCCGCCGGTGCGGGTGGTTCGGTCGGTGCGGGGCGATCAACAAAGGCTGCCGAAGATCGCCGCTGTGGCCGACAGGGTCTTGCCCGGGACGCCGAATGCCCCGGATTCAGTGCGGCGAGATAGCCCCGCGCCGTCGGAGGGTTGCGACCACAGCCCGGATCTCGGCGGTCTTCAGACCACCTTTCCCGGGTTCATGATATTGCCGGGATCGATCGCACGCTTGATGGTTCGCATGAGCTCGACGCCGCGATCGCCGTGCTCCGCCGCCATGCATCCCTTCTTGCCCGTGCCGATCCCGTGTTCGCCGGTGCAGGTCCCCTCCATCGACAGCGCCCGGTGCGAGAGCCGTTCGAGGAAGGCGCTGGCGCGCGCAACCTCCTCCGCGTCGTCCATGCGGATGAGAGGCATGGTGTGGAAATTGCCGTCGCCGACATGCCCGACGATGGGCGCGATCAATCCGAACCGGTCGATGTCGGCCCGGGTCTCCGCCAGACACTCCGCCAGCCGCGACACCGGCACGCAGACGTCGGTCACGATGACGGATGCGCCGGGGCGGAAGGATTTGGCGGCCCAGAACACATCGTGCCGCCCCCGCCAGAGCCGCCGGCGGTCCTCGGACTGCAGCGCCCAGGCGAATTCCCCGCCGCCGTGATCGCGCACGATATCTCCGAACAGCGCCGATTGCTCGCGCACCGAGTTCGCGGATCCGCAGAACTCGACGAACAGGTGTGGCACTTCCGGCAGGTCCATTTTCGAATAGGCGTTGCAGATCCCGATCTGCACCTCGTCGACGAATTCCACTCGAGCCACCGGAATGCCCGCCTGAATCGCCGCGATGGCGGCGGAACACGCGGTGCGGACATCCGGAAAGCTGCACACGCCGGACGAGGTCGCCTCGGGGATGCCCTGCAGCTTCAGCGTCAGTTCGGTGATGATCCCGAGCGTCCCTTCTGCGCCGATGAACAGACGGGTCAGATCGTAGCCCGCCGCCGACTTCCGCGCTCGTCGTCCCGTCGAGATGAGCTCTCCGTCGGGCAGCACGACCTTCATGGCGATCACGTTGTGCATCATCGTGCCATGCTGCACGGCCATCGTTCCGGAGGCGCGCGTCGAAGCCATACCGCCGAGCGTTGCATCCGCACCGGGATCGACGGGGAAGAAAAGGCCCCGGTCACGAAGCTCGGCCTCCAGCTGCCGCCGGGTCACGCCCGGCTCGACCACGCAATCGAGGTCTTCGGGATGGACGGCGAGCACGCGGTTCATGCGGGACATGTCGAGGCACAGGCCGCCGAGGGGCGCATTGACGTGCCCCTCGAATGAACTGCCGGCGCCGAAGCCGATGACGGGCACCCCGCTGGCGGCACAGATCCTGACCGCCGCCTGAACCTCGCCGGAGGTCACGGGAAAGGCGACGGCATCGGGGGCGTCCGGTGCAATCCAGGTGGTGGTGTTGGCGTGCTGCTCGCAGATTGTCCGGTTGACCGAGAAGCGATCGCCGAAGAGATCTTCGAGCGCGGCCCGGGCGGCAGAGAACGACCGGGCCCGCGCCGGCGGGGTGGGCGGCATGTTCATGGAATGACCTGTTTTTTTGTGATGTGAGACTATTGTCGGGCCGGTGCCGGCAAATGTAAATTCACTTCCGAGTCTACTTTGGAGCCGCCATGCCCAGGGACGCCGGGATTACCCGCCAACGCATCCTTGCCGCCGCGCATCAGATGTTCTTCCGCCAGGGCTTCGCGCGCGTGACGATGAGCGATATCGCCAGCGCGGCCGGGCTGACGAAACGCACGCTCTACCACCATTTCGACAGTAAGGATTCCCTTCTGGAGGCAATGCTCGAGCATCAGCACACGCTGTCGACGCGGACCTATGAAAAGAGTTTCCGGGAAACCGCTGGCGGACCGGACGCATTCGTGAGGCGCCTGTTCGACGACCTCGAAGCCTGGGCGGACAGCAAGACATACCTCGGGTCGGGGTTTACCCGTCTGGCGTCCGAACTGGGCGATCTGCGCGGCCACCCTGCGATGCGGCTGGCGCAGCTGCACAAGGCAACGCTCGAAGCGATGCTCTCGGAGCACCTGGCCAGCCGCGGGACCGCCGATGCTGATCTTCTGGCCCGCCAGATCTGGGTGCTGATGGAGGGCGCCATGATCATGGCGCTCCTTCACAAGGACAGCGCCTATGTCAGGGTCGCGAGGGGAGCTGCGCTCAGGCTGGTCGGGTCGATGTACGGTGCGGCGGGGTGATGTCGGATCGGACTCGGAGATCAACAGGTGAGCGGCGTCGTGCCCGGTGGAGCGTCTGCCGACACCTAGTCGCGCCAGGAAATTGTAACCATGCTTTTACGTTCGACGCCGTTTCAAAATGCAAGAGAAATAGCACTCGCAGATGATATTCGCGGCGGGCGCGTGATGGGTCGCAGATCGAACTGGCACGGTCCTGGAAGATGTTCTTTTTCCGTAGAGCCAATATAAAATCTGAAATACCTGGAAAGTTAAATCCAATAATATTGGAAGATGGCTGAATTTTGATATTCAAAGCCTTGAGCTCAAGCTGACAATAATCAATAGGGAGTCGATTATCAGCGAGTTTGACCTGAAAATATACTGCGTGATGAAATCGAAGGTAGTTGGAGGCATAGCCCCGATCTGTCAGTTTACTTTGCGCGAGTCGGAGTTATTTCTGCGGCGAAGGAAGGACCATTTCTTTTTTGTCTTAGTGAAACCAAACCCAACCTTTTGCCCGACGGCAAAAGGGAAATCGTGGGACTTTAGATAGCTCTGGATCACAGATTTATAGGCTTCATTCTTGATTTCAGGTTTGAGGGTCAGAAAATGCTGTACCAACGGGACATCCAGAAAAGGATACCGTGCCTCCATGCCGAAGGATCCGGCGACCATTTCTTCCTTAGATAGATATGCGGCTTGGGTGCTGCCAAAGAATGATGCCCACGGAAAACGACCCAGAAGATGGTCAGGATAGTGCCCGCCAAAATTGCTATGGGCAAAGATCTTTTTCCCCTGGAATCCGTAATCGGAATAAATCTCATCGGCGCCGCTACCTGAGAGATAGACTTGGGCACCGGCCTGCTTTGCCATATCACAAACAGCTGCAAGAATCAGAGCGGCATTATCCTTATGGATACTCTTGCCGACCTCTGCCCGCTGGCCGTCATCGTTGATGATGAAATAAGGTTCATCTTCGACATTCTCGCGTAGCCATGTGGCCCAGGTGGCTTTGTCGATGCTTTCCTGCGGTACCAAGATCGCGCGGTTGCCCGATTGTTCGACCAACTCCCTTCGGGCCGATACAATGCCTGCATCTTCCCGTCCTTCCACGGTAACAGAAATGAAATGGGCCTTCTGTGCGATGAGTGATGCGGTGATAGCGCCGCTGTCATAGCCGCTTGATAGGCCCACAAATGCGCTACCTTTCATGTGTGCGATTCGTTTCGCAACAGCCGCGTCAAAGAGCCTGTGCCAGCCATCTAGATCGTCAGAAAATTGCGCAAGGTTGAACGTGATGATCTCAGCCGATGTTATCGACGTGCCGTCCAGCGCATAATCGACGAAGGTGTTAGGCTTCAGAGCCTGAATCTGCTGCATACCCAAGTGCTCCAGGGCACTACGATAGCTGCCCACGGCAAACTCATTGCCACGATGCCCGAAAAAAAGCGGTTTCGTGCCGAAGCAGTCGCGCGCCGCAAGGAAGCGACCTCGTTCGAAATCGACGATGACAATGGCAAACTCACCATCGAGCAACTCGAAGAGTTGGTCACCGTGATCACGATAGAGCTTCAACAGGTATTTGGCTTCGTTTGGCTCGTCCTCGGGGCAGTTGTAGATCTCGCCATTGAAGAGCACGAGGATCGTTTCATCCTCGGAGATATGCGGCTGGACGATGTAGTCGCCCCGCATCGACAGGAGGTTGTGGCAGAAATAGTAGCCGTGGACCTCGCGTTCATGAGTTGCGTCCGGGCCGCGCAGACGCATGGCCCTGTTAAACGCCGCATCTACCGCTGCGACAGATGAAAAGACAAAACTGCACATGAGATGTCCTAGAGATCGGAAGTGCGACTTGGTTAGCCAACGTGGTGATGTCAAGCAAGACAGCGGACAGCCTGGTGCGTCTGTCGCGCGGCCTGCAATAAGCAGGAAAAGAAGGCTTAGCCTAGCACACAAAGGGCTTGACCACCGAGTCGATAGAGGTTCTCACGGCGCCATGCACCTGCCCCAACAGGCAATACCTAGGCAAAACAACGCGGGAGGGGTCTTTCTTGGGCATCAACTACGCAGGATTTCGGCTGCTCGCCAAGATGTCGCGCACCTTCAAGCCGCAGGGCCGAACGGTGATGCTTGGTCGCCAGAAGTTTGACCTTCGCCCTGACCGGTGGATTAGCAGAACGCATTTCAACCGGGCGCTCAAGCAAGCCGGTATTGACCGACCAATTACTGAGTTCGCACAGCCGGACCGCTATTCGGAGACAATGTTTCGCGAATTGGGTTTGGGTGAGATCGAATCTCTGGATGCTTCCGCCTTTGAGGGTGCAGGTCTTGTACATGATTTGAACAAGCCGATACCAGACGACTTGCGTGGAAAGTTTGACCTGGTTGTAGATGGCGGGACACTTGAGCATGTGTTCGACATCATCCAGGCACTCGATAATGTGGAGAAACTATTGGCTCCAAGTGGCCGTTTTGTGTCATTAACACCGTTCAATGGATATCCTGGACATGGGTTTTATCAGTTCTCGCCTGAGCTTGTTTGGAGCTATTGGAAAGCGACGCGCAATTTCACGGTTCATTCCTGCTTTGTGTCGACTCCCAAAGGTACGTTTTCGCGTGACCTGACAGACACCAGAGAGCTGGGTGAGCGAGTTGAATTCGATATCGGTCCGGTCTTCTTGGGCCGCCTCCCCGCTCGGCGACTCTTGATGTGTTATGACGTCGAAAAACCGCGAGTGCCACTGGACTCGGATGCGAAACACCCAGCGCTGCAAAGTGACTATGAGAAACGTTGGTTCGCTGCATCAAGGCCTGGGTGACATAAACGCCAAGATGGTGCGACCCGTCTATCGCCAGTCCCTGAGCCACAGCGGATCAATGTCGACCGAATGGAGCGCTGATGCCAAATTCATCCTTCCGCCTAGCGATTGCTACGGCCCGTTATCCTCAGCCTCTGGAAACGCCGATGACAGCGCATGTCGAATCGCTTTTTGGAGGCAACAGTATTGTGGTAAGCCGTACGAGGGATCCAAGCTTTTCCTCTGGGCGGCCAAGTTTGGCGTTAGAGGACTTTCCAATTAGCTACAAGCATTCTTTGAGTATCCTCATTGATTACCTCCAAAATTGGCAATACGTAAGAACTATCAAAGCGCCAGTTGGCGCACAAAAGGACGCCCTTGAGCGGTTTTTATCCGATCAAGCCCCTGACGCTATGCTCATCGAGCAGGGTCATGAGGCCAAGTATTTTTGGGCCTCGGCCAAGCGTCTCGGAATACCCGTATTTGTTTATTTTCGCGGTGTCGATGCGACAGGGTATTTGCGACGATCCCGGCACCAAGCCGGCCGGATCAAAGGCTATCGAAAGATGATGATGCAGATCGACGGTGTATTTGCCGTTTCGCAATTTCTAATATCGGAATTGGCGGCGCACGGCATTTCACACCCCAATACGCATATCATACCCAGCGGTGTTGAACTGCTCCGCTTTTCCCCTGCCGAAAAGCGGCCTGGCCATGTGATGATGGCGGGGCGTTTGATCGAAAAAAAGGCGCCCTTGGTTTCGTTGGGAGCTTTCTTGCGTGCCAGTGAAGGGATCCCGGGCGCGCATCTGCATGTGGTAGGCGATGGTCCTCTGCGTACGGCGTGCGAGGGTCTGGTTGCAACAAAAGGCGCAAAATCTCGTGTCAGCTTTCACGGTCATCTGGATCATGGCGCAGTAGCAAAAATGATGGCGTGGGTGCCCATCTTTATTCAGCATTCCGTGACCAGCCCTGACAACGACAAGGAAGGGGCGCCGACCTCAATCCAAGAGGCGATGGCCGCAGGCATGTCCGTCCTTTCCACCTTGCACGCCGGTATTCCAGATTTGGTGCAAGACGGGGAGACCGGATTCCTGGTGAAAGAGCACGCGGCAGATGATTTTGCACAGCGTCTTTACCAGATGCTAACGGCGCCGGAGTCCAGTCTGGCCATGGGAAAAGCCGCGCATGAGTTCGCAAAACGGAATTTCGACAAGACTATCCTGCACTCTCGGCTGGAGGCCGTGCTCCGGCGTTATTGCGGCACAGATCCACTCTAGTGGTGTCAGGCATGCCGGTGGCTGGCGTTAACAAACAACGCACACAGCCGCGGTCGTGACACTGCGATCATCTCAAACCCATGGGCGAATAGATGATTTGCCACTGGTGCAAAGGTACTTTCGGCGCGGAGACCGCGCTCAAAGCCCAAATCTGCTGAGATGTAAGTAATATTTTCGAGCCGCTCTCCGGCTCCTTCCAGGATTTCCGGCTCTGCTCCTTCAGCTTCAAGCTTCAGAAGCTTCACTGGCTCACCGAGATAGTGCCAGATCCTTTCTGTCTTGACCTTTATCCTCTCATCGAACTCCGCGGGCTCTACAAGGCTTGAGTCCGCACCCTGCGAGCTGACAAAGAATGTCAGCTCATCATCTGCGGACCACAAACCAACATTATGCGCACTGCCCCGCCCCTCAAGGTTTTTTTGCAGGCAGCGGAACTCAACAGGGCTTGGCTCAAATGCGTGATAGCGGATGTCTACGTCGATCTCATCAAGACAAAGACGGAAATCGCCAACGTTCGCACCGCAATCCAGAATAAGGTCCCCATTCGAAAAGGTAACGTGATGAAGCAGATACGCAGCCGAAAGTGACTTGGCTCTATTTTCCAGCCCTTGCCGATATGCAAGAAGCCCTTGCTCCTCATGTCGGAACGAAATGGTCCGTTGAGGGCGGGCTTCATCGTATAGCGTGTAATGGGTGCCGGTCCATGTGCACCGACACCGTCGGTCGTTCATCTGCATGATGCGAGTCAATTGTCGTGCGTAATCAGCGCCACGGGCCCGTTTTGCGCGGCTATGCAGAAAACGAAGGTACGCTTTTTTGATCGACCGGCTCACGCGTCAACTCGCTTGGATCTGGCTTCGGTCGCCGCCCTGAATGCTTTGACTTCCAAGGACATTGCGCGCCCCAGCTCAGAAACGGATTATCGAACTCTTACGGTAAAGGCAACTGGCCAGACCATCGCCCTTTTGTCGGTGGGTCCACGTAGCGTCGCTGAAAGCAGATGCACGTTGCCAAGCAGAGCCCAATGAGCGACACCGGAGCGCGATAGAACGCACAGGATGAACGCTTGAAACACCGCTTCAGCAGAGAGCTAACCAACCTTTGGGACCGGGTTCGGTTCCGTGCGCAGAGCTCGATCTTTGACAAATACCGTAGCCGCTCGATGATTGGACGAAGGGCCTACTGTGCGAATCTAGAGCTTGTGACCAACACCTCCGCCATGCTTCCGATGAACGAGCTCTCGATTGTAGAATGTGGCACCTGGCGTGGAGGGATGAGCCTCGGAATGCTTGAAGCCGTACCAGATTGCCGTGCTTTTCATATGTTCGACTCCTTCGAAGGACTGCCGGTGCCCGGAGACCGGGATGGGCAGAAAGTTCAGGACATGTTTGAAGCCAAGCGATTTGTTGCGGAACGGAACTACGCTTCATATGAGGACGTATGCTCAGCGTTAACGAAGTATGGATTTTGGGATCGCGTGCAGGTCCACAAGGGTTGGTTCAAGGACACCGTCACGCCGGATGCTGTGCAAAAGGACATCGCAATACTTCGACTTGATGGCGATTGGTACGACTCGACTATTCTTGTTCTTGAAAAGCTGTTTGATCGGGTTGTTCCGGGCGGCATCGTTATTGTCGACGATTATTATTCTTGGCCAGGCTGCAGTCAGGCGGTGCATGAGTTTCTTGCGGATCGAAAGGCACCGGAAGTGATTAAGGTCTGGCGTAATATCGTACCCTATATTGTAAAACTACCGGATGATTATCTTTTGGGATCTATTGGGAAAAATTGACCATTTTCAAGTTAGCATAGCCATATAGATGCGGATTGAAGCTGTCACTCATGTTGCGGACGAAATATGTGCCAGACACTTTTTCAACCTCAATGACAAATACCACTGGTAGCAGTAGCTTATATTTAGTTCGTCTCAAGGTGCAGCCTTTCATTCTAATGCTCTGGCGTGCTGCAATATCAGTGAATGTGTGTCTCAAACGCAGCGCTGCGTGCGGAGCCTGGGCAGTGGATTCATCGAACTCCCACTCAGCCTTCAGATTACCTACGTATTGCTAATCTTGGGCATCCAGCCTTCGCTTTCCGCCCTTTGTGAACGGCTGGTCGCTCGCGAAGCAAAAGTCGGCTTCCCGCCCTGACTGATTGTCGGCCCACACCCAGTTTCAGCTCGTCACCATTGATACGATCGACGAGAGATCTGCATACGTCAGTCGTCGTTTAGTTACCGTCTCGGACCAGGCGGTCACAGAGCCGGCGCATCGACTTGAACGGGCGGTTGTGTGGATCAGAGGCTTCCTCAGGAAGAATATCGCTATTGCGCATACATCTTCCGAGAAACTTGGAGGCGAGTACCGGAATCGAACCGGTGTGCACGGATTTGCAATCCGCTGCGTAACCACTCCGCCAACTCGCCGAAGCCGCATGGGGCATACGTCAGCGCCCGGTTCGACGCAAGGGCTCAGGTGGCGTAGCGGGTGGTGCCGCGGCGGCGTTCGTCGGGCGGCTCGGACAGGACGACGGCGGGGTGGGCGCGCTGGTCGCAATCGGCGCGCGGGCAGACCCGGCAGTTGATCCCGACCTGCGTGGCCAGCCCGTGCGTCATCGACAGCGCCTCGGCATAGCCGATGCGGGCCGCGTGCTCGACCGAACAGCCGATCGCGACGGCCAGCCGGACGTCCTGCGTGTGCCGGGTCACGGTCGGGCGATCGACGGTGCGCGAGAAGACGATGAAGCGGCTGCCGTCGGGCATCTCGACGACCTGGCTGATCATCCGGCCTGGGGTCCGGAACGACAGGTGCACGTCCAGACGCGGGCAAGCGCCGCCGTATTCGGCCAGGTGGAAATCGGTCGCGTTGAAGCGCTTGGTCACGTTTCCGGCCTTGTCGATGCGCATGAAGAACAGCGGCACCCCGCGCGCACCGCGACGCTGAAGCGTCGTCGCGCGGTGACAGGCCTGTTCGAAGCTGACGCCGAAGCGCACGGCGAGATGGTCGAAATCGTATTTCGAGGCGTCGGCGGCCGCGAGATAGGCGTCGTAGGGCATCAGCACGGCGGCCGCGAAGTAGTTCGCCAGTTCCACCCGGCAGCGGGCGCGGCCATGGGCGCCGGTCAGGCCGGACTTCGTCAGGAGCGACTCGAGCAGGTCCTGGTGCTCGATCAGCGCCGCGACATGGACGAGCTGGAAGATGCGGTTCGGGTGGTCGAGCGCTTCCGACAGCCGCACCTCGCGCCGCGGCTCGTCGTATTCGCGCAGCGACCGCGGCATCTCGTCGACCGGCACCAGCCGTACATGCAGGCCGAGACGGTCGCGCAGCCGGGTCTTGAGCGCGGTGTAGACGTCGTCATTGGCCGGGGGGTCGCCGTCCCAGAACGCCTCGGCCGCCTGTTCGAGACGGTGGAAGTAGTTGCGGTTCTGGCGGAAGAAGTCGTGGACGCTCGCCTCGGGCGAAGTCGGCAGGTCTGGCGCGGCACCGTCGCCGGCCGCGGTCAGGCTGAGGATCTGGTCGGCGCTGGCGCGGTAGGCGCGGTGCAGCCGGAGAAACGAGCTGGCCAGATCCGGGCTGTGGGCGATGGCGGCCCGCAGCTGCGTGAGGTCGGGGCGGTCGGCCTCGAAGATCGGGTCCTGAAGCGCGGCGCGCAGATCGGCGAGCTGGCCGGTTTCGGCATCCTCGGCGATGTCGCGCCAGTCGACGCCGTAGACCTCGAACAGCTTGAGAAGAACGGGGACGGAGACGCTGCGCTCATTCTTCTCGAGCAGGTTCACGTAGGACGTCGAGATGCCGAGCGCACGGCCCATCTCGGCCTGCGTCTGGGACTGGTCGAGCCTGAGGCGCCGGAGTCGGGGGCCGATGAAAGTTTTCATGCCATGGCCTTGCAAAGTTCACAACTTCACAAAACCATAGCATGTAAACGCGGCGACGCCCTAGTCGATCTTCGAGGCGTCCTTGTACATGACCCGGTGGCGTCGGGTCTTGATCCACTCGTCCAGTTCTTCGTCGGACATGAAGTGGGACCGGTCGTAGCGGTCGCGGTGGATGATCTCCTCGGGCGGGCGGCGCCAGCGCTTGTAGGGCGCGGCGGCGGGCGGACCGAACAGGAAGATGTCGAGCACGGAGATCTCGTCGGGTATGCCCAGAAGCGGACGCATCGCGCCCTGCGCCTGTTCCTGCCCGATCGCGGTGACCCACCACACGGTGTAGCCGAGCGACGCGGCGGCGAGATGCGCCGACATCGTCGCGGCGGCGACCGATTGCAGCAGGATACGCTCGGCGTTCTCGTGGTACATCCGGTCGAGATCGGAGCCGTCGTTCAGCACCGGGAAAGCGTTGGTCCAGCGCATGTCCGAGCAGACGACGACGAAGCCCGGCGCGGTGGCGAGGCCGCGGTAATCGGGGGTCGGGAACTTCATCTTGGCCTTGGCGCGAAAGCGCTGCTCGGCCACGAAATACTCCGAGATCTGAGCCTTCGTCTCCTTGTCGCGGATCACGATGAACTGCCAGGGCTGCGCATTGGCGCCCGACGGCGCGTGGCGGGCGGCTTCGAGGATCATCTCGTAATGCTCTTCGGGGACGACGTAGTCCGGGTCGAACTTGCGCACCGTCACGCGGTTGCGCATCACCTGCATCAGCGCGTCGTAGCGGCTCCGGTCGCCGATCGGCGGCAGGTCGACCTCGGCCTCTGCGGCGGCGAGATCGACGGCGGGGCTGGTATCCTCGGTCATGTCATCCTCCCTTTTGGCGTCATCCTATCACGCAAGGCCGAGTGCGGCAGCGCCAAGGCGCAGCGCGACGATCGTCAGAACCCCGAGCATCACCTTGTCGAACACGTCGGCCGAGAAGCGACGCGCGAGCAGGTTGCCGAGCGGCATGCCCGCGAAGACGAGCGCGAGCGCGCCGAGGCCCATCAGCGCACGCTGGCCCGTCATCAGGCCGAGCGCCCATTGCGCCGGGATCTGGCTGACCGACATGGCGGTGAAGAAGATCGCGACCGTCCCGATGAAGGTCGCGCGGTCGAGCCGCATGGCGTTGAGGAAGGTGACCGAGATCGGCGCCGACACGCCGACCGCGCCCTGAAGGACACCGCCGGCGAGGCCGACCCCCGCGGCCATCCGCCCGGCCGTCTTCCGGTCGAGCCGCCAGCCCGGACGCGACAGGCGGAAGGCAACGTAGACGAGGACAACGATCGCCGCCGCGCCTTCGAGCAGGGTCGCGGGCAGGGAGGCGAGCATGAAGGTTCCGGCCACCACGCCGACGAGACCCGCGGCGGCGAAGACGGCCGTGAAGGCCCGCGGCAGGGCGTCGCCCCGATAGGCCCAGGCCTGCCAGATGTTCGACAGGAGGTTCGGCACCGCGAAGATCGTGACCGCCGTGGGGACGTCCAGTACTGCCGCCAGCACAGGCACGGCGATCACCGGCGCGCCGGCTCCGGTTGCGCCCTTGAGCATGCCGCCCGCGACAATCCCGAGGATCGCGAGCCCGATGGAAACGGGATCAGTGGGCATCCGACAGCGCCACCTCGACGTCGAGCAGGACCTGCCGCCGTTCCTCGCGGATCACCCGGATCGCGCGGCGCAGCGCGGCGGGCAGCTCCGTGCCGTCGGTCACCCGCTCGGTATGGGCGCGCGAGGCGGCGGCGATGGCGCAGAAATCGGGCTGCGGCCGGAGCGATGTCAGCGGCATTTCGTTGGCCTTGACCGCGTGGCCGTCCGGATAGCTCGTCAGCACCGACCGGCGGACGGCGTTCCAGCTCGCGTTGTTCTTGACGATGGTCAGGATCGGGAGGTCCAGCGCCTCGGCAATCTGGTGGCAGGCGACCGGGTTGGCGAAGATGTAGGAGCCGTCGCCGGTGGCCGCGATGCACAGCCGGTCACGGTCGGCGAGTTGCGCCCCGAGCGCCGCTGTTACCGCCCATCCGAGCCCGCCGGAATGCGGCCCGGAGAAGACGCGGTTCGGGGCTTTGGCGTCCATGTGCTGGTAAAGGATGCCGAGATCCGAGAAAACCATCGCGTCCTCGTCCATCACCTCGGCGATGCACTGGCTCATCCATTCGGTCGTCATCGGGCTGCCGGCGCCGGCTTCCGCGGTCTCGCGCAGGCGGGCGCGGCGGGCAGCGTTGATCCCGGCATGAGCCTCGTTGCGGGCGGCGGCGGCCTGCGAGGGCGTGCCGAGCGCGGCCTCCAGCGCTTCGACCGCGAGGACGGGATCGGACGCGATGGCAAGGTCGCTCCGGTAGCCGCGCACCGGCATCCGGGCGAAATGCGGGTCGGGGCCGACATGGGCGATCCGCGCCGTCGCGGGCGGCGTCTTGCCGGCGGCCATCCACGGAATGTGGCTGTCGAGCACGATCAGGCAGTCGGTTTCCTCGACCAGCGGCGGCGCGAAGCCCTGGAAGGCGGGATCGGCGTCGGCGAGCACGTTGTTCAGCAGGAAGGGCGAGATCACCGCGATCCCGTGGGCATTTGCGAGCCGGGAGAGGGCCGGGCCAAGCCGTCCCTCGGGGTCGCCGCGCTGGCAGAGGATCATCGGCCGCTCCGCCGCCCTGATCCAGCCGGCGAGCGTTTCGATGGCGCCGGGATCGGGCGCGGCGGGGCTGGTCGGGGCGGGCTGGCGTGGCGCGCGCCAGCCGGCGGGAAGATCCTCGGCCAGCGGCTCTCGCGGGAGGCTCAGGTAGACCGGCCCGGTCGGCGCGGTCCGCGCGATGGTCAGCGCCCGTCCGACGAGTTCCGCCGCCTGTTCGGGGTAGCGCAGCTCGTAATCGTACTTCACCAGGTCGCGCACCAGAGAGGTCTGGTCGAACATCTCCTGCCCGTAATGGATCGGCGTGACGCGATGGCCCGGCCGCCCGGCCTCGGTGATCGGGGTGCGGCCCGACATCACCAGCACCGGCACGTCGTCCGAGGCCGTGTTGATGATGCCCATGACCGCGTTGGCGAGACCGACATTGACGTGGACCATGATCGCCTGCGCCCGGCCGGTCGCCAGCCAGTAGCCATGCGCCATGCCGATCGCAGCGGTTTCGTGCGGCATGGTCAGCGGGACCGGGATCGCCTCGGCGGGCAGGCGGGCCATGGCCTCGATCAAGGGCGGGAAATCCGTGCCGGCATTGGCGAAGAGATAGTCCACGCCCGCATCCTTCAGCGCCAGCAGAAGCGCCCCGGCGCCCGTGCCGGCCTCGGGCCTCGCCTCGTCGGTCATGCAGTCTCCTCCCCGTGGTGCGGCCAGAATTGGCTTGTCAAACCGAGATTGTAAACAATATCGTCTACAAATCTCACAATGTGGGATTTTCGCCCTGAGACCGGGCGAACGTCAACGGGAGGAAATCGGAGATGAACAAGCTCATTCTGGGCGCCGCCCTGGCTGCCGGCCTGGCCTCGGGGGCGCATGCGCAGGCGGTCGGGATCGCGACGTCGAACCCCGGCTCGCTGTTCCACAATATCGGCACGGCTGTCGCGAACGCGGCCAACGAAGGCGGGCTGAACGCCACGATCCAGCCGGCCACAAGCCCCAACCAGTTCATTCCGTTCGTGAATGCGGGCGGGATCGAATTCGGCGTGGCGAACCTGCAGGAGGTCAACTACGCGATCACCGGCGAAGCCTGGTGGGACGGCGTGCAGAACCCGAACCTGCGGATCGTCGCGCACCTGCAACCGCTGGTCGAGGCGATCTTCGTGCGCGCCGACAGCGACATCATGACGGTGGCCGATCTTGCCGGCCTGCCGATGACGGACGGCTACACCGCGCAGAACACGATCCTGCCGCAGCTCGACGCGTTCTACGCGACGGCGGGCATGACGCGGGATGACGTCGAAGGCGTCAACGTGGCCTCGGTCGTGGCCGGTGCGGATGCCTTCATGGCCGGGGACACGGTGGGCTTCATCTTCGCTCACGGCGCCGGCAAGGTGCGCGAGGCCGATGCGGCCGTCGGCGGTCTCCGGGCGCTCGGCGTGGGCGAGGGGACGGACGAGCAGCTCGCCGCCGCGCGCGAGCACTGGCCGACCGCCTTCTTCACGGTCCTGCCGGCGGGCTCGATGCCCGGTGTGCTCGAGGACACGACCTACATCGCCTTCCCGCAGGTGATATTCACCCATGCGGACGTGCCCGATGATGTGGTCTACGAGATGGTCCGCGCGATGCACGACAACGCCGCCGTGATGGGCGAGACCTTCCCGCCGATGCGGGCGTTCCGCCCCGAGGACATGCACGGCGATCCCGGTATTGCCGAGTTCCATCCCGGCGCACTCCGCTACTATGAGGAAATGGGGCTCTAGTGACGGACGACTCGGACGGAGGGGCCGTGCGCGGCCTCTCCCCCCGATACTGGCGTCCGGCCGCCGACATCCTCGCCGCGGGCGTGACCCTGCTCGCGATCGGATGGGCGATGTCGTTCCAGCGGACGCTCGGGCTGAACCTCTATCCGCAGCAGCTTTTCGCCGCGATCCTCGCGCTCGGGCTGGCCACGGCCTACCTGACGCTGCCGATGATCCGCGGCCGCGAACGGGTGCGCGTGCCCTGGCCCGACGTGGCTCTGGCGCTTCTGTCGCTCGTCGCGGTCGGATGGGTGGCGGTGGAATATCCGCGCCTCGTCCTGCTGATCTTCTCGCGTCCGCTGGAGGTCTGGCTGCCCGGCCTCGTCATCGTCGCGCTGACGCTCGAGGCGTTGCGGCGCGCGACGGGATGGGCGCTCGTGCTCATCATCGCGGCCTTCATTCTCTACGCGCTGTTCGGTGACGCGCTGCCCGGACGGCTTCAAGGCCGGGCGCAGAACTGGCAGCTTCTGTCGGGCTACATGGCGCTCGATTCCAACGGCATCCTCGGGCTGCCGATCTCGGTCGCGGCGACGGTCGTCGTGGCCTTCATCCTGTTCGGCACGCTTCTCGGGATCACCGGCGGGTCGCGGTTCTTCACCGATGCGGCGATGCTGGCAATGGGCCGGTTCCGCGGCGGGTCGATGAAGATCGCCGTGCTGGCCTCCGGCCTCTTCGGCTCGATCAGTGGCTCGGCCGTGGCCAACGTCGTCGGCACCGGCGTCGTGACGATCCCGATGATCAAGCGCGACGGCTATCCCGGCCACAAGGCGGGCGCGATCGAGGCGGTGGCCTCGACCGGGGGCCAGCTCATGCCGCCGGTGATGGGCGCTGCGGCCTTCCTGATGGCCGAGTTTCTCGCCGTGCCGTATTCGGACATCGTGCTCGCGGCGCTTGTCCCGGCGCTGCTCTACTACGTGGCGCTGTTCATCCAGGCCGATCTCGAGGCCGCCCGGCTTGGCATCCGGGCCGTGCCGCGATCCGAGATCCCGGACGGCGCGACGGTCTGGCGCGGCCTGCACTTCGTCGTTGCCTTCGGCGTGCTGATCTACCTGCTCTTCTGGGAACGTTACCAGGCCGAGCGGGCGGCGGTCTGGGCCTGCCTCGCGCTCATCGCGACGTCGCTGGTGATCGGCTACCGGGGCGAGCGGCCGACGATCCGGGCGATCTTCGGCAGTCTCGCGAAATGCGGGCACGGCGTGACAGAGATCATCCTGATCTCCGCCGCCTCGGGCATCGTCATCGGCGTGCTGAACGTCACCGGACTCAGCTTCAACCTGACCTACGCGCTGGTGCAGATCGGCGGCGGCTCGGCGGTCGTCCTGCTCGTGCTCTCGGCGCTGGTCTGCATCGTGCTCGGGATGGGGCTGCCGACGCTCGGAGTCTATGTCCTGCTGGCCGCCCTCGTGGCGCCGGCGCTGATCCAGGTCGGGATCGACCCGATCGGGGCACATCTCTACGTGCTCTATTTCGGCATGATGTCGATGATCACGCCGCCGATCGCGCTGGCCGCCTTTGCGGCGGCATCCATCGCCAAGGCGCCGTCGATGGCGACGGGGTGGGCGGCGATGAAATTCGGCTGGTCCGCCTACGTGATCCCGTTCCTCTTCGTCGCCTCGCCGACGCTTCTGCTGCGCGGTGCGCCCGAGGCGGTGACTCTGGCCGTGGTGACGGCGGCGATGGGCGTCTGGCTGGTGTCGAGCGCGCTGGCGGGCTACTTCGCCGGGCACCTGTCGCCGGCGATGCGGGTGGGCTTTGCGGCCGCGGGGCTGATGGCGCTGGTCCCGGCGCATGCCTTCGAGGGCGCGGTCGTCAGCGACATCGTCGGCGTCGTGGCCGGCGCCGCGCTGATGGCGATCGACACGATGCGGGCGCGCACCGCGCGGCGGGAGGCAGGCACATGAGCCTCGGCAGCGGCGACCGGCTTCTCGCGATCCTCGACCTGTTCGACGAGAAACACCTGGAATGGACCCCGGCCGAGATGATGGCGGCGACGGGCTACACCCGGCCGACGCTCTACCGATATCTCAAGACGCTGCGCGACGTCGGCTTCCTGACCTCGCTGCCGGGCGGGGGCTTTACCCTTGGGCCGCGTGTGGTGGAGCTCGACTTCCTGATGCGCAAATCCGATCCGCTGGTCTCGGCCGCCGCGCCCCACCTCAAGGCGCTGTCGCAGCGCTTCGACGGGGTCGTGTTCCTTGCGCAATGGTATGGCGAGAAGCTTCTGTGCATCGCATCTGAAGCGCGCGACGGCGAGGCGCGCACGAGCTATCCGCGCGGCCGCCCGATGCCGCTGTCCCGTGGGGCGGCGGCCCGGATCATCATCGCCCACCTGCCGCGCCGCCATCAGCAGGCGCTGATCGCGAGCCACGCCACGAGCTATGCCGAGGTGGGCCTCGGCACGACCGAGGACGAGGTGCTGACCGTCCTGCGCCGCATCCGCAAGCGCGGCGTTTCGGTCGCGCGCGGCGAGGTGACGCCGGGCATCGTCGGCACGGCGGCGGCTGTGCTCGACGGCGGAGGCAAGCCGGTCGCCTCGGTCTGCCTGAGCATGGAGGCTGCCGCCCATGCCGCCGAGGATGCCGCCGCGATCGAGACCGCCATCCTGGACGCCGCCGCCGCCATCGCCGCGGATTTTGCCAGATCCGACCTCGCCCGGACAGGGAGCTGACCCATGCTGAAGATCGACGCGTTCAACCACATCTGGCCCGAGAAGTTCTACTCGGCGCTGAAAGAGCACCTGGGCGAGATGACGGACATCACCCGCCGGTCGGAGGCGGTGCCGATGATGACCGACCTCGACCGCCGGTTCGAGGTGATGGACATGTTCGGCCCGGATTACCGGCAGATCCTGTCGCTCGCCTCGCCGCCGTTCGAGCTTTATGCGAAGGAAGGGAAGGATGCGGCCCGGCTGTCGCGGCTGTCGTCCGAGGGCATGGCCGAGCTTGTCGCCGCCTATCCCGACCGCTTCCCGGGCTGGATCGCCTCTCCGCCGATGGCCGCGCCGGAGGAGATGCGGACCGCGGAACTGGAATACGCCGTCGACACGCTCGGCGCGAACGCGATCCAGATCTTCACCAATGTCTCTGGCGTCGCGCTCGACCACCCGGATTTCGCCTCCGTCTTCGCCTTCGCAGCCGAGCGTGACCTGACGGTTTTTCTTCACCCCGCGCGCGGCGCGAATTTCCCCGACTACCTGACCGAGGAGCGGTCGGAATACGAGATCTGGTGGACCTTTGGCTGGCCCTACGAGACGTCGGCCGCGATGGCGCGGATGGTGTTCTCGCGCATCTTCGACCGGCATCCCGGGCTGACCGTGGTCACCCACCACGCCGGCGGGATGGTCCCCTTCTTCGAGGGCCGCGTCGGTCCCGGATGGGACCAGATGGGCGCGCGCACATCCGGTCGCGATCTGGCCGCTGTCCGGCGCGGGCTGAAGCGCCCCCACCTCGAGTATTTCAAGGAGTTCTGTGCCGACACGGCGAGCTTCGGGTCGTCCTCCGCGATCCGCCACGCCATCGAGTTCTTCGGCGAGGACCGGGTGCTGTTCGCCTCGGACGCGCCGTTCGATCCCGAGGGCGGGCCGATGTATATCCGCGAGACGATCCGCTGCATCGACAGCCTCGGGCTGTCCGACGACCTCCAAAAGAAGATCTATCAGGGCAACGTCACGCGGCTTCTCAATCTGCCGGAGGCCTCCGCATGACCGCCGCGCGCCATTTCATCGCCGGGTCCTGGATCGACGGGACCGAGCCGCTCGCCGACAGCGTGAACCCGGCCGACTTCTCGACCGTGGGCCAGTTCCATCCGGGCAGCGCCGATCTGGCCGAGCAGGCCGCTTCGGTTGCCGCCGAGACCTTCCGGACCTCCGACTGGGCCCATGCCCCGCGGCTTCGCGCACAGGCGCTCTATGAGATCGCCGCCGCGCTCGAGGCTGCCAAGGAGGAGATCGTCGCGCTTTGCGTTGCCGAGAACGGCAAGCTCCGCGCCGAGGCGATGGGCGAGACGATGGGCGCGATCTCGGAGACGCGCTATTACGCCGGGCTCGCGCGCGGCATCCGCGGCACGATGCAGGAGGTCATGCCGGGGCAGATGAGCCTGTTTCACCGCGAGGCGGCCGGCGTTGCCGCCGTGATCGTGCCGTGGAACGCGCCCGTCACGCTCCTGATGCGCTCGCTCGCACCTGCGCTCGCCGCCGGCTGCACCGCGGTCATCAAGCCCGCGCACCAGACACCGCTGACCCATGCGCGCATCATGGAAGCCATCGCCTCGGCCCCGTCGCTGCCGGCGGGCGTGGTGAACTCGATCAACGAGAACGGCATCGCGGTCGGGCAGGCGCTGGTCACTAGTCCCCATGTCGACGTCATCTCGTTCACCGGGTCGTCGCGCACCGGGTCCGCTATCATGGCCGCCGCCGCGCCGAGCCTTAAGCGTGTGGGGCTGGAGCTCGGCGGCAAGGCGCCGTCGGTGATCTTCTCCGACGCCGATCTCGATCTCGCGGTGAAGGAGCTGACCCACGGCTCGCTCAACATGGCCGGCCAGATCTGTGTCGCCGCCGCGCGGTTCCTCGTCCACGAGGCGGTGGCCGACGAGTTTGAAGCGCGCATGGTCGCGGCCTACCGCGCCGTCCGCACCGGCCCGGGCGCCGATCCGCAAAGCCAGATGGGCAGTCTGATCGACGCCGCCGCGCAGAAACGCATCCTCGGGCTGATCGAGCAGGCGGGCGACGAGGGGCGGATCGTGCTGAAGGGCGACAAGCTCGACACTGGCGCCTTCGTGACGCCGACGCTGTTCCGGATTGACGACGTGACCTCGTCGCTCGTGCAGGAGGAGCTGTTCGGCCCGATCGTCAGCCTCGAGACCTTCGCCGACGAGCAGGAAGCCGCGGCCAAGGCGAACGCCACATCCTACGGCCTCGCCGCATCGGTCTTCACGTCTGACGGGTCGCGGGCGCTGCGGATGGCGCGCGCGATCCGGTCGGGAACGGTCTGGATCAATTCCCACCTTCGGCTCTTCGCCGAGGGAGAGACGGGGGGCTACGGCAAGTCCGGCCTCGGCCGTCTGCACGGGAGCGAGGGGCTCTACGACTTCATGGAAACCAAGCACATCTACCTCGAACCGGGGCGGGTCTGAGCGGATGGCGGAGTATGACGTCATCATCATGGGCGGCGGCCCGGTCGGCCTCGGGCTCGCCATCGATCTGGGCCAGCGCGGCATCCGCGTCGCGGTGATCGAGCGCTACCGCGAGATTCAGCCGGTCCCGAAAGGTCAGAACCTGACGCAGCGGACGCTGGAGCATATCGACGCCTGGGGCTGCGAGCCGGAGATGCGGGCCGCCCGGATCGTCCCGCGCGGCGTCGCCAATGGCGGGCTCGTGACCTACGGCACGATCCTGAGCGACTATTCCTACGAATGGCTCCCACGCGAGGGCGTGCAGCCCTATTACGGCCAACGGGTCGACCGGATGCCGCAATACTGCACCGAAGCCGTGTTGCGCGCGCGGGCGGCCGAGATCGCGACGATCGACACGTTCTACGGCTGGCGGTTCGAGGGGCTGTCGCAGGACGCCGCCGGCGTGACGGTGGACATGTCCGAGCGCGAGGGCAACGGGAAGCGCAGCCTGACCGCGGAATGGTGCGTGGGCTGCGACGGCAGCCGCAGCCCGGTCCGGCAGGCTGCCGGCATCACCCAGACGCTGTCCGACCACGACCGGCGGATGGTCTTGCTGGTGTTCCGCTCGCCCGAGCTGAACGCGCTTCTGGCCGAACGCTATACCGACCGCTCGTTCTACTGCGCGCTCGCGCCCGAGCTGGAAGGCTACTGGCGCTTTCTCGGCCGCGTCGATGGCGACCGTGAGTTTTTCTACCACGCGCCCGTCAGTGCCGACGCCGACGCCGAGACGACCGATTTCGCCGCCGAACTGCACCGCGCGGTGGGACAGGAGTTCCCGCTCGAGATCACCTATGTCGGCTTCTGGGACCTGCGCTTCGCGCTGGCCGACCGCTACCGCGCGGACCGGGTGCTGATTGCCGGCGACGCCTGCCACAGCCACCCGCCCTATGGCGGCTACGGGATCAACACCGGCTTCGAGGATGCGCGGAATCTCGGCTGGAAGCTCGCCGCGACGATCGCCGGTTGGGGCGGTGACGGGCTTCTCGACAGCTACGAGGCCGAGCGCCACCCGGTCTTCGCCTCGACCGCCGGGGATTTCATCGCGAAATTCATCGAGGACGACCGCGCCTTCCTCGACGCCTATTCGCCGGACCGCGACGCGGACACCTTCGCGCGGGAATGGGCGAAGCGGAACGAGGGCGCGAGCGAGGTCTTCGCCTTCGAGCCGAATTACGAGGGCTCACCCGTCATCGGCGGCGACGGCGCCCCGAGCGCGCTTGGCGATCACCGCTTCGACGCCCGGCCCGGGCACCATTTCGCGCCGCGCGCAATGAGCTCGGGCGGCACCACCTACGAGGCGATGGACCCGTCAGGCTTCACCATTTTCGACTTCGCCCGCAACGGCATGGGCGAAGGCTTCCTGCGTGCGGCCAAGGACGGGCAGATGCCGATCCGGCTCATCGTCGACACGTTCGAGGGCGAACGCCGGGATTACGGCGCGCCGGTCATCCTCGTGCGGCCGGACGGCTACGTCGCCTGGGCAGGCGAAAGCGGCGATCCGCAGGCGATCCTGCGGGCGGCGGTCGGAGACGGGTCGCGTCGTGCCGCGGCTTGAGGGCAAGGCCGCTATCGTCACCGGCGGCGCGGCCGGTCTCGGGCTCGTCTTCACAAAGGCGCTGATCGGCGAGGGCGCGCAGGTGCTCGCCGTGGACATCGCCGACGGGACCGAAGCGCGCGAGGCCGGGGCCGAGGTGCTGACCGCCGACATCGCGGAAGCGGGCGCGGGCGAGGCGGCGGTCGCGGCGGCGAATGGCGCGTTCGGGAGGATCGACATCCTCGTGAACAACGCCGCGCTCTTCGCGCCGCTGCCGAACGAACGCTACGACCGGATCGACCCGGACCTGTTCGACCGGGTACTGAAGATCAACGTCTCGGGCACCTACGCGATGATCCGCGCGGTCGGCCCGGTGCTGGAGGCTCAGGGGTCGGGCCGGATCGTCAACATCACCTCGGGCACCGTGATGAAGGGGATGCCCGGCATGGCGCATTACATTGCGTCCAAGGGAGCGGTCCATGCGCTCACCCGCGCGCTCAGCCGCGAGATGGGGGCCTCGGGCGTCACCGTGAACAACCTCGCGCCCGGGCTGACGCTGTCGAGCTCGATCCTCGGCAACCAGCCGCATCTGGACGCGGCTCGGGACAAGGTCGTCGCCTCGCGCGCGATCCCGCGCGACGGCTATCCCGAGGATCTGATCGGCGCGCTGATCTTCCTCTGTTCGGACGAGAGCGCCTTCGTGACCGGCCAGACCATCGCGGTCGACGGCGGGTCTGTGAACACCTGAAGCTCTAGCGGAGCGCGCGGGCCAGCGCGGTGTAATCGACCTTCGAGCGGTGGCGGCGGTCCATCGGGATCTTCATCTGCCGGACCCGCGGCAGGCCGAGCGCGGCGGCGCGGCGGCGATGGTCGCCCGTTCCCTCGATCACCAGGACCGGCCCGTGCGCGTCGCGGGACAGGGCGGCGCGGTGCACGCCCGGCCAGCCCTCGGCCGCAAGTTCGACGGCGAAGGGATAGAGCCGCCCCTCGGGCCCGTCCTGCACCGCGCCGTGCCGGCCGAGCAGCCAGAGCCGCCCGGTCTCGTCGAGCCTCCCGGCATCGCCTGTCCGGTGCCAGATCCGGCCGCCTTCTGCGATCTTGGTCGCGGCGTCGTCAGACGGGTCGAGATAGCCGGTGTTCACGTGGTCCCCGGCTACGACGATCTCGTCGTCGATCAGCCGCAGGTTCACGGCTGCGACCGGCGCGCCGGCCAGAAGACCCGCGCCCCCCGCCATCGCGTCGAGGTCGGCCTCCAAGACCTCCGCCCAGTCCAGTTCGGCAATCGGTTCGGCCTCGGTGGAGCCGTAGACGGCGACGACACGGTAGCCTTTCGCACGGAGCCGGGCGACGAGGGCGGGTTTCACCGGCCCGCCGCCGGTGAAGACGGTGTGAAGAGACGCAGGCCGGTCGACTGTCGCCAGCCGCTCGCACAGGGCCGGCGGCAGGAGCGCGCGGGTGGTCCCCGTCGCGGTGATCCGGGCGGCGAGCGCTGCGCCGGTGACGCTGTCGGGCCGCGAGATCCGCCAGTCGGGCAGAACCGAAGGCCGCCCGGCCGCGAGGTTCACCAGCGTGAAGACCGGGAAGGCCACGAGGTCCACCGCCTCACCCGCCAGCATCGGCGCGACGGCGGCGTGCTGCGCCATCAGGAATGCGTGGCTGCGCGCGATGGCCTTGGGCCTGCCGGTCGAGCCGGAGGTGAAGGAGATAAGCGCGACATCCCCGGGTGCAGGGGCGGGGCCCGGTTTCGCGCCGGTCACACCGCCGGGGGAGATCACCGGCAGCCGCCAGAGCGCGGGGAGGAGTTTGAGCAGGCGGTAGGCTCCGCTTGCGATCAGCCCGCGCGGGTTGGTCGCCGCGATGGCATGGCGAAGGCCCGCGAGACCGGTGGCCGGTTCCGGGAAGACAACCGTCGCGCCCGCGGTCCAGGCCCCCGCGAGCGCGGCGAAGAGGTCGGGACCGACGGGCATGGCAAGGAGCAGCCGGTCGCCCCGGCGGATCCCGCGCTCGGTCAGACGCGCGCCGAAGGCGTCCGCCCGGGCCAACAGCTGCGCGAAACTCACCGTCTCGTCGGTCCTGATCAGCGCAGGCGCGTCGCCGAGCCGTGACGCCGTCTCGCGGAAGACCGTCACGAGGTCATTCATCGAGCTTGCGGCCCATGAGCAGATAGCGCCGGAACACCTCGCCGCCCGACTGGCGGGACCGCTCGGCCGAGCGGTTGTCGTCGTGGATCAGCGCGTGGATCGCGGTGTCGTAGCCGAGCCCGCGCGCGGCGACGTGGAAGGCATCGACCAGCCGCCGCCCGACGCCGGGTTTCAGCCCGGCATAGGTCTTCAGGATCGCGGTCTTCGTCTCCGGGCCTTCGGCATAGTTCGGGATGCCGAACAGGAACCCGACGAGCTCGCCCGATCCATCCTCGGCGAGAAAGACGAGCTCGCGTTTCAGGACCGGGACGAAGGGCATGTACATGGCGAGGAATGGCTCGAGCGCGAGCGGCGTGTAGAAGCGGTTGTTCGCGAAGGCTTTCGTCGAGAGGTCGTGGACCTTGGCGAATTGACCTTCAGGGTCGGTGCCGTTCCATTGCCGGATGACGATTTCGGGGTCGTCCGCTGCCTCGGCCGCCTCTGGAATCGGCGCGCGGGCCGAGAAATACCGCGAGACGGGCGCGAACCCCGCCGCCTCGAAGGCGGCGAGGAGATGCGGCGGCGTCGCGGGTTCCATCAGGAACGGGGCCGATCCGTCACTCTCCGACACGAGCCGGTAGCTGTGCCAGGTATCGCCCTCCATCGGTCCGAGGATGCGGGTGATCCCCTCGGCGCGCAGGTCGCGCGCAATGGCCTCGAGCAGAGCCGCCCCGGTCTCGGCGCTGTCGCACTTCACCGCGCCTATCGTGGCCGCCGGCGCGCCGTCCCAGTCCGGGCCGCTGCGCCAGATCCGGGCCGAGGCGCCGTCGATCTTCCGGGTCTCGGGGCTCATGCGGTGTCTCCGGTGAGAAGGGCGTAGCCGAGAAGGAGGCCGGCGGGACCTGCGGCAACGAGCGCAATGCGAAGGGCGCGCTGCGGGGCGACGATGCCGGGCGCGACGGCGGGGAGGAGCGTCGCGAGCGCGATGACGACCGATCCGGCGATGCGGATGTCGGGGTGCCAGAACGAGACCGCCGGCGTGACGGCGAGGACGCCGAGCCATATCGCGGCAAGGCCGGCCGCAACCGCGACAGCAATCAGCACGGCCATTCCGCCCCGTCCCGAGGCCCAGAGCCCCAGATGCGCCCCGGCGAAGCCTGCGGCGGCAAGGCCGAAGAAGTTGACCGCTGTTGGGCCGAAGGCGGGTTCGACGGCGAAGCAGAGGAAGCTGACGATGGCGAGCGCCGCGACGGAGGAAAGCGCCTCGGTCGGGCGGGCTGGTCCCGCCGCTGCCGAGATTGCCAGAAGGGCCGCGGCGGGCAGGATCGCGTTGACCGGGTAGAGCACGGAGAGCAGCAGGAACAGCGCCAGCGCGTTGACCCGTGCGACGTGGCCGGGCATTCCCATCGCCTTCGTCACGGCCCAGATCGCGGCCCCGGCGGCGAGGATAAGACCCGTTCGCAGGGCAGCATCGGCTGGTGCGGCGTCGATGTTGGCCGCAAGGAAGATCAGCACGCCCATCGGCAGGAACAGGTTGTCGAAACCCTGCCAGCTGTCGGCCTCGACGATGGTCGCGAAGACCGCGACGGCGAGGCTCAGGACGATGACGTTGACCCGCGGCACTTCGGTCAGCAGCAGAAGACAGACCATCCCGAGGATGAACGTCACGAGGAAGAAGATCGCGCTGCCTTCGACGCTCTTGCCGCCATCGCCGGCGGGCAGGCGCGTGCGGCCGTAGCGGATCCCGGCAAGCGCGGCGGCGGCGTCGGCGAGCGTCAGAACGGCGAGCGGCAGGACATAGAGGATCGGCCGGTCGCCATGAAGAAGGAAGGTCAGCGCGACCGCCGCGATCAGGAGGAGATCTCCGAACGACTGCCGTGCGACCCCGTGCACCGCGCCGCCGACCGTCCTGAGCCGCGCCGTGCGCAAGGCGAGGATCGCCGCGCCGGAAAGCCCGAGCATCAGCCAGACCTGCCAGTCCTCGGCCATGATCCAGGGCAGGGCGATCCCGATCCCTCCGGCCCCGACATGGACCATCTTCCTCGGCAGTTCCGGGTGCCAGCCGCGCGCCGCCGCGATCCGCGACAGGGCCGCCATGCTCCCGAGAAGCCCCGCGACGAGCCCGAAGGCGAGGCCGATCTGGAGGGCGGCGGTCACCGCACCCGCTCCACGACGAAATCGCTGTAGAAGAAGGCCTTATCCATCGCTTTGCCGGCCTCCTCGACCGTGCTCATGGTCTCGACCCGGTCGGCCAGCGCCGGCGGCACGCGGCGCGGCGCCATCATGTTCCAGTAGACCAGCCGGGCATAGGGCCGGGCCATCGACAGGCAGGATCGGTAGACCGCCTCGGCCGTGGGGGCGTCCATGTATTCGAAGATGTCCGACAGGTTGAAGCCGTCGACCGACTCCGCAGGCACGGTCTCGATCGGCCCCAGATGCGGGGTGATCCGGTCGAGCCGCGAGCGGATGATCTCGTAGGCCTCGGGCCGCCAGGCGAGCGGCAGGGCCTCGCCATGCGTTCCGGTCATGATCCAGTGCAGGTAAGGGTTCTGCGACGGGTCGGTGTCGATGCCCGCGTGGCGGAGGCGGGCGAAGACGTGATCGGCGACCGAACCCTCGACGTGGTCGAAGAAGGCCGGGTCGCGGCCGAGCCGAGCCATCATGAAGCGCGAGAAAAAGACCCGGACGAGCAGCCGCCAGCGCCAGGTGTCAAAGCGGCGCTCGAAGAAGACGCGGCGTTCCTCGGGCGTCCGCGGCTCGAAGATCGCGGCGATGGTCCGGCGCGAATGAACGAGCGGCAGGACGTAGCGGGCGAAGAGGCGGAAGTAGCGCTCGAACTTGCCGACCCCGCCCGCGCCGTGGGCCACGACCTGCGCGTCGAGCGACTGCCAGAAGGCGCGGGCCTCCTCCGGGCAGGCGCCGATGGCCCGCGACAGCAGTGCGCGGCGGCGCCTGCTCGGCCGCGAACCCATCAGCTCGAGGAACTCAGGCTGCGACAGCGTTTTCATCGCCCCGATCCGCAGGGCAAGGCAGTGGAGCTGCGCTGACGACAGATCGACCGCGTAGATCTGCGCGGGGTCCCTCAGCAGAAGCGCTAGCGCGTTGTCCCCGGCCGAGCAGATCGACACGAGTGTCCCACCCGCGACATCCCCGATCGAAGCATTCAGGACGTCCGCATCCTCCCACAACTGCGCGTAGCGGATGCGGTCGAAGGCGGCGCGGGTCTCGATGCCGGTCATGGCGTTTTCTCCACCCGGCCGGTCGCGCCGTCGACGGTCAGCGTCTCGCCCGAGGTCACCCAGTCGGTCGCGTCCGGGACGCCGACGACGCAGGGAATGCCGAGCTCGCGCGCCACGATGGCCGAATGGCTGAGCAACGAGCCGCGCTCGACGACGATGGCCGAGGCATTGGCGAAGACGGCGATCCAGCCGGGGTCGGTGTTGGCGGCGACGAGGATTTCGCCCGCGTTGAGGCTCTCGGTGCGCGGATCGCGGACGACGCGGGCCGTGGCGGTGACGCGACCGGCGGAGCATCCGGTACCCTGCCGGTCGGCGCCGGTCGCGGTGCGTTTCGGCGCGGCGGTGGGGGCCGCGACGCGGACCGGCCCGTCGATACGGATGCGGCGCGGCGGATCGGGGCGGGTTGCGGCGGCTTCGAGTTCTGATTTCCGAAGGCGGGCGAGGGCGGCAAGGTCGGTCGTCGCACCCGCCCCCTCGATCGCGCGGAGCGTCTCGGCGACCGTCAGGTGGAAGATATCCTCGGGCGAGTCGAGCCAGCCCCGGGCGTGGAATTCTCGTCCGATGGCGCGGAAGACGCGACGGGCATGGCCGAAGATGCGGGTGCGTTCGAAGCGCAGGTTTTCGCGGTCGCGGACCCGGGCGGCAGCCCATGTGGTGAGCGAGCGGGCGACGACGCGGCGGACGGGGTGGTCGGGGATGAGCCGGTTCCAGTCGGGCTCCGCGCGGTCCGGTGCGTGACAGGCGTCGCGCAGCGCGCCCGCGCGGATTGCGGCGAGAAGCGGGGCGGGATCCTCGGACAGCGGGATCGACTCGAGCTTCAGTTCCTCGGTGCAGCGGTCGCCGAACTTCGCGAGATAGGCGTCGATGTCGGCCGCGATGGCGGCGGGCACATGTCCTTCCGCCAGTTCGGCAACGGCGTCCGTCCCGCGCACCGTCCCCGCCATGTCCGCGATCCGGCGCGCAGGTTCGGCCGAGACGATCCCACCCTGGCCGATCATGATGTCGTTGTGGAAGGCGAGCCCGTCTTCGCCGGCCCACCGCTCCAGCATCTTCCGGGTCGCACCGAAGCCGACCATGCAGAGAAAGTCGTTGACCAGCGGCGCGTCCCACCGATCGAGAAGCGCCGCCTCGATCCGTCGGTAGGTCGCGGCGAGGCCGGTCAGCGTGTCGGGCAGGGGCGCGGAGATCGCGGCGTCGAGGCGCGCCATAAACCGCCGCTTCGTGCGCGACAGGAGAGCGGCCTGAACCGCGAGACCGAGGCCGACGCGGACCATCTGCGCCCAGGCGACCCCGCGGGCGAGACCTGTGGCCGGCGGCGGTGCGATGGCGTCGGTCAGGTCGGCCGGCAGCGGCTCGTCCACGCCCATCATGGTTTCCATGAAGTCGCGGTTAAGCGCGTAGCCGGGCAGCAGGGCGAGCGCGCGATACCAGTTGCCGAGGTTGTAGTAGACCCGGCCATCCACGCGGGTCAGCAGGTTGGCGAAAACCGCCGCGTTTTCGGCGATCGTCCCTGTGGACAGGCCGAGCAGGCGGACGAAGGAGCGGTAGACGCGGTCGTAGCAGTAGGACGCGAATGTGAAGGTCAAGGTGCTGACGAGGCCGGGATAACTCTCGATAATGTTGGAATTGTCCAACAGGGCCGGCGCGGGGTCCGGTTGTGGACAAGGACGCAGAGGGGTGGTGATCGGGCGGGACTGGAGAAGCAGCAGCCGGTCGCCGTCGAAAGCCCATTCGATATCCTGCGGCGCGCCGAATTTCTTCTCCGCCCGGCGGGCAAGGGCGGCGACCTCTGCGGCCTCCTCTGGCGTCAGAACCTCGGGCTCCGAAGGGGCGGCAGGCTCGGCGCCGAGCACCCATGTCTCGCCGTCGATCTGTCCGTCGACGAGCTTTTCCGCCGTGCCGGAGGTGGCCGAGACGACCTGCAGATCGCGCCGGCCCGAGACCGGGTCGGCGGAGAACGCCACGCCGGCGGCGCGGGCGGGCACCATGCGCTGGACGACGACCGCGGGCAGGCTGCCATCGGCGATGCGCCTCTGCGCCCGGTACTCGGCGACGGACTCGGCAAGCCCCGATGCGCGGACGGCCTTCGCTGCCGCGGCCACGTCATTCGCCGCGACGTTGAGCTTCGTGGCGAACTGTCCTGCATGGCTGTCCGCCGCGCCGTCCTCGGCAGTGGCCGAGGAGCGGACAGCGTAGGGTCCGGGGCCGAGGGTCTTCAGCGCGTCCGTGATATCCGTCGTCAGCCTGGTGCCGTCGAACGCCTCTTCAGGCAGGACGAAGAACTCCGGCACGTCGAAACCTGCCGCCACCGCGCGGGCCAGCGCTGCGCCCTTGCCGCCCGCGCGAGCGGGATCGGTGGCCTCGGCGCCGCGCAGGATCATGGCCGCGCCCCGAACAGAAGCGGCAGCAGGCCCGCCGCCGCGTAACAGGCGAAGACCCAGAGACCGGCGGCTAGATCGACGCGTTTCTCGGCCGCTTTGGTGGGGGCGGCGATGAACCCGCGCGCGACCCACAGGCAGCCGAGGGCGCCGAGCACTGTGACGACCGCGACCGGCCAGGTCGCCTTGGTCCGCACTCCCAGGACGACAAGGAGGACTGCGGCGACCAGGACACATCCAGCAAAGGCCCGCGCCGAGGCAGCCGGCCCCCAGAGCTTTGAATAGGTCTCCACGCCCGTCCGTTCGCTCTCGGGCGCCCATGTCTTGCGCCCGATTTCCAGCACGCAGCCATTGACGAAGGAGAGGGCGAGGAAGCTCCAGATCCCCGCCGGCGGGCCGTCATGGGGACCCCATTCGAGGCTCGTGAGCAGGAGGTCGATCAGCGGCAGGATCGCCATGTGGCTGACGAGATAGAGAACTGGCCGGGCCTTCAGCCATTCCGCGACGAAGAATTCCCGCAGCATGAGCAGGAACCAGATCCAGACCGCAAACAGGACGAGGATCGTGGCGCCGGGCCGCAGGAGCGAGGCGACGACCGCCACGACCCCCGCGATCCCGGCCAGCCGGGCGAGCAGATCGAGCGAGACCAGCCCGCGGGGCACGGCACGTTCGGGCCGGTAGAGGCAGTCGTCGGCATAATCCTTGTGCTCGTCTGCGACGCGGAGCTGGAAGAACAGGATCATGCCGAGAAGGAAGGCGATGGCGTAGGGCAGGGGGCCTGGCAGCGGCCGGCCGGCAAGCACCGCGGAGATTGTGACGGCGGCGGCCGAGAAGACGGCCAGCAGCGGCACGGTGCGCGCCAGCGGAAACCGCTCCGCCTGATAGCGCCAGAGCCGGGCGGCGAGGCTCATCGCTTGCGCGCCAGTTTCTCGTGCGCCCCGGCGAAATGGCCCGCCGCCATCGCCGCCACGATCGAGATCTCGCCGCAGAGGCAGAGCGCCGCCGCGATCTCGGCCAGCGCTGCGGCATGGCCGTCGCCTTTCAGCCCCATAAGCTCGAGGCAGGCGCGCTGCGTCGGGAGGCCGGTGCCGCCGCCGACCGTGCCGACGAGGATGTTGGGCAGAGTGACCGAACAGAAGATGCCGCCCTCGCGCGCCTCCATCCGGGTGAAGCCGACGGCGCTTTCCGCGACGCAGGCCGCGTCCTGCCCGGTCGCGATGTATAGCGCGGCCAGCCCGTTGGCGTAATGCGCCTGTGCGCCGAGCTGACCTGACAGAAGTGCCCCGAGATTGGCGATGCGGCCATAGTCGAGCATGTCGGGGACGGTCGTCCGCAGCACGCGCGCGACGACCTCGTCGGGCAGGACGACCGAGGCCGAGACCTTGCGCCCGCGCCCGGTCAGCGTGCCGAGGGTCGAGGCCTTCTTGTCGCCCGAGAAATTGCCCTCGACATACCAGCGCCGGATCGGCACCGGGCAATGCTCGGCGATGTGGCGGCAGAGCGCGTCGGTGGCGATCGTCACCATGTTCTGACCTGCCGCGTCGCCGGTCGTGTAGCGGCAGAGCAGGAAGACGATGTCGGTGTCGATGGCCGGTTCGAGCGAGACGAGCCTGCCGTGCCGCGTCGTCGCCTCGGCTGCGGCCTTGAGCGCCTCGGTGTTCTCCACGACCCAGTCGACCAGCCGGCCCGAGGACAGGAGGCCGTCGGTCACGAAGGCCGGCGTCCGCAGAACGCCCTCGTAGAGCACGGCGGTCGAGATGCCGCCGGCCGCGTTTGCCGCCATCGCCCCGCGCCCGTAGGACGCGACCAGCGCGGCCTCGGTCGTGGCGAGCGGGACGGGGTAGTCGCCCGCGGCGTTCAGGCCGTTGACGCGCAGCGGCCCGACGACGCCGACCGGCAGCGCCGCGGTGCCGATCATGTTCTCGATATTGGCCGAATAGACTGCCGGGTCGGCGGTGGCGAGCGCGGCCCGGGCCCCGGCATCGAGGCCGAGCGCGTCGTGGTAGTCGGCGAGGCTTTCGGTCGTGGCGCGGCGGCGCGGGCGGAAGGCCG
>WVSN01000014.1 GCA_015689705.1 Rhodobacterales bacterium HKCCE3408
GGCGGCCCGGAGCGACGGCTGCCGGCGCGCGGACCGTCATCGCGATCCCGGATCGCGATCCGGCCGCGCCGCCGCCCCCGGTGCGCCCCGATCTCGTCGCCGCGCTGACCGATCATCTCGGCCCCACGCGGCTACTAGGCGAACGGCTTTTCGTTTCCACGCCGGTCTACGTGCCGGTCGATGTCGAAGTCACGCTGGCGATCCTGCCTGACGCCGATCCCGACACGGTGACCGAGAGCGCCAAAGCGCTGATCCGCGCCCGGCTGAGCGACATAGCCCATCCGGGCCGGGATACGGATCCCTGGCCCCCGGGCCGCCCCATCGGCCCCGGTGACATCCGCGCGCTGATGGCCCGACTGCCGGACGTGACGCGCGTGATCGCCTGCGACATCCGCACCGCTGACGGCCGCGAACCGCGGGACGGCATCCTGTCGCTCGGCGACCGCGGCATAGCGATCGCGCGGCGCGTGACGATCCTGACCGAAGAGGCCGCGCCGTGACCCACCCGCTCGATCGCGTCTACCGCTTCGAGACCGCCGCCCAATGGGGCGCCGGTGACGCCCTCGGACTGCGCCGGATCGGCGCGGCAGGCCTGTCGACGCCGGGCAGCCTGCGCGCCGCGCGGCTTGGCGGCACATCGGCAGCCGACGCGAACGCGATCCTCGCCCGCGACACCGGCGGCCGGGTGCTCTGGCTTCTGGCCGACGGCCGGCTTCAACGACTTTCGGACGGGCTGCCGGTTACCGTCGCGGTGCTGCCGCCCGACGCCGCGCGCGGGGCCGTACGTCTGATCTGGGGCCAGCGCACCGGCTGGCTGGTGACGGGCGATGGCGGGCTCGCCCGGATCGATTCCGCCTCGGGCTCCGAAACCGGACGGTTCGAGGCCGAGGGCTGGCATATCGCCGACGCCATCGCCGACCGCTGCGACGGCGTGATCGCGGTCGAGACACGCGGTGACCTGTTCCGTCTCAGGCGCATCCGGGACGACGGCGAGGTCCACCCCGACCGGCCCGAGCATCCCCTGTCCGGATCGATCCGCGCGGCGCGGGATCTGCACGACGGCGCGGCGACGCTCGTCATCACAGAGCCAGACGGGCACTGGCGCGTCGTCTCGATGCCGCCAGACGGCAGCCTGCCGGAAACACCCGTGCACCGCACCGATCCGCGTCCCGCGGCGGGCGGACCGGTCGCGTTGTCGTCCGACGGACGCCTCACGCTCGTCACGCCCGACCGCCGTGCGGTTTTCCCCGTCGCCGAAGGCAGGGGGGAGCCAGTCACGCAGCCCGAGCCGGGATGCACCTTCGGCGAGATCACCGATCTGATCGCAACCCGCGAAGGTCTCGTCGCCGCGACCACGGAAGGGCTCTTCGCGCTTACCTTCGAGGATACCGAAACGCCGCCGCGGCGAGGCCTGTGGCTTTCGCCGGTCCTGCGCTCGCCCCTAGCCGAGCGCAGCGGGTGGCAACGGGCCGATCTGACGGCGCATCTGCCCGAAGGCGCGGAACTCAGGATATCGGCCCGCGGATTCGACACCGCGACGGCAGCGGGAGAAGCCCGGGACGCCGTTCTTGCCGGACCGCTGAACCACGCAGAGGCCCTGGCCTGGGAGCCGGAGCCGCCCACCCGCCATCCCGGGCGCGGCGCAGTCGCCCAATACCGGCATTACCTCGGCGAGATCGGCGCCGAATACCTCGTCCTGCGGGTCGAGATCACAGTTCCGGCGGGCCGGGGGCCGGCCCGGCTCGACCGGTTCAGGGTGCTCTACCCGAACCGGTCGCTGATCGAAATGCTGCCGGCGATCTACCGCGATGGTGGCCGGTCGGAGAAGCAGATGCGCCGGGCGCTCGCCGGAGTACAGGCGATGATTGACGAGATCGACGACCGGATCAGCGAGGGCGCGGCGCGGATCGACCCCGAGACCGCGGACGATCAGTGGACCGGCTTTCTGATGCACTGGCTTGGGCACGGGGCGCTGGCGCGGCTTCGCCCCGCCGACCGCCGCGCCGTCCTGACGGCCCTGCCCGCGCTGATGCAGGCGCGCGGCACCAGGGCCGCGCTGGCCCGGCTGCTCGAGATCCTCGCGCCCGGAGCCTGGGCGATTGAAGATGCCGCGGAGGGGCCGGCGACTTGGCTTCTCTCGGCCCCCGACGATCCCGCCGGACCGCGGCTCGGAGACGCGACGCGGATCGGCCACACCGCGCCGAAGCCGTTCCGCGCCGGCGCCTGCACGCGGCTCGGCGACCATGCGCTCGGTACCGGCTGCGGCGGCGAGGCGGAGTCCGCCGGGTGCGGCGCGCGTGTCGTTGTCCGGCTCTTCGGCACATCCGTCGTGGCGCGGCTCAGGCCATTCCTCGACCCAATCGCCCGGCTTTTCGCGCCGGCCCATACGCGGCTCGACTGGAAGCTCGGCGACCATCGCCCGGGCCCCGGCCTCGGCGCGGTCGGGCTCGGCGCCATCACCCTCGATTCCGGCGGCTCGCGGGCGCTCGGCGCCTGGCCGCTCCCCGTTTCCGATCCCACCGACCCGTCCGACAGCGCTCCGGTTCTCGACCGGGCGGTGCTCGACGGAACCCTGACACTCGCATGACCGACAGCCGAGGAGTAGGACGATGAAAGACCACCCCGAAACGACCGATCCCTGCTGGTCGAAGCTGCCGGTCTACAGGCCCGGGGCGAAGCTTTCGGCCGATCAGCTGAACGCGCAGATCGCCGACACGCTGACCCGCGACCGGATGCTGAACCTCGGCCTGCATGGCGTCGGCATCGTCTACGGCTTCAACGTGAAGACCGACGATCACGGCAAGCCCGAGGTCCGCAAGAACGCCATTCATGTCGGCTGCGGTCTCGCACTCGACCGGTACGGGCGGATGCTGTTCTGGCCGGGCGGCTGGCTGAGCTTCGACCAGATCATCGGCTGCCCGCCCGAACATCCCGGTTGCTACACCCTGCGCGTCCACTACGCCGAGAAGGGCGACCGCGGCCGGTGGGATCGCTGCGCCGACGATGGCGGCTGGATCCACCGCTGCGTCGCCTTCACGCTTGAGAAGGGATGCGCGGCCAACGACATCTGCCCCGACAATCTGCCAGACGATCCCTGCCTCGACCGCCGCGATTTCATCTGCGAGCGGATTTCGAAATGGCCCGAGAGCCCTTACGGCTCGAAGGATCTCGAATTTGCCTGTTCCGACCCGCCGGAGCTGCGATCAAGCGATTGCGGTCGCTACGGCTACGACCCCGAGGCGGGCCTCGCGCTTCACTGCGTCGCGCTGTGCCGGCTGGCGCCGGAACACGACGACGACTGCCCGCCGCGCATCGGTTTTTGTCCATGCGACGAGACGCCGGACTGCGGGTGCGACGAGGGCAAGCCGACGCACGAGGACAAGCGGGAGCAGAAGGAAGGCGGCGCATCATCATCGCAGGAAATCGCGCAGGATCGCCCTGACGTGCTGCAGCGCCCCGAAAAGGACGGGACGGAGCCACACGACCGTGGCTGCGGCTGCTCCGACCACACGCCGTGCGACATGCGCCAGTTCGCCTACCGCGCGCCGGTCCTGTGGGAGATCGCCAATGACCTCGACGTCCACCTGCCGCAGGTCTGGCACTACAGCTGGCAGAAATGGGCGCTTGGCGACTGGAAGACGGTTATGCCGATCGCCCAGTTCAAGGCGCGGACCGAAGCCTGCGAGAACCACGGGCGCGTTCCGGCGCGCGAACTTCTCGAAGGCTTCACGATCTTCTTCACCCGCCCCGTCGACGCCGACACGCTGCACGAGATGAGCGTGCTGATGGATATCTACACGCATGTCACCGATATGGACGGCACGGACGACAAGCTCGTCGCCTGGGTGCAGGAACGGGTGCCCGCCCGGGTCGAGCCGCTGTGGCCAGCCGGCCATTCCGGTCCGCCGCCCGGTTGGGGCGGAACCGGGTCGGAGATGCCGGACTGGTGGATCGCGCCGCCCGACGGCAAGGCGCTCGCCGTGCGGCTCTGCCCGAGCGAGGCGTGGCGCAAGCTCAGGCGAAAATACATGGAACGCTGCACCAATGGCGGCCGGCACGGGCGGATGGAGATCACGCTTCGCGGTCAGCTCATCCGCGACTGCTGCGGCTGCATGTTCGACGCACGTCCGTACGACCTGACCTGCCGCGACCATTGCGGCCACAAGACCGGTCAGGCCCGGCCCGGCGGCGACTGGATCAGCCATGTCCGCGTGGTGACCGACGACCACGATCCCTGCGGCGACGACCATGACGATCACGACGACAAGACCGAAACGGCGCAGGGCAGCGCGTCCTTCGCGTCTCAGCGCAATGGAGACTGAGCCATGACCAAACCTTTCCAGACGCGCCCGACCACCCGCCCGATGAAGGCCGAGGCGGTGCGCTTCCACAACGGCATGATCGTGACCGACACCGATCTGAACGCCTCGATGCGCTACGCCGTGCAGCTACTCGCGGCGACGAACCGCGCGGTGCATGGCTGCGGCGTGGCCTGCGGGTTCGAATTCTCGCCCGATCCCGATCTCTGCGGCACGACGACGCCGTGCGAGCCCTGCCCGCCGGATAGCGATCGGAAGCCCCGGATGGCTTATCCCGGCTTCAACATCCGCGTCGGACGGGGCAGCGCCTTCGACTGCTACGGCATGCCGATCGAGCTTTGCGAGCCGGTGCTGGTCGAACTGCCGTCCGGCACCGCCTGCGGCTGCGGCGACGGGAAGGACGGCGGGGCGGAGGTCTGCATCGCGATCCGCCGGGTCAGCTCGGAAGAGGCGCCGCGCGGCGATTGCTGCGGCGACGGGTCCGAGCCGCAGGCCTGCACCCGCATCCGCGACCATGTCGAACTGCGCGCCTTCCGCTCCGACGAGTTGCCGAAGCATATCTGCCGCGGTCGCGACCCGTCAGACGGCGGCTGCGGTTGCGGCTGCAGCGGGTCGGACAACGGCAAGGGTGACGCCGAGGGCGCAAACCGGTCCCGGCGCTGTGGCCCAGGATGGGGTGGCGGACAGGCGGGCCGGGACCAGCGCCGGATCTGCGATTGCCTGACCCGCTGCGCACCGTGCGAATGCTGCGGCGACGGTTGGGTCCTGCTCGGCTGCGTCGAGCTGTGCGAGACCGGCATCCCGGTCGACCTCTTCGCGCCCGAGAACTGTCATCGGCTCTATGCCGGCCGGCCCTGGATCCGGACGGTGGAGTGTTTCTGCGGGATGCCATTCGGCGGCGACGACAGCGCCGACGAGAAGCACGAAACCCGCGAGGATCTCATCGAGCCAGAGAAGGTCGAGATCCTGCGCGAGGAACTGCGTGCCTCGGAGGTGCGCTTCCAGCAGCCCGAGCTCGACCAGGTGCTCTATCTGTATGCGACCGAAGGTGATGCGTTCCTGAACCGCGCCGCCGAGGGCGGGGATTACCTGACCAAGGCAATGCGGTTCCAGAATGCCGAGAAAGTCCGGGTGCTGTCCCGGATCGCCCGCAAGATGGCGGCCGGCCGCGGCGAAAGCTGACCGGGCCGCCCGGCAGGATCGCCATGGCCCGGTCGCCGACCTCCCGGCGCCCCGCAGCGCCCGCGCGACGCCCCTCGGGCGCTCCGACGATGCGCACCGATGCCGGACCCCGCCGCGCGCCGGGCCTGGGTCCGGGCGCAGCGCTGTCGGGACGGATGCGACCCGGCGGAGGACCGGGTGGCGGGCTTGGCGGGGTCGATGCGCGGGCGATGACCGAAGCCGCCCCGCCGGCTGCGGCCAATGCCGCCGGTCCGGCTGGCGGGCAGACAGCGCCCGGGTCAGCTCCGTTCACCCCAGACTTACCCGGCCGGATCGCGGGTGGCGCGCTCGGTCTCTGGCCGTCGATGCCGCAGACGGAAGAGAGCGAGGCCGGGCCAGCGGACGCCGCCCGGACCCCCGGGACACCCGAAGCCGAGGGCGGCAAGCCCGAAGCGGCAGCGGCTCCGCCCGCCGAGGCCCCGACACCGGAGAAACCGGCCGAACCGGGCGCGGCCGAACCGGAGGACGCGCCAGCCGAGCCCTCGCCGAAGGACGCCGTCGCCGGCACGACGAAGGCAGTGACCCGGCGGGCCAGGGCATCGGCGAAACACCAGTCAGAGGGAGCCGCGACCGGCGCGGCCATGGCGGCCTCGAACGAGCCCGAGGTCACGCGCCGGCGCGCTGCCGAGGACGCGGGCTCCGCCGCTGCCGACGGGGCCGAGACCGCTGATGTCGACCGGCAGGCGTTCCGCAACCAGCTTGCCGTCGCCATCCGCAACGCAATCCCGCAGCCCAAAAGCAAGGACGACGCCAAGCGCCTGATGAACGAAGGTGGCAAGGAGGCGGCGGCGAACGTCCAGTCGCATCTCGGCGGGCATGTCGCAACCGCGACCGGCGCCCTGCCCGGCGCCGTCGACGAAGCCAACCAGCCCGACCCTGCGGCGATGGAAGGCGGCGAGGCCGCACCGCTCGAGCCCGAGACCGCGGGCGAGAAGCCGGCCCCGGTCGCAGCCGGTCCAGTCGTGCCGCCGCCATCGACGGCGCAGGCGGTCGACATGTCCGAAAACCGCGCGGCCTCGGACCAGCTCGCCGCCGAGAACGACATCGACGACGACATGCTCGCGCGCGGCAAGGACCCGCAATTCGACGCCACACTTGGCGCGAAGGCCGAGGCGGAGAAGCACGATGTCGAGGGCCCCGCCCAACTGCGCGCCGCCGAAGCCACCGACCGCGCCGCGACCGGTGAGGAGGCGGCAGGCACCCTGAATGCCGGTCTTGCCGACTTCCACGGCACCCGCGTCGGTCAGCTCGGCAAGGTCGCGGGCGCCCAGTCGAAGACCGCCGGCGTCGCCGCGGCGCGCAAGGCCGAGATCACCGCGCGGCTGGAACAGATCGGCAGGGCGACCCGGACTGCGGTCACCGGCATCCTCGACGCGATGCTCGAACGCGCGGGCGAGATTTTCCGGACGGCGATCGACGAGGCGCTCAAGGCCTATGACCGCGCGTTCGATGACGTCCGCGGCGGCTTTGCCGAGCGCATCACCGACTTCTTCACCGGGAACAGCGACGCCCGGTTCGAGGCCGCGCTGCAGGCCGGGCGCGACGCCTTCGACGCCCGCGTCACCCGCGCCATCGACGAGGTCGCGATCCACGTCGAAACCGAAATCGCCCGCGCCAAGGCGAGGGTCGAACAGGGCCGCGCCGAGATCAGCCGGTTCATCCGCGAGGAACTGCCGAAGGACGAGCGCAAGTTCGCGAAAGATGCGGCTGAATCGATCACCGCCGATTTCGATGCGCTCGAAGGCGAGATCGATGCCCGGCGCGACGCCGTGGTGGACCGCGTGGTGGAGATCTACCGCGAGGGCGTCGAGCGGCGGAACGCGCGCGAGGAAGAGCTGCGCCTTGCCAATCGCAGCTTCTGGGAACGGGTCTACGACGCAACCGTCGGGGTCGTGAAGAAGATCCTGAAGTTCAAGGACATGCTTCTGTCCATCCTCGCTGCCGCAGCGGGTGTGGTGGGGGCCATCATCCGCGATCCCATCGGCTTCCTGGGGAACCTGATCGCGGGGATCGGCGCAGGGCTCCGGCAGTTCCGCGACAACATCGCGGAGAACCTGAAGAAGGCGCTGATGGGCTGGCTCTTCGGCGCACTGGAGGGCGCCGGGCTGAAGCTGCCCGAGACCTTTGACCTCAAGGGCATCCTCGACATCGTTTTGCAGGTCCTTGGCCTGACGAAGGAAAACGTACGCGCCCGCGCCGTCCGCATCCTGGGCGAACCCACCGTCAAGGCCATCGAGACCGCCGTCGACTTCATCCGGCTGCTGTTTACCGAGGGACCGCAGGCGGTCTGGGACAAGCTGATGGAGAAGCTCGGCGAGATAAAGGACGCGATCCTCGACGAGATCCAGAACTGGGTCATCACCAAGGTGATCCAAGCCGGGATCAAGTGGATCATCAGCCTGCTCAACCCCGCCTCGGCCTTCGTGAAGGCCTGCATGATGATCTACGACATCGTCGTCTTCTTCATCGAGCGCGGCCAGCAGATCATCGAGGCGGTCAACGCGATCATCAACGCGCTCGGCACCATCGTCTCGGGGAATATCGCGGCCATGGCGAATGCTGTCGAAGGTGCGCTCAACCGCATCCTGCCGGTGGTCATCAGCTTCCTCGCCTCGCTCCTCGGCCTTGGCGGCATCTCGGACAAGATCCGGCAATTCATCGAGGCCGTGCAGGCGCCCGTCAACAAGGCGATCGACTGGATCATCAACCTCGGCGTGTCGGTGGCCCGGAAGCTCGGCAAACTGTTCGGCGGCCGGAAAGACGACAAGGCCGAAACCGATCCCGAGGATCCGGAGAAGGAGGCGAAGGTCCAACTTGCCCTCGCCGACCTCTATGCCGGCGAGCAGAGCGAGACCGACGAAGGCGGTGTCGATCTCGCCGAGGCCGAGGCGGTCGCCGAGGCCGTCACCCGCAAGCACAAGGTCATCAAGTGGATCCGGGTCGAAAGCGGGGGCGAAACCTGGAACTACGTCTACAGCGCCAGCGCTTCGAAGACGGTGAAGGGAAAGGCACGGAAGGTGGCCGGACTCGATGCGAACCAGATCGAGCGCGCCAAGCACAAGGCCTGGGAAATGCTCCAGAAGCATCTCGGAAACGACAAGGCGGAGTACCGCAAGGCCGTGGACAGCGACGTATCGGGCACCGAGATCTCCAGCGGGAAACAGGGCGTGGCCTATGCGGCGGCGACCCTCGAAGCCAGCAGCGAGGGCACGATCGCGCAGGCCGACAAGTCCCACAAGAAGATCAAGGTCGGCAAATCCCAGACCGAGGTGTCGCAACAGAAGAAATACACGCGCCCGGGCAGCGAGAATTTCTTCATGATCCGGGGCGAGTTCAAAGCGGCATACGCACTGCACGTCCAGGAGGTCGAAGCAGTGGCGCAATCGCTCGGCCTGTCACGGGTGCAGGTCGCCACCGCGTTGAAGGCCTACATGTCGAAGATGGAACTGCCCACCGACATCCGGAAAAAGGCCGGAAGCGCCGTGCTCGACCGCAGCCTCGCCTATCTGTCCTCGATCTTCATAGCCGAGATGATCCGCCTGCGGTCGGCCGCGCCGTCGATCGCGATGGGCATGGACATCGCCGAAAAGCGCGACATGTCGCTGCCCGAACACAAGGGCAAATCGACCCTCGATCCGGTCACGACCGAGGTACCGCACGGCCCGAAAGGCGCGGTGAAGCCGGCCCGCCGCCGCGCCGCCGTCGCCCATGGTCTGAAGAGCGAACCGAAGCCTGGGACGAAGATCGCCGCGCAGGTCGCCGAGTACGACAAGCGGGCGATGGACCAGCTGGCCGAGCACCTGAAGCTCAATCAGAAGGGCAACAAGGAACGCACCTTCAAGGATGAGGACGAACTCGCCCTGTATCTCTACAACCTGATGAAACAGAAATTCGGGATCCGCGGAACATGACAACGACAGCCACGATCCTCCGTATCGGCCCGTTCGCGGGCGCCGCCCCGGGCCAGAGGTTCCTCTACGTGCCGGTTCTGCGCGAGGCCAGGCTCGACGATCTCGTCTTCGCCGACACCGATCGCGCCGGCATCCTGGAGCTCGCCGACCGCCTGCCCGACCACAACTTCGCCTGCGACCCCGAGATGGACATCGCCGGGCTGGCGCATTGCACCCGCCTTGACGAGCTCGACCCGGACAATGCCGAACTTCGGGCCGACCTGGCGACCGCATTCGGCGAGGATGACGCCTTCCCGGCCTCCGACTCGATGGCGCTGCGCCGGATGGTGTTCGAGGCATCTCGCTCCTTCAACACCAGCTTCTCACCGATCCGGCTGGTGAAAGGGGGCGTCGCCGATATCCGGCTGAAGGGCCGGATCGGAGACCGGGCCGTCGACGAGACCGCGACGATGAGCGGACGCGAGGTCGACGACGAGACGCTGGCCTACAGGCTCGACTACTCCGGCGGCAGCGTGGAACTCACCTTCGAGGCGCTGCCCGAGGAAAGCCACCTGCTCTCCCCTTACGCATACGCTTACGGGACCGATCTGTTCCCGCGCATCCTTCAGCCCGGAGATCCGGACGACGTCGCCGATCTCGGGCTCGTCTACGCGCTTTTCGGCGCCGCGCTCGATGCGATGTCCGAGATCGAGCCGTCGGAGACGGAGCACGCGGAACGGACGCAGCCCGCCGAAGGGATAGACCTGGAGGTCGAGGTCACGTTCCGCTGACACCGGACGCTCATACCGAGTGATGCGCGAAAACCCGCGTTTTCACGCTGTTTCCACGCCCTTTTCACGCAAAAACCGGGAGATTCTCCTCCGTGAAAAGGTAAAATCGTGGTATATTAAAGTCATATTGTTTGTTTCTTCCCAGCAGGGCCGATTGTAATGCGATGCCTTGTTTATTCCTCGAACGCGCTGTTCGGCCAGTGCCTCGCTCGCGGGCTGGCGGGCGCGGACGGGATCGAAATGGCCGAGGCCTGCGCAACCGCGGAGGCCATTCCCGCCGCTGTCGCCCGGCTTGGCGCGACCTCGGTGCTGGTCGATTTCGGCTGCTCCGAAACTGCGGCCCTCGTGCCGCGCCTGGCGCGGACACTTTCGGACACGATCATCCTCGGATTGTCGGTCGATGATCGCAGCACGTCGAACGTGGTCGAATGCGCCCGGCTCGGCTGTCACGGGATCGTGCCGCGCGACGCCGGTATCGAGGACGTCGCCCGGATCGTCGCCGATGCCGAGATCGGCGAGGTTCGCATTCGCCCCGATGTCGCCGCCGGAATGATGCGCGCCCTCGCCGCCCGGACACCGGAACCGACCGACCCGCCCGACTGCCTGACCCGGCGCGAGCGCGAGATCTGCACGCTGGTGTGCGAGGGTCTGACCAACAAGGAAATCGCGCGCGAGGTCGGCCGGTCGGTCGCGACGGTGAAAAACCACGTCCACTCGATCCTCGTGAAACTGGACCTGCCGCGGCGGGGCGCCATCCCCTCGCGCATGATGGGCCGCGCACCCGCCTATTCCGAACCACGGCGCTCGGCCTGATCCGGCAGGGTGTGACCCTGCGCCCCCGGACCGCGCGCCTTCGCCCTGCGCCCGCTTGGCAGGCGGGCGGCATGGCCCTATAGCGGGCGGCGCAACAGACGCCCGAGGGTTCCATGCGAAGCGCCGAGATCGCCCGCAAGACCAATGAAACCGACATCCGCGTGGCCATCGGCCTCGACGGCACCGGTGCGCGCAAGATCGCGACCGGCATCGGCTTCTTCGATCACATGCTGGAGCAACTCGCGCGGCATTCGATGATCGACATGGAAATCGCGGCGAAGGGTGACACGCATATCGACGACCACCACACGGTCGAGGATACCGGCATCGCACTCGGTCAGGCGCTGGCGAAGGCGCTCGGCGACAAGGCCGGGATCGCGCGCTACGGCTCGTGCCTTCTGCCGATGGACGACGCGCTTGTCCGCGCCGCTCTCGACCTGTCGGGCCGGCCCTACCTCGTCTGGTCGCTGCCGATGCCGACGGCGAAGATCGGCACCTTCGACACCGAACTGGTGCGCGAGTTCTTCCAGGCCCTCTCGACCCATGGCGGGATCACGCTGCATGTCGAGATGCTCGCGGGCCTGAACAGCCACCACATCGCCGAAGCGGCGTTCAAGGCCGTGGCCCGTGCCCTGCGGATCGCGGTCGAGCCCGATCCGCGCGCCGGCGGCGCCGTGCCGTCCACCAAGGGCAGCCTGTGACGACCGTCCTGATCGACTACGACAGCGGCAACCTGCACTCGGCGGAAAAGGCGTTTCAGCGCATGGCCGCCGAGACCGGCGCGGGCGCCGTCATCGTCACCTCGGACCCCGATGCCGTGGCCCGGGCCGACCGCGTCGTTCTGCCCGGCGACGGCGCTTTCCCGGCCTGCCGGCGCGGGTTGAAATCCTTCGCGGGCCTCGAGGACGCGCTGATCGAGGCGGTCGAACGCCGCGCGGTCCCCTTCCTCGGCATCTGCGTCGGCATGCAGCTGATGGCGACGACGGGGCGCGAATACGAGGATGTCGCGGGCTTCGGCTGGATTCCCGGCGAGGTCGTGCGGATCGAACCCGAGAATGCGCGCCTGAAAGTCCCGCATATGGGCTGGAACGATCTCGTCATCGACCGGCCCCACCCCGTCCTCGACGGGATAGAGACCGGCGATCACGCCTATTTCGTGCATTCCTACCAGATGCGCGTGTCAGAGCCCGCGCATCTCCTCGCCCATGCCGATTACGGCGGGCCGGTCACGGCCATCGTCGGCCGCGACACGATGGTCGGCACGCAGTTCCACCCGGAAAAGAGCCAGCGCGCCGGCCTGCGCCTGATCGCGAACTTCCTGACCTGGCGGCCCTGAGCTTACTGGACGCGGGTCCAGTTGCCCGAGCAGCGCTCGATCCCGAAGCGGCGGCCGCAGACCTCGATGGAATCGCCCGAGAGGTAGAGGCGCGAATTGTAGGTCGCATCCCGGTCGGGCGAATAGATCTGGCCCTGGTACTCGCCGGCGGTGGTGGTCGGGTTCGTGTCCCAGATGATCTGCCGGCCGATATTCTCCGACTCGATCTGGCTGCCCGACGGCCCGTACGCCTCGACGAGCGTTCCGCACAGCGACGTGCCGCACTGGGTCACCCGGATGAGACCGGTATTCCCGTTGTCGTCGGGCGCGGTGCGCCAGTCGCCGATCAGGGCGTCCTGGGCGAAGGCGGCGCTGCCCATCGCAAGGGCGGCAAGGGTGACGGCGGCGGCGAGTGCGGTTCTCATCATGGCGGGTTCCTCCCTGGTTCGGCGATGACCCTGTGCGCGGGGCGGTGCGCCGCGCAAGCCTGACGTTGCGGCGTGTTGCCGGGCCGGCGGGGTTCGGCTTAAGGCTGCCCGTATCGACCGGAGGGCGTCATGGACCTGCAGAGCATCGTCGCGGAGATCGCGGCCGAAATGGCCGACCGGCCGGACCGGGGCGAGGTCGCGACCTACATCCCGCAGCTCGCCCGGGTCGATCCGGCGCGTTTCGGTCTCGCCGTCGCCCTGCCCGACGGCACCGTTCACGCCGCCGGCGATGCCGACCTGCCCTTTTCGGTCCAGTCGATTTCCAAGGTCTTCACGCTCGCCATCGCGCTCGGCCGGTTCGGCGACGATCTCTGGATGCGCGTCGGTCGGGAGCCCTCGGGCCAGCCCTTCAACTCGATCCTGCAGCTCGAGACCGAGCGCGGGCGGCCGCGGAACCCGTTCATCAACGCGGGCGCCATCGTCGTCACCGACGCCATCCTCGCCGGCCACCAGCCGCGCGAGCTTCTGGGCGAGATCCTGCAATTCGTCCGCTCTGCGGCGGGCGACGAGGAGATTCACATCAACAAGTCCGTGGCGGCCTCGGAAGAGGCAACCGGCCACCGCAACCGGGCGCTGGCCGAATTCATCGCCGCCCATGACAACCTGATCCACGAGCCCGATTACGTCCTCGGCACCTATTTCCACCAATGCGCCATCGACATGACCTGCCGGCAGCTCGCCCGCGCGGGCCTGTTCCTGACGAATGCCGAGGGCACGCCCTCGCTCGTCGGCCCCGCCCGCGTCCGGCGGATCAACGCGCTGATGATGACCTGCGGGCATTACGACGCGAGCGGCGATTTCGCATACCGCGTCGGCCTGCCCGGCAAGTCTGGCGTGGGCGGCGGCATCCTCATGGTCGTGCCGCGCCGGGCGGCGATCGCGGTCTGGTCGCCCGGGCTGAACGCAGCCGGCAATTCCCATCTCGGGACGGTCGCCGCCGAGATCCTGACGCGCCGCACCGGCTGGTCCGTCTTCGGCTAGCATCCGCCGCGTCCCCATGCCAAAGACGGCCCGCGACAAGGGAGCGCCGCGCATGATCCTCTACCCCGCCATCGACCTCAAGGACGGCCAGGCCGTGCGGCTTCTGCGCGGCGAGATGGAGCAGGCGACGGTTTTCAGCGACGATCCGGCCGGACAGGCGCGCGCCTTCGTCGAGGCCGGCTGCCGGTGGCTCCACCTCGTCGACCTCAACGGCGCCTTCGCCGGCCAGCCGGTCAACGGCGCGGCGGTCGAGGCGATCCTGAAGGCGGTCGACGTGCCGGTGCAGCTTGGCGGCGGCATCCGCGACATGGCCACGATCGAGACGTGGCTCGACAAGGGCATCGCGCGCGTCATCCTCGGCACCGTCGCTGTAGAGGACCCGGATCTGGTCCGCGCCGCCGCCCGCGCGCATCCCGGCCGCGTCGCCGTGGGCCTCGACGCGCGGAACGGCCGCGTCGCGACACGCGGTTGGGCGGAGGAGACCGACGTCATGGTCACCGATCTCGCGCGCAGCTTCGAGGAGGACGGCGTCGCCGCGATCATCTACACCGACATCGAACGCGACGGCGCGATGGGCGGGCCCAACGTCGCCGCGACCGAGGCGCTCGCGCGCGCGGTCCGCATCCCGGTCATCGCCTCGGGCGGCGTGTCCTCGCTGGCCGATCTGGTCGCTTTGCGTGACACCGGCGTCATCGCCGGCGCGATATCGGGCCGGGCGCTGTACGACGGCGCGCTCGATCTTGCAGAGGCCCTGAAAACGCTCGGCTGATCCGCCTGCAACCACCTGATGCAAAACCGTTTTCTCCGGGTCTGCGGTCGGGGCGGGTAATACCTTTACCCTGCGTCATCGTCGCGGAATCGACCGGAAGGTCAGGGAAACCTGACTTTAGGTAAACCGGGGCCTTTGGTACTGATTGTTCATCCGGACGTTCCGGAGTGTTTCGTGAAGAGTAACACGGTCTTGCCGCGGTCCCAGGTCCCTCTCCCACCTTCCCGACGGGTCCGCGGCACAGCAGTCGGCATGGCTCCGGCCGCCTTTTGATCGCCCCCGACGCCGGGCGGTCCGGACGCCCGCACTGGCCGGAACACGGCCCCCGCGCTGCACGTGAAGCGGCGGCGTGGGGGACCGGCCAGGGCCGACACACGACAGGTCCTTGCGCGTCCCATTCTGGGGTGGATGCGTAGCGGCGCGGCCCGGCACAGGCCGCGCCGCACCTCGTTCCGGGGGGCGGTTCCGATCCGCGGAGGGCACGTCCCGGGCGATTGCGTCCCGCGCCCGCGCGGCGTATGCCCGGCGCGACCCCGACCCCGCCGGTACGCGCCATGCTGAAGACCCGCATCATCCCCTGCCTCGACGTGGCCGATGGCCGCGTGGTCAAGGGCGTGAACTTCGTCGACCTGCGCGATGCCGGCGATCCGGTCGAACAGGCCAAGGTCTATGATGCTGCCGGCGCGGACGAGCTCTGTTTTCTCGACATCCACGCCACGCACGAAAATCGGGGCACGATGTACGATCTCGCCACGCGGACGGCGGAGCAGTGCTTCATGCCGCTGACGATCGGCGGCGGGGTCCGGACGGTGGAGGACGTGCGGGCATTGCTTCTGGCCGGCGCCGACAAGGTCTCGTTCAACTCCGCCGCCGTGGCCGACCCCGACGTGGTGGCCCGTGCGGCGGACAAGTTCGGGTCGCAATGCATCGTCGTAGCCATCGATGCGAAAACCGTAAGCCCCGGAAAATGGGAGATTTTCACCCATGGCGGCCGGAAGCCCACCGGCATCGACGCGGTCGAGTTCGCATGCAAGGTCGTGGCGAAGGGTGCGGGAGAGATCCTGCTGACCTCGATGGACCGGGACGGCACGAAAGCCGGCTTCAACCTGCCGCTCACCCGCGCGATTTCGGACGCCGTTCCGGTGCCGGTCATCGCCTCGGGCGGCGTGGGCACGCTCGACCACCTGGTCGAGGGCGTGACCGAGGGTGGCGCCAGCGCGGTGCTTGCCGCGTCGATCTTCCATTTCGGCGAGTTCACCATCGGCGAGGCCAAGGCGCACATGGCCGCTGCCGGCATTCCGATGCGGTTGAACTAGGGCTCGCAAGTCACCGTTATTTCGTCAAAATCACCGTCGGCGGGCAGAAGCTCTCCGCCGCGGATCGCGATCGGCGCATAGGGCGGCGTGTCGACCAGCTCGGGCCTGGGCTGCGACAGGATCATGCAGCCGGCGGTGATCATTTCCGTCCCGCTCAGCGTGGTCGCGCGCGCCACGACCGGTACCTGCCACCAGACCGACCCGGCCGCACCTTCTGCAAAGACCTCGCCAGTGCGGATCTCGATCCTTTCGATGTCGCCATGACCGTCGGCGAACGCGTCGAAAGGCGGCCGTTCGTTCTCGTGCCAGTAGCTCCAGGCTCGGGGATAATCGTGTGATGACAAGGCGTTGAAGTAGGAGGTGACGACCGCATCGGGATCCGAGCGGTCGTCGACATACGGTGTCTGAGCCGCGGCGGATGCAGCCATCAGGGCCGCCAGGACGAACGTCGGGACGTGAGATTTCAGCATGGCGCGGTCTCCCTGGGCGGTGTCCGACCAGACTACGCTGCCCCCGTCATCCCGCAAGCGGCTTGACAAGGCGGGGTGCCGCGGGTCACGGGAAGCGCCATGCCCGACCGCGACACGCTCCACCGCCTCGCCGCCACCATCGCCGCCCGCAAGGGCGCCGACCCCGCGACGTCGTGGACGGCGAAACTGCTGTCGCAAGGCCCTGAAAAGGCGGCGGAAAAGTTCGGGGAAGAGGCTGTCGAGGCAGTGATCGAAGCAGTGAAGGGCGACCGCGAGAGGCTGACGGCCGAGGCCGCGGACGTGCTCTACCACCTGCTTGTGATGCTCGCGTCGAGGGACGTTTCGCTTGATGACGTGCTGGCGGAACTCGCGCGCCGGGAGGGCGTGTCGGGCCACGACGAGAAGGCCGGCCGCGGGTAATCTTCCGTTAAGCTATTCAGAAATGAATGGCTGACGCCGGAAACGGCTCATCAGCCATTCATTTTCTTGAGGGCAGAATTCGCCCGCGCCCATCGTCGGATTCTAGATCCTCGAGGAGATGAGTCCGGTCGCGAAACCACCCATCCGGAGCTCTCCGAAGAGGCGCTGGTATTCGATCTTCGGGCACCGGTTCTGGATCACGGTCAGACCGGCAGCCTCGGCCTTCGCGGCGGCCGCGTCATGGGACACGCCGATCTGCATCCAGATCACCTTCGGCAGCGGGTCGAGCGCGAGCGCCTCGTCGACGATGGCCGGCACGGCATCGGGCCTGCGGAAGATATCGACGACGTCGATGGGCTCACCGATGTCGGACAGCGAGGCCGCCACCGTGGCGCCGAGCAGCGTCTGACCCGCAAGTCCGGGATTGACCGGGTGAACCCTGAACCCCTTAAGGCCAAGGTAACGCGCGACGTAGTAGCTTGGGCGAACCGGATTCGCGGACACACCGACACAGGCGAATGTGCGGCTTTTGGTCAGGATGCGGCGGAGAAGGTCGTCGGACGGCGTCTGGGTCATGTGCTTGCTATAGCGCAGAAAAGAAACGCCCGCGAGCCATAGGACGCGCGGGCGAGTTACGGAACGAGGGACAGTGATGGACGTGCGGTGTTCCGGACCGCAGCGTCATAACTGTGATATGGGGGGCACAGATCGCTCCGGAAAGTGCCGAGCACGAAAACGTGAAGATCGGCTCAACCGAGGATTGCAGGCCAGTTCGCTTCTCCCGCGGCGATCACATCCGGGAGCTCGGCCAGCCAGAGCTCTCGCGCGCGCAGGTTCGCGTTGAGGTAGAGCCGGTCCTCGTAGACCGTCCAGGCTTCGGGGATGGTCGGCGCGAGATACCCGCGCGAGGCAGCGAAGGCGCAATAGCCGCCGAAGGCCGGGGCGTAGCGGTCGGGATTGTCGGCGAAGGCATCGCGGTTTGCCCCAGATGCGAAGTGCCAGGTCGCGCCCTGCCAGTCGAAGGCGAAGTCGGGGCTGCCGGCGACCGGCGCCATCTCGGTGAAATAGGCGACCGGGTCGGCATTGTTGATCGCCACGCCCATCGGCGCATAGATCGCGGGCTCGGCGGCGAAGGACCGGGTGGCGAGGCCGGCAAAGGGCGTCGCGGCGAGAAGGGCGAGCGCGGTGCGGCGGGTCTGCATGGTGCGGGCTCCTTGGGCGGTCGGATGGACCAGACATGCCCTGCCCCGCCTGCCCGCGGAAGCCCGCTCAACGCAAGGTGATGGCCCGTGTATCAGTCGAAGATGTCGTCGAGGACGTCGAAGACCTCTTCCATCGCGCGCTTCCAGCCGGATTTGCGGGACTTTTTCGGCTTTCGCCGCCGCGCGGGCCCGGCCAGGTCGGGCCGGTGCCGCGGCTCTGGCCGGCGCGGGCCGGCCGCGCGTTCGGAGGTTTGTTTCAGCGCCTTCATCACATGCAGCGGCGCTCCGCAGGATCCGCAGGCCAGTTCGTGGCCGCCGCGCGCGGTCAGTTCCAGCACGGTCCGGGAGCCGCAATAGCAGCAGGTGGCGATCTTCGTGGTATGCATCAGGCGTCTCTCGTGACCGCATATAGGGCCACGGCGGCGGCGTTCGAGACGTTGAGCGAGCCGAATTCGCCGGCCGCGTCGATCCGCACCAGCCGGTCGCAGAGCGACTTCGTGCGGTCGCGCAGGCCCGGCCCCTCGGCGCCGAGGACGAGGCCGATCGCCCGACCGCCGAGATCGCGCGCGGCGGCGTCGATGCTCTCCTCCGCCTCGCCGTCGAGGCCGAGCAGCGTGTAGCCCATATCCTTCAGCCGCTCCATCGCGTCGCCGAGATTGCCGACCCGCAGATAGGGCTGCCGTTCGAGCGCGCCGGAGGCGGATTTGGCCAGCGCCCCGGTCTCGGGCGCGGAATGGCGGGCGGGCGCGATGACGGCCGCCGCGCCGAAAACCTCGGCCGAGCGCAGGATGGCGCCGACATTGTGCGGATCGGTGACGCGGTCGAGCAGAAGGAGCCGCGGGCGTTCGGAGGACAGCGCGATATCCTCGAGCCGGCCCCAGTCGAGCGGCTTGACCTCGAGCGCCGCGCCCTGGTGCACCGAGCCCGGGTCGAGCGGCGCGGGGAAGCTGCGCGGATCGGCGATCTCGGCCTCGATCCCGGCATTTGCCAGCACCTCGGGCCCGAGCCGGTCGGCGGCGTTCTTGGTCAGGATCAGGCGCAGTTTTTCCCGTCGCGGATTGGCCAGCGCGTCGCGCACGGCGTGGAGGCCGAAGACCCAGACGGTCTCGGCCGCGGCCTTGCGCCGGGCCTGTTCCTTGTCGATCACCCAGGCGGGTTTCCTGGCCATGAAGCGCCCTCCGATACCGGCCCGGCCTTGGCCGATTTTCGCCTTGACGGCAAGGGGGGCGCCGATTATCCCGCCCCAGCACGCGGGGCCAGATCCCCGCGTTCGGGCGACGAGCTGCAAGGTGCGGCAGCGGACTGTAACTCCGCCGGGGAGACCCATGCCTGGTTCGATTCCAGGGTCGCCCACCATTTTCATTCAGTACCGGCCCGAACCGAATATCGGGACTACTGAACCGCCAGCGGACAAATCCCCCTGACGTTGACAGTACCGCGGCCTTCTGGCTCAAGGGACGAAAGGCATCAGCCTTGCCGTTGGAGGCCGGATGGACAGTCCTATCGATGTGACAATTGTCTGCGGCGCACGTCCGGCTCTCCTGGAACGGACGCTCAACTCGTTCGCGAACCGACTGTTCGCCAATTTCGAGATTGGCCAGGTCTTTGCAAACCTTGATCTGTTTAACGGTACCGAGGCGGAGCGCGCGGCCTGCCGAGACCTGCTGCATGCGCACTTCGAGCGCGTCGACTGCCGCTTGACCGAGACGCCCGGATTCGCCGAGGCGGTGCGGTGGCTCTGGTCACAGCCCAAAGCAGAGATCGCACTGCACCTTGAGGACGATTGGCTGCTTAACTGCGATGTGAGGCCCGGCGATATCCTGCCACTCTTCTCCGGCAATACCGGACAGGTATCATTTCAGGCGCTGGAGAAGCATTGGAAATATCGATCGAGATACCACACCCGACGCCGGAGGCTGCGGATACCGGGGATCGGAAGCATCAGCTGGCCTGACCCGAGCAGACCGTTCTTCACTACAGCGCCGAGCTTTGTAACGCGTCACTTCGCGAATGGCTGTTCAGAGCGGTTCGATACGACGCGAGATCCGGAGAAACAGATGTCGGACGGCTCGAATCCGACCCTCAGTGCCTTCACTCGGCAGTTTCGGAACCGCCTGTGGGGTGGCCGCAACCCCTATCCGATCACAGACATCGGGCGCGACTGGCGTGCGGCGCAAGGGATCGAGAAGTCAATCGTGGGCGGGCGGAGTTCATGGACGAGCGCTTGACGGTGACCTCTATCAGTAGCCCGCTTCCCTCTCAAGAACAGCCAGATTATACAGCGAGACACCGACCTCATACCTGGATCTACGATTGACATTTTCTTATTCCATAGTCGTTCCGACACGGAACCGTCCACGTGAGTTGGGACTGACCCTAGCGGGACTCTCGGTCCTGCGACACGGGGACTACGAGATCGTCGTTTCAGATAACTCCGATGACGACACGTCTTCAGTCAACCAAAAGACCGCCGCGGAGACTTTGGAGAATGTTCCTCACCGTTATGTCCGGCCGGAACGCGTCCTAGGTATGTCAGACCACTGGAAATTTGCAGTGTCTCAAGCGAAGGGAAACTTCATAGGCATCACTACAGACCGGATGACTCTTCTGCCCGACAGCCTTTCTATTATTGATGCTGCTATTGCTGAGCGTCAAAGTACATGCATTTGTTTTCCAGCCCTTTCTTTAACCCCCGGCGTGAAGAATTTGAATTCACTAATGCCGAAGACACCTATTGAAATAGAGACCGTTAATAGTCGTGACATACTCGAAAAGTTTGCGCGGGGTTCATTGACGAAGCGGTGTCCACGCTTCCTAAACTCATTCACTTCTTCAAGTTTGTTATTTGAGATAGATCAAAGATTCGGCGGGATTTTTGACGGGATCTCCCCTGACTACGCCTTTCTGTTCCGCCTTCTCGAGACAAGCCCAGTTTTCGATCATTTGGAGGCACCGATCCTTATTGACCATTCGCCGCATGTATCAAACGGCGTGGCCTGGACGCGGAATGTCCCAAATAAGGCATCTCAGGACTTCGGGCGACGGTTGCTTGAGGGACACGAAACACTACTACGATTTGGACCGATCCCTTATGATGTTCGACTGCTTCCAAACGTAATCCGCGAACACGAAATCGCGCGGAGTCGGGCTCATGACAATATTCCAGCACTCGAAATCCAATCAGCGTCCTTCACGGCTGCTTGTCACAAGGCGGTCCGTCGCTTCGCTATGTTCGACGAGGCGACGAAGTCGACATTCTTACGTATTCGCCAATTTGAGTTGCAGCACGGAATAAGTCGCCAAAAACTTGAAACTAAGCTGCGGCTGCGATTTGCTCAGATCCGCAACACGGTCAAGCGCAGGTTCGCTTTCGCCAACCGATCAGGGGACGAATCCTTGAACCCATCGCAGTTGAAGAAGATGCTCTTGACTACGAAACTGCTTGGCCCATCGGGGCGAGCCAATCGAACGCTTGCGGAACCTGCAGGATGAAAGCGGTTATTCTTGCAGGCGGGCTTGGAACCCGCATCAGCGAGGAATCCCATCTCCGTCCGAAGCCGATGATCGAGATCGGTGGCAGGCCGATCCTCTGGCATATCATGAAGCATTTTGGCCATCACGGCATCACTGACTTCGTGATCTGTTGCGGCTACAAGGGGTACCTCATCAAGGAATACTTCGCGAACTACTTTCTGCACATGTCGGACATTACGTTCGACATCGCAAGGAACTCTATGGAAGTGCATCAGGGCAACGCTGAACCCTGGCGAGTGACGCTTGTTGATACCGGCGAGATGACCCAGACCGCCGGGCGACTGAAGCGGGTCAGATCCTACCTCTCAGAGCGATTCATCTTCACCTATGGCGACGGTGTCAGCAACATCGACCTCAGTGCACTGTTGGAGCTGCATGTGGACGAAGGCACCGAGGCTACAGTCACGGCGGTCCAGCCGGCCGGTCGCTTTGGCAGCCTTGGGACAGCCGGTAACCGCGTGACCAAATTCGCCGAAAAACCGAAAGGTGATGGGCAATGGGTCAGCGGCGGGTTCTTCGTTCTGGAACCTTCGGTCATCGACCGCATTGAGGGTGACAGCACCATCTGGGAGCGCGAACCCGTCGAGACACTTGCCGCCGATGGACAGTTGTCGGTTTATCGCCATACCGGCTTCTGGGCGCCGATGGACACGATGCGAGACAAAGCTTACCTCGAACAGCTCTGGTCCAATGATGCCGCACCCTGGAAGACATGGGACTGAGCGCGGCCTTCTCCGGCCGGCGTGTGCTCGTCACCGGCCACACCGGCTTCAAGGGGTCCTGGCTGTCACACTGGCTTCTGGCGATGGGGGCGGAGGTCAGCGGAATCGCATTGGAACCCGACACCGAACCGTCGCTCTTCGAGGCTCTCGGCCTGAGGGCGAGGATGGCGAATACCGTTCAGGACATTCGGGACTTCGAAGCGACTGCGCGAGCCGTCGAATTGGCAGCACCCGACATCGTCTTTCACCTCGCAGCGCAGCCGCTCGTCCGCCAAAGCTACCGTGATCCGGTGACGACCTTCGCGACGAACGTGATGGGCACGGCACATGTAATCGAGGCGCTCCGGACACGCGCGCAGCCCTGCGTCTTGGTCGTCGCGACGACCGACAAGGTCTACGAGAACAACGGGGCCGGACGCCCTTTCGCCGAAGACGATCCGTTGGGCGGGTACGATCCGTACAGCGCATCCAAGGCTGCAGCTGAACTGGTGGCCGGGTCGTATCGGCGGAGCTACTTCGCGGACGGGCCCGTGCGCCTCGCTACAGCGCGGGCCGGCAATGTGATCGGAGGCGGCGACTGGGCCGAGGATCGGATCCTGCCGGACCTTGCCCGCGCCTTCGCTGCCGGCCGCTCGCTTGGCCTGCGCAATCCCCACTCGACGCGACCATGGCAGCACGTGCTCGACCCGCTCCACGGCTATCTGCGCTTGTCTATTGCCTTGGCGGACGGCACGGCGCTCTCTGGCGCCTACAACTTCGGCCCTGACCCGACGGAGATCCGGAGTGTCGGCGAGCTTGTCGCAAATGCAACTCGCACCTGGCCGGGACGCGTGGATTTCGCCCCAGATGCCAACGCACCGCACGAAGCCGAACGGCTTTCGCTTGCGACCGAACGAGCGGCAACAGAGCTTGACTGGCGGCCGGTCTGGGACGTCGCTACGGCCGTGGAGAAAACGGTCGCTTGGTATCGGGCTACGGCCGAAGGCGCCGATCCGGTAAATCTCGTGAATGCCGACATAGCCGCATTCGAGGAGGCGCTGGCTTGATATTCTCGGACACCGACCTGCCCGGAGTACAGTGCGTCGCGCTCGAACAGCATGAAGATACGCGGGGATTCTTTGCCCGCGCCTTCTGCGCTGAGGAGTTCGCCCGGCACGGTTTGTTCTCGTCGATCGCGCAAATCAACGTCTCGGCGACACGACGGAAAGGCACGATCCGCGGCATCCACTTTCAGCGCCCGCCAGCTGCTGAAGCGAAGCTGGTGCGCTGCGTGCGCGGCGCCATCCTGGATGTTGCAGTGGACTTGCGGCGATCCTCGACCAACTTCGGCCGCTGGACGGCCTGCAGGCTCGACGCCGAGACCGGAAATGCGCTCTACTTGCCCGAGGGCTTTGGCCACGCCTTTCAGGCCCTGACAGACGACGTCGAGATGCTGTATCTCCACTCCACCGCTTACCAGCCTCACCTCTCGGACGGCGTGCGCTTTGACGATCCCACAATCGGCATCGAATGGCCGCTCCCGGTCAAGATGGTCTCGGATCGAGACCGCGCACTCCCGCTGCTCGACGCGATGGAGCCGATATGACGCATATCTGTCGCCATTGCCGCGCTGCGCTTAGCCGCCCTTTCCTCGACCTCGGCTTCTCGCCGCCGTCAAACGACTACCTTACGGCGGAAGACCTAAAACGGCCCGAGATCACATACCCACTGCGATTGCATGTCTGTCCCTCCTGCTGGCTGGTGCAGACCGAGGATTATGCCCGCGCCGACGAAATCTTCCGCGCCGACTACGCCTATTTCTCTTCGACGTCGCAGGGCTGGCTCAACCATGCTGCCCGCTATGCCGCAATGGTGACCGATCGCTTTTCGCTCGGCTCCGACTCTTTCGTGATCGAAGTGGCGTCGAACGACGGCTACCTGCTGCGAAATTTCGTCACCGCGGGCATCCCGTGTCTGGGAATCGAGCCGACCGACGCCACTGCCAGCGCCGCCGAGGCGCTCGGCATCCCGGTGGAGCGCGAGTTCTTCGGCGCCGAGATGGGCCGACGACTGGCCGCCGACGGTCGGTCTGCCGACCTCATCGCGGGCAACAATGTCTTTGCGCACGTCCCCGACATCCTCGACTTCGCGAACGGTTTGGCGGCAGCTCTGAAGCCCGAGGGCGTTGTCACTCTGGAGTTCCCGCATCTCCTGCGGCTCATGGAACAGGCGCAGTTCGACACCGTCTATCACGAGCATTTCTCCTATCTCTCGCTTTGCGCGACGGCGCGCATTTTCGCGGCGGCAGGATTGCGATTGTTCGACGTAGAGGAACTGCCGACCCATGGCGGCAGCCTCCGTGTGTATGGGTGCCGCAGCGGTGCCAGGCATCCCGAGGCACCGGCTGTTGCGGCAGTCATTGCGATCGAACGTGAGTTCGGCCTGGAGACCGAGGCGCCCTATGCCGCCCTCCAGGATCGAGCCGAAGCCACCGCGTGCCGCCTGACCGAGTTCCTCTTGGACCTGCGGCGCCAGGGGCAGACCGTCGCGGGCTACGGCGCCGCCGCCAAAGGCAACACGCTTCTGAACTTCGCAGGCGTCAGGCCGCATCTCTTGCCGTTCGTCTGCGACGCCGCGCCAGCCAAGCAGGGCAGGTTCCTGCCCGGCAGCCACATCCCGATCCGACCTCCCGCAGCCCTCCGCGACGCGCGCCCTGATGTCGTGCTCATCCTGCCGTGGAACATCGCCGACGAAGTTCGGGAGCAACTCTCCGACCTTGCCGCGGCGGGCACCCGGTTCGCGACCGCCGTGCCGGAGCTGCGCGTCATATGAGTCGCATTCTCTACACCAAGCCGTCGATCACCGAGCTCGAAGTCGCGTACGCGACCGACGCTGCCGCGACAGGTTGGGGCGCGAAATGCTACGATTATATCCTGAAATTCGAGGCCGGCTTCGCGGAGCATCTTGAGGTGCGCCACGCGATCGCGACCTCAAGCTGCACCGGCGCTATGCATATGGGGCTAGCGGCGCTTGGCATCGGGACAGGCGACGAAGTTATCCTCGCCGACACCAACTGGATCGCGACAGCAGCCCCGATCGTGCATCTCGGGGCGAAACCTGTGTTTGTCGACATCAACCCAGAGACCTGGTGCATTGACCCGGCTGCTGCCGAGGCGGCAATCACACCCCGCACACGGGCGATCGTCGCGACGCATATCTACGGCAATCTCTGCAACATGGACGCGCTTCTGGCGATCGGCAACCGTCACGGCCTTCCGGTCATCGAGGATGCCGCAGAAGCCCTCGGATCGGTTTGGCGCGGACAGCGGGCGGGGTCGATGGGGCGGTTTTCGACTTTCTCGTTCCACGGCACCAAGACGCTGACGACCGGAGAGGGCGGGATGTTCGCGACCAACGATCCGGACCTGTATGAGACCGTTCTGACACTCTCGAACCACGGCCGCTCCCGTGGTCAGAGCCGGCAATTCTGGGCTGACATGATCGGCTTCAAATACAAAATGTCGAATATCCAAGCCGCCATCGGCTGCGCGCAGCTTGAACGGATCGATGCACTCGTGGACCGCAAACGCGCCATCCTCGGCGGATACCGCGACCGGCTGGACGACCTGGAGGGACTGCAACTGAATCCCGAACCACCTGACGGTGCGAACGGCGCATGGATGCCGACGGCTGTATTTGCGCCCACGACAGGTGTGACCCGCGAAGCGTTACAGGCGGCTTTCCAAGCGGCCGATATCGACGCACGGGTTTTCTTCTGGCCGCTCAGTTCGCTCGACATGTTCGAGGATCGGCGCGAAAATATCCATGCATGGGACATTCCCGGCCGCGCAATCAACCTGCCGAGCTATCACGACATGACGGAGGATGACCTGGACAGGGTGGCGGTCGTACTACGCGATACGTTAGTCTAGCCACGATGTCGGACCCCAAGACCATCTCCACCGCTCTTGAGGCCCATTACCGGTCGGCGTTCAATACATATGGACAGACACCGCAGGGCGTAGACTGGGGCAAGGACGCTGCCGATCATGTGCTGCGACTTGACCGGATGCTCGCCGTGCTCGAGGCCGGCACGCCGACAATCCAACCGGCGATCCTGGATGTCGGTGCGGGCTACGGCAGTCTCCTTGTCCGTGCGTTGGAACGAGGTATCGCGCTCGACTACTGCGCACTGGACCTCTGTGCGCCAATGATCGAGGCTGGCCGAAAAAGTCACCCCGACGCCGCCTGGAAGGTTGGCGATATCTTGGATGAGACCGGAAACGGACAGTACGATTACGTTGTCTGTAACGGTGTCCTGACCCAGAAGCTTACCGCGACACAGGCCGAGATGGACGCTTACCTAAAAGCGGTGGTGACGCGAATGTTCGCGCTCGCGCGGATCGGGATCGCCTTCAACGTCATGACGACGCATGTGAACTTCACCGCGCCGAACCTGTACTACCGCAACCCGGCTGAACTTCTGGCATGGGCAATGTCCGAACTTTCGCCGCGGGTTCGCCTCGATCACGCATATCCGCTCTTCGAATACACGCTCTACCTCTATCACGCCAACGCCCCAGGCCTTACCTACGGCGCGCATCGGTCCCAGGCTCGAGGATGAGGATCGGACTAATCTGTTCCGGCGGGGGCGCCGTCATCGGGGCAGCGCACAGGCTTCTTGTGCAAACCGGGCACGAGGTAAATTGGTTTATGGTCACCGACAGATACTGTGCTGGCGAAGCGGTCGCCAACCAGCTGGCGATTCCACAGATCCGGATTGTAGAACAGGAAGCCGAGCGTTTCAGCGAGGCCGCCGCGGACTGGCTCTTCCAAGTGAACAGCGTCGACACGATCGTACTGTTCTTTACCAGGCTGGTCACAAGAGCACTTTTTGAACGCGGTCGATGCATCAATCTCCATCCATCACTGCTGCCTGCATTTCCAGGATTCGGTGCGCTCAATGCCGCTTGGACGTCGGGAACTCGGTTGGTTGGCGCAACGGCCCACGAGGTGGATGACACGATCGATGGCGGTCCGGTCCTGGCTCAGGTAACGCAGCCTCGGCCGGGTACGCGCGCTATGCTCGACCGGGTTTCATTTGCCCAGAAACTTCATCTTTTCCTCTGGATCGCGCTTGGTGCTCCATCGAGCCCGCGAGGCCGAAGCTGGTGCGACCCGTTGCTGCCGGACCCTGACGTTGCCGCGGCGCTTGCAGCGTTCCTTAGAGCCGAGGGCATCCCATGGCCAGAGTGACTGTCGTGGTCAGCCAGTCGATGTATTTCCCGTGGGTCGGTCTCCTCGAGCAGATCCGGCTTGCGGATATTTTCGTCCACTACGACGACGTCCAGTTCGCACGCGGTTTTTACAACCGCGTGCAGATTAAGACCGCACAAGGAACACCGTGGATGACGGTCCCGACCCGTGACCGTCATCGTGGTCAGCGGATCGACGAGGTTCGTCTCGACGACCGTGTCGACTGGCGCAGCGACCATCGCCGCATGCTGGAGACTGCATATCAAGGCGCACCTCACCTCCAAGACGCGCTGAAGCTGGCCGATGACGTTTTCACTGCGCCAGTTGAGACGCTGGCCGATGTCGGGCGTCTTTCGATCCTAGGCCTTGCCCGGTATTTCGGCCTCGAAACCGGTACACGTTTCGAGAACTCTAGTGATCTTGGGGTCGCCGGCTCCTCCAGTCAGCGGTTACACGACATCACCCGGAGCCTCGGAGGAAACGTTTACGTAACCGGGCATGGTGCGAAGAACTACCTCGATCACCATTTGTTCGAGCGTTCAGGCATCGAGGTGCGCTACATGAATTATGAATCTGTGCCCTACCCTCAGCTTCACGGGTCGTTCACACCCTACGTCACAGGGCTCGACCTCGTGGCCAATTGTGGGCAGGAAGGGGCTGATTTTATTCGCTCTGACTCAGTCAACTGGAGGTCATTCGTCGATGGATCCGATTGAACAATTCCAAGAGGAGGTCGAGCGGAACATTGTCGGCTTGGGCCGTGATACCGATGTTCAAGCTCTGAGCCGCATATGGGTACGCGAGATCGCTCGGCACAAATGGGCCTATAACTTTGCCTGGCTAGGGCGTCCGGCTATCCAGTTCCCAAATGACACCTGGGCCATGCAAGAAATCATATGGGACGTGCGCCCCGACCTGATCATCGAAACCGGGATAGCCCACGGCGGATCGTTGATTTTCAGCGCTTCCATGCTCGCACTTCTAGAATTCTGCGATGCAGCGGAAAGCGGGAGAGTGGTGGACCCTGCGAAACCGCAGCGCCGCGTCCTTGGGATCGACATCGACATCCGTGCCCACAACCGAAAAGCGATCGAGGCTCATCCGCTTTCCGCGCGCATCGACATGCTGGAAGGATCCTCGATCGACCCGGAAACAATTGCGCAGGTTGCGAAGGCCGCCGAAAGTGCCGAAACGGTCCTGATCTGCCTCGACAGCAACCATACTCATGACCATGTCTTGGAAGAACTTCAGGCCTATGCGCCGATGACCACGGTAGGCAGCTATTGCGTTGTCTTCGACACAATCGTCGAGGACATGCCCGACGACCTTTCCGGAGATAGACCCTGGGGCGTCGGAAACAATCCCAAGACGGCGGCGCGCGCCTTCCTGGCAGACCACCCTGAGTTTGAAGTGGACCGAAGAATCGACCACAAGCTGCAGATCTCCGTTGCGCCTGAAGGCTTCTTGCGACGGATTGCCTGACCGGGCGCGCATCGCCCCATCCGCCGGAGACCGACCCTGCCATGCCGAGCCCGTCCCGACCCCGTGAGGACCGCCGCGAGGGCGCGTTGGAGACCGGGGCGCAGGGTTTCGCCTGTTACGTCATCAATCTCGACGGCAGCACCGAGCGGTTCGCGGGCATCTCGGCGCGGCTCGACGCGGCAGGGCTGGATTACGAGCGGCAGCCGGCGGTGGACGGGCGCGGCTTCGACATGGCGCGGGTGCCGGGCTATGACGCGGACGCGGCGCGGCGCTACATGGGCCGGGCGCTCGTCGGGGGTGAGATCGGCTGCTACCTGAGCCATCTCGAGACGGCCGAGCGGTTCCTCGCCAGTAACGCGGCCGCCTGCCTCGTGCTCGAGGATGACGCGGCACCGCCGGCCGACCTGCGCGCGATCGTCGCGCGTACCTGCGAGGTGCTCGACGCGCGCGACCCGGACTGGCGGATCGTCAACCTCGGCAATCCGCGGCTGAAGATCGTGCGCCCGGTCGAGGAGATCGCGGGCGACGGGCGGCATGTGGAACTCGTGCGGGCCTATTATTTCCCGATGACCACGAGCGCCATCCTCTGGTCGCGCCGGGGCGCAGCCGACTTCGTGGCCGGGCATGACCGGATCTTCGCGCCGGTCGACAATTACCTACGCCACTGGATCACCCGGGTGGGCGGCGGCTACGCGTTCCGCCCCAGTCCGGTGCCGACGATCGACGCGGTCAGCGACATCGCCCATGCCGCCGCGCCGCGCGCCCATGCCGGCCGGACGCTGGCCTATGGCTGGCGCAAGCAGCGGCGGCTCTGGGTCGACAAGGCGATCGCGGCGCTGAATCGCCAGTTCGCGCCCCGGCCCTGACGCGCGGCCGCCGATGAGCCTGCGCATCTTCCATCTTCAGTTCGGCACGGCCGGGGGGACGGAGAATTTCTTCCTCCGCCTGACCGGGGCGTTCCACGATGCGGGGATCGAACAGGGCTTCGCCATCCGTCCCGGCGTCGCCTGGCGCGACGAGATCGCGCCGCGCGGGCAAATCTACGAGGGCCGTTACCTCCGGCATACGCCGCGGTGGTGGGCGGCCGGCGTGGCGCTGCGGCGCGCCGTGACGCGCTGGCGGCCCGACGCCGTCATCGCCTGGCGGGCGCCGGCGGCGCGGCTGATCCCCGACCTGCCCGGCGCGGCAAAGCTCGTCCGGCTTGGCGACTATCCCCGGCACCTGCGGCATTTCGGGCGGGTCGACTGCCTGGTCGGGAACACGCCGGGCGTGGTGGCCCATTGCGAGGGGCTCGGCTGGCAGGGGCGGAGCGAGGTGATCTCGAACTTCCCGCCGCCCCCGGGAACGGGCCGGACGCCGCGTGCGGCGCTGGACACGCCCGAGGACGTGCCGCTGGTCTGCGCCGCCGCGCGGTTCGTACCGACCAAGGGTGTGGATACGGTGATCCGGGCCATCGCCGAGACCGAGCACCTTTGGCTCTGGCTTGTGGGCGACGGGCCCGACCGGCCTGCGCTGGAGGCCCTTGTCACCGAGCTTGGCATCGCGGGCCGCGTCCGCTTCGCCGGCTGGCAGGCGGACATCACGCCCTTCATCCGGGCCGCCGACGTCTTCTGCGTCCCGAGCCGGCAGGAGCCGCTCGGCAATGTCGTGCTCGAGGGCTGGTCCTGCGACGTTCCGGTCGTCACCACCCGGACCGAGGGGCCGGACTGGTTCGCGACCGACGGGGGCGACTGCCTGCTGGTGCCGATCGACGCGCCACGGGAGATGGCCGCCGCGCTGCAGCGCGTCGTTGGCGATCCGGCACTCGCCGCCCGGCTGGTCGAAGGCGGACGCGCAACACTGGCCGAGCGCTTCTCGGCCGAGCGGGTGGTGGCGCGGTATGTCGAGCTGATCGGGGAGATCCGCGGCGCATAGCGTCGGTGATGACGACAGTGACGTTACACGACTCGTCGCGAGCCGCAGGTGCATGAAGACCGGTTGCCGAATCCGGGCGGGCCGGGGGATGGTGGGGTATGAGAAAACTTCGGAAATCATCCGCCGACCTCGTCGCCGGGGCGCGGGCCAGGATCGAGGAGATCGAGACGGCCGATCTGATGGCGCGGCTCGGCGATCCGGATCTCGTCATCGTCGATATCCGCGACGTGCGCGAGCGGCAGCGCTCGGGGTTCATCCCCGGCTCGGTCCATGCGCCGCGGGGCATGGTGGAATTCTGGGTCGACCCCGAGAGCCCCTATTTCAGGGAGATTTTCGGACAGGAGGACAAGACCTTTGTCTTCCACTGTGCGTCGGGCTGGCGGTCGGCCCTGACGGTCGCGGCGCTGCAGGACATGGGGTTCGAGGCGGCGCATCTGAAGGACGGCTTCACCGACTGGACCGCGCAGGGCGGACCCGTCGAGCATCCGGCGCCGAAGGACTGACGTTCCGAGTTCAATTCCGCGCGGCGAGCGCGTAGGCTCGGCCAAAAGGCGGAGCGGATCGGGCAGCATGCCGCGGCGAAAGACCCCCAGATTCAACGTCCTCGTCATCGGGCAGGCGGGGCGGCTGCAGTGCGAGGCGGCGCTGTTCTGCGCCTCGCTGCGCGTGTTCTCTCCGAAATTCGACGGACGGCTCTTCGTGGCCGAGCCGCAGCCGGGGCCGCTCTGGCCGAAGGATCCGCGGATCAGCGACGACGGCGTGCGGGCGGTGCTCGACAGGCTCGGGGCCGAAATCCTGCCGTTCGAGAACCATGCCTTCGGGGCGAGCTATCCCTACGGCAACAAGATCGAGGCGCTGGCCGCCCTGCCGGACGAGCCGTTCGTCTTCTTCGACAGCGACACGCTGATTACGGGCGAGCTGTCCGGCGTGCCGTTCGATTTCGACAGGCCCTCCGCTTCGCTCCGGCGCGAGGGGACCTGGCCCAGGATCGAGCTTTACGGGCCGGGCTACGCGGCGATCTGGGGCGCGCTCTATGACCGCTTCGGGCTCGATTTCGAAAGCTCGCTCGACCTGAGCCATCCGGACGAATACTGGAAGCGCTATCTCTATTTCAACGCGGGCTGGTTCTATTACCGCGACCCCGCGGCATTCCACGAACGGTTCCGTGACTACGCTGTCTCGATCCGGGACGACCCGCCCGAAGCGCTGGTCTGCCAGGAGCTCGACCCGTGGCTCGATCAGGTGGCGCTGCCGCTGGTGATCCATTCCTTCGGCGGCGGGCGGGACGCGCTGAAGCCGGGCTTTCTGGACGGCTCGGTGTCCTGCCACTACCGGCACCTGCCGCTTCTGTACGCCCGCGAAAGCGACGCGGTGGTCGCAGCGCTCGAGGAGGTGGCCCGTCCGAACTGGCTGAAGAAGGTGCTGAAGGCGCACGAGCCGATGCGGCGGATGATCTACCAGGGCAAGGGCGCGAAGGCGCGGGCCCTGTTCGACCGGGCCGATCTGCCCCGGCGGGAACAGGCGATCCGGAACACCCTGAAGCGGGAGAAGCTCTGGCTGCGCTAGGATGGCCGGTCTCGGCGAGCCCGCAAGGGGCCCGCCTCGTCCGGCCAGCGGGGCCGGCCCCGCACCCCGGAGTATTTCCGAAGCAAAGAGGGGTTGTCCGGGACCCGGTCAGTCGCCGAAGCGGATGCGGGCTGCAATCCGCCCGGTGACGGAACAGACGAAGACGGTCTCGCCGACCGGGCTGCGGATCGCCCGGGAACGGGGTTCGGACACGGCGCGGGCAAGCCGGTCGGCTGTGACTGGATTCCAGATCCGCGCTGGCGGTCGACGGCCCCGGCCCGAGACTGGCGACGGCGCCGCGCGGCAGCGGGGTCGACCCGCGCGGCGGGGGCATCACGCCGCAGGCCGGACGCTACTGACGACCCCAAACCGGAAGGGCCGCCCTATCGGGCAGCGCGTTCTGAGCTTTCAGAAGCTGTCGGACACCGTCAGCCGGCGCTGGCCGGTTCACCCTTCTTGCGCTCGGCATAAATCAGGAGCGGGCGGGCTTCGGAGGCGACGGCCTCCTCGTTCACCACCACTTCCTCGACCCCGTCGGTGCCCGGCAGTTCGAACATCGTGTCGAGGAGGATATCCTCCATGATCGACCGCAGGCCGCGGGCGCCGGTCTTGCGCTGGATGGCACGCTTGGCGATGGCGGTCAGCGCGTCGTCGGTGAAGGTCAGCTTCGCATCCTCGAGCTCGAACAGCCGCTGGTATTGCTTCACCAGCGCGTTCTTCGGCGCGGTGAGGATGGTGACGAGCGCCTCTTCGTCGAGGTCCTGAAGCGTCGCGATGACCGGCAGGCGGCCGACGAATTCCGGGATCAGGCCGAATTTCAGCAGGTCCTCGGGCTCAAGCTCGCCGAACAGTTCTCCCACGCCGCGGGCGTCGGGGTCCTTCACATCGGCGCCGAAGCCCATGGCCGAGCCCTTGCCGCGCTGCGCGATGATCTTTTCCAGCCCGGCGAAGGCGCCGCCGCAGATGAACAGGATGTTCGTCGTGTCGACCTGCAGGAATTCCTGCTGCGGATGCTTGCGGCCGCCCTGCGGCGGTACGGAGGCGACCGTGCCTTCCATGATCTTCAGAAGCGCCTGCTGCACGCCCTCGCCGCTGACATCGCGGGTGATCGAGGGGTTGTCGGACTTCCGCGTGATCTTGTCGACCTCGTCGATGTAGACGATGCCGCGCTGCGCCCGGTCGACGTTGTATTCGGACGCCTGCAGGAGCTTCAGGATGATGTTCTCGACATCCTCGCCCACGTAACCGGCTTCGGTCAGCGTGGTGGCATCGGCCATCGTGAAGGGCACGTCGAGGATGCGCGCCAGCGTCTGGGCGAGCAGGGTCTTGCCGCAGCCCGTGGGGCCGATCAGCAGGATGTTCGACTTCGCCAGCTCGATATCCGATTTGCCGGCTTGGTTGAGGCGTTTGTAGTGGTTGTGCACGGCCACCGACAGCACGCGCTTGGCATGCATCTGGCCGATCACGTAATCGTCTAGGACATCGCAGATTTCGCGGGGCGTCGGGACGCCGTCGGTCGACTTCAGCCCGGTGGACTTCGTCTCCTCGCGGATGATGTCCATGCACAGCTCGACGCACTCGTCGCAGATGAACACCGTAGGGCCGGCGATCAGCTTGCGAACCTCGTGCTGGCTTTTGCCGCAGAACGAGCAGTACAGCGTGTTCTTGGAGTCTCCGCCGGACGCATTCGCCATCGTCTACCTCAAACCTCTGGTCAGGGCCTGCCTGACCGCGTTGCGCAGCCTCCCTGCCGCATCGTTTGCATCAGCCTAGAGCACAGTCCCCGGGGCCTCAATGTCAAATTTCCACCCCGCCGCGCGCCGTGGCGGCGGGGCGCAGATCAGCTCTTGGACGCGTCCGGGGTCTCGCGGCTCTCGACGATTTCGTCGATCAGGCCCCACTCCTTGGCCTGTTCGGCATCCATGAAATTGTCGCGCTCCAGCGCGTCCTGCACCGTTTCCAGCGTCTGGCCGGTGTGTTTCACGTAGATCTCGTTCAGCCGCTGCTTCAGCTTCTGCGTTTCGGCGGCGTGGATCAGGATGTCGGTGGCCTGACCTTGGTACCCGCCCGAGGGCTGGTGGACCATGATCCGGCTGTTGGGCAGCGCGAAGCGCATCCCCTTGGTCCCGGCAGTCAGAAGGAGAGAGCCCATCGAGGCCGCCTGCCCCACGACCAGCGTGGAGATCTTCGGCTTGATGTACTGCATCGTGTCGTAGATCGAGAGCCCCGACGTCACCACCCCGCCCGGCGAGTTGATGTACATCGAGATTTCCTTCGACGGGTTCTCGGCCTCGAGGTGCAGAAGCTGCGCGACGATCAGGCTCGACATCCCGTCATGGACGGGGCCCGAGACGAAGATGATCCGCTCTTTCAGCAGCCGCGAGAAGATGTCGTAGGCCCGCTCCCCGCGGCTGGTCTGCTCCACGACCATGGGGACGAGCGTGTTCATGTAGAATTCCTGGGGGTCGTGCATGTCACCTGCCTCGCGACTTGGGCTTATCCGATTGCCTAAAGTCTTAGGGTCGGGGCATGGCAGCCGCAAGGGGCGGCCCGGCCGGACCCGCGATCACATTATCGCCGCCAGCGTTAGTATCGGGTTAACGACACCTGCCGTATGCTCAGCCGCAACCGGCGATGGCGGCGGCGAGACGATCCATCAGGGCGGAATAGAGACCGGGGCCCGGCTCCAGCCCGGCACCTTCGGGATCGGCCTCGATGACCTGCACACCCGGGGCAATGGCGGCCATCAGGTCGGGATCGGTCGTGCTGCCGGCGAGGATGCAGGCGGGCGCGGCCGCCTCGACAGTGGCGCGCAGATCGGCCATGCGCCCGGCCGAGGCCGCGGCCCCGTCCCAACCGGTCACCGCCCCGAGCGACGGCACGCCGAAGCGCTCCTCGAAATAGCGGAAGGCGTCATGTGCGACGAGGTACCGCGGCGGGGGCATCCCGGCAAAGGACGCCTCGATCCGCGTGGCGATGGTGCGGAGTTCGTCGGCCAGACGGTCGGAATTCCCGCGATAGACCGGCGCATTGGCCGGGTCGGCACTGGCGAGCACTTCGGCGAAGGCTGCCTGCCAGGCGATGGCGTTGGCCGGGTCGAGCCAGGCGTGGGGATCGACCGCGCCGTGATCGTGGCCGTCGTCATGGTCGTGATCGTCGTCCCCGGCCATCAGGTGTACCGTGCCCTCCTCGATCTCCATCCAGTCGATCAGCGCCGCATCCGGCGACAGGCCCGCGATGGTCGCGGCGCGCAGCGGGGTCAGGCCGGACCCGGTGAAAATGACGATATCGGCCTCCTGCAGGGCGCGCGCCTGGCTCGGGCGCAGGGCGAAGTCGTGCGGATCGGTGCCGGGCTTGACGAGAAGTTCGGGCGTTCCCACCCCCTCCATCACCGCGGCGACGAGCGAATGGACGGGCGCGATGTCGACGACGACGCGCGGTGCCTCCTGCGCCCGTGCCGCGCCGGAGAGGAGCAGCGCAGCGGCGGTGAGCGCCGCCAAGAATCCGTTGGACATGGTCGGTTCCATCTGACAAAAGCGGAGAACCGCATAAATGCTACGTTATAACATTACAACCGCAAATCGGGAGCGGACGCGATGAGCGCCAGCGGCTTCGACCGCCACGACCACGCCAGCTGCATCGCGGACGCGATGGCAGCGGCCGAGGCGCGTGCGGCGGCCGAAGGACTGCGGCTGACCCCGGTGCGGAAGCGCGTGCTCGCCATGCTCCTTGAGGAACACCGCGCGCTCGGCGCCTACGACGTGCTCGACCGTCTGCGCGCCGAGGGGCATTCGGCGCAGCCGCCGGTCGCCTACCGCGCGCTCGATTTCCTCGTCGGCCATGGCTTTGCCCACCGGGTCGAGCGTCTGAACGCCTTCGTCGCCTGCACGGGCGACCATGGCGAAACGGCCCCGATCTTCATGATCTGCAGGGGCTGCGAGATGGTGGCCGAGATCGACAGCGACAGGGCCGCGCGCCCGCTGGCCGAGGCCGCACGGGCGGCCGGCTTCGCGGTCGAGCGGCAGGTGATCGAGGCCGAGGGCCTGTGCCCCGCCTGCGCCGGGGAGACGCCATGAGCCTCATCAGCGCGGAGAGCGTCGACCTGACCTATGGCCGGCAGGTCGTGCTGCACGACGTGCGGCTGGCCATCGAGCCGGGCGAGATCGTCACCGTCGTCGGCCCGAATGGATCTGGAAAGACCAGCCTCGTCAAGGCTTTGATCGGCGCAGTTCAACCGACGCGCGGCCGGGTCGTGCAGGCGCAGGGATTGCGGATCGGCTACGTGCCGCAGCGGCTTCATATCGACGCGACGCTGCCGATGAGCGTGGCGCGCTTCCTCTCCCTGCCCCGGCGCGTTCCGGCGGCGGAGATGCGGGCGGCCCTGGCCTCGGCCGGTGCGGATGGGCTGGAGGACCGCACGCTGTCCGATCTTTCCGGCGGACAGATGCAGCGGGTGCTGCTGGCCCGCGCGCTGATCGGCAAACCGCAGATCCTGATCCTCGATGAGCCGACGACGGGCCTCGACCAGCCGGGCGCGGCGGCCTTCTACCGCCGGATCGAGGCGCTGCGGGACGAGACCGGCTGCGCGGTGCTGATGGTCAGCCACGATCTGCACGTCGTGATGAGCGCGTCCGACCGGGTCATCTGCCTCAACGGCCATATCTGCTGCGAAGGGCATCCGGAGACAGTGGCCTCGGCCCCGGAATACCGCGCTCTCTTCGGCACCGGGACCCATGGCGCGCTGGCGCTATACCGCCACGACCATGCACACGGGCATCACCACGATCATGCCGATGCGGCCCCGGCGGCTGCTGCCGGGGGCGGTTAGGCGATGCTCGACGATTTCCTCGTCCGGGCGGCTCTGGCCGGGATCGGCGTCGCGCTGGCCGCGGGGCCGCTTGGCGCCTTCGTGGTCTGGCGTCGGCTCGCCTATTTCGGCGACGCGACGGCCCATGCCTCGATCCTCGGCGTCGCGCTGGCACTGGCGCTGTCCCTGCCCCTGTCGGCGGGCGTGCTGGCGGTCTGCCTCGCGATGGCGCTGGCGATCTCGGGCCTGGCGGAGCGGAAGCTCGGGCCCGACGCGATCCTGGGCGTGCTGGCCTATTCCGCGCTCGCTTTCGGGCTGGTCGCCGTGTCGCTGCTGCCCGGACCGCGGATCGATCCGGGCGTGTTCCTGTTCGGCGACATCCTCGCCGTCACACGCACCGACCTCGCGATCATCTGGGGCGGCGGTGCGGCGGTCCTGGCGTTGATCGCGTGGCGCTGGCCGGCGCTCCTGACCATGACGGTCAGCCCCGAACTCGCGCGGGCGGCCGGCTTCGATCCGCGCCGCGAGGGTCTGGTGCTGACGCTGGCCATGGCGCTGGTGGTCGCGGTGGCGATCAAGGTCGTCGGTGCGCTTCTCATCATCGCGCTCCTCATCATCCCGGCTGCAGCAGCGCGACCCTTGTCCCGCTCGCCCGAAGCGATGGCGGTGGGCGCGGCGGCGGTGGGCGTCGTGGCGACGGGCCTCGGCATCCTGATGTCGCTCAGGCTCGACACGCCGACGGGGCCGTCGATCGTCTGCGCAGCGGCGGTTATCTTCGCGCTGACACACCTGACGGGAGCCTTGAGACGCACATGAGCGATCCGGTCGATACCCTTGTTTCGCTTCTCGAAATCGAGCGGCTGGAGGATGATCTGTTCCGCGGCCCGGGCGCGGGCGGCGAGACGACGAAGCGCATATTCGGCGGTCAGGTCGTGGCGCAGGCGCTGGCCGCGGCGAGCCATACGGTCGAGGGCCGGGCCTGCCATTCACTGCACGCCTATTTCATGCGGCCGGGCGATCCGTCTCGGCCGGTGATCTACGAGGTCGACCGCGCCCGCGACGGCGGGTCCTTCACCACGCGGCGGGTCGTGGCGATCCAGTCGGGGCGGCAGATCCTGAACCTCGCGGCGAGCTTTCACGTGGAAGAACAGGGGCATGCGCATCAGCATTCAAGTCCCGACGTGCCGCCGCCCGACGGCCTGCCGACGCGCGAGGCGCTGAAGACGAAGCTGGCGGAGCGGGCTGATCCGGCGCGGCGGGACGATATCCTGCGGCCCTCGGCGATCGACGTGCGGCCAATCGAGCCCTACGACCACGCTGATCCGAAACCGGCGGGCGACGCGCACCAGGCATGGTTCCGTCTGGCGCGACGGGTCGAGGACGCCCCGGACTGGCTGGAGCGCTGTTTCCTCGCCTATGCCTCGGATCTCATGCTTCTCTGGTCGGCGCTCAGGCCGCATGGCGAGAGCGGGTATTCCGGCCGGGTGATGACCGCGAGCCTCGATCACGCCGTCTGGTTCCACCGGCCGCCCCGCTTCTCGGACTGGCATCTCTACGCGATGGACAGCCCGTGGTCCGGCGGCGGGCGGGGGCTGACGCGCGGGCAGATCTTCGACACCGAGGGGCGGCTCGTTGCGTCGGTAGCGCAGGAAGGGCTCATCCGGCCGATCGGCTGAGGCAAGCCATTCGGCTTGGCCCCGCCGCGCTGCGTGCTATCACGGTCCCCGGAGACAGGGAGGCAGTCCATGGGCGCAGTCGCAACCGAGATCGTCGGACGGATCGGGCTGATCGGCTTCGACAGCCCGCCGGTGAACGCCGCGGGCCACGCCCTGCGCATGGCGATCGTCGAGGCGATGGCCGCGATGGCGGCCGAGCCCGGGGTCGAGGCGATCGGGCTTTACGGCAAGGGCCGCGCCTTCATCGCCGGGGCCGACATCACCGAGTTCGGCAAGCCGCCGCGTGATCCGTGGCTGCCTGAGGTCTGCAACGTGATCGAAGCGAGCGCGAAGCCCGTTGTGGCCGTGCTGCACGGCGCGGCGCTTGGCGGCGGGCTGGAAGTTGCGATCTCGGCCCATGCGCGGATCGCTGTGCCGGGTGTCGCGGTCGGGTTTCCGGAGGTCACGCTCGGCGTCATTCCAGGCGCGGGCGGGACTCAGCGCGGGCCGCGCCTGACCGGCATCCCGAAGGCCATCGGGCTCATCACCACGGGCCGGCGGATCGGAGCGGACGAGGCGCTGGAGATGGGGCTCGTCGACCGGATTGCGGACGGTGACCCGCGCGAGCTGGCGTTGCACTGGGCCGAGGCGGCGCTGACCGGCGAGCTGCCGACGCGGCGGACGGGCGGGATCGCGGTCACGCCGGATGACGCGGCGCTGGATGCGGCCGAGGCGCAGTTGCGCGAGACGCAGGGGCACCTGTTTGCCCCGCACAAATGCGTCGAGGCGATCCGCGCCTGCACCGGCCCCCTGCCCGAGGGTCTCGCCATCGAGCGCGCCGGGTTCAACGCCTGTATCGAGAGCCCGCAGCGCGCCGGGCTGATCCATGCCTTCTTCGCCGAACGTGCAGTGCAGAAGATCCCCGAGGCCGGGGCGACGGCACGCGATATCACCAAGATTGGCGTGATCGGGGCGGGCACGATGGGTTCGGGCATCGCCTCGGCCTTCCTGCTTGCCGGGTATCCGGTGACGATGGTCGAACGGGCACAGGACGCGCTCGACCGGGGGATAAGCACGGTCGGCAAGAACCTTGATGGAGCGGTGAAGCGTGGGCGGATGGCGCAGGAGACGCGCGACGCCCTGCCGCTGACCGCGACGACGGAGATGGGCGACCTGTCGGGCTGCGACCTGGTGATCGAGGCGGTGTTCGAGGATTTCGAAGTGAAGCGCGAAGTGCTATCCGCGATGGAGGACGCCTGCCCCGGCGCGATCCTCGCGACCAACACCTCCTATCTCGACGTCAACGCGCTGGCGCAGACGCTGAAGCGGCCGGAGGAGTTCATCGGGCTCCACTTCTTTTCGCCCGCGCATGTAATGAAGCTGCTCGAGGTCGTGGTCGGCGACCGGACCGCGCCCGAGGTCACGGCGACGGCCTTCAAGCTCGGCAAGCGGCTCGGCAAGATCGCGGTTCGGTCCGGCGTCTGCGACGGGTTCATCGGCAACCGCGTGATGAACCATTACCGGAAGGCGGCCGATCACCTCGTGCTCGACGGCGCCAGCCCGCAGGAGATCGACGCCGCGATGCGTGGCTTCGGCTTCGCCATGGGTCCGTTCGAGGTGTCGGACCTGGCCGGGCTCGATATCGGGTGGGCGACGCGGAAGCGGCACGCGGCGACGCGCCATCCCGACGAGCGCTATTCGACGGTGGCCGACACGATGTGCGAGAACGGCTGGCTCGGCCGGAAAACCGGGCGCGGCTGGTATCTGTACGAGGGCGGATCCGGTCCCAACCCCGAGGTCGCGCCGCTTATCGAGGCCGAGCGGGTACGCCACGGGATCGCGCCGCGCAGCTTCACCGCCGAGGAGATCGTCGAGCGCTACATGACCGCGATGATTTCGGAGGCCTCGCGGGTGGTCGAGGAGGGCATCGCGCTCCGCCCTATCGACGTCGACGCGGTATTCCTGTTCGGCTACGGTTTCCCGCGCTGGCGCGGCGGGCCGATGCACCATGCCGACACGCTCGGCGCAGCGGAGATCGTGGCCACGATCGAGCGGCTAGCCGGGGACGATCCGCAGTTCTGGCAAGTGCCCAGCATTCTCGCCCGCATGGCGGAGACCGGCGGCACCTTCGCCGAGATGAACCGGGAGGAGTGAAATGGACCTGAGCTATTCGCCCGAGGAGCAGGAATTCCAGGACGAGGTCCGCGCCTTCCTGTCGGAGAAGCTGCCCGGCGAGCTGTCAAACAAGGTCCGCCGTGGGCAGGAGCTGACGAAGGCGGATTACGAACGCTGGCATGCGATCCTGAACGCGCGCGGCTGGCTCGGCGGGGCGTGGCCGAAGGCGTATGGCGGCCAGGGCTGGTCGGCTATCTTCCAGCATATCTTCGAGGAGGAATGCGCGCTGGCCCATGCGCCGCGGATCGTGCCGTTCGGACTGAAGATGCTCGGGCCGGTCCTGATGAAATTCGGCACCGAGGCGCAACGGGCGGAGTACCTGCCGCGCATCCTCGACGGCACCGACTGGTGGTGCCAGGGCTATTCCGAGCCGGGCGCGGGGTCGGATCTCGCCAGCCTGCGGACGCGCGCGGTGCGGGACGGCGACCATTACATAGTGAACGGCCAGAAGACCTGGACGACGCTGGCGCAGCACGCAAACCGGATCTTCTGCCTGGTGCGGACGAGCACCGAGGGCAAGCCGCAGGAAGGGATCTCGTTCCTGCTGATGGACCTCGACAGCCCGGGCATCGAGGTCCGTCCGATCCGGCTGATCGAGGGCGGCTACGAGGTCAACGAGGTGTTCCTGACCGATGTGCGGGTGCCCGTCGGCAATCTGGTCGGTGAGGAGAACACGGGCTGGACGATCGCGAAGTATCTCCTCGGCCACGAACGGTCGAACATCGCGATGACGGGATTTTCCGTCGCCGCGCTCGACGGGCTGAAGAAGCTGGCGCGCGCGGTGCGGCGGGGCGGCAAGCCGCTGATCGAGAACCCGCTTTTCGCCGCGCGGATCGCCGAGGTCGAGATGGACCTGGAAGCGGTGCGGATCACCAATCTGCGGATGCTGGCGCGGGCCGAGAAGACCGGTGCGCCCGGCCCCGAAGCGTCGATGCTGAAGATCAAGGGGACGGTGGTGCGGCAGGCGCTGAACGACCTCGCGCGCCAGGCGCTTGGCCCGGCGGCGGCGCCGTTTCCGTCCGAGGCGCTCGAGGGCAACCTCGCGCTCGCGCCCGACGGGCACGCGCAGGCGGCGGCGAGCTATTTCAACAACCGCAAGATCTCGATCTATGGCGGGTCGAACGAGATCCAGCGGAACATTCTCGCCAAGGGGATGCTCGGCTGATGAATTTCGAAATGTCCGATGACCGGCGCATGCTGGCCGACTCCCTCGGCCGGCTGCTCGACGATGCCTGCGGGTTCGAACACCGCACGAAAGTGGCCTACGAGGCGCCCTGGCATGACCCGGCGATGTGGTCCGGGCTCGCGGAGCTTGGCCTGTTCCACGCCTTCCTGAGCGAGGACCAGGGTGGGTTCGGCGGGGCGGGCTTCGATATCACCTGCGTGTTCGAACCATTGGGCCGGGCGCTCTGCCCCGAGCCGGTTCTGGCGCAGATGATGGGGCTGACGCTGCTGGCGACGGCGGGCGCGGAGACCGGCCCGGCGCTGGACGGCACGGAGCGGCTGGCGCTGGCCGTCGACGAGCCGGACGCGCCATGGGAGCCGGAGGCGGGATCGACGGAGTTCAGAGGCGGTAAGGTCACCGGGCGGAAGTCGGTCGTCTATGGCGGGCATGTCGCGGACCGGTTCCTCGTCGCGGCGCTGGCAGACGGGAAGACGGCGCTTGTCTCTGTCGCGGCGGGTGACGCGTCGGTCACTCCCTATGGCATGATCGATGGCGGCGGCGCGTCGGAGGTCGTGTTCGAGGAGGCGCCCGGCGAGGTGCTGATCGCCGATGCGGGCGCGGCGATCGCCGACGCGCTCGACCGGGGGCGGCTCGCGCTTGCGGCCGAGGCCGTCGGGGCGATGGATGCGGCGCTGGCGCTCTTCACCGACTACCTGAAAACACGGAAGCAGTTCGGCCGCCCGATCGGCACGTTCCAGGCGCTGCAGCACCGGGCCGTCGATCTTGCCATCGAGACGGAACAGGCGCGCTCGATCGTGATCCGCGCAGCGGCGGCGATGGGGACCGAGGCCCAGGGCAAGGCGGTTGCGCAGGCCAAGGCGCTGACGGGGAAGATCGCGCGGCTCGTGGCCGAGGAGACGATCCAGATGCAGGGCGGGGTTGCGATGACGTGGGAATATCCGTCCTCGCACTACGCCAAGCGGCTGACGATGATCGACCACCAGTTGGGCGACGCGATGTTCCATACCGAGCGGCTGGCCAAGATGGTCTGAGACGCGGGGGCGCTGCCCCCGCACCCCCGGAGTACTTTCAGAAAGATGAAGGGGCGGCTGCGGGCCTAGCCGTCGGCGAGCGCCTTCAGGCCCTGGCGGGCGAAGTCGGGCACCATCTCGCCCAGTTCGAGCGCGCGCTTCGGGTTCGAGGCGTTGCCGTCGAGCGCGCGCTTCTTCACGCCCTGAAGGATCGCGCCCATGCGGAAGAAAGCGAAGGCGACATAGAAGCCGAAATGGCGCGGCAACTCGATCTTGCGGCGGGCGCAGTAGCGGAAGACGAATTCCTCGTCCGACGGGATGCCGAGCGTCCAGCGGTCGACGCCGCGCAGGCCCCGTCCGGCGGGTCCGGGCGGCATCTGCCATTGCATGATGACGGCGGCGACATCGGCCATCGGGTGGCCCAGTGTCGAAAGTTCCCAGTCGATCACGGCGAGGCATTTCAGCGTGTCGCGGTCGAAGATCATGTTGTCGAGCCGGTAATCGCCGTGGACCAGCACCACCTGCCCGTCATCTGCGGGCTTCACGCGCTTGAGCTCGGAGATGAGTTCGTCCATTTCGGCGAGCGTCCCGGTCTCGCTGGCGTAGTATTGCTCCGACCAGCGGTCGATCTGCCGGGCGAAATAGTCGCCGCGCGGCCCGTAATCGGAGAGACCCGTCGCGTCGAGATCGACCGAGTGGATCGCGGCGAGCGTCTTGCACATCTCGTCGATGACCTGCGTGCGCTGTGCCTTGTCGAGCCCCGGCAGCGACGGATCGTCGAAGACCCGGCCGCGGACGAATTCCATCAGGTAGAAGCTCGATCCGATGAGCGCGTCGTTCTCGCAGAGCGCGATCATCTTCGGGACCGGGACGTTCGTGTGTTCTAGGGCTTTCTGCACACGGTATTCGCGTTCGATCGCGTGGGCCGATTTCAGGAGCTTGCCCGGCGGCTTGCGACGCAGGACGTAATTCCCCGACCGTGCCGACAGTAGGAAGGTCGGGTTCGACTGCCCGTCCTCGAATTTCTGCGCGTGAACCGGCCCGCGGAACTGCGAGATCTGCGCGGCCATCCACGCGGTGATGACCCTTGTGTCGAGATCCTGCCTCATGACGCGTTGGAATACTTTCTGAGTTCGGCGCGGGCGACCTGGCGGCGGTGCACCGCATCCGGCCCGTCGGCGAGCCGGAGGGTGCGGAGCCGGGTCCACATCGCGCCCAATGGGAAATCCTGGGACAGGCCGCTTGCCCCGTGCATCTGCATCGCCTCGTCGACCACTTTCAGAGCCATGAGCGGGGCCACGACCTTGATCTTCGAGATCCAGGGCTGCGCCGCACGCACGCCTTCATGGTCCATCATCCATGCCGCCTTGAGGCACAGAAGGCGCGCCATCTCGATCTCCATCCGCGCATTGGCGATGATGTCGTGGTTGGCGCCGAGATCGGCGAGCCGCTTGCCGAAGGCCTCGCGGCTGAGCGCCCGGCGGCACATGAGTTCCAGCGCGTATTCCGCCTGCCCGATGGCGCGCATGCAGTGGTGGATGCGCCCGGGGCCGAGACGGCCCTGCGCGACCTCGAAGCCGCGGCCCTCGCCGAGGATGACCTGGTCGGCGGGCACGCGGACATTTGTGAACCGGATATGCATATGCCCGTGCGGCGCGTCGTCGGTATGCATCACCTGCATCGGGCGCAGAACTTCGACGCCCGGCGCGTCGGACGGGAGCAGGAACATCGTATGGCGGCGGTGTTTTTCCGCATCCGGGTCGGTGCAGGCCATCAGGATGTAGAGCTTGCAGCGCGGATCGCCGGCGCCGGAAATCCAGTGTTTCTCGCCGTTCAGAACGTATTCGTCGCCGTCCCGGGTCGCCTCCAGCGCGATCTGGGTGGCGTCGGACGAGGCGACGTTCGGTTCCGTCATCACGTAGGCCGACCGGATCTTTCCGTCGAGGAGATCGGGCAGCCACGGCGCTTTCTGCGCCTCTGTGCACATCCGCTCCAGCACTTCCATGTTGCCGGTATCGGGCGCGTTGCAGTTGAAGACCTCGGCGGCGATGCCGACCTTGCCCATCTCCTCTGCGAGGTAGGCGTATTCGACAGTGGACAGCCCGAAGCCGCGGTCACTGTCGGTGAGCCAGAAGTTCCAGAGCCCGCGCTCTTTTGCTTTCGCCTTCAGGCCTTCGAGGATCTCGTCCTGCCGGGCGGTGCGCTGGAAACGGTCGCCGGAGGGGTGCCTGCCGACCTCAGCCTCGTATTCGGCGTCGAGCGGCGCGATCTCGTCCATAACCATCCGGCGGACCTGCTCCACCAGCGGTCTGACGCGATCCGACATGCCCAGGTCCATCAGCTCCTCCCCGCCGCGTAGGCCACGACACCGTTCAGGGCCGCTTCGTAGTCCGCGGCAAGCCGGTCCACAAGCGCGGCGGCCGGAACGACGTCCTTCACCGCGCCGATCCCCTGCCCCGACCCCCATATGTCGCGCCAGGCCTTCGCCTTGGACGACCCGCCCGCGAAGCTCATCGAGGACGCGTCCGCGCTGCCCAGGTTGTCAGGGTCGAGGCCTGCGCGCGTGATCGAGGGCTTGAGGTAGTTCCCGGAGACCCCGGTGAACAGGGACGATGTGACGATATCTTCCGCGCCGGCCGCGACGATCATCTCCTTGTAGGCGGGATCGGCGTTGGCCTCTTCGGTCGCGATGAAGGGCGAGCCGATATAGCCGAGATCGGCGCCCATGACCTGCGCGGCCAGAATCGCGCGGCCGGTGGCGATGGAGCCGGACAGGAGCAGCGGGCCGTCGAACCAGGTGCGGATTTCCTGGACGAGCGCGAAGGGCGATTGCGGGCCGGCATGGCCGCCCGCCCCGGCGGCGACGGCGATCAGCCCGTCCGCCCCCTTTGCGATGGCCTTGCGCGCGAACGTGTCGTTGATGACGTCATGCAGCGCGATGCCGCCGCAGGAATGGGCCGCTTCGTTCACTTCGGGGCGCGCGCCGAGCGAGGTGATCCAGATCGGCACCTTCCACTTCGCGCAGATCTCGAGGTCGCGTTCGAGCCGCGTGTTGGACCGATGCACGATCTGGTTGACGGCGAAGGGCGCGGCGGGGCGGTCGGGATGGGACTGGTTCCAGGCATCGAGCGCTTCGGTGATGCGTTTCAGCCAGACCTCGAGCATTGGCGGCTCGCCCTCGGCCTCGCGCGCATTCAGGGCGGGAAACGACCCGACGATTCCCGCGCAGCACTGGGCGATCACCAGATCCGGTCCCGAGACGATGAACATCGGTGCGGCCACGGCCGGGATGCGCAGGCGGCTGAGAGCCGGCGGCAGTCGGTCGGCGGCGCGGAGGGGGTCGATCGCGGTCATCTGGGGCGGATGCTACGCACCGCCGGCCCCCGGGTGCAAGCGCGACCACGCGTGAGGCGGCCCGGAAATCCGGTTGAATTCCGCCGCGGGGAACGCATGCTTCACACGGACGGACCGCAAGGGAGGGAGACCATGCAGATCGAGACCATCGCGACCCGGCCGATCGACGGCCAGAAGCCCGGCACCTCCGGCCTGCGCAAGCGCGTGTCGGTCTTCATGGAGCCGCATTTCCTCGAGAATTACGTCCAGGCGGTCTGGCAGGGGATCGGCGGCGCGAAAGGTGCCACGCTGGTTCTCGGCGGCGACGGGCGCTATTTCAACGACCGTGCGGCGCAGGTGGTGCTGCGCATGGCCGCGGCCGAGGGCGTGACTAAGGTCATCGTCGGGCAGAACGCGATCCTGTCGACGCCGGCGGCCTCGCACCTGATCCGGTCGCGCAAGGCGACGGGCGGGATCATCCTGTCGGCGTCCCATAACCCGGGCGGTCCCGAAGGCGACTTCGGCCTGAAGTACAACGGCAGCAATGGCGGCCCGGCCCCTGAGTCGGTGACCGAGAAGATCTTTGCGGCAACGAAGACGATCAGCGAATACCGCATCCTGTCGGCGCACGATGTCGATCTGTCCGCCATCGGCACGCACCGGATGGGCGAGATGGAGGTCGAGGTCGTCGATCCAGTGACTGACTACGCCATGCTGATGGAGAGCCTGTTCGATTTCGACGCCATCGCGAAGATGTTCGCAGGCGGCTTCACCATGGTCTTCGACGCGATGCACGCCGTCACCGGACCCTACGCCAAGGCGATCTTCGAGGACCGGCTCGGCGCGGCGCCGGGATCGGTGCTGAACGCGGTCCCCCTGCCCGATTTCGGCGGCGGCCATCCGGATCCGAACCCGATCTGGGCCAAGGACCTCATGGACCGGATGATGGGCCCTCATGCACCGGATTTCGGTGCGGCCTCGGACGGCGACGGGGACCGGAACATGATCCTCGGGCGCGGGATCTACGTCACGCCCTCCGACAGCCTTGCCGCTCTCGCGGCGAACGCGACGCTGGCCCCGGCCTACAAGGGCGGTCTGAAAGGGCTGGCGCGGTCGATGCCGACCTCGGGCGCAGTGGACCGGGTGGCGGAGAAGCTCGGGCTCGACTGTTACGAGACACCGACGGGATGGAAGTTCTTCGGCAACCTCCTCGATGCCGGCCGGATCACGATCTGCGGCGAGGAGAGCGCCGGGACCTCGTCGGACCACGTGCGCGAGAAAGACGGTCTCTGGGCCGTGCTGCTGTGGCTGAACATCCTGGCCGAGAAAAAGCAGCCGGTCGCGGAGCTGATGGCAGATCACTGGAAGAGCTACGGGCGCAACTACTACACCCGCCACGATTACGAAGAGGTCGAGACCGCGATCGCCGACGCCATGGTCGACGAGATCCGGGGCCGGCTGGACGACCTGCCGGGCAGCGCCGCCGGGCCGCTGACGGTCGAGGCGGCCGACGAGTTCGCCTATCACGATCCGGTGGACGGGTCCGTGGCCGAGCAGCAGGGCCTGCGGTTCCAGCTGTCTGGCGGCGGACGGGTGGTCATCCGGCTGTCCGGCACCGGCACGGTGGGCGCGACGGTGCGGGTCTACCTGGAACGGCTGGAGACCGATCCGGCAAAGCTCGACGCCGATCCGCAGGAGGCGCTTGCGCCGATCATCGAGGCGGCAGAGGCGCTGACGGGGCTGAAGGCGCGGACGGGCCGCACTGGGCCCGACGTCATCACCTGAGATCTCCGCGCGCCATCGCGTCTATGGCGGCCGCAACGGCCTTGTCCGCGCCGGCATCGCGCAGGTGCTGGAGCATCGTGTTGTTGAGCGTCGATGGCGTGGCGAGGCCCGACAGCGCGTCGCCGATCGCGCCGGCCTCGGGGGGCAGCGCAAGAAGATAGCTGCCGACGAGCCGGGTGAGATAGGTTTCCGCCGTCGCGGCATCCCCGGTCGCCTCGCCCATCTGTCGTGCCGCGGCCTCGAGCAGCATCAGGACGCCCGAGGTGACGGCGCCCGCGTGGAAGACATGGGTCATGTCGTCTTCCGACCCGAGCGGCAGGACCGGGTTCGCGCCGCCCCAGAGCGTTTCGACCGGCTCCGGCCCGGGCCAGATCGGCAGCGGGCAGCCGCCGTGTTCCAGGTGGCCGTAGGGGATTGTCAGGCTGATGTCCGTGACCGGCGCGCAGGCCGCCGCGATATCGTCGCGCGGGACGCCGGCCATGACCGACACGATGCGCTGATCCGCGCGAAAGCTTAGCCCCGAGGCGATGTCACGCCAGACGGCCGGCCGAAGCGAAAGCACGATGATCTCGGACGCATCGACGACCTCCTGGTTTTCGGCAACCCCGATCCCGAGCCCGGCGGCCGCAAGATCGGAGGAGACGTCTTCGGACCGGCGCGATACGGTGACCTCGTGTCCGTTCCGTGCGGCCAGCCGCGCCATGGGCGCCGCGATATGTCCCGTCCCGATGAATCCCACGCTTGCCATGCCTGTCCCCTGTCCTGCGATCTCCCGCCACCCTGTCCGTCCGCAGAGCCTCACCGCAACCCCGGCGCGGCCCTTTGAAACGGATTGACAGTTATTGACCAATTTGTCAGACCTTCCGGTATCCCGCCGGTAGACCGAGCCTGAAGGAGCGCGCGCCCATGCAGATCACCGTCAACGGAGAGGCCCGCGACATCGACGTGGAACCCGACATGCCGCTGCTGTGGGTCCTGCGCGACGAGCTTGGACTGACCGGCACGAAATACGGCTGCGGGATCGCCCAGTGCGGCGCCTGCACCGTGCATGTCGATGGCATGGCGGTGCGATCCTGCCAGACGGCGATCGGCGATCTAGAGGGGGCGTCGATCACGACGATCGAGGGGCTCGGCACGCCGGAGGCGCTCCATGCCGTGCAGGCCGCCTGGATCGAGCATCAGGTCGCGCAGTGCGGCTACTGCCAGTCCGGTCAGATCATGCAGGCCGCCGATCTGCTCGCGCGTATTCCCGAGCCCACGGACGAGGACATCGACGCGGTCATGTCGGGCAACCTTTGCCGCTGCGGGACCTATCCGCGCATCCGCGCCGCGATTCACGCGGCCGCGACGACCATGCGGGAGGGCTGAGCCATGGCCAGCATAGGAAAGATCGCCCGCCGGACCTTCCTGATCGGCTCGGCCGCTGTCGCGGGCGGCGTCGCCTTCGGCACCTGGGTTGTGCGCAAGCCGCACGCGAACCCGCTCGAGGACGGGCTGCCGGAGGGGGCGGCGACCTTCAATCCGTGGGTCCGGATCGATTCCGACAGGATCATGCTGATCACGCCCCATGCCGATCTCGGTCAGGGTGTGGCACAGATGCAGGCAACGCTGATCGCCGAGGAACTCGACCTCGAGCCCGGGCAGTTCGAGACCGATTTCGGCACCCCCTCCCCGGCTTACTTCAACGGCGCCTTCGCCAACGACGCCGCCGAGGATCTCGCGCGGATCGCGCCCCTGTCGGCGGCGGCGCTGCACGGGATCATCTTCTCGGCGATCAAGGTGCTCGGCGTTCAGGGCACGGGCGGATCGACCTCGGTGGCGGACAGCTTCGACAAGCTCCGGCAGGCCGGCGCGGTGGCGCGCGAAACGCTCAAGGCGGCTGCCGCGCTGGAAACCGGGCAACCGGTCGCGGACCTGCGGACGCGGGCGGGCCATGTTCTGCTGCGCGACGGCACCGAGATCCCCTATCAGGCGCTGGCCGCACGGGCCGCCGGGATCGAGCCGGTCACCCGCGTGAGCCTGCGGCACCGGTCGGAGTGGCGGCTGATCGGCCAGCCGGTCGAGCGACTGGACATCCCCGCGAAATCCACCGGGACGCAGGCCTACGGCATCGACCTGTCGGTGCCGGGCATGGTCCACGCCGCAGTCCGGATGAGCCCGCGACGCGGCCCGCTGTCTAGCTACGATGCCAGCGCCGCCGAGGCCATGCGTGGTGTGTCGCAAGTCCTCGAGGTGACGAACGGGATCGCGGTCGTGGCCGACAACACGTGGCGCGCGATCCGGGCGGCGAACGCGATCGAGACCGACTGGGCGCCGGCGAACTATCCTGCCGATCAGGACGGCCATTGGGCGGCGCTGTCGGAGTCGTTCGTCCCCGATCGGCTCGATGCCGAGTGGCGCAATGACGGCGACGTGGACGCCGCAGGTGGCGAGGTCATCGAGGCGGAATACCGCGCGCCTTACGTGGCGCACCAGCCGCTCGAGCCGCTGAACGCCATCGTCCGGGTCGATCCGGCCGGATCGGAGGTCTGGACCGGGCACCAGATCCCGGGCTTCGTGCGGAACGTGGTGGCAAGCGTCACCGGCGAGGACGCGTCAGGGATCACGCTGCACAACCAGTATTCCGGCGGCTCCTTCGGCCACCGGCTGGAATTCGAACACATCCGGCAGGCCGCTGAGATCGCCGCGCAGATGCCGGGCACGCCGGTCAAGCTGACCTACAGCCGCGAAGAGGATTTCGCGCAGGACTTCCCACGCCACATCGCCATCGGCCGCGGGCGGGGCACGGTCGCGGACGGCCAGGTCGTTTCCGTCGATATCTCGGCGGCCGCACCGCCGGTCGTCGCGTCGCAGATGGGCCGGATCGGGCTGTCGGCCAGCGGCCCGGACAGCCAGATCGGCGCGGGCATCTTCAACGCGCCCTACGACATTCCGAATTTCCGGTTCCGCGGCTATGCCGTCCCGGGCCTCGCGCCGGTGTCGTCCTGGCGGTCGGTCGGCGCCTCATGGGGCGGGTTTTTCATCGAAAGCCTGATGGACGAGCTGATCCGGGGCGCAGGCGCCGACCCGGTCGTCGAACGATTGCGGCTGATGGAGGCTTACCCGGTCGCGGCGGGCGTGCTCCGGCGCTGCGCCGAAATGGCCGACTGGGGCGCCGGGCGGGCCGAGAACCAGGGCCGCGGGGTCGCCATCGTCGAAAGCTTCGGAACGCCGGTGGCCGAGATCGTCGACGTGACGATGACCGAGCGCGGCATCCGCATCGACGATGTCTGGGTCGTGGCCGATCCGGGCATTGTGGTCGATCCGGTGAACATCGAGAACCATATCCAGGGCGCGGTGGTCTGGGGCCTCGGTCACGCGATGAATTCCGAGATCACCTATGCCGACGGCATGGCGCAGCAGGCCAATTACAACGATGCCGAGGGGATGCGGATGCACCAGGCGCCACGCATCCACGTCGCCTGGAACGAGGACAATGACAGCCCGCGCGGAATCGGCGAGCCTCCGGTGCCGCCGGCCGCCCCGGCGCTGGCGAACGCGATCTTCGACGCGACCGGGCAGCGGCTGCGCGAGATGCCGTTCCGCAATTTCATCGACTTCATCTGAGGGGGCCGGAGATGCGCCATTTCGTGACCGTCGCCGTTGTCGCCGCCGCCCTGCCCTTCGCGCTCCCGGCGCAGGAAAATGCCGCGCCCGAAACGCCCGAGGCCGTCAGCGTAGAGCTGCCAGACGGCGAGAATGTCGAGATCGCTCTGCCCGAAAGCGTCAGCCCGGACGAGGGACTCGATGCCTGGGCGCGCATCTACGAGGTGGCGAGCCATCCGCGCTGTTCCAACTGCCATGTCGGGGCGGACAACATTCCGATGTGGTCCGGACCGTCCTACGGTCGCACGCAGCCGCACGGGATGAACATCAACGCCGGCGAAAGCCGGATCGGCGCCGAGACCCTGCCCTGCGCCACCTGCCACGCGATGAACGAGACCGGCGGCAATCCCGAGCCGCACCACGCCCCGCAGGTCGCCGCGACGTGGCGGCTTGCGCCGGTCGAGGCGGCGTGGTTCGGGCGCTCCTCGGAAGAGATCTGCGCCCAGCTGCGCGATCCCGAGCGCAATGGCGGGCGCAGCTTTGTGGAGATCGCGACCCATCTCGACCACGATCTGATCCTGCACTGGGCGTGGAATCCGGGCGGCGGGCGCGAGCCGGCACCGTACAGCCTGCAGGAGCATGTGAACGACGTTCTCGCCTGGGGCGTGGCCGGCCAGCCCTGCCCGGGCGATGGCTGAGGGGGACACGATGACGACGACCGACTCTGCCCTCGACGGGCGCGGCCTGAACCTCCTGCGGAACGCGGGGCTCCTGTTCCTCCTGAATGCGGTGGCGCACGGGCTGACCTACGCGCTCGGCGGCCTCGCCGCACCGGTTCTGCTGGCCGGGGCGGCGATCGACCTCGTGCTCGGGGCCGGGCTTCTGCGCGGGTTCCGCGCGCTCGGCTGCATCGGCTTCGTCGTCGCGCTTGTCGGCATTTCGGTCGGTGTCGCGGGGCTGGCCGATCCCGCCGCGGGCCCGGACTGGGGCTATGGCACCATCCTCGCGCTCGACCTTCTCGCGGCCGTCATGCTTTTTCTCTACATCTGGCGGCGCTGAGCGCGGGGTGGATTTCATCGGGCCGCCGGGCTAGCTCAACCCCGAACGACCGGAGATCCCGCCCTTGGCCTACACGCTCGCCCGACCGTTCGATCCGGACACAGACCTGATCCTCGCCGGCGAGACCGGGCGGGCGCAGATGGTCGTCTTCATGGACTATTCCGACCGGGCGAGCCGGCGCATCCGCGATATCCTCGTCCGCACCGCCGAACGGTTCGGCACGGACGGTGCCGCGCTCGCGCTGCGGTTCCTCTGTGCCGACGACGACAACAACGGCGATTGCGAGATCGCCGCGCGCGCCGCGATCGCGGCCTGGCACCAGGGCCGGCTGGCCGAGATGCATCGTGCGCTCCTGTCCCGGCCGCCGCATTACACGCAGGGCATCGTCGAGGTGATCGCCGAGGCACTCGATCTCGATATCGAGCGGTTCCGCGCCGACATGCATTCCGACGAGACGGACGAACGTCTCGCCGCCGACCGCGACTCGATCACCGGCGGCACGGCACGCGCACCATTCCTGTTCATTAATGGCCGCCACTACACCGACGCCTGGGACGAGGACGCGCTGATCGAAGCGGTGCAGCAACCTCTCGGCCGGCGCATCCAGTTGGCCTCGAACGATTTCTTCGACTGGGCGGCCTCGGCCGGTCTGGTCCTGATCCTCGCCACCCTCGGCGCGCTTCTGATCGCCAATATCGGCTTTCACGAGGCCTATGAGGAGCTGCGCCAGACCTACCTGTCGATCGCCTTCGGCGACGCCGAGTTCCGCCTGAGCGTCGAGCACTGGATCAACGACGGGCTGATGGCGCTGTTCTTCCTGCTCGTCGGGATCGAGATCAAACGCGAGCTCATCGACGGCGAACTGAGCGACCCCGCCCGCGCGGCGCTGCCGATCATCGGCGCGATCGGCGGCATGGCGGTCCCGGCGGCGATCTATGCCGCGATCAACTGGGGCCAGCCCACGATCGACGGTTGGGGCGTACCTATGGCGACGGACATCGCCTTCACGCTCGGTATCATGGCGCTTCTGGGCGACCGGGTGCCGACCTCGCTCAAGGTCTTCGTTTCGGCGCTGGCCATCGTCGACGACCTCGGCGCCATCGTCGTGATCGCGCTGTTCTACGGCGAAGGCTTCCACCTGGCCGAGTTCGCGGTCGCCGCGGCCATTTTCGCGGTCATGCTCGGTCTGAATGTCGGCCGGGTCTATGCCCGGACGCCCTACCTTCTGCTTGGCGTCGGTCTGTGGTTCTTCATCCACGAGGCCGGGCTGCACGCGACGCTCGCCGGGGTCCTGACTGCCGCCGCGATCCCGTCGCGCCGGGCGGCGACGGTCGAAGGCGTGGCGGCGCAGACCCAGGCGATCTTCGAGGCCGAGATGCGCAGCAATCCCGAAACCATCGCCGATACCGCCGTGACCCGTCTGGAGAACGCCATCGAGCGGCTGCGCGAGCCGGGGTTCCACCTGCAGCACCGGCTCGAGAACTGGTCGAACTTCCTGATCCTGCCGCTCTTCGCCTTCTTCAACACCGGCATCCTGCTTCTGGGGTCGAGCTTCTCGGTCACCGCGCCGGAAAGCCTCGGCGTCATGCTCGGGCTCTATGTCGGCAAGCCGCTCGGCATCGTGGCGATCTGCTGGATCGCGGTGCGGACCGGGCTGGCGCGGCTGTCAGGCGAGATATCCTGGACGCAGATGGTCGGCGCGGGCTTCCTGGCCGGGGTTGGTTTCACTATGTCCATCTTCATCGGCTCGTCTGCCTTCGAGGGGGCGGAACTCGAGTCGGTCAAGCTGTCGATCCTCCTCGCATCCTGCCTGGCCGCGGCCACGGGTTCGGCAATTCTCTGGGGCGTTGGCACACGGCGGACCGAGAACGTGGCCGGTCTCGCGCAAGGCGCTTGAAAACCGGCGCCATTCGCGCGCTAGAATGGGCCATGATGAACATGCGCCGCCTCGCCCCTCTTCTCGTTGTGATCGGCACCGGCCTCGCCGCCCAGACGGCTGCGCCGCCGGTCGATCCGGTTGACCCCGATGGCTATCGCCCGGTCGATGACCGGCTGGCGGAACTGGGACAGCTTCTGTTCTACGACCCGATCCTGTCGGGCAATCGCAACATTTCCTGCGCCACCTGCCACCATCCCGGGCTCGGCACGGCGGACGGGGTGGCGCTGTCGATGGGCGAAGGCGCGACGGGTCTGGGGATGGAGCGGGTGCCCGATCCCGCCGACATGCCCGAGCAGCGGCTGCCGCGCCATGCGCCGGCGCTCTGGAACCTCGGGCACGAAAGCTTCACGGTCATGTTCCATGACGGCCGGCTGGAGCTTGACGATCACCGCGCCTCTGGCATCCGCACGCCCCTGGGCGCGGAGATGGAGGCAGGCTTCGCCGGCGTGCTCTCGGCCCAGTCGATGTTCCCGGTGCTGGCGGCCGACGAGATGGCCGGGCATTATTCCGAGAACGAGATCAGCGAAGCCGTGCGCATCGGCCGGATCACCGGGCCCGGCGGGGCGTGGGACCTGCTGACCGACCGACTCGAGGGGATTCCCGAATACCGGTCCCGCTTCACCGAGATCTTCGGCCCGGAAGAAATCCTGTTCACCGAAGTCTCTGACGCCATCGCCGCCTTCATCGAAGTCGAATGGCGCGCCGACAACAGCCCGTTCGACGCCTACCTGCGCGGCGAGGAGGTGCGGCTCTCGCCCGACGCGATGGAAGGGATGGACCTGTTCTACGGCGAACTCGGCTGTGCATCGTGCCATTCCGGCCCGTTCCAGACCGACAACGCCTTCCATGCGACGGGACTCGTGCAGATCGGTCCCGGCAAGCGGGCGCGGTTCGAGAACCATATGCGTGACGAGGGCCGGTTCCGCGTAACCGGCGATCCGGCGGACCTGTTCGCCTTCCGGACGCCATCGCTTCGCAACGTCACGGCGACCGCGCCCTACGGCCATACCGGCGCCTATCCGAGCCTCGAGACCTTCCTCGCCGCCCACATGGCGCCCCGCGCGGCCTGGGCGGCGTATGATCCGGCGATCACGCCGATGCCGGCGCTGCCGGGTGACGACCCGTTCGTGGCCGCCGCATCGGCCGAGATCCGCGACGCGGTGCTGGCCGCGGTTCCGACCGCGGATCTGGTTCTGACCGACGACGAGATCGCGGCCCTGGTCGCGTTCCTCGGAACGCTGACGGATCAGTCGTCGCTGGACGGGCGGATGGGCGTGCCGGAGAGCGTGCCGAGCGGGCTGCCGGTGGATCGCTGAGAGAGCGAAGCAAGCTTCGCGTTTCCTGAGTATTTCCGGAAAGATGAAGGTCTAGTTGCGCCTGATCGTCCGGGGTCCTGCATCCACCGGTTGCCAGTCCGAGTAGTCCGCAGCGCCGGGCCAGAGGATGCGGATCTCGGCCGGACCGCCGGTTCCGAGCCCGATATGCAGCGGCAGCAGGCTGCCCGAGACATGGCCGCCGCCGATCAGGCGTTCGAAGCTGCGCACGGACCCGTCCTGCCGGATTTCCACGATGGCCCCGACCGCGTCGCGGTTCGGGCCGGGCTGTTCGAGGTCGAGCGCGAGGGCCGGTCCGGCATCGGACATGTTGCGCCAGAGTTCGAGCGGGGCGCGGCGGTTGACGACCACGAGATCGAGCCGACCGTCGCCGTCGAAATCGGCGAAGCCCGCGCCGCGGGCGCGATCGGTCGTGGCGATCCCGGCGGTGGCCGCGACTTCAGTGAAGGCGCCATCCCGGCCCTGCATCAGGAGGTTGTTCGGATCGAGCTCGGCCATGTCCGGCATCTGGTCCACATTGCCCTTGGCGATGAAGAGATCCATGAGCCCGTCATTGTCGACATCGGCGAATTCCGCGTGCCAGCCGGTCGAGGGCCGGCCGTCCTCGCCGGTATGGGGACGCGTCGCATAGGTGCCGATGGAGACGGGCGCGCGGACATAGGCCGTGCCCTCGGCGATCATCATCAGCTGGTCGCCCATCGAGGTCAGCATAACTTCAGGCAGGCCGTCGCCGGTCAGGTCGTGGCTGGCTATGCCCATGCCCCAGATCGAGACCTGCTCCCATTCGCCCGCGGCGACACGTTCGTGCAGCGGATCCAGATCCCAGAGCTGCTCGTACCCGCCGCGGACGTAGTAGTGACGGTCGTTGGACAGCCGCAGTTCCGGCGCGCCGTCGCGGTCAATGTCCTGGAACAGCGCGGAAAGCGCGCAGAACCCCGGTTCGAGATTGGTCTCGGCATATCCGTCCGGAACCGGACGGTGCAGCTCGTTCACGTCGCAGGCGAAGAAAGGCCCGTCCGGATCAGAGCGATCGACATAATTGCCGATGGCGAGCGTCGGGCGGTCGCGGCCCGGCTCCCACGTCGCGGAGAAGGCGGTCGACCAGCGATCGCCGCCGTCGAAGCCCCAGATCTCGTTCGCGCGGGCGAACCCGCACTGCCCGTCGCCGCGCATAAGGAGGTTCTCGCCCACACGCAGGACGGCGAGATCGACGTTGCCGTCGCCATCGATGTCGATCGGGTAGGCGCCGGTCGCGCCGGTGATAGGGTCGAGCACGCCCTCGTCGAAGGCGAAGCCGTCTTCGGAGCGATTGATGAACAGCCGCGCGGGGTTTGCGCCACCGGCGGCGAAGATGTCGGGCCGGGCGTCGTTGTTGCAGTCCATCAGCGCCACGCCGCCGCCGACGAAATGCTCCCACCCGCCGTCATAGACAAGCGGCGGGCCGGGAAGTGCGCTGCGCGCGTCTTCGAACGCGACGTCGGCCATGGCCGGACCGGCCGCGAGCAAGAGGAGGAGCATCGTGCGGATCATGCGCTTTCTCCGGCAAAGAGGGCGTCGGTGGCTTCTGCCAGCGCCATCGCGGCGGCCCCTCGGGCCCATCCGAATTCGCCCCATGCGTTGACCTCGATCCGCGGGGGCGGGCGGCCGCTGTCGATGATGAGGGTGCGCATCTCCGAGAACACCTCCTCGGCATAGAGATAGTCGTAGCGCAGACGTGCGCCCGAGACGACGATGAGCGAGGGATCGAACAGGTTGTAGACGTTGGCGAGACCGAGCGCCATGAACCGCCCCGCCCGGCGGAAGATGGTGCGCGCGGCCTCGTTCCCGGCCTTGGCCTGGTCGTGCAGCGAATCGAGGATGACCTGCGCCGACTGGCTGGCCCGCACCGAGAGATCGAGCGCGGTCGACGCCTCGCGGACCAGCGCGTAGTCCGAAACATAGGCTTCGAGGCAGCCGCGCTGGCCGCATCGGCAAAGCGCGCCGTCGAGCTGGACCTTGGTATGCCCGAGTTCCATCCCCATCGCGCCTGCCCCGCGATAGAGCCGGTGGCCGATGGCGAGCCCCATGCCGATCCCCTGCTCGATCGTCACCACGGCGAAATCCGGGACGCGGCGGCCATGGCCGAACCAGAGCTCGGCCAAGGTCAGGAGATTGGCGTCGTTGTCGATGCGGACGGGCCGGCCGAGCCGGCGGCTGAGCGGTCCGGCCAGATCGTGACGGCCGACCGGCAGGAGCGGCGACCAGGCCAGCGTGCCGCCGTCGTGATCGACGAAACCGGGCAGCCCGGCGCCGATATTGAGCACGTCCCCTGCGGTGCGGCCGGCCTGTTTCAGAAGGCGATCGACGAGGGTCGCGGCCTCTTCGGCGAGACGGTCGAGATCGCGGGCCGGTTCGGCCCGGTCGAGGGCGGCTTCGGCCACGACGCGCCCGGCGAAATCCATCAGCACGCCGGAATGCCGGAACTCGGAGAGCTTGAGGCCGATGACATGGGCGGCGGCTGGCACGATGCCGAGTGCGGTGGGCGGGCGGCCGCGGCTGCCCTGCCGGACCGGGCCCTCGACCTCGCGCAGGAGTCCGCGCGCGATGAGGTCGGTCACGACCGAGGTGATCGTCGCCGGGCTGACGTCGAGCCGCTTGGCCAGATCGACACGCGCGATGCGGCCCTCGGCGCGCACCGTTTCGACGATGCGCCGGGGCAGCGGGCCGGTCGCGGCGACCGGATGGCCATCGGCAACGGGGCCGCAGCCTTCTTCGGTCGGATCGCCGACGGGCCGATACTCCTCGAGCGGCATTAGTTCACGAGCCTAACGAATTATTCCGGGTTCGCCTGTTATCAGGGCAGATGCAGCCGGTCATTGGCAAGGAAATTCCACCGATGCCGCGCTGCAGCGACTGATTTTTCCGTTTCGCACAAAATTTATTTTGACGCCTGAATGAAAATGGCGCAGGCTTTGCGCCAGCCAGACAGCCACAAGTTTGGCCGATCCGTTTTGGGAGGAATCAATGCGTAAGACTTATCTGGCCGCCGCCCTGGCGTCGGTCGCCTTCGCGTCGTCGGCATTTGCCGACGCCCACAGCCCGACCGTGTGCGTGAGCTGGTCGAACTTCCAGGAAGAGCGCTGGCAGACGGACGAGGCGGCGATCGTCGGCGCGCTCGACGCCGCGGGCGCGAGCTACATTTCGGCCGACGCGCAGTCGTCTGCCGCCACGCAGCTGTCCGACATCGAATCCATGATCGGCCAGGGCTGCTCGGCTCTCATCATCCTCGCGCAGGACACCCAGGCGATCATCCCGGCCGTGCAGGCCGCCGCCGACGAGGGCATTCCGGTCATCGCCTATGACCGTCTGATCGAGGACAGCCGCGCCTTCTACCTGACCTTCGACAACGTCGAAGTCGGCCGCATGCAGGCCCGCGCCGTGCTCGAGGCCGCGCCGGAAGGCAACTACGTGATGATCAAGGGCTCGCCCACCGACCCGAACGCGGACTTCCTCCGCGGCGGCCAGCAGGAAGTCCTGCAGGAAGCGATCGATTCGGGCGCCATCACCATCGTCGGCGAGGCCTATACCGACGGCTGGCTTCCGGCCAACGCGCAGCGGAACATGGAGCAGATCCTGACGGCGAACGACAACAACGTCGATGCGGTCGTGGCCTCCAACGACGGTACCGCTGGCGGTGTCGTCGCGGCGCTGACGGCGCAGGGCATGGAAGGCATCCCGGTCTCGGGCCAGGACGGTGACCACGCTGCGCTCAACCGCGTCGCGCTCGGCACCCAGACCGTGTCGGTCTGGAAGGATGCGCGCGACCTCGGCCGCCGCGCCGGTGAGATCGCCGTTGCGCTCGCCTCGGGCACCGCGATGTCCGACATCGAAGGCGCGCAGGAATGGACCTCGCCGGGCGGGACCACGATGTGGGCCGAGTTCCTGGCGCCGGTTCCGATCACCGCCGACAACCTCTCGGTCGTCGTCGATGCGGGCTGGATCGACCAGGAAACCCTGTGCCAGGGCGTCGAGAACGGCCCCGCACCCTGCAACTGATCTGACCGACGGGGCGCCCGGATACCGGGCGCCCCGCTGCCGCGGAGAGGAGAGATCCGCGGCCCGAAACGACCACGCCATTCGGGGGAGCATCGGGAATGGCCGACACCACGCAACGTTCCGGGATCAAGCCGCGGCGGCGCAGCCTGATCGAGAGCCTCGAGATCGACCTCAGGCTTCTTGGCATGATCGGCGCCTTCGCCGTCATCTGCCTGATCTTCCAGATCATGACGGGCGGCCTGCTCGAAGGCCGGTTCCTGACACCCCGCAACATCTTCACTCTGACGATCCAGACCGTGTCGGTCGCGATCATGGCCACGGGCATGGTCTTCGTCATCGTGACCCGCCACATCGACCTCAGCGTCGGCTCGGTCCTGGCCACCTGCTCGGCGCTCATGGCGATGACGCAGACGGTCTACCTGCCCGATTTCTTCGGCGTCTCGCTCGGCAGCCCGGTCATCGCGCCGCTGGCGATCATCGTCGGCCTCGTCGCCGGAGCGCTCATCGGCGCGTTCCACGGCTGGCTTGTCGGGTATCTGACAATTCCGGCCTTCATCGTGTCGCTCGGCGGTCTTCTGGTCTGGCGCAACGTCGCGTGGTTCCTGACCCGCGGCCAGACGATCGGCCCGCTCGACGACACCTTTGCAAGCTTCGGCGGCACCGCCGGCACGCTCGGCGAGACCTGGTCCTGGATCCTCGGCATCGTTGCCACGCTCGCCGCCCTCTGGGGCCTGTGGTCGGCGCGGCGCACGAAGATCAGCCACGACTTCCCGGTCAAGCCCGTCTGGGCCGAGATCGTCGTCGGCCTCATCATCGCGGTCGGCATCCTTGGCTTCGTCGCGATCCTGAACAGCTACACCCTGCCGCCCGGCGTCGTGCAGCGCGAGTTCGAAAGCCTCGGCTGCGCCGACGTGGAGACCTGCGTCGTGGGCTACGGCCTGCCGATCTCGGTCCTGGTGCTCATCGCCGTGGGCGTGGGGATGACCGTGGTGGCCACGCGCACCCGCTTCGGCCGCTACATCTTCGCTGCCGGCGGCAACCCGGAAGCCGCGAACCTTTCGGGCATCGACACGCGTTTCCTGACCGTGAAGATCTTCGCGCTGATCGGCTTCCTGTGCGCCCTGTCCGCCGTCGTCGCCTCGGCCCGGCAGACGTTCCATTCCAACGACATCGGAACGCTCGACGAGCTGCGGGTGATCGCCGCGGCCGTGATCGGCGGCACCGCGCTATCGGGCGGGATCGGCACGATCTACGGCGCGATCCTCGGCGCGCTCATCATGCAGTCCCTGCAATCGGGGATGGTCATGATGAACGTCGACGCACCGCTTCAGAACATCGTCGTGGGCCTGGTGCTCGTCGCCGCGGTCTGGGTCGACATCGTCTATCGTAAACGCCTGGGGGTCCGCTGATGGTACATTCAACCGAAACCCCGCTCGTCGAGATGCGGAACATCTCGATCAGCTTCGGCGGCGTGCAGGCGGTCGATGACGTGTCGATCGACCTGTATCCCGGGGAAGTCGTGGGCCTTCTGGGACATAACGGCGCCGGCAAGTCGACGCTGATCAAGATCCTCTCGGGCGCCTACCGGATGGACTCGGGCGAGATCCGGATCAACGGCGAGGTCGCCGATATCAGCTCGCCCATGGCGGCGCGTCGGTACAACATCGAGACGATCTACCAGACGCTCGCGCTGGCCGACAATCTGAACGCGCCGGCGAACCTGTTCCTTGGCCGGGAGATCGTGACACCGCTCGGATTCATGAACGACGGGAAGATGGAGGCGGAGACGCGCAAGATCATGGCGCGGCTCAACCCCAACTTCAAAAAGATCAACGAGCCGGTAAGCGCATTGTCGGGCGGCCAGCGGCAGTCCGTCGCCATCGCCCGGGCGGTCTACTTCAACGCCAAGATCCTGATCATGGACGAGCCCACTGCGGCGCTCGGTGTCCACGAGACCAAGATGGTGGCCGACCTGATCCAGGAGCTGAAGAAGCAGGGGCTCGGCATCTTCCTCATCTCTCACGACACGCGCGAGATGATGGAGCTGTGTGACCGGGTGTCGGTGATGAAGAACGGCCAGCTCGTCGGAACCGAGCGGGTCGAGGACGTGACCGAGGACGACATCCTGTCGATGATCATCCTGGGCAAGAACCCGGTGCGCGCGGCCTGAGCCGCGGCGGGGGCCCTGCCCCCGCACCCCCGGGATATTTGGAAAGCAACGAAGAGAGGAACGGGGCGGTGTATATCGGGCTCGATCTCGGCACGTCGGGTGTGAAGGCGCTCCTGATCGACGCCGACCAGACACCGGTAGCGGATGCGACCGTCGGCCTCGAGGTGCAGCGTCCGCATCCGGGCTGGTCGGAACAGCGGCCGGCCGACTGGGTGGCGGCGGCGAGCGCGGCGATGGACAGGCTGGCGACGGCGGCCGATCTCGGGGCGGTGCGCGGGATCGGGCTGTCGGGCCAGATGCACGGCGCGGTCGCGATCGACGCGGGCGGCGACGTGCTGCGACCGGCGATCCTGTGGAATGACACACGAGCGGCCGTCGAAGCGGCGCGGATGGACGCCGATCCGCGGTTCCGCGCGGTGACGGGCAACATCGTCTTCCCGGGCTTCACGGCGCCGAAACTCGCCTGGATGGCGACGCACGAGCCGGAGTTGTTCGCCAGGGTCGACAAGGTGCTCCTGCCGAAGGACTACCTGCGCTACTGGCTGACAGGCGACGCGGTGAGCGAGATGTCGGACGCGGCCGGCACGGCCTGGCTCGACACCGGCAGGCGCGACTGGTCGGGCGATCTTCTCGCCGCGACGGGCATGACGCGGGCGCAGATGCCGCGGCTGGTCGAAGGCAGCGCGATCTCGGGCGTCCTGCGCGAGGATCTTGCCGCGCGATGGGGCCTCGGGGCGGACGTGGTGGTGGCCGGTGGCGGCGGCGACAATGCCGCGACGGGGATCGGCGTCGGCGCCGTGGCGCCGGGGCGCGGCTTCGTCTCGCTCGGCACCTCCGGTGTGCTCTTCGTCGCGACCGATGGTTTCGCGCCCGATCCGGCGACCGCGGTCCATACGTTCTGCCACGCCGTGCCGGGCACCTGGCACCAGATGGGCGTGATCCTCGCGGCGACCGATGCGCTGAACTGGGCCGCGCGGCTCCTAGGCGCGGAGCCTGCGGGGCTGACGGCGGCGCTCGGCGGGATGGCGGCGCCGAACGGGCCGACATTCCTGCCCTATCTCGGCGGCGAGCGGACACCGCACAATGACGCGGCGATCCGCGGCGTGCTGACCGGGATAGACCACGGCACCGATGCCGCGGCGCTGACCCGCGCGGTGCTCGACGGGGTCGCCTTCGCCTTCCGCGACAGCCTCGACGCGCTGTCGGCGACCGGTACGCAGATCACCGAGCTGCTGGCCGTCGGCGGCGGCGCGCGCTCGGAACTCTGGCTGAAAATCATCGCCACCGCGCTCGACACCGAGATCGCGGTCCCGGCCGCGGGCGATTTCGGCGCCGCGCTCGGCGCTGCTCGGCTCGGGCTGATGGCGGCCGAGGGCGCCGGACCCGAGATCGCCACGCCGCCGCCTGTCGCCACCCGCATCGAACCCGACCGCGCGCTCGTCCCGGCCTATGCCGAGGCGCAGGAGCGCTACCGTGCCACCTATGCCGCCCTGAAGGACCTGTAAGACCATGAGCTATTTCGCCGATATCGCCCCCATCGCCTTTGAAGGCCCGGAGAGCACCAATCCGCTCGCCTTCCGGCACTACGACCCGTCCGAGGTGGTCGGCGGCAAGACGATGGCCGAGCATCTGCGCTTCGCCGTCGCCTACTGGCACAGCTTCGCGTGGGAGGGCGGCGATCCGTTCGGCGGGCGCACGTTCGAGCGGCCGTGGTTCGGCGACGGGATGGCACAGGCGAAGGCCAAGGCCGATGCGGCGTTCGATCTGTTCGGCATCCTCGGCCAGCCGTTCTTCTGCTTCCACGATGCGGACGTGCGGCCCGAAGGCGCCGATTTCGCCGAGCAGACGCGGAACCTCGGGGAGATCGTCGACTACTTCGCGTCCAAGATGGAGGCGACGGGCACGAAGCTTCTGTGGGGCACGGCGAACCTCTTCTCGCACCGCCGCTACATGGCGGGGGCCGCGACCAACCCCGACCCGGATGTCTTCGCCTATGCCGCGGCGACGCTGAAGACCTGCATCGACGCGACCCACAGGCTCGGCGGCGAGAACTACGTGCTCTGGGGCGGGCGCGAGGGCTACGAGACGCTTCTGAACACCGATCTCGCGCGCGAACGGCAGCAGGCCGGGCGGATGCTGTCGATGGTCGTCGATTACGCGAAGAAGATCGGCTTCGGCGGCACCATCCTGATCGAGCCCAAGCCGCAGGAGCCGACAAAGCACCAGTACGATTACGACGTCGCCACGGTCTACAGCTTCCTCAAGGATTTCGGCCTCGAAGGCGAGGTTAAGGTGAACATCGAACAGGGTCATGCGATCCTTGCAGGTCACTCGTTCGAGCACGAGATCGCGCTGGCGGCTTCGCTCGGCATCTTCGGGTCGATCGACATGAACCGGAACGACTACCAGTCCGGATGGGACACCGACCAGTTCCCGAACAACGTGCCGGAAGTGGCTCTGGCCTTTTACGAGATTCTGAAGGCCGGCGGCTTCACCACGGGCGGGACCAATTTCGACGCCAAACTGCGGCGCCAGTCGCTCGACCCCGAGGACCTCGTCGCGGCGCATGTCGGCGGCATGGATGTCTGCGCGGCGGGCTTCAAACGGGCCTGGGCGATGCTTCAGGACGGCACCCTCGAGGCCGAACGGGCCGCGCGCTATGCCGGGTGGGACACGCCCGGGGCAGCCGCCATGCTGACCGGCGGAACGCTCGGGTCCATCCACGACCGCGTGGTGTCCGAGGGCATCAACCCGGCGCCGAAGTCGGGCCGGCAGGAGCGTCTGGAGAACCTCGTGAACCGCTTTCTTGGTTGAGGATCCGGCAACAAGCTATTTACTTCGCTCAGGTTTATCCCACTGCGCCGGCCTGTCACAGTAAGCGCCGAAAGAGACAGCGCTTGGGTGTGTGAACCGGGAAAGCGAAGAGGGGAATCTGGCGCGACGTCGCGTTCGGGACCTCCGGTGGTGATACCGCCGGGGGAAGCCGGTTCGGCGGCAACACCATCCGCGGCCGCCGCGACATTGATACCGCGCATCAGGGCGGACCGGACGGAGGCTCGATCCAGCCAAAACCCGGCGCCGACCCTCATCGCAGACCGGATCACGATCCATTCGCGATCGCGCCCGATCCCGGCGGCCGGCATTTCCCGGTCGCCTGATCGCGGCCGACTGAACCTATTGACGTCCCCCGGCGACACATGCCGCGGGACGCGGAATTTCTTGTCCGGGGCCGCCCGGAGCAGTTACGTTGTGCAAGTAATACAGGGGAAGAGTATCCATGGCATCGCCCGGCCGTCCCGTCCGCGAGGACCCGACACTCGCAGCGATACGGGCGCGCGCCGTCCCGATTCTCTGGTCCGTCTTCTTCTTCAGCATGTTCGTGAATGCGCTCATGCTGACCGGCCCGCTCTACATGCTGCAGATCTACGACCGTGTGCTGAGCTCGCGGTCCGAGGAGACGCTTGTCGCGCTGTCGATCCTGGTCGCGTTCCTCTTCCTGATGATGGGCATCCTGGACTATGTCCGCGCCCGCGTCGCCGCCCGGGTCGGCGCGCGCCTGCAGGACGGACTTGACGAGCGGGTGTTCCGCGCGGCGCTGATGCGCGCCCGGCTCGACGGCACCTCGCAAACCGGGCTGCAGGATCTCGAGGCCGTTCAGCGGCTCATGACCGCGCCGGCCTTCCTCGCGCTGTTCGACATACCGTGGACGCCGGTCTTCATCGCCGCGATCTTCTTCTTCCATCCGCTTCTCGGCTGGCTGGCCATCGCGGGCGGGACGCTTCTGATCGTCATCACGCTGATCAACCAGCGGGTGACAAAGGCGCCGCTGCGCGAATCCGGCGCGGCCGGGCGCGGTGCCGACCGGCTGGCAGCGGAGATGCAGAACGAAGCCGAGCTTGTCCGGTCGCTCGGCATGGCGAACGCCGCGTTGAACCGCTGGCGCGGTCAGCGGGAGGATGCGCTCGCGAAATCGGTTCAGACGGCCGACCGGGTCGGCGGGTTCACCACGCTGACCAAGACGCTGCGCCTTTTCCTGCAATCGGCGATGCTCGGCCTTGGCGCCTATCTCGTCCTGCAGAACCAGATGACGGCCGGTGCGATGATCGCGGGCTCGATCCTGCTTGGCCGGGCCCTGTCGCCGATCGAGCAGACGATCGGGCAGTGGGCAATGATCGACCGCGCGCGGCAGGGCTGGCAGGCGATCAAGGACCTGGTCAACAACACGCCGACCGAGCCGCAGCGGCTCGAGCTGCCGCGGCCCCAAGCGCGGCTCGACGTGCACCAGCTTTCGATCGTTCCGCCGGGCGAGAACCAGCCGACGCTGCGCATGGTCTCGTTCGGGGTCGCCCCGGGCGAGGCCGTCGGCGTCATCGGCCCCTCGGGCGCCGGCAAGTCCACCCTCGCCCGCGCGCTGATCGGGGTCTGGCTGCCCTCGGGCGGTCAGGTCCGGCTGGACGGGGCGACGCTCGACCAGTTCGACCCGGATGTGCTCGGCCGGCTGATCGGCTACCTGCCGCAGCGCGTGACGCTGTTCGCCGGCACCATCGCGGAAAATATCGCCCGGCTCGATCCGCACCCGGACCCCGCGAAAATCGTCGAGGCCGCGAAGAAGGCCGCCGCGCACGAGATCATCCTGAAGCAGCCAAAAGGTTACGACACGCAGGTCGCCAATATCGGCTCGCGCCTGTCGGGCGGGCAGATCCAGCGGATCGGGCTCGCGCGGGCGCTTTACGGCGATCCGGTGATCCTCGTCCTCGACGAGCCGAACGCCAATCTCGACAGCGTCGGATCGGCGGCGCTCAACTCCGCGATCCGGGGCCTGAAGGCCGAGGGCAAGTCGGCCCTGATCATGGCCCACAGGCCCGCCGCCATCGAGGAATGCGACAAGGTTCTGGTGATCGACAACGGCATGGCCCGCGCCTTCGGACCGACTGACGAGGTCCTGCAGAAAACGGTCTCGAACTATACCGAGATCGCGGGCTCGCGCCTTCGGGAGGCCGGGGAATGAAAAAACAGGCATGGTCGATCCGCGGGCCGATCCGGCTCGGACTTCTCGCGCTTCTGATCCTGGTCGGCGGCTTCGGCACCTGGGCCGCGCGCACCAACATTGCGGGCGCTGTCGTTGCCTCGGGCCTGATCGAGGTGGAACAGAACCGCCAGGCGATCCAGCATCCGGATGGCGGCGTGGTGGCCGAACTTCTGGTTCAGGAGGGCAGCACGGTCTCGGCCGGCGATGTGGTTCTGCGTCTCGACGGCTCGGACCTCGCCTCCGAGCTTGCCGTCGTCACCGGTCAGCTGGACGAGCTTCGCGCCCGGCGCGCCCGGCTGGAGGCCGAGCGTGACGGCGCCGACGAGGTCGCGTTCCCGGATCAGCTTCGGGACGCCGCCGCCGATGACGCCGAACTTCAGGATATCCTCGAAGGCCAGCGCAACCTGTTCGACGCACGGCGCGAGACGCTGTCCCGCGAAATCGAGCAGCTCAACCGCCGGTCCGAACAGATCGCCGCGCAGGTCGAGGGGCTCGAAGCGCAGCGGGTCGCCGTCGCCCGGCAGCAGGACCTGGTCGCCGAGGATCTCGAGGCGCAGCAGGATCTGTTGTCCCGCGGCCTCGCCCAGGCGCCTCGCGTGCTCGAGCTTCAGCGCGAAGAGGCGAACCTGCTCGGCTCGCTCGGCGAGATCGACTCGGGCATCGCCCAGTCCGAAGGCCGCAGGACGGAGATCGAGCTCGTCATCCTGCAGCGCCTGGACGAACGCCGGGAGGAGGCCATCGTCGAGCTGAGGCAGGTCCGCGCCGAAGAGGAGGAGCTGGCCGAGCGTGCCCGGGCGCTGACCCGGCGGCTCGATCGCATGGACCTTCGCGCGCCCGTCTCGGGCATCGTTTACGGCCTGACCGTCTTCGGCCCGCAATCCGTGGTCCGGCCGGCCGATCCCGTCATGTATCTCGTGCCGCAGGACCAGCCGCTCATCATCACGGCGCGTATCCCGTCGATCCATGTCGATCAGGTGTTCGTCGGACAGCTGGCCAGCCTCCGGTTCCCGGCCTTCGACATGCGCACGACGCCGGAACTGTTCGGCACGGTCACACGCGTCTCCGCTGACGCGTTCCGGGACGACGCGACGGGTGCGAATTTCTACGAGGTCGAGGTCGTGCTCTACGAGGGCGAGCTGGACCGGCTCATTGACCGCACCCTCCTGCCCGGGATGCCGGTCGAGGCGTTCATCCGGACCGAAAGCCGGACACCGCTGGCCTATCTCGTCCGGCCATTCGCCGACTATTTCAACCGCGCCTTCCGGGAAAGCTGAGATGGCCCCCCGGGACCGCCACGAGGAGTTCGCCGGGCTGCACGCCTCGGGCTGCTTCCTGATGCCCAACCCGTGGGATGCGGGATCGGCGCGGATGATGTCGGCGATGGGGGCGAAGGCGCTGGCCACGTCATCGGCGGCGCATGCCTTCACGCTCGGCCGGCCCGACATGGGCACGATCAGCCGCGACGAGGCGCTCGCCCATGCCGAGGCCATCGTCGCCGCGACCCCGCTGCCGGTGAACGGCGATTTCGAGAATGGCTTCACCGACGATCCGCACGGCGTGGCCGAAACGGTTCGGCTGGCGGCCGAGGCCGGGCTATCGGGTTGTGGGATCGAAGACACGATGATGGTCGGGGGCAACCCTCCCTACCCCGCCGATCTGGCCGTGGAGCGCATCCGCGCCGCCTCGGCGGCCGCGCGCGCGATCGGCCGGCCATTCGTGCTCACGGCCCGCGCCGACGGCGTCCTGACCGGCCACTACGACCTGGCCGAAGGTATCCGCCGGCTCCGCGCCTTCGAGGCGGCCGGAGCCGACTGTCTTTACCTGCCTCTGCCGCCGGGCAAGACGGAACTCGCGCAGATCATCACGGCGGTCAGCCGCCCGGTGAACGCGCTGGCCGCGGGACCGCTGCGCGATCTCGATGTGGCGGGGCTGGCCGCGATGGGGGTGCGCCGGATCTCCACCGGCGGCCAGGTGGCCCGCGTCATTCACGCCGCCCTGCGCGATTGCCTCGACGGGCTCCTGACGTCCAGAAGTCTCTCGGGGCTGAAGGCCGGCGCGAAGGGCGCCGAGATCGACGCGCTGCTCGCCCGCGGCGCCGGCGAAACCTGAGCAATTTTCGGCTTCATCCGCTCTTAAGTCTTGGCTCCTATCGATCGCGGCGACGTGGCTCCCGGGCCATGCGATGCGACCCGTGAAACCGAAAGGACAAGACTCCATGCGCCTCGCCATCCTGACCGCATGCGCGGCCTTCGCCGCCATGCCTGCCGTCGCCAACGAATTCGAACCCACCATGCGGGACTACCTGGAATCCCATGTCCGCAGTTGGGCCCAGTCGCCGGTCCTTATCGAGGCGATTCGCGCCATGAACGCCGAGCGGGCCGGTTTCGACCAGACGATGATCGACCAGATGGACCAGGCCTGGCGGTCCGAGGTCGGGTCGGGCGCCCGCCCGACCATCGACCCGATCATCGACAATCCGGCCGCCGACTTCCTGCGCGAACAGGTTGCGGCCTCGGGCGGGCAGATCACCGAGGTCTTCATCATGGACGAACATGGGCTGAACGTCGCCGCCTCGGCACTGACCTCGGACATGTGGCAGGGCGACGAAGACAAGTTCCAGATGTCCTACGGCGCCGGCAGCGACGGCGTCCACATCTCGGATGTCGAACTCGACGAATCCACCCAGCGCTACCAGGGGCAGATCTCGGTCACGATCACCGATCCGGAGACCGGCGAAGCCATTGGCGCGATGACGGTCGGCGTGGACGCCGAGTCGCTTCTTTGACACCCGGCGGGACCAGAAGGCAACGCACCGTTCGAAAGGGGTACGACATGACCGAGGCCGACAAGAGCAGTTCGACCGGATCCGCACGGCGCGGGATCCCTGTTTTCGTCAAGATCGCAGGGCTCATCGCGTTGACGACGCTCGTCGTCACCTCGGTCATGACGGTCATGGCGCACAAGTACTCCGTCGTTCAGACGGAAGAGCACGTGCGCACACTCGGCCGGGAAATGTCCCGCAGCGCCGCGGAAGCCAGCGGTCCCGCCATCCGTTTCGGCAATCTCGACGCGCTGGCCGAAGGGGCACAGGACCTGATTCATCTGGCCGAGGGGCAGCTCGTGGGCATGGTCGTCTTCTCCGCGTCCGGCGAGGCCCTCGTCAGCGAGGGCGAACCGACCGACGCCGCCCTTGCGGAGCTTGCCGCGCTGAGCCGTGCCGCGATGGAAAGCGGGACGTCGCAGTTCGGCGCGGACGGCTATCAGATCGTGGTCCCGGCCTTCGCCGGTGACAGCCCGGTCGGCACTATCGCGACGGTCTGGACGCCGGAACTCGCGCTCGCTGCGGTCAATAGCGAACTCTATCTGAAGACCGGCGTGGCCATGGCGGTGTTTCTCGTCATGGTCGGGATTTCATCGCTGCTCCTTCAGCCCCTCGTCGCGCGGCCGCTGACCCACGTCGCCGGAATCATCGACGAGCTGGCCCGCGGCCACTACGACGTGACGGTCTCTCACGCCGACCGGACCGACGAGATCGGCGCGATCGCCCGTAACCTCTCCGCCCTGCGCAGCAACCTGACGGCCGGGGCCGAGGCCACAGCCGCGCGAGACGCATCCCAGGCCCATCAGAGAGAGGTCGTCCAGCGGCTGTCGGAGATGCTCGGCGCCCTCGCACAGTACGACCTGACCGTTAGAATGGACGACCCGCTCGGCCCCGAATACGAGGTCCTGCGGGCCGACTTCAACCGAACCGTCGAGACCATCGTCGAGGTGATCCAGTCGGTGTCGGACAACGCGAACGCGATCCGTCTCGCCGCCGAAGAGATCAACACGTCGTCCGAAGATCTCTCGCGCCGGACGGAGAATCAGGCCGCCTCGCTCGAAGAGACGGCGGCCTCTCTCGACCAGATCACCGGCAATGTCCGGTCCTCCGCCGAAGGCGCGCAGGAGGTGGAGAACATCGTCCGCGATGCGCAAAGCACTGCCGAGCAGAGCGACAAGGTCGTGCGGGAGGCGGTCTCGGCCATGTCGACGATCGAGGAGAGCTCGCGCCAGATCTCGCAGATCATCTCGGTCATCGACGACATCGCCTTCCAGACCAACCTGCTTGCGCTCAATGCGGGGGTCGAGGCCGCCCGTGCCGGCGAAGCCGGCCGCGGCTTCGCCGTCGTCGCCTCGGAAGTCCGCGCGCTCGCCCAGCGTTCGTCCGACGCGGCGAAGGAGATCAAGGACCTGATCAACCAGTCTTCCAAGCAGGTCGAACACGGCGTCGATCTGGTCGGGCGCGCGGGGCAGGAACTGCGCACCATCATCGAAAGCGTGTCCACGATCTCGGCCCATATCGGTACGATCACCACGGCGTCGGCCGATCAGTCGGCCAGTCTCGCGGAAATCAACACCGGCGTCACACAACTCGACCAGGTGACACAGCAGAACGCCGCGATGGTCGAAGAATCGACCGCGGCCAGCCTGCAATTGCGCAACGATGCCGACCGCCTGGCCGACAGCGTCGCGCGCTTCCGCCTGCCGACTACAGGCTTCCGCGACGCGCTGATGGAGACACGGCGGGCAAGCTGACGCCTGCAGCCGGGGGCGTGCGGAATTCCGCGTGCCGCGCCTGCCGCCCGTGGTATCCTGACCGCGCTTCGGAATGGAGGATGGAGCGATGGGCGAAGACCGCACGATCCTGGTCGGGACCACGAAGGGGGCGTTCCTGCTGCAGCAGGATGCGGACGGGTCCTGGGATATCTCGGGCCCGCATTGCGGTGGCTGGTCGATCAATCACGTGATCGGCGACCCGGACAGCGGCACGCTCTGGGCGGCCGGCGGCAGCGACTGGTCGGGCGCCGGAATCTGGACCAGCACCGATGGCGGCGCCAACTGGACGCTGTCGAAGCTCACGACCGGACAGATGGACGACTGGATCGCCTCGAATCCCGAGGAAGCCGCGCAATTCGGCTTTGAGCCATCCCCGCCCCCGCCCTATGGCCGCGACTTCAGCTCAGTCTGGTCGCTCGGCCGGGCCAACGGAACGCTCTATGCGGGCACCAAGCCCGCGACGCTTCTGAGCAGTGGCGACGGCGGCGCGACATGGAGCGTGGTCGAGGGATTGGCGCAGCATCCATCGCGCGACGAATGGCAACCGGGCGGCGCCGGGCTGACCCTGCACACGATCCTGTCGGACCCGCAGGAGCCGCAGAAGCTCTGGCTCGGCATCTCGGCGGCCGGAGTCTTCGCCTCGGAAGACGGCGGGGCGAACTGGGATCGGCGCAACCGGCTGTCCAATGCCGGACCGGGCGCGCATGACCACGGCGGCGAGATCGGGCATTGCGTGCACAACATGGTCCGCGCCCGCGACGCATCGGGCGATCTCATCTACATGCAGAACCACCACGGCGTATTCCGCTCGGCCGATGGCGGCCGGTCCTGGACCGACATCACGGCCGGGTTGCCGTCGAATTTCGGCTTCCCGATCGCCGTCCATCCGCGCGACCCGCAGACGATCTGGGTTCTTCCCCTGATGGAGATGGGCGGGCGCATTCCGCCTGACGCCTCGGCGGCGGTCTGGCGGTCGCGCGACGGTGGCGCGAGCTGGCAGGATTGCCGCGTCGGCCTGCCCGACCGGAATTGCTATTTCACGGTGCTGCGGCAGGCGATGGCCACGGACAGCGATGCGGGGATCTACTTCGGAACCAACTCGGGGTCTGTCTTCGCCAGTCGGGACGAGGGCGACAGCTGGTCCGAAATCGCCCGTCACCTGCCGACGGTGCTGTCGGTGGAGACGCTCGACCGCGCCTGAGATCGATACTCAAAAAGACAGGCCCGGTCCTCATCGGACCGGGCCTTTTTACGCGTTACCGTTTCACCAGAAACTCAAGAGAACCCCAGAACTCTTAACACCTGAGTGATACATCGCGGACGGGCCATCCCGAAAGTTGTCTTTTTGGTTAGGTCGAATTTGCAACATCGCGGGTTTGATCCCGCGCTGGTCAACGATCGGCAGGCATGGCGGCCAATGATGCGGAAATGCCGGAAAAGCCGCCACATTTTCGCCTCATTCTCATCGGGCAAGGCTCGTGAAACCACCACCGGACGCCGCTGCTGGACCGACCCGAGTCGGGCTTCGTCGGGCATCCAGTATGAAAGGAGAGACGCGTGGGAGCCGTGGCGTTCAGCCGGAATACACAAGGCCCGGTCCGAAACGCCGGACCGGGCCCTGTTGAATTGGACTTGTTACCCTTGGATACTCGTAACAACCCGAACACTCGATACGATTAAAGTTCTACGCAACTCCGACCCATCAAGATACCTGTCTTTTGGGTCAGTTTCCCGCGGCGGAAACCGGGCATCATCCAGTCTTCGTGAACAATGGACCGCCCAAAGCAGGACTGGCCACGGCGAAGGAGAATCACGCGCCCCTCACGCACCGCAAAGCGCCGCCGGCGTCCAGGTCGGATCGCCGGCCCGGTTGCGCGCCGCGATCGCGCCCTGCACCGCCGCCGACAGATCCGCCGGCCGGTGAGCCGCCATGACGTGGAAGACCCAGTTCAGCGGCCGGTCTTCGCCCGGCTCGGGTTCATCGAGATGCACGACGATCCCGGCCTCCTGGATTGCGGCAGTCATGCGGCGCGCGATCTCCGGGGCGCCTAGCCGCAGGACCACGCTGGCCGCCGGCCCCGGCGCCAGAACGAAGCCGCGCGACCGCAGCGCCGCGCCGAGCCAGTTGGCCCCG
>WVSN01000015.1 GCA_015689705.1 Rhodobacterales bacterium HKCCE3408
ATCGCCGGTCCTCCCCGAAGTGAAGGGCTGCGATGATGGCCGCCTGGCTCGAGCGGAGACCAAAGCGCCGCATCAGGTGGCGCCTTTGCAAGTCAGTGCACGTCGCGTATGTTTGTCCGTGGGAGTTGAGGTCCAATTCAAAATCCCGATCCGCCCCGGTCGCGCGGGCCAACGCGCTTCCGGGGCCTCTTTTTCCAACGATCATTGGTCGCCTCCGATCATGCCGGGCAGAGCGACCAGCATTGCCATCCCGTTGGGGTCCATGCGCTTACACAACGCCCGGCTGACTGCGATGAGAGCGTTGCGAGTACGGAAGTAACCGACACCGGTCCAGCGAGGCCGGCCGGCCCGCTGACCGTCTCTGCGCTGCAGTATCCACTGGAGGCCGTCCTTGCAGGCGATCACCCGGTGGCGAGGACAGAGGTGGCACATCACACCAGCGTAGGTGTCGGCCGTTTCATGAAAATTGGCCGCCGTGCGAAACTCTGCACACGCGCTGTCGAAGTTCCCTTCGAGCGGTCGGACATTGTGGCCATTGTCGCGGTCGACTTCATGATCGGTGCGCATTTCAGGCCACCCGCGTTTGGCGGCTCTCGAGCCAATCGGTCACGTCGCTTTCGCGCCATGCGACGATGCGAACGCCGAGCTTCACGGGCTGGGGAAATTCACCGCGCTTCATCCATTCATAGAGCGTCGACCGGGAAAGCCCGGTGCGCGTCTCTACTTCAGGGCGACGCAAGAGTTTGAGGTGCGCGACCTTCTGCGAAATCTCGTATTGAGCATGCGGCGCCGAGCGCTGCGAGGGGTCGGACATGTCGATGCCTTTCCATCTGGCCCCGGCGGGATTGCCGCGGCTTCAAACGGAAAGGTGTCAGATCAACTCTTGATGCGGGATTGCGGAAAGAAGACGCAGCCTAAAACCGGAATTGCAGACCACGCGCCTGCGACAACACGTTATCGGCTGCCTTGGCATCGCGTCGCCCATAACTTGAAGGAAGTATGGCGGCGATTTCTGCGAGGCTGGCCCCGGCCTCGCGAGCATCCAAAGCTCGGAGATAGAAGAGCCATTTACTCCGATGGCGCGGTGTCTTGACCAAAGCGCCGTACCGGAACTTTTGTCGTTCTTCCAACCGCTTCCTCGCCACCTCGAATTGCGGAGCCAACGGCCGGTCAAGGTCGAAGACCACGCCGTATTGGCCTTCTTCAAAATCAACTTTCAAGACCTTGGCTTCCCCGTGGGGATCAACAAACTCAACCCGATCATCGCGGTCGTACACAGGACGTATCTCGAACAGTGGATGGTTGCCAAATGCCGGATTTGGCAAGGTGTAGTAACTGTATTTCTCCAAACAATCGGGTGTGCGGCAATGATAGTCTTTGTCACTTGGCTTCTTGAGAGTCTCCTTCCTGACGCCGGAGAGGCGCGGATACTCGGCCATAGCTGACAGGAGCTGATAGCCTTTTTCAGAGAACTTGAAGTAGTCTTCGCGAAGATCACCGCGGCGGCGATAGAACTCCCAACGCCAGCGCCACAAGTGCCAGCTCTCGCTGTCGCCATATGCTTCAGCGTCACGCCAGTTAGGGGTTCCCCACTCTTTCATCCCGCCGCGCCAAGCTTGACCACATTGTCGCAGTTCACCTTTTCGCCTCGAAGCAACGCGCACCAATCCACCATCATTGCACGCCGCCGCTCGAACATATCCGAGCGCTGATAGGTCCGCTCCACCTCCGAACCAATCCAGTGCGCGAGCGCGATTTCCGCCATGTCGCGCGGATAGCCCCGCTCCGCCGTCCATTGTCGAAAGGTTGAGCGCAGACCATGCGGCACGGCGGGACGCTTGGAGCGAGGATCGAGATAACCCGGACGGCCCGCCTTTACCTCGGCCTCCTGCATCCGCCGCATCACGGCGGAAATGGACATGTCCGACAGCATCCCGCCGCGCGGGGCGAAGAAGACATATGGACTGCCCTCCATCCGAGGCAGGCTTTCGAGAATGGCGATGGCCTCGGCAGTAAGCGGCACGCGATGCTCGCGCCCATTCTTCATCCGCGAAGCCGGAATGGTCCAGCTCCAGTCCGTGTTCGCAGGATTCGCGGCATTCGCAGAGGCGCAAGCATCGACTTCATCCCATGTCATACCCCGCACTTCGCCCGAGCGCGCGGCAGTCAGTGCAAGGAATTGCAGTGCCTTCGCGGCCATGCCGTCGCGCTTGGCAAGATCCGCCCACCACGCGGCCATGGCGCCGGGGGCTATCGCAGGGTGATGCACGGCCTTGGCCACCTTTCCGGGTGACGGCAACAGTTCCTTGAGGTTTCCGCGCCAAGCCGCGGGGTTGTCGCCTTTTCTGTGCCCGGAAACCGTCGCCCAGGTCAGCACGGCCTCCACCTGCCCGCGCAGCTTCTTCGCAGTGACGGTCCGTTCCCGCCAATGCGGCGCGAGCATCCGCAATACGTCCTGCGTGCCAATCGACTGCACTGGCATGTCGCCTAGTGCGGGCATCGCTAGCCGCTCGAGGGCGGAGAGCCATTGCTTGCGGTGTTTGTCGCTACGGAATTCGCCCAACTTCGCATCGGCATATGCCGCCACGCATTCCGCGAAGGTAACCGGCTTCTTCTTCGCCGCTCGTTTCTCGGCAAGCGGGTCGCCGCCCAGCATGGCCTTGCCTCGGTTCTCTATAGCCAACTTTCGAGCTTCGGACAGCGGTACGGCGGGCGGGCTGCCTAGCCCAAGTTCACGCCGCTTTCCCCGGATAGTGATGCGCTGCACCCATTGCTTGGCACCATTCTTCGCCACGCGCAAAAAGAGACCGTGTCCGTCGAAGTATTTGCCGGGTTGCGTTATGGTTTCGACTTGACGGGCTGAAAGTGCCTTCTCAGGTCTACGGATGTTCTCGCCCGGCACGAGATCCCCCATTACATCCCCCACATAAACGTCGATTTCGTCGGATTATGTTGGAACCTCCTGCACAATGGAAGGGGCTTACCCCCTAAAATCACAATACATCTTGGGCTTTCCTCGGAACCTGACGGACTTCACAGTGGCGGCCCTACGGGCTGCCACTCATCTCCCCGAATTCGTACAATCCCGAATGCGCCGCGACGCGTGCGTCTCAACCGCAGGTCAGCCGGTCTCAGCCAGCGGACGCTTCCGGAACCCGAAAACGGTTCAATGGCATTTCTTGCAGACGTTTTCAATTTTTTGCATGTCGGACGGCACTTGCGGGGTCCACATGCCGGCGGGGAGAATTGCAGCCTTCCCTTCTAACATCCGAAATTGCCCGGTTCATATGATGAAAATGGATACACCCGGCATCACAACAGCGGAATGAATACGATTGCATTTTCCGTGTCTGATGGTACCAGTTCGAAAGCAGCGCCGCTGGAATCAGGAAAGGAAACCCAGTGAGACCCGATGTCGCCACACTGACCGGCATACACCACGTCCGAATGCCGGCAGAAGTCTCTCTCGAAGAGACCGCCAGCATCTCCGAGGTCGTCAAGGCGATCCTCGAGAACGTCCGCGAGCGCGGCGACACCGCGGTGTCCGAATACGCGAAATCCTTCGACAAGAGCGACCTGACCGCGTTCGAGGTCAGCGCCGAGGACCGCGAGGCAGCGCTTGCCGAGCTCGACCCCCAGACGCGCGCGGATACGGAGTTCGCGATTTCCAACGTGCGTGCCTTCGCGGAGGCACAGCTGGCGACGATGCTGCCGCTCGAGGTCGAAATCCGGGACGGCGTCCATCTCGGGCACCGGGTCATCCCGATCGAGCGCGTGGGCTGTTACGTCCCCGGCGGGCGCTACCCGCTTCTCTCGGCCCCCATCATGACGATCGTTCCCGCCAAGGTCGCCGGCGTCGATGAGGTCATCGCGTGCCTGCCGCCGAACGCACACCGCGCCATGATCGCGGGCTGCCACCTGTCGGGTGCCGACCGGATCTTCCTGATCGGCGGCGCGCAGGCGATCGCCGCCATGGCCTACGGAACCGAAACCGTGCCGGCGGTCGACAAGATCGTCGGCCCCGGAAACGCTTTCGTCAACGAAGCCAAGCGGCAGGTCTTCGGCCCCGTCGGCATCGACCAGCTCGCCGGCCCATCGGAAATCTACATTCTCGCTGACGAGACCGGCGACGCAGAGATGATCGCAACTGATCTTCTGGCGCAGGCCGAGCATGACGTGAAAACCCGTGTCGGCCTGATCACAACCTCTGCGCAGCTCGCCGAGGCCGTAGAGGCCGAGGTGAAGCGCCAGCTCCAAGTGCTCGCGACGGCCGAGACCGCGCGCATCGCCTGGGAGGCCAAGGGCGAGATCGCGGTCTGCTCCGACGAGGCGACGATGATCGCCTATTCCGATCACATCGCCGCAGAGCACCTTCAGGTCCACACCGCCGATCCCCACGGGCTAGCGAAAAAGCTCCGCAACTACGGATCGCTGTTCATCGGCGAACTGGCGAGCGTGGTCTACTCCGACAAGTGCTGCGGCACCAACCACACGCTGCCCACGATGGCGGCTGGCCGTTACACCGGCGGCCTCTGGGTTGGCAGCTACGTCAAGGTCGTGACCCACCAGTGGATGGACGCCGAGGGCGTCCGGACCGTCGCCCCGCCCGCCGTCCGGCAGAGCACCAGCGAGGGTCTCGACGGGCACCGGCGCGCGGCGCAGATCCGGCTCGACCGGCTTCAGGCGTAAGCGGGACTGATGGCTCCATGATCGGTCGCCGCCTCGAAGGCGGCGGCGATCGCGAGGATCAGCGGGTCCGCGCCCAACCGGCCGACGATCTGAAGGCCAAGGGGCAAGCCATCGGCAAACCCCATCGGCACGGAAAGCGCCGGCTGCCCTGTCAGGTTGAACGGTATCGTGCGCATCGGTGTCCAGACCGGCACGCCGGGCCTGAAGTCGGCGAAGGCCGGTGCCGGCGCAAGCGTCGTCGGCAGGATGAGCGCGCCATGCGGTCCGATCGCCGCCTCTATCTGCGCGCGGAGCGTGTCGATGCGCGCCCGGGCGGCGTCTGTCCGACCAGACCCGATCTCGGCACCCGAGAGAATGCTCGCCCTCGCCATCGGCCCGACGCCGGTCTCGGCTGCGTGGCCGTAGGACGCGAAGGCTTCGGCCAGAAGAAGGTCGGATGCAGCGGTCTCGATCTCCGCGTAGTCCGGCAGATCAACGATCGTTATCGCGGCCCCGGTGAGGCTCAGCGACGAGGCCGCTGCGTCGAGAAGCGGCAGGAGGCCGGGATGCGCCGCCTCGTCGACGGCCCAGGAGCGGCCATAGGCGAGGGTGAGCCCGGTGAGGGAGGGCGGCTCGCCCCCCTGCCCGGTCATGGCGGGAAACGCCAGCCTCGCGTCTGCCGCCGTGCGCGCGATCAGGCCAACATGGTCGAGCGAGGGCGATAGCGGGAGGATGCCGTCCGTCGGGACCATTCCTGCAGTTGGCTTCCAGCCGACGACGCCGCAATAGGAGGCCGGGCTGCGGACCGAGCCGCCGGTATCGGTCCCGAGCGCCAGGCGCACCATCCCGGCGGCGACCGCAGCCGCCGAGCCTGAGGACGAACCACCCGTGATGCGGTTTGGATTCCAGGGATTGACCGGTTGGCGGTAGAGCGACTCCTCGTCCGGGCCGACCGTACCGAGTTCGTAGCTCGCCACGAGACCGAGCGGTATTGCCCCGCCCTCCACCAGCCGCTGCACTGCGGGGGCCGTGTGGGTCGCGACGCGATCCCGGAACAGCGCCGATCCGCCCCGGACCGGCCAGCCCGCGACGTCGATCAGGTCCTTCACGGCGAAGGGAATCCCGTGAAGTGGGCCGAGGTCTTCACCGTCCGCCAGACGTCGGTCGGCATCCTGCGCAGCCGCCAGCGCGGCGTCGCCGGCGACATGGACGAACGCACCGACCTGCGGATCGCGCTCGGCAATACGGTCAAGATGGGCCTGAACGAGCGCGGCTGAGGTCAACCGGCCCGCGCGTAGGGCGGCGGCAGCCTCCTCCAGGCCGAGGTCGCAGGGGTCTTCGCTCACGTCCGCGCCTTTTCGAATGCGCTCCACGCGGCCTCGAAGGTCGCGAAATCGAATCCGGGCTTTCGTGCGGGTCCGAGGACGAGTTCCTCGGTCCGCCGCATCTTCTCGATGGCATCGCTCAGGGCGCCGACGACCTCAGGCGGGATGACGACCGCCCCGTGCCGGTCCGCGTGGACCAGATCGCCCGGCGCAACGGTGAGACCGAAGACGGTCACCGGCGTGCCGATCTCGGTCACGTGGACGAAGGCATGGCTCGGCCCGACCGAACCGGCGATCACCGGGAAGTCGGGCGCCAGGTCGCCGAGGTCGCGCATGACGCCGTTCGTCAGGGCGCCGGACATCCCGAAGCCCTTGTGGACCGTCGTGTTGACCTCGCCCCAGTAGGCCCCGACGCAGTTCGGGAAGTCCGTATCCTCGACGACGGCGATCGAGGGTTTCGGCCCTTCGGCCATCGCCTTGTAATACGCCATCCGGCGCGCGCGGACCTCTGCGGCGGGATCGGATGAGGGCGAGAGCGCGGCAATCTTCGCGGTCACCGCGTAGCCGACGACCGCCGGTGCGGCCGGGTCGGAGGACAGCACCGTCCCCCGGGTGAAGGCATCGAAGCCGCGCTTGCCCTGAGCGGTTTCGATCGCGTTGCACACGGTCGGGGTGTCGACGCTTCGCAGCAGGGTCAGCAGATCGTCAGTCATCGCAGGCCTCCAGCCAGTCCGCCAGCGCGGCGTTGGTTTCGTCCGGTCGTTCCAGCACGGGCATGTGTCCGGCATCCTCGATCACGACGAGCCGGCTGCCCGGAACGAGATCGTGCATCAGCTCGTGCCGCTCCACCGGGCAGAGCGCATCGGCCCGGCCGCAGAGAACCAGCGTCGGGCAGCGGACGCCCCGAAGCGTCTCCTGCTGGTCCGACCGGTCCCGGAGCGCGACGGACTGGTCGAGGAAAGCGTCCGGGCCGAGGGCCATCGCCATCTCCATGCAGAGATTGAGGATGGCCGCCTTGTTCGGCCCGTCGGCCAGGTATTTCGGCTTCATCTCGTCCCGCATCACCGCGCGCAGCTGGCCGTTACGAACCTTCTCCATCTGCGGCGCGCGGCGTTCCTTCACCTCCGGCAGCTCGGCGCGCGGATTGGTGTCGAGAAGGGCCAGACCCGCGACCCGCTCCGGCGCCTGTCGCACAATCTCCATGGCGACGATCCCGCCCATCGACAGGCCGGCCAGCGCGAAACGCGGCGGCGCCTCGGCCAGGACGCGGGCGGCGAGCGACGGCATGTCAGATGCACCGACAAGCGGCGCCGTCCCGATCGCGCGGAGCCCGGAGAACGCGGCGAATTGCGGCCCGAACAGTCGCGCGTCGCACATCATGCCCGGCAGTAGAACCAGCGGCGTCATGCAACCAGGGCCGCCCCTTCAGAGAGCGCGGCAAGCTTGGCGTAGGCGATGTCGGGGTCGACCGCACCGAACCCCGCGAAGGTGCCGAAACCGCAATCCGATCCCGCGATGACCCGGTCCGCGCCGACGATGTCAACGAAGCGGGCGATGCGCTGAGCGACCAATTCGGGGTGCTCGACGAAGTTCGTCGTGGTGTCGAGGACGCCGGGGACCAGGATCTTGTCGTCCGGGATATCCGCCTTGCGATCCCGGAACACGGTCCATTCGTGGCCGTGCCGGGGGTTCGAGGTCTCGAACAGCACGTAGCGCGCCTTGGCGGACATCAGCGTGTCGAACATGGTCGACATGGGGATGTCGCAGACATGCGGACCTTCGTAATTGCCCCAACAGATATGGATGCGCACGCGGTCCTCGGGGATGCCGTCCAGCGCGTGGTTCAACGCCTCGACATGCGACGCCGCGACCTTGACGAATTCCGAGTCCGACAGATCGTTGAACAGCATGTGCCGCGACAGGGCGAGGTCGGGGCAATCAAGCTGCAGGTCGAGCCCCGCCTCGACGATGGTGCGATACTCCGCCGCCATCGCATCGGCCAGCGCAGCGAGGTAAGCGTCCCGCGTCGGGTAGAAGTCGTTCTGCAGGAAAAGCGAGATCACGCCAGGCGAGGCGGCGTTCATGAATCCCCGCTCCGCGCCGTGTTCGTCCATCGCGGCCTTCAGATTGGCGATGTCCTTCTCCAGCTCGCCCTGCCCTTTCGACTTCACCTCACCCACGCACATCGGCCTGGCGTATTTCGGCGTGCCACCCTCGGCCGCGATTCGTTTCAGAAAGCTCGGGAAGGCCTTGAGGTCCGCGGGCGCGTTGCGCGGGCTGTCGCCATCGAAGCCGGTGTAGCGGTCCTTGACGTAGGTCGCGTAGGAGATCTTCGAGGTTTCGCCGTCGGAGACGATGTCGACACCGGCATCCCTCTGCTTGCGGACGGTTTCCGATACGGCGGCGGCCATGCAGGCGTCGAAGGCCGCAGGATCGTAAGGCTCCTTGCGCTCGCGGGCGAAGATGAAATCGACCACGTCCTGCGTGCGCGGAAGCGATCCGACATGGGTGGTGAGTATCCGGCTCATTTGGTGCCTCGGTTCTGTTCGTGCGGCCGGGGGCGCGGACGCTCCCGACCGGTTGCAGTCAGCCCTTCCAGGTCGCCCCGGCGGGATCGTCGGTGCCGACGATGTGGTAGAGACCGGCCTCGCCGGTCATCGACGGCACGGCGGAATGGGCCAGGTTCTCGGGGACACTCATCGTATCGCCCGGTGCCAGCGTGGCCGACCCGCCATCCCAGTCCACACGCCAGTGGCCGGTGACGGGCATGAGAACCGACGGCCGGTCATGGCTGTGCTTCTTGTCCGTCGCGCTGCCACGGGTGATGAAATCGACCTCGAAGCCCGGCTTGTCCTTCAGAAGACCGGTCGCTCCGATGACCTTGACCGGCTTCTTGTCCGCCAGCGCCACGAGATCCCAGTAGCGGGCGACGTGGTTCGGCAGCACCTCGGCGGTCGTCGGCTCCGGCCGCTTGGCGAGTTCCTCCGCCGTCATCACCGGCATCGGTGAAACGCCGTCCGGCAGTTTCTGCCCCTTCTTGGTGTCGTAGAGCTTGCCGGTTTCCGCCAGGACCAGTCCGTGGTCGCGGGCATCTTCGATCACCTGCGGCGCCCACATGACGCCGCCGCCGGCATCGTCGCCGCCGAGGATCGCCATGATCATCCCGTAGTCCGTGCCGATATTCTCGAAGCCGCGGAAAATGCCGGTCGGGATGTTGAAGATGTCACCCTTCTCCAGGACCACTTCGCCGGCCGTGCCCCAACGGCCCCAGAAGAACCGCCAGCGGCCGGAGAGCACGAAGAACACCTCGGCCGTATGGTGATCGTGGAGCGAGTTCCGGCAGCGCGGGGGCTGCCCCGCCGCCCCGATGTTGAACCCGTGCGGAATCGAGATGTGCACGTGCTGGTCGGGGCTTTCGGATACGCCGCCACCGATAATGGTGAAGTTTTCCTTCTGGTCCGAGCCCGGGGTATGGGCGTCGATGAAGGCGGTCTTGCAGGGTTGCAGGTCGCCGTAGCGTACGATGCGGGCGTCCATGTCTTGCGGTGTCATTTGTCTGATCCTGTGTGTCGAAGGTTGGGCCGGTCACGAAGGGACCGCACCCCCGGGTGGCCGCAGGTTCAGTCGGCGCGCCCGGCGGCTCGCGAGGTAGCCGTGCCGGGGCGCGAGGGATCGTGCCTTGTGCGGGTTCATTCCTCAGCCTCATGCAACAGGATCTGCTTCCAGATCGCGACCTCGTCGATCAGCGTGAATTCGCGCCGAAGCCCCCATTCGCCCCATTCGGCATGGGTGATGCCCATGACATGAACCTCGGCCCCGGTCGGCGCGCCGAAATGGCCCGGCCCGGCATGGGCGCCGGTCAGCGACCAGCGGACCGCCGCCCGGTTGGGCGTGCCGGGATCTGACCGGCCGATGACGTGGTGGATGTCGAACGCCGCCGTCGGGAAGGACGAGCGCAGGCGCATCCAGTCGGTTTCCGCGAAGTCCCGGCCCCAGGCGCCGCGGGCGCCCCAGTGCTCGGTGCGCACGGCGCGATCGTACTGTTCGCGGATGACGGTGAAGTCCTTGTCCATCATCCGGCGCAGGATCTCGGCCAGGCGGGCACCCCAATCGTTGTCGTTGCCGCGGCCGCTGTAGGGCCCCTGAACGTCGTGGCTCGGGTGGAACGGCCGGACGCAATGCGCCGGCCCGCCCTCCTGTTCGATCTGGAACCGGGCGTAATCCGCCGGATCGAAGCCGAGCTGGCGCGCGATCCCGCCGACGTCGCGGATCAGCCACTCGTCGTCGATCACGTCCGCTTTCGCGGCGCAGTCGGCGATGGCGCGGATCTCGAAATGCCGTCCCGTGGGCGCGCCGAAGGCGCCGTGCCCGGTATGGGTGCCCGACGTCACGAGCCGGTGCGAGGACAGGTAGCGGCCTTCATCATCCGGGTCTTCGCACCAGATTACGTCTTCACCCAGAAGCCGCCTGTCGGGAAATTCGGCCAGCGTGGCCAGCGTCCCGTCGATCACCCCCGCATTGCCGCGGACGAGGCCCGAGGGAAACCGCATCGGGATGTCGGCGCCGTAGTAGTGGTGCAGCGTGGCCAGCCCGCGCTCTTCCCAGATCTCGTGGGTGATCTTCAGGATGTAGTCCGGAAGGTCCCGGAATTGCGGCGAGAAGCCTTTCATTCGTGCGCTCCGGTGCTCAGCAGGATCTGTTTCCAGATCGCCGTTTCGTCGATCAGCGTGTATTCGCGCCGGATCGTGGGCCCGCTGCCCCCGAACGGCCCGAACTCCACATGCGTGATGCCCATGATGTAGACCTCGGCCCCGGTCGGCGTTCCGAACCGGCCCCATCCCGAATGCGTCCCGTGCAGCGACCAGCGGACAGCGGCGCGGGGCGGCATCATCAGGTCGGCGCGACCGATCGCATGGTCGATCCGGAAGGACGCGTTCGGAAACGCCGCGCGCAGTCCCATCCAGAAGCGGTCGGCCTCGGCCCATCCTTGGGTTTCCTGGCCGGCACAATAGTGCAGCGCCGCGGCCCGGTCGTAGGCGCGGGGGATGACATCCAGATCGGCCGCCATGATCGAGGACAGGACGTCGACCAGCCGCTGCCCCCATTCGTCATCGTTGCCGCGCCGGTCATAGGGGCCGGCGACATCCGTCTCGGGTGTCAGCGGTGGAACGCAGGCCCCCGGCCCGCCCTCGCGCGCGATGAGGTCGCGGGTCCAGTCCACGAGGTCCGCGCCCATCTGCCTGACGATCGCCGACTGATCCCGGACGAGCCATTCGTCGTAGACCGCGTCGTCCCGGATCGCGCAGTCGGCCAGGATGCGGTACCGGAGCCGCCTGCCGGTCGGCGCGCCGTACATGCCGGGATGGCTGTGCGTCGCGGTGCAGATCAGCCGGTGTGACGACAGATAGGCGTCCGACGTGGCGGTCGCGCCCTCCGGATCCTCGCACCAGATCACGTCCTCACCCAGAAGTTCGCGGTCGGGAAACTCGGCCAGGGTCGCCATTGTGGCCGCGATGACATTGGAGTTGTCGACCACGACCGAAGCAGGCGAGCGGACCACCAGTCCTTCGGCGTAGCGATGGCGCAGCGAGCCGATCTTGCGATCCTCCCAGATCTCCCTGGTTATCCCGTTGATGAAGTGGGGAACGTCACGCCATTCCTTCGCGAAACCGCGCATTCACCCCTCCCGCCCGAGATCGGTGGAGCCCCGGACGATGAGCTCGCCCTCTAGCACGACCCGCCGGGGCGGTGCGGCCCGGTCCTCGATCCGCTGCAACAGGACCTTCACCGTCTCCGCCACCATCCGGTTGATCGGCTGGCGGTAGCTGGTGAGGTCGTAGGCAGGCCAGGACGCGATCGGTGTGTCGTCGAACCCGGCCACCGCGACGTCTTCGGGGATGCGCAGCCCGAGCTTCGAGCGGATCGCGTCCATCGCGGCGAAAGCCATGTGGTCGTTGCAGACGAATACCGCCTCCGGCCGGTCCTTGCCGGCGAACATCTCGAGCGACGCGGCGCGCGACTTCGCGTATTCGAAGTTCCCGATCTCCCGCGCCACAAGCTGGATGCCGGCGGCCGCCAGCCCGTCGTTGAAGCCTCTTTCCCGATCCCGCTGCGTACTGGCCTCTTCCAGTCCGGCGATATAGCCGACCCGCGACAGGCCGAGCTTCGCGAAATGCTCTGCGATCATGCGGCCGCCCAGGTAGTTGTCGGTGATGACCGAGGACATGGTCGCGTCGTCCTGTTCGCGGTTGAACAGGAGCACCGGAATCCCGTGTTCGTGACAGCGCCGGGCCAGCACCGAGGACATCGAAACGGACGCCAGGATGATCCCGTCGACCTGGTAGTCGAGGATCTCCCGCATGACGTCCTCGACATTTCCCTTCGTCGGCGAGGCCATGAACACGAGGACATGGTAGCCCTCCTGCTGGAGCGCGACCGACAGCCGTTCGATGGCCTGCGGGTAGAACTGGTTCTCGAGATAGGCGACCACCAGCCCGATGATCCGGCTCTTGCCGGTGATCATGGCGCGGGCGAGCACGTTGGGGCGGTACCCCAGTTCCTCGGCGGCCTGAAGCACCTTGTCGCGCGTCTTGCTCGACACGCTGGCGCCGGGCGTGAACACCCGCGACACCGCGGACTGGCTGACGCCGGCGCGCTGCGCGACCTGAAGGGATGTGACGCGCTCGATGGTCATCAGTCGGCGGTCCATCCACCGTCGACGAGGAGCGAGGTTCCGGTGACCAGAGCCGAGGCGTCGGAGGCCAGGTAAAGCACCGCACCCATGATGTCCTCGACCTCGCCGGCACGGCCGAGCTTGATCTTCTGGGCGATCCACTCCACCCGTTCTTCATTCTCGAAGGTCGCGGCGGTCAGGGGCGTCCGGATGAAGGTCGGGCAGACCGTGTTGACCCGCACCTGGTGCGGGCCCCATTCGATGGCCATCGACTTCACCATCCCCTCAAGCGCGTGCTTGGACGCGCAATACGCCGCCCGGTCGACACCGCCAACATGCCCCATCTGGCTGCCGATATGGATGATCGACCCGCGTCGGCCATCCTCGATCAGGCGCCGGGCCGCGCCGGTCGACAGGAAGTAGGCGGCGCGCAGGTTCACGGCCATCACGGCGTCGAAGTCGGCCGGCTTCGTCTCGAGCGCCGGACTGTGCCGCGCAAGCCCCGCCGAGTTCACCACGACGTCGAACGGCGACTCGGTCGCCAGCATGTCGGCCAGGGCATCCAGATCGCCGACATCGAGCGCCACCGCCTCGGCCGAGCCGCCCTCCGCCGCCACGAGATCGACGGTCTCCTGCAAGCGCTCGACCCCGCGAGCAACGCAGACGACGTGCGCCCCGGCATCGGCCAGCGCGGCCACGCAGGCCTGACCGATGCCGGACGACGCGCCGGTCACGAGAGCCCGGCGGCCGTCCAGTCGCATCGAAGGCGTTTTCGGCAAACTCATTCAGCGGCCTCGGGCACCGGCGGCGACCCGCCATAAGGCACGTTCACGCCGCCATAGCGGCGGACGCGGATGTTGCACTGCTCGGCGTGACCGACGAAGCCCTCGAGCAAGCACAGACGCGAGCCGTACTCGCCGATCATCGTCGCGGCCTCGTCCGTCAGGATCTTCTGGTAGCTGTGGGTTTTCAGGAACTTGCCCACCCAGAGACCACCGGTATAGCGGCCGGCCTTCTTCGTCGGCAGGGTGTGGTTGGTGCCGATCACCTTGTCGCCATTGGCCACGTTCGTGCGCGGCCCGAGGAACAGCGCACCGTAGCACGTCATGTTCTCAAGGAACCAGTCGTCGCGATCGGTCATCACCTGGACATGCTCGCTGGCGATCTCGTCGGCCTTGGCCAGCATCTCCTCGTAGGTGTCGCAGACGATCACCTCGCCGTAGTCGTTCCAGCTGGCCCGCGCGGTCTCGGCGGTGGGCAGGATGTCCAGCAGCCGCTCCACTTCGATCATCGTGTTCCGCGCCAGCCGTTCGGAATTGGTCAACAGCACGCAGGGGCTGTTGTAGCCGTGCTCCGCCTGCCCGAGCAGATCGGTCGCGCAGAGCTCGGGGTCGGCCGCGGTCTCGTCGGCGATGACCATCGTCTCGGTCGGCCCGGCGAACAGGTCGATCCCGACCCGGCCGAAAAGCTGGCGCTTGGCTTCCGCAACGAAGGCGTTGCCGGGGCCGACCAGCATGTGCACCGGGTCGATCGTCTCGGTCCCGAGCGCCATGGCGCCGATCGCCTGGATGCCGCCAAGGACGTAGATCTCGTGGGCTCCGCCCATATGCATAGCGGCGATCACGCCGGGGTTGGGCTTTCCTTTGAAGGGCGGGGTCGCGGCGATGATCCGCGGCACACCGGCGACATTCGCCGTCGCCACCGACATGTGCGCCGACGCGACCATCGGGAACTTGCCGCCCGGAACGTAGCAGCCGACCGACTGCACGGGAATGTTGCGATGTCCGAGGATCACGCCCGGCAGCGTTTCGACCTCGATATCGGTCATAGACGCCCGCTGCGCCTCGGCGAAGGCGCGGACCTGATCCTGTGCGAAGCGGATGTCGGCCATCTCGCGGTCCGATACCTTTGCGATGATCGCCTCGATCTCGCTGTCGGTCAGCCGGTAGCTGTCGCGGCTGTAGCCGTCGAACTTCTCGGCCATCTCGCGGACGGCCGTATCGCCGCGCTCCGAGATGTCCTTCAGCGCCGCTTCCACGGCGCCCCGAACCTTCGCGTCGTCCTCGGCGCGCTCCGTCTCGGGCTTGCCTTTCTTGAGGTACTTCACGCTCATGTCCTTGCTCCTCCTTCGGGGTGCGGCGGGGTCTGGCTTCCGTCGTCGAAATGCTCCCACCCATGTCCGTCGAACACATCGCGGCCGAGCTGTGCGAGCACCGACGGAAAATCGACCGAAACCCAGTTGTCCTTGATCCGGCCGTCCTCGATCTTCCAGAAATCCATGTAAGGGATCGTCACGCGCTTGCCGGTCGGCGCGATCCCCATGAACGGGCCCGAATGGGTCGCCTCGATATGGCCGAAGCAAGAGGCCCAGTCGTCCTCGCAGACGAACCGCTCGGTCTTGTAATCCCGGTCGGTGAAGGCCGCGCGCAGCGGCAGCTGCCAGTTGCGCCGGAACTCGGCGAGGCTCGACTTGGTGCCGCAGCCCTGGTTGCCCATCCACCGGAAATCCTCGTGGAAATGCGAGGCCATGTCATCGGAATTGACCGCCAGCGCCTCTTCCATGCGCTGCACGACCGCACGGGTCGCCTCGGCCCTCTCCTCTGGGGTCATTGAATATCGATCCTTTCGCCGCTTGCGGTGTCGAACAGGTGGCAGATCGCGGCCGGCACGCTGGCCTCGACGGTATCGCCGATCTCGGCGCGGTAATCCTTGTTGGTCTTGACCGAGACGAGCCCGTCCCCGATCCGCCAGGTGATCATCGAGGCTTCGCCAAGAAGCTCGATGGAATACATCGGCGCGGCGATCTGGCCGCCCGAAGGCACGATCTCCGCGTCCTCCGCCCGGAACCCAAGCGTCACGTTGGTCGACGCCACCGCCGGCAGCCCCTCGACCCGGATATTCGGCCCCTCGAACACGCCGTTGCGGAGCGTGCCCTCGACGAGGTTCATCGCGGGCGAGCCGATGAAGCTGGCTACGAAGGTATTGGCCGGGTGGTTGTAGATGTCGGTCGGTGTGCCGACCTGCTGGATGCGGCCCTTGTTCATGACCACGACGCGGTCTGCCAGCGTCATCGCCTCGATCTGGTCGTGCGTGACGTAGACCGTGGTGACCTTCAGCTTCGACTGAAGGTTCTTGATCTGGGCGCGGGTCGAGACGCGCAGCTTCGCATCGAGGTTCGACAGCGGCTCGTCCATCAGGAACACGGTCGGCTTGCGCACGATCGCCCGGCCAAGTGCGACGCGCTGGCGCTGTCCGCCCGAGAGGTCAGCGGGCCGCCGGTCCATGAACTGCTCCAGCTCGACCATCTCAATGGCCTTCATCACCATGTCGTGGTGCTGGTCCTTCGGCACCTTCCGGACCCGGAGCGGGAAGCGGATGTTCTCGTAGACCGAGAGGTTCGGATAGAGGCCGTAGGACTGGAACACCATCGAGATATCGCGGTCCTTCGGCTCCAGCTTGTTCACCACCCGGTCGCCAAGCAGGATTTCCCCCTCGGTGACGGATTCGAGCCCGGCGATCATCCGCATGGTGGTGGACTTGCCGCAGCCGGACGGGCCCAGAAGGACGAGGAATTCCTGGTCGGCTATGTCGAGATCGAAGTTGTCGACGCCGACGAAGCCGCCCCACCGCTTGCTTACGTTCTTGAGTTGCAGTCTGGACATGGCAGCCCCCTATCCCTTCACCGCGCCGGCCGTCAGGCCCGACACGATTTGGCGTTGGAAGAACAGTATCAGCACGAACAGCGGCACGATGGCCGAGACCACGGCGGCGACGGCATACATCACCTTGCCCTGTTCCTGCGTCGACCCGAGGAAGCTGTTGATCTGCGGCACCATGGTCGCGTTCTCCTCGGTCAGGAGCATCGCGGTGACGGTGAAGTCGTTGTAGGCGAGCAGGAAGCTGAACAGCCCCGTTGTCACGACCCCCGGCCACATCACCGGGATGACCGCCAGCCGGAACGCCTGGAACCGGGTGCAGCCGTCGACCATCGCCGCCTCGTCGAGGTCTTTCGGGATCGACAGGAAGAAGCTGTGCAGCATCCACAACGTGAACGGTTGGTTGATCGCGACGAGCACGACGATCGTGGTCGGCAGATAGCCCCAGATGTTCAGCTGAAAGAACGGCAGCAGGTAGCCCGAGACCAGCGTGACATGCGGCATGGCCCGGAAGACCAGCGCCGCCATCAGGATCCAGAACGTGTACTTGTAGCCCGACCGTGCGAGCGCGTAGCCACCGAGCGTGCCGAGCGTGAGCGAGATCGACACGACGCAGATCACAACGATCAGGGTGTTCAGCGCGTTACGCCAGAATTCCTGTTCGACCCACGCGCCGTAGTAGCCGTCCAGCGTGAAGGTGCCGCCGGTCTGCAGCTGCGTGGCCGGTCCGGTGATCGCGTTCATCCAGTCTGCGCGGGAGAAGAAGTCGCCCTCGACCTTGAACGAGCCCCACATCGTCCAGATGAATGGAAACGCGGCGACGATGAGCCAGATCGCGATGAAGCAGATCGACAGCGTGACGAGGGGAAGCGGTTTGCGTGTGGCAGGTTCGGACATCTCTTGCCCCCTCACTTGCGGTTGAAGTCGCGCCAGTTGCGGCGGAGCACGGGCGTCAGGAGGATCAGCACACCGACAATCGTCAGCATCGACGTGGCCGCCGCCGAGCCGAAGAGCGGCGTGTCTGACAAGCGCAGGTCGTTGTAGATCAGGTAACTGAGCGAGGTGGCGCTGGCGGCAGCCGAGAAGCCGATGATCGGCTCGAACACCCGGAAATTGTCCATGAGCTGCATGAGCCCGATGAAGGTGGCCAGCGGCACGAGATAGGGGATCACCACGAAGCGGATGCGCTCCAGCCGGTTCGCGCCATCGACCATCGCCGATTCAAGGGTGTCCTGCGGCACGGTCTGGAGGCCGGCGTAGAACACGACGAAGGCGAATGGCGCAGAATGCCAGATCCCGTAGACGAACAGCGTGACCCAGGTCAGCGCCGGTGAGGCCGTGAGTGACAGCGTCGGATCGCCGAACACCCATTGCAGCGCCGCCCCGAGGATCCCGCGGGAGTTGATCATCCAGAACAGCACCAGCGAGCCGACCAGCGGCGTGACGATCATGGGCAGGAGAGAGAAGAAGATCACCGGCCCCTTGAGCGCGGCGGGTATCGAGTTGACCACGACCGCGATGACGAAGCCGAGCGCGATGACCATCGGGGTCACGATGAAGGTGTAGGCGAGCGTGAAGACCAGCGCCTTGTAGAACGGCAGGTTCATGATCCGGTTGCGGATCTCGCCGAAATTCGCGGAAGTCGCCACGATTTCGCGGATGTCGTCGGTCGCGAGGTGGCTCTGGTTGGCATAAGTCCCGAGCCCGTTGAACCGGCCCGCGGGCTGCTCTTCTCGGAGCCGCTGCATCGCCTCGCGGTCGACCCGAACCTCGCTCGTGCAGCCGAACGGCCCGCAGGCCTCGGCCTCGATCAGGATCTGTTCGTGCTCGAGGTAGAGCGACTGGAAGGCGACCGAGACGATGGGGACGGCGATGAAGAGAACCATGGCCAGGAGGGAGGGCCAGATGAACGCCAGGAAGGTCTTGTGCGGCATGTCTCTCTCCCTTGCCGCACCCGGGTCTCGCGTCCGGTGCAGCCTAGTGTCGGCGCGGCCGACAGATCGTCGCGTGGTCGGGGGGCCGGTATGGCCCCCCTGTGCGTTCGGGGATCAGTTCAGGAAACCGGCTTCGCGGGCAGCGGTTTCGTAGGCTGCGGCCACGTCGGCCAGAGCCTGTTCGGCGCTTTCGTTGCCCTGTAGGAATTCCGACAGGTTGTCGCCGAGCGCGGTGTGCAGGAGACCCATGTAGGGCACCATCGGGTACGGCCGCGCACCGCCCTGCAGGTTGGCGATCACGCCTTCCGCTGCCGGGGTCGGCTCGTAGCCTTCGATCAGCCAGACGGCATCAGTCGGATGCTCGGCCATCATCTCGGGCGACACGCCGTTCATCATCGCGCGGAACGACGCCACGGCGTCCTCGTCGGAGATGTTCGCGGCGATGGTGAAGCCGTCCCACCAGAGGGCAGCGCCGGGCACGTCGCTTCCGCCGATGGCCGGTGCTGCGGCGACGCCGGTTGCGGCGGCGACATCCGGCGCGGGGCCGTTCTGGTCGATATAGGCACCGGCGCGCGATCCCCAGGTGATCACCATGGCGACGTCACCGGCCTCGTAGATCGGCAGGACCGAGTTCGAGTCGTAGGTCACCCATTCGGGGTCCATGTACTCGACCATCTGGGCCATCGTTTCGAGGGTCTGCATGCCCTGCTCGTTCTGGATGGCGAGCTGTGCGCTGCCGGGCTCGAAGAAGTCGGCGCCGGTCGACAGGTAGGTGTTCACGAACTCTGCGGCGATGTTCCAGCCAGGCATGTAGTTCGAGGCGATCGGGTACTCCATCACGCCGTTGGCGCGCAGCGTTTCGGCCGCCGCGAACAGTTCCGGATAGGTCGTCGGAACCTCGATCCCGTTCTCCTCGAGAATGTCGGCCCGATAGACGAGGTGCTGCGCGTTGGCCATGAAGGCGATCGCCATGACCTCACCGTCCACGCGGATCAGCTGGCTGTCCTGAAGCTGGCCGCCATACTCGGCGATGTAGTCGTCCAGCGGACGGATCAGGTTGTCATTCAGAAGCGGCACGACCGAGTTGGTGGCGATGACCGCGACGGTGTAGGTCGCCGGGTCGATCGTCAGCGCCGGGACCTGGATGGTCTTGTGCTCTTCCGTGGCGTTGGCCGTCACCTCGACGGTGTCGCTGGCGCACTGAGAGGCGTAGTCGGCCACGTCGTGCAGGGCCGCGAAATCGTTCGACAGGATCCGAACGGACCCGCTCTCGATCCCGCAATCGGCCGAGGCAGCGCCCGCCGAAACGATCACCGCCGCGGCGGCCGTTGTCATGGTGGTCAATTTCATTCCGGAAACCTCCGCTGAGTTGAACGCCCCTGTCCCCGTCCCTCGAGGCGGCCGCGTCCTTAGTCGTTCGGGGCCGGCTGAAACGCCGACGATCCGAGGCCGACCTTACGGAAAATTGAATACGCTTGCAATCTTTTTGTCGTGGGAGCATGAATGCCTCCGACGGAGGCCCCAATGACAGCCAGACACCTCGACCAGAAGACCCGGCTCTATCACGGTCTCGCCGCCCTTTGTGACGGAGACGCCAGCGATTTCGCCAGCCGCGCCGAGGCGCTCTACGCGCCCGAGGTCGAGGTTCGCGCGGCCCACCCTATCAATACAGGCAAGGGCATCGGCTTTCTCGAGGGCGCGCTCTACGGCCCCCTTCTCGCCGCCTTCCCCGACCTCGAGCGCCGCGACCTGATCGTCATCGGCGGCGAGTATCAGGGCCGCGACTACGTGGCGATGATGGGCCACTACTGCGGGACCTTCACGCATGACTGGCTCGGCATCCCGCGGACCGGCCAGGCCACCTACATCCGCTACGGCGAGGTGCACGAACTGCGCGACGGGCGAATCGTTCAGACCAACTGCCTGTGGGACGTGCTGGACGTCATCCGGCAGGCCGGGATCTGGCCAATCGCTCCAAGCCTCGGAGCAGAGGGCATGTGGCCGGGGCCCCGGACACAGGACGGACTCGTGCTGACCCCCCAGGATCCTCAGCAATCCCGGGCCAGTATCGAGCAGACGCTGGCGATGCACGCCACGCTCGGCGCCTACAACGACCAGGCACAGGCCGGCCGAGAGGGTCTGCTGACCATGCCGCAGAAAGAGCACTGGCACCCGAAAATGATGTGGTACGGGCCGTCCAGCATCGGCACGGCGCGGGGCCTCGCCGGCTTCGTGGACCTGCACCAGCTGCCTTTCCGCACCGCCTTTCCCGGCCGCAAAGGCGGCGGGCAGTGGGACGAGATCGCGGACCTGAAGGCGCGTCACGGCGGGGGTCACTACATACGGGTCGGCGACGGGGCCTACTCCGTCACCGGCGGCTGGCCGAGCGTCTTCGCGATGCATACCGGCCCCGGCTTCCTCGGGCTTGGGCCCACCAACCGGCCGGTCACCATGCGGGTCATGGACTTCTATCACCATCACGAGGGGCTGATCCGCGAGAACTGGGTGCCGCTCGATATCCTCGACCTGCTCCTGCAGATGGGCGTCGACGTGCTCGGCCGGATGCAGCAGATCATTGGCCGCGCCACCTGAGTCGCGGATATTGCAAACGTATGCGTTTTCCGTCAGGATGCGCGAATTCAAACTCCAACCATCGGAACAGGGTCATGGCGACGAAGGAACAGGGAACCAACGGCAGCGGCAACGGCGGAAAGCCCGCGGGACAGGTGCTGCAGGCCGAACGGCGGGACTTCGTGGATCTTGTTCCTGAGAACCGCGAGCGGGTGCAGCCGATGCGCGGTTTCGACCCGATCTATACCGACATCGTCGATTACATCATCCGGTGCACACACCGGATCTGGGACGAGCGGGACGTCGGCCTGATCTACAGCCACTACACCCATGACTGCGTGGTCTACAGCGCGCTCGGCACCACCTACACGCGCGAGGAGGTCGTCCAGAACACCATCCAGCGGATGTTCATGCTGCCCGAGCGGCGCGGAATGGCGACGCAGGTGATCTGGAACGGCAACGAGGACGATGGCTTCTATACGTCCCACCTCGTCACCGGCACCGGCCGTCACACGCAGCCGGGCATCTACGGCAGACCCACCGGCCGCACCTTCGTCGCGCGGACCATCGCCGACTGCATGGTCTACGAGAACAAGATCTACCGCGAATGGCTGGTCGTCGACACGATGGCGCAGGTCAAGCAGATCGGTCTCGACCCGCAGGCCTTCGCCGAGAACCTCGCCCGGAGCTACTTCGAGAAGGGCCTGCTCGCCGTCGATATGGGAGAGAACCGGCGACTGATCGGGCAGTATCCGCCCGAGTCCGAACCCGACCTGGAGATCGCGAACACCGATCTCGAGAGGCAGGTGCTCCAGTGGCTCCACGAGATTCACAACCGCCGGATGTTCGGCAAGATCCGCGACGTCTATGCTCCGACGGTCCAGTATCACGGCCCGCTGATGAAGGAGTTGTACGGCCACGGCGCGGTGACCCATCAGACGGTCGGCCTCTGGGCCTCGATCCCCGACGGGTTCTTCATGCCGCAGCACATCTGCTCGGTCCCCTGCGAGGAGGGCGGCACCAAGGTCGCGATCCGGTGGGTGATCGAAGGCCATCATCTCGGATGGGGCGTTCTGGAGGAACTCGGCGCCCCGACCGGCAAGCGGGTCCAGGTCATGGGCATGACTCACCTGCACATCCGCGACGGCCGGATCGTCGACGACTGGACGAACTACGACGAGATGTCGATCCTGATGCAGGTGAAGCTCGCGCAGATGGCCGACAGACCCGTCATTACCGACGACTGACGCAACATCAGTCAGCCTTGTTGAGACACGGGCAGCATCTGCCGGCAGACCCCGTTCGCCGGCAGAGTAATTGTCTGGCACAATCCGAGAGCAGAGCTACCCCGCGCCGACCGGTGAGGTCGGCGCAAGCCTGACAATCTACGTATCTTTGTCCGAAGCCTGCGGGTTGCGCTTGAGGTGTTCCGGCAGATCGTCCGGAAACTCGTCCGCCCATGGCGGATAGCCCACTTCGTCCTCTGGCGCCTTGGGCGTGTACTGGGACAGTTCCACGAATGCCATCTTGTGGACGTTCCGGGGGCAGTTCGGGTGGATGTCGTCGACGGACACGCGAACCGCAAGTTGCGCCGCCACGACCCCGTCGAGCGCTGGATGGGAGTCCAGGACCTCGGCGGTTCCGTTCACGCGCTTGCGCCTCTGATTTTCGAAATCGACGAACAGGAGCCCGACCTTGCCGGTCGCGGAAATGTTGCCCGCCGACAGATACATGCCGTTTCCGTCGTAGAGCGGGAAAACAAGTTCCGACGGGCCTGTTATCTTCACGAAGCCCTCAGGGCCGCCCTTGTAGGAGCACTGCGGTTGCCCGACCGCGTCGACGGTCGAAAGAAAGAAGAAGCGCGCGTTGCCGATCATCGTGCGATCGTCTTCGTTGAATTCGGGGTGGAAAATGTTCCGGTCGAGCGTGTCCGCAAAGCGCCGCGTACCGAAACGGTCCTGATAGGTCCTGCTGTCCGAACTGAAACGCTCTGGCATCATGCCCTCATGCTCTTTCAGAAATAAGCCTTCCGTCGAATAACCGTCACGCTCCGCTAGCTTTCGGATAATACTCGCACCTAGGACGCTAGTCCCGTCACAATCTGCAAATCAATTGGCGCTGGTTTGATCGCGCGCCTCGGATCAGGTCGTGCGAGTGCCTCCGGGATTCATGAGAGTCGTCAACGGTAGGATGCGAAAGGTGATGCGGGGTTCGGCCATCGCGATCCATTGCAGCATCTCCAGCAAGCGCATGGGGATCTTATGGGAACGGCTGACACCGTATTCACGCATCTGTGGCCCGCAGGGATGTTTCGGGCGGAGCATTCAGACCTCGAAATCGACGTTCCCGATATCGTCGAGCAGCCAGATGCACCTGAAGCTCCTCGAATGAACGACGCCCGGAACGGCAACGTGAAAGAGGCGCGGGCCCGTCGCAGGCGCTTCGGTCGGGAACCTCGTCTGTCCGTCCTGAAAACAAGTTTGATTTGACAGCTCAGCCCGGAGAGATGAACGCTCCCTGGTTGAAACGGCAGCGGTCGATCGGGCAGTGGCGCGCGGTCCGGGCTGCTGATTGCCAAGTGGTCTTGCGGCATGATTGCAAAACGGCTGCTTACGGTCGCACTCGTCACACTCGCGGCGACGTTTCCAGGTTACGCGGATCCCCTGCCCGCCGACCGGCTTCAGGCAGCCGTCGATGAAACCGTCGCGGCCGGTGTTCCCGGGGCCGTGCTTTTCGTGGAAACCGCTGACGGGGAGACCTGGGCGGGGGCGTCTGGCGTCGCGGCTTTGGACGGCGACAGCACTTCACCGGGCGATCACTTCAGGCTCTTCAGCATCACCAAGACCATCGTGGCGGCGACGGCCTTCACGCTGATCGACGAGGGAACAATTGGCCTCGACGACCCGATCGGCGAATGGCTGGACACGGACCTGATCGGCCCCCTGCCGAACAGCGCCGACATTGCCGTGCGCGACCTGATCGCGCAGACCAGCGGCATCCGCGACTACCAGGACGACCGGTTCATCGGCATGATCCGGGAGAATTTCGAGCGGGTGTGGACGCCGGAAGAGCTGGTGGCACATGCCGCCGACGGCGAAGCGGTCGCGCCTCCGGGCAGCCCGGTTTCCTACTATTCCAACACGAATTACGCGCTGCTCGGTCTCATCATCGAGCGCGCTTCGGGCATGCCGCTTTCCGATGCGATCCGGGCCCGTGTGCTTGCGCCCCTCGGAGCGACGGAAACCTATGCGTGGAGTGACCCCGACCGGCCTGAGCCAGTGAACGGGTATTTCGACGATGGCGGACAATTGCTGGACGTCTCGACGATCGACCTGTCGGTCTTCTGGGCAAGCGGCGATCTGATTTCGACCGCGGCCGACACGGCGAGGCTTCTGCGGGGCATTCTCGCCGGCGATCTGCTCTCGGAGGAGAGCCGCGCCCTGATGACCGGAGACTTTCGACCGCTGGCCGGCCGCCCGGTCGAGTATGGCTACGGGACGTTCCGCATCCCCCAGTTGGACCCTGCGCCCATCGGACATTCCGGCGAAGGCCCTGGGGGCGGCACCGTCGCGGTCTGGTGGCCGGACGACGGAACGGTGGTTGTCGTGCTGACCAACCTCGACAACGGCGCGCATGTCGACACGCAGTTCCGGGTCGCGGACGTGCTTGGCCGGTAAACCGATCTGGCCGCCCGGGCGGTCGCCAGCCGCGACCCAGAAATTCGCGAATTACCAGCCGGTGATCTGGCTTGAGTTGGCCGGCTCGACGATGCCGCTCGAGACCATCACGACATAAGTCATCAGGCCGATGGCCAACATGCAGAGGACCGCTACCCCTAAACCGGAGCGCTGAGAGGTGGAGGTTGGCCGGCTGCCTGATCGCACGCTGCGGTCCGAACCGGTCTCGCGACTTGTCTGCCGGCTTCGAATGCTGGTTGCGGGACGGGCCGGCCCGCTATCCGCGACGGCCTGCTCGCGTTCTTTCCTGACCGATACCGGCTCGTGATGCCGGGGCGCGGCCGGCGGCGGCGTGTCCTCCTGCGATGCCGGTACGCTGACGGCCGCGCGAGGCGGCGAGATCGAACGGATGTTCGGATCGGTTCCGGCCGTGCTGGCGGCCAGGAACTTCCTGGCATCGCCCATCATCGGGCTGTACTCGGACGGCAGTTTGCGCGCGGCGGCGAGCATGTATTTCGCCGCACCGATCTTCATGTTCTTTGCCTCTTCGGGGTCTTCACACAGACCCAGAAGAATCGACATCACATAAAGGGTGAATTCCGTCTTCGAGAAATCCGGCCGTTCCAGGGCCATCCGGTCGAAGGCATCGGCCATGAGCGCGATCATGGGCTCGGACGGTCCGTACAACAGATCGTCGCTGACGAGATCGGAAAGAGCTTCCAGGGCCTCACCGAAATACAGGAGTCGAATAAGACCATTGTCGGAAAGGACGCCGCTGTCCGCGGGCAATCCCGGAAGCGCGCTTGTTGCGCCGTCCATCACGCTGTCTCCTTCCCCGACCCTCTCAGTTTTCCCGTGAACTGAGCGGTTGTTCCGATCGATCTCCAACACGGCAGAGCGACACCCCTATATCTTGGACTAAAATGATTGCGCGTAGCAACATCTGCTGCGCCACTGACTGGTGGATAAGTCGAGAAAATTGCCCGCGCGCAGGTGCATGGCCTTGGCCCGCGCGTTAGTCAGAAAAGCCGGTGCGGGCGACCAGAATGCGCCATGTCGAATGGATGAGTTCGGCGCGTCGCAGGGGTAGATGTCGTCAGGCCGGATCAGTTGCCGCGACCGCCGCCGCCGTTCCCGCCGCCGCCACCGCCGCCGCCGTTTCCACCGCCGCCATTGCCGCCGCCGCCGTTGCCACCAGCGTTGCCGTTGGCGCTTCCATTCGCGCTACCGGCGGTGTTCCGGTTGCTGCTGCCCGCGCCGTTTCCACGGCCCTGGTTCGAGGCGACGACACCGCTGACCAGGTCACGAAGGATTTCGCCGGTCGTGGCACTGACGACGACTTCCCTCTGCTCATTTCCGCGTATCGCCAGGATCTGCAGGCGTCCCAGGAGTGTCCGGTGCACCTCGACCACGTGAAATCCCTCGTCGGCCAGACGGGCGGCGACGATCTGGAAGTGGTCCGCGCCGGTGCTCTGGGCGGAGGCGGCCGATGCACCACCGATGATGGTGAGCGCCGCGAGAACTGCAGATAGCAGGCGATGGTTACGGGTCATGGTGTCCAGGTCTCAAAACACGGCCCTGAGTGATGATCGGAATGGCCGTGGTGTGTCGTCATACAGGCCTGATTACTTACGCGCAGGGAATACGCCTCAGGGTGGAAAGCCGGACTCTCCGCTGGAAGGTGGAACGCCGCAGCCCCGATACAACTGAATGGCAGTCAGGAGCGTTCGACCGACACGGTTCTACCCCGGGGTGGAAAGGCTGAATTTCGACCCAGGGTGGAATATCCGGCTGGCGCCCGATCGGCTTTTCTCCTTCTTGCCGGGCGGCTACGCGTCGACCCGCATGAAGGTAGTAAGGACTTGGCCAGTGTTTGAACTCGCGCCCCTTGGTTCTCACGACGACCTGCCCGTCCCCGAACACGGGCATGACTCACGCTCACGCGTCGTGAGCCGCCGGCATTTAACGCTCCTGTTTCAGGACGTTCTTGGGAAGCCGGCCGCATTCGGACCTCTTCGCGCACTCCACGCGGGTGACGAAGATGCGGGATGCAACGAACACGAAACCGACCTTCATGCCCGACGGGCCCGGCACATCCCTGCAGTTCGTGTCACTCCGAAGCCGCTGCGCCTTCATCACAGCACAGCCGGCATTGCAGGGTCTCACTCACGGAGCTGATGGCGACAGCGCGGGCGGCCTGCCCCCCGAACACCAGGCCGTCCGCGCTGATCCATCGGAGTGACCAAATACCCGGAACAACTGCAGATCCAGGCGGTGTCGGTCATGGCCGGCGCCGCCTGAACGATTCCACCTCCTCCGGCCTCATTGTCTGCGTCCACCCGCGAACAGCCGCAATTTTTCCCAATCCACTCCCACCAAAATCCTTCTTCGACAGGCACTCTTTGAAGAGTAACCAGTAGAGAGTGAGTGAAACATGAAGCTACATCAGCTTCTGAGCTCGTGCGCGGCCGCGTCTTCAGCGCACACCCCCCAGACCCCGGACCAGCTCTGGCCGCCAGCCGATGTCGTGGAGCGGTTCGTATCGTCAATGAGTCCGCAGGAGCGATCGGTTCTCGAAGCCGACCTGCGCATCTTCGACCGGATCAGACTGAGAACGTCACGCGTGGTCAAACTCATCCGTGATCTCGATGACGTGGCATTCAGCCGGTCGCTGGCTGCTGGCGGACACTAGAGGTCGCCCGTCCGGCCATGGCGTCGAGCGCAGCGGGATCCACTCGTTAGGCTCAGCTTTGGCCGGAACCGGGTCGGCCCGGAAGACCAGCGTCCGCGCAAGATGCCCGAACGTTCGCGGCTTACCCTTCTGGCTGTATCGAAGCCTCAATGCCAGCGGATGAATTGATCCGGATCACGGAACGCCGTCGAAACGCAGGGTACACGTGAAGAACCTGGTGGTGATGGAGTCCGGAGCGACCGCCCCATGACGACACGACGGACATTGCTGCTGAGCCTCGCGGGACTCACCCTTGCGGCGGGTGCCTACACTGTCGGCGCGTTTCGCGAAGCGAACGCCCAGGCCGCATCGCGGCTGTTCGGGCAGTCCACCATCATCGCATCGCGCGCCGGAGCCCTGGAGTACGCGGTTGCTGGAGATGGGCCGCCGCTGATGATGATTCACGGAACCGGCGGTGGCTTCGATCAGGGCCTCCTCTTCGCCGGGAAGCTGCGGGACCGCGGCTTTCGCATCGTCGCCCCGTCTCGCTTCGGCTATCTGCGCAGCGCCTTTCCGGAGGACGCGTCGCCCTCGTATCAGGCGGACGCGCTGACGGATCTTCTCGATCACCTCGGGATCGCGCGCCTCGCCGTCGTGGGTGGCTCCGCCGGAGCGCTGACGGCGGCGGAATTCGCGCTGAGGCATCCGGACCGATGTTCGCATCTCGTCCTGCTCGTTCCGGCGGCGAACCTGACCAACCGCGACCCGGTGGAGTTCACGGCGCTGCAACGGCTCGCGGTCGGGGCGGTCCTGGGTTCCGATTTCGCCTTCTGGTCGCTGTCCCGGCTGGCGCCGCAGCAGATGATCCGCACGCTTCTGGCCACGGACCCGGCGCTCCTCGGGACCGTGGACCCGGACGAACGCCAACGGGCGCAGACGATCCTTGGCCAGATCTATCCCATCAGCCGAAAACTCGACGGTCTGCGCACCGACGCGTTCTGGGCCGGCAGCCCGTCGCCCACGGCCTATGACCGGATCGCGGTGCCGACGCTCCTTCTGTCCTGCGAGGACGATCTCTTCGGGACGGCCGCCACGGCGCGCAATCTGTCCGACCGCATTCCCGATGCACGCCTGATCCTCCGGGATACCGGCGGCCATATCTGGCTTGGCCATGACGAGGAGTTCGCGGACCAAATTGCCGGTTTTGTCTCCGAACCCGCGGCATGACAGCCGACCCGAGCGCCCGCTCCGACCAGCACCGGCCTGGTGACGATTGGCGCGTTCATCGGTCCGGCTGCGGAAAGCTGATATCGGTGATATCGACGATGAAGAACGGGAAATAGTCTTCCGTTTCAAACATGTTGCCCGCCTCGACGTGGGTGGGCAGCGTGAATCCTCCGAACTCGCGAAACTCGGACAGATAGCCGCCGAACGGCTGCAAACGGTAGACCTTTTCGGGGTTCGCGTCGCTCCAGCGCTGGAACGAGACCTGGAGCGGACGGCCATCGGCGGCCACGGTGACCTCGACGGATTGTTCGAGCCCGTCATGGCGCATCGTCACCCTCGCGGTGTCGTCGGAAACCGGCGCCCACGTCACGCCCGGCCCGGGCAGAACGGCGGCCGGCGTCCAGAACACGGCTTCGGCAACGTAGCGCCCGAATGCCGCGCGCCGGTGGTCCGGATTGCCGCCAAGCCGCGCGACGGGGACCACGCCGTAGAGCCAGAAGCGCGTCCACGAACCACTGTCAGACCCGGACATACGGAAGGCGCCCGCGCCAGCCGACATGGCCCACACAAACCCGTCCGGTGCTGCCAGAACCTGCGTGGCATGCATTGGCATGTAGCCGGGCGCTGCCGCATCCCCCATACCGAATTGCCCTTCCATCTCGATGCGGGCGACCGTGAACAGAGGCGTGCCCTCGGCAATAGCGAAAGAGAAAAACCGCCGGGCCGGTTCGGGCAGATCGGCAACCATCTCCGGCGTGAATCTCGCCGGGTCCGACGGCTGCGCTGCGATCAGCCTCTCCATCTCCGCACGGTCGGCGCGTTTGTCGAACTGCCGCCAGAGTGCCAGCCCGGCGACCAGAGCAGCGGCGAGGATCAGAATGGAGATCAGTGCAATGCGCATTCCACTACAGGTCCTTCGGCAGATGATCGGCCGACGGACGTCGCCGGCGGGATCGGCCCGGTTATTGACGCTTCTGTCGCTCGCCGCCTTGATCCGGATCAGTTGACCGAAAGCGACAGATCCACATGCCGGAACCTGTGCAGGACCGCCGATCGATTCAATCGCGTCCACTGTCCGACTTCATCGAAGCTCCGAACGCGCTGAGATTCTCTGGATCGGGGTCCTTCAACCGTCCGATCCGCCCGCTAACCGTCCTGCCCAACCCGACGATTCACCCGGACAATGCGGATTGTTCACTGGAGCGACCGCAATCCGGCCTCGTTGCGCGGCGCGCATCGCCGAAGTCACTGCGAGATAGCACACGACGCAAAAATGCAATAAGCTCAACGCCGTGTTCAGACGAGTGAAGATGTAAAGAATGACGGATTACTTTTCGGAACCGGTCGCCGATCTTCCGACACCCGTGGCGCAGCATCCGGGCCTTATCACCGGGCGCGAGCGGGCGCTGCTCTTCAAGCTGGCGCGGGACCATTATCGCGGCGACGGGCTGATCATCGATGCCGGCATCTTCTTCGGCGCATCCACCGTCGCCTTCGCCGAAGGTCTGATGGCGGCGGGCCGCAACCCTGGCAGCTTCCGCCCGATCCGCAGCTACGACATCGCCATCTGGTACGAAAGGATGGGTGACAGCCTCGACCCCGAGGTTCTGAAGTCGATCTTCTCCGGCCGTGACGTCCCGGACGGCAGCAGCTTCGAGCCGGAACTCCGCAAGCTGATCGCGCCCTACGACCCGTTCGTCGATCTGGTCATCGGGAACATGATGCAGACCGCGAGCGCGGACCGACCGGTCGAGATCGCGTTCTTCGACTGCCTGAAGACGAACGAGCGCGACCTTGTCGCCTTCCGCGCCTTCGCACCGCACTATATTCCCGGTCACACGATCGTCCTTCAGCAGGACTACTTTTACTGGGGCGCAGCTCACAACAAGATCCGGCAGGAATACTTCGCGGATCGGTTCTCGTTCATCGGAAATGTCGCAACGACCGCGGTGTTCCGGCTGGAAAAGCCGATACCGGCGGCCGACATCGCGGGCGACCCCGTGGCGACGCTTTCGCCGCAGCGTCAGGTCGATCTGTTGCGGCAGGCTGCGTTCCGGGTCGAAGACCCGCGGCACCGGATCCTGACCGAGCTGTCGCTGGTCGAACACCTGATCGATCTGGGCGAGCTTAACTGGGCAAGCCAGGAGCTCGAGGCGCAGGAGGCCGTGCTGTCGGCGGAGGGCGCGCCGGCGCGGTTCACGCGGCGGCCCGAACAGGTCGCCCGCCAGCTTCGGCATCGGATCGGCAAGCTCGAGAAGGCCGGAACCTGACCGGCAGACGACCTGAAATCCTCGACAACCCGCAGAAGGGTTTGATAGTGTTAACAAATTGATAGTTGGTACGGAGAGTGTCGTGTTCATTGCCATCACCTTCCTCGGGATTCTTCGCGCCCCGCAGCCGGCGCGCGCCGTGGCGCGATATCGCCAGCGGCCGGCCGGACGGGACTGAGGTCTGAAAATGCGCCGCTGTCGGGGCAGCCGGGAACATGGCAGCCATGTTCGCCGGTGAGGATCGAGCGCCCTCGGTCGCATACCTGATCGACCCGAGAATGCCCGGCGGCACGTCGTCCGCCGTCGCGCACGAATTGCGGGTTGTGAGCGAACTGGTGCGTCCGAGGGTCATCGGCCTGCACTCGCGCATGTTCAAGGGAGATGGCGTCGCGCCCCAGTTGCGCGAGGTGCTGGACGAGCTTCAGATCGAGCTGGAGGTCAATCCGAAGACGATCTCGGCCGATATCGTCATCCTTCAGAACCCGGCCTTCCTGAAGTTCCAGGACAATCTCGGACTGCGCATTCTCTGCCGCCAGCTGTTCGTCGTCACGCACGAGAACTTTCTCCGCCCGGACGGCACCCAGGCGTATGACGTCGCCAAGACGCTGCGGGCGATCGACGAGGCAACGGTGGCCTTCACGAAGACGCTGGCCCCCATCTCTGCCTACAACCGTCGGACGGTCACTGACTGGATCGCCTCTCACCCGGCGATGCCCAACTGGTCAATCATCGAGGAGCCCTGGTTCAATATCTGCGATTTCGAGATGGTTGAGCCGACGACCACCCCTCAGGACCGCCGGGGCCGGCTGTCCCGTCCGGGTTTCGAGAAGTTTCCTCAGCTCCGCGAACTAGAGGCCTGCTTCCCGAAGCACGCCGAGAGGAACCTGCTGCTCGGGGCCGACACGCTGCTCGACCTCGCCGAGGAATACCCGCATTGGGATATCGTGAAATTCCGCGGCCTCGAGGTCGACGACTTCTTCGACCAGATCGACTTCATGGTCTACTTCACGTCGCCGACCTGGCGGGAGAGTTTCGGGCGCGTGCTGGCCGAAGCGATCGCCGCGGGAAAGGTGGTGATCTCGGACCCCGAGACAGCGGCCACGTTCGACGGCGCGGTCATCGGCGCCAGTCCTGCGGACGTGGACGGACTTGTCGCCGGCTTTGTCGCGCAGCCGGAGTTGTTTGTCGAACACGTTGGCAAATCTCAACGACTTCTGGACAAATACTCGCCGGATTCATTCAGGACATTCTTCCGAAACCACATTCTTGATCGAGCACTGGTCCACGGATGATCCTCGTCGAACCCCCCTCCGGCGGTCAGGCACCGTTCGATGCCGCAACTGCATTTGCCCGCCTGCTGCAACTGCGCGGGCACGACGCTTTCGTCAGCAGCGCCCGCCTGCCCGACTCCCTCGGCCGTGTGCAGAAGTTCGAGGCCGCCCAGACAGTCGCCGATGATGCGGACCAGAATATCGACCGGGTCATTCTGATCGGCGCCGACCGGCTGGATGCTGCCACGCTGTCCCGCATCCGGTCCCTTCGCCTGTCGCCCGACGTTCCCGTCCATGCCCTCGGCTATTTCAAGTCCGAACAGCAGGAAATCACGGCGCTGTCGAAACTCTCGGACGCGATGGGATACACGCCGCAGGCGGTGAACCTCGCCACGCTGCTGGCCAAGCCATGGGTCGAGCGCCCGTATGGCCTGACCTTCGCGGTCAACGACGCGCCCGCCAGCGAGCCGTCGGACCGGCTTCACATCTGCATGTATCTGCCCGACGACATGCTCAAGAAGGGCAGCGCGCTGGAGCAGATCGGGATCATTTCGTTCTTCCCGCGCGTGAAGCTGTCGCTGATCGTGTCCGCCGGCGAAATGAAGGACCTGCGCAAGCGGCTCGACCGCCGGATCGCACTCTACGGTTACTCCGAGATCCATCCGGACACGCTGGCCGAGCACACCGATATCGGCATCTTCTTCGGCAACGTCGTCCCGGGCGAGCGGCTGGCGAGCTACGCGACCCATCTGCTGGCCGGCGGCGGGATTGTCGTCGACTGCACCAGCCAGAATGCCCTGTCGAAAACCGGCGCGCCGGTCATGATGGGTCCGTCGTCGCTGCCATCTCTTGCCGTCCTGCTGCGCGAAACGGTCATTCCCCATCGCCGCCAGATCACCGCCGAAGTCGTTACCTCGCCCTGGCGCGCGGAAGCCGACATCTCTATCCTCGAGACGGCGCTTGGCCTCGAACGCCCGGACTGCGCGACGCACGCCCGGGCTGCGAAGCGGCAGGGATCGATCCTGTTCGTGCCGACCAACGGTGTGGGTCTTGGCCATGCACAGCGTTGCGCACTGATCGCCGAAGAACTTCAAAGCCGCGAAACGGCGCGCTTCGCCGCCTTCCCGAGTTGCATTCCGATGCTGTCGGCCAAGGGGTTCAAATGCTTCTCGCTCGTCAGTAAGAGCGATGTGCACACCGACACGTTCGCCAATGACATCATCAATTACCGCAGGATCGCCCGGAACCTGACGCGGGATGACCACCTCGTCTTCGACGGGGGATACGTCTTCGATTCCCTGTTCCGCGGCATACTCGAAAGCGGCGCGCGGGGGACCTGGATCCGGCGCGGCCTGTGGCAGCCCGGACAGATGGAACGGACGCCGGTCGACCGCGAGCACGTCTTTCAGCAGGTGATCGTCCCCTCCGAGGCCTTCGACGAACTGAATTCGCCGATCTCGTTCGGACCGAACATCAAGCCGGTCGGACCGATCGTCGCCCGGACGCGGCTGTCGCCCGACGATATCGCTCCGATGCGGGATAAGCTTGCCCGGAAAACCGGGTATCCGTTCGAGAAGCTGGTCATTTCGATGCTCGGCGGCGGGGTCGCGGCTGACCGCACCGCTCAGGTCAAGACGGTCTGTGCCCATCTCGCGACCCGTCCCGACATTCTTCACCTCGTCGTGGTCTGGCCAAACGCCAAGATCGCCGCCGATCTCTTCCAGTGGCCGAACACGTTCGTCGTGCGGACCAAGCAGGCGATCGACCTTTGCGTCGCGGCCGACTTCGTGGTGTCCGCGGCGGGCTATAACTCGTTCAACGAGATCATCTATCACCGCGTTCCGGCGATCTTCATCCCGCAGATGGCCGGTTTCATGGATGACCAGGAGAGCCGTGCGAAATCCGCGGCCGACCGGGGCATCGCGGCCCTCGTCGATGCGGAACAACTGCTGAAACTGCGCCACGAACTCGATGCCTTCATCGGCGGCGACCGGATCCCGTCGATCGCCACGGCATTCGAGACCGTCACGCTGCCGGAACGCGGCAACCGTCAGGCCGCCGAAATCATCGAGTCCCCGATATGAACCAGGCATACTGGATGGATGTGATCTCGCGGATCACGCAGAACGCGCCGCTGGAACTTGACACGGACGAGCTGCGCCAGCAGGACACGCCGGATGCCGAGGCCCTCGAGGTGGTCCGCCGGAAGCAGGCCTATCTGCCCGCGTCGATCTTCCCGCAACGGGATGGCGAGACGATGTCGCTTGGCATCCGCGTGACCGAGCCGGTGGCCGATATCGCGACGGTCGGGCTTCATCTTGCGACGCTGGCCTGCGAACGAAATGTCATTCCGATCATCATCTCGACGGTGGACGTGTCCGGTTTCGAGCAGTTCGGCTTTCGGGTCGAACGCGTATCGGGAAGCGATGCGGCGGAAGCCGAAGCGCAGGAAGAGGAACTGAAGCGGTTCTGGAACCTCGTGATCGTCGTCGATATCGAGAGCGTCACGCTGATGGCCTGAGCCCGGGCGGACCGGACCATTCCCAGGCACTCCCTGACGACATCGACCCGCCTCCTTGATGAAGGCGGGCCTGTTTTTTCAGAGCACCCGGCCGTTGCCGGCCGGGAGAGCGACCCTCAGTAGATCGACTGAAGGTTCTGGATCGTAGCGATCTGCGGCAGGACGCAGCCGATAAAGCCGCCGCCCGACCCGTTGCAGGTCCGCTCGTATTCCCTCAGTTCCTGCGCGAGCAGGCTGTTGCCCTCCAGAAGCTCAGGATGCAGCGAAAGGTACTCGTTCAGGTTCAGCCATTGCTCCGTCTCGATATACATCTGGAGCATCTCCAGATCCTGCCGCGTGTAGGCGGCCTGAGCTTCGGGATTACCGCTGACAACCAGCAGAATGGCCAGGATACCCATCAATCGTGACTTGCGTGCCATTACAATATTCTCCCGGCAGGCTCAGGGTGCGGCAAAGAGGAAGTCGGATTCGATCACGTCCGCGAGGAGCGTGTTGTCGAGCCTGATCGAGTTGACCCCGTCCGAAACCAGGACGTGCGCGCCGACTTGCGAGAGAGCGAGGTCGGTGAAGACAAGCCCGGTTGCGGTCATGTCGAGGATGTCGATGTCCTGGTAGTCAGACACGATGTCCGCGCCCCAGTTGGCCTCGAAGATGAAGGTGTCGGCCTCCACCCCGCCGACGAACCAGTCGTCCCCGGCACCGCCGTTGATCGTGTCGAGACCGCCGTTGCCGTAGATGATGTCGGCCCCGCCAGCGCCGTTGATCTCGTCGTCGCCGCCTCCCCCGCGCATCCGGTTGTCCAGGCCGTCGCCGGTCAGGACGTCGCCGAAGTTCGAGCCGGTGATGTTCTCGATGTTGATGAGCGTGTCGCCCTCGGCATCGCCGCCCAGACCGGTTCCGGCCCCGAGATCCACCGTGACGCCGGCAGACGACCCGCCGTAGTAGACGATGTCGATCCCGTTGCCGCCGTCCATCATGTCCGCACCCTCGTCACCCGAGAGCAGGTCATCGTTGTCGCCGCCATTCAGCTCGTCATCGCCGAGACCGCCGTAAAGCCGGTCGTTCCCTGCCCCAGTGCTCAGCGTGTCGTTGCCGCCGAGACCGAAGAAGGCGTTGTTCTGGGCGTCGCCGGTGATGCTGTCGGCGGAGTTCGAGCCGCGGACGTTCTCGATTGCGATCAGGGTATCGCCCTGTGCTTCGCCTCCGACGCCGGTTCCGGCGACGAGGTCGACGGTCACACCGGCCGCGGACCGGCTGTAGCTCGCCGTGTCCGAACCGGTGCCGCCATCCATGCTGTCGGCGCCCGCACCACCCAGGAGGATGTCGCTGTCGGCCCCGCCAAGCAGGGTATCGTCGCCACCCTCGCCGTACAGGCGGTCGTTCCCGAGTCCGCCGGTCAGGCTGTCGTTGCCACCGCGGCCGTAGATGCGGTTGTCGCCGTCATCGCCGGTCAGGGTGTCGCCGAAGTTCGAACCCTCCATGTTCTCGATGTTGATGAGCGAGTCGCCCTCGGCCGATCCGCCCGACCCGGTGCCGAGCAGCAGACTGGCATTGACGCCGGTCGAGGAGAATTTCCACGACGCCTTGTCGGTTCCGGGCCCGCCGTCCATGACGTCGGCGCCCGAACCACCGTTCAGGTAGTCGTCGCCGTTGCCACCGCTGAGGATGTCGTTCGACGCGCTGCCGTAGAGGTTGTCGTTGTCGTCGCCACCCTCGAGCCAGTCATCGGCAGCCTGGCCGTTGATCGTGTCATCGCCGGCGAAACCCATGATGTGGTCACCCGCGGGTGTCCCGATCAGGCTGTCCGGCCCGGCGGTCCCGAGGATCTCGTTGAAGGTCGTCGCGCCGGTGACGTGCACCGCCAGCTGCTTCGGCGCCGAGGTGTTGGTGCCGTCAGACGCGGTGATCTCGACATTGTAGATACCAGATCCGGACGGGCTCGACGCGAAGGTCAGCTGACCTTCGGGCGAGAGGTTGAAGAGACCCGCATCCGGCCCGCTGAGCTGGAAGGTGATCGCCTCTCCGGTCGTGTCCAGATCAGACGCGTTCGCGTAGTAGACCACCGCCGTCGGGGACACGCCCTCGCTGACATTCACGCGGCTGACCGAGGTCACCACCGGCGCGTTGTCGTTGATGTCATCGACGTTGATCGTGACGTTGACCGCCGATCCGCCGAGCGCGTCGGCCACCGTGATCGTGACGTTGTAGAACTTCTTCACCTCGTAGTTGATGAAGCTTCCGCCGCCGCCGCCGATGAAGATCAGCTGGTTGACGCCGCCGGTGTTGACGATGTCGAACAGAGCGGCATCCGGCCCGGCGAGAACCGGCGTCTGCGGCCCGTTCAGCGCCCCGTCGGGGTCGAGGATTTCCAGGCTGCCGACCACGATGCCGGTGCCCGGGACGGCGGTGCCGTCGACGAAGTTCACGTTCAGCTCAAGCTCGCCGATGATCGTCTTGCCGTTTTGCACCCTCTCGTGGGTGTTGGTCAGCCCGACAAGCGGCGCGTACTGCAGGTTCGTGGTGTTCTGCAACGCGTCGTCGAACAGCAGCCAGGTGATGTTGGTCAGGGTGTCGGTTCCCTCTCCCCCAACCGTATCCTGGACGATGATGCTGCCGCCGAGGCCCGGAGAGACAACGAAGTTCGATTCAGGACCGCGGAACAGGGCGGTGTTGACACCCCCGCCACCGATCAGCCGGTCGTTTCCGGTACCGCCGATGAAGGTGTCGTCCAGCAGACCACCGGTGATCGTGTCGTTGCCGGCGTTGCCGTTCAGGACGTGGCCGAGATCGTCACCGGTGATCGTGTCGTTCCAGATCGTGCCGCGGATCTCCTCGATATCGACATAGGTGTCGAGAAGGGCATCACCGGTCGACAGCGCGCTGTTGAGCATGTTGATCGACAGGCCGACGCCGGTAACCGCGTTAGCGAGCCAGTCGTCGTAGTTGGCGACGTCGTATCCGCCCACGCCGCCGTCCAGCGCATCGCCGCCGGCACCGCCGTAGAGCATGTCGTCGCCGAGCCCGCCGGTCAGCAGGTCGGACCCGAGCCCGCCGAAGAGGACGTCGTTGCCCTCTTCGCCGTCGACGCCGTCATCGCCGGCATCGCCGAACATGGTGTCGTCGCCTTCGCCGCCGAGCATGCCGTCGTCCTGAGCGCCGCCGTGCATCTCGTCGTCGCCGACACCGCCGGCCATTTCGTCGAAGCCGGCATCCCCGAAGAGGGTGTCGTTGCCCTCGTTACCGAAGATGAGATCGTCGTCGGCGCCGCCATGGACCTCGTCATTGCCGGCGTCACCGCGGACGAGGTCGAAGCCGACGTCGCCCCAGATGATGTCATCACCGCTGCCGCCGTAGATATGGTCGTCGTTCTCACCACCGAAGAGCGTGTCGTTGCCGCCCTCGCCGTAGATGGCGTCGTTGCCGGCACCGCCCTCGATCAGGTTCGCGGCGTGCGTGCCGGCGATGATCTCCGACACGTAGGTGGTCAGTTCCGCAGGCGTTTTCAGGAAGTTGACCGCCGCGGTGGCGCCCATCTCGATCAGCGCGTCGGGCGTTCCGAACACGTCGCCGTGCAGGTGGATCGCGTCGCCGCTTCTCATCATCAGGTCGGCAAGCGTCTGACCCTCGATCTGATCGAGGAGGTTCCCGCCGATCCGGCCGAGGTAGTAGAACCGGTCGCCGTTCTGCAGCGCCAGCATCTGCTGTGCGAAGATGAAGTCGAAAGTCGAGCCGAGCAGGCCGAGCGGAACCTTCTTCTCGGCGAGACCACCGATCCAGAGATCGATGTTGTCGAGGCCGGTCGTGGCCGCGTCACCAGTCATGAAGGCGTTGTCCGCCATCAGGTCTTGCGCCGTCTGGCGCATCACCACCATGTCGCCGCCCGCCCGGGCCGCGGCGAGCAGTCCGCCCGCATCGATCCCATAGGCCGCGATGAAGTTGACGAGCGAGCCCGCGTTCAGCAGGTTCGCGCCGAAATCGGCCCAGTTGTCATAGGGCCTCAGGCTTGCCTCGCCACCGGTCTGCGCGAACAGGTCGGCGCGAAGCTGGTTCAGGGACGGAAGCCCGACATCGCGGCCGCGCGCGATGTTGATCGCCGCGAGGTCGAGCGGGAGGCCCACGAGGAAGTTCCGCAGCGCGTCGGTGACGAATTCGTCGATCCGCGCACCCTGTTCGAACTGGCCACCCTTCAGGAAGTCGCCGCCGCCGAACTGGTCGAACAACTCCGGATCGAGGAACGCGTCGACCAGGGTCATGTCGACCTCGGCACCGTTCACGTTCATCGTCTTGACGTTGTCGGTCAGCTGCGAATGGCCGAGGCGGTAGACCGCCTGCGAGAATTCGCGCGTGATGTTCGGGTTGATCGTGATGTCGTAGGCCGCGAACGCGTCGATGTTCGGGCTCATGCGGCGCCCGAATTCCTCGAAAACGAGGTGCTGGTACTGCATCTCGTTGGCGATCTTGGCCGCCTGGAAGTACATGTCGCCGGTCCACTGTGCGGCGAATGTCGGGTCGACCTGGTTCTGCTGCTGCACCCAGTCCTTGATCTGATTGAGGATCCGGGTGTGTTCACCATGGAACGCCTGGTGAATGGCCGTGAGTGCGGCGTTTTCGTTCACGCGCGGGTCACCCGACACGTAATGCGCGTCGAGCAGTTCGTTGTCGTAGGTCGCCGGATCCGGATCGACCGAACCGAAGCCGTGCGGATTGATGATGCCGTCCGCGTCCGGGGCGAGATCCCCGGTCACCGCGTCGAACACCGGCACCGCGAAATGCGCGATGTCGGCCAGGAAAGACTGGCCGGTCCCGATCAGGCCGGTCACCGGGTCGGGCACGAACTGGCCGAGGGCCACGTTCCACAGCGCCGGATCCGGCACGTCCAGAACATGCTCGTCGGTCAGCATGACGACATCGGGCGCCGCGCCGGGCTGCGCCCGCGCCCAGTTGTTCGCATTCGCCTTGATGTCCGCCCAGGTGCCCATGCCGCCATCGGCGCCGTGGACGAGGTCTCCGGTCGGCTCACCCGTCACCGGGTCGTATTCCATCAGATAGAAGGTGGTGGCCGCGGTCGACCCGTAGGTCTGGCTCTGTTCGATGAACGGCGCGGTGGTGTTGATGCTGTCGCCGGTGGTCGGATCGAGCTCGGCCCGGGTCACCGGGATGAACGGGAACAGCGGATTGACGCCCGGCATGTCGGCCGGATCGACCGGGATCAGGATCGTGCCGTTGCCGGCCTTGCTGATGAAGTCGAGGCCGTGATCGAAGAACTGGCCGAAGAACGTGAACAGGCTGTTCTCCGGGAGCCGGTCGACCGCCAGGTCGCCCTGCGTCAGCAGCGGCGCACCGGCTGTGGCCGGGTTCGACGCGGTCATGTCCGCGATCAGGTTACTGATCAGCCGCTCGGATCCGTCCGTCATGACATCGCCGGTCGGCGCGTAGGCGAGCGGGCTGGTCGAGGTCGTCCAGTTTATGAAGGTCTGGTTGACGTTGCCGAAGGTGGACGTGTCGACGATGTTGCCGAACTGGTCCACCAGTGTGAGGCCTGAAATGTTGTTGTTCGTGCCGTCGATGGCGCGAATCCCGATCGGGGCCAACGGGTCCGCGCCCGGCGCCGGCGTGTCGCCGGCATTGACCTGGTCGAACATGAAAAGAACGTCGGCAAATGTGAGACTTGCGGTCATCTTTATTCCCCCAGAACACGCCGCAGTAACGCTGCGGCACACACGGCAACTTGCATTCTCTGGGTCCAGTAGGCGCGTTTCCGCCGAAAATCGGAAATTAAGATTTCTGTAAACACCCCATTTGATTCGGCTATGAACACTGCGGGGTTAGACTATCGGAGAACTATCAGGGGCCAGTTTGGTGCTGTTATGTTAACTATTTGTTAAGAGTTCTTAACCAAGTTCTCCACAGCCAAAATCGCGTGGGCTGCAAACTTTACTGATGTTTTACAGAGCGTTATATTCTGTCCACACTTGCCTGAGGACAAGATCAAGGCTCCAGGCCTGATCACTTCACGTGTTCACAAATACTTGACGCCGATAATAGTACTCACCTACCGTTTTTCAGCACTGAGTTAAGACATTCAAAAAGTCTAAAAGTATTCAATCGCTTTTCCATCTGGGGGGTAGGGCGGTGAACGTGTTAAGTGTACGGGCGTTTCGCCCTGTTCTGGTGTTCGGGGTGGACGCTTCTTCAACAGAAGAAATTCTCTTCTTCCGAAGGGCCTTGTCCCGCTTTGGCCGCGATGAACCGCCGACCGTTACGGCAGACCGGGCGGCCGACCGAAGTACCTTCTGCAACAGCTCGATGCTCGTGCTCCTGGGATGGACCGCGAGCCCGGAACAGGTGGACGTGATCCGGTCCTATCGACAGGCCGGACCGCGAAAACCGATCCTCGTTGTCTCTAGGCATGCGGATGTCGCGCTGCGGGAACAGGCCTTCCGCGAGGGCGCCGACAACTTCGTCACGCCGGACCACTCCGAGCTTGAATGCGTCGCGAAGGTCCGACGGCTATGGAACATGGCCTCGCAATGGGTCGAGAACGCACCGATCTCCGTGGGCGCGCTCGAGATCTGGCCGGAACACAAGGTCGTCCTGAACGAAGGCAAGCGGGTCCAGCTCAGCCGCAAGGAAATGGACGTGCTCACCTTCCTGGCCGAGCGCCACCCGCGTACGGTCAGCCGCAGGGTGCTCGAGCAGAAGGTGTTCGGTCTGCGCAACGATCCGGGGACGAACGTCGTCGCCGTCCATGTTCACCGGCTGCGCAAGAAGATTTCCGAGAAGGGCGATCTGCTGAAGACCGTGCCGGGCGGATACAAGCTCGGCTGCGTGGCAACGTACATCGCCAGCATGTTTGCCGATCTGCCTGGATTGATCTGACAGACCGGACGTGAAGCGTACCCAGACATGACAAGGCGCTTCACTGGAGGAGGCCCCTGCTCGCAGCACGGTGCCTCCTCTTTGTTTGCGGGCTCGATTGGCTTTCATCCCCCGCGGCAATAAAGTTGTCGCACGACATGGCCCTTCATCGTGACGCAGGAGAGCGGCGGCGCCCCGCACGACAATGACAACCGTCTTCCTGCATATCGGGACCCACAAGACCGGGTCGACCAGTCTTCAGACCTTCGCCGCGGGCCATCGCGAAGCCCTGCGCGAACGCGGGCTTCACTATCCTTTGGAACCGACGGTGCTGACGCGCGCCAACAAGCGCTCGCATCACGGTTGGGCGTCGGCGCTGGCGGGGGAAGATCCCGCCGTCTCTCCGGCAACGGCCACCACCATTGCCGCGGGATGGGTCAGGGACGCGCTAGCGAACAACATCGACCTGTTCGTGAGTGCGGAGTCGATGTATCGCCACACCGCCTCCGAAGAGGGCGGTCCCTCGACCCGCGAGGGTTACGTGAGGCGGTTGGCGCGGACATTCGAACCGCTGTCGGTCGATGTCGTCCCGATCCTCGTTTTCCGACATCCCGTGGATTTCATCGAATCGCTCTACAAGGAAATGGTGATGGTCACACCGGATCCGAGCTTCAGCGATTTCGCGGAGTTCCGTCAGCAGATCCTGCGGCGAAGGCATGGGCACCTCGGCTACCATGCCAATGCCTCGATACTGAAATCAAACTTTCCGAAACTGAAATGCGCGATTTTCGAAGATCTCCGGTCGGGTGGAAGCCTCGAGACCAGATTCTTCGACCTGATGGGCATCGATGTGTCCGGTCTCGAGTCATTCGGCCGGTCGCGAGAGGGCACCACGCCTCTTGCAACCCAGTTGAAACAGCTCGCCAATACCTGGGGTTTCGATCCGGCGAAGAACTGGAAGGTCTTCGATTGGATCAGGTCAGGCGAAACCATTGCTTCTGCTGAAAAAATCATCGGAACCGGCCCGTTCCACCTGTGGCGCGACGACGCCGAGCGGGCCGCGTTCGTGTCGGAGATGTCCGGACAGATAGAGAACCTTCGAAAGGACTTCTTTCCGGAGAAGTCGGAGCTGTTCGCGGCGCCCGGACCGCTTGTCGGACAGCCCGTCCCGGAGTTTCCGCGAAGCCTGAAGGACTGGCTTCGTGCCGACGGAATTGCGAAAGGGCTGATCGACGCGTAAGCCGCAATTGGTCGCGAATGATTCCCATTTCATCGACCTATTCCGTTTTCACGGCAATCCTGCTGAAAACCAGTAATTGCCGCTGGCGAAAATGGTAATAGCGGTTTTTTCGGATAACCGGTCTGTTAAGAGGCACAAACTCGTCTGATCCGACCCCGACATTCCGCGAAGGAGGGACCGGCGTCTTCGCAGCGCGCCGGTCAGCCCCGCTATTTGTCGAACACCACCGTCTTCGATCCGTTCAGCAGCACCCGGCGTTCCAGATGCAGGCGAACCGCGCGCGCGAGGACGCGGCGTTCGATGTCTCGGCCCTTGGCCACCATATCATCGGGCGTGTCGGCATGGCTCACATGCTCCACGTCCTGAGCGATGATCGGACCCTCGTCGAGATCCTCGGTCACGTAGTGCGCCGTCGCGCCGATCATCTTCACGCCTCGGTCGAAGGCCTGGTGATACGGCTTGGCGCCCTTGAAGCCGGGCAGGAAGGAATGGTGGATGTTGATGCAGCGGCCCGACAGCCACGCCGACATCTCGTCGGACAGGATCTGCATGTAGCGCGCGAGAACGACGAGCTCGGCCCCGGTCTTGTCGACAAGATCGCGGATCTGCGCTTCCTGCTGCGGTTTGGTATCCCTGGTGATCGGCAGATGGTGATACGGGATACCCTCGGTGACCGTCAGGTTCAGCGCCGAGGACGGGTGGTTCGAGCCGATGCCCACCACGTCCATGTTCAGCTCTCCGATCCGCGTGCGATACAGCAGGTCGCCCAGGCAATGATCGAACTTCGACACCATCAGCAGGACCCGCGTGCGGTGGTCCCTCGGGCGCAGGTCCCAGTCCATCTCGCGCCGGTCGGCGATCGGGGCGAACTCGGCCCGAAGGGCGTCGACATCCGCCGCGTGCTCGAAACAGACCCGCATGAAGAACAGGCCGGTCAGCGCGTCGTCGAACTGCCGCGCCTCGGTGATGTCTCCACCGTCGGACGCCAGGAAACCGGCGACCTCGGCGACGATCCCGGGACGGTTGCGGCAGCTGAGGGTCAGGATGTAGGCGGACAAGATCATCTCCTCGGTCATGGCTGCGGCCCGGCGGGCGGGCTGTCGGACGTGGGGTAACTGGCGCAGGCCGGGCGCGGCGGCAAGCCGAAACGTCGCCGATTTCAGCCGGCTGGCGCGTGGCCCGACAGGTAGCGTTCGGCCAGAAGCGCGGTACCTTCGGCGAAGTGCGGCGCCATGGCCTGCGGCTCGGGCGCTTCGATGTGGCTGCCGATCCACGCCAGAAGCGCCATGCGCCGCAGCATCACGAAGGTCTCGATCTCGTCCTCGTCGGGCGCCGGAAGCGCCCGCACCGTGCGGTAGCCGTCGAGCCAGGCCGCCTTCAACGCCGCGACCTGCGGATCGGTCTCGATGAAGCTGATCGCGGCGGCGAAGTCGTACATGAACCAGCCGAAGCCACAATCGTCGAAATCGATCAGCCTGGGGGCGCCGCCATCGACCAGCAGGTTCGCGAGCCGGGTATCGGCATGGATCAGACCGTAACGATCCGTCCCCTTGCCGTAGAGAGCGAGCCGCCCGGTCACCCGCGCCTCGCAGGCCTCGAGGACCTGTCGGATCGCGGCATCGACACCCGGAGCGTCGCGCCAGTCGCCCCAGGTCGGACGCGAACCGAAAACAGCCGCCTCGTCCCAGACCAGGCGCTCGAACGGCTCCGGTCGGAGCCAGTTCATGGCGTGGCCGTGCATCCGCGCCGTGATCGCGCCGAGCTGGCGGAAGTCCCCGGTAAGATCGCCAGTTTCGTCAGGATGGGAGCCGGGGATGAAGTCGAACAGGACGAGGAAGCGGGGCGCGGCGAGCTCCGGATGCCGCGCCTCCTGAATCGCTTCGCCATTCCGCCCGGCGATCACGCCCGGCGTCGTCACCACGCCATCGCCATCGAGAGCCGTCAGCCAGGCGAGCTCGCACTCGATGGCCCGCCGGCTGTGATAGGCTGGGCGGTGGACCCGAAGGACCGCGCGATATCCGCCCGCCGCCTCGACGCGATAGGTCACGTTCTCGGCGACGTTGATCCGGTGTGCCCGCGCCTGGTCCGGAAGGTCCCACAGCGCGAGCGCGTCCTGCGCCAGCGCGTCGATCACCGGCAGCAACTCTGCGAGCGGCGCCTCCTCCATCGAACCGGCGCTCAGACCGTGTAGTTCAGCGCGAGCCGCCCGCCATCGACGTAGATCGTCTCGCCCGTCACGTAGCTGGCCTTGTCGGACGCGAGGAAGGCGACGATATCGCCGATCTCGCGCGCTGTACCCGCGCGGCCGAGCGGGGTGCGCGACATGGCCCGCTTGAACGCCTCGGGGTTCGCGTTCACGCCTGCCATCATCTCGGTATCGATGGAGCCGGGGCCGACCGCGTTCACCCGGATGCCATGCGGGGCCAGCGCCAGAGCCGCGGCCTTGGTCACCTGCATGACCCCGCCTTTCGACGCGCAGTAGGCCGGAATAGCCGGGATCGCGACCTGCGCGTTGATCGAGGACATATTGACGATTGCGCCCTTGATCCCCTGCGCCACCATCGTCTTTGCCGCCCGCTGCGTTGCGACGAAGGTGCCGATGAGGTTCACGTCGAGCACCCGGCGGAAATCGTCGAGCGGATACTCGAGGAAATCGCCCGGCATCGCGATGCCGGCGTTGTTCACCAGGACCGAGACCGGGCCGATCCCCGCCTCGATCTTGTCGAACAGCGCGGTGATGGCGGTCGCATCGCCGAAGTCGCAGATATGCCCCGTGCCGCCGAAATCCTTGGCGGTGTCAGTCACGCTGTCCTTCACGTCGGCCAGCACGATCCGGCAGCCGTCCTCGGCCAGTGCCTCGGCGCAGGCGCGCCCGATGCCCTGCGCGCCCCCGGTGATGAGTGCGATCCTGTCGGTCATGTCTTATCTCCCTCGTATCCGTAGTCCTGTCGCGCCGCCTCGGCGCTGATCTTTCCCGCCTCGAGATCCGCCGCCACCGCGGCCCTGTCCCGGTTCCGGGGGTCACCGTAGCCGCCCCCGCCGGGCAGGCACAGGCGCAAACGCTGGTCCGCGGCGATCTTCTGCCGGCCCTTGGATTTCAGCCTCGTTCCATCGGTCCGCTCGACCCGGCCGGGTGCGCCGGTCCCGCCGCCGTCGCGGCCACGGGCGGGGTGGTCGACCCGGTCGAACATCGCGTTGAACCAGAATTCGTAGCCTTCACGGGCGCCGATCTCGATCACTTGGCCAAGCCCCCCGCGCGTCTCCCCGGCCCCGCCGGAATCTTCGCGCAGATCCTTCCGCCAGACCGTGATCGGCCCGACATGCTCCGTCGCCTCGACGCTCATGGTCGACACGCCCGACGGGAAGGCCGTGGCCGAGAGCCCGTCCGAATTCGGCCGAGCGCCGGTCCCACCCGAGTTGAACATCAGGATTTCCGCCGGCGGCAGGTTGCTCGCCGGATCGAGCGGCCGGGCCGAGATCTGGATGTTCCACAGCGCCGAGGCCCCTTCGGCCGGAACGGTGCGCGGCACGGCTTCGTGCAGCGCGCCGAGCACCACGTCCGGCACCAGGTGTCCGATGACGTGGCGGACTGATACGGGCGCGGGCCTTTTCGCCGCGAGGATCGACCCTTCGGGCGCGGTGATCTCGAACGGCGCGAGCGAGGCGGCGTTGTTCGGCACTTCGGGCGCGATGGCGCATTTCAGCGCGTAACAGGCATAGGCGCGCGTATAGACCTCGGGGACGTTTACGCCGAAGGCGCTCATCCCGCTCGTCCCGGCAAAATCCGCCGTCATCCGGTCGCCCGACTTGTCGAGCGTCACGACCAGCTCGACCGGTTTCTCGAACCCGTCGACCGTCATCGCGTTCGTCCAGGTCCCATCCGGCAGCTTGGCGATTGCAGCCCGCGTCGCCTTCGCCGAGGCCTCCATGATGAACTCCGACAGTCCGTCGAGGTCGCCGATCCCGAACTCGTCCATCATCGACTGCAGCCGCCGGTCGCCGGCCGCGTTGCAGGCTGCGAGCGAGTACATGTCGCCCACCGTTTGGTCCGGGGTGCGGACGTTCGCGCGGACGATCTGGATCAGGAACCGGTTGACCTCGCCGCGCTCGGCGAATTTCGAGATCGGGATTAGGAGGCCTTCCTCGTAAACCTCGCCCGCATCCGGCCCGAAGCCGCGCCCGCCGACATCGACGACATGCGCGGTGCACGCGAAAAAGCCGACATGAAGCCCGTTGCGGAAAACCGGCGAGACCACCGTGATATCATGCAGATGGCCGGTACCCTTCCACGGATCGTTCGTCAGGTAGACGTCACCCTCGTGGATGTTCTGCGCTCCGATCTCGACGATGAAATGCCCGACGCTTTCTGCCATCGCGTTGACATGGCCGGGCGTGCCGGTCACCGCCTGAGCCATCATCCGCCCCTGCCGGTCGAACAGCCCCGCCGAAAGATCCCCCGCCTCGCGCACGCTGGTGGAGAATGCGGTGCGGATCAGCGTCGTGGCCTGTTCCTCCACGACCGCGATCAGCCGGTTCCACATGATCTGATAGTCGATGGCGGAGGGGGTCATTTCGCGTCCTTCCGGATCAGGAGCAGGCAGCCATCGGGCTGGCCGATGGCGCGGAAGGCCGAGGTGACGACGGTCGAGGTCTCGTCCTCGGTGATGATCGCCGGCCCGTCGACGGCCGCGCCGGGTGTCATCGCGGTCCTGGCGACCTCCGCCGCCACGACGAAACTGCGGAGCGCGGCATCGTAGACCTGCCGCGTCCGCACCGTCTTCGCCTTTGCCGTTCCGTCGGCTGTCTTCACCGCCGGTGGCGCGGGCACGACGGAGGCGACGGTCAGCGACCAGTTGGTGATCTCGGGATCGAGACCCTCGATGATCCGGCCGAAGAGCGTGCGGTAGGCGTCCTCGAAGGCCGCGCGGATTGTGCATGTGTCATCGCCTGTGAAGGCGCGATGCGGAAGCTCGACCGGTATCTCCCATCCCTGTCCGCGGTAGCGCATGAAGGCGACCAGCCGGGTCGTCGTCTCGACCCCGGCCGCCCCCGCCTCCACGAAGCCACGCGCCTCCGCCTCCATCGCGTCGAGCGTCGCATTGACCGTCGCCGGATCGAACGCGTCGAGCGCCTGGAACAATCCCCGCGTCGCCTCGTAACTGACCGGCGCCTTGAGAAACCCGATAGCCGAGCCGACGCCCGCACCCGGCGGCACCAGCGCCGCCGATATCCCAAGCTTCTCGCACTGCCGGCAGGCATGGAGCGGCGCGCCACCGCCAAAGGCGATCATCGTGAACCGCTCGATATCGCGCCCGTTCTCGACGGTGTGGACGCGCGCGGCGTTCGCCATGTTCTCGTCCACCATTTCGGTGATGCCGAACCCCGCATCCGTCGTCCCGATCCCCTGCGCCTCGGCGATGACGCCAAGCGCGGCCTCGGCCCGGTCTGGCAGCAGCGGGATGGCCCCGCCCGCGAAGTTCTCCGGATCGAGCCGGCCAAGCCCCAGGTTCGCGTCAGTCACGGTCGGCTCCACTCCGCCGCGGCCATAGCAGGCCGGCCCCGGCTCCGACCCGGCCGAGCGCGGCCCGACCTGGATCCGGCCCATCGTATCGATCGAGGCGATGGACCCGCCACCCGCGCCGATCTCCACCATCTCGACGACCGGCGTCGAAACCAGCATCCCTGAGCCCTTCTTGAACCGGTAGGTCCGCGCGACCTCGAAGCTCGTCGCGGTCTTTGGCCGTCCGTCCTCGATCAGGCAGATCTTCGCGGTCGTCCCGCCCATGTCGAAGCTGAGCACCTGCGACAGGCCATGCGCCCGGGCGTAGTCGGCGGCATAGATCGCGCCGCCCGCCGGCCCGGATTCCAGTAGCCGCACGGGCTGTTCCGCCGCCGTCTCGACGTCGATCAGGCCACCGCCCGAATGCATCAGGAAGACCGGCGCCTCGATCCCCGCGCCGCGCAACTTCGCGACGAGCCTGCCGAGATAGGCCGAGACCCGCGGGCGGACATAAGCGTTCGCGATCACGGTGTTGAAGCGCGGCAACTCGCGCACCTGCGGCGAGACGACGGAGGAGATCGACACCGACAGCTCCGGCGCGGCCGTCGCCAGGGCCTCCGCCATCATCCGTTCGTGGCTGTCGTTCGCGTAGGCGTGCATCAGCCCGACAGCGACCGCCTCGTAGCCTGCGGCCACGACCCGCGCAGCCATCGCCTCTGCCTCGGCCGGATCGAGCGCCAGCAGCACCTCGCCCTTCGGCCCCATCCGCTCGGACAGGGTGAAGCGGTCCTTTCTCGGCACCAGCGGCGCGGGGAGTTCGAGGTTCAGGTCGTATTGCTCGAACCGGTTCTCCGACCGCATTTCGATGACGTCACGGAAGCCCTCGGTCGTGATGAACGCCGTTCGCGCACCCCGGCGCTCGATCAGCGCGTTCGTCACCAGCGTCGTGCCGTGGATCACCTGCGCGATATCGGTCAGCGCGATCCCGGCCTCTGCGGCCGCCGTCTCGATGCCCGTCAGGATCGCGCGCTCCGGCTCGGCATAGTCCGTCAGCACCTTGCAGCTCGAAATGCCCGCCGATGTCTCGAGCGCGACATCGGTGAAGGTGCCGCCGATATCGACGCCGACGCGGATGGAGCCCCGTACCATCTCAGAACCCCCTCAGGATCTGGTTGCCCATGAAGCCGAGCGCGTAGACGCGGCTGCGAAGTTTCGCCTCGGCGCGGATCACGTTCGTGACCGGCAGCGGAAGGTCGGCCGGGTCCATGCCGGTCAGAAGCCCCGCCATCGCTTGCCCGAAGATCGTGCCGGTCGTGATGCCCCGGCCGTTGTAGCCGATCGGCGTGTAAAGCCCTTCGGCCAGGATATGGATGCGCGGCAGATGGTCAGGCGTCATCGCGAACTGGCCGTCCCAGGCCTCCTCGAACTCGACCGGGCCAAGATCGGGGAAGACCCGCGACAATTGCCGCTGCGCCCACCGCCGGGACACGCCGGATTGCGCCGTGCCGATCAGGCTCCCCATCGACCCGATCAGGATGCGGCCATGCGCATCCCGCCGGATCGACCGCATGATGAGCCCGGTGTCCCAAAGCCCCTGCCCCTCTGGCAGAATGCCACGGCTGCGTTCGCCAAGCGGCACGGTGGCGAGCTGGAAGTACCGCATCTTCATGTAGCTGCGCGACAGGCCGGGCCAGAGCTGGTCGGTATAGGCGTTGGTGCCGAGCACGACGTATTTCGCGCCGATTGACCCCTTCGATGTCTCGACCCGCCAGCCGCCATTCTCGGGCACAAGGCGGGTCACCGTCGTGCCGGTCGTGATCGACGCGCCTGCGGCCAGGGCCGCCCGGGCCAGACCGCGGGCATAGCCCATCGGGTTGATCGTGCCCGCCCGGCGGTCGAGAAGGCCGCCGTGGAACGCGCGCGATCCGACCTTCTCGGACACGGCGTCGCGGTCGAGCAGTTCGACCGGCGCGCCCATCGACTGCCATTCCTCCGCCCGCGCCCGCAGACCGGGCAGTCCGGACGGCGCGTGGGCGGCATGGATCGTCCCGCTCCGCGTCGCCTCGCAGCGGATCTGGAACTTCTCGATCAGGTCGAAGACCGTCTCGGGCCCGTCGCCGAACCGCTTCAGGAAACGCGGCCCGTAGGACGGACCGAGCGTCTTCTTCACCTCATGAGGCGGTAGCCAGATGCCCGCGTTCACGAGACCGACATTCCGCCCCGATCCGCCGTAGCCGACCTGCCTGGCTTCCAGAACATGCGCCGAAAGACCGGCCTCGGCGGCATGAAGTGCCGTCGAGAGGCCGGTGAAACCGCCGCCAACGATGGCGAGATCGACATGCTCCGGCAGGCTCTCCGCCTCGCGTGGCGGCGCCTCGGGCGAGCTTCGATCCCAGAGCGATATCCTTGGCACGCCAGTCATGCGAGCGACTCCCGGACCCGGTTTCCCGGCTTGTCGCAGAGGCGCCGTAGCCGTGTCAATATGGCGTATTTATGTTCCATATACCGGCACAATCAGCCCTGTCCGCGGGCAAGCTTTCGCGACACGGCGGCAGCCGCATGCATACAGAGTGCACCGTATCTCTCCGCCCCGCCCTCGGGCAGGTTCACGTCGGGCAGCGACACGCCAAGCGCTGCGACCGCCTCGCCCTCCGGCAGACAGATCGCCGCCGCGAACCCGAGCACGCGGTCGCGCAGTTCTCCCCGGTCGACGGCGTATCCGCGCGTCCGCGTCTCGGCGATGTCGGCATCGAGATCGGCCAGCCGCGTGATCGTCCGGTCGGTGTAGCCCTCGAGCGGGTCCGGCAGCTTGGCGCGCATCATCGCGTAGTTCCGCGCCAGTATCGCCTTGCCAGTGCTGACCGCGTGGATCGGCGCCGAGCCTCCGACCGGGTTCCAGGACCTGATGGGCTTGGCGCTGTCGATCTTGTCGATATAGATCACGCGGGTCGCCTCCGGCACGGCGAGATAGACCGTCTCGCCGGTTTCGGCGGACAGGTAGGCCATCTCCGGCGCGGCCAGCGCGCGGTAGTTCAGCCCCTCGACGATGGATTGCCCGGTCTGCCACATCCGCAGCGTGGCGCGGTAGCCGCCGCCCGGTTCCTGCGCGACGTAGCCGAGGCGGGTCAGCGTCTGAAGCAGCCGGAAGGTGTTCGATTTCGTCAGACCGAGCTGCCGGGACAGTTCGGTCACGCCGAGCGCGCGATGTGCCGCGGCCAGCGCCTCGAGGATCTGGAGGCCCTTCGACAGGGTCGAGTCGACTCGCGGCGCCGTCTCCGTCTCGTTCATCCGCACGTCCTCTTGTTCCGTATACCGAACCATTCATCCAGCATAATGATACAGATTGCCCAGGAAGTCCCGACTGAAATTCAAAGGGCCAGCCTAATTGCCGAGCAAAAAAGTCGGGATTGATTTCCCGGGTCGAAAGGCTCAGGAATGGGGCGACTCGAAACGCACCGTCCAGGACGCCGCCGCCACCGGACCGACAGGAAGGACAGCCTACATGCAAAGACTGCTCGCCACCGGCGCCGCGATTGCCGCGCTCGGAGCCCCCGCCGCCGCCCAGGATACAGCAGACGTCGTCCGCACCTATGCCGACATGGCCGAGGCCGCGTATACCGACAGCCTGACCGCGGCCCGGACGCTCGACGCCGCGGTCGACGCGCTTCTCGCCGCGCCCTCGGTCGGAACATTGCAGGACGCCCGCGCCGCGTGGCGCGCGGCCCGCATCCCCTACCTGCAGACCGAGGTCTTCCGCTTCGGCAACCCCATCGTGGATGACTGGGAAGGCCGCGTGAACTCCTGGCCCCTGGACGAGGGCCTGATCGACTATGTCGATGCCGGCTACGGCAGCGCGACCGAGGAGAACGACTTCGCCGCCCTGAACGTCGTCGCCAACGCGAGCTTCACGCTGTCGGGCGAAGATGTGGACGCGTCCGAGATCACGCCCGCCTTCCTGCAGGACGTTCTGCACGAGGCCGACGGGGTCGAGGCCAATGTCGCGACCGGCTACCACGCCATCGAATTCCTGCTCTGGGGCCAGGACCTGAACGGACACGGCGCCGGTGCCGGCAACCGGCCTTGGACCGACTTCTCGCAGGGGTCTGACTGCACGAACGGAAACTGCGACCGGCGAGCCGAGTATCTCGACAGCGCGACAGACCTTCTTGTCAGCGACCTCGAGGAAATCGTGACCGCCTGGACGGCCGACGGCGCGGCCCGCGCGCGGCTGCTCTCGGACCCCGAGGCCGGGCTTTCGGCGATGCTGACCGGCATGGGCTCGCTCTCCTACGGCGAGCTGGCGGGCGAGCGCATGCGGCTCGGACTCATGCTGAACGACCCCGAGGAGGAGCAGGACTGCTTCTCCGACAACACCCATAACAGCCACTATTACGACGGATTTGGCATCCAGAACGTCTATCTCGGCAGCTATGCCGGCATCGACGGGCGGATCGTCTCCGGCCCCGCGCTGGCCGATCTTGTCGCGGCGGCCGATCCCGCGCTCGATGCCGAGATGCGGCTGCGCCTGTCCGACACGATGCGTGCGCTCGGCCGGATCAAGACGACCGCCGAGGCAGGGTTTGCCTATGACCGGATGCTTGAACGCGGCAATGCGGGGGGAGAGGCATTGGTGACAGCCGGCGTCGAGGGCCTCATCGCCCAGACGGCGACGATCGAACGCATCGTCGACGCGCTCGATCTGGGGCAGGTCACGTTCGAAGGATCGGACAGCCTCGATGCGCCGTCGGCGGTGTTCCAGTAGCTTTCGCGACCACCCCGGGAGGATCGGAACCATGCGGCAGGGCGGAGCCATGCCACACGACAGGACAGGACAACGCGCCGGGGGCGGGCTCTCGGCGCTGGTCCTGACCGCCGCGCTCGCCGCAGCGCCCTTCGCCCGCGCAGACGGCCCGCCGGCCTGGGCGGGCCTCAGCGATCTCCATCTCGAGATCGTGCCCCGGACAGAGGACGAGGCCGCGCGGATCGCCGCAGTCACCAACGCACCGACCGATTTCGCCGCCCCCTGGCCCTTCGAGGAGCGGAGCGCCGGGGCCGCGACGGTCCGCCCGCGCGACACGGCCGACGCCTTCTCGCAGCCCTCCGAAAACCTCTCCTTCGAGGATCAGCTCGACTTCCGGATCGGGAACGGGCTGTTCCGCCGCAACTGGGTCTCGGCCCCCTCCTCGACCATCGCTTCGGACGGTCTCGGGCCACTGTTCAACGCGCGGTCCTGCCAGGGCTGTCACATCAAGGACGGCCGCGGGCATGTGCCGGCGGGGCCGGAGGACGATGCCGTCTCGATGTTCCTGCGGGTGTCGGTCCCCGGCACGGACGAGGACGCTGTCGCGGGCATCGCCGACTACATCGCCACACGGCCCGAGCCGACCTATGGCGGCCAGCTTCAGGATTTCAGCCTGCCGGGCATACCGGCGGAATACAGGCTGGCGATCACCTACGAGGATATCGAGGTGCCGCTGTCCGGCGGCGAAATCGCGCATCTGCGCGCGCCGACCTACGAGGCCACGGATCTCGGGTACGGTCCGCTTGATCCTCATGCCATGCTCAGCCCGCGCGTCGCGCCGCAGATGATCGGCCTCGGCCTGATCGAGGCTATCCCGGCCGAAGACATCCTCGCCGCGGCCGATCCCGACGACGCCGATGGCGACGGAATATCAGGCCGACCCAACATCGTGAGGTCCGCGGAATTCGGCACGCCCATGCTCGGCCGCTTCGGATGGAAGGCCGGGATGCCGACGATCCGTGAACAGGCCGCCGCCGCCTTCGCCGGGGACATGGGACTGTCGACCGCTTTCCACCCGGGCGGTGCGGGCGATTGCCAAGCCACCCAGACCGGTTGCATGGCCGCGCCGGATGGCGGCGACCCCGAACAGGCGGGGGTCGAGGTCGACGACACCGCGCTCGACCTCGTCACCTTCTACAGCCGCAACCTGGGCGTGCCCGCCCGCCGCGACGTGGACGACCCCGACGTCCTTCGCGGGCGGGAGGTCTTCTACGACACCGGCTGCGCCGCCTGCCATCGCCCGAACTACGTCACCCACCGGATCGCGGGCGACCCGGCCCAGAGCTTCCAGCTGGTCTGGCCCTATTCCGACTTCCTGCTGCACGACATGGGCGACGGTCTCGCCGATGGCCGGCCAGAAGCGCGGGCGACCGGCCGGGAATGGCGCACGCCGCCGCTCTGGGGGATCGGGATGACCGCAGAGGTGTCGGGCCATACTGAGTTCCTCCATGACGGGCGCGCCCGCAATCTCCTCGAAGCGGTGCTGTGGCACGGTGGCGAAGCGCAGCCCGCCCGCGACCACGTCGTCCAGATGGACCCGGCCGACCGCGCCGCCCTGCTCTCCTTTCTCGAAAGTCTCTGACATGCGAATTGCCGCCCTGCTCCTTGCCATCGCCCTGCCCGTCTCCGCCGCCGCCCAGAGCGTCGACGATGCAATCGACGGTGCGCTCGACAGGCACATCCTGCCGGGCTTCGCGACGCTGGCGGACGAGACGGAGCACCTCGCGGCGGTCGCCGCGGAGGATTGCGCGCCGACCTCCGACATGTTGCGCAGCGCCTTCGGCACCGCCTTCGACGCCTGGATCCGTGTCAGTCACCTGCGCTTCGGACCGACCGAGACCGACAACCGGACCTTTGCCCTCGCCTTCTGGCCCGACAGCCGGGGGGCGACGCCGCGTGCGCTCGACGGCCTGATCGCCGCGGAGGATCCGGCGGTCGAGGGCCCCGACGCCTTCGCCGACGTCTCGGTCGCCGCCCGCGGCTTCTACGCGATGGAACTGCTGCTGTACGATCCGGAGATGATGGACGCGGCCAGCAGCGACTATGGCTGCGCCCTGATCCGGGCCATGGCGGCCGATATCGCACGCACCGCCGCCGCGATCGACACGGACTGGCGGGAAACCCATGCCGACCTGCTGCGTCATGCCGGGCAGAATGACACCTACCGCAGCGAGGCCGAAGCGCTCCGGACGCTCTACTCGGCCTTCACCACCGGCATGGAGTTTACCATCGACCTGCGGCTCGGCCGTCCGCTCGGCACCTTCGACCGGCCCCGGCCGGGCCGCGCCGAAGCCTGGCGGTCCGGGCGGTCGCTGCGCCATGTCGAGATCGCGCTCGACAGCCTTGGCGAACTGGCACAGATCCTCGCGCTGGCCGATGACGATATCGACACCGCCGCAATCACGCAGGCCTTCGACACCGCGAAAGAGACGGCCGGGCGGATAGACGACCCGGCCTTCGCCGGTGTCGCCACGCCGTCCAGCCGCATCCGGATCGAGGCCCTGCAGCAGCGCGTCATCGAGGCGCGCGACGTGACCGCGGCCCAACTCGCCGAAGCGCTCGATCTCAGCGCCGGCTTCAACTCGCTCGACGGAGACTGACATGACCACGCGCCGCGGCTTTCTCGCCGGTATTCTCGCCGCCTCGGCCACGCCCCGGCTCGGATGGGCCGATGCCGGCGGGCCGTCCTTCCTTGCCGCGGCGCGGGCGCCGGACGGCAGCTTCCGGCTGTGCGGTCTCGACGACCTCGGCGGCCTCGTCTTCGACCTGCCGCTGCCCGATCGCGGACACGCCGCCGCGGCTCATCCCGACCGACCCGAGGCCGTCGCCTTCGCCCGACGTCCGGGCACGTTCGCGATCGTCCTGAACTGCGCGACCGGCCGCATCGCCGCGACCCTGTCCTCGCCGCCGAACCGGCATTTCTACGGGCACGGCGCCTTCTCCGAGGACGGGACCCGGCTTTTCACGACCGAGAACAACATCGAAACGCTGGATGGCGTGATCGGCGTCTGGGACACCGCCGGCTACGAACGGATCGACGAATACCCCTCGGGCGGGATCGGCCCGCACGAGATCCGGCGGCTGCCGGGTTCGGACACGCTGGTCGTCGCCAATGGCGGCATCGCGACCCATCCCGACAGTGACCGGGCGAAGCTGAACCTGCCGACGATGCACGCCAATCTCACCTATCTCGACCCCGACGGCGCAATGCTCGAGCGGCACGAACTGCCGGAGGAGATGCAGCTTCATTCCCTCCGCCACCTCGCGATCCGCGCGGACGGGCTGGTCGCCGGTGCGCTGCAATGGCAGGGCGAGGCGATCGACGCGCCGCCGCTTCTGGCGCTTCACCGGCGCGGCGGTGAACTGCGGTTTCTCAGCGCCGATCCGGCGACCGAACGGCGGATGGCGGGCTATGCCGGCAGTGTCTCTTTCTCGGGCGACGGGCGGCATGTTGCGATCACCTCGCCGCTCGGCGGCTGCCTCACCGTGTTCTCGGCCGAGACCGGCGCGCCGGAGGAAACCGCGCTGGCCGACGACGTCTGCGGCCTCGCGCCCAGTCTCGACGGTTTCGTGACCACGACCGGCACCGGCCGGGTCGCGCGCTGGCCCACGGCTCCGTTGACGTCCCATGACGGCCTGGCCTTCGACAACCACCTGGTGGCGCTGACCTGAGCGACAGACCTAGCCGCGCCGACGAACCTCCGACATCGGGAGCGACGCCGCGCTGCCGGGGTTATTGGCCGGACCGTCTGCCGCCACTGCGATTTCCGGACACTGGACAGGATGCAGCCCCGACGCCGGAGGCGCCCCGTCCGGGTCGTAATGGGTCGTCCGGTTCCGGCCCCGCCGCTTCGTCGCGTAAAGCGCGATGTCGGCATGCTGGTAGAGCGACGCGAAGCCGGGCTGCGCGATCCGGTCGGCGCTGCAGGTGCCGACCGAAATTCCGCCAAGCCCTGTCCCGCCGATGCGCGCCGAGGCCGCCGTCAGTCCGGATCTGATCGTATCGATCCGCTCGTCGATCTCGGCCCGGTCCGTCGTACGCAGGAACGCGGCGAATTCGTCCCCGCCGATCCGCGCGGTTACCGCGTCCGGACCGAACGCCGTCGTCATCAGGCGCGCGACGGTCTGCAGGTAGGCGTCGCCGAACGGGTGGCCGTAGCGGTCGTTCACCGTCTTGAAATGGTCGAGGTCGATCAGCACCAGCGTGCCCGCGCCGGGCGAGGCCCTGAGCCGGGACGCGACCGCCCGCGTCAGAACCGCCTTGTTCGCCAGCCCGGTCAGCGGATCGGTTTCGGCCACGCGCATCAGCCGGTCCCGCATCGCCTCGGCCTCGTCCAGTCGATGGGCGAGCGCGATCCGGTCGCGATGCACGCCCAGAAGCGCCGTCGCCGTCCGCGCGATGTCGTCGAGCTGCCGCATGAGGCGGACAGGAAAGCGGCGCGGAATGCGATCGATCACCCACATCTCGCCGATCGGCCGGCCGCGTGCGGCTATCAGCGGCAGCACTGCGCAACCACGGACATGCGCGGGCCCGGTGACCATCGGGCTGGCGGCAAGACGCGGGTCGGCGCTGGCATCGGGAATCGCCACGGGGCTCTCGGCATGCAGCGCGTCGGGGAAAAGACCCGGATCGCATAGCGCGCCGGCCGTCGATTCGAGCCCGGTAGAGGCGACCACCCGGTTCCGCCCCGCATCGTTCAGCACGATCAACGCCACCGGCGTGTCGGCAAGCGAAGCGGCGATCCGCACCAGGTTCGTCAGCTCTTCTTCAGGCAGGATGTCGTTGGCGCCGGCACGCAAGGTCCAGGGGGCGGGCTGCGTCAGGCGCGGGGGCTCGGGGTCGGTGCTCATGGGGCTTTGGTCGCTCTTCATTTTCGACGCGAAGCTCCGTATTGGCCAGAGCTTGTGCGATGCCTCAATCTGGAGAGAGCGCAGTTAACAAGCGGTTAAACGGTGGACCGTCTGACCCGGCGTCAGCGGGAAGTCGCCCGGTCCGTCACGCCCGCAGGCGCCTCGGCCGCCAGGTCGAGCGCGGCTTCGAGCGCGGCAAGGCCCCGCACCAGCGCCTCGGCATCGCCGGGGTCGAGCGTCGAGACCAGAGACATGGCCCGGGACCGTAGCGGGGTGATGAGCGAATCGTACGCCGCCCGTCCGGCTGCCGTCAGCGTCAGGATCTCCGAGCGTCGGTCGCGCGGATCGGTCTCGCGCTTCAGCCAGCGCCGCGACTCGAGCGCGTAAACCGCTCGGCTGACCTTCGTCTTGTGCTGCGCGGAATGGGCGGCAGCCTCGGTCGCGGTGCAGGATCCGAGATCGGCCAGCGCCGCAAGGACCCGCCATTCCGGTCGGTTCAGCCCGTGCATCGCCTTGTAGATCGGGCGGATTTCGGCGCTCACCGCCTCGGACAGGCGGGACAGGCGATAGGGCAGAAAATCTGCGAGAGAGTCGGACATGGGTTGATAGTTACAAAATTGATCGTCACAAACGCAACCAAATACGCGCGACAGGGAGAGAGACGGCATGGCGAAGGCGTTTGCCTCGGCGGGCGACATGTCCGAGAAGACCATCAGCTTCACCGAAATTGGCGAGGGGCTTTACGCCTTTACCGCCGAGGGCGATCCGAATTCGGGGGTCATCGTCGGTGACGACTCGGTGATGATCGTCGAGGCGCAGGCGACGCCGCGCCTCGCGCGCAAAGTCATCGAAAAGGTGCGCGAGGTCACCGACAAGCCGATCAGCCACCTCGTCCTGACCCATTACCACGCCGTCCGCGTTCTCGGCGCGTCGGCCTATGAGGCGCCGCAGGTCATCATGTCCGACACGGCGCGCGCGATGGTCGCCGAGCGCGGCCAGGAGGACTGGGAGAGCGAGTTCGACCGCTTCCCCCGCCTTTTTCAGGGCCACGAAGAGATCCCCGGCCTGACCTGGCCGACCACGACCTTCTCCGACGAGATGACGGTCTATCTCGGCAACCGGAAGGTGGTCATCAAGAAGATCGGCCGGGCGCACACCGCGGGCGACGCCGTTGTCTGGGTTCCGGACCAGCAGACCATGTTCACCGGCGACATCGTCGAATACCACTCCGCCTGCTATTGCGGCGACGGGCATTTCGCCGACTGGGGCGCGACGCTTGACCGGGTGAAGGCCTACGACCCGCAATCCATCGCGCCGGGCCGCGGCGATGCGCTGGTCGGGCGCGAAATGGTCGACGCGGCGCTCGAGAACACCCGCGACTTCGTCGAGTCGACCTACAAGCCGGTCGAACAGGTCGTCGCCCGCGGTGGCACGCTGAAAGAGGCGTGGGACGCCGTCCGCGCCGCCTGCGACCCGAAGTTCGGCGATTACGCGATCTACGAACACTGCCTGCCCTTCAACGTCGCCCGCGCCTACGACGAGGCCCGCGGGATCGGCACGCCGCGGATCTGGACCGCGCAGAGGGACAAGGAGATGTGGGAGGCGCTTCAGGGATGACGCCCTACCTCCAGATGGCGCTCAACAACGCCTGGGCGAACGCGACGCTCTACGAGGCTCTCGGGCAGATGCCGGACGATGCTTTCGCGGCCGAATACCCGAGTTTCTTCGGCTCGATCCCCGCGACGCTCGATCACATCCTGATGGTTGATTTGTATTACATGGACGCCATGAAAGGCGCTGGAAAGGGCCGGTCAGTGTTCGAAAAGGACGATCTGACAGCGCTTGCCGATCTCGCCCCGGCGCAGGCCGGGGCCGATATGGCGCTCGCCTCGTTCTGCCGGGACCTCACCCCCGAGACGCTCAACGCGGCGATCACCATCGACCGCCGCGACGGCCCGACGACCGAGGTCGTGGCGCCGACGCTCCTGCATCTGTTCCAGCACCAGATCCACCATCGCGGGCAGGTGCACGGGATGATGAGCCAGGCCGGCCATGCGCCGCCGCAGCTCGACGACTTCTTTCTCGATTTCGGCCGCGTGCCCTCGGCGCAGGCCTACTGGACGGAGGAGACCGCATGGTGAAGGACCGCTATTCGCTCGCCTTCCGGCTCTACCCCTACGAACGCGTGGCCGAACAGGACGCCGACAGCGTCGTGCGCCACCCGGTCGTCATCGTGGGTGGCGGGCCGATCGGGATGGCGCTCGCGCTCGATCTTGGCAAGCGGGGCATCCCGGCGCTGGTGCTCGACGACCACGAGGGGATCGGCAAGGGCAGCCGGGCCATCTGCTTCGCCAAACGCACGCTGGAGATCTGCGACAGGCTCGGCTGCGGACAGGCCATGGTCGACAAGGGCGTGGTCTGGAACCTCGGCCGGGTCTTCAAGGACACCGAGGAGATCTATTCCTTCAACCTCCTGCCCGAGGAGGGTCACCTTCGCCCGGCCTTCATCAACCTTCAGCAGCCCTATTTCGAACGCTTCCTCGTCGAGGAGATCCGCGCCGCGCAGGCCGCCGGCGCGCCGATCGAGATCCGCGGCCGCAACCGCGTGACGGCGATCGACCGGCAGGCCGACCACACGCGGCTCGAGATCGACACGCCGGACGGACCCTACGCGATCGAGGCCGACTGGCTCGTCGCCACGGACGGGGCGAATTCGCCCATCCGCGAGATGATGGGCCTCGGCTTCGAGGGCCGCATCTTCGAGGACAATTTCCTGATCGCCGACATCCGGATGGAAGCCGATTTCCCGACCGAGCGCCGGTTCTGGTTCGACCCTCCCTTCAACCGCGGCGAGACGGCGCTTATGCACAAGCAGCCCGACGACGTCTGGCGGCTCGACTTCCAGCTTGGCTGGAACATCGACCGCAGGGCCGAACTCGACGAAGAGAAGGTGAAGACGCGCGTCCGCGGGATGATCGGCGATGATATCCCGTTCGAGCTCGTCTGGACCTCGATCTACACGTTCCGCTGCTGCACGATGGCCGACTATGTCCACGGCCGGGTGATCTTCGCCGGCGACAGCGCGCACCAGGTTTCGCCCTTCGGCGCGCGCGGCGCCAATGGCGGCATCCAGGACATCGACAATCTCGGCTGGAAGCTGGCGCTCGTCCTGCAGGGCCGCGCCCCGGAAAGCCTGATCGACACATACCACACGGAGCGCAAGCACGGCGCGCTGGAGAACATCAAGAACTCGTCCCGTTCGGCCGACTTCCTGACCCCGCGCTCTCCCGCGCACAAGCTCTTCCGCGAGGCGGTGCTGACGCTGGCCGCCGATCATGCCTTCGCCCGGCCGATGGTCAATTCCGGCCGGCTGTCTGTGCCCTGCACCTACGACGGATCGCCCCTGAACACCGAGGACGGGCTGCCCGGCGGCCCCGAGCGGACGCGACCCGGCTCGCCCTGCCCCGACGCGCCGGTCGGCGAAAGTTTCCTGCTGAGCCATCTGAACGGCGAGTTCATCCTGCTCGGCCTGAATGCCGAGATCCCGAACAAGGTCGAGGTGCCGGGCGTCCGGGCCATCGGCATGACGCTCCCGGCCGAAGGTCTGCTGGCCGACCGTTATCTCGGCGACGCGCCGTCTGCGGTCTACCTGATCCGCCCGGACCAGCATGTCGCCGCGCGCTGGCCCGCCTACGACGCGGCCGCCGCACAAGCCGCGCTGAAACGCGCCGCCGGGCTGGAGTGACCGCGATGGCCGATCTCGTCACCACCCCGAACCTGCCCCGCACCGACGACTTCTACGCCGCGTTGCTCGCCGCCCACGAAGGGCTGAGCGAGGCGGAGATGCACGACCTGAACGCCCGCCTGATCCTCGTCCTCGCCAACCATATCGGCGATCTGGACGTGCTGACCCAGGCGCTCGCCGTGGCCGGCGGGCAGCGGGCGACAACCGACCCGACCAAGACCTGACTGGAGGCATCCATGAACGTCCAGGACAAGCGCAAGATCGAGACGCAGCTGCACACCAACGGCACGACGCCGGGCTACATGCCGGGCTTCGCCAACGACCACGAAACCGAGGCGCTGCCGGGCGCCCTGCCGCAGGGGCGGAACAGCCCGCAGAAATGCCCTTACGGCCTTTATGCCGAGCAGCTCTCGGGCACGGCCTTCACCGTCCATCCGCCCGAACGGACCTGGTGCTACCGCATCCGGCCGTCGGTCAAGCACTCCACGCGCTACCGCAAGATCGACCTGCCGTACTGGAAATCGGCGCCCTGTATCGACCCCGACGTCGCCAGTCTCGGGCAATATCGCTGGAACCCGGTCGAGGCGAAGGGCGACTTCACCTGGCTGACGGGCATGCGCACGATGACTACGGCGGGAGATGTCCACACCCAGGTGGGGATGGCCAGTCACATTTACCTCGTGACGCAAAGCATGGTGGATGAATACTTTTTCTCCGCCGACAGCGAGCTTCTGGTGGTTCCTCAACAGGGCCGCATCCGGTTCCACACCGAGCTCGGGATCATCGATCTGGAGCCCAAGGAGATCGCCATCATCCCGCGCGGCCTCGTCTACCGGGTCGAACTGATCGAGGGCCCGGCCCGTGGCTTCGTCTGCGAGAATTACGGCATGAAGTTCGAGATGCCGGGCCGCGGACCGATCGGCGCGAACTGCCTCGCCAACCCGCGCGACTTCAAGGCGCCGGTCGCGGCCTTCGAGGACCGCGAGGTGCCGTCGACGATCACCGTAAAGTGGTGCGGCCAGTTCCACGTGACCGAGATCGGGCAGTCGCCGCTCGACGTCGTGGCGTGGCACGGCAATTACGCGCCCTACAAGTACGACCTGCGCGCGTACTGCCCGGTCGGCGCGATCCTCTTCGATCATCCCGACCCGTCGATCTTCACCGTGCTGACCGCGCCTTCGGGCAGCCCCGGCACCGCGAATATCGACTTCGTGCTGTTCCGCGAGCGCTGGATGGTGGCCGAGAACACGTTCCGCCCGCCCTGGTACCACAAGAACATCATGTCCGAGCTGATGGGCAACATCTACGGCATCTACGACGCCAAGCCCGAAGGCTTCGTGCCGGGCGGCATGTCGCTGCACAACATGATGCTGCCGCACGGGCCGGACAAGCAGGCCTACGAGGGCGCGTCGAATGCCGATCTCAAGGCCGACAAGCTCGACAACACGATGTCCTTCATGTTCGAGACCCGGTTCCCGCAGCAGCTTACCCCCTTCGCCGCGAAAGAGGCGCCGCTGCAGGAGGATTACATCGACGTCTGGGCCGACATGGAGAAGCATTTCGACGGAACGCCCGAGGGCCGCTGGTGACGGGTGAGGGGCTGCTCGCCCTCATCCTGTTCGTCCTGATCGCGGGCGGGCTCTGGCTTCTCAAGCCGAAGACCCGGCCGCGCACGCGGCGCGGAAACGGCTCCGGCGAAGGCCCGAGCGCCTTTTCGGCCCAGTTCGGGACCGACGGACGGCATCGCGACGACGCCCGGGGCGGCGATTTCGGCGGAGATTCCGGGGATGGCGGCGTCGGCGACTGAGATCGGCGGTTGAGATACGGGGCCAGTTGCGCGAACACTGGCCCATCGTAACGGAGGACAATGAATGAGCGGCATCGGCATCACGGCCCTGATCATCGGCGCAGTCCTGATCGGCGTCTTCATCTTCCTCCGCATGCGCTGATGCGCAGCGGGGGATCTGTCGCGGACGGATAGCGCCATGGCCTATGTCGATGGCTTCGTCGTGCCCGTGAAGACCGCCGCGCGCGAGGAATACCGCAAGATTTCCGAAGCGGTCGCCCGCATCTACCTCGAATACGGGGCGCTGCGCTGCGTCGAGACTTGGGGCGAGGATGTCCCGCCGGGCGAGAAGACGTCGTTCCTGAGCGCCGTCGACCTCGCACCCGACGAGACCGCCTGCTTTTCGTGGATGGAATTCGCCGACAAGGCCGCCCGCGACCGGGCGCACGATCTGGTCTGGAAAGACCCGCGCATGGACGAGATCATGCACCGCGACATCGTCGCCGGAGACCGGATGATCTTCGGCGGGTTCGAGGTGCTCGTGGACATGACATGAAGCTCTACACCTACTGGCGGTCCTCCTCGTCCTACCGTGTGCGGATCGCGATGGCGCTGAAGGGACAGGGCTACGACAGCGTGCCCGTTCACCTTGTGAAAGGCGAACAGCGCTCGGCTGAATACGGCGCGGTGAACCCCTCGAACATGGTCCCCACGCTGGAGCTCGACGACGGCACGAGACTGACCCAGTCGCTCGCCATCATCGACTATCTCGACGCGACCTGGCCCGAGCCGCCGCTGGTCCCCGCCGACCCGCTTCTGCGCGCCCGGGTACTCGCCGCGAGCCTCATCATCGCAGCCGACACGCAACCGGTGACCAATTCGGGCGTTGTGTCCGTGCTCAAGGGCGAATTCGGGGTCAGCGACAAGGGCGGCATCGCCTGGATGGTGCATTGGATGGAAAAGGGTCTTGCGGCCTTCATGGCCTCGATCCGGGGCGACACGGCGTTCTGCTTCGGTGACGCGCCGGGGCTCGCCGACATCTGCCTCGTCCCGCAGCTTTACAACGCACATCGATGGGGCGTCGACATGGCGCCGCTGTCCCGCCTGACGGAGATCGAGGGGCGCTGCCTCGCCCACCCCGCCTTCGCCGCCGCGGCCCCCGAGGTCCAACCCGACGCAAACACGTGAGGTTCCCATGACCCGACTGATCCGGTCCTGGGTCGAGAGCGCCAACGCGCCCGACACTGATTTCCCCCTGAACAACCTGCCCTACGGCGTCCTGTCCGCTGGCGGCGTGGCCCATTGCGCCACCGCGATCGGCGACCAGGTGCTGGACCTGCACGCGCTGGAACAGGCCAATTTCCTCGATTTCGGCGGCGCGCTGAAGACCGGCGAATGGAACGATTTCATGGCGCTCGGCCACGCCGAATGGCAACGTCTGCGCAACATCCTGACGGGTCTTCTGTCCGAAGGGGCCGAGGCCGAGGGACCGCTGCGCCCCTACCTGACACCGATGGCCGAGGCGCATTTGCTCCTGCCCTTCCGCGTGACGGAATACACCGATTTCTACGCCTCGAAGCACCATGCGACGAATGTCGGCACGATGTTCCGCGGCAAGGACAACGCCCTGCCGCCGAACTGGCTGCACATGCCGATCGGCTATAACGGGCGCGCCTCTTCGGTCGTCGTGTCGGGCACGCCGGTGCGCCGCCCGATGGGCCAGCTCAAATCGCCCGACGACGACGCGCCGTACTGGGGCTCGAGCAAGCGATTCGACATCGAGCTCGAGATGGGCGCGATCGTCGGCCAGCCTTCGGACGGGCCGGTGACGGTGGCCGAGGCCGACGCGATGATCTTCGGCTACGTGCTGCTGAACGACTGGTCCGCGCGCGACATCCAGGCGTGGGAATACCAGCCTCTCGGCCCGTTCCAGTCGAAAGCCACCGCGACCTCGATCAGCCCCTGGATCGTGACCGCCGCCGCGCTCGAGCCGTTCCGCGTGCACACGCCGGAACGCGAGGTGCCGCTCCTGCCCTATCTCGAGGAACCGGGGCCGATGCTTTACAACATCGATCTCGAGGTCGGCCTGACCCCGGACGGCGTCACCGAAACCGTCATCACCCGCACCAATTACCGCGAGATGTACTATTCCGCCGCGCAGCAGATCGCGCATCACAGCTCCTCGGGCTGTCCGATGCGGGTCGGTGATCTCCTCGGGTCCGGCACGATCTCCGGGCCCGAGCGGGAGAACCGCGGCTCGCTTCTGGAACTGTCCTGGGGCGGGAAGGAGCCGGTCGAACTGGTCGGCGGCACGACGCGCAGCTTCGTCGAGGATGGCGATACGCTGACCCTGCGCGGCGCCGCTGTGGCCGAGGATCACCGCATCGGCTTCGGCGCCTGCACCGGGCAGGTCCTGCCCGCCCGCAACTGGCCGAAGGAGGGCTGAGGGGCTCAGTCCCCGCCCTCCTGGCGCAGGTGCCACAGAAGCTCCAGATCCTGCAGCAGCCCCGCCGACAGGCGTCGGGCGGCCGGGCGCTCCAGCGTGGACGGACCGGACGGCCCCGTGAACCCCGCCGGCGCCTCTGACAGACCGGGCACCCGGCCGCGTGCAAGCCGCTCCACCAGCCGCCGGATCGCGGCGCGGAGGTCATTCCCTTCTCGCATCGCGGCCGACATGACGCGGCGCTCGAACGCGGTGGCGATGCAGGCCCGGAGGGTCCCGACATCGAGATGCGCCTTCACGATGTAATCGACACAGCCCGAGCGCATCGCCTCGACGATCACCTCCGGATCGGTCGCGCCGGTCAGCATGATCGCCGCAGCCATCGCCTGCCCGTCATGGGCGGCCAGAAGTGCGAGCGCATCGAGGCCGTTTTCCAGCCCGAGCCAGTAGTCGATGAAGACGAGGTCGTAGGAGGCGGCGTCGAGCGCCGGTCCGAACCCCTCGACCTCGGCCACTTCGGTCACATCGATCTGCAGCCCGGCCTGACGCATGAGCCGGACAAGCCGCATCCGGTCGGCGGCCTCATCGTCGAGGATGAGCACGCTCAGCCGGCGCGGCCCCGCCGGGCGGCTGTCGGCCACGGGGCGTCGCTCCAGTTCTCCGGGGGCGGAGACTGTCATGGTCGCTCTACTCCTTGCGGTCGCACTGTCGGAAGCCGCAGCGCCGGACCACCGGCCGAAGGCACGCATCGGGCCGGAAACTGGATCCGGAGCCGTCCCGACACTCATAGAGCACCAAGGATAACAAAGGGTAAAACGCAGCTCAGGCGAGCGGCGTCCCGGTGTCTGCGCCGGGCTGGTGAAAACTGTGCCGACCGCGGCCCGCACGTTTGGAGGCGTAGAGCGCGGCATCCGCATCGCGCAGCATCCGTTCGGCGTCAGGGCCGGCATAGTCCGACGACCGGGCGATGCCGATCGACACGCCGATACGGCAGACCGCACCGTCGATTCGGACCGGGCGCGACACCCGCCTCGTGATCCGCCGGGCGATGCTGTCGAGCACCTGCGTCGCCTCGCAATCGCGGAAGAGGATCACGAATTCGTCGCCGCCGATCCGCGCCAGCATGTCGGTGTCGCGCAGTTCGGCCTGCACCTCGCGCGCGGCATGGCGCAGCATCTCGTCCCCCTCGGGATGGCCGAACCTGTCGTTGACCTCCTTGAACCGGTCGAGGTCGAGATGCATCAGCGCGAAACCGCGCGACGGGCGGTCGATCAGGCGGCGCAGCTCATCCGACAGGGCGCGGCGGTTGGCGAGACCGGTCAGCGCATCGGTCATCGCGCGTGCCTCGGCCGCGCGCTCGGCCGAGATCAGGCGGTCGGTCAGTTGAAGCGACTCTGCCGAGATCGCGGCGATCGCCTCGCGCAGGTAGAGCAGGTCGACCGTGTGGTCGCAGGGCGAGAAATCGGCCAGCGTCAGACCGCAGCCATCCACCGCCTCGGCGAAACTGAATCCGAGAGACAGGTTCATCAGCCCACCCGTGCCACCCGGGAGCGCGACGAGCTGGCCGCGCAGTTGCAGATCGGGCAGCGCCCGTAGCCGAACCGAGAGCCGCTGCCCGTCAAGCGCGAGGAGCCCCGCGACGGTGAGCGGCTGCGGCAGGCACTGAATGTCCATCAGGTCGAAGACGGCGCGGCGGGTCAGATCACCCGCGCCGATCATCTTCGTCAGCGTCGGCCCCGCGCGGCTAACCGTGCCGTCCGGGCCGAACCAGAGGTGCATCGGCAGCAGACGGTCGAGCGCGCGGCCCTGCAGACCGATCAAAGCGTCGGACGGATCGACCGGCCCGGTCATGCGCCAACCTTGCCGAGGCTGAAGCTCCGGCCCTCGGCATAACAATTGTCCAGAAGCTCGATCTGGATCGCGGCATGGCCACCGGCGTCTGCCTCGCACTCGATGACGACCAGAGCGCCGTAATCGTCGGCCAGCGCCCGGAGGGCGCCGGCGATCATGTGCGCGAGGACCGGCGCGCGGCATGCAACGTCGAGCCGGTAGAGCCTGGGCGAGAGCCGCGTCAGCTCCACCTCGGGCAGGGTCAGCGGCGGCAACGCCATGCGCGCCCGTCCCGGCACTTCCTCGACCGAGTCGAGGAACGCGCGGAAATCGCTGCCGCCGAAGCGCAGAAGCCTCCGGATCCGCTCCTGCCCGGGGCCGGCGACGATCCAGGTTCCGACATCCTCGAGGAACGAGGCGCGCGTCGTCTGGAACTGCACCGAGGCCGCATCGATCACCGCATCGGTGAGCCACGGATCGTAAACCAGCATCGCCTCGAACTCCTCGAACGGGAGGCGGGCGAGCTCGCGCAGGTTGTCCCAGGCGGCCTGCCCGTAGGTCCGGACCACGAATCCCTGCAAGGCCATGTTTATCAGCCCGTGCATGCGGACCTCCCGTCCAGAGACGGGACCGGTCTAGTTCAGAAGGCTTAAGAATCCGTTGGACAAGCGGTCCGGCGTCAGAAGTCGGTCGGCGCCCCGCCCTCGCTCTTGCGGCGCTCGACGAACGCGGCCAGCTCCTCGCGGATCGCCTCGTCCATCGGCGGGGCCTCGAAATCGGCGAGGATCTTCTTGTAGGTCCGGTGCGCCCGCTCGGCCGTCCAGACCGCGCCGTCCAGGCTCCAGGCCTCGTAGTTGCGCCAGTCGGACAGAAAGGGCTGGTAGAAGGCGGTCGTGTAGCGTTCCTGCGTGTGCTGGCAGCCGAAGAAATGCCCGCCGGGGCCGACCTCGGCGATTGCGTCGACGGCGATATCGTCCTCGGTCGTGGCCCAGGTCGCCGGCTCGAGATAGCGCTGGATCTGCTGCAGGACCTCGCAATCCATCACGAACTTCTCGGGCGACGCGATCAGCCCGCCCTCGAGCCATCCGGCGGCGTGGTAGACCACGTTCGTCCCCGACTGCACCGCTGCCCAGAGCGATTGCGAGGTCTCCCACATCGCCTGCCCGTCCGGAACGTTCGCCGCGCAGACGCCCGAGGAACGCATCGGCAGCTTGTAGAACCGCGCCATCTGGCCGGTCATCTGCGTCGCGCGCATGTATTCCGGCGTCCCGAAGGCCGGCGCGCCGGATTTCATGTCGACGTTGGAGGTGAAGGTCCCGATCGCGGTCGGACAGCCCGGCCGGATCACCTGAAGAAGCGCGATGGCGGCGAGTCCCTCGGCGATCGACAGGGCGACCGCGCCCGACATGGTGACGGGCGACATGGCGCCCGCCAGCGTGAACGGCGTCACGATCGTCGGCTGCCCGCGGCGCGCGAGGCGCATCGCACCGTCCAGCATCGGGAAGTCGTGCTTCAGCGGCGAAACCGAGTTGATATTCGTGTACATCCGGGGTGTTGCGTCGAATTCTTCATGTGTCAGACCGCCTGCGATCCGCACCATCTCCATCACGTCCTCGACCCGCTCGGCCCCGAGCGAATAGGCATGCGCCACCTTGTCGGTCAGCGTCAGCTTCTCGTAGAGGCAGTCGAGGTGGCGGACGCTGGCATGGATATCGATGGGCTCGACCGGGTAGCCGCCGGCGAAATGGATGCAGTTGAAGTACTGCGTGAGCTTGATGAATTCCTTGTAGGTCTCGAAGTCCCCGGGCCGCTTGCCGCGCTCCATGTCCCACGCGTTGGGCGGAGACGAGACGTTGCCGAAGAGGATATGCTTATCCCCGAGGATAAGTTTCCGGTCCGGGTTCCGCGGCGTGATGGTGAAGCTTTCGGGCGCCTTCCCGACCATCTCCATGACGAAATCCTGGTCCATGAATACGGTCTCGTCCACGATCCGGCAGCCGGCCCTGGCCAGGATGTCGCGCGCTTCCTGGTTCAGGAACACGATCCCGATCTCGGAAAGGATCCGCATCGCGCCGCGGTGGATCGCCTGCACCCCGTCCGCGTCGAGCGGTTCGGTCGGCTTGTCGGTGTTGACCGGAAGGCGCCACGGCATCTGGTCGATGGCGTGGCCGCCGGCGCGCTCGGCATGGCCGCGGCGGCCGCCGGCCCGGCGGCGGCGCGTCTCGGCTGTGGCAGTGGTCATCCCGAACCCTCCCGGTGTCGTTCTGCCGACACAAGCACGTCGCGGCACAGCACCGGTTTGCGGTTTGCGACACCCGCTGTCGCAATCGGCGCCCGGGGCGTCGGTTCAGGTCCAGTTCGGCAGATCGCCCCCCGGCAGCGCCGCCCGCGCGGCGGCGAAGGTCTCGGGCGGGATGCCGCAGGCGTCGGCGCAGGACAGGATCCAGCGGTCGTCCATCATCAGGAAATCGATCACCGAGGCGAGGAAAACCGGGTCGCCCGCCCGCGCGCGTAGTTCCGATCCGTCCGCACCGGTGGCGCCCAGAAAGACAGGCAGAAGCTCCTCGTCCGCCACGAGCCAGCCAAGCGCCTGAAGGGCGATCGCCTCGGCCCGATCCGGCGAAACGGACGAATGGGACCGGTCGGGAAAGTCTTTCTTAATCATTTTGCCGGAGTATTCTCCCAGGTTTCGATTGAGCGGGTTCGGGCGCAAGTCACGACAGAAACCAGCCGTGCCGTGGAGTCCAGCGCGGCCAGCATCAGCACCGGCCGCGCAGCAGCAGTGTCAGTCGTCGCCGTCGGGATGGCCCATCCGGCCCCGATCCAGCACCCGGCGCAGGCTCCGCTCGATCCGGTCGGCCACGGCCGCCCGCGCCTCGGGCGTCATCGCCTGAAGCTGGTCGAGAAGGATCTCGTGGCCCTGCGCCTGAAGCGCCTGGCCGTTCTCGCGCTGCGCGGCCAGCGCTGCGCCGGCCGCTGCGCGGTCGAATTCCTCGGCCCGCAACGCCGCTGTGAACTCGAGGATGGCGCGCCCGAAATCGCGGCTGTCCTGGCCGAGCGTCGGCCGACGGTCCTCGATCCGGCCGCGCAGTTCCTCGCGCTCGTCGCGCGTCAGCGCCAGCGATACGGGGCCGAGGCCCATGGACCGCAGCGCCGGCGGCCCGTCCGGTCCGATCCGGTGCATCCGCCCCATGCCGAACACGACACCGACGATCAGTCCGACGATCAGGAGGTTCATCGCCAGCGACAGAACGAGCGCGATGCGCAGGCCGAGGCCGCTGCGGGAAGGCGTCGATTGCTCGGTCATTCCAGCCCCCCGACGCCCGCGGCCAGCTCGACGGCGTCGATCCCGGCATATCCCGTCACCGACGCCGTCCCGAGCGTGGCCGAGAACACGCCGCCGGTCGCATCGTCGATCGTGTCGGGCAGATAGGCGCCGATCGCCACGCCAGCCGCGCAGGCCGCGGCAAGGCCGGAAACCGCGATCCAGCCGCCAAGCGCGCGCACGATCCCGCCCCGCCCGGGCGCCGTGCGCGGCACCGGACGCGGTTTGGCCGCCTCCGCCTGAACGCGCGCGGCGTCCGACAGAACCCGCGCCACCAGATCGTCGCCCGGGTCGCGGGCGGCGCGGGCGGCGGCGAAATGCCCCGCGAGGATATCGTCGTCTTCGTCAGTCATCGTATCCGAGCGCCTCCTTCTGGCCCCTCAGCGCCGACGCGAGCGCCCGTTTGCCCCGCGCCGTCAGACTCTCCACCGCCTCGACCGAGATGTCCAAGGCTTCCGCGATCTCGGGATTGGCGAGCCCCTCGATATGCCGCAGCACCACCGCCTGCCGCTGCCGTTCCGGCAGCGTCTGCAGCGCGGCATCGAGCGCCGCGAGCCGCGCTGCCTCCTGCATCCCGTCCGCCGCCGACAGCCGCCCGTCCTCGGGCTCCGGCACCGCGTCGAGCGCCACCGCGCCCCGCCGCGCCCGGATCCGGTCCACGGCAAGGTTCGCCGTCACCCGGTAGAGCCAGGTCGCGGGCC
>WVSN01000016.1 GCA_015689705.1 Rhodobacterales bacterium HKCCE3408
GGGACGGGCGAGCGCGCGGATGGCGAGCGCGGCGAGGCCCAGGATGAGCAGCGCCGCGATGACGCCACCGGCGGTGCCGAGCGCGAGGGTCGGCAGGCCGGAGAGGTAGGTTGCCGCACCGATGAGCGCGACGGCGAGAGCGACCGTCGCGGCGATCGTCCAGCCGCCGGGCCACTGGCCGGCCATGTCGCCGCGATAGAGTGCGGCGGCCTTGATCCTCGCGCTGCGGGCGACGGGCCATAGCGCGAAGAGGAAGGCGGTCAGCGTGCCGTAGAGCGCGGCCTCGAGCAGCGGGCCGGGGCGCAGGCCGAGATCGACAGGGACGGGCAGCCGCGCCTCGATCAGCGGGGCGAAGGCGAAGGGCAGGATCAGGCCGAGCGCGAGACCGAGGACGAGGCCGGCGGCGGTCAGGATCGCGACTTCGGCCAGGAACATGCCGAGGATCGTGCGGCCGCTCGCACCGAGCGTGCGGAGCGTGGCGATGGTGCCGGTCCGGCCCTCGATCCACGCCCGGATCGAGGCGGAGATGCCGACGCCGCCGACGGCGAGCCCGGCGAGGCCGACAAGGACGAGGAACGCGCCCATCCGGTCCACGAAGATCTGAAGGCCGGGCGCCGGGTCGCGGGTGTCGCGCCAGCGCAGGCCGGCATCCGGAAAGAGCGCCTGCGCCTCGGCTTCCAGCGCCGCGAGATCGGCGCCCGCCGGCAGGGCGAGGCGGTATTGCGTGTCGAAGAGCGTGCCGGGCGAGAGCAGGCCCGAATTCTCCAGCGCCACGGTCCGGACGATGGTGCGCGGACCGAGGCTGAAGCCGGACCCTGCGGCGTCGGGCTCATCGGTGAGAAGCGCCGTCAGAACGAAATCCTGCGTGCCGAGGCGGAACGTGTCGCCCGGCGCGATGTCGAGCCGGGCGGCGAGGACCGGGTCCATCACGCCGCCGGGCAGGCCATTCTGCCCGTCGAGAGCGGTTTCGATGCCGATCGCCGGGTCGAGGCCGGCAGCGCCGTAGAGCGGGTAGGCGTCATCCACCGCGCGAAGCTGCGTCAGGCCGCGCGTGTCGCCCGCCACGGCCATCGAGCGGAAATCGACGGTCTCGGAGACGCGCGTGGCGATCCGGTCCATGAAGGCGCGTTCTTCGTCCGTCGCGTAACGGTAGGTGAAGGTGAGCTCGGCATCGCCGCCAAGAATGACCGAGGCCTCCCGCGCCATCCCGGCGGTCAGGCCCTCGCGCACGATGCCGATGGCGGCGATAGCGGCGACGCCGAGGGCGAGGCAGAGCAGGAAGATACGGAACGCCCCGATCCCGCCGCGCAGATCGCGAAGCGCGAGCCGGAGGGCGGTCGTCATTCCGCCGCGTCCCGCATCTCGTCCCCGGCGACGCGGCCGTCACTGAGGTGGACGACCCGGTCGCAGCGCGCGGCGAGGTCGGGCGCGTGGGTGACCAGAACGAGGGTCGCGCCGTGACGGGCGCGCAGATCGAGAATGAGCTCCATCACCGCGGCGCCGTTGGCGGCGTCCAGATTGCCCGTGGGTTCGTCGGCGAGCAGGATTTCGGGCCGGGGTGCGGCAGCACGGGCGAGCGCGACCCGCTGCTGTTCGCCGCCGGACAGCTCGGTCGGGTAGTGGTGCATCCGGTGGCCGAGACCGACGGCCTGAAGCTCCGCCTCGGCCACGTCGAAGGCGTCGGCCCGACTGGCGAGCTCGAGCGGCGTGGCCACGTTTTCGAGCGCGGTCATCGTCGGAATCAGGTGGAAGGACTGGAAGACCACGCCCATATGATCCCGACGGAAGCGGGCGAGGTCGTCCTCGGACATCGCGGTGAGGTCGCGCCCCAGGGCGGCGACGCGCCCGCCGGTGGCCCGTTCGAGCCCGCCCATGAGCATGAGGAGCGACGACTTGCCCGACCCAGACGGACCCGTGAGCGCCAGTGTCTCGCCGCGTTCGACCTTCAGGCTGATCCCGTTCAGGATCTCCACCGGCCCGGCATGGGAGACGAGGCTGAGCGTCGCGTCTGTCAGGTCGAGGATCGGGGCAGTCATGAAGGGCCTTCGCTTGCGGTCCTTGGCATATGGGGCGGGGCGCGCCGTCAGCAAGGCGGCGCTGGCGCTGGTACTGGCCGCCGCCCCCGCGGCGGCCGAGGAGGTGACGATCGCCGCCCTCGGCGACAGCCTGACCGCGGGCTACGGCCTGCCGACCGAAGAGGGCTTCGTGCCGCAATTGCAGGACTGGCTGGCCGCGCGGGGCCATGACGTGCAACTGATCAATGCCGGCGTTTCGGGCGACACGACGGCCGGCGGGCTGGCCCGGCTTGGCTGGACGCTGACCGACGATGTCGATGCGCTGATCGTCGCGCTTGGCGGCAACGACCTGTTGCGCGGGATCGCGCCCGAGGTCGCGCGCGCCAATCTCGACGCGATCCTGCAGGGGGCGGAGGGGCGGCCGGTGCTGCTGGTCGGGCTTGAAGCGCCGGGGAATTTTGGCCCGGATTACAAGCGCGACTTCGACGCGATCTGGTCCGACCTGGCCGAGACGCATGGCGCGCTGCTTTACCGCGATTTCCTGGGCCCCGTGCGCGCGGCGGTCGAGTCCGGCACGGATCGATCCGTGCTGATCCAGCCCGACGGGCTGCACCCGACTGCGCGCGGCGTGGCGTTGATGGTCGAGGGGATCGGGCCGGCCGTCGAAGAGCTGATCGACGGGTCGGACTAGGCGCGGGACTTGGCAACCCGACGGCAACCGCTAGGCTTATCATAAGGAAAGGCGGGCAACGGCGCGCCCGGGTGGCCGGGAGTCTGCGCCTGCGGACGCACCGGGCGGATGCGTGCGATTTGACATATCGCAGTGAGATGCGAGAACGGAGCGACCGGACAAGGAGCACGATATGAGCGAGCCCTTCGACCTGTTCATCATCGGCGGCGGCATCAACGGCACCGGGATTGCCCGCGATGCGGCCGGGCGCGGCCTGTCGGTGTGCCTGGCCGAAAAGGCGGACCTGGCCGGCGCGACCTCGTCGGCCTCGACCAAGCTGTTCCACGGCGGGCTGCGCTATCTCGAATTCTTCGAGTTCGACCTCGTGAAGAAGGCCCTGGTGGAGCGCGAGACGCTGCTTCGGGCCATGCCGCACATTTCCTGGCCGATGCGCTTCGTCCTGCCGCTGTCGCCGGACATGCGGTTCGAAAGCTCGACCCCGACCTCGCGAATGCTGAATACGGTGATGCCATGGATGAAGGGGCGGCGGCCGAACTGGCTGATCCGGCTCGGGCTGTTTCTGTACGACAATCTCGGCGGGCGCGAGATCCTGCCCGGCACGCGATCGGTCGATCTGACGAACGGCCCGGAAGGCGCGCCGCTGAAGCCGAAGTTCCGGCAGGCCTACGAATATTCCGATTGTTGGGTGCAGGATTCGCGGCTGGTGGTGCTGAACGCCCGTGACGCGCAGGCCCGTGGCGCGACGATCCTGACCCGCACCGGGGTCACCTCGGCCGCCCGCGACGGCGATCTGTGGCGCATCACGGTCGAGGACGACAGCGGAACGCGGGAGTACCGGGCGAAGGCGCTGGTCAATGCCGGCGGGCCGTGGGTGGCCGACGTGGTGGCGAACGTGGTGCGGATGAATTCGTCCGAGAAGATCCGCCTGGTCCGCGGCAGCCATATCGTGACGCAGAAGCTCTACGATCACGACAAGTGCTACTTTTTCCAGGGCTCGGACGGGCGGATCATCTTCGCGATCCCCTACGAGACCGACTTCACGCTGATCGGCACGACCGACCAGGAACATACCGACGACCCGCGAAACGCGCACTGCACGGATGCCGAGCGCGACTACCTGATCGACTTCGCCAACCAGTATTTCGAGCGCGAGATCACCGCCGACGACATCGTCTGGACTTATTCCGGTGTCCGGCCGCTGTACGATGACGGGGCGAAATCGGCGACGGCGGCGACCCGGGATTACGTGCTGTCGCTCGAAACGGATGGCGCGCCGCTCCTGTCGGTTTTCGGCGGCAAGATCACGACCTACCGGAAGCTGTCCGAGCAGGCGATGGCGAAGCTGGCGCCGCATTTCGACGGGTTGCCCGGGAACTGGACGGCGGGGGTTGCGTTGCCCGGCGGCGACTTCCCGGTGCGGGGCTTCGAGGAGCTGGTCGAGGGGCTGCTGCGCGACTACCCGTTCCTGACCCCGCCCTGGGCGCGTCGGCTGGCGCGGAACTACGGAACCGAGGCGCGGGAGATACTTGGATCGGCCGAGGACGCCGCCGCGCTCGGGCGGGATTTCGGCGCGACGCTGACCGAGGCCGAGGTCCGGTTCCTGATGGAGAAGGAATATGCGCGCACCGCCGAGGACGTCGTCTGGCGGCGCTCGAAGCTCGGTCTCCGGCTGAGCGCGGAGGAGATCGCGGCGCTTGACGGCTGGATGCAGACCGCACGGTCGGAACAGGCCGCCGCCGAGTGACTTCACACCGGCCGCGAGACGGATAATCTCGGGTGAGATGAAGGGAGGGCACGATGACCCATGTTCTGGCCATCGACCAGGGAACCACGTCCAGCCGCGCCATCGTGTTTGGCGGCGATCTGAAGCCGGTCGCCTCGGCGCAGGAGGAGTTTCCGCAGCATTTTCCGCGCTCGGGTTGGGTCGAACACGACCCTGACGACATCTGGGCGACGACCGCGGGAACCTGCCGTGAAGCGATCGAGCGGGCCGGGCTGCGCGCCGGCGACATCGCGGCGATCGGCATCACCAACCAGCGCGAGACGGTCGTCCTGTGGGACCGCAAGACCGGCAAGCCGGTGCACAACGCGATCGTCTGGCAGGACCGGCGGACGGCCGAATACTGCGCGAAGCTGAAGGCCGAGGGCCACGAGCCGATGGTGCAGGAGAAGACGGGCCTGCTGCTCGATCCGTATTTCTCCGGCTCGAAGCTCGCCTGGCTTCTCGACAACGTCGACGGCGTCCGGGAACGGGCCGAGGCGGGCGATCTCGCCTTCGGGACGATCGACAGCTACCTGATCTGGCGGCTGACCGGCGGCGAGTCGCATGTCACCGACGCCACGAACGCCGCGCGGACGCTGCTGTACAACATCCGTGACGGGCGTTGGGACGACGATATCCTGAAACTCTTCGGGATTCCGAAGAACGTGCTGCCCGAGGTGCTCGACACAGGCGCGGAGTTCGGAATGACGCGGCCCGACCTGTTCGGCACGGCCCTGCCGATACGGGGCGTGGCCGGTGACCAGCAGGCCGCGACGCTTGGACAGGCATGCTTTTCGAAGGGCATGCTGAAGTCGACCTACGGCACCGGCTGCTTCGCGCTTCTGAACACCGGCGACACACCGGTAACGAGCAAGAACCGCCTTCTGTCGACCATCGCCTACCAGTTCGACGGCAAGCCGACCTATGCGCTCGAAGGCTCGATCTTCATCGCCGGCGCCGTCGTCCAGTGGCTGAGGGACGGGTTGAAGATCATCCGCGCGGCGGAAGAGACGCAGCCGCTGGCCGAGGCGGCCGATCCCGAACAGGCGCTCTATCTCGTGCCGGCCTTCACCGGGCTTGGCGCGCCCTATTGGGACCCGGACGCGCGCGGAGCGATCTACGGGCTGACGCGCAATTCCGGCCCGGCCGAGTTCGCGCGCGCGGCGCTGGAAAGTGTGGCGTTCCAGACCCGCGACCTGTGGGAGGCGATGCGCGCCGACTGGCAGGGTGCGGGCGGTGACCAGGTGCTTCGCGTCGACGGCGGCATGAGCGCGTCGGACTGGGCGATGCAGTTCCTCGCCGATATCCTCGGCGCGCCCGTCGACCGGCCGAAGGTTCTGGAAACGACGGCGCTTGGCGCGGCCTGGGCGGCCGGCAAGACGGCGGGCGTCTATCCCGAGATGGACGAATTCGCGAAGACCTGGGCGCTCGACCGGACGTTCGAGCCGCAGATGGACGCGGAGACCCGCGCGGCACGCTATGCCGGCTGGAAGGACGCCGTGGCGCGGACCCTGTCGGAGCGGCCGAAATGAAGATCGCACTCGGGCAGATGTGCTCGGCCGACAGCCATGGCCCGAACATCGCAACGCTGAAGGATTACGCAGCCCGTGCGGCGCGCGAAGGCGCCGAATTGTTGTGCCTGCCGGAAGTGGCCGGGCTGATGAACGCGAACTTCAAGGTTGCGCAGACGCAGGTCGTAGACGCGGCTGACGATCCCTACCTCGCCGCGGCGGCGGAAGCGGCGGCCGAGCACGGGCTCTGGCTCCATGCCGGATCGACGCCCGTGAGGGGGCCGGAGGAGAAGTTCCTCAACCACTCGGTCCTGTTCGGGCCGGACGGACGGATGGTCGCGGAGTACGACAAGATCCACCTCTTCGACATTCAGCTGGACGACGGCAAGCCGACCGGGGAATCGAAGCGTTTCTCCCCAGGCGGGCGCGGAGTGGTCGTGAACACGCCGCTCGGCAAGCTCGGGCTGACGATCTGCTACGACGTCCGGTTCCCGCAGCTCTACCGGGCCTGTGCGCAGGCCGGCGCGGAGATCCTGTTCGTCCCTTCGGCCTTCACCGTTCCCACGGGCCGGGCGCACTGGCAGACCTTGCTGACCTCACGGGCGATCGAGAACGGCGCCTTCGTCGTCGCACCGGCGCAGGTCGGCAAGCACGCGGACGGGCGCGAGACCTGGGGCCAGTCGCTCGTGATCGGCCCCTGGGGCGATGTCCGCCTCGACCTCGGTCGTGACGGACCGACTCTCGGATGGATCGAGATCGACCTGTCGGACGTTGCCCGCGCACGCCGTCAGATCCCCTCGCTGACGCATGACCGCGAATTCGAAGTCGACATTGTCGAAACGAGTACGTGAACACTTTGTTTCCATTTCTTCGGAAATGGATCAGACGTTTTCATGACGCTACGTCACAAAATTGGGAACAAAATTCCCAACTCTCCGGAAACTGTTCTTGGATAATTGACGGCGCACACCGGGCCAGATTGTCGGTGACGCCAGGAATTGTGATTTTATGTATTTTTATCAAACCCATGTCAGGCCCTTGCCCTCTACCTGTGAGCCGTACGCTGGCGAAACAATGACGGCGCATTGTGCATCAGCGTTTCCTGTTTTTTCCAGTTCTCAAGATTAACCAATTTCCAATTCTAATTCGCTCCAAACCCTAACCTGACCAAAAAGACAGGTTCGCGGACGAAATCAATTCGGCTAAAAAACACGTGTTACGAGTTCTGGGGTTTGCGATTGGTTACGGGTCCGGCGGGGTTGCCGGGCCCGTTTCATTTTGGGGCCGCGGTCAGGTGAGGAAACGCGCAGGACCCCGCCCCTCTGCCCAAAATACAGGCATATCTCGCCGATCGTCCGCCGGACCCCCTGCATTCGTTGACCGGACAGGCGGCACCTACGCAGCCTTGATGGTGCAGGGCATTTAGGGTTCCGCCCGGACACGCTCCGGGGACTGGTCCGAGAAATGCCGCTGGCGTGCAAATTCGCGCTGGTACACGGCGGGCCAAAATCCCGGGAGAGCACTGCGCATCATGTTCGGCCGCTCTCCGGAACAGCTCTCTTCGGTCGGACAAGGGGGAAACCGTTCGAAGGAGCGAGACCATGAGCTTCAAGACCATCGCCGCCACCGCCCTGGCGCTCTGCCTGGCCGCGGGCGCCGCATCCGCGCAGGAGCGCGACAGCTTCCGCATCGCCTGGTCGATCTATGTCGGCTGGATGCCGTGGGGGTATCTCGAGGAGTCCGGCATCATGGATGCCTGGGCCGAGCGCTACGGAATCGATGTCGAGATCGTCCAGATCAACGACTACATCGAGTCGATCAACCTCTATACCGCGGGCGAGTTCGACGGGGTGACGGCGACCAACATGGACACGCTGTCGATCCCGGCTGGCTCGGGCGTCGACAGCACGGCGCTTATCGTCGGCGACTATTCGAACGGCAATGACGCGATCATCCTGAAGGGCGAAGGCGACCTGGCCAGCCTCGAGGGGATGCCGGTCAATCTCGTGGAACTGTCTGTGTCGCATTACCTGCTGATCCGCGGCCTCGAGACCGTGGGCCTGTCCGAGGCCGACCTGGCCGGCGTGGTGAACACCTCTGACGCCGACATGATCGCGGCGTTCCAGACCGACGATGTGGAAGCGGTCGTGACCTGGAACCCGCTTGTCTCCACCATCCTCGAAGATCCGGAGGCGAACCTCCTGTTCGATTCCTCCGACATCCCGGGCGAAATCATCGACCTTCTCGTGGTGAACACCGAAACGCTCGACGCCAATCCCGATCTCGGCCGGGCGCTGGTCGGCGCGTGGTACGAGCTGATGACGATCATGGCGTCGGACACCGAAGAGGGTGCCGCCGCGCGGACGGCGATGGCCGAGGCATCGGGCACGGATCTCGCCGGGTACGAGGCACAGCTTGCCTCGACCGAGATGTTCTACGATCCGGCCGATGCCGTCGCCTTCACCGAGGGCGCTGAACTGCCGGCCACGATGACGTCTGTCGCGCAGTTCCTGTTCGACCGCGGCATTCTCGGCGAAGGCGCGCCATCGCCCGACTTCGTCGGCGTGGAGTACCCGGACGGCACCGTCACCGGCGATCCGGAGAACGTGCAGTTCCGCTTCGACTCCTCCTTCATGGCCATGGCCGCCAACGGAGAGCTCTGAGGCGGGCGGTCCGGCGGGGGGACGGGCATGCGGCTGATAAACCGCCATCCGGGACGGGCGCTCTATGCGGCGCTCGTCGCCCTGCCCTTCGTGCTGGTTGCGATCGCCTATTCCGCCGGATCGGCGGCGCGACTGGCCGAGAACCCGCAGGACCGCATCCTGCCCGCGCCATCGCATCTGGCGGCCACCGCGTTCCGCCTGATGACCGAGCCCGACCGCCGTTCAGGCGATCTCCTGTTCTGGACCGATACAGGCGCTTCACTCTCGCGGCTCGGCATCGGTGTCGGGATCGCGGCACTGATCGGACTGGTCCTCGGCCTCGCCATCGGGCTCGTGCCGCTGGTGCGGGCGGGGCTGCAAAGCTTCGTCTCGGTCGTCTCGATGATCCCGCCACTCGCGCTTCTGCCGATCCTGTTCATCACGCTCGGCGTCGGCGAGGCATCGAAGATCGCGCTCATCGCCATCGGTATCACGCCGTTCCTGATCCGGGACCTCTCCGCCCGGACACTCGAATTGCCGCAGGAGCAGCTGGTGAAGGCACAGACGCTCGGCGCCTCGACACTGTCGATCGCTCTATCGGTCGCCCTGCCCCAGATCCTGCCGCGCCTCATCCAGTCGGTGCGCCTGTCTCTCGGCCCGGCCTGGCTGTTCCTGATCGCGGCCGAAGCCGTCGCGTCGGACAGCGGCCTCGGCTACCGCATCTTCCTCGTCCGCCGGTTCCTCGCGATGGACGTGATCCTGACCTACGTCGCCTGGATCACGCTTCTTGCCGTGGTCATCGACTTTCTTCTCGCCACGCTGTCGCGGCGGCTTTTCCCATGGGCCGAGACGCGATGAGCTTCGTTTCCGTCGAAGACTTGTTCCAGAGCTACGGGAAACGCCCGATCCTCGAGCGCGTGGCCTTCACGGCGGAGGAAGGCGAATTCGTCTCCATCGTCGGCGCATCGGGCTGCGGGAAGTCGACGTTCCTGCGCCTGCTTCTGGACCAGGAACGCCCGACGCGCGGCCGGATTATGGTTGACGGGATGCCGCTGACCGGTGAACCGAACCGGAGCCGCGGCATCGTCTTCCAGCGCTACTCGGTCTTTCCGCACATGACCGTGCGCGACAACATCGTCGCCGCCGAAGGGCTGTCGCGGCCGCTTGGCCGACTCTTCGGGGCCGTGAAGCGGGCGGCGCGAGAGAGGGCGCAGACGACGCTCGACCATATCGGCCTCGGCCATGTCGCCGACCAGTATCCGGCCAGCCTGTCCGGCGGGATGCAGCAGCGCCTCGCCATCGCCCAGGCGCTGGCCGCGAAGCCGCGCATCCTGCTGCTGGACGAGCCGTTCGGCGCACTCGACCCCGGCACGCGGGAGCGGATGCACGTCTTTCTTCAGGAACTACGCGCCGAGACGAAGATGACCGTCTTCATGGTCACCCACGACTTGCCCGAGGCGTTCAAGCTCGGCGACCGGGTGCTCGTCTTCGACAAGGTGCGGTGGGATCCGACCGACCCCGAGGCCTACGGCGCCACGATCACGTACGACTTCGATGCCCGAGATGGCGGCATCCCCTACCAGACGCCCATATCTATGCAGGAAGAGGACACCCATGGATTTCATGGATCACAGGCGCAGCCGGTCGCATCGCCCGGCTGACGGCCCGCCGCGCGACCGCCGGTTCCACCATCCCGACCTGTCGAGGCTTCAGGGCTGGAAGTCCATGCGAGCCGAGGCCGACATCCCCGAAGGCCGGTGGGACGAGGAGCGCCGATGGGCGCTGCGCATGGGACTGACGGGCGCCGACTCGATCGAGGACAAGTCGATTCCGACCTTCGCGCGGGGCGAGCTGCCGCATTACGCCGGGATCAACACCTTCCTGAAGGCGCCCTATGCCGAGGACGTCACCGAGGTGAAGAACTACGACGCGACCGTCCTCGGCATCCCGTTCGACGGCGGCACGACCTATCGCCCCGGCACGCGGTTCGGGCCGCAGGGCGTGCGCAAGATCTCCGCGCTTTACACGCCCTACAACTACGAGATGGCGATCGACCTGCGCGAGCAGATGACGCTGTGCGACGCGGGCGACGTGTTCACCATTCCGGCGAATATCGAGAAGAGCTTCGACCAGATCAGCCGGGCGGTGTCCCACGTGTTCTCCTCCGGCTCTTTCCCGGTCATGATCGGCGGCGACCATTCGATCGGCTTCCCGTGCGTGCGCGGGATCGCCGAGTGTACCTCGAAGACCATCGGCATCGTCCACTTCGACCGCCATGCCGACATCCAGGAGAAGGACCTGGACGAGCGGATGCACACGACCCCGTGGTTCCACTCGACGAACCTGCCGAACGTGCCGGCGAAGAACCTCGTCCAGGTCGGGATTGGCGGCTGGCAGGTTCCGCGGGAGGCGGTGAAGGTCGCGCGGGAGCGCGAGACCAACATCATCACCATGTCAGACATGGAGCGCATGGGCATCGACAAGACGGCCGAGATGGCGCTCGAGATGGCGTGGGACGGGGCGGACATGGTCTACATGTCCTTTGACATCGACAGCATCGAATGCGGCTTCGTGCCCGGCACCGGATGGCCCGAACCGGGCGGGTTCCTGCCGCGCGAGGCGCTGGCGCTGGCATCGAAAGTCGCGGCGGAGGGGCTGTGCGGGATGGAGCTCGTCGAGGTCTCGCCGCCGTACGATACGTCGGACATCACCGCGCTCATGGGCACGCGGGTCATCGTGGACGTCCTCGGCTCGATGGTCGCGGCCGGCAAGATGGGCGCGCACAAGCGACACATCGACAAGCCTGTCTCCATTCCGCACGGCGAATTCGAGGGGAGGCGCTGGTCCAATGCCCCATGATCACCCGAGCCACGGCCACAATCATCATCATGCGGACCATCTGCACAGCCACATGTCGCCCGAGGACGACGCCGAGGCGCTTCAGGTCCTGACGGAGCAGTTCATCGACGGCTTCGTCTCCGCCCGCGACAAGGCCGCCTACCTGCACCTGGCCGGGGTTCCGTTCGAACGTCCGGGCGTCGCCGGCGCGGGCGAACTGAAGCTCGTCGACGTGAAGCTGACGACGGATTGGCAGGTGGGCACCGCGTCTCCCGCCTTCGGCACGCGGGAACTCAGCTACCTGTCCTATCCCGGTCCGATGATCCGTGACCGGACGAACATGGCGCTCGTCTACGTCTCGGCCGATGAACGCTACGACCACGACATCCGCGATTTCCTAGTAGAAAAGGGGGACCACCCATGATCCGCATCGCAACCACTCTGGCCGCTATCCTCGGCGCATCGGCGGCCGCCGCGCACGAGGCCGGCGGCCTTGCGCACGCGCACCCGCATGGCGCGATGACGCTTGTCGCGATCGCTGCGCTCGGTGCGCTATGGGCAGGGCTCGCCATCCACCGGATGGTGCGCGAACGCATTCGCCGCGACGACTAACGGTCGTGAATGCCGCGGCCGGAGAGGATCCGGTCGCGGTGCTTCGCGATCCGCGCGATCCGGGTCCCGGATTGCTTGGCCTGCCCGATCTGGAGCGCGTAGCCGCGCTTTCTGCCCGGCGTGAGAGCATCAAATGCGGCGGCCAGATCGGGGTCTGCATCGAGCGCCTCGACCAGTTCGTCCGGCAGGTCGATGTCGTCCTTCGGCAGATCGACAGTCTTGCCATCGGCTTCGTTCCGGACAGCTTCGGCGATTAAATGATCCAGGGCGGGCTTCGCAGCCGCGACGGCGTCGACCGATGTCAGCCGGACAACCCGTGACGACCGCGAGTTCGGGCCGGGCATCTCCAGTAATCCATCCGAATCATGTAGAAGAATACCCTTGAAGAAGCCGATCGCGGCGTGGTCCTTGAAGCCCCACAGGATCGCGACGTTGCCGCCATGCGCGGTGTAGACCGGCGAGGACCATTTCCAGACTTCCTCGACCGGGTGCGCAATCAGGATAGCGCGGAGCGCAGCGAGTTCTGCCGACCAGGTCTGCGACTCTGCGAAGAACGCTTCGATCTTGTCAGACGGTCTGGCCATGACCGGACCTTGCGCCGTGAAGCGCCGGTCGGCAAGCGCTCAGGCGAACGCAACGGAGACCGAACCGAACGGCCCGAAGTCGGCTTCGATCCTGGTGCCCGACGGACATTCGACCGGCGCGATGAAAGACCCTGACAGTACCACCTGACCCGCTTCGATCCTCTGGCCATAGGTTCCCATACGCCGCGCAAGCCAGACGATTCCTTCGACCGGGTCGTTCAGGACCGCTGCGCCGAGGCCGGTCGCCTCCACAATTCCATTCTTATACAGGATTGCGCCAGTCCAGCGCAGATCGACATCGCGCGGATCATGCCGTTCGGCCCCGAGAACGATCCCGGCGTTGGCTGCATTGTCGGATACCGTATCCACGATCCGCCGCGGTTGCCCCGTCTCGGGATCCTTCCGCAGGATGCGCGTATCGAGAATTTCGAGCGACGGCGCGACGGCCTCGGTCGCCGCCAGCACGTCGGCCCGCGTGACATCACCGGAAAGCGGCGCCTTCATTACGAAGGCGATCTCGGCTTCGATCCTCGGCTGAATGAACCGGCCCGCGGGCACCACCGCACCGCTTTCGAACAGCATGTCGTCGTAGAGCACGCCCGAATCCGGCGTGTCGATTCCAAGCGCGTCCTGCATCACCTTCGAGGTCAGGCCGATCTTCCAGCCGATGATGCGCTGTCCCCCGGCAAGCTTCCGCGTCATCAGCGCGGCCTGGATCGCGTAGGCGTCGTCGAGCGTCATCGCCGGATGCTTCAGCGAGAGCAGACCGATCTGCCGGCCCGCCGCCTCTGCCGCCAGGAGCGCTTCGGCCACCGCTTCGATCTCGTCTCCGGTCATTCGTCCGCCACGCCGTTTCGCAGTATGCCGATGCCCTGGGCCTCGACCTCGATGACGTCGCCGGGCTTCAGCCAGATCGGCGGATCGAACCGCGCGCCCGCACCGGTCGGTGTTCCGCACACGATCACGTCGCCGGGCACGAGCGTCGTGAAGGTCGAGACGTAGCCGATGATATACCGGAAATCGAAAACCATACGCGACGTCCGATCCTGCTGGCGGACCTCGCCGTTCACCCGCGTTTCGAGCGCGACATCGTCGAGCTGAGCGGCATAGTGGAACGGGACGAGCCAGGGCCCCATGGACCCGGACCGGTCCCAGTTCTTGCCCTGCGTTACATTGAACTTCGCATGCCGGACCCAGTCGCGGATCGTGCCTTCATTGCAGAGAGTAAGCGCTGCGATGTGGTCGTAGGCTGCCTCACGCGGGATGCGCCGGCCGCCCTTGCCAATCACGATCGCGATCTCACCTTCGTAGTCGAGCTGCGGACTTTCCGGCGGACGGATCAGCGGCTGGCCGTGGCCGGTAAAGCTGCGCGGAAAGCGTATGAACAGGGACGGATAGGGCGGCGCGTCCTGCCCGTCCTTGTATTCGGCGTTCCGGTCCGGGAAATTCACGCCGACGCAGATGATCTTCTCGGAACGCTGCATCGGCGGCTCGAACGTCACCGCGTCGAGCGGATGGGTCTCGCTGCGCGCCTCGACTTCGTCCCAGGCACGCGCGAAACCATCTGCGGCGACGACATCATCGAGCGCCGGCCAGTCGGGAAAGATATCATCGACAGCCGAGAACCCGTGCTCCGTCACGCCGCCCCACAAGCGACGTCCGTTCGCGGTGACGGTCGCGAACCTCATGGTGCGATGATCGGCGAGGCGCCGAGCGACGAGGCTTCGGGCGTCACGCCCTCGAATATCATCCCCTCTTCGAACCAGCTTCGCGGCGCCGGCGCGCCCCAGAGCGTCTGCCGTTGCGGGTCCTTCAGGTCCCACCGGATCGGTTCAAGGTCCGGATCGACGGTCTGGTAGTCGGAACAGTAAATCTCTGTCCGGAAGCCGTCAGGGTCGCGGATGTAAAGGAAGAACGCGTTCGAAATGCCATGCCGCCCGGGCCCGCGCTCGATATTTGCGAGGTACCCTGTGGTCGACATCAGGTCGAGGAGATCGATGATGTTGAGCGGCGTCGGCACCCAGAACGCGGTGTGATGCAGGCGGGGCCCGATGCCGTTGGTGAAGGCGATATCGTGGATGCCTCCCTTGCGGTGGGTCCACGCTGCCCAGAGCCGGCCGGATTCCGAGTCCTCGGTGTATTCGGTCACCCGGAACCCGAGTTCGCCCCAGAAGGCCACCGCCTTGTCGACGTCGCTGCAAAAGACGTTGAAATGGTCGATTCGCAGCGGTTTGACGCCCTTGTAGAGCGCATATTTCTGGTGGATCGGCGGCAGGCGATCCATCTTGTAGTAGAACTCGACCGGCATCCCGAAGCAGTCGGTCGAGGCCAGAGTGCGCCCCTGGTAGGCCCGCTCGACCCATGCGGTCGGCAGGCCTTTGGACCGGAACCACGCCTCGGCCTTGTCCAGCTGGTCCTCGTCGAAGACCTTGAACGAAAGCGCCTTCACGTCCGCCGCAGGCGCCGCTTCGAGCACGAGGCAGTGATGCCCGCGTTCCTCCATCGCCCGCAGGTAGATCCTCGACGAATCCTCGTCGGTCACCTGAAGTCCGAGCATATCGACATAGAACGCACGCGCAGCGGCGAGATCGGTGACCGCATAGTGGATGTGGCTCAGCCGGATCGTGTTGAACGGCGGGTAGAGTGTGGGTGCGGGAACGGGCATCGCGAGTGTCCTGTCGTAACTGTCCTGAGGCGCCTAACCGCCAAGCTTCGGTATTTTGTGCGTGCCTCGGGGGAAGCAGACGTTGACCGTCTCCATGTAGAAGTCGAACGACCAATCGCCTCCGTCGCGTCCGATGCCGCTCGATTTCACGCCTCCGAAGGGCGTCGGCAGATGGCGAACATTCTCGGAATTCACCCACATCATCCCCGCCTCCAGCGCGTCGGTCATCCGGATCGCGCGCTCCAGATCGCTGGTCCAGAGATAGGCTGTGAGACCATAATCGACGTCGTTTGCAAGCGCGACGGCCTCGGCCTCGTCGCCGAAGGGGATCGCCGTTAGGACAGGGCCGAAGATCTCCTCCTGTGCGATCGCCATGTCGTTGCGCGCACCAGTGAAAAGCGTCGGTCGGACGAAGCAGCCGGTGTCGCCGACCCGCCTTCCACCCGCGGCTACCGTCGCACCTTCGACTGTCGCAGTGGCGAAATACCCCATCACCTTGTCGAAATGCTCGGGGTGGATCAGCGGTCCGACGACGGTTTCGGGGTCGAGCGGATGGCCGACCTTGATCCGGTCGGCGACCTCGGCAACACGGCGGGTGACCTCGTCATAGATAGATTCTTGCACAAGAAGTCGCGAAGACGAGGTGCAGCGTTCGCCGTTCAGCGAATAGATCATGAAGGTCGCGGCATCGACGGCGCGGTCGAGGTCGGCATCGTCAAAGATGATGACCGGGTTCTTTCCGCCAAGCTCGAAATGCACGCGCTTCAGTGTTTTCGCGCCTTGCGCCTGAATCAGCGACCCCGTACGGCTTTCGCCGACAAAGGCGATCGCACGGATGTCCGGGTGTTCGGTCAGGCGCTTTCCGGCATCTTCGCCGAACCCGTGCACGGTGTTCAGCACGCCAGGCGGAAGCCCTGCACTTTCGGCGATCTCGACCAGCAGCTTCGCCGTCATCGGAGAGAACTCGGCCGGTTTGTGGACGACCGTGCATCCGGCCGCCAGCGCCGGCGCGATCTTCCACGTCGACAGCATGAACGGCGTGTTCCATGGCGTGATTACCCCCACCGGCCCGATCGGGCGGCGCGAGGTCACGTTCATCTGCGTCGCGGTGCGGATCGCCTGTCCGTCCTCGGCCCCCGGCGCCTGGTCGGCGAAGTAGCGGAAGTTCTCTGCCCCGCGCAGCGCGGCCTTGGACATGAAACGCAGCGCCTGACCGGTATCCATGCATTCGGTGAACGCTATCTCCTCCGCCCGAGCTTCGATCGCCTCGGCCACGCGGATCAGAATCTTGCGCCGCTCGGCGCCCGGCGTCTTCGACCACGCCGGGAAGGCCGCCTTCGCCGCGGCGACGGCGCGGTCCATATCCGCTTCAGCCCCGCGCGCGACCGTCGCCAGCACGGACAGGTCGACCGGAGAGATGGTGTCGAAGGTCGCACCCGAGGCCGATGGAACGGACTGCCCGCCGATATGATGATTCACGCCCTCCTCGCGGAAGCGGGCCATGTAGTCCATTGCCCGGGCGATATTCGTGTCGATGGCGCTCATGCAGTTTTCCTCGAGGTATCGGATGAGAGCCGGGAATGGATCGGTGTGTCCTTCCACGACAATTCGGGGTCGTTCACGCGAATGTCGAGCGAGAGCGCGAAATGCGGCGTCGACAGCGGGCCGGACAACTCTGCTTTGACCGCGGCAAAGATCGCGTCGCCCGCTGCGCGCAGGGCGTCGGTGCTGCGGCCGGCACCCACTGCCAGGGTCATGGCCAGAAAGTCGTTCTCGGCCAGACCGTCGGCGACGATGGCGTGATCGGCGCGGAAAGCTCGCACGCGGATTCCGGCCAGCGGGAAGATACCGGCGCCGGTCATCGCGCCATGGGCGGCGCGGCAGATCGCGGCGATATCCGCGCGCTCTTCAAGCCCGGCGGAATATTCCAGTCTCAGGTGCGGCACAGCGCGACTCTCCTCCCGTACTTAGTTAACATGTTAATTAAATTGCCCCCTGTCAACCGCCAACTTCTCATGCGGCCCCCGACACTGTATCACTACCGGTAGATGACCGATCAACGCCAGATCCAGACCGCCACCCTTTCCACGACCGAACGGTCACTTCCGATCGCGCTTCTGCGCGCGCGGGAACGGATCATGGAGCGGTTCCGGCCGATCCTCGCGGCCCACGGCGTGACGGAACAGCAATGGCGGGTACTCCGGGTCCTGCAGGAAGCGGACGAACTCGATGCGGGGGAACTCGCTGTCCGGTCCTGCATCCTCGCTCCGTCCCTGACGAGAATGCTGAAGGCGCTCGAGGATCGTGCGCTGGTCTCATCCCGCCGCGATCCGACCGACGGCAGGCGTCTGCTGATCCGGCTTGCCGATGGCGGGGTCGAGTTCATCGCGGAAATCTCGCCGCAGAGCGCATCGGTGTATGTCGAACTCGAGCGCGAGATCGGCGGCGAGACCGTGGCGACCCTTCTCGAACAGCTCGACAAGGTAATCGCGGCGCTCGACCGGTCCCGCTAGGGAAGTCGGAGCCGGCGGTCCGAAGTTTCAGACGTCGAACGGCTCGAAACTCTCGGCCCGCGATCGGTCCCACCGCATACGGTATCCGAACCGGTCCGCTGCGCAGGGCTCATCCTCCAGCAGGAAGCCCTTCGGCATGTAGGGATAGACATCCTCGCCCGTGACCATGTCGCGGTCGCGTTCGCGCATCATCAGGTGGTGCGGCAGGAAATCCCGAGGATGCGCCAGCCCGGCCGCGGCCGTCATCTCGGCCAGCGCCTTGAGCGTGTTTTCGTGGAACCGGTAGACCCGTTCGGACTTGTCGGTGACGTCGAGCGCGCGCATCCGCGACTTGTCCTGCGTGGCGACGCCGACCGGGCACCGGTTCGTGTGGCAGGACTGCGCCTGGATGCAACCGACCGCGAACATGAACCCGCGCGCGGAATTCGCCCAGTCGGCCCCGAGCGCCAGCGCCTTGGCGATATCGAACGACGTTACCAGCTTGCCGGATGCGCCGAGCATCAGCCGGTCGCGCAACCCGGCCCCACGCAGGGTGTTGTGGGCGAAGGTCAGCCCCTCGACCAGCGGCATTCCGAGGTGGTCGGCGAATTCGACCGGCGCCGCGCCGGTGCCGCCCTCCTTCCCGTCGATGACGATGAAGTCCGGTACGATCCCGGTCTCCAGCATCGCCTTGACGATGCACATGAACTCCCGCCGGTGGCCGATGCACAGCTTGAAGCCCACGGGCTTTCCGGACCCCAGTTCCCGCATGCGCGCGACGAACTCCAGAAGCTCGATGGGCGACGAAAATTCCGGGTGACGACTGGGCGAGACGCAGTCCTGCCCCATCGGAATGCCGCGCGCTTCAGCGATCTCGTGGGTGATCTTCGCCGCGGGCAGGACGCCGCCATGGCCCGGCTTCGCGCCCTGGCTCAGCTTCAGCTCCAGCATCTTGACCTGTGGATCGGCGGCGGCGTCGCGGAACTTCTCGGGATCGAACCGGCCGTCCTTGTTGCGGCAGCCGAAATAACCAGACCCGATTTCCCAGATCAGGTCACCTCCGCCTTCGCGGTGATAGCGGCTGATGCCGCCCTCGCCCGTATCATGCGCGAAGTTCCCCTTCTTCGCCCCCTTGTTGAGCGCGAGGATCGCGTTCGCCGACAGCGCACCGAACGACATCGCCGAGATGTTGTAGATCGACGCCGCATAGGGACTGGCGCAATCCTGGCCGCCGATGACGATCCGGATATCGTGATCCGGTGCCTCCTTCGGGACGACCGAATGGGTGATCCACTCGTAGCCGGAATCGTAGACACGGGCGCGCGTCCCGAAGGGCCGCTTGTCCTCGACGCCCTTGGCGCGCTGGTAGATGATCGACCGCTCGTCGCGCGAAAACGGCTCCTCGTCGCGATCGCTCTCAATGAGGTACTGGCGGATCTCGGGCCGGATGCCCTCGAACATGAACCGCATGTGCCCGAGCACGGGGTAGTTGCGCAGGATCGAATGGCCGCGCTGCACCAGGTCCCAGAGGCCAAGCACAGTCAGAGCCCCGAAGACGGCGGCCGGCAGAATGAACCACACGTTCCATGCAATCAGCAGGAGCGATGCGAGCGTGCCGGCGGCGACGAGGATGAAGGTCGTGAATCGGGGCATGAGATCTCCGCGTCTGGGTCCTGGCAGGCATTTCGGGACAGATGCCCGCCGGGCCGAGCCTAGCGCGGTGTTTCCCGCGCCTCCAGAACGCACGCGGCCCCCACGAGGGGGGCCGCGATCACTTCCGCGGGATGTACGCCGGAGCGCGGGTCAGGACCTCCGCGTCCGCGACGGAACCAGGATCGGCTGCATCGCCCCGAGCGCGTAGGACAGCTTCGAGCTCTCGCGAGTGGTGAAGCTCTCCACCGGGTAGATGTCACCGCCGTCCGAAATCGCCTTGGCGTCGCGGGCAAGCCGCTCGATCGGATGCAGGACCAGCGCCGCGAACACCGCCGAGGCCGCGAAGGTCAGCACGAAGAGCACGGCGACGCTCGTCCGGAAGATCCCGATAAAGCCGAAGGCGTCACCCACCGGAGAGACGGCCGGAACCCGGACGACCAGCGCCCACCCGAACTGCGGCGCATCGCCGACCAGAACCTCGGGGAAGACAGCGAGGATGCTCGAGCTTGAGGCGCCAGAACGGGACACCCGGAAGAATTCCTGGCCAAGGCTGACGAGGCTTTCGAGATTCGCCGGCATGTCGTCACCGACATGGTCCAGCCGCTCGGCGACCACCGTGCCGCGTTCGTCGCGAAGCTGGAAGTCGACGCCGAGAACCTCTGCCGCCTCGCCGAGATACTGCACCAGCCACTCGATGCGGATGGAGTAGACCAGAACGCCTCGGGACACGCCGAATTCATCGACCAGCGGAACCGACATGTTGATCAGGCCGGGCGCGGCGTCGGGCTGGCCCGAAAGGGACGGGGTCTGGACGCTGCCCACCGTGCCGCGGACGATCCCCTCGCGGTACCAGCGGTGCATCGACACGTCCTCACCCTCGCGCTGGCCGGAAGAGGCCGCGATGACATGGCCCGACCGGTCGGCGACGCCAACCCAGGCCACGGCGTCTGACGCGACGAGGATCGCATTGGCCAGGTCGCGGGTCCGGTCGGCGTCCGACAGGTCGACCAGACCAGCCGCCGCCTGAAGCGACTGCCATTCGCGCTCCATGGCGCGGGACGTGGTCATCTGGAGCGAGCGCCCCGCGGATTCAGCGACTTCCGACTGCACTTCGCCTTCCAGTTCCACGAAGAAATCGCGGAACGGCACGGCGAAGACCAGGATCGCGCCGAAGAACATCAGAATTGAGAAGTTGAGAAAAAGGGCTGAGAGCCCCGGTGCCTTCACCTTAACCATGTCACTACTCCCGAACTACCACTTACAACAGGTGGAACAGGGAGAGGTTTATTAACCACTTTTGGCGAGATATGGGCACAATCCGATTGTTATTTTGAAAGCTACTGTCTTTTTAGACAGCTGTGAAACAAATGCTTTTGGGCAAGTGTCGTTAGCCTTTTTCGTTATTTGACTGGTTCTTGGCCAAGCCACGTGACGGTTAGCTCGAATGACGAAGCCCCTGCGCCGCCTTCGACCGGCCCGATTTGCCCCGGGCAATCGACGGGTCGCAGTTCTTTTGACTTTCCAATCTTTCCAAAGTGACTGCCGAAACACGTCACCCTTACAGGGTCAGCCAACCGCCGCCACAAGCCCGGGCGGCAATTCGACCAGCGCACCGCGCCCCTGTACGACCTTCGCCGAAACACGGCATCCCGCCGCGATACTGTCGCGGACGGAAAGGCCTGCCGCAAGTCCGGCGAGAAAGCCGGCGTTGAACGAATCCCCCGCCGCCGTCGTGTCAACGACCCGGTCGACGGGCGTGACCGGGTGGCGTAACGCCGCGCCGTCCGGGGCCGCCGCGACGATCTCGCCAGCTCCGTTCTTGACGACGCACAGGCCCGCGCCGAGGGCGGCGTAGCGCGCACAGGTCGCCTCCGGATCGGCATCGCCGAATATCGTCGCCTCGTCATCGAAGGACGGTAGTAGGATGTCGGACCCGGCCGCCATCGCCGAGGTTTCGTCCCTCAGGGACTCGGCACTTTCCCAGAGACGGGGCCGAATATTCGGATCGAAGGCGACGAGCGCGCCGGCCGCCCGGGCCTCGGCCACCGCGGCCCGCAACCTCGGCCGGTCCTCGGGCGGCAGGATCGCGAGGCTGATACCCGACAGGTAGACCAGATCGCCTGCGCCGCGGCCCTGCAGCGGGCCGAGGTCATGTGCCAGCAGCCGCGCGGCGGAGCTGTCGCGCCAATAGCTGAACGTCCGCTCCCCGTCGCGCAGAGACACGAGGTAGAGACCCACGCTCCGGCCCTCGATCCGTGCAACATCCGCAGTCCTGATCCCGGCCGCCCGCATGAAGGCCAGCATCCGGTCGGAAATGTCGTCCTGCCCGACCGCACTGAGGTAGCCGATCTCCAGCCGCTCTCCGGCGAGGCGCTGAAGATACCAGGCGGTGTTGAACGTGTCTCCTGCAAAGCCGAGCGCGTACCCGCCACCATCCCGCGGGGCCATTTCGACCATGCACTCGCCGATCGCGGTCACGCGGGCCAGCGACCCGGCGGCGGCGATGCGCAAAGGCCAGCCGTCACCTGGCAAGCCAGCCTCCATCGACGCTCAGAACGGTGCCGGTGATGTAGCGCGCGGCTGGCGTGCAGAGGAACGCGATGGCGCCGCCGATATCGGACGGCTCGCCGAAGCGGCCAGCGGGAATGCGCGACAGAAGCTCGGCCGAGCGCTTCGGATCGTCCCGCAGCGCCCGGGTGTTGTTCGTCGCGACGTAGCCGGGCGCGACGGCATTGACGTTGATCCCCGCCCCCGCCCATTCGTTGGCCAGCGCCTTTGTCAGCCCCGCGACCGCGTGCTTGGACGCTGTATAGGCCGGCACCCTGATCCCACCCTGGAACGACAGGAGCGATGCCACGTTAACGATGGACCCGCCCTGCCCACGCGCCATCGCGGCCCGGGCAAAGGTCTGGGACAGCAGGAACACCGCCTTCAGGTTCACTTCGATCACGTCGTCCCAGTCTTTTTCGGAATAGTCGGTCGCATCCTCGCGCCGGATGATCCCGGCATTGTTTACGAGAATGTCGAGGTCGCGGGCTTCGTCGAGCGTGGCCGCGCCAGCCCCGGCGTCGGACAGATCCAGCGTCATCGCCTCGCCAGTGCCCCCGATCGTCGCGATCTCCGCCAGTGTCTCATCGCAGGAGGACCGACCGGCGGCCACGACATGCGCGCCGCGCTCGGCGAGGCTCAGGGCCGCGGCCTGTCCGATCCCGGTATTCGCCCCGGTGACCAGCGCACGTTTTCCATCGAGCCGGAACGGATCACTCATGTCCGGGCCTCGACGTCGCGACGAACGGGGCGGAATAGCGATATGCGGAAGATCGGATTGGCCATGGCCCCGCTATAGACCACCGCCGGTCCGAATGTCTCGCGCAGCGCTGTCTCCGATCCGCGCGGATCGGGGACTGCTACCGGCATTTCGGGAAGACTTGGTAGCGGAGGAGGGACTTGAACCCCCGACACGCGGATTATGATTCCGCTGCTCTAACCAACTGAGCTACTCCGCCCCGAAGCACGGGGGAGTTATGCCAGCGGTGGGTCTGCGTCAACTGGAAAATCCCATGGAAATGCCGGCCGGGGGCAGCGTCTCTCCGCGCCATGTCACCGGCGTCGCGGCGTGGTTGAAGACGAACCGACAGCCGCCGCAGTCACGGATGCGCAGTCCTTCGGGCAGCGGCTCGGCCGGAAGTCCGGCGGCCGTGGCCAGAAGGACCGCGATCCGGTCGGCCAGCGCGTCGTCCGGCCAGCCACCGAGATAGTGGAGCCGGTCATTCCGGACGAGAAGCGGGCGACCCTCTGCATCGGACATGACGACCGGCTCCGACGTCTCGAGCTCTTCACGCCAGTTCACCAGCGCGCCGCCGCCCTCAGCGGCGACGGCGAACTCCCGGCCCATCGTCTCAACCCGCGCCACGGTCACGTCGAGGCCCGGGAGCGCCGGCGGCAGCGGCACCGGGATGGAAAAGTCGCGCGTCTTCGACCCGGTGCGCGGACCGAAACACGCGACCGCGCCGCTGGCCGCGACGGCCTCGGCCAGCCCCTCGCCCGGCATCTCGAGCCCCGGCGCCAGCACCAGACGATAGCCTTCGAAATCCCGCGCCGTGGGCGTCAGGATGTCGATCGACAGGCCATGCCGCCGGAGGGCACGGTAGATGTCGAAAACCAGGAGGAGGTAGTCGCACCCCTCGCCCTGCGGCTGCACTGCCCAGGACCAGCTTGCCTCGTAGTCGAAGATCAGCGCCACGGATGCCTTGCCCGCATCGACCTCGGGCGCCTCGGCCAGTTCAGCCGCAACCGCCGCGGCTTCGGCAAAGCCTGGCGCCTCGTTGCTGTCGGGGCGCAGAAGGCCGGTATGCATCTGCTCCTGTGCGAAGGGCGCCTGCCGCCAGCGGAAATAGCACACCGCCTCGGCGCCGTGCGCGAAGGCTTCCCATGTCCACAGCCGGACCATGCCCGGCAGCGGGATGGTGTTGACCGGCGCCCAGTTCACCGGCCCCGGCTGCTGCTCCATCACCCACCAGCGCCCCTGCCCGACAGCGCGGTAGAGGTCATGGTGAAATGCCTGGAAATCCGGATCGCCCTGCCGGGCATAAAGCCGCTTCCGCTCCGCGTCGGCGCCCACCCGGTCCTGCAGGAAGCCGAGCGGGTAGCTGTCCCAGGTCGCGATCTCCATCTGCGCGCCGAGTGCGAAATGGTCGAAATCGGTGACCTTGCCCATGTAGTTATGGCTGATCGGGCGGTCGGAATGGCGGCGGATCGCGGCCACCTGCGCCGCGTTGAAGCGCAGAACCTGGTCCGAGCTGAAGCGCCGGAAATCCATCGCGTGGGCCGGATTGGGTTCGGTCACCGTCAGGTTCGGCAGGCCAATCTCGTCGAAGCTGCGATACTCCATCGACCAGAACACGTTGCCCCAGGCCCGGTTCAGCGCCTCGACCGACTGGTAGTGCTGCGCGAGCCAGTCGCGGAACGCCGGCAGCGCAGCGGCGGAGTAGGAGATGACGGTGTCGTGGCAGCCATATTCGTTGTCCGTCTGCCACGCGCCCAGATGCGCGTTGCGGCCATAGCGTTCGGCCATCAGCGTCGCGATCCGGACCGACTCTTCCCGGTAGCCGTCATGGCTGAAACAGTAGTGCCGGCGCGATCCGAACCCGCGCGGCCGACCTTCGGCATCCACGGCCAGCATGTCGGGATGGCGGTCGAGCATCCAGCGCGGCGGCGTCGCCGTTGGCGTGCCAAGCACGACCTTCAGCCCCGCGGCCCCGAGCGTTTCGATCGCCCGGTCGAGCCAGTCCCAGTCGAGCCTGCCCGGCTCCGGCTCGAGCCGCGACCACGAAAACTCGCCAATCCGCACCCAGGTGAGGCCAAGCTCTGCCATGCGGCGCGCATCCTCGGCCCAGGTCTCCTCGGGCCAGTGCTCGGGGTAATAGCAAACGCCAAGCGTGCGCTTCATGCGACGACCCGGTGCTCCGCCTGTCCCCGCGCGGTGGTCTTCACGACATAGGTCGGCCCGTCGGCGGCACCCGCCCGGTCGCCAAGGCCTTCGCGGGCGGTGGTCACGTAAAGGTCGGACAGGTCCGGACCGCCAAAGGCCGGGCAGCTCGGCTGGCGCGCCGGCAGCTGGATCTCCTCCACGAGCCGGCCTTCGGAGTCGTAGCAGGCGACCCGGAAGTTTCCCCATTCGGCGTTCCAGAACCGGCCCGCGGCATCCACCACGGCGCCGTCCGGATTGATCCGGCTCTCTCGCTGGTCGAGGAAAATCTCGGGATCGGCCTCCGGCCAGCCCTCCGAGTCCAGGGCCTGAGTCCAGACGAGGTTCCGCCGGGTATCGGCGAAATAGGCGCGGCGTCCGTCCGGCGCGAAGCAGATTGCGTTCGGAATCGTGATCGGTCCAGTCACCGGCTCAATTACGCCGCGATAGAACCGGTAGATGCGGCCCGCTTCCTCCTCGGCGCTTTTGCCCATCGTGCCGATCCAGAAGCCGCCGAACGGGTCCGCCCGACCGTCGTTCGACCGCGTGCCCGAATTCGTCTTTTCCAGCGCCACGATCCGCTCCTGCTCGCCGGTCTCGATGTCGAAGCGGATCAGGTCGGTTTCGGTCGCGATCAGCAGCGTATCGTCATCGATCCAGCCGGCAGCCGAGGCGTGGCGGTCGAACTGCCATTCCGCGCCCTTCGTCAGCAGGCGCTTGCCAAGGATGTCGAACCAGAAAAGCTGCCCGCGGTTCGGGTGCCAGAGCGGCCCCTCGCCCAGGTCGCAGATGCGGTCGTCGAAGATCTCGGCGCTCATTGCACTACCTCGTCCCACGCCGCCACCATCGCCCGCGCACGGCCAGCGACCTCGTCCGCCGACAGGCCGGGCTTGTAGAGCGACGAGCCGATGCCGAAGCCGTCCGCGCTGGCTGCGACCCACTCGGCGAAATTCTCCGGCCCGACGCCGCCGACCATGTAGACCGTCGTGCCCGCGGGCAGGACCGCCCGCAGCGCCTTCAGCCCCTCGGTGCCCATCTGGAAGCTCGGGAACACCTTCAGCCCGTCCGCCCCCGCTTTCAGCGCGGCGAAGCATTCCGACGGGGTCAGGACGCCGGGAAAGCTGGTCAGTCCGGCGGATTTCGTCGCCGCGATGACCTCGGCATCGGCGTTGGGCGAGACGATCAGCCGGCCACCCGCCTCGGCCACCCTCAGCACGTCCCGCGCCGACAGAACCGTGCCCGCGCCGACCATCGCCCGGTCGCCGAGCGCCTCCGCCATGGCCGCAATGCTGTCGAGCGGATCGGGCGAGTTCAGCGGCACCTCGATCGTCGTGATGCCCGCGGCGACGAGCGCCTCGCCCACCGGCACGGCTTCGGCCGGTGTAATCCCGCGCAGAATTGCGATCAGGGGCCGGGTCATGACGCAGTCTGGCCCATCGACAGGTAGGCCGCAGCCAGACCCTTGCGCGTGAGCGGATCGGCATCCAGAACGCGCGGCGCCAGACCCTGCGCCTCGAGCGCCGCGCCATAGGCCGCGGCCAGCCCCGGTGCCCCGGCGATGGCGACATCCTGGCCAAGCCAGTAGCCGCGCGCGGCCGCCAGTTCGGCGCCGATCAGAAGCCCCGACAGCCGCTCCCGCGCGGTTCCGGGGCCGAGATCCCGCAGCACCGTCTCCGCCCGGATCGCGAACAGCCGCTGCGCCAGCCCCTCGGGCCGCGACAGCGTGTCGGACACCGCGTCGGTGAACGCAGCCGGGTCTGCGATCCCGTCGCCCGCCAGACAATGGCGGATGACGCTGTGATCCGAGATCAGGCGGTAGATCTCGCCGGTCATCGCGGTCATGAAGCCGACGACCTCGCCCGCGCTGATCCGCGCCCATTTCGTATGCGTCCCGGGCAGGCAGAGGACCCCGTCGAAGTCCGGCGCCTCGGACAGAAAACCGGCGATCTGCGTCTCCTCGCCGCGCATGACGTCGGCCGGCTCGGCCTGCGACAGGCCTGGAATGATGGCCAATGCGATCCGACGGTCCGTGCCGGGCACGGGGACGGGCCGGAGCTCGGCGGGTTTCGCAGGAATGGAGACATAGGGCACCTCGTGCCAACCCTGCCGCGATCCGACCATGCCGCAGGCCAGCACCGGGACGGTGCCACCCGACAGCCACGGCTCGATCAGCCGCAGCAGCGCCGGTTCGAACCCGGCGCGCGACAGCCCGCCCATGCCGTCGCCCGACGACGCCTCGTCGCGCACCGATCCGTCCGCGTCCATGGCCCAGGCGCGCAGGCGCGTGGTGCCCCAGTCGACCGCGATCCAGTCCGCCCGGCTCATCCCGTCACCACCACCCCGCCGTCTATGACGAGGGCCTGGCCGGTCATCATCCGGCTCGCCGCGCTGGCAAGGAAGAGGGTGCCGCCGACAATGTCTTCGGGCTTCAGGTGCTCTTTCAGGCATTGCCGTTCCAGATGTGCGGCGAGGCTGTCCGGATCGGCCCACTTGTCCAACTGCTTGTCGGTCAGCACCCAACCCGGCATCAGCGCATTCACCCGGATGCCGTCCGGCCCCCATTCGCGTGCCAGGCTGCGGGTCATCGCGGTGATGCCCCCGTTTGCCGTCGTGTAGGACGCATAACCGGCATTGCCCATCATGTAGCTGATCGACGAGAAGTTCACGATCGACCCGCCGCCCGCGCCGCGCATACCCAGAAGCACCGCCTGCGCCGCGAAGAAATAGGCCTTCAGGTTGATCGCCTGCGACCAGTCCCAGAACGCCTCGTCGACCTCTTCGGCTTTGTGCCGCTGGTCGTTGGCGGCGTTGTTGACCAGCGCCGTGACCGGGCCATGCCGTTCGGCGGCCTCGTCGATGCAGGCGCGCAGGCGCTGGATGTCGGTGATGTCGCAGGACATGAAATGCGGCCGGTTGCCCGTCGCCTCGGCCATGTGTTCGGCGAAATCGGACGCGTCGGACCGCTGGACGAAGGCGACCTTCGCCCCCTGCCGCAGGAATCCTTCGGTCAGCGCCGCGCCGATGCCCGAGCCGCCGCCGGTGATGAAGACGGATTGACCGTCCAGATCAGGATAGACCGCGTTCATGCCGCCCGCCTTTCGTGGCACCAGTCCGGCAGCATCGCGCCATGCGCCGCGATCAGCTGGTCGACCAGCGCCCGGATCTGCCTCAGGTCCAGTTCTGCCGCCGTGTGCGGATCCATGTAGGCGGCGTGATAGATATGCTCCCGGTTCTCGTCCAGCAGCGCGCGCACGACCAGTTCCTGCACGTTGATCTGGCTCCTCATCAGCGCGATCAGCTGCGGCGGGATATCGTCGACAACCGTGGCCTGAAGCCCGTTCGCATCGACCAGCGTGGGCGTCTCGACGACCGCGCCGGCCGGAAGCTGCGGGATCTGGCCCCGGTTCGGCAGGTTGCCGGTGATGGTGATCGGCCGGTCGGTGACGATGGCGTTCATCAGCTCGGCCGCGAATTCGTGGCTCTTGTCCACATTCATCGTGGCCGCCGCCCTCAGCCCCTTCGCCTGCTCGGCCCATCCCTCGGCCTGCTCCACGCAGCGCTTGGGATACTCATCCAGCGGGATCGCGAACTCCTCGATCAGGTCCTCCCGGCCATCCTTGATGAACCACGGCACGTATTCGGCCAGATGCTCCGAGCTTTCGGTGCAGAAATAACCGAGGTGATCCATGACTTCGTAGCGCACCCGGTTCTGGCAGCGCAGCTGGTGCAGCGGCGGCTTCGGCAGGCGGCCCGCCCGCCAGCCCTCGCGCAGCGCGGGGTAAAGCGACCGGCCGTTATGCTCCAGCTTAAGGAAGAAGGCGACGTGGTTCACCCCCGCGACGCGGTGCCGGATCTCCTCCTTCGGGATATCGAGATCGTGGGCGATCTCCTCGACCGTGTTCTGCACCGAATGGCACAGCCCCACGGCCTTCACCTGCGGAAACCGCTCGGCCAGAGCCCAGGTGTTGATTGCCATCGGGTTGACGTATTGCAGCATCGTCGCCTGCGGACAGAGCCGGGTCATGTCATCGGCCACGGCCCAGAGATGCGGGACGGTCCGCAGTCCCCGCATGATCCCGCCCACGCCGAGCGTGTCGGCAATCGTCTGGCGCAGCCCGAAGGTTTTCGGCACGTCGAAATCGATCACGGTCGAAGGCCGGTAGCCGCCGGTCTGGAACGCCGTCACGACAAAGTCGGCCCCGTCCAGCGCGCGCGCCCGGTCGGTGGTGGCCGTGACCGTCGCGCCGGTGCCCATCGTCTCGACCATCCGCCGCGCGACCAGTTCGCTCTCGGCCAGCCTGTTGGGATCGATATCCATCAGCGCGATGTCCGCGTCGCGCAGCGCTTCGAAGTGCAGCATGTCACCGACGATATTCTTCATGAAGATCGTCGATCCGGCGCCTATGAAGGCGAGTTTCGTCATTTGACGGCTCCGAGTGTGAGGCCGGCAATGAAGTGCCGTTGCATCAGGAAGAACATGGCGACCGGCGGGATCGCCGCGACGATCGAGCCCGCGCTCATCAGGTGATACTGTGCCACGAATTGCGAGTTGAACGAGGTAATCCCCGCCGTCACCGGCTGCGCGTTCGGGCCCTGCGTCAGCACCAGTGCCCAGAAATAGTCGTTCCAGATGAAGGTGAAGATCAGCACCGACAGCGCCGCCGTCGCGGGCCGCATCAGCGGCAGGACGACATACCAGAAGATCCGCCATTCGCTCACGCCCTCGACCCGCGCGGCCTCGATCAGCTCGTAGGGCAGCGCGCGGATGAAGTTCCGCATGAAGAGCGTGCAGAACCCGGTCTGGAAGGCGATGTGGAAGAGCACGAGGCCCAGCTTCGTATCGTACAGCCCCGCCGACACGGTGAAGTCGCGCACCGGGACCATCAGGATCTGGAAGGGCACGAAGTTGCCCGCGATGAACATGAAGAAGATCAGCAGGTTGCCGCGGAACCGGTAGATACCGAGCGCGAAGCCCGTCATGCAGGACAGCGCCACCGCGCCCACCACGGTCGGCACCGTGATCAGCACCGAGTTCCACAGGTAGCGCGGCATGTCCGAGTTGAAGAAGACCTGCCCGTAATTGTGGAACATCTCGAACGAGGACGGCCAGCCCCAGTAGTTCCCCGCGCCGAAGTCGGAAAACGGCCGGATCGAGAACAGGGCGACCGCGATCAGCGGCAGCAGCCACATGATCAGCGCGATGGGCAGCAGCCCTTGGTAGAGCGCCTGCGCCGCGACGGGACGCTTCTGGATCGGTGTCGGAAACATCTCAGGCGTCCTCTCTCGGGGCGAGCGCGGCCTGCGCCTTCCTGGTCAGGCCGCCGCGTACGATGTCGTAGGAGCTGACGAGCCGGTGGCGCAGCTCCTCGGCGTCGCAGGTCTCGGGCAGCGTGACCCAGGACCGGTGGAAGTAGCGCGCGCGCTCGGCCACGCCGGCGTCGATCAGCATCTGCGCGGTGTCGGTCCCCGCGGTCTTGACGGACACGCCGGGCGCGATGGCGCCGATGCAGGCGAACATCTTGCCGCCAACCTTCCAGGCGTCATGACCACCGCCCCACGGGTCGGAGACTTCGGCGCCCGGCAGGGTGCGGCAGACGGAGGTGACGCGGTCGCGGAAGCTCATCGCCGGGCCTCCTTCTCGTCCTGCCACATCTGCCAGAGGAAGTAGCCGATGAAGATCAGCATGATGAGGAACAGCACCACGGCGATGGCCGCGCCGTATCCCATCCGGAAGCCGTATTCCGACAGCGCCTTCTCGAACATGTAGAAGGACAGCACGCGGGTCGATCCGAACGGTCCGCCATTCGTCATGATCGAGATCAGGTCGAAGGACCGGAGCGCGCCGATGATCGTGACGACGAAGGCGATGAAGGTCGCGGGCTTCAGCTGCGGCAGAACCACGTACCAGAGCATCCGGATGCCCTTCGCGCCGTCGAGCCGCCCGGCCTCGATCTGCTCGGGGTCCACGGCGTTCAGGCCGGTGAGATAGAGGATCATGCAATAGGCCGTCTGCGGCCAGAGGCCGGCGGCGATGATCCCGTAGGTGGCGAGCGTCGGGTCGCCGAGGACGTTCACGGGCTCCAGCCCGAAGAAGGCCAGCACGCCGTTCAGGATGCCTTCGCGCGGCAGGTAGAACCACGAGAAGACGAGGCCGACGACGACTTGGCTGAGAACGAACGGGAAGAAGAACAGCGACTTGTAGAGCCGGATGCCGACGACCGTCTGGTTCAGGAACAGCGCGATGAAGAGCCCGGCGGGAATGGCCAGCAGGTACAGGACCAGCCACTTCACGTTGTTCCAGATCGACACCTCGAAGGCGCGGTCCGTCATCAGTTCCTGGTAATTTCCGAGGCCGATATACGTCGCCTCGCCGAGCCCGTCCCATTCGTAGAGCGAGATCTGGAAGGACTGGAAGATCGGGATGACGACGTAGACGGCGAAGAACAGCACGCCCGGCAGCAGGAACAGAAGCGGCGTCAGCGTCATCCGGTTGCGCTGGAACCATCCGCGTTCGGACGGCGCATGCGGTACGGCTGGTGCGGTGACGGACATCGGCGCTCTCCCCCGGGGCCTGATCGGTCCGCGCGCCCCGGACGGACCGGGGCGCGGGGTTTTCGTCTATCGGATCACTCTGAGTAGATGCGCTGCCGCGCCTGCTCCAGCCGGTTCAGGATGTCGTCCAGGTTGTCCGGGAACACCATGAACTCCTGGAAGCCCTCCATCGCGATCGACGCCATCTCGGCCGGGTAGTCGCGGTCGAAGAACTGCGCGATGCCGCCCTGCGCATTCTGGCTCAGCATCTCGAAGCCCTGCTGCAGGAACTCGTCGTCCACGATCGAGGCGTTCGCGTTCACCGGAAGCTGGCCGAGCCCGTCGGGTCCGTTGATCCGGGTCTGCACCTCGGGCGAGGCGACATAGGCCAGGAAGGCGCGGGCCGCGTCGACGTTCTGCGCGCCGGCGGCGACGTGGAACGTGTCGGTCGGTGCGTCTTCGCCCTGCGGCAGCCCCTCGGTGATGATCGGGAACTGGTAGAAGTCGAGCTGGTCGTCGGTCAGCCCGCCATTGCGCAGCTGGTCGACGGCGAAGTTGCCCATCAGGTAGGCCGTCGCCTCGCCGTTGATCATGAACGGAAGGGCTTCCTGCCAGCTGTAGGTCTGGTGGTCGTCGATATAGGCGCCCATGTCGATCAGCTGGCGCCAGTTCGCGAAGGTCTCGCGGACGCGATCATCGGTCCATTCGACCTCGCCCCGGCCGAGCGCCATGTGGAAGTCGAATCCGTTGGTGCGCATGTTGATGTAGTCGAACCAGCCACCGGCGGTCCAAAGGAACTTCGTGCCGATCGTGTAGCAGCGACGGCCGGAATCGAGGATCGCCTGGCAGTTCGCGATTTCCTGCTCCCACGTCTCCGGCTCTTCCAGCCCGAGTTCGTTGAAGATGTCCTCGCGGTAATACACGCCCCACTGGTAGTAGGTGTAGGGGATGCCCCACTGGCGGTCGTTGATCGTCATCGCGCCACGAACGCTGTCCAGGCCCTCGTAATCGCCCGCGTCCCACCAGTCGGTGATGTCCATGAACAGACCGGCATCGACGTAGGGCGTCATCCGGTTTGCGGCGTACCAGTTCACGACATCCGGCGGATCGGCCGACAGCGCGTTGCGGATCTGCGTCTTCCACGCTTCGCGGTCGACGATGGTCAGATCGACCTCGAGGTCGGGATGCATCTCGTCGAACTCGGCGGCGAGGCTCTCCATGACCGCACGCGGTCCGGGGTTCGACATGTCCGAGGTGATGCGAAGCGTGCCCGAGAGATTGGAGTGAGCGTCCGCGAAAGCCATGCCCGCAAGCATGGTGGTGCCGGCCAGCGCAGCGGCGCCGGCGGTGAAGATGGAGCGCATGGTATCCTCCCTTTTGCGATCCGAATATGGTTCCAAATATTGAAACTTGGTTTCTTATGTTGAAATCATAACGCGACTCGGGTTACGGATGTCAACACCTGATTGGGAGGACAGGCAGTGGCCGACGGCGGCGAGAAGGGGGGCGATGCGACCGGCACGGTCGGCAAGGCGCTGCGCGTTCTCGATGCCGTGTCCGATTTCGGCCGGCCCGTCCGCTTCGGCGAACTGCTGGACCAGAGCCCGTTTCCCAAGGCCACGCTTTACCGCTTTCTGCAGACGCTGACCGCCGAGGGCATGCTCGCCTACGATCCCGACCGGCAGACCTACGCGCCGGGGTTGCGGCTCGTCCGGCTGGCCCATGCGGCCTGGGCACAGGCCTCGCTCGCGCCCATCGCGCGGCCGCATCTCGACCGGCTCTCGGCCGATCTCGGCGAAACCGTGCACCTCGCGCAGCTCGACGCCGCGCAGGTGCTTTATGTCGACAAGCGCAACGCGCGCGACCCGATCCCGATGTTTTCCAGCGCCGGCAAGGTCGGTCCGGCCTATTGCACCGGCGTCGGCAAGGCGATGATGGCCTTCCTGCCCGAACCCGATCTCGACCGGGTCATCGCGCAGCAGAGCTTTCACCGCTTCACGCCCAACACGCTCTGCACCGCAGACGCATTGCGCGAGGAGCTCGCCGCGATCCGGGCGCGCGGCTACGCCTTCGACCGCGAGGAACACGAACCCGGAATCATCTGCGTCGCGTTCCCGGTCCTGACCGGCGGGCAGCGCGTACTCGGGGCGGTCTCGGTGACCTCCTCGACCCAACGGACAAGCCTGGCGGCGCTGGAAGGCCATGCGCCCGCCATCGCCCGCACGGCAGCGGCCGTGGCGCAGGAAGCGACGAGCTGGCGGTTCCCGGAAACCGGGACCGCATAGAACACGAAGGGGAGGGACACGACATGTCGGGCGTCACGCTGACGAATGTCATCAAGAAATACGGCGATGTGCAGGTGATCCACGGGGTCGATCTGACCATCGATCACGGCGATTTCTGCGTCTTCGTCGGGCCGTCGGGCTGCGGCAAGTCCACGCTTCTGCGCATGGTCGCGGGACTGGAAGAGACGACCGGTGGCAAGATCGAGATCGGCACCCGCGACGTCACGCGGCTCGATCCGTCCGAGCGCGGCGTCGCTATGGTCTTCCAGACCTACGCGCTCTACCCGCACATGACGGTCGAGGAGAACATGGGCTTCGGCCTGAAGATGACCGGTCATCCCAGGGCCGAGATCAAGGAGAAGGTCGCCGAGGCGAGCCGCGTCCTGAAGCTCGACCCCTATCTCGACCGCAAGCCCAAGGCGCTGTCGGGCGGCCAGCGCCAGCGCGTCGCCATCGGCCGGGCCATCGTGCGCGGCCCCGAGGTCTTCCTGTTCGACGAGCCGCTGTCCAACCTCGACGCCGAGTTGCGGGTCGAGATGCGGGTCGAGATCGCGCGTCTCCACCAGGAGATCGGGGCGACGATGATCTACGTCACTCACGACCAGGTCGAGGCGATGACGCTCGCCGACAAGATCGTGGTCCTGCGCGCGGGCCGGATCGAACAGGCCGGCAAGCCGCTCGATCTCTACAATGATCCGAACAACAAGTTCGTCGCGGGCTTCATCGGCAGCCCGGCGATGAACTTCTTCGACGGCATCGCGCAGGGCGGCATGGTGCAGGTGCCCGGCCTCGGCGGCGCCGAAATGCGCCCGGGCCTGACCGCCATCGGCACCGGCAACGTCACCGTCGGGCTCAGACCCAACGAGATCCGGCTGACCGAGGGTGACACGCACCGGGTCGAACTTTCGGAACAGCTCGGCGGCGTGGCATACCACTACCTGACCGCGCAGGACGGCACCCGCATCGTCGTCGAGGCGCGCGAACAGTTCGCCCCGTCGCCGGGCAGCGCCACCGGGATCACCTTCGATCCGGCCGATGCGATGTTCTTCGATGCGGAGACCGAGGCGCGGCTGCGCTGAAACGTCAGGCGGCGGCGTCGAAGAAGTTCGGCCCCGCCCGCCGGCGCAGGTCCCGCGCCATGTCGGCGCCAAGCGCGGCGGCGTCCTCGACCGGGGCCGTGCGGTCGTCCGTCAGCACTTCCGACCCGTCCGGGCGCAGGATCTCGCCCCGCAGCCGGATCTCGCCGCCCGACAGCTCCGCAAGCCCCGCAATCGGCGTCTGGCACGACCCGTCCAGCCCGGCGAGGTAAGCGCGCTCGGCCGCGAGCCGCGTGCCGGTCGGCCCGTCATGGATCGCGGCCAGAAGCTCGGCCGTGGCCCGGTCGTCGATGCGCCGTTCGATCCCGATCGCGCCCTGCGCCACCGCCGGCAGCATTTCCTCTGGGCTGAGGCCCACCCGCGGCACCTCCGCCATGCCGAGCCGGTTCAGCCCCGCCATGGCGAGGAAAGTCGCCGAGGCCACGCCATCGGCCAGCTTGCGCATCCGCGTCTGCACGTTGCCCCGGAACTCGACCAGTTTCAGGTCGGGCCGCCGCGCCGCGATCTGCGCCCGCCGCCGCAGCGACGAGCTTCCCACGACCGCGCCTGCCGGAAGATCGGACAGCGATATGCCCCCCGGCGCAACGAAGGCGTCGCGCACGTCCTCCCGCGGGAGATAGGTATCGAGCACCAGACCCGCCGGCTGATCCACCGGCATGTCCTTCATCGAATGCACGGCGATATCGATGTCGCCGGTCAGCAGCGCCGCCTCGATCTCACGGGTGAACAGGCCCTTGCCGCCAAGCTCTTTCAACGGCTTGTCACCGGCGATCAGCACCGCGTCGTCGCCCGTCGTCTTGATGACCACGATCTCGAACGCCGCCTCCTCCAGCCCGAAGGCCGCCATCAGCCGGTCGCGCGTCTCGTGCGCCTGCGCCAGCGCCAGCGGCGAGCCGCGCGTGCCGATCTTCAGCGGCGTCTGGGGCGAGGGCGTCACGAGGGGCATGGCGTCTCCGAAACTGTAAACCTGGACTGACACACCGTGTCGGCTTGACACCACTGAACCGGGGCGTGAGGGTCAGCGCAAGGCAAAAAGGGGCCACTCGGGCATGTCAAAACTCCTCCTCCGCGCGCTCGCCGGCGCGACGCTGCCGGTGCCGCCGGTCTGGCTGATGCGGCAGGCCGGGCGCTACCTGCCCGAATACCGCGCCACCCGCGCGCAGGCCGGCGATTTCCTCTCGCTGTGCTACACGCCCGATCTCGCAGCCGAGGTGACGCTGCAGCCGATCCGCCGCTTCGGCTTCGACGCCGCGATCCTGTTCGCCGACATCCTGCTCGTCCCGCAGGCGCTCGGCGCCGATCTCTGGTTCGAAACCGGCGAGGGGCCGCGCCTGTCGACCGTCACCGGTCCCGACGACCTGGCAAAGCTGAAGGGCCCGGACGACATCCACGACCACCTCGCCCCGGTCTACGAAACCGTCCGCATCCTTGCGCGCGAACTGCCATCCGAGACCACGCTGATCGGCTTCGCCGGCGCGCCCTGGACCGTCGCGACCTACATGATCGCCGGCCGCGGCACGCCGGACCAGGGCCCCGCCCACGCGCTGAAACGCACCGATCACGCCACGTTCGTCGGCCTGATCGACCGCATCACCGAGGCCACGATCGGCTATCTCGCCGCGCAGGTCGAGGCCGGGGCCGAGGTCGTGAAGCTGTTCGATTCCTGGGCCGGATCGCTCAAGGGTCCGGAATTCGACTTCTATGCGCTCGAGCCCGCGAAGCGCATCGTCACGGCGCTCAAGCAACGCTACCCAGATCTGCCCGTCATCGTTTTCCCGCGCGAAGCCGGCTCGGCCTACGAAGGCTTCGCCCGGGCCGTCGGCGCCGACTGCATCGCCATCGACACCTCAGTCGACGCCGCCTGGGCGGCCGAGCATCTCCAGCCCGAGACCTGTGTGCAGGGCAATCTCGATCCGAAGCTGATGGTCACAGGAGGCGAGGAACTCGTCACCGAGGCCCGCCGCATCCGCGACGCGCTGTCGAACGGCCCGCACATCTTCAACCTCGGTCACGGCATCACCCCCGACGCCGATCCCGAGAACGTCACCCGCCTGCTCGAGGCGATCCGCACATGACCCGCATCGCCGTTGTCGGGCGCGGCCTCTGGGGCAGCGCCGCGGCCATGCACCTGGTCGAAGCCGGCCACCACGTCGCGCTGATTGGTCCGTCCGAACCCGCCGACCCGAAAGACCACGCCGGCCCCCATGGCAGCCACCACGACGCCGGCCGGATCACCCGCAAGATCGCCAAGGACCGGTTCTGGACCCGCGTCTCCACCGCGTCCATCGACCGCTACGCGCGTCTCGAGGCTGACAGTGGCATCCGCTTCTACGAGGCGTCGGGCGGGCTCATGTGCTCTCCCGATCCGGGCTATTCCGCGCGCGTCCTCGCCGCCGCGCAGGCTGAGGGCGTCGCCCACGAAACGCTCGATCACGCCGCGCTCGCGGCCCGCTACCCGATGTTCCGCTTCCCCGCCGGGACCGCTGGCATCGCCGATGCCGCCGGCGGCACGATCGACCCGCGCGCCATGCGCCGCGCGCACGAAGCGCTCGCCATCCGCGCCGGGGCCGAGGTCGTCGACGCCGCCGCGACGGGACTGACCGACACCGGCGTCTCTCTTGCCGACGGCCGCCATATCGCCGCCGACCGCATCCTCGTCGCCACCGGCGCCTGGGCCGGGCTCGACAATCTGCTGCCCGTCCGGCCCGACATGTACGTCGCCCCGCGCACCATCCTCTTCGTCGAGGTCGAGGGCGCGCAGGCCGAGGCGCTGACCGCGATGCCGAGCCTCCTGTTCGAAGATGCCGGCGCCGATCATTACCTCTATCTTCTGCCGCCCGTGCGCTACCCGGACGGCAAGCTGCGGCTCAAGATCGGCGGCGAACCGGGCCTGCCGGGTCTGAAGACCCCGGCCGAAGCCGCCGCCTGGTTCGCGACGGACGGTGATACGAGCGTCGCGCAATACCTGAAGACGGCGCTCTCCCAGCTCATGCCGGATCTCGATCTCGGCCGCGCCACCTCCGGCTCCTGCATCCTGGCGCTCACCCCGTCCGACCATCCCTACATCGCGCGGCTCTCCGACCGGATCGCCGTGGCGACGGGCTGCAACGGGGCGGGCGCGAAATGCGCCGACGAACTCGGACGCCTCGCGGCCGAAGCCGTACTCGGCGCCGATCCCGACCCGGGCCTCGCGCTGCGCCTTGCCGAGGAACCCGCCGCGGGCTAAGCGCTGGCCATGACGGCGCCCCAGAATCCCGACGCGCTCGACGTGCTCGCGCCCAATTTCAAGCGCCGGCTCTCCGGCGTGACCGCGACGGTCGTCCGCCTCGTGCCGCTTCAGGCGCTCGAGATCGCCATCGCCGCGGTGGCGCCCGACCTGCCCGATCACGTCCCGCAGATCCGGCCCGCCCGGCTCCTGACACTCGGCCGCCGCCCCCGCGTCTGGCACGCCCGGCGCAACACCGAGATGCTGGCCGGCCTCGCCCTGAAGCACGTGCTGCGCCAGCCGCTGAAGCTTCTCTTCACCTCCGCCTCGCAGCGCGCCCATACCGCCTATTCGAAATGGCTGATCGCCCGGATGGACCGCATCGTCGCGACCTCGGCGAAATCGGCCGCCTATCTCGACCGCCCGTCCGACGTGATCCTCCATGGCATCGACACCGACACCTTCGCCCCGCCCGACGACAAGGCCGCGCTGAAGGCCCGGATGGGCCTGCCCGCGGGCCCGCTCGTCGGCTGCTACGGCCGCATCCGCGCGCAGAAGGGCACCGACGTCTTCGTTCACGCGATGATCGCCGCCCTGAAGGACCGGCCCGATGCCGCCGCGATCGTCATGGGCCGCGCGGTCGACAAGGACCGTGGCTTTCTCGACGGTCTGAAGGCGGATGTCCGCAACGCCGGCCTCGCCGACCGCATCCTGTTCCGGCCCGAGGTTCCGGTGCACGAGATGGCCGATTGGTACCGCGTCCTCGACCTCTTCGTCGCGCCGCAGCGGTGGGAGGGGTTCGGCCTCACCCCGCTCGAGGCGATGGCCTGCGCCGTGCCGGTCATCGCGACGCGCGTGGGCGCTTTCGAGGAACTCGTCGCCGATGGCGAGACCGGCGCGCTCGTCCCGCCCGGCGAGACCGGGGCGATGACCGATGCGATCACCCGCATCCTGGACGACGATGCGCTCCGCGCCAGCCAGTCGGCAAGCGCGCGCGCCCGCGTCGAGACCGGTTTCCGCATCGAGGACGAGGCCGCCGCCCTCACCGCGATCTACCGCGAGATGCTCGGCCGCGCCTGATCCTTCATCTTTCGAAAAATACTCCGGGGAGCGCGAGGGGTGAGGCCCGCCCGGAAAACGGTCCGGGGGACCGTTTTCAGGGACGAACGCACGGAGCGCAGGACAACGCCCCTCGCCCCCTCAATACCACTTCGCGACCGGCGGAAGGCTCATCAGCACCGCGTTCGCGTCATGCCCTGTCTCCAGCCCGAACTTCGTGCCGCGGTCATAGACGAGGTTGTATTCGGCATAGAGCCCGCGATGGCGCAGCTGCGTCTCGCGGTCCGCGTCGCTGAACGGCTGGTGCCGCCGCCGCTCCACCACGCCGAGGAAGGCCGGCAGAAAGGCCCGGCCGACATCCTGCGTGAAGGCGAAATCCGCCTCCCAGTCGCCGGTGTTGTAGTCGTCGAAGAAGATGCCGCCGACGCCGCGCGCCCGGCCGCGATGAGGGACGAAGAAATACTCGTCCGCCCAGGCCTTGAAGCGCGGATACAGATCGGCCCCGTGCGGCGCGCAGTGCTCGCGCAGCACATCGTGGAAATGCGCCGTGTCTTCTGCGTACTCGATGCACGGGTTCAGGTCCGACCCGCCGCCGAACCACCAGGCTGAGGGCGTCCAGAACATCCGCGTGTTCATGTGCACGGCCGGAACCTGCGGGTTCTGCATATGCGCGACGAGGCTGATCCCCGAGGCCCAGAACCGCGGATCGGCCTTCAGCCCGTCGAGATCCTTGCGCGCCGCCATCGCCGCGACCGCCCGGTCGCCGAGCGTGCCGTAGACGGTCGAGACGTTGACGCCGACCTTCTCGAACACGCGGCCGCCGCGCATCACGCTCATCAGCCCGCCGCCCTCGTCCGACCCGCCGTCGCCGCGGCGCGTTTCGGTCACCTCGAACCGACCCGGTTCGCCGTCACCGCCCTGGCTGTCCTCAAGTCCCTCGAACGCCGCGACGATCTCGTCGCGCAGGCTCCGGAACCAGGCCGAGGCCTTCGCCTTGCGGTCGTCGAACCTCTCGTTCATGGCTGCCCTCCCGGCATCTCTCTCCGTCCGCAAGACTTCCACCTAAGCCAGCGAGTTTCCAGTGGATTCGGCGGCTTTCTTCGCCTAGAGTGTCAGAACGAACGCCGCGTCAGACGGCACCCCGAGGCAGACAGAGCAGGTCTGGTGATACATCGTTGGTTTCTTGCGGCCCTTCTTGGGCTCTTTGCGCTCGTGGCCGTGGCGGCGACCACGCCCGCGCGCGCCGTTCCTTATGCCGAGATGGTGATGGACGCTAGGTCGGGCGAGGTCTTGCGATCTCGCAACGCCGATACACGGCTCCATCCCGCCTCGCTCACGAAGATGATGACGCTCTACATCGTGTTCGAGGCCGTGCGCCTCGGCGAGATCACGATGGATACCCCGGTGACGATCTCGCGCCACGCCGCGGCCACCGACTACGCACTCGGCTTCCGCGCCGGCACCCAGGTTGAACTGCGCTACCTCGTGCGCGCCGCTGCGGTCCGGTCGTCGAACGACGCCGCCGCCGCCATCGCCGAGGCGATCGAGGGCTCCGAAGCCGCCTTCGCCCGGCGCATGAACCGCACCGCACAGGCGCTCGGCATGGTGCGCACGACCTTCCGCAACCCGCACGGCCTGACTGCCGAGGGGCACCTGTCCACCGCGCGCGACATGACCATCCTCGGCCGCCACCTGTTTTACGATTACCCCCAGTATTACAACATCTTCGGCCGCACCTCGACCTATGCCGGCCCGGTCGGCACGGTCTATTCGACGAACCGCTCGGTGCTGAACAACTACCGCGGCGCGGACGGGATCAAGACCGGCTACACGACGCCGGCGGGCTTCAACCTCGTCGCCTCGGCCGAACGTGACGGCGTGCGGATCCTCGCCACCGTCTTCGGCGGCCGCTCGGCCGCCTCGCGCAACGCCCGCATCATGGAACTGCTCGATCTCGGCTTCGCCCGCGCGCAGCCGAACGTCGCCGTCGCGCAGCCCGCTCTGCCCCATTACGGCAACGACAGCGAAGGCGGCACGGCAGGCCGCGTCATCCGCGTCTCGGGCGCGGTCGCCCGCTCGCGCCGGCCCGAACCGCGGCCCGGCGAACCGGCCGATATCCCGGCCGAACTGGTCGCGGCGATCGAGGACTCGGTCGGCGCCGCGCTCGACCAGGCGCTGGCGCCCGAGGAGCTTGCCGAGACGCCGGACCCGAGGCCCGTCATCCCCGACCCGCCCGAGATCGTCTCGGTCGCCGAGATGGGGCCGGAACAGGGACCGCCCGATCCACGCGTGGCGGAACTGGCCGAAGCGGTCGAAGCCGCCGTCGCCAACGCCGTCCCGCCGACAGCCTTCGCGCCGACCGATGCGCCCGCGCCCGATCCCGCGCCGATGCGCGAGACGGCAGACGGCGTCGTGCTGCTCTCGGCAGACGCGGTCTCGGCGGCTCGGCCGCGGCCGCGGCCCATCGACGTGGCCGACGTGGTCGCCCGGGCCGAGCCCGTCGCGCCCGAAGTCGTGACCCGCTCCGCCTCGAACGGCAGCCGGCTCTTCGGCGTCGCGCTCGGCACCTTCCCGACCGAGAACGCCGCCGACCGGCACCTGCTGACGACCGCGCTGATGGAGCTCGGCACGTTCGATGGCGCGCTCCGCGCCGTCGCCCGCCGCGGCCCGGCCTTCGAGGCGCGCTTCGCCGGCATGACCGAGGACGAGGCCGGCGCGGCCTGCGCGCGGCTCGAGGCCCGCAACGTGACCTGCGAGGTCTTCGGCCCGCCGGGCTGACACCGGCGGGCTGCGGTCCCTTTTGACCGAAGCCCCGGCTTGTGCCAGAGTTTTCCCCAAGGGGAGGACCAGCCCATGAGCCTTGGCGGCCCGGGCGACCGAAAACAGCTCGATGCGTCCGAGATCGGGGCCCTCGCCCATCTCTACCGGGGCGAGGTCTACCGCTCCACGCTCTGGCGCCAGAGGCTCGACACGACGACGAACTGGTCGGTTGTCACGCTCGGCGTGGCGCTGTCGATCTCGTTCTCCTCGCCGCAGGCCTCTCCGATCCCGCTGATCCTCGTCGGCGTGCTGATCATCTTTTTCCTGATGCTCGAGGCGCGGCGCTACCGCTACTTCAACGTCTGGCGCGCCCGCTGCCGCTGGATGGAAAAGCACTTCTTCGCGCCGATGCTGCATGACGGCGACCTCCACATGGAGGAGGGCTGGCAGCAGACGCTGGCCGAGGATTACTGGCACCCGCGCTACCACGTCTCACTCGCCGTCGCGGTCGGGCGGCGGATCCGGCGCAACTATTTCTGGATCCTGCTGATCCAGTCGCTCGCCTATGTCGGCAAGCTCGCCGTTCACCCGTCCGAACTGACCAGCGCCGGCCAGCTGGCCGAACGCGCCGCGATCGGGCCTCTGCCGGGCGAGTGGGTGCTGGCGGCGGGCGTGGTCTACGGCCTGACCTGGGGCGCGATCACCGTCGCAAGCTGGCGCAACGACGTCGCCCGGGCGAAGTCGCGGGAAGACCGAAGCTCGATGGGCTAGCCGGATACGGTCAGGACGATCTTGCCGATATGCGCCTTCGACAGGAACGCCTCCTGTGCGGCGGTCATCTCGCGCAGGGGATAGTTCGCCGCGATGACCGGCCGGATCTCGCCCCGCTCGATGTAGCCGACAAGATCGGTGAACACGGCATCCGGCTGGTGGGTCGAGCCGCGGATCGTCAGGTCGCGCAGGTAGAGCGTCCGCAGGTCCAGCTCCACGATCGGCCCGGCGATCGCGCCCGAGGCGACGTAGCGCCCGCCGGTGCGGATGCCGTGGATGACGTCGGGCCAGCGCGGCCCGCCAACGACATCGAGCACAAGATCAAAGGCCCGGTCCGGGATCGGATCGTCGCGCGTCAGCGTCGCATCCGCGCCGAGCGCCGTCAGCGCGTCCGCCTTGTCGGGACTGGTGACCGCGGTCACATGCGCCCCGCGCCGTTTCGCGAGCTGGACGAGCGCCACGCCGACCCCGCCCGACGCCCCGGTTATCAGCACCCGCTCTGCCCCCAGATCGCCCTTCCGCAGCATCCCTTCTGCCGTCGAATAGGCGCAGGGAAACGACGCCAGCTCTGCGTCGCTCAGCCCACACCGCACCGCGACCGCGTCCTCCGAGGCCGTGACCGCGTATTCGGCGAAACCGCCATCCTGCTCCGACCCGAAGGTCTCGATCTCCAGCGGTTCGGCCCCGCGGCCCCGGGGCGTGTGCATCGGCCGGACGATCACCCGCTCGCCGATCCGCGCGGCATCGACGCCCGCACCCACGCCGACGATCCGCCCGCAGCAATCCGCGCCCTGGATCCGCGGGAAACGCAGCGGCACGCCGGCCCATCCGCCATCGTCGGCGGCGCCCTCGGCGAACGACCCGCCCGCGCCGGCCGCAGTGTCGCCGCGCACCGATTTCGAATACCAGCCGATCCGCGTGTTGATGTCGGTGTTGTTGACCGCCGCCGCGCCGACCGCGATCAGCACCTCGCCCGGGCCGGGCGCCGGCACCGGCAGGTCGTCGCGCCAGACCAGCATTTCCGGCCCGCCATGGCCGGTCAGGACCATGCCGGACATCCGGTCGGGTATCTGCGTCATCGGCGCCTCCGTTCGGTCGCGGCCATCGGATCGGCGAACGCGGCCCGGGTCAAGCCGCGCGCGGCGGAGTTGACGCAGAACAATGACTTGGGGGCCCGCCCTGTGCAGACTGCCGACTCAGCTACTGTCACCAAGGGACGAACCATGGCCTACAAGTCGATCCTCACCCTGCGGATGCCGAATGACGGGACCGGCCCGCTCGACGCCGCCATCGCCTTCGCCGAAGCCGCCGGGGCGCATCTTCATGTCCTGTGCATCTCGGTCGATCAGACCCGGCCCGAAAGCTACATGGTCGGCACGGCGGGCGTGGCACTGATGGACGTGGGCTTCGAACAGGCGATCGCCGCCAAGGAAGAACTCGAGGCCGCCACGCGGGAACGGCTGGCCGGCATGCAGGGCGGATGGTCGATCGAGGCGGTCGCGCTGCCCGGCGTCGCGCTCGGCTCTACCGTGGCCGACCGGGCGCGCTTCGCCGATCTCGTGATCCTGCCCCGGCCCTACGCCGACAGCCGCCCGCACGAGGCGCCGATGGCGCTCGAGGCGGCGATGTTCCGGGGCCGCGCGCCGGTTCTGGTCGTGCCCGATGACAGCGGCGCGCCGCTCAAGCCGCAGCGTCTGATCATCGCCTGGAACGACAGCCCCGAGGCGCTGGCTGCGATCCGGGCCGGGATGCCGTTCATCCAGTCCGCCAAGACGACCGAGATCCTCGTCATCGACCCGCCGCAGCACGGGCCCGAAGCCGCCGATCCCGGCGCGCTTCTGGCCGAGATGCTGGCCCGCCACGGCGCCCGCGTCACCGTTGCGCTGGTCGCCAGGACCGCACCGCGCATCTCGGACATGCTGCAACGCGAGATCCTGGACCGCGGCGCCGACATGGTCATCCTCGGGGCCTACAGCCATTCGCGATTCCGCGAGGCGATCCTCGGCGGGACGACGCGCAACATGCTGGAATGGACGAACATCCCGGTGCTGATGGCGCACTGAGCCGGGCGGTCAGGCCGCGCCGGGTTCGAGATCGAAGGCCGCCGACAGCAGCAGACGGGTGTAATCCGTCTGCGGGCGGTGGAAGATGTCGTCCACCGTCCCGGTCTCGACCACGTCGCCCTGCCGCATCACCATCACCTTGTGGCTCAGCGCCCGGACGACTTTCAGGTCGTGGCTGATGAACAGGTAGGCCAGCCCGTGCCGCCGCTGCAGGTCGCGCAGAAGCTCCACGATCTGCACCTGAACGGTCATGTCGAGCGCCGATGTCGGCTCGTCCAATACGACCAGCTTCGGCCGCAGCACCATCGCCCGCGCGATGGCGATCCGCTGCCGCTGCCCGCCTGAAAACTCGTGCGGGTACCGGTCCATCGTGGCGGGGTCGAGCCCGACCTCGGCGAGGATCTCGGCGACCATCTGGCGGGTGTCCTTGCCCGGCGCGGTGCCGTGGATCGTCAGCCCTTCGGCCACGATCTGCTCGATCGTCATGCGCGGGCTGAGCGACCCGAACGGGTCCTGGAACACGATCTGCATGTCGCGCCGGAGCGGGCGCAGCGATCGCGATTTCCAGCCCTGCACGTCGCGCCCGAGGAACACGACCGGCCCCTCCGACGAAATCAGCCGCATGATCGCCAGCGCAAGCGTCGTCTTGCCAGACCCGCTTTCGCCCACGATCCCGACAGTTTCGCCGCGCCGCACCGACAGCGTCGCGGCGTTGACCGCCTTCACATACCCGACCGTCCGGCGCAGGAAGCCGCGCTGGATCGGGAACCAGATGCGCAGGTCCTCGGTCCGCACGATCTCTTCGGCATCGGCCGGCACCGGGTCCGGCCCGCCCGTCGCCTCGGCCGCCAGTAGCTTCCTGGTGTAGGGATGCCGCGGGTCGGAGAAGATGCGCTCGGTCGGGCCTTCCTCGACGATTTCGCCGTCCTTCATCACGCAGACCCGGCTTGCGAAGCGCTTCACGATGCCGAGGTCGTGGGTAATGAACAGAAGGCTCATCCCCTTCTCGCGCTGAAGATCGGCCAGAAGCTCGAGGATCTGGGCCTGGATCGTGACGTCCAGCGCCGTCGTCGGCTCATCGGCGATCAGCAGGTCGGGGTCGTTCGCCAGCGCCATGGCGATCATCACCCGCTGCCGCTGCCCGCCGGACAGCTGGTGCGGATAGGCGCCAAGCCGGCTTTCGGGGTCGCGGATGCCGACCCGGTTCAGAAGTTCGAGGATGCGCGCCCGCGCCGCCGACCCGGTGATGCCCTGGTGCAGCAGCAGCGCCTCGGCCAGCTGCTTTTCCAGCGTGTGCAGCGGGTTGAGCGAAGTCATCGGCTCCTGGAAGATGAAGCTGATGTCGTTGCCGCGGACCTTCTGCAATTCGGACTCGCTCGCCCCGACCATCTCCTTGCCGCGATAGGTCACCGACCCGGTGACCCGCGCCGTCGGCGGCTGCAGCCCGAGTGCGGACAAAGCCGTGACCGACTTGCCCGATCCGCTCTCGCCCACGATGGCGACGGTCTCGCCCTCGTCGATATGAAAGCTCACGTGGCTGACCGCATCGGGGCCGGGGCCGAAGGACACGGACAGGTCGCGGATATCGAGAACGCGCCCGCTCATCGCACGTCCCCCCCGGTGTCCGGCGCGATGTCGGCGGGCATCGCCAGCGCCCCCTCGGCCGGGCCCTGCGGCGTGAAGGTCTTGCGCGGATCGAACGCGTCACGCACGCCCTCGAAGATGAACACCAGCAGCGACAGCATGATCGCGAAGGTGAAGAAGGCGGTGAAGCCGAGCCACGGTGCCTGAAGATTGTTCTTCGCCTGCAACGTCAGCTCACCGAGCGACGGCGCCGAGGACGGCAGGCCGAAGCCGAGGAAGTCGAGCGAGGCGAGCGACCCGATCACGCTGGTGATCGTGAACGGCAGGAAGGTCAGCGTCGCGACCATCGCGTTCGGCAGGACGTGCCGGAAGATGATCGTGTAGGACGGCACGCCAAGCGCGCGCGCGGCGCGGACATACTCGAAATTCCGCGCCCTGAGGAATTCGGCGCGCACCACGCCGACAAGGCCGATCCAGCCGAACAGGACCATCAGGAACACGAGCAGCCAGAAGTTCATCGACCAGATCGCGCCGACGATGATGATGACGTAGAGGAACGGCGTCGACGACCAGATCTCGATGAAGCGCTGGAACAGCAGGTCCAGCCAGCCGCCGAAGAAGCCCTGCACTGCCCCCGCCGCGATCCCGATGACCGACGACAGCGCGGTCACGATCAGTGCGAACAGCACCGACAGCCGGAAGGAATAGATCACCCGCGCCATCACGTCCCGCGCGGTATCGTCTGTGCCGAGCCAGTGATCCTGGTCCGGCGCGGATGGCGCGGGGCCGCCGAGATCGTTGATCGTGTCGTAGGAATAGGGGATCGGCGGCCAGAGCAGCCAGCCCGGCTGCACCGTCTCCCCGGCGAAGGCGCCGGTCTCCTCGACCTCCGAGATCACGCCCTCGGGGTCGTCCCAGCAATCCTCCAGCCCGCCCGAGATAATCAGGCAGCGCACCTCGACATCGCGGTAGACCGCCTCGGTCCGGAAGTCGCCGCCGAAGGCCGTTTCGGGGTAGAATTTGAAGACCGGGGTGTAGAGCTCGCCCTGGTAGCTGACCAGAAGCGGGCGGTCATTGGCGATCAGTTCCGCCATCAGCGACAGGCCGAACAGGATCGAGAACAGCACCAGCGACCAGTAGGCCCGCCCGTTCGCCCGGAAGTTCGCCCAGCGCCGCCGGTTCAGCGGCGACAGCCAGCCCGACCGCACGGGCGGCGCGACCACGGACGGCGTCCGCTCTTCGATATCGGTATCGCGCAGGGCCATCGGCTCAGGTCTCCCGCGTCTCGAAGTCGATGCGCGGGTCGATCCAGACATACATCAGGTCCGAGATGATCCCGATCACCAGGCCGATCAGCGAGAACACGAAAAGCGTGCCGAAGATCACCGGGTAGTTCCGGCTGACCGCCGCCTCGAAGCCCAGCCGCCCTAAGCCGTCGAGCGAGAAGATCGTCTCGATGATGAGCGACGAGCCGAAGAAGACGCCGACGAAGACCGCCGGGAAACCGGCGATGACGATCAGCATCGCGTTGCGGAAGACATGGCCGTAAAGCACGCGCCGCTCGCTCAGGCCCTTGGCCCGTGCGGTCACCACGTACTGCTTCTTTATCTCGTCGAGGAAGCTGTTCTTCGTCAGCAGCGTCAGCGTCGCGAAGGCCGAGATCGAGGTCGCGATGACCGGCAGCGCGATGTGCCACAGGTAGTCGAGGATCTTCTCCCACCAGCTCAGCGTGTTCCAGACGTCGGATGGCGAGGTCAGGCCCCGCAGCGGGAAGAGCTGGAAGTACGACCCGCCCGCCAGCAGCACGAGCAGCAGGATCGCGAACAGGAAGCCCGGGATCGCGTAGGCCACGATGATGACCCCGCTCGTCATCGTGTCGAACCGGCTGCCGTCGCGGACCGCCTTGCGGATGCCCAGCGGGATCGAGATGACATAGGCGATCAGCGTCGACCACAGGCCGAGCGTGATCGAGACCGGCATCTTGTCGAGCACGAGGTCGATGACGCTTTCGGAATGGAAGAAGCTCTGGCCGAAATCGAAGCGCATGTAATCCCAGACCATCAGGAAGAAGCGCTCCACGGCGGGGATCTTCTCGGCCCGGCATTCCTCGAAATCGAGATCCGGTTCGCCCTCGAAGCCTTCGTCGCAGACGATCCGCGAGAAGTTGAACTGCACCTCCAGTTCGTCGAGGAAGCGCGGCGGCAGACCGCGCCCGCCCTGGTAGCCGGTGCCCTCGATGTCGCGGGTGCCGCCACCGCCGCCGCCCCCGCCGCTGTCGCCGCCCCCGCCCGAGATGGTCGCGAAGACGTCGCCCTCGCCCTCGATCTGGGCGATGATCTGGTCGATCGGCCCGCCGGGAACGAACTGCGTCAGGGTGAAATTGATGATCATGATCCCCAGCAGCGTGGGGATCATGAGCAGCAATCGACGGAGGATATAGGCGCCCATGCCGGCGTCAGATCGCGCCGCGGTCGCGCAGCGCCTGTTCGGCCTCGGGGTCGACCCACCAGAAGTCGAGGAAGCCCAGCGAATACGGCGGCAGTGTCTCGGGGTAGCGGTACATGTCGTAATACGCGACCCAGTGGCTGTCGTTGAACCATTGCGGCACGCGGATGATCTCCCAGCGCAGCACGCGGTCGAGCGCGCGGACGGCGGTTTCCATTTCCTCGCGGGTCTCGGCGTCGACGACGATCTCGATCAGCTCGTCGATCGTCGGGTCGGCCAGGCCGGGCGAGTTGAACAGCGCCTCATCCGCGCCGATCGAGCCGAAATACTGCCGCAGCCCCGATCCCGGCTCGTAGCCCATCGGGAAATGCTCGGTGATCATGTCGAAATCGGCGTCGCGCTGGCGCTGCTGAAGCTGCGCGTTGTCGACCCGGTTCATCGACGCGTCGATACCGATGGCGCGCAGGTTCTCGACATAGGGGTTGATGATCCGGTCGAATAGCGGGCTGGAGTTCAGGAACTCCACCTGCAGCGTCTCGCCGGCCTCGTTGCGCACCAGCCCGTCATCGCCCGGCACCCAGCCGGCCTCCTCCAGAAGCCGCAGCGCGCTGCGCGCATGGCGGCGGTCGAAAGCGCTTTCGGGATCGGAGGGCGGGGTGGCGAAGGCCGGCTCCTCGAACACTTCGGGCCGCAGCCGGTCGCGGAACGGCTCGAGCAGGGCAAGCTCGTCGCCTTCCGGCAGGCCGGTCGCCTCAAGCTCGGTATTCTCCCAGAAGCTGTCGATCGGCGAATAGAGCCCGAAGAACAGCGTCCGGTTGGTCCATTCGAAGTTGAACATCAGCGCGATCGCCTCGCGCACCCGGGGGTCCTGGAACTTCTCGCGCCGCAGGTTGATGGCGAAGCTCTGGCCCGGCGCGATGGTGCCGTCGGGCAGCGTTTCGCGGATCACGTCGCCACGTTCGAGCGCCGGGAAATCGTAGTTGTTCGCCCAGGTGACCGAGCTCGATTCCTGCCGGAACAGGTAGTTGCCGGCGGTGAAGCCCTCGAAGGCCGCGACGCCGTCGCCGTAATACTCGATCCGGATGGAGTCGAAGTTGTTCCGGCCGACATTGATCGGCAGCCCGTCGCCCCAGTAGTCGCGGTTTCGCTCGTAGACCACGCGCTGTCCGCTCTCGACCTCGCCCAGAACATAGGGCCCCGACCCGGTCAGCGGCTCGAGCCGGGCATCGCTGAAATCGAGACCCGAGGCGATGTGGCTCGCCTCGGAAAACACCGGCAGCCCGCCCGCCGCCTCGATCCGGCCGCGAAGGGGCGCATCGGGGTTGAAGTCGAAGCGGATGCGGCGGTCGTCCAGCACCTCGGCGCCGGCGATCGTCAGCGGGATGTTGGCGCGGAAGCTCGGCAGGCCGTCGTCGCGCAGGATCTCGTAGGAAAACAGCACGTCCTGAGCCGTCATCGGCGTGCCGTCCGAAAATTCCACGCCGTCACGCAGGGTGAAGATGACGTAGGACTTGTCCTCCGGGTAGGCGATCGATTCACACAGCAGGCAGTAGGACGATCCGATCTCGTCGGACGTACCGGTCAGCATCGACTCGAAGAAGATCGAGGACAGGACCGCGCCGCGGCCCTCCGTCGTGTAGGGGTGCATCGAGTCGAACGAGCCCGAGGACCAGGCGAAGGACATCTCCCCGCCCTGCGGCGCATCGGGGTTAACGTAGTCCAGATGCTCGAAATCCGGTCCGTATTTCAGCTCGCCGAAGGTCGAGACGCCGTAGGTGACGATCAGGTCGTCGTCCCCGGCCGTGTCATCCTGCGCCCGGACCGGCGCGGCCAGCGCCAGGGCAAGCGCCGCCGCGAACGGCAGCGCGATCCAGGGGGCGGGAGGGGGAAGGCGTCGGGCGTCGGCCACGGAACCGTTCATCAGGTCTCTCCGTCACGGTCATTTACTGACGTTCTGCACCACAAATGGGTTAACCAACGTTAAGGACCACCCCCGGCCCCCTTCAAGTTGCGAATATGTTATCTTCGCGGATTTCTGGTTAATGGTCCGTTGATGGCGCAGTCCGGCACCCCGCCGGACGCAAAAAGGCCGCCCCGGGGGCGGCCTTGGTCACACGATCGGAACGCGCTCAGTTCGCGACCGACTCCAGGTAGGCGATGACGTTCGCCCGGTCCTCGATATCGGACAGGCCGTTATAGGACATCGCGGTGCCCGGCGCGTAGTCGCGCGGGTTGGCGATGAAATGCGAGATCTCCTCGGGCGTCCAGGCACCCTCGAGGCCCGACAGCGCATCGGAATAGCTGAAGTCCGAGATCGACGCGATATCGCGGCCGACGACGCCGTAAAGCGACGGGCCGACGCCGTTGCGCCCTTCCTCGACCGCGTGGCAGCCCGAGCACTGGCGGAACACGCGTTCCCCGGCCGACGCGTCTGCCGAGGCGAACACTTCCTCGAACGGAACTTCCGGCTCGGCCTCGGCCGGCGCGGCATCCTCGCTGCTGGCCACCTCGATGGACCAGCCGGCCTCGTGACCTTCGCCATGACCGGAGGCCGTGGAATAGATGCCGTCGGCAGCCCAACCGGCCAGCAGGAAGATCAGGAAGGCGCCCAGGAAGCCGCCGCCGATCTTGGTGATGGTCATCGTGTCAAACATGTCGGTCCCGTGTCGTGGCCTTGTCTCCGGCGGTATCTATCGCCTTCCATGCCGAAACCGCAAGGTGTAGGGAGCGCGACCAAACGCCCCTTAGCGGAGCCTTCGCACCATGACTTCTCGGATCGCCTTCCAGGGCGAACCCGGCGCCTATTCGCACCAGGCCTGCGTCGAGGCACGGCCGGATCTCGAACCGCTGCCCTGCGCGACCTTCGAGGACGTGATCGACGCCGTGAACGGCGGCGCCGCCGCGCTGGCCATGCTGCCGGTCGAAAACTCGACCTATGGCCGCGTCGCCGACATCCACCGCCTGCTGCCGCAATCGGGCCTTCACATCGTCGGCGAAGCCTTCGTGCGCGTGCATATCAACCTGCTCGCCGTGCCGGGGACGGAACTGTCGGAGGTGAAGGAGGCGTGGAGCCACCTCGTCCTCCTGCCGCAATGCGCCCGCTTCCTGCGCCAGCACGGCATCCAGGGCCGGGTCAGCCCCGACAACGCCCGCGCCGCCCGCGACGTGGCCGAGAAGGGCGACCGCTCCGCCGCCGCGCTGGCCTCGGAACTCGCTGCCGAGATCTACGGCCTCGACGTCCTCGCCCGCCACATCGAGGACAACGACACCAACACGACCCGCTTCGTGCTGATGGCGCCCGAGGCCGACATGACCCGCCGGTCCGAGCATATGCTGACGAGCTTCGTCTTCCGCGTCCGCAACATCCCCGCCGCGCTCTACAAGGCGATGGGCGGGTTTGCCACGAACGGCGTGAACATGACCAAGCTGGAAAGCTACATGGTCGACGGCTCGTTCACCGCGACGCAGTTCTACGCCGATATCGAGGGCCATCCCGAGGACAGGAGCGTCCAGCTCGCGCTGGAGGAGCTGGAGTATTTCACCTCCGAGCTGCGCATCCTCGGCACCTATCCCGCCGACCACGTCAGGGACTGACCGCGGGCTTGAGCGGCCCCGGCCCCTGTGGCAGCCTCTTTCCCGGGGGTGCCACCCATGTTTCCCGAACTCGACACGCTGCGCCGCTACCCCGAACTCGACGGCCGGACCTTTCTGATCTGCGTCGGCGCGATGAAATGCGCGACATCGTGGCTCCACGCCTATCTCGGCGCGCGTGACGGGGTCGTCGTCTCGCCGCTGAAGGAGCTGCACTTCTTCAACCCGAAATTCCCGGCCAACGAGCTGAGCGACATGAACGTGCTCGCGCTCAAGCGGCTTCAGTTCCACCTCGAGCAGGAGGGCGAGCCGGTCGGCAATCTCGAACGCCGCCCGGCCTACCAGGCCAGCGTCGACCGGGTGCAGATGATCTACGACGACAACGCGTATTTCGCCCATTTCGCGCGACTCTGCGACCCGGACACCCGCACCTTCTGCGACATCACCCCGGCCTATTCGGTGATCGGCCCGACCGGGTTCGACTATCTCAGGCGTTTCTGCGCGTCGCAGGACATCCGCACCAAGATCCTGTTCGTCATGCGCGACCCGCTCGACCGGCTCTGGTCGCAGCTGCGCTACATGGAACAGACCAGCCCGGATGCCGACATCCTGAAGAACTGGTCCCGCGCGCTGGCCGCCCCGCGCATCGTCGCGCGGGCCGATTACGAGGGCACGGTCAGCGATATCGACGCGACCTTCCCGGCCGAAGACGTGCTCTACCTGTTCTACGAAACCCTCTTCAGCGAGGGCAGCCTGCGCCGTCTCTGCACCTTCGCGGAATGCGACTACGCGCCCGGCGACAAGGCGCAGCGTGAAAATGCGACCAGCGTGACCCACGCCATGCCCGAGGATGCCCGCGCCGCGGCGATGACGCTTCTGGCCGGGCAATACGCCTTCTGCCGCAAGCGCTTCGGCGCGGCGGTCCCGGCCTCGTGGCAGGGCTGAGCGCGGTCTTCGGCGTGGCGCCCGGCGGGCCGGTTTGCTAGCCTCCGGCGCATCACGTCAAAGGGGGGGACGAAGCATGGACACGCCGGAGGATCGCCTCGCGCAACTGGGATTGACGCTGCCCGCGCCGGTGGCCGTGCCGCCCGGCCTGCACCTGCCCTTCACCTTCATCAACATCCGCGGCGACCGCGTCGCGATTTCGGGCCACCCGGCGCAGGACGCCGAGGGCCGGATCGCCGGGCCCTACGGCACGCTCGGCCGGGACATGACCACGCAGCAGGGCTACGACGCCGCGCGGTCGGTCGCGCTGTCGGTGCTTGCGAACCTGAAGGACCGGATTGGCGACCTGTCGCGCGTGGCCGGATGGGTCCGCGTCTTCGGCATGGTCACCTCGACCCCGGACTTCACCGAACAGCACCTGGTGGTGAACGGCTTCTCCGATCTCATCGTCGAGGTGTTCGGACCCGAGATCGGCGCCCATGCCCGGTCGGCGGTCGGCATGGCCTCGCTGCCGATGGGCTTCGCGATGGAGATCGAGGGCGAACTTCTGCTCCGGTCGTAACCGGACGTTAACTATCACCGTCTATACCGGCTGGCGGTCGACCATCTGTCATGGACGGTTCCCGCGTCAGCCCCAAGACCGCCCCCTCATTGGGCGCAGGGTGGGCGCGACGATCCGCCGGCACCTTTCGGAACCGCTCCGCCCCGAGGCGGCGCCGCTTCGATCCCTGACCAGCGGGCCCGCAAAGGCCGCGATTTCCCCGCCCGAGACGCCAGAACGACCGCGCCGGGGCTCCGCCGCGCCGCTTCGGCCTGTCCGCCATCCAGCCGCTTGTCTGCCCGCGCGACCCGGCGTAAGGGCGAAGACATGAACCCGCTGCGCGGCATCGCCCTCAAGATCGCCTCGGTCTGCGTCTTCGTGACCATGGCTTCGCTCATCAAGGCAACCTCGGGCCACGTCCCCCCGGGCGAGGCCGTGTTCTTCCGCTCGCTCTTCGCCATTCCCGTCATCGTCGGCTGGCTCGTCTGGCGGCACGAACTCTCGACCGGCCTGCGCACCAGCGCGCCGCTCGGGCATTTCTGGCGCGGGCTCGTCGGCACCACCTCGATGGGTCTCGGCTTCGCCGCGCTCGGCCTCCTGCCGCTGCCCGAGGTGACGGCCATCGGCTATGCCGCGCCGCTGCTCGTGGTCGTCTTCGCCTCGATGTTCCTAGGCGAACAGGTGCGGCTCTTCCGGCTGTCGATGGTCGGGCTCGGAATGGCCGGCGTGCTGATCGTCCTCTCACCACGCCTGAACGTCGACCCGAGCGGCGCCGACATCCGCCAAACCTTGGGCGCGGTCATCACGCTGATGTCGGCGGTCTGCGCGGCGCTGGCGCAGGTCTTCGTCCGCAAGCTCGTCCGGACCGAAGGCACGGCGGCCATCGTCTTCTGGTTCTCGGTCACCGCAACCGGCCTGTCGCTCCTGACCCTGCCCTGGGGGTGGGTCCTGCCGGCCTGGCCGGAGCTCATCATGCTGATCTGCGCCGGGCTTCTGGGCGGGTTCGGCCAGATCCTGCTGACCTCGTCCTACCGGCTGGCCGATGCCTCGCTGATCGCGCCGTTCGAATACACTTCGATGCTGCTGTCCATCGGCGTCGGCTTCCTCGTCTTCAGCGAAGAGCCGACCACGCAGATGCTCATCGGCGCGGCGATCATCGTGGTCGCGGGCGTGGCGATCATCCTGCGCGAACGCCGCCTCGGCCTCGAGCGCGCCCGCCAGCGAAAGGCCATGACGCCGCAGGGGTGAGGCGCGATCCGCTCGCCCGCGAGCGGGAAACCGTCCAGTGGACGGTTTGAGCGCCGAACGCGCGGAGCGCCGGACAGGCCCGAACCGACACGTCACGGCGACAGGCATCTCAGGGCTGGACAAACACCCCTACCCCTCCGCCTTCACCTCCCGCTCCACCCGCGCGATCTCCTCCGACAGCCGCCCCTCGATCCGCCCGAGCACCCGCTTCCGAGCGAGCTTCAGGCTCTGCAGCAGCAGCCGCGCGCTCAGCGTGTCGGGCCGCAGGTCCAGCATGACGCCCACCCGCGTCAACTTGTGACCGAGCGGCACCAGCCGGATCTCCTGCACCACGCCCATGCCGCCGACCGACGCGGTGATCTCCAGCACCCGGTCCGCGTCCCATCCGGTGATCGCGGCGGTCACGCGGCGCGTCTTGCCCCGGATGTCCGCCCGCCCGGACCAGGCCCGGCCCAGTCCAGGCTCGGTCCAGCCGCCGGCCCGCGTCAGCGCCACGCCGCGCGCGGCCAGCTCCGTCTCGACGCGCCGGAAATCGGTGATCGCGGCGTAGACGCGGTCGGCCGGGGCCTCGGCGTCCTGTGTGACCTTCAGCTTCATCCCGCGCGCCCGGCCAGCCAGTCAACGATCAGCCCGCGCGCGATGGCCCCGCGCCGCGCCGGCTTCAGCCGCGCGTGCCGCCCGCCCAGCGCCTCGACCAGCTCCTCGCGCGGGACCCAGATCGCATCCTCGAGTTCGGCCGGGTCCAGCGTGATCTCGCGCGTCAGCGCCTCGGCCCCCACGCCGATCATCAGCGAGGCCGGAAAGGGCCAGGGCTGGCAGGCGAGGTAGCGCACGGGACCGAGCACGATGCCGGATTCCTCGAACACCTCCCGCGCGGCGGCGGCCTCGATCGTCTCGCCCGGTTCGACGAACCCGGCCAGCAGCGAATACATCCCCTCGGGCCAGCCCGGCGACCGGCCGAGCAGCACGTCGTCGCCATACGTCACCAGCATGATGACGACCGGATCGGTGCGCGGGAAATGCCGCGTGCCGCAGGCCTCGCACTGGCGGTGCCAGCCCGCCTCCTGCATCCCGCTTTCCCGCCCGCAGGCCGCACAGAAGCGGTGCGACACATGCCAGAGCAGAAGCGCACGGGCGATGGCTGCCAGCTCGGCCGAGCGCGCATCCATCTGGCTCATCGCGCCCCGCAACTCTCGGAACCCGGTATCCTCGGGCGCCTCCGGATGCACCTGCACGGTCGGGTCGAAAAACCCCTCGGCGGCCTGCTCCTCCGGCTCCCAGGCCGAGACGTCGGCGGCGAAGCGCAGTACCTCGCCATCGCGGCCGAGCAGGACGGGCGGCCCGGCCTCGGCCAGGACAGGATGCTGCGCCGGCAGCCAGACCAGGCCGCCCCCGGCATCCAGAAGCGGCTTGCCACGCCAGAGCGGCAGGACCGGCGCACCGTCGGCCAGCGCCGCGGCCAGCGCGTCCGTATCCCGGCGCAGATGCGCGGCCCGGTCCAGCCCCGATGCGGCAAAGCTCATCTCGGTCATCGCCCGTCTCCTTTCGGCGTCAGTCTCGCCCGGCCCAATGCCCGCCGCAAGTCGGGGCGGACGTCACGTTACCGGCACGGAGTCCGATTTCGCGATGATTGCTGTTGGTCGGTCTGTCACAGTGAATTAGGCTGCACGAACGCGCGATCACGAGACTGGGGAGGGCTCTTGCCCGCGGACATGATCGAACCGACCGGGCCTCGGGACGGGCCGGCCAGCGCCGCCTCCGCCCGGCTGAGGATCATGGCGACGACGGACCTGCATGCCCGTCTCCGCCCTTACGACTACCTCGCCGATGCCGAGGTCCCGGGCTGCGGTCTCGCCGTTCTGGCCACGCTCATTTCGACTCTGAGAACGGAAGAGCCGAACGCGCTCCTGTTCGACAATGGCGACACGTTCGAAGGCTCACCGCTGGCCGATTTCGCCGCCGGCGGCACCGGGCCGCACCCGATCGCGGCGGCGATGAACGCGGTCGGCTACGATGCCGGGACCCTCGGCAACCACGATTTCAACTTCGGGCTGGAGCCGATCGAGCGGGCGGTCGGGCAGCTGCACTTTCCCGTCGTGCTGACCAATGTCCGGCGCGCCTCGGGCGAAGAGTTCCTGCCGCGGTCGACCATCCTGACGCGCCACATCCGCGACACGGCGGGTGCGGTTCACCTCCTGCGGATCGGGATCGTCGGGCTCGCGCCGCCGCAGCTCATCGACTGGGACTGGTCGCTTCTGCATGGCCGCCTGCTGGCCGAGCCGATCGTCCCGGCGGCCGCCGCCGAGATGCAGCGGCTGCGCGACGACGAGGGCGTCGATCTGGTCATCGCGCTCTGCCACTCCGGCATCGACCGGCTCGCCGGGCCGGACGAGGGCGAGAATGCCGTCATGCCTCTTGCCGCGACCGGACTGGCCGACGCGATCGTGGCCGGGCACACGCACATGATCTTCCCCGGCGGCGACATCGCCGGGGCGCGCGGCATCGACAGCGATGCCGGCACGGTGCACGCGGTCCCCACCGTGCAGCCCGGCTTCGGAGGCCAGCATCTCGGCCTCATCGACCTGCGGCTGGACCGCGCGGCCGGGGGGCGCTGGCGCGTCACGGGGTCCGAAAGCCGGGTGCTGTCGGGCGCGGACACCCGGCCCGCCCCGCAGATCCTCCGGCTGAGCGACGGGGCGCATGCAGCCACCCGCACGCAGCTCGACCGCGAGATCGGACATACCGACGACCGGCTCTTCAGCTATTTCGACCTGATGGCCCATTGCCGCATCCCGCGGCTGGTCTCGGCGGCCAAACGCGCCGCGGCCATCCGCGCGCTCGACGGCCGGTCCGAGGCGGAGCTGCCGGTCCTGACCACCGCCGGACCGACCCGCGCCTTCTGGCCGACCGGCGACGGGACGCATACCGACATCCCGCCCGGACCGCTGCGCATCCGCGACTGCTTCACGCTCTACGCCTATGCCAACCGGCTCGCCGTGCTGAAGCTGACCGGCGCGGGGCTGCGCGCCTGGCTGCACCATTCCGCGCGGATCTTCCGCCAGATCGTGCCGGGCGAGACCGGGCAGTGGCTGATCGACACCACCGTGCCGGGCTACGGGTTCGACGTGATCGACGGCGTCAGCTACCGCATCGACGTGACCGTTCCGGCGAAGGGCGCACAAGGAGAAAGCCGGATCCGCGATCTGTCCGTCGACGGCCGGCCGGTGGCTGACGACGACGAATTCCTGCTCGCGACGAATTCCTACCGCGCCGGCGGAGGCGGCGGCCATGTCGCGGCCGCGGGCGCCGAGATCGTGGTCGCCGGGCAGGAGCCGATCCGCGATGTGCTGATCGAGTTCATCGGGCAGAACGGCACTGCCCTGCCGGCCACGGCACCGGCCTGGCGGTTCGCCAGCGCCGGCGGGACCGCCGTCATTGCCGAGACCGGGGTCGGCGCGTTCGGGCATCTCGACCGCGCCGAGGAAATCGGCGCGCGCCCGATCGGCCTGTCCAATTCCGGCGGCGCGCTGTTCGAGATGACGCTGTGACGCCGCGCTGATTGCCCGCTATTTAGGCGAAGCGCCTGATATTTAGGCAGCTCAGGCGCGACACCCGCCGCGCCCGCGTGATCCGATTGACCGCGACGCCGCCGGACGCTGACCTGTCCTCCGGGGCACCGCCGCCGCACGGATGGCGCGGGCCGCACGACATGTCACGATCAGGGAGACGTTCATGACCATCCGTTTCGCCGCCGCGGCCCTTTCCGCCGGGCTTTTCGCCCTGCCCGCCACGGCGCAGGACACCGATATCGCCTTCGCGCTCGACTGGCGCTTCGAAGGCCCCTCGGCGCCCTATTTCCTCGCCATCGACAACGGCTATTTCGCCGAACAGGGCCTGAACGTGGAGGTCACGGCGGGCGAAGGCTCGCTCGACGCGATCCCGAAAGTGGCCACCGGCAACTTCCCGATCGGCTTCGCCGACATCAACTCGCTGATCCGCTTCCTCGACCAGAACCCCGGCGCGCCCGTCACCGCCGTGATGATGATCTACGACAGCCCGCCGTTCTCGATCGTCGGCCGCGTCAGCCAGGGCATCTCGGGCATCGAGGATCTCGAAGGCTCGGTCCTCGGCGCACCGCCGCCCGACGGCGCCTGGGCGCAGTTCCCGATCCTGGCCGAAGTCAACGACATCGACGTGTCCACCATCACGGTCGAGCCGGTCGGCTTCCCGACGCGTGAGCCGATGCTGGCCGAGGGCAACGTGGACGCCGTAACCGGCTTCAACTTCTCGAGCTACCTGTCGCTCGCCCGCCTCGGCGTGCCAGAGGACGACATCACGACGATCCTGTTCTCCGATCACGGCGTGGCGCTCTACGGCAACGCGATCATCGTCAACACTGACTTCGCCGCGGCGAACCCCGAGGTGGTGACGGGCTTCCTGACCGCCGTGGCGCAGGGTGTGCAGGCGGCGATCGACGATCCGGCCGCCGGTGCCGCCGCCGTCATCGCGCGCAACCCGGCCGGCGATGCCGAGCTGGAACAGCGCCGGCTGGAGCTCGCGCTCGACGCCAACATCGTGACGCCCTGGGTGCTGGAAAACGGTCTCGGCGGGATCGACGCCGACCGCATGGCGACGGCACTGGAGCAGGTGTCGATGGTCTACGACTTCCAGACCGAGCCCGATGCGAGCCTCTACTTCACCGACGCCTACCTGCCGCCCGCCGAGGCGCGCATGGTCACCGAGTAAGGCGCGGCAGAGATCCCCGAAGACTTTTCACCAAAAGTCTTCGGGGCCAGATTTTTGGGGAAAAATCTGCACTTCAGGGGCGGGCGAATGACAGACCTGACGATCGAACTGCGCGAGGTCAGCCACGCCTACCGCACCGCGGCCGGAAAGCTGCCGGTGCTCGACAATCTCTCGATCAAGGTGCCGAAGAACAGCTTCTGCGCGGTCGTCGGCCCGTCGGGCTGCGGCAAGTCCACGCTGACCCGCCTGGTCTCGGGCCTGATGATCCCGGACGAAGGGCAGGTCTGGCTGTCGAACCACCAGGTCACCTCGCCCCGGCCCACGGTCGGGATGGCGTTCCAGAACCCCGTCCTGCTGGAATGGCGCACGATCCTGCAGAACGTCCTGCTGCCGATGGAGATCGTGAAGACGAAGATGACGAAGGACGAGCAGATGGCCCGCGCGCGCCACCTGCTCGATCTCGTCGGCCTCACCGGCTTCGAGGACAAGCGCCCGTCCGAGCTGTCGGGCGGTATGCGCCAGCGCGCCTCGCTCTGCCGCTCGCTCATCCACCGGCCCGAGGTTCTGATCCTCGACGAGCCGTTCGGCGCGCTCGACGCGTTCACGCGCGAAGACCTGTGGTGCACGATGCACGACCTGCGCGCCGAAGAGCCGTTCACCTGCCTTCTCATCACCCATGACCTGCGCGAGAGCGTCTTTCTCGCCGACCAGGTCATCGTGCTGTCCGGCCGCCCGGCCCATGCGCAGCACATCCTGAACGTTGACATCCCCGCGCCCCGCACGCTCGACGATCTCTACACGCCGAAGGCGGTCGAGATGCTGGCGACGCTCCGGCACGAGATCCAGGTCGCACAGGGCCGCTCGGTCGCCGAGCCGGCGGCGAAACCGGCCGCCCACGCCCGCGGCCCGATCCCGGGGGCGATGGGATGAGCGGGACCCTTCGCAAGGTCGGCGTCCCGATCCTCTTCATCGCCATCGTGCTCGCGCTCTGGGAATGGGCGGTCTGGGTCAACGACCTGCCGGATTACCGCATGGCCTCGCCCTCGGACCTCGTGCCGAAATTCTGGCAGTTCCGGGAGCTGTTCCTGATCTATTCCTGGCAGACGCTCTGGCGCACCGCCGCGGGCCTCGGCCTCGCTGTCGTGGTCGGCACCGCGATCGGCATGGTCATGGGCTTCTCCCGCGTGGCGCGCGAAGGGCTCTATCCCCTGCTCGTCGGCTTCAACGCGATTCCGAAGGCGACCGTCGTGCCCATCGTCGCGCTGATCTTCGTCGGCCGGCACGACTTCAACACGATCCTGATCGCCTTCATGATCTCGTTCTTCCCGATCGCGGTCTCGGTCTCCATCGGCCTGAGCACGCTGGAGCCGGAATACCGCGACATCCTGCGCTCCCTCGGCGCGTCGAACCTGACGATTTTCTGGAAAATCGCCCTGCCCAAGACGCTGCCGGAGTTCTTCGGGGCGCTGAAAGTCGCGGTCACGCTGGCCTTCATCGGCACGAACCTGATGGAGATCGTCTCGCCCCACGGACGCGGCCTCGGCGCGCTGTTCGACTCGGGCCGAATATCCGCGGACTATCCGCTGATGTTCGCGGTCCTGCTGATGCTCGCCATTCTCGGGATCGCACTGTTCTACGTCGTGGTCTTCCTCGAACGCATCTTCGCGGGTTGGGCGGAACGCGCGCCGGGCTGAGCCTGGCGCCTCATTTTCTCCATAAATCCCGGCAATTTTGCGCCCCATCTGACGCGGGGCATTTCTCATGAAGCGATTCTTCACGATCCTGACCGTTCTCTTCGGCGTTCTTTTCGCGGGTGCGGTCGCCATCGTCCTGATGCCGACGGATGATGCGCCGGGCGTGACGCGGGTCGACATCGACAGCGACTCGATCTGGACGCCGGAGGCCGCGAGCTTTTCGCCCGGCACCTTCACCTCGACCGACCGGCCGGACCTCGTGATCCCGCCGCCCGCGGTCTACGACTACACCGAGCCGAACATCCCCGGCGTCGGCCGCCACCGTGCGGTCTCGGGCTTCCGGGGCGAGACCTGGCTCAGCTACGCGCCGGCCGAAACGGGCGAGCCGCAGCCGCTGATCGTCCTGTTCCCGGGCGCCTCCCGCCCGGCCATGTCGATGATCGACATGTGGCGCGAGACGGCCACGCGCGAGGGCCTCGTCCTCATCGCGTTCGACGGACTGCGCAATTCCGGTCTGGCCGAAGACCCGCGTGCCGAAATCATCCACCAGGCGCTTGCCGGTGTGCAGGAGATCCATCCCGTCGACATGGACCGGGTGTTTCTGTTCGGCCATTCCGCCGGCGCGATCGAGGCGCAGGTGGTGCTGAACCGGGTCGCCGGGCCGTGGCGCGCCGCCGCCGTCCATTCCGGCCCCGCGATCGTCTCGTGGATGCACCCGGTCGAGAACCCGCTGCCTGTGCGCAATTACATCGGCTCGTCCGACAGCACCTTCAGCGTCTGGGATTCCCGCGAGGGGGGCGAGCTGATGGCCCGCGGCGGACATGACTACGACCTGCAGGTCATCCCCGGCCACACCCACTGGTTCTACGAGATCGGGCCGCTGATCGCCGACGACGCCTGGTCCTGGTTCGAGACCTTCGGCGCCGTCGACGAACTGGCCGCGGCGGACTAGGCCGCCCGGCTCAGCACCCGGATCCGCGACAGGAACTCGCCCCGGTCGACATAGCAGCCTTCGAGGTGCCGCCGGCCCGACGCGCCGTCGAACGGCTCGCGGCCGTGCAGGACGCGGCGGTTGTCGAACACCATGCAGTCGCCCGCCTTCAGCCGGAACGTGACGCGGTAGGCCGGATCCTCGGTCAGCGTGAGGAAGGCCCGCCACGCCCTGTAGAAGCCGGGCATGAGCGCGGGATCCATGTCGAACACATCGCGCAGGTGGCTCGACCACTTGATCTCGTGCACATGGCCCAGATCGTCGAGGTTGATGACCGTCTGGCGCGACCGGATGTCGGTTTCCGTGTCGTGGAACCGGAACGGGATCGCGACGGTCGAGAGCAGGCGGAACGAGTCCGGGTCGCGCTCTCGCAGCGCCTCGGCCAGCGCGATGCCGTCGGCGAGGATCGACCCGCCGCCCGTCGCGTCGTTGGCGATGCAGTGCAGGAACTGGATGCCCGGCGGCAATTCCTGGTTCGGCAGGTCGGTATGCATCGGCAGGCCGAGCGAGGTATAGGCGAGGTTGTTCGGATCGGGTTTCGTCCGGACCTGGAACGACACCCCGAAATTGGTCTGCCGCAGGAAGCCCACGCGCTCGGCCAGCCGGAGCCCCGCGCCTTCCTCCTGCGCCAGCCCCTCGACCACCGTCGCGCCGTAGCGCAGCGTGTCGCGCAGCCACGCCAGCAGCGCCGCGTCGTCGGTCAGCACCGCGTCGGCGTCATGGCGCGGCACGTCGCCGAGGCTCGCGTCCCAGACGATCGGGTCGGGCCCGGCCGCATCGGGGTTCCGCCGCCCGGGGCGGTATTGCCCGAGCCAGTCGAGCGCGAAGACGCTGACCGGGCCGTCGGCCCACGTCACCTCGAGCCCGCCATCGACCATCCGCGCCGCCGACGCCACCGGCGTCTCGGGCAGGCTCAGCATGTCGGCGATGCGCTCCTTCGTCTCCGGGTGCCACCCGGCGGGGTCGTTGTCGCGCAGCCAGAGAAAAGGGTAGTCCTGCCGGTCCCCGTCGGGCCAGCCGAGCGCCAGGCTGTCCGGCCCGAGCGCGATGTGAAACTTGTCCATGTCCTGTAGTCCTTGACCAGAAAGGAAGCTGTCGTCCGATCAAGGATGGGTCGGGGGCGGCCACCAGGCCTGGGTCTTGCCGTAGGGCGGTCCGACCGGGCGGCAGGTGCAGGGGCGATCCCGTTTCTTCACAGCTGCTCCGCGCCAAATGTGTCGCAGGCGCCGGCATCGCCCGTGGTGTAGCCGCGTTCGAACCAGCCCACGCGCTGTTCCGAGGTTCCGTGAGTAAAGCTGTGCGGGTTCGGCTGCCGCCCGGCCTGCGCCTGGAGGTAGTCGTCACCGATGCGCGAGGCGGCGTTCAGCGCCTCCTCGATATCGCCTTCCTCCAGCACACCGTCGAGCGCGCTGGCCCAGACGCCCGAGAGACAGTCGGCCTGAAGCTCGATCATCACCGAGATGCGGTTCGATTCGACCTCGGACACCGTCGCCCGGATCTCGTTGGCCTGCCCCAGAATGCCGAGCTCCTGCTGGACGTGATGGGCGACCTCGTGCGCGATGACGTAGGCCGCGGCGAAATCGCCCCCGGCACCAAGCCGCTGCGACATGTAGGCGAAGAACGCCGTGTCGAGATAGGCGCGCTGGTCGGCCGGGCAGTAGAACGGCCCCGACGCGCCCGATGCGCCGCCGCAGCCCGACTGCGTGACGTTCGAGAACAGCACCAGTTCCGGCGGGTCGTAGGGCTCGCCGGTGATGGCGGGATAGACCTCGCCCCAGAAATCCTCGGTCGTGGCCAGCACCTGCGACGCGAAATCGCCCGCCGCCTCTTCCTGCGCGGAGAGCGTGCGCGGCCCCTGCTGCTGCGGCTGGCTGGCCGCGTCCAGAAGCGGCGTGACGTCGATGCCAGCGAAATAGCCGATGGCAAGCACGAGGATCAGGCCCAGACCGCCGATTCCCCCGGCGCGCACGGTGCCGCCGCCCGACGCGCGGCGGTCGATGACGTTGCGGCTTTTGCGCGTTCCACGCAGTCGCATGAGCACCTCTTCTCGCGCCCGGTTCGGACGATGCTAGCACGGCGAAACGGCCTTGGGGAGCGCCGGGTTGCATCACCGCGTCGGGGGCCTTAAATTGCATGTCGAGAGGTTGGCGCGGGCAAGCTCCTCGCCAACCCGGTCAGGTCCGGAAGGAAGCAGCCGTAACGAGACCACTTGGGTCGCTGTCCAGCCTCTCACTCAGCCCGTCTTGCACCGCAAGGCGGGCCGTTAATTTGGGGGGCCGTGTCGGCCCCTTCCGCAACCGGAGGCTCGATGGAGATTGCATCCACCCTCCGGGCCCGCGTCTGAGGACAGGCGCGACGGCCCGATGACCGAACCGGCGGCGCCCCGCGGCACCGCCCGACATCGTGTTATCCGGGACCATCTCCATTGACCAAATCCACGCTTGCCGACCTCGGATGGTCGGCCCGCTTCGTTTCCCGCCTGAGTGCGGAGGAAGCGGAACACCTTAACCTCGCCCGCATCGCCTCGGTCGCGCGCGACCGGCTCCATGCGCTCACCCCCGACGGCCCGCGCCTGCTGCGCCCCGACGGGCCGGCGGGCGATTACGCAACCGGCGACTGGGTCGTGATGACGCCCGACCGCAGCGGCGTGGCCCGCCTGATCGAGCGCGAGACAGAACTGGCCCGCCGCGCCCCCGGAACGGGCCGCGCGCGCCAGCTCATCGCGGCCAATGTCGACACGCTCGGCCTCGTGACCTCGTGCAACGCGGACTTCAACGAGGCGCGGCTCGAACGCTACCTCGCTCTGGCCGCCGCTGCGGGGTGCCTGCCGCTCGTCATCCTGACCAAGGCCGATCTCTGCGACGACCCGCGGAGCTACGCGAAACGGGCCGAGCGGCTGTCGCCGATGGTCACCGCCGTCGCGCTCGACGCCACCGCGCCGGATGCGTCGGACGCGCTTGCGGCCTGGGCCGGGCGCGGGCAGACGCTGGCGCTGGTCGGCTCGTCCGGCGTCGGCAAGACGACCCTGTCGAACGCCCTGACCGGGCGGGCGGACGCCACGCAGGACATCCGCGAGGACGACGCGAAAGGCCGGCACACCACGACCGCGCGCGGACTGCTGCCGACCACGGCGGGCGGCTGGCTGATCGACACGCCGGGAATGCGCGAGCTTGGCCTCGTCGATGCGGGCGCGGCCATCGACGACGTCTTCGCCGAGATCGCCGAACTGGCCCCGCATTGTCGCTTTTCCGACTGCGCCCATGACGGCGAGCCGGGCTGCGCGGTCGCCGGCGCGGTCGATCCCGACCGGCTGGCGCGCTGGCGCAAGCTGAAGCGCGAGGAGGCGCGGTCGACCGAGACCATCGCCGAAGCCCGCGCGCGCGACCGCAGTTTCGGGCGGATGGTGCGATCGATCCAGTCGCGGAAGGATCGCGGGCGTCAGCGGGAATAGGCGCCCGACATGACGGCGAGCACACCGACGAGAAACAGCGCCGCGGCGATGACCGGCAGAAGCGCGAGTGTGCGCAGCCCGTCGCCAGGCGCAAGCCAGCGACGGCCGACCACCAGACCGAGCGCGAGCACCGCCGCCACGATCTGCCAGGCCGCCGCCTGAACGATCCAGAAATCGCCCCGCGCCCCGCCGGTCAGGGCGGGAGCACTCAGCATCGCGGCGACCGAGGCCGCCACCGCCCCGAGCCAGAGTGCGAGAAGAACGAGGATCGCGGAGCGCGTCATTCGCGGACCCTAGCCGCGCCCCGCCCCGCGATCCAGCGCGATCACGCGGTCCCGGTTTCGACCACCTGCCCCGGCCGCGCCTCGGCCCAGTCGGCGAGAAAGGCCGCGACCTCCGGATCGCCCGCAAGCTCGATCGCCCGCTTCGGCAGCGCCACGCCCTCTTCGAGTGCCAGGCGCAGGCAGCCGACATGGTCCCGGCCCTCCCGGTTCGGATTGTTTTCCGAGCCGTGGATGATCGTGCTCAGAAGCGTCCCGCCGTAGCCGTTGATATGGCCGAGATCGGGCTTCAGGCGCAGGAGATAGGCCATCGGCTCGGGCAGGCCCTCCCATCCGGCGATCTGCACCGGCGTCAGCCCCTCGGTATCCGGCGTGTCATAGGGCACGCCGATCTCGACGAGCCGCTTCACGTGGTCGAGCTTGCCCGGCAGCCAGACGATCATGCGGATCAGGTTGCGATAGGCCTCCGGCAGCTTCGCCGGGTCGATATACCGGCTTGCCGTGTCCCGCCCCTCGGCAGCCGCGGCGAGCAGCTCTTCCTCGGGCGTCAGCGGCCCGGTCGCGCCCCGTGCCTCGAGCGCGGCGACGAGATCGGCATTGCCGAAGACCTTCGCATAACCCCAGGCCGTCGCGCCCTCGAAGGTCCGGTCCGGATCGGCGCCGGCGTCGAGCAGGAGCTCGATCATCGCCCGGTCCGACATCCGCCGCGCCGCCTGGAACAGCGCCGGGACGGTCCACGGCGCCTCGCCGCCGACATGCGTGCCGTCGAAATCGTCCGCCCGCGCGCCCGCCGCGATCAGCATCTCCACCATCTCGCGGTCGTGGAAATCCATCGCGCGGAGCAGCGCGTTGGTGCCCTTCGGCTCGGCCCCGTGATCGAGCAGGAGCCGCACGCCCTCGCGATGGCCGAGCTCGGTCGCGTGGTAGAGCGATTCGTTGTCGTTGGGGTCCGCGCCGTGGTCCAGAAGCCAGCGCGCCAGGGCCATGTTGTCGGCATGCCCGAGCGCGAAATAGAGCGGCGACAGCAGGTGGTCGTCATCGACCTGCACCCGCACGCCCGCATTCACGTCGGCCCCGTGTTCGAGCAGCAGATCGGCGATGGCGATCATGTCGTCCGCGCGGTCCGGCCGGTGGTGGATCATCTTCGACCGGCACAGGTTGATCAGCGGCGGGCCGAAGACCTCGTGCGCCACGGCGCGCGCGGGATCGGCCGCGATGGCGCGGGCGACCGCGTCGCGGTCATAGGCCATGACCTGCAGCGCCAGCCGCCCCTCCATCAGGTCGGGCGTATCGGCCAGAAGCTGGTCGACGATCCAGAATTCGCCGAAATGCATCGCCTTGCCGAGCCGCTGCTGCTTCTGCGCCCGGTCGAGGCCCTGCGTCTCGATGGCCAGCTTCATCACCGGCCAGGTGCGGAACCCGTTCTCCATCGCGATCGTGTGCAGGTAGTCGCCATGTTTCAGCGCGGCGCCGTCGCGGCGCGGCGGATAATTCTTCAGCCGCGCGATGGCGCGCGGTTCGCCGGCGACATGCGCGCGGCGAAGATCCTTGGCCTGACGGCGGAATCTGTCCAGGGGGTCGGTCATCGGTTTTCTCCAATGCGCGCCCGCGGGTCCGCTCACCCGGGCAAGAGAAAAACCGTATGTCGGTGGTCTTTCCGTCGAGGAAGGGGTGCCGATTTCGGCTCTCCGCGGACCGGGTTGCCGCCCCTGACGGCAGCCGGACAATAATCCGGCGTGGCGCGGGCCGCAAGCCTGCCGGGCGCGCCGCTTCGCGCGCGCTCAGGGAGTATTTGGGGAAAGATGAAGACTCAGCCGGTGACGATCCGGGCGAGGTTGCGATGATAGGCCGTGCCCGAGACATGGAGCGCGAGGCAGAGCAGCAGCGCGTAGGCGAGCCATTCGTGGACCGTGAAGGCCGTGTCCGACAGCGCCTGCGAGACCGGCACGATCCGCGGCAGCGCCAGCCCGAAGGCCAGCACGTCGGGGCCGAGCGCGGCCGACCCGATCCAGCCCGACAGCGGCAGCGCGACCATCAGCACGTACATCGAGACATGCACCGTGCGGGCGAGACGGTACTGCATCGGCGGCAGGTCCACCGGCTTCGGCGGCGGCGCGATCCGGTGCCAGACCAGCCGGATGAGCGCGAGCGCGAAGACCACGAGCCCGAGGCTCTTGTGCCAGGTGAAGACGGGGATGAGCGCCAGAGACGGCTCCGACCAGGCCAGCCGGGCGCCGAGCCAGAGCAGCCAGATCATCAGCGCCGCCATCGCCCAGTGCAGCGCCCGGGTGGTGCGGCCGTAGCGGGGCATCACGGGATGCGGTCGAGATAGGCGAGGATGCGGAAGGTCACTTCCGGCCCGACCTCGCGCTGCCAGCCCGAGACGCCGAACTCGTGCCGGTCGATGGCGCCGGTCAGCACGATCGCCATGTGGTCGCGGTCGCCCGGCTCGGTCCCGGCCTGGCGGTAGAGCTCGGCCGTCATCCGCATCGGCCGGGTGACGCCGCGGATGGTCAGCTGCCCGTCGACCTCGACCCCCGCGCCGGTCCGGGTGAAGCCCGCGCTTTCGTAGACGATGGAGGGGAATTCCTCGACGTCGAACATGGTCGGCCCGCGCAGCGCCTGCGTGGCGAAGACGAAGCCGCCGCGCGCCCCGGTCGCGTCCAGCGTCACCCTGACCGCCGAGCCGCCGATCGCGTCGAGATCGAGCCGCATGTCGGCCGAGACCACCGGGATCTGTCCGGTCACGTCGTCCGAGCCGTAGGCATAGGTGAACGTGACCTCGGACCGGTCCGGATCGAGACGGTAATCGGCCGGGGTGGCGAGCGCCGGCGAGGCGACAAAGGCAAGAAGCACGAGCAGTCTCATGAGGATAAGGTAACCCTCTCGCGGAGACCTGTCGCGCAAAATTGCGTGAGCGCCGGGCGGCGCTGGCAATCCGGGCGCGGCGCGCCTAATCTCGGTGTTCGAACCGACGTGACAGGCCCGATGACGGACACAGACCAGACGCCCTACCAGGTTCTCGCGCGCAAGTACCGGCCCGCCGATTTCTCCGACCTCATCGGTCAGGAGGCGATGGTCCGCACGCTGAAGAACGCCTTCGCCGCGGACCGCATCGCGCAGGCCTTCATCCTGACCGGCATCCGGGGCACGGGGAAGACGACGACCGCGCGGATCATCGCCAAGGGGCTGAACTGCATCGGGCCGGACGGCAAAGGCGGGCCGACGACCGAGCCCTGCGGCGCCTGCGCCAACTGCACCGCGATCACCGCCGGGCGGCATCCGGACGTGATGGAGATGGACGGCGCCAGCCAGACCGGCGTGAACGACGTGCGCGACAACATCATCGCCACGGTCAGCTACGCCCCGAGCCAGGCGCGCTACAAGATCTTCATCATCGACGAGGTCCACATGCTGTCGACGAGCGCGTTCAACGCGCTTCTGAAGACGCTGGAGGAGCCCCCGGCGCATGTGAAGTTCCTGTTCGCCACGACCGAGATCGGCAAGGTGCCGGTCACGGTCCTGTCGCGCTGCCAGCGCTTCGACCTGCGCCGGATCGAGCCCGAGACGATGATGGCGCATCTCGCCGACATCGCCGCGAAAGAGGGCGCGACGATCCCCGAGGAGGCGCTCGCGCTCATCACCCGGGCCGCCGAGGGCTCGGTCCGCGACGCGCAGAGCCTGCTCGACCAGGCGATCAGCCACGGCGCGGGCGAGACCGGGGTCGAGGAGGTCCGCGCGATGCTCGGCCTCGCCGATCGCGGCCGGGTGCTCGACCTGTTCGAACGGATCATGTCCGGCGATGCGAAGGGCGCGCTGGACGAGCTTGGCGCGCAATATGCCGACGGCGCCGACCCGATGGCGATCCTGTCCGATCTCGCCGAGATCACGCACTGGATCTCGGTCGTGCAGATCGCGCCAGAAGCGGCGGAGGATCCGACCGTGGCCCCGGCCGAACGCGCGCGCGGAATCGGCCTGTCCGAGAAGCTGCCGATGCGGGTGCTGACCCGCACCTGGCAGATGCTGCTTAAGGCGATCGAGGAGGTCCAGCACGCGCCGAACGCGATGATGGCCGCCGAGATGGCGGTGATCCGGCTGACCCATGTCGCCGACCTGCCGACGCCGGGCGATCTGGTCCGCCAGCTGCGCGACCGCCCGCCCGAGGCGACCGCGCCGGCCCCCGCGCCGCAGCCGACCATGCCG
>WVSN01000017.1 GCA_015689705.1 Rhodobacterales bacterium HKCCE3408
GCGCGCCCGATGTGGCCCGGGCGCGGGCAAGCAGGTCATCGCGCCGCTCGCGCGTCCGGCCGCCCGACGCCGGTGCGATGTTCTCGCCCCAGAGCGTTCCGGCGACGGTCCAGCGCAGCCCGCGCGCGATGTTCCCGGCCCGCCCGGCACAGCGCAGAAGCGGTGCGTGTATGAGCTGCTCGCCCTCTGGCAGCAGGGCGCCGTTCACGCCGTTGCCGAAGCGCAGCGTGCCGGCGTCGGGGTCGATCATCACGTGACGGTCGGCCGGACCCGACCCGGCGAAGTCGCGGACCGGCTGCCACGAACCCGTCGTGCTTCGCAGCCCGAGCACCTCGGCCAGATCGCCGGGCATTGCATCCGGCCGGTCGAGGAATTCCGGCAGTATGTCCGCAGTCTCGAAGTCCAGGACCTGGTCGGGCAGGCCGGTGCCGCGGCCCACGACCGTCTCGTCGTCGTCGAGCCAGCCCTCGCGCGCGGGCAAAACATCGAGCCCGATCCGCGCGACCGTGACCGGACCGGCGCGCAAGCCGCGATCGAGGCGGAGGCGCAGGCGGTCGCTGCCGGCCATTTCGACCAGAAGCACCCCGTCGCGGCTGAGACCATGCGTCCGGTCTTCGACCGCACACCGCGACCAGGTGCCGCCGAGCCGCTCCTCGACCTCGGGCGTAGCCCAGGCCGGACGACCGGGCGCAGCCGGCCCGCGGATCGAGACGCCGAGCGACAGGATGCCCGGTGCGACCGGCCCGTTGAGCACGAGTTCCAGCATGTCCGGGCCGCCGCCATCGGGCGGCATCAGCACCAGCGTCTCGCGCCCTTCGGCCAGCCCGGTGCCGAGCGAGCGGCGCACGCCGTTTGTCACCGTCACGATATCGCCGATCCGCGCGCCCGAGCCCTGCACATCTGCATCGAGCAGGAAACGGCCGTCCGGCAGGTCGCTGGTGCGAAGGACGGTGAAGCGCGACAGCGCGACCTTGGGCGGCGGGTCGTTCAGCGGCATCGGCCAGATGTCGAACCGTGCCGCCTGCGCCGGTTTGGCGCGAATGCCCATCAGCCGGGCGAAGGCGGCTTCGAGGGAGGGGCCGACCATGCCGATCCGGTAGATCTGCTGATCGGTCGCGAAGGCGAGCAGGTCGATCAGCGTGATGCCGGGATCGTGGATGTTGTGGTCGGTCCAGTCGGGCGCGAAGCGGGGGATCAGCCCACGTGCCTCCTCGACCAGCGCGTCGAAGTCGATGTCGTCGAGTTCGGGAACGAATCCGGCGGTCATGGCGCGGCCTCCTCGCGGATTTCGAGCGATAGCGCCGCCGTCGAGACCAGCGCGGCGACGGCATCCGGCCCGACCGGACCGAGAGGACCGCCATCGGGCGCCGTGATCTCGGCCGAAACGAGCCGGTCGAAGGCCGCACAGCGCGCGAGCACCCTTTCGAGGTCCACCGGCCACGGCCGGCTGCCGATGGGCCAGCCGACACCGTCGGGGCCGCCATCGGCGGCATGGAGCAGAAGCTCGAGATCGGACCGCGCGGCGGTTTCGAGCCGGGTGGCCTGTCCCGCCCGGGCGGTCAGGCGCAGGTTGACCGCGATCGGCACGATCCGGGCCGGCACGACGGTTATGCAGTCCGGTCCCCAGGCGTCGCTTGCCGCGCGGGACAGGGCACGGGCGAGGTCGTCCCGCTTCGCGCGGCCATAGCCCGGCGCGCGCCCGTCGCCGGTGGCCAGCACAGTCACCCGCACCGTGCCGTCGGGCGCGTGGTCGGCGCGGCACTGGCGGATGTCGCTGTCGATGTCACGGGCCAGCGCTTCGAGATCGGCCAGACTGAGACCGGCGCCGCGATGGCGCAGCGCCTCGGGCATCCGGGCGACCAGCGTGGCGGGCGGCGGGACGACAGCCCCGCCGGCGATGGCGTGGGGCAGGAACGCGATCTCCTGGCCCGGCAGGGGCTGGCGTGATTTCACCTCGGTCATCTCAGCGCAATCGACCTGCAGTCCGCCGGTACGATACTGGAATGCCCGGATGGCATCGGCGCGGGCCGGCGGGATGCGCCCGTCGGTGCCGTCGCCGAACCGGATCGTGCCATCCGGCTGCGCGAGGTAGACACGGGCGCCCCCCGCGCCGGCCAGCGTCTGAACTCGAGACCACAGCACCCACGTTCCGGGGATGTTGCGCACATCCGTCAGCACCGGGTCGGGGCCGTCGGGATCGGCGGTGGCGCGCAGTTCCTCGATCTCCTCGCCGGACAGGTCTTCGCGCACGCGCAATTCCAGGCTGCCGCGCAGGACCGGCGACTTCAGCAGCCGGAACTCGGCGTTCGGTTCGCCAAGCGAGTTGCCGAGAAGCTCCTGCGTAATCGTCTCGGCCTGCAGGATCGGTGTGCCGTTCAGCCACATCCCGGTGATGCGCGGCGCCCACTCCGCCCTGTCGATGCTGAGGCGGAGCCAGTGCCGGGGCGCGCTGGTGTCGAACAGGGCGACGCCCTCGGGCGGGACGGTCACGGAGAACTTCAGAAGGCCCGATTGGCTGAGCCCGCGAGTGGGGTCCTCGGCTGCGAGCGGAGCCTCGGCCCACGCAAGATCCGGGCCGAGCGTCTCGACCCGTAGCGTGGCGTCCGTTTCCTGGTCTTCTGCCGTTACATAAAGCGTGACAAGTCCCGCCGGCAGCGTCCGGCTGAGGCCGAGCAGGAGCGCGCGACCGGTCCCGCGCCCCGCCGCGCCCGCGCCGATGCCCAGAAAGACCGGCCAGACCGCCCCGGCGGTGCGGTTCGCCGCACTCTGGTCGATGTCGCGCAGGTTGTTCCGTGCGATCACAGTGGCGGGCGGCTCGGGCGGCATGTCGGTGAAATGCGCCGTCATGCGGGCGATCTCAGGCGGGCGCATGTGGTCGGTCTCGACACTGACGGACTGGACGGTGGTGCTGCCCGAACTCTCCGAGGTCACGACGTATTGCGGACGGCCGTAATCGCCGTCGACGAGGCGCGCGCGCACCCACAGGTCGTCCTGCCCGCCGATCTCGACCGGGCTGAGATCGGGCGGCACGGTGAAGGCGATTTCGCCCGAACCGGACAGGTTGTCGGTCCCGTCCAGAACGTCGCGCAGGCGTTTCCAGCCGCGGCCGTCGTAATATTCCCAGGCCAGTTCCGGCGGCGCGAATGTGCGGATCAGCGTTTCCGGCGCGAAGCCCTGAACGCTTTCGCCGCCAGCCATGTCGAGGATCTTCACCACCGCATCCGGGGGTGGAGGGCTGGTCCATGCCGGCAGAACCGCTGCGTGGAAGGCGGGCCGGAGGCTTTCGGGGTCGTCGGGGTCGAGCGCGATGCGCGGGCCGGGATCGTCCGGTCCGGCCCCGGCTTCCTCCTCGCCGAAGGAAATTGGCCGGGTGGCGTCCAGTCCGACGATGATGGCGTCGGGCGCAGAACCGGGCTTCAGGACGAGCGCGAGCGTGTCGTAGTGGGCCGGGCTGTCCGGTGCCACCTCGCTGACCAGATCGACGACGTCGATGGCGGTCGAGGCGGCACCATCCATGAACTCGGTCAGCCACGCTGCTTCATCACCGTCGAAGGTGACGGTGGTGAGTCCGGTCCCGCCGTCGGTCGTGGCGCTTGCGCAGCGGACGACGATCTGCCGCCCGCCGATGGCTGCGAAGATGTGATCGCCGTCCGCGACCGCGGGCGCATCGGCGAGCGTGCTGTCGAAGGCGAGCTCCACGGTCGCGCCGCCGTCATTGAAATCGGCCGGTGTGCCGATCGGTCCGTGGCCTGCGGTCAGCCGGATCGGCCGGTCGCTGCGCAGGCGTCCGCCATCGGGTATTCCCGCGATCCAGTGCCCGGTATCCGGGTGGCGGGCGAGAAAGCGCGCGGGCTCGACCCGGTGGACCGATGCGCCATTCTCGAACCCTGCCCAAGCCACTTCCAGATCTGCGAGATCGGCGGGGTCGGGGGCAAGACCATCCGTGCCGGTTGCGATCCAGGTGCGGAACTCGGCCAGGGTGGACCTGTTGAAGGTCATGCGGAAATACGTCTCGGCCTGGCCGCCCAGGACTAGTTCGGCCGGGAGGTCGGCGTCGCCCGGAAAAAGCGCGAGGGCGAGCGGATCGCGGATCGTGCCGGCGGGCAGGGCGTGCACGATCACGTCGGCCCCGTCGGCCGGCGCGACCGTATCCGGCGTCCATTCGAGGATCACGGGTTCGGATGCGGTGGCGCGAGAGACCATGACGGTCGGCCATTCTCCGATCAGGATGCCCGATGCGATGGCGACCGCGTCGGCCGCGACGGGCAGACTGTCGGAGCGGAAGAACACCGGTGCGTCGCCGACCAGTTCGAACGCGGCGAACCGGGTGTCCACACCGTCAAACCATGCGAGGCCGACATGCGGATCCGATCCGATCTCGAAGGCGGTGAAGGCCGGCACCGAGCCGGGCGCGGCGAACAGCGGGTCGCCGTCGCCGTCGGTCAGCTCCTGCCAGGTGCCCTGTCCGGCCGAGATGCGGAAAAGCCAGATCCGTCCGTCCGCATCGACCGCGCCGAAGCGCCCCTGCTTTTCGTCGTAGCTGCCGGTGACCGGCACGAAGACCGGCGAGGGCCCGAGATCAGCGGGGCCGCCCGGATCGAGCGGAACCGGATACCAGTCGGCCACCAGCGGCTCGCCCTTGAAGCCTAGCCGCAAGCGGTGGAGCGTGGTGCCGTCGTGGTGGAAGAGCGACACCTGTTCGGACGAGCCGAAGCGGAGCGGCACGGCGACGATGTCGAGTGTGCCGCCCGGCGGGGCAGGAAGGGCGCTCCAGTCGGATTCGCCCCATTCGTTCTGGGCCGGATCGCCGCCTTCGCGCCGGATCGACATCACCGACGACCAGAGCTGTCCGGCCGTGTCCGCGACGACGACGATATTGCGGTCGAAATCATCGCCGGGGGTCACGTATTCCGCAGCACGCGGCGCGAAGCCGGGATCGAGCCGCGCCGGCGCGCCGTCGGCTCGAGGCCCGCGCCCTTCGCGCCAGAACTGCGTCTTGGCGTTCAGGTCGATCAGCTGAATGCGCCGGTTGGCGCCGATGCCGAAGAGATGCCGGTTGCCGTCGAGCCGGATCGAAGCCGCCATCTGCATCAGCGTGGCGTCCAGAAGATCGAACGTCAGGTGCGCTGTGGCGCCATGCTTGGTGAAGGTCTCGGGCGCGGCCAGTGCGAAAGTATCAAAGCGCCGCGGCTCGGCGCCGAAAGGGAGGCATTCGGGCAGCGGCAGGGGCGTGGCGTTGTAGGCCGCCTGGGAAATCGTCTCGTCGGCTGGCGCGGACGGCTTGTCGGTCTCAAGCGAGAGGCGCACGCCGTCCAGAACCGGCATCTCGCCGGCGCCGCGCCCGATCGGATCGACCCGGCGAATGCGCAGCCAGCGCGACTTGACGCCCGGCGACAGTTCCAGCTCCTCCAGCGGGCCGGTCCAGCCCTTGCGGAACGTCAGGCTCTGGCCCGACGCGGCGATCCGGGGCAGGCGGTGCCAGCGCGGCGCCTCCTCCACCGGATCGGGCGCCTCGCGGATGCCCCAGGCCTCAAGTTCCACACCGGTGTCGAAAAGGGCGGGACTGCCCTCCGCCGGATCGAGTGTCAGGGTGATGTTTGCGGGCTCCGACACCTGCAGTGCTTCGCCATCGCCGAGGTAGAGCGCGTGCGCCTGATGATCGGGCATCGCGAAGGGCTCGAACGAAATCATACGGGTGATCGCGCCGACCGCATCGGGATCGAGCGCGGTATCGAGCGGCGCGGCGAGCGTCACGAGCCCGTCTTCCGCGACCTCCAGGACCGGCAGGAAAACCGGCGGGCTGTCATCGGCCATGGCGACGCGCAGGAGATCGGCCGGTGCGATCCCGACGGCGTGGCTCAGACGGATGACGCGGTCCCCCGCGCCGGCGGTCGATTGCAGGACGTAGGTCACGGTCTCGCGCGGCTTGGGCTCGAGCGTGGTCACTTGCGGCGGCGCGCGGTTGATCGTGTCGGCCGCGGTGTCGATCGCGGCGAGATACGCGATACGGGCGGCGTGGACGGGCAGATCCTCGACGGTCTTGAACGGGGCCGGCGCATCGCCCGCGGCGTTCTCGATCTCGAGTTTCGCCCCGGCTTTCAGGACTTCGCTTCCGCTGCGATCCTCGGCCAGCGCGAAGACTGCGTGTCCTTCGGCGGAACGCGGCTCGGGCGGCGGAATGTCCAGCGCCGCGAGAAAGGCGAGTGCATCGCGTTCCGGCGTCCGGTCGAGCCGGCGCGTGGCATGTTCGGCGAGCCGCGCGGCAATCTCGACAAGCGCGCGGTCGGGCCCGCTCTCTTCTGCCGCACCGCGCCACGCCGGAGCCAGAGCAGCGATGTCTGCGAGAAGGTCGGCGCGCAGCGCGCGGGTGCGGCGCGGGTCCACGGGGGGATATGTCACCTTGCGGCTCACCGTCCCTCCGGGATGTAGAAGGGAAAGACGAAGTTCCCGGGCTGGTTGGTCGTCCGGATGCGGTAGTCGAGTTCGATCCTCAGGATCCCGCTGATCGATTGCGATGTGTCGACGCGGACCCCGGTCACATCGATCCGGGCCTCGAACCGGGTCAGCGCCTCCCGGACGACACGCCGGATTTCGGCCACGGTCTGCGCGTTCACCACCTCGAAGCTGAGATCGTGGATGCCGCAGCCGAAGTCCGGCCGCATGACCCGCTCGCCGCGGCCGGTGCCGATGATGATGCGGATCGCCTGCTGGATGTCGTCCTCGCCCTCGGCCATCTCGAACCGGCCCCATCGCGGATCGAGCGCGGGCGGGAAGGCGAAGCCGCGGCCCTGGAAGGGCGGATATCGGCGCGTTTCGGTCATCCGATCAGCACCGTCATCTCGCCCTTCAGGATCGCATTGGGCGGGCCGGCCTCGACCACCTGGTCGCCCATCCGCGCAGCCGGGGCGCCCTGGATCATGACCGAGGTCGAGCCGCTGGCGACCGTGCCGCCGACATGGGGTTGCGGGCCGTTGGCCAGAGGGCATGTGTGGAAATCCATGCCCACCCGCCAGGCCGGCATGCCGCCGATCAGCACCGTCGACGCGCCGGGCCCGGGCGACAGGGGCGTGCCGTGGCTGGTCTGGTCGGTGACGCGGGCTGCGGGTTGTCCCATGGCAGGCTCCTTTCAGTTGATCTCGACGATGGCGCCCTGGATCTTGCAGTTGCCCGACGCCTTCATCTCCGCCGAACCGGAGGCGTCGATCTTCACTTGCGGGGCGGAAAGCTTGATCTCGGCCGAGGCCTCGATCGTGATCGTGCCGGAGGCGGCGATCTCGACCTTGTTGCCGTTCGCGTCTTCCATCAGCGCCGTGTCTGGCGTGAGGTAGACCCGCGGCCCGTCCTTCAGCAGAAGTTCGATTTCCGGGTTCTGGCCGTCGTCGAAGCGAAGTTCATGGCCGGACCGCGAGCGCCAGAGCCGCCTGTCGTTGTTGCCGTCGTTCGTCTCGGGCGGGACGCGCTGTCCGTTCCAGACGCCGCCGAGGACGACAGGGTGGCTTGCATCCTCGGCGATGAAACCGACCAGCACCTCGTCGTCGATTTCGGGCAGGGCGTAGAGGCCCATCTCGGGTCCGGCCATCGGCGTTGCGACCCGGGCCCAGAAGCTGGATTGACCGTCACCGTGCAGTTCCAGCTTCACCCGCACCCGGCCGAGCCGTTCGGGGTCCTCGTTGTCGGTGACGATCCCGAAGGCGAGACCACGCGGGAACCCGTCCGAAGCGCGGTCGGCCTCGCTCGTGCGCATACTTCCCATCATACTCATAGCGACGGCTCCTGTACCTCGATCGTGGTCTTGAACCCCGAGCCCGACAGGTCGTGGACCGCGCCCGAGACCCAATAGGTCTTGGAAAATCCGCGCCCGAGCCCCTCGAAAGAGACGTTGATGTCGGGGCGGAGCTCGGGCAGGCCGATGCAGTCGGCCGAGCCGGTAACGAAGTCCTGCGCCCGCTCCTCGAGGATGGCGCGCGCGCGTTCGTCGGCTTCCTCCTGGCTGTGGACGGCGGCGCGGATGCGCAGAACGCCGTCGTTCGAGGGCATCGCCTCGGCCACGCGATCCGCTCCGCCGGTGGTTGCGCCGTCGACGCCGCTTTCCGCGCCGCGCCGTGCCACACCGGTGATCTGCGCGCCATCGGTGGCCGACGTTCCGACGACCTGGACCTCGGTGATCTGCTTGGCGAGATTGGCCTGCGGGGAGAACGTCACCAGCCCGCCGCCCCAGGGCAGCACGATGGCCGCGTCGGCATCGTTCCGGCGCGGACCGAAGCGCAGCGTCTTCCCGGCGACGTAGAAGATCGCGCCGTTCCGCTCGGCCAGCTTCTCGAGGAAGGCGAAGTCCGTCTCCTCGTTCTGGTCGATCCGCGGCTTGGCGGGCGTGGTTGCGACAATGTCGGCGTCGAGATTGTGGTCCGACGCAATCTCGGCGACGGCGTCGCTGTCGGGCGCGTCTTCCCAGGCGCGGGTCTTCTTGCCGATGGTCAGCGGGTAGAGCCCGTCATAGCCCGCGATCTCGAGCTCGGGCGTGCCGCCGGCACCGAAGGTCGTGGTCAGCTCCGTCACGATGCCGGTCAGAACCGTGTCCAGCCGCGCCGGCTCGCCATATCCGAGCTTCACTTCGACCTCGGCTCCGAAGGCGAAAAGATCGAGCAGGTCGACCCGGTCTTCGGTCTCGCCCGCGACGAATTCGCGGTGTTCCCAGTTGAACGCGTTGGCGACGGTGACCGAGAAACGCCCCGCCGCCTTCTCCTTCAGGTCGACCTTCACGGCCGAGACGGTGAGAAAAAGATCCCGTACGAGATCCTTGCCCCCGACCGTGACCACGAAGGTGGGCGCGAAATAGTCGCCATGCCGCTGTTCGAGCGTTTCAACGTCGTCCATCGGGTGTCCTTCCGAAATCGGTGAGCGGCGGGACCGAGACTTTGTCGCCGGCCGACAGCGTGCGGGGGTCGTCGATGCGGTTGGCGCGTGCGATCTGGCGCCAGAAGCGGGCCTCGCCGTATTCGTCGGCGCTGAGCGACCAGAGGGCTTCCGGCGTCGGTCGCCAGCCCTCGACCTTGCCCAGAACGCGCTCCTTGGTCTTGTCGGCGGAGTTGCGTCGCGGATTGTCGAGCTGCTCGGCAATGCTGCGGTACTGCTTGAACGTGACGTTCAGCGTGGCGCGGACGGGTGTGCCGTCGCCCTGGAACATGGTGAAGCGCTGGCTGATCTTCTCGACGACCGCCTTGAACCGGAAGACACCCCATTTGAACTCGACCCGAGGCGGAGCATGGGTGTCGCCGTCGATCTGGAGCATCTTCACGAATTCGGCGGTGTCCTCGGACACGTCGCGTCCGCCGCCATCGGTCCAGGTGTCGAAGAGCAGGTCCATCGACAGCATCTCGGCGGCGCCGTTGACGAATTGCAGGATCGGGTTCGACAAGCCCGGGACAGGCGTCTCCTGGAAGGTCGCCCCGTACTCGACCGCGTATTCGGTCGGGTTGAAGTGGACCGTGATGTCCTGGTTCTTGTTGCGGCCTTCGAGGATCGTGATTGTGGCCTTGACGAGTTCGGTCGGCATGGCTCACCTCCCCCGCCGCTCGTGCTCGATCCGGATCCGCTTCTCGAACCGCTGCCAGAGCTGGCGGTCGAGTTCGGCGATATCGAGCTTCGGGGCGGGCGGTTGTTGTGGCGCAGCCCTCGGCGCCGGTGGCGGTGGGGCCGGCGTCTGTTGCTGCGGCTGGCGGAAACGGCGCTCGGCCGGGGCATCATGCCCGGTCGAACGCGGGGCGGGAGATTGCGGGCGGGCCGGAACCGGCTCGGCGCGACGGGCTTGGTGCGCCGGTACCCGTTGCGCGGCAGGTTGAGACTCCGGCTCGGCGCGCGCGGCGAGATGGCGGCGGGCGACGGTAAGGGCAGGCTCCTGAGGCTCGGTCCACAGGGTCCGGCGCGTGTAAACGGCGGGGCCCGATCCATGCCCCGCCGCCTTTCCGGGACTTTGCGGCTTTGTGGGCGACACTCCTGGTTCGTTCGCCTGGGCAGCGGCGAAGGGGCGAGGGCGGAGCGTCGCGGCAGGCAGCACCATGCGCCCGACCGACGGCTTGCGTGTCTCCGCTGTCCGGGGCGTCGGGGCGCCCCGTCTGTTCACCTGCCGGACATTGCGACCAGGCCGATCCGGCCCTTCGACAGGGGCGGACGGGGCCGTCCCGTGGTTCACCGGCCGAGCCGCCGGTGCCGGTCCTGCAAAATGTTCCACGCACAGGAACGTTAGGGCTGGTGTGTGAACGCTATCGGGGGGCGTAACGGGAGCTGCGTCCGCGACCCGCACGAGACGGTCATGCGCCGCCTCGAACCGTTGCAGGAGCAGCGAGAAGCGCGGAGCGAGCGTCAGGTTGAGCGTCTGCGTTGCGTCAACTCGGGTCGTCGGGACGGCCGTGACGGATGCATCGGGACTGCGGAACCGGCGCTCGACTGGAGCCATGCGGCGGGTCGCCTGCCGAGGCGCGCCGGGACGCTTACCCAGAACGCCGAAAGCCGGACGGTCGGCCGTCATCCACCGGCGCGGGGATATGCGGATCCGCCCGATCATTGCTTCGTCAGCCCGTGGTGGACGAGTTCGACCGTCTCGACCGCGATGCCGTTAGCCGCTGCGTCGAGATCGCTGCCGGACCATTTCGTCGGGAACGCGTCGGCGCAGATCCAGCGCCACGCCTCGCCCCCGATCTGGTCCAGAAGGATGATCGAGATGGTGCGGCGTTCGATCTCGCCCTGCACGACCTCTTCGTGCCAGTCCCAGAACCACGGATCCAGCAGTCCGCGCTTCAGGATCAGCGTTGCCTGCTTCGTCATGACCGCGAGCTGACGCTCGTGGTCGTTCACGCCACCCTCGCGGTAGGGCTCGGTCTCGGTCACGCGTTCGAGGCCCGAGACGGACTGCACGCCGCCGCGATCGAGACCCTGGGCCTCGATACGGAAGCGGAACGAACGGAACGGATCGGTCACGGCCATTTGGCTGCCTCAGAACTGGTCCAGTGGCGTCGGGCGCCCCACGGGCGCATCGAGCCGTCGGTTGATCGCCGAGATTTCGCGGCACCATGTCCGCCGCTCGGCGTGGTCGAGCTCCATGAGCTCCGTGCTCGACCAGTGGAAGTGAAAGGCTATGAAGGCCATCTCCTCGTAGAGCTCGCCGAGGGGATAGAGCCTCAGGCCTCCCCCATGATGCCGAACCCCTCCATGCGGCCATTCGGGGCGGCGGCGGGCGCTTCGGTCTCGCCGTCACCATTGAGCTGCTCGTAGAGCGCCTGGAGATAGTTGAGGTCGCTGGCGAAGAGCCCCTCGACCACCTTCGTGTTCACGTCCGCCACCGACCCGAGCCGGGTGATGACGCGCGCCAGCACGATGATGGCGAGATAGGCCGGGTTGGCCTGCACGCGGGGGTCCTTGAGCGGCAGGATCTCGTCTGCCGCCGTGGCCAGCCGCATGGTCCCCTCGCGGTGCAGGTTGCCGTCGGGGTCGACGTATCCCTTCGGCAGCCTGAACTCGATTTCGGTCTGGAATGCCATGGTTGTCCTCCTGGCTTACTGGATGCGCCGGATGCCTTCGTTGCAGAGCTCGAGCGTGTCGATCGCCACCTCGTTGCCCTTGCCGTTCAGGTCGGTCGGGTCGTACTTGCAGGGCCAGGCCTTGGTGATTTCCCAGGCGGCCTTGTCCTCTCCGGCCTCGTTCTGGACCCGAATGACGACCGTGCGCCGCGCATCGTCCAGCGGCGTCGCGTCGTCGACGATGAGCTGATGCCAGTCGGCCAGCTCCATCGAGTCCGTGATGCCCCACTTCAGGGTGATGTTGGCGTACTTGTTCAGACCGTTCAGCTTGCGCACGGTCGTGATCTCGTCGCCCTCGCGGTACTCGATCGGTTCGGTGGAAAGATCGCCGATGGCGACCTCGGCGAAGCCGGCCTGCTCGATCCCGTCGAGTTCGAGCCGGTAGCGGAAGTTCCGGTATGGATCCTGTCGTGCCATGTCTCAGTCCTCCGGCGTCAGGTTTTGGCTTCCTGGGTCTTCTGGAAGACCCGGAAGACGACGAATTCGGCCGGGCGCACCGGGGCGATCCCGATCTCCACGATGAGCCGGCCGTTCAGGATGTCGTCCTCGGTCATGGTCGAGCGGCCGACGGCGACCGAGAACGCCTCTTCCTCCTTGGCGCCGAACAGCGCGCCTTCGCGCCACTGGCTGCGGAGAAAGAGCGTGACCGTCTGCTGGACGCGGGCCCAGAGCCGCTGGTCGTTGGGCTCGAACACGACCCATTGCGTCGAGTTGTAGATCGAGGCCTCGAGGAAGATGAAAAGCCGCCGGACGGAGACGTACTTCCAGAGCGGATCCGAACTGATCGTGCGCGCGCCCCACATCCGGATGCCGCGCCCGGGAAAGCGGCGGATGCAGTTGACGCCGCGGGGGTTCAGCACCTCCTGCCGCCCGGTGTTCACGTCGAACTCCAGATCGATGGCGCCGGCGACCGGCACATTGGCCGGAGCCTTCCAGACGCCGCGCGTGTTGTCGGTCAGCGCGTAGATGCCGCAGGTCGCGCCGCCCGGCGGGACCAAGGTCTTGACCCCGTTGCGCGGGTTCGCGGTGTAGATCCACGGGTAGTAGAAGGCCGCATACTGGCTGTCGCGGAAGTTCCGCGGCGACAGGCGCGGATCGCTGACCGCGCTGAGGTTGCGCGCCGCATCCAGCACGGCGATGCGGAAGCGGTTGCGTTCGCAATGCGTGACGATCTCGCCCTGGATCGCGCGGGTATCGTCATCATCGTTGCCGATACCCGGCGCGTGGACGATGGCGACGTCGCGATAGGCGTCGAGACTGAGCGCCGCGAGCCCGCGGTAATCCTTGGGATCGACGATGGCGGCATCGTCTTCGTCCACCAGCCCGCCGAACTGCGCCGCGGTCGGCGCGGCGCCATCGGCCCCGCCGGCCAGCGGCCCGCCCATCACCGGCACCGGGTCTTCGCCGTCGCCGGGCGTGTCCGGCACGTCGGCCGCATCGTCGACCGTCAGACCGATCAGCGCCGAACTGGTGTCGGTGATCATCTTCTCCCAGTAGGTCGGATGATCGGGGTCGCGGGTCAGATCGTCGAAATCCTCGACGAGCGTGGGGCGGGGCAGACGTTCGGGCTCGGCAAAGGGGTCGAACACGCCGCCAGGGACATCCCGGTCCCATGTCGCGGCCTGGACGCGGAAGCCGATGGCCAGCGGGTCGCCGCCGCCTTCGGGCGCCGCCCGGGTGGTCGAGGCGATGACGCGGACAAAGATCCGGTCGCCGGCCGCCCCGGGCCCGAGCGCTTCGAAGCGGTAACCGGCATCGTCGAGCACCGAGGTCGCGGCGCCAGCGCCGACGAGCCGCGTGATGTAGACCCGGCGTCCGCCATTGTCGAAGAACATCTTGACCGAGAACGGCATGTACTTCGTGCCGCCCGCGAAAACCCCGCCATAGAGGCGCAGGTATTCGCCGTAACTCGTGACCAGGCGCGGACTCAGCGGCCCGCGTTCGGTTTCGCCAAGAAAGGCGGCGGTGCTTGTCGCCACGCCTTCGATCGGTTTCGGGCCGCGCTCGATCTCCTCGATGAACACGCCCGGGGCGAGATATTCCGGCATCGTCTGTCTCCCTTACTCGGTTTCGGAAGTTACGGTGTCTTGCCCGTCCTCGGGCGTGTCGGCGTCCGGCGGTGCGTCGGCGCAATCATCCAGCGTCGGGAACTGCGCGAGATGAGCGCGGATCGAGGTCACGAAGTCCTTCTCGAGCTTCGAGAGCGCGCCCTGCCAGGCCGCGAGACGGTCCTGTGCCGCCTTGAGATCGGCCTGTGCGGTGGCGAGGCTGTTGCGCGCGGTCACGAACCAGTCCCACGCGTTCTTCAGCGCGGCCGGATAGTCCCCGGGGGCGATCACGGTCGGACAGGCTTCGGGGCTGTCGGCGGCGCCGATGGTCAGGGGATTGGACGGGCATCCGTCGAGATGGGCCGAGATCCGGGTGGATCCGGGCACGAGCACGTCGCCGGCGCTGTCCACGAGGCGCTTGCCCGTCAGCAGCCACCAGGCTTCGGCGTATTTCCCGGCATCGAGCAGCTTCTCGATATCCGTCTGCAGCTTCTCGGCCGCCTTCAGCCGGGCGTCCAGTGCCTTGGGCAACGTCCGGATCCGGTCGAGATGGGCCTTGGCGCGGTCGAACTTCGTCTGCGCGTCGGCGACGGCCTTCTCGGCCTTCGGGATCGGAAGATATTCCCAGGTCGAGGGCGCCGCGGTCTTGCCGGTCAGCTTGTCGATCTCCGCATGTTTCGCGTCGATCTCGGCGACCTTCGCGGCGACGATGCTGTCAATCTGACCGGTCTTTCCGGCGACGTGGCACTCCTCGAGGTTCTTTTTCGTCTTGTCGCGGAAGCTGCGAAGATCGGCGTCGCGCCTGGCCAGATCGGGATGCTTCGCGAGGTAATCGGCGTGCACGGTCCGGGCCTCACCGAGGATTTTCTCGAGCTCCTTGGCATTCGCCTCTGCGGCGGCGAGCGCCGCCTTGTCGGCTTTCAGCTGTTCGAGATTTCCGGCGAGAGTTTCGAACTCGGCGGGCTGGCTCGTGTCTGTCATCGGGATCCCTCCTTGTCGGGAGCGTTCGGTCGGTTACGGGTCGGGCAGGTCGACGATGTCGATGGTCGTGGTGGCGAGGTCGGTGACGGCGATGTCGGCGACCTCGTGCGGAGGGGCGGCGCCGAGGCGGAAGGTCAGCGTGACCAGCGCCTTCGGCAGCGGATCGCCCGCGCCGTCGGGCGGCACCTGAAGACGCAGGGCGAAGCTGCCGCGCGCGTCGGTGCGGGTGCGGAAGATACGGGCGAAGCCGTCGATCCGGCCTTCGACGGCGACCGCGTCGACGAAAGCGCCCTCGCGCCGCACACCCCCCCGGATCACGGCGCTTTCGCCGTCGATCACGCAGTCGGGGCGTCGGATCAGGCGTACCTCGCGGATGCGCCGGCGGGCATCCTTGACGGCCTGCGGCGCGTCGGGCGGCAGCGGCGCCAGGTCCTGGTGGACCGGGAAGCTGATCCTGCCGGGCGAGAAGTAACCGGCGCGGTCAGCCTCCATCTCGAAGACCATCTCGCCGGGATCGGCGAGGTCCGAGACCAGAAGGTCCTCGAACACCAGATGCCCCGAGAGGCTGCGCCGCGCCTTGCGGTCTTCCCATGGGAAGACCGCGGTGACGCCAGAGGTCACGATGTCGCCGGTGAAGTCGTCGACGGGTGTCAGAACCCGGGTCAGGCGATGGGTGGCGGCCTCACGCTCGGCCAGCGGCGGGAAGTGGATGTCGAAGCGGTGGCTCATACCTCTTCCTCCGCCCGCAGCCGGAACGGATCGGGCGCCTCGGCCGACGTGCCGGCATCCAGCCGCCGGCTGACCACCGGGCCGCCGCGCAGGACGTCGCGGGCATCGATGAAGACCGGCGCGGCGAGGTAGACGACCGACGTCCGGTAGCCCTGGTCCGGGAAGAGACCCCAGATCCGGCTCATCTCCTCCATCGCGTAAGGCTCGGGCGTGATCCGCACCTCCTGCCCGGGAAGGATCGCGCCTGTCAGCATCGGATGGGCCTGAAGCGCCGACATGACCTGGCCGAGCCGGAGCAGCTCGTGTGGATCGGCCGCGCCGTCATCGGCTCCGCCGGAGCGGAACACGGTCACCATGTAGCGGACGTCGAGGGCCAGCGCGTCCTGCGGCCGGGCGGCGGCCTGCGCGTCGGGTGGCAGCGGCAGGCCGTCATCGCCGGTGACCACGGGCCGGGTCATGCGCGGCATGTTCCGCACCTCGCGGTTCGGCTCGACATGGAACAGGAACAGCGAGGCGCGGGCACCGTCCGGCGCGCGCGGCGGCGGGCCGATCGGAACCAGCGTGTCGATGTTGAGCGCGCCACCGCCATCGGACAGCGCGGCGAACAGGATGCGCTGGATCGCGCGTGTGGTGGCCTGAAGCGCGTCGATGCTCATTGGATCCGCGCCTCGATCAAGGGGGCGTCGGGGCGCGGCACCTCGGGCAAGGCCCGTTCGGCCGTCAGCATTCCCATCTTGCGCAGCTCGGCCCGCGTCGCCTCGACGACATGGTGCAGACCGATCGCGGCGTCCTCGGCTGCGGCGGCGAAGGCCGCGTTCACGGCGATCGACTGGATCGAGCCGCCGGAGAGTTCCAGCCGTCGGGCGAGGAAGGAAACGTCGAGATCGGGCGCGCAGGGTGCGCCCGGGGGTATGGCGCGATCCCATATCGCCGCGCGCTCTTCCGGGCCCGGCATCGGGTAGTCGAGCACGAAGCGCAGCCGGCGCAGGAAGGCCTTGTCGATGTTCGACTTGAGGTTCGTCGTGAGGATGACGAGGCCCTGGTAGGCCTCGATCCGTTGAAGCAGATAGGCGACCTCGACATTCGCGTGGCGGTCGTGGGCGTCCTTGATTTCGGTCCGCTTGCCGAACATCGCGTCGGCCTCGTCGAACAGAAGAAGCGCGGACGCCGCTTCGGCCGCTTCGAAGCAGGCGTCGATGTTCTTCTCGGTCTCGCCGATGTATTTCGACACGCACCGCGACAGCTCGACCTGCATCAGGTCGACGCCAAGTTCGCGCGCGATGATCTGCGCCGTCATCGTCTTGCCGGTGCCCGAGGGGCCGGAGAACAGCGCGCCGATGCCGCGTCCGTAAGACAGCCGCGTGCCGTAGCCCCACTCGTCCAGAACCCTCGGCCCGTCGAGGACGTGGCGCGGTATGGCCCTGACCGTGGCCTCGATCGACGGCGGCAGGACGATATCCGACCAGCGGTAGAGGCAGGGCGGGCGACGAACGGTGCGTGGCGCGTGTGCGCGAGACACGTAACGGGCGGCTTCGGACAGAAGCTGTTCGGCCGGGTCAGGCGCGCCGGCGCGCGACCGCCCGGCAGCGAGCCGCGCGACCGCGTCGATATCGGCCAGCGGGTAGTTCAGCTTGGCCGACAGCGCGCGCGCTGCGCCATCGGTGATCGAAAGTCCGTGGTCGCGGGCGGCCGCGCGCCAGCGGGCGGCGCGAAGGGGCGCGTCCGGTGCGGCAACGGCGACCGGCACAGCCGCGCCCGGGCCGCTCAGCGCGCCGACGAGGATCAGCCCGTCCGTCAGCCCGTCGAGGTCCACCGCCATCAGTGCCATGCGGCTTCGTGGATCGAGCGTATCGACATCCTCGATCATCAGCGCCGCGTCATGGAGACGGGCACGGATGGCGATGTCGATCACCGCCGGCGCGACCGATGCGGGTGGAAGCCCGTCCAGCGCGACCGCGCGGTAGCGCAGGACCGGCCGGCCGAGAGCGAGATGCGCCGCCGCCACGGCCGCCGCGCCGTCGGGCGCACCGGGCGCGACGAGCATGACCGGGCCGGGAACAGCGGCGTAGAGCGCCGAAATGCGGTCGGTGAGATCGGGATCGGCGGGCAGGGCGGCGCTGTCGAGCTGCCAGTCCCGCCCGCGACGCACCCGTTCGCCGCGCATCAGTTCCAGAAGCGCCGGTGTGACGCAAAGCCCCGCGTCCGGGTTTTCGCCATGCGGGCGGATCATGCGGAACCGCGCCATCAGGCGGCGGCTGCCCAAGAGCGCCTCGATATCCGCACCGATCAGGTCGGGGGCCAGCATGCGGGCCAGCGTCGAGGCGTGCGGGCGCGGCTGCGCATAGTCGTTCTGCAGAAGCCCGATCACCTGGCCGTACCGGCGATCCAGATCCGGTGCGGCCGCAATCGCGAGCAGGCGCAGTTCCTCGGGCGCAAGCGCGAAGGTCCGGAACAGCCGCTGCTGCCAGAGCGGGGCTGCCGCCATGGCCTCGAAGCGCCGGTCGAGCTCCTCCTCGGTGATCCGGGCCTCACCGACGAGACCGTGGCGCAGCATCGCCAGGTCTCCCCCGAAACCGCTATCGGCCCGCCCGCGCGCGGCCGCGAGCCGGTCGAGGGCGGCGGCGAAGGCGGCATCGAGCCAGTCGATTACCGGCGCGACGGCCGACCGTCCGGCATGGCGGAACTGCGGGATGATGCAGGGCGGCTGCGACGGCCGGTCGGCAGAGAGAGCGATCATCTTGGGGTGGGCCGACTGCTCGGCCAGCGCGATTGCGCTGCGCAGCCGGGCAGGATCGAGCTGACGGAGCGCGATCTGCACGTCTGCACCTTCGCTCGAGACGAGGATCACGGCGACGGCGGGCGAGGTCGGCTGCAACGCGGCCGGATCAAGGCCGGGGCGTGCTTCGAGGATCAGGACGGTCGGCGTCTCGGCCGACAGGTGGCGCGCCAGGTCGGCGCCCTCGGGCAGGGTGGCCACAGTGTATCCCGTTTCGTCCTCGAGCAGGGTCTTCAGCCCCTCGGCGAAGACGCGCCTCTCGAATGGTCCGATCAGGATGCGGGTTGCGGTCATCGGGCGCAGGCCTCCGGCCACCCGCAGGACGCGCGGGCCGGGTTCAGGATGACTGATGGGGGCCGCCCGTGGCATGGGCCGGGGGATGCGAATCCGGTCGCGTCCGGATGGTCCGGGTCCGGGCCGCAGCGGTCCGGATCAGACCAGGATCACATGAACCATTCGATCCGGATCGCGGGGGCACAAACGCAAACCGGCCGGACCCTGAGGTCCGGCCGGTTCGAAATGGAGCGGGCGATGAGATTCGAACTCACGACCCTTACCTTGGCAAGGTAATGCTCTACCCCTGAGCTACGCCCGCTCTGTAGGCCGGCTGTTTAGGCCCGCCCGCTCCCTGCTGCAAGTGGAAAATTCGCCTCCCGCGCTCAGTTCGCAGTGACCCTGAAATCGTCGATCGCATAGCTTTCGTTGTCGACATTGGCATGGGCGTCCGAGGAGACCTGGACCGACACGCTGTCGCCCGGATTGGAGACCGTCAGGCGCACCTGCGTCCGCGTATCGGCATGGCCATTGCCGTTCAGATCGGTGCCCTGGCTCATGCTGTTGGCTTCGAATGTCGTCGTGCCGCCGTTGACCGACGTGAAGGTTGCCGTGCCGTTGTCCACTGTGACGATGCCGGCGACCTGTCCGTTGACGGTGATCGTCGCGGGTTCGTTGTTCAGCGTATCAAGGCCGTAGAGATCGAATTCGACCGTCGCCTGCGCGGTTCCCGGCGGCAGGTCCCACGACCCGCCGATCGTCGATTGCGGGCCGACCTGGTAGACGTCGCCGATGCCGTCCATGCTGACAACATCGCCGCCCGACCAGCCGCCGGTGCCATCGGAAAAGCCGGTGAGCGCCTGTCCGAATTCCTGCAGGCGTTCGATGAAACCGGACTGCGCGTCCATTTCGGCGAGGCTGAGTTGGATCTCGCCCGTGAGATCCTCGAGCCCGCCGCTGACGACGAGCGTGACTGCAATCCCGAGGCCGACCACCGCGCCCGAGAGAACCACCCAGTCGACGGCGACAGCGCCCGACTGATCGGCGCGGAAACTGGCGAGGGCCGACCGCAGCCGCGGACGCGGCTCAGTTGGCGACGACGGAAACATCGTCCAGGGCATAGAATTCATTGGAAGTATCCTGATCGGCCCCCGACTGCACGCCAAGCGTGACCGTTCCCGGGGGATTTGACATCGTGATCGTGTAGGTCGCCCGGCTGTCATGGCCGTGGCTGCCCGCCCCCATCTGTGTGTTGCTGTATTGCTGCTCGACCGAAACGGTCATGCCCGCCCCGGCCATCTCCTGCGTGGTGATGTTGCCATGGTCGTCGGTGTACAGCGCGACCGGCTCGCCGTTGATGAGGATCGTCGCGGTATCGCCGGTATCGAGATCGTCGCCGCCGATGATGTCGAAGGTGAACGTCGCGGTTTCGGTCCCCGGCGGCATGTCGAGCGTCATGGACGCCGTTTCGCCTGCGCCGATCTGCAGGACGTCGCCGAAGCCCGACAGGGTCTCGAGCGTTCCGCCCACGAAGCCGCCGAGACCGCTGGAAAAATCGAGATCCGCCAGGACCGAGTCCACGGCGAAGCCCGAGCCCGGCTCGGTCTCGACAAGAGCCGCCTGAGTTTCGCCCGCCAAGTCCTCGACCCCGCCCGAGGTGACCATGATCACCGCGAGGCCGAGGCCGACAATGCCGGCGGCGAGGACCACAAAATCCGCCGTCACGGCACCCGTCTCTTCGCGGGCGAAACCGCGGAGAAGGGGTAATATCCCGAACACGCGATCAGGCTGCGGGCGATTTGCGGCACAACCGTGGCAGGACTGCGCCGGAACCGTGGCCAATGGTTAACCGGCGATGATCCGCCCGGTCAGTCCAGCTCGACCAGAAGGTCCTTGGCGTCGATCTGCGCCCCCGGTCCGACATGAACGGCCGTCACCGTCGCGGCGCGGTCGGCGTGGATGCCGGTCTCCATCTTCATCGCCTCGATCGTCAGCAGAAGATCGCCCTTCTTGACCTTCTTGCCCGCCGTCGCGGCGACGCTGGCCACGACGCCCGGCATCGGCGCGCCGACATGGGCGGGGTTGCCTTCCTCTGCCTTGGCGCGCTTGGCGGTCGTGGCGGCGGCCTTGCGGTTCGGCACCCGCACGGTACGGGGCTGGCCGTTCAGCTCGAAGAAGACGCGGACCTCGCCTTCCTGGTTGGTCTCGCCCACAGCCGAAAGCCGGATGACCAGCGTCACGCCGGGATCAATCTCGACCTCGATCTCGTCGCCGGGCGACATGCCGTAGAAGAAGGTCTGGGTCGGAAGGGTGCGCACCGGCCCGTAATCGGCATGGCGCATCATGTAGTCGGTGAAGACCTTGGGATACATGAGGTATCCGTTCAGGTCCTCGTTGTCGATTTCGTCGCCGAGCTTCTCGATCAGCGCCGTCTTCTCCGCCTCTAGATCGACCGGGGGCAGATGCTTGCCCGGTCGTTCCGTCACCGGCTTCTCGCCCTTCAGCACCTTCTCGACGATCGCCTTGGGGAACCCGCCCGGCGGCTGGCCGAGATTGCCGCGCATCATGTCGACCACGCTGTCGGGGAAGGACACGTCAACCTTCGGATCCTCGACCTGCGCACGGGTCAGGCCCTGGCTGACCATCATCAGCGCCATGTCGCCCACGACCTTGGAGGACGGGGTGACCTTCACGATGTCGCCGAACATCTGGTTCACGTCGGCGTACATCTGCGCCACCTCGTGCCAGCGCTCCTCGAGCCCGAGGGACCGGGCCTGCGCCTTGAGGTTGGTGAACTGCCCGCCCGGCATCTCGTGGAGATAGACCTCGGACGCCGGCGCCTGCATGCCGGACTCGAAGGCGGCGTAATGCGCGCGCACGGCTTCCCAGTAATCCGAGATCGCACGGACTGCGGCGATGTCGAGACCCGTGTCGCGCTCGGTGTATTGCAGGGCCTCGACGATGGTGCCGAGCGTCGCCTGCGAGGTGTTGCCCGACAGCGCGTCCATCGCGCAGTCGACCGCATCCACCCCGGCGGCCGAAGCCGCGAGGATCGTGCCGCAGGCGATGCCCGCCGTGTCATGCGTGTGGAAATGGATCGGCAGGTCCACCGCGTCCTTGAGCGCAGGGATCAGGACGGCGGCCCCGGCGGGCTTCAGAAGCCCGGCCATATCCTTCAGGCCGAGGACATGCGCGCCGGCCTTTTCGAGGTCCTTGGCCATCTGCACGTAGTACTTCACGTCGTACTTCGCGCGCGCGGGGTCGAGCACGTTGCCGGTGTAGCAGATCGTGCCCTCGCAGATCTTGCCCGAGGCGATGACCGCATCCATCGCCACGCGCATGTTCTCGACCCAGTTGAGGCTGTCGAAGACGCGGAAGACATCGACGCCGCTTTCCGCGGCCTGCGCGACGAAGCTTTCCACGACGTTGTCGGGATAGTTCGTGTAACCCACGCCGTTCGAGGCCCGCAGAAGCATCTGCGTCAGAATGTTGGGCATTCGCGCGCGGATGTCGCGCAGTCTCTGCCACGGGCATTCCTGCAGGAAGCGGTAGGCGACATCGAAGGTCGCGCCGCCCCAACACTCGACCGAGAAGAGCTGCGGCAGGTTCGCGGCGTAGGCTGGCGCGACACGGATCATGTCGATCGAGCGCATCCGTGTCGCCAGAAGCGACTGGTGCCCGTCGCGCATCGCCGTATCGGTGATGAGAAGCTGCTTCTGCGCCTTCATCCACTCGGCCACGGCCTTCGCACCCTGTTCCTCCAGGAGCTGGCGCGTTCCGGCGGGTGGCGTCTTGACCGCGAGCTTCGGCGGGGTCGGCGTCTTGAGATCGGCGGGCGGACGCGGGCGGCCCTCGGTTTCGGGATGACCGTTCACCGTGATGTCGGCGATGTAGCGCAGGATCTTGGTCGCCCGGTCACGGCGCGGCGCGAAGTCGAAGAGCTCGGGCGTCTCGTCGATGAACTTCGTCGTGTACTGGTTCGACAGGAAGGTCGGGTGCTTCAGCAGGTTCTCGACGAAGGCGATATTGGTCGAAACGCCCCGGATGCGGAATTCGCGAAGGGCCCGGTCGATCCGCGCGATTGCGGCCTCGGGTGTCGGCGCCCAGGCTGTCACCTTCTCCAGCAGGCTGTCGTAGTAGCGCGTGATGGTCGCGCCGGAATAGGCCGTGCCGCCATCCAGCCGGATGCCGAAGCCCGTCGCGCCGCGATAGGCGGTGATGCGACCGTAATCGGGGATGAAGTTGTTCGTCGGGTCCTCGGTCGTGATCCGGCACTGGATCGCGTGGCCGTCAAGCGTGACGTCATACTGGCTCGCGATGCCTGTTGCCTCGACGAGCGACTTGCCCTCGGCGATCAGGATCTGCGCGCGGACGATGTCGACGCCCGTCACCTCCTCGGTCACCGTATGCTCGACCTGGACGCGCGGGTTGACCTCGATGAAGTAGAAATTGCCGGATTCCATGTCCATCAGGAACTCGATGGTCCCGGCGCATTCGTAGTTCACGTGCTCCGCGATCTTCTTGCCGAGAAGGCAGATCTCTTCGCGCTGCGTCTCGGACAGGTACGGGGCCGGGGCGCGTTCCACGACCTTCTGGTTCCGCCGCTGGACCGAGCAGTCGCGTTCATAGAGGTGGTAGATGTTGCCCTGGCTGTCGCCGAGGATCTGAACCTCGACGTGGCGGGCGCGGGTGATCATCTTTTCCAGATAGCCTTCGCCGTTGCCGAAGGCGGCCTCGGCCTCGCGCCGGCCCTCGAGCACCTTTTCCTCCAGCTCCTCGGGCTTCAGGATCGGACGCATACCGCGCCCGCCGCCGCCCCAGGACGCCTTGAGCATCATCGGGTAACCGATCTCCTCGGCCTGTTTCCTGATCTTCTTCATGTCCTCGCCGAGGACCTCGGAGGCGGGGATCACCGGCACGCCGGCGGCGATGGCGACCTGACGCGCGCTGGCCTTGTCGCCGAGCGCGCGCATCGTTTCGGCCTTCGGACCGATGAATACGATCCCGGCCTCGACGCAGGCATCGACGAAAGCGGGGTTCTCGGACAGGAGGCCATAGCCCGGATGGATCGCGTCGGCGCCGGACTCCTGCGCGACGCGGATGATTTCCTCGATCGAGAGATAGGCCGCGACCGGCCCGAGCCCCTCGCCGATCTTGTAGGCTTCGTCGGCCTTGAAGCGGTGGAGGCTCAGCTTGTCCTCTTCGGCATAGACCGCGACGGTCCGCTTGCCGAGTTCGTTCGCCGCCCGCATCACCCGGATCGCGATCTCGCCCCGATTGGCAATCAGGATCTTCTTGAACTCGGGCATTCGGGAACTCCGTTTCGCAAGTGCAGCATTACGGTAGGCCGCTTGCCCCGTCGCCACAAGCGGGCGTTCGCCGGCGCCCATTGCGACGGCGGAACATTTTGCGAACAAAGCTTTAACTCGGGGCGACGCCGCGCTACACTCCCGTTCCATGAGCAGTTTCGACGAATCCGACGCCTTCGAGGCGGCGTCGCTGTCGGTCCGCGCGATGGCTGCGCGGCCGGCGCCCTATCTGGACGGCCTGAATCCCGCGCAGCGCGAAGCGGTCGAGACGCTGAACGGCCCGGTGCTGATGCTGGCCGGGGCAGGGACCGGCAAGACAAGGGCTCTGACCGCCCGGATCGCGCATCTGCTGGCCACCGGACAGGCGCGGCCGAACGAAATTCTCGCCGTTACCTTCACCAACAAGGCCGCGCGAGAGATGCGCAACCGCATCGGCGGCTTCATGGGCCATGCGGTCGAGGGGATGCCGTGGCTCGGCACCTTCCACGCGATCTGCGTGAAGCTTCTGCGGCGGCACGCGGAACTGGTGGATCTGAAGTCGAACTTCACGATCCTCGACACCGACGACCAGACCCGGCTGATGAAGCAGCTCATCATCGCGGCGAACATCGACGAAAAGCGCTGGCCCGCCCGGATGCTCGCCGGAATCATCGACACCTGGAAGAACCGCGCCTGGACGCCCGAGAAGGTCCCGGAGCGCGAAAAGGATGCCTTCGACGGCAAGGGCGTGATGCTCTACGCCGAGTACCAGGACCGCCTGCGCACGCTGAACGCCGTCGATTTCGGCGACCTGCTTCTGCACGTCATCCGGATTTTCCAGGAGAACGCGGACCTGCTGGAACAGTATCAGCGCTGGTTCCGCTACATCCTCGTCGACGAATACCAGGACACGAACGTCGCTCAGTATCTCTGGCTGCGGCTGCTCGCCCAGTCGCACTCGAATATCTGCGTGGTCGGCGACGACGACCAGTCGATCTACGGCTGGCGCGGGGCCGAGGTCGGAAACATCCTGCGCTTCGAGAAGGATTTCCCGGGCGCGAAGGTGATCCGGCTGGAGCAGAACTACCGCTCCACCGGCCATATTCTTGCGGCGGCTTCGGGCGTGATTTCGGCCAACAAGGGCCGGCTCGGCAAGACGCTCTGGACCGAGGACGACGACGGAGAAAAGGTCCGGCTGATCGGCCACTGGGACGGCGAGGAAGAGGCGCGCTGGATCGGCGAGGAGATCGAGGATGCTCAAGCCGGTCGGGGTAGGTTCCGGGATCGTGTAAATGTGCGGTCAATTTCTCTTCAACAGGAGACTGATCGACTCTCAAAAGGGGGAGCCGTTTCTAAGCACCGCGAAGGCGATATTCACAAGGTCAACCTGGCCAGATCGCAGACACTGTCTGAGGAAGGAAAGCACAATTTCCCGATTCCCCATGGTTTTGAACTAGATGAAATTGCGATCCTCGTGCGCGCCAGCCACCAGATGCGCGCCTTCGAGGACCGGTTCCTGACCATCGGACTGCCTTACCGCGTCATCGGCGGACCGCGCTTCTACGAGCGGATGGAGATCCGCGACGCGATGGCCTATTTCCGCCTCGTCGTCAGCCCCGAAGACGATCTGGCCTTCGAGCGGATCGTGAACGTGCCCAAGCGCGGCCTCGGCGAGAAGGCGCAGGCGACGATCCAGCAGACCGCCCGCCAGCACGGCGTCAGCCTGACCGAAGGCGCGCAGATCCTGATCGACGAGGGCGGGATCGGCGGCAAGGGTGCCAAGGAGCTGCAGAAGCTTCTCGACCAGCTCCAGCGATGGGCTCGGATGGCGCATGGACCGCTCCGGCAGGTCGGGCCGTCCGATGACCTGATCGAAGAGGACGGCGCGCGTGGCATGAGCCATGTCGAACTGGCCGAGATCATCCTCGACGAGTCCGGCTACACGGCCCACTGGCAGAACGACAAGACGCCGGAGGCGCCCGGGCGACTCGAAAACCTCAAGGAACTCGTCAAGGCGCTCGAGGAATTCGAGAACCTGCAGGGCTTCCTCGAGCACGTATCGCTGATCATGGACAACGAGACCGAGGACGGCGTGCCGAAGGTCACTCTGATGACGCTGCACGCCGCCAAGGGCCTCGAATTCCCCGCGGTCTTCCTGCCCGGATGGGAGGACGGCCTGTTCCCGAGCCAGCGCGCCATGGATGGCGAAGGGCTGAAGGGGCTCGAGGAGGAACGGCGCCTCGCCTATGTCGGCATCACGCGCGCCGAGGAGGTCTGCACGATCTCGTTCGCCGGCAACCGCCGGGTCTATGGCCAGTGGCAGAGCCAGATGCCCTCGCGCTTCATCGACGAATTGCCGGCCGAGCATGTCGAGGTGCTGACGCCGCCGGGCCTCTACGGCCATGGCGGCGGGATGTCGGCCGCGGCTTCTCCCGTCGACGGAATGATGCGCGGGTCGGATTTGCACGACCGGGCCGCGCGGGCCGATGTCTACAACTCCCCGGGATGGAAGCGGCTTCAGGCCAACCAGGGCGCGCGGCACCTGCGGCAGCCGCAGGAGGCGCGCAACATGGTGATCGATGCCGAGGCCGTGGCGCTTCACGATATCGGTGCACGCGTGTTCCACCAGAAATTCGGCTACGGCGAGGTGGTCGAGGTCGAAGGCGACAAGCTGTCGGTCGAGTTCGAGAAGGCGGGCACGAAAAAGGTGGTCGCGCGCTATGTCGTCGCCGCCGACGCTGCGGGCGACGTCCCGTTCTGACCGGCGGCGTCTGGCCGGTTGGCGCCTGTCATCAATGATCAGTTGATTTTGAGAGCCGCCGCGCGGATCATTCTCGCGGGAGAATCCTCGTTTCCGGACGAATGTACGTCTGACCTCTGCCAGCGTTAATTCAGAGTGACTGGAAACGAGCGAGGTGCGTGATCTGTGCCGGCCGTACGCCGCCGTCTGGGAGGACGCTGCCTATGAAGACCCTGATTCTCGAGGAAGATCCGTCGCGCGCGCGCGCCTGGATGACCCGGTTCGGCGGCCCGCGCGGCCGCTGCGATCTGGCTCGCTCTCCGGCTCAGGCGCGGCTCATGCTCATCAACGCCCAGTACGACCGGCTCTGCCTGCGTTTCGGCAGCCAGGGCGGGGCGAGCCATGCGCTCCTGTCCGTCGCCCGCGCGACAAATCCCGATTGCGAGATCGTCGATCTCGCGTCCAAGACCCGGCGCCCCGTGTCGGGCCCGTCCCGCGGTGCGGTTCTGCGGCACGAGGCCAGCGCGCTTCCGGGCTGAGCCACGGACTTCCGGACCTGTCGACAGGCTCGATAGGTCGCCACAGCCATAAGCTGCGGGGCGAACGCTTTTCACGATCCTGAAAATGAAAAGGCGGTGGCACCAGGGAGGAGGAAGGTGCCACCGCCAGACATCCAGCCCCAGGGAGGAGGAGGGGGCGTGGAATGGGTCGGCGACCGCGAGGGAGGATTCGGGCCGCCGCGACCGACCGGAAAGGGAGGAGACCGGCCGGGTCATTTCTGCGGCCCGCGCCCCAGGGAGGAGGAGGGGCGGGGCCGCGTGGCCCGGCGCGTTCCGGGAGGAGGTGAAACGCGCCGGGAAACCGTTACTTGGACGTCGTGTCCTCGCCGAACGCCGCCTGTGCGGCGATCGAGCTGATCATGCTGCGCGAAATGCCGAGATCGGCCAGTTCACGGTCGCTCAGGCCCCGAAGCTCGGCTTCGGTCCGGCGGTATACGCTGTAAGCCGCAAACTGCTCGCGTGCCGCCGAAGCGAACCCGCGAAGGCGGGCGACAAGCCCGTTGCTGTGGTTGCGGCTGCTCGAAACATACGCCATCGTCTTTACCTCTACGTCTCGTCTACTCGGTGAGACCCCACGCCTTCTGGTTTCATTCGAAGCGCTTTGGGCCTTGGGCTTTTCGCCCTGTCACGATTGAAGATACGCCGATGCTGCGACTGCACAATCCCTCGCTCAGACAATGCTGCCATGCAGCATCCGCATACGTGACCAAGCGTCGATTGACCGGGAAAATGATAGCGCTAGCATGATAAAAGCCTTTCGGAACAAGCAGTTCCGGCTCTTCTTCCTTGGTGCTTTCTTCTCGGTGCAGGCGATCTGGATCCAGCGGGTGACCCTGTCATGGCTGGCCTGGGAAATGTCCAATTCGGCCGGAATCGTGGGTCTGGTGGCGGCCCTCAGCCTTGCGCCGTCGCTGATCGGCGGTCCGATCTTCGGAGTGATCGCCGACAGGGTCGACATTCGCCGCGCGGCTCAGCTCACCAACGGGGCGATGATGCTCTGCCTGACCATGCTCGCGCTCGCCATGCCGTGGATCGGGCTGGCCGGGCTGGTGGTCGGAGCGATCGTCATCGGTGCCATTTCCTCGGCCCACCACCCCGTGCGCATGTCGCTCGGCCCGCGCCTCGTGCCGCCCGATCTCGTCGCCTATGTCGTGTCGCTCCAGGCACTCAATTTCAATGTCGCGCGCCTCGTCGCGCCCGCCCTGACGGGGATCATGATCGCAAGCGTCGGGGCGCGTGTCTCGCTCTGGGTCGCGGTGGCGTTCTTCCTGCCGATGTTCCTCGTGCTCTTCCGCCTCAGCCCGCGCGCCCTGCCGCCGCGGCCGCGGCAGAGCTTCCTCAGGGACATGCGTGAAGGGGTCGTCCACGCCGCCCGCGATCCCCAGATCCGGCTGGCGTTCCTGCTCACCCTTGTCTTCTCCACGCTGGTGCGCGGCGCGCTCGAGGTTCTTCCGGTGCTGGCGGATGGCACGTTCGAGCGCGGCGCGGCGGGTCTTGGCGTTCTGACCGGGGCGGTCGGGGCGGGGGCCATCGTCACCGCCGGACTGCGGGCCTTCGGCGCGGGCCGGATCACCGACCGCGTCCCGGTCTCGGTCAAGCTCGCTTGCGCCATCGCGCTCGCCGCCGTCATGGGCATGGGGGCCGTGCATCTCTGGATACCCCTGCTCATGGTCACGGCCATCGCAGGCGGGGCCGCGACATGGTGCGGAGTCAGCCTGCAGGCGACGATCCAGACCGGCCTGCCGGACGAGCTGCGCGGCCGGGTTATGAGCCTCTGGATCGTTCTCGGCTTCGGCATGGCGGCGATCGGGGCGCTCGCCATCGGCGGCGTGGCCGAGTTGATCGGGATCGGCCCGGCGCTCATCGCTGCGGGGCTCTGCGGCCTCGGGGCGCAGGCAATCGTGCTCTTCGGGGGTGCAGGCCGGGCCGCGGCAGCATAAGTCGGGGGCAAAGGAGGCCCGCCATGACCACTCGCGACGAAGTCCTGTCCGCGCTCAGCCGCATCAGCCTGCCGATCGGTGGCGATCTCGTCAGCAAAGACATGATCCGCGCGCTGAAGGTCGAGGGCGGCACGGTCAGCTTCGTGATCGAAGCGCCCGATGCCGAGTCCGCCGATCGCATGGGACCGATCCGCGACGCGGCCGAGGCGATGGTCAAGGCCCTGCCGGGCGTCGAGTCCGCCATGGTCGCGCTGACCGCACCGACGCGGACGAAAGAGCCGCCGCAACTCAAGATCGGGGGTCATCCGACGCAGCAGCAGGGCAGCATGAAGCCCTCGGGCGTCGACCGGATCATTGCCGTGGGATCGGGCAAGGGCGGCGTGGGGAAGTCCACCGTGGCCTCGAACCTCGCCGTGGCGCTGGCGCGGGCGGGGCGCAAGGTCGGTCTTCTGGACGCGGACATCTACGGCCCGTCGCAGCCGCGGATGATGGGCGTGTCCAAGCGCCCGTCGACGCCGGACGGCAAGACGATCCTGCCGCTTCGGAACCATGGCGTCACGATGATGTCGCTCGGTCTGATGCTGCCGGAGGAGAAGGCCGTCGTCTGGCGCGGTCCGATGTTGATGGGCGCGCTCCAGCAGATGCTGACGCAGGTCGAGTGGGGCAAGCTGGACGTGCTGATCGTGGACCTCCCGCCCGGGACCGGGGACGTGGCCATGACGCTCTGCCAGCGGGCCGAGGTCACGGGCGCGATTATCGTCTCGACGCCGCAGGACGTGGCGCTTCTGGACGCGCGCAAGGCGATCGACATGTTCGAGACGCTGAAGACCCCGGTTCTCGGCCTGATCGAGAACATGTCCGGCTACATCTGCCCCAATTGCGGCCACGAGGCGCATATCTTCGGGCAGGGCGGCGTGGCCGAGGCGGCCAAGACGCTCAACCTGCCATTCCTGGGCGCGCTTCCGATCTCGCTCGAGACCCGGCTGGCTGGCGATGCCGGCACACCGATCGCGGCCGGCGACGGGACGGCGGCAGAAGCCTATGCCCGTCTTGCCGACCGCTTCATCGGCGGCGGAATGGCCTGATTCACAGGTGATTCGTCTGGTTTCAGCGCTGGAAAAGCGCTGAATCCGGTTTCCCACAGGAAAATCCGGAAAAAAATTCCACCGGATTCCACCGGCCTCCACCACGCAATATCTGGTGTCTGATAATCCCCGCCACACAGGATTTGGCGAGGGAAGGGCCCTCTTGCGCACAACATGCTGTTTCAGAGGGGCCTCTAGGACAGCATTTTGGGGTCAGATGGAGAAAAAAGGGTTTGCGTGGGAAGTGGTGGAATGGCATACAAGGTGCACGGCAGTGAAGACCGAACGAAGACCAAAAAAGGCAGGTTCATACAGGCATCTTCCCTTGCTGAACGAAGAGATCCGGCGCGCAAGCGAGCAGACATCCCCCCAGGTGGCCTGCGTAGTCGGACCCCCAGAGATGGGTTGAGGGCGGCGGATTGGGCAGTGGCAGCAGCTCGATCCGCCGTTTTCTCATTGGTGGTGAATGGTTTGGCGGGGGAAGGCGAAGTGCCCTAATAAGGGGTCGGGACGGTGGAACAGCGATTTCTTGGTCGCATCAGGATCAAGGTCGACGGGAAGGGGCGCGTCTCCATTCCCGTGCGCTTCCGCCGCGTTCTTCAACTCATGGACAGGCATATGACCCCGGGCGGCAGCCCGCGGCTCTACATCGCCTATGGCGACCCCCGTGCGAATTTCGTCGAGGGTCTGTCGGGCGACGCCTTCGACCAGATCGACCGCATGATCCAGGACGAGCAGCCGGGATCGGAACTGCGGGAGCTTCTGGAATACCTCTATTACGGCGCGTGCGAGGAGGTCCCGGTCGACGACAACGGCCGGCTCGTCCTGCCGCAGGCGGCGCGCGAGAAACTGGATCTCGATGACGAGGCGGTGTTCCTCGGCAAGGGCAACCGGTTCGAGATCTTCAAGCCCGCGGAAAGCGAGGCAACGGTCGATAAAGTCCAGTCGATGCTGGAAAAATTGGGGCAAGGCAATGAGCATTTCAATCCGCTTTCGCTGGCCGGGAAAGCCCGCCAGTCAGGCGCTGACGGGGCATGACGGAACCCGGCGGCGCCCCGCACATCCCGGTTTTGCTTGGGGCGATCCTGAGCGCCACGGCGCCGGTGCGCGGCTTCTGGCTCGACGCGACCTTCGGCGCTGGTGGCTACGCCCGTGGCTTGCTTGAGGCGGGGGCGGATGTCGTGATCGCCGTCGACCGGGACCCTCTGGCCTTCGAACTCGCCGCCGACTGGGCGGCCGGGTTCGGCGACCGGCTGGTGCCGGCCCCGGGCACGTTCGACCGGCTCGACGAGTTGGCGGCCGAGGCCGGATACCCGGAACTCGACGGCGTCGTCATGGATCTCGGCGTCTCCTCGATGCAACTGGACCGGGCCGAGCGGGGGTTCTCCTTCCTCCGCGACGGCCCGCTCGACATGCGGATGGGACGGGACGGACCTTCGGCCGAGGATGTCGTCAACGAGGCGCCGGAAGCGCTGATCGCCGACATCCTGTTCCACTACGGAGAAGAGCGCGCCGCGCGCCGCATCGCCCGCGCCATCGTGCGCGAACGCGCCGAAAACCGCATCAGCTCCACCCTGCAACTGGCAGGGATCATTGAGAAATGCCTGCCGCGCGCCAAGCCGGGGCAGAGCCATCCGGCGACCCGCAGCTTTCAGGCGCTGCGCATCGCGGTGAACGACGAATTGCGCCAGCTCGTGGATGGCCTCGCCGCCGCCGAGCGCGCGCTCAAGCCCGGCGGACAGCTCGCCGTGGTGACGTTCCACTCCATCGAGGACCGGATCGTGAAGCGCTTCCTCGCCGACCGCGCGAGCGAGGGTGGCGGCGGATCACGTCATGCCCCGGCCGAGGAAATCCGCGATCCCGCCTTCGAGCTGACGCCGCGCCGCGCCATCGCGCCGGACGAGGCCGAAATCGCCGCCAATCCCCGCGCGCGCTCCGCGAAGCTGCGCGTCGCCCGCCGCACGGCCGCGCCGGCCGGCGCCGCCGACCCCGCCCGACTTGGCCTCCCGAAGCTGCCCGAGGTGTTCTGACGTGCGTTCCTTCGCCACCTGGCTCATCGCCTTCGCCGTGATCGGTCTCGGCTACTGGGCCTATGACCAGAATGTTCAGACGAAGGAGGCCCTGCGCGAGGTCTCGCGGCTGCACGCCGAGATCGGCGCCGCGCGCGAACGTCGCGCCATGTTGCGCGACGAATGGGCCTACCTGACCCGGCCCGACCGCCTTCGCGAACTGGTGGAATTGAACGCCACCCGTCTCGGCCTGCTGCAGATGACGCCTGAGCAGTTCGCCCATGCCAGCCAGATCGCCTATCCCGCGCCGGAAGACGAGTTCATCGCATCCGACGACGCCGAACTCCTGCAGGGAAGCGCGTCGGGTCCGGAGGTCACGCGATGACCGCCCGCGTTCCCCTGCGCCCGCTGCCCCGGATCCTGCGCGCCCGCGAAGAAGGGCAGAACCCCGACCGGATCGAGCGCGAGAACCTCGCCCGCCGACACCAGGCCGACCGTGACCGTCTGCGGGTGCGGGCCGAAAGCCGGCTTCTGATGCTGGCGATGTGCTTCTTCGCGGCCTTCCTGACCGTCGGTATGCGCATGGCCAGCCTTGCGGCCAGCGAGCCGGAGGAGCCTGTGATCGCGAGCCGCGGTTCGGCTCTTCTGGGGCTGCGCGCCGACATCACCGACCGCAACGGCCGGGTGCTGGCGACCAATCTGAACATTCACTCGCTCTACAGCCATCCCTATCTCGTCGTGGATCCCGAGGCGGCGGCGCTTGGATTGTCCGAGATCTTCCCCGACCTGTCGGCCGAGGCCGCGCTCGAGGATCTGACCTCGGAAAGCAATTTCGTCTGGCTGCGCGACAACCTCAGCCCCGAGCAGGAACAGGCCGTGCACGACCTGGGCGAGCCGGGGCTCCTGTTCGGCGACCGCGAGATGCGGCTTTATCCCAACGGCGCTCTCGCAGCCCACATCCTCGGCGGCGCACGGTTCGGGCGCGAGGATGTCGACTTCGCCGAGATCATCGGCGTCGCCGGGGTCGAGGCCGAGCACGACGCCTTCCTGCGCGACCCGGCCAATAACGGCGCGCCGCTTCGCCTGTCGCTCGACCTGACCATCCAGGCCGCGGTCGAGGAGGTACTGGCCGGCGGCATGGAGATGATGCAGGCACAGGGCGCATCCGCCGTGCTGATGGATATCGACACGGGCGAGATCATCGCCATGGCGTCGTTGCCCGATTTCGACCCGAACGCCCGGCCGCTTCCGGCCGAAGGCGTGCGGCCCGAGGAGACGCCGATCTTCAACCGCGCAGTGCAGGGCGTCTACGAACTCGGCTCGGTCTTCAAGCTCTTCACCGTGGCGCAGGCGCTCGACATCGGGCTGGTCAATCCGTCGACGATGATCAACACCGAGCGGCCCTACATCGTCACGCGCGAGCGCATCAACGACTTCCACTATTACGGGCCGGAGCAGAGCGTTCATGACGTGATCGTGCATTCCTCGAACATCGGCACCGCGCGCATCGCCGCGATGATCGGACCCGAACGGATGCAGGGCTTCCTTCGCGATCTCGGGCTCGCCGATGCGCTCCCGCTCGAGATGGTCGAGGCCGGCAGCGCGCGGCCGCTCTGGCCGAACCCATGGCGCGAAATCTCGACGGCCACGGTCGCGTACGGCCACGGCATCGCGGTCACGCCAGTGCATCTGGCCGCCGCGTATGCGACCGTCCTTGGCGGCGGAACGCGGGTGACGCCGACCCTGATCGCGCAGGATACCCCGCCCGCGCCGGGCCCGCGCGTCGTCTCCGAAGAGGTCAGCGCGGTCATGCGCGGCATGCTGGCCGACGTGGTGACCGAAGGCACGGCGACCATGGCGCAGGAGGCCGGCTACCCGGTCGGCGGCAAGACCGGCACGGCGGATATCGTTCTGGCGGACGGTTCGGGCTATGCCGAGGATCGCAACCGCACGACCTTCGCCTCTGTCTTCCCGGCGCTCGACCCGCAATACGTCCTGATCACGACGCTGGAAGAGCCCTGGGTCGAGATCGCCGGCAACGTCGAGCGGACTGCGGGTTACACCGCGGTGCCGGTCGGAACGGCGATCATCCGGCGCGTCGGCCCGCTTCTGGGTCTCCGGCCCGAGATTGAACCGGTGGCAGGGACTCGGCTATCCAGCGCTTCGAACTAGACGGGTAGGGATTCGACCATGGCCCACGGCAAGACACCCCTGTCGGCGCTTGGGCTGACGGCCACGCGGGGCGGCGATGTCGCCGTGTCGGGCCTGTCGCTCGACAGCCGCAAGGTCGCGCCGGGGCACCTGTTCGCAGCGCTTCCGGGAACGCGTGTCCACGGCGCCGAGTTCGTGGCCACCGCCGTCGCGCAGGGCGCCGCCGCGATCCTGACCGACGCGGAAGGCGCGCGGATCGCCGGCCGGGATCTCGGCCAGGCCGCGCTCGTCGCAGTCGAGGAGCCGCGCGCTGCGCTCGCCCAGGCCGCGGCGCTCTGGTACGGTGCGCAGCCGGCGACCGTCGTCGCCGTCACGGGCACGAACGGCAAGACCAGCGTGGCGAGCTTCACGCGCCAGATCTGGCAGCTGCTCGGTCACGAGGCGGCGTCGATCGGCACGATAGGGGTGGAGGGCGCGTTCTCCGCCCCGGGCATCCATACCACGCCGGACCCGCTGACCTTGCACAAGCTTCTGGCCGACATGGCGTCGGCCGGGGTGACGCATGTGGCGATGGAAGCGTCCTCGCACGGGCTCGACCAGCGGCGGATGGACGGCGTGCACCTCGCTGCGGCGGCTTTCACCAATCTCAGCCAGGATCACCTCGACTACCACGGCACGATGGAAGCCTACGAGGCCGCGAAGCTGCGGCTCTTCACCGAACTCCTGCCCGATGACGGAATCGCCGTACCGAACCTCGGCGAACGCTCGGGCCGGGCGGTTCTGGCGATTGCGGAAGGTCGCGGGCAGACCGTCCTCAGCGTCGGCGAAGACGAACCCGGCGCCACGATCCGCATTACCGGTCGCCGGCTCGACGAGACCGGGCAGGACGTGCTGTTCCGCTATCGCGGCGTCGCCCATCGTGCCCGGCTGGAGCTGATCGGCGGGTTCCAGGCGCTGAATGCGCTTCAGGCCGCCGGGCTCGCCATCGCGGGCGGGGCCGAGGCGCCCGAGGTCTTCGCCTGCCTGCCACGTCTGACCGGCGTGCGCGGCCGGATGCAGCTGGCCGCCCGGCGTCGCTCCGGCGCGCCGGTCTTCGTCGACTATTCGCATACGCCCGCCTCTCTAGAGATCGCGCTGAAGGCGTTGCGCCCTCACGTCATGGGCCGCCTCATCGTCGTCTTCGGCGCCGGCGGTGACCGCGACCGGGGCAAGCGTCCGATGATGGGCCGCGCTGCCGCAGCGAATGCCGACATCGTCTTCGTCACGGACGACAATCCGCGCAGCGAAAGCCCCGCGCTGATCCGCGCCGCTATTCTCGATGGCTGCCCCGACGCGACTGAAGTCGCCGACCGGGCCGAGGCGATCCTGATGGCGGTCGACGCACTGGAACCGGGCGACGCGCTTCTCATCGCAGGCAAGGGACACGAGACCGGGCAGATCGTCGGCGACGTGGTCTATCCGTTCGACGACGTGGAACAGGCGAGCCTCGCGGTCGCCGCGCTCGAGGGGGCGGCATGACCGCGCTCTGGACCTCGTCCGAGGCGGCCGGGGCCACGGGCGGGAGCCTTCGCGGCGGAGACTGGCAGGCGACGGGTGTTTCGATCGACACCCGGACGCTTCGTCCCGGTGATCTGTTTATCGCGCTGACGGCCGCCCGCGACGGGCATGACTTCGTGGCCGATGCCCTGGAAAAAGGGGCTGTGGCGGCGCTCGTTTCCCGCGTGCCCGACGGTCTGGAAGACGCGCCACTTCTCGTCGTGCCTGACGTGCAGCAGGGGCTCGAGGCGCTTGGCCGCGCAGGCCGTGCGCGGACCGATGCGACCGTCATCGCCGTCACCGGTTCCGCCGGCAAGACCACGACCAAGGAGATGCTGCGCGCGGCCCTCTCGCCGCAGGGCGCCACACACGCCAGCGTCGCCAGCTACAACAACCACTGGGGCGTGCCGCTCACGCTCGCCCGGATGCCGCGCGAGACCGATTTCGCGATCATCGAGATCGGCATGAATGCACCCGGTGAGATTGCGCCGCTCTCGGTCATGGCCGCACCCGACGTTGCCATCGTCACGACGGTCGCCGCCGCCCATCTCGAAGCGCTCGGCACGATCGAGGCGATCGCCGCCGAGAAGGCGGATATCGTCGCCGGCCTTAAACGGGGCGGTGCCGCGGTGCTGAACGCCGATGTTCCGACCACTGGTATCCTCCAGGCCCGCGCCCAGTCCTCCGGCGCCCGCATCGTCCGCTTCGGCACCGGGCCGGGCGTCGAGGCGCGCGCCGAGCATGTCGAGGTTTCGGGCGAGGCGACGGTTCTGAAACTGGAACTCGACGGCGCCGAAATGCTGGTGAAACTCGGCGTTCCGGGTCGGCACTTCGCGATGAACGCGCTTGCCGTTCTGGCCGCCGTCGGCGCGGCCGGGGCCGACGTGGCGCGCGCCGGGCTGGCGCTGGCCGCCTGGATGCCGGTCGAGGGCCGGGGCACGCGCGAGCGGATCGTGCTGAACCTGACCGACAACGACGGCATCGAGATGATCGACGATGCGTTCAACGCCAATCCCGCTTCGGTCGCGGCCAGCCTCGAGGTTCTCGCGGCGGCAACGCCGAAGGGCCGGGGCCGCCGCATCGCCGTCCTCGGCGACATGATGGAACTCGGTCCCGCCGCTGCGCGTCTTCATGCCGGGCTGGCAGAGGTTCCCGCCATGGCCGCGGTCGATCTGGTTCACACTGCGGGCGCGCTGATCGCGCACCTCGACGCCGCCCTGCCGCAGGCCAAGCGCGGGCTGCATTGTGATACAGCGGACGAGCTGGCCAGCGCCCTTCCGGCCGAATTGCGCTCCGGCGACATTCTGCTGGTGAAGGGATCGAAGTCCTCCAACATGAGCCGTGTCGTTGACGCCCTGCGAAAACTGGGGCAAGCGGTCGCGGATCGGGGCTAGGGGGCCCGGCTGACATGCTCTACTGGCTCAATGCCCTGTCCGACGGTGGTGATTTCTTCAACCTTTTCAGGTACATCACCTTCCGTGCGGGCGGTGCTTTCTTCACCGCTCTGATCTTTGGTTTCATCTTCGGGCGCCCGCTGATCAACCTGCTCCGGCGCAAGTACAGCCAGGGCCAGCCGATCCGGACCGACGGGCCGGAAAGCCATATCCTGACCAAGGCCGGTACGCCGACCATGGGCGGGCTGCTGATCCTGGCCGCGCTGACGCTGTCCACGCTGCTCTGGGCCCGGCTCGACAATGCCTATGTCTGGCTCGTCCTGTCGGTCACGGTCGCCTTCGGGCTGATCGGGTTCGTCGATGACTGGGCCAAGGTCAGCCGGCAGACCACCAAGGGCGTCTCGGCCCGCGTGCGCTTCGGCCTCGGCCTCGTGATCGCGGCCGCCGCCGGCGGCGTGGCGATGTATCTTCACGGGCTGAACGACGCCGATCTCCTGTCGCGCGACCCGACGCATATGGCGCTTCAGGGCCGTCTGGCCTTCCCGGTCTTCAAGGATTTCCTGCTGAACCTCGGATGGGTTTTCGTGCCCTTCGCGATGATTGTCATCGTCGGTTCGGCCAATTCGGTGAACCTGACCGACGGGCTCGACGGGCTCGCGATCATGCCGGTGATGATCGCCGCCGGCACGCTCGGCGTTATTGCCTACGCGGTCGGGCGGGTCGACTTCACCGAGTATCTCGACGTCCATTACGTCCAGGGCACGGGTGAGCTTCTGATCTTCTCCGCCGGACTGATCGGCGGCGGGCTCGGCTTCCTCTGGTACAACGCGCCGCCCGCAGCAGTCTTCATGGGCGATACCGGTTCGCTCGCCCTTGGCGGTGCGCTCGGAGCAATCGCCGTGGCCACGAAGCACGAGATCGTGCTGGCCATCGTCGGCGGGCTTTTCGTGGTCGAGGCGCTCAGTGTCATCATCCAGGTCGCGGTCTACAAGCGGACCGGCCGCCGGGTTTTCCTGATGGCCCCGATCCACCACCATTTCGAGAAGCAGGGATGGGCCGAGCCGCAGATCGTGATCCGCTTCTGGATCATCTCGCTGATCCTCGCCCTCATCGGCCTCGCAACACTGAAGGTGCGCTGAGATGGGCTTCCTCCTCCGCTGGCTCTTCGCCTTCGTCATCCTCACGGCAACCTACAACCCGACCGCCTATTCCTACGTTCGGTGGGCGATGGGGAACTGGGCCGATCAGAAACCGCTCATCGTGCTGATCGGGCTGGTGCTGCTGATCGCCTACATCCTCTTCGTCACGGCCGTGCTGCGCGGGATCGGTGCGCTCGGCGTCGTGCTGGTGCTGGCCGTGATCGGGGCCGCAGTCTGGGTCCTGTTCGATTTCGGCTGGCTCAGCCTTCAGAACCCGACGGTCAACACGTGGATCGCGTTGCTCGCGCTGTCGGTCGTCATGGCGGTCGGCATGTACTGGGGCATTCTCTGGCGGCGCATGTCCGGCCAGCTCGAAGTGGACGACGACGAGGTCTGAACCGTGGCCGTGCGCAGGATCCTTCTGACGGGATGCTCGGGTGCGGGGAAATCCGCGCTTCTGGCGGAAATGGCGGCCCGGGGATGGGACACCGTCAAGGAACCGGGCCGGCGCGTGACCCGCGCGGAAGAGCGGATGGGCGGCACGGGCCTGCCCTGGATCGATCCCGAACGCTTCGCCCGGCTCTGTCTGAAGATGGCCATGGCTGACTGGGAAGGCGCGCGCGCCGGTACGGTCATCTTCGATCGCGGCGTGCTCGACGCGGCTCTGGCCCTTGCGCGGGCGGATGCCGAACCGGGCGCTGCCGCGGGAAGATGCACCTACGATCTCGCCGTTCTCGCCCCGCCGTGGGAGTCGATCTTCGACCGGGACCCCGAGCGGCAGCACAGCTTCGATGATGCCGTGGCCGAATACGAGGACATCGCGGCCGCGCTGGCCGATCTCGGCATGGAGGTGGAGACACTGCCCGAGGCTCCGGTCGCCGCCCGCGCGGATTGGCTGGAAGCGATCCTGCGGGCGCGCTAAGGATCGTCGCGATGATCCCTGTCACCGAATACAGCGGCCAGCGCGTCGCGATCCTTGGCCTCGGCCGGTCGGGCCTGTCGGCAGCGCGGGCGCTCAGGGCCGGGGGCGCCGAGGTCATCGCGTGGGATGACGGCCCGGGTGGCCGGGCGGCGGCGGAGGCCGAGGACATCCCGCTCGTGGACCTGACCAAAGCCGGCGCGTTCGAGGCCGTGGCCGCCCTCGTCGTCTCGCCAGGCATCCCGCATCTTTATCCCGCGCCCCATCCCGCGATTGCCGCGGCGATGGAAGCGGGCGTTCCGGTCGACAACGATATCGGGCTGTTCTTTCGCGCCGTGGGGCAGGGCGACTGGGCCGACCACGAGATCACGCCGCGCATCGTCGCGGTGACCGGGTCGAACGGCAAGTCCACCACCGCGGCGCTGATCCACCACATCCTCACCGAGGCCGGGACCGAGACGCAGCTGGCCGGCAATATCGGCCGCGGTGTGCTCGATATCGATCCGCCGGGCGATGGCGGCGTGGTGGTGCTGGAACTGTCGAGCTACCAGACCGAGCTTGCCCGCGCGCTCACACCGGACATCGCCGTCTTCACCAATCTCAGCCCCGACCATCTCGACCGGCACGGCGGCCCCGGCGGGTATTTCGCGGCGAAGCGGCGGCTGTTCTCGGAGGGCGGGCCGGACCGCGCTGTCATCGGCGTGGACGAGGCCGAGGGCCGGTATCTCGCCAACCAGATGTCGGAGGGGCCGGGGGATGAACGCCTGATCCGCGTGGCGGTGGGCCGCAAGCTTGCGGGGCCGGGCTGGTACGTGACGGTCCGCAAGGGATGGCTGTCGGAAAGCCGCAAGGCGCGGCAGGTCTCATCCATCGACCTGCGCGAGGTCGCGGGGCTTCCAGGACAGCACAATCACCAGAACGCCGCCTGCGCCTATGCCGCCTGCCGGGCGCTCGGCCTCGGGCCGCGCGCGATCGAAACCGCCTTCGCAAGCTTCCGGGGCCTGCCGCACCGAAGCCAGATCGTCGCCGAGACGAACGGCATCCGCTTCGTCAACGACAGCAAGGCCACCAATGTCGACGCGGCGCGCATGGCGCTGTCGGCCTTCCCGCGCATCCGCTGGATCTGCGGCGGGCTGGAGAAGGAGGGCGGGCTCGGCGCGCTGCTCGACAGCGCGGGCAACGTCGCGAAGGCCTACGTGATCGGGCGCGAGGCAGAGGCGTTCGCCCGCCAGCTCACGGGGATCGAAGCCGAGGTCTGCGGCACGATGGCCCGCGCCGTCGAGGCGGCGATGGCCGAGGCCGAGCCCGGCGACACCGTGCTTCTCGCCCCCGCGGCGGCGAGCTTCGACCAGTACGACAATTTCGAGAAACGCGGCGAGGATTTCACGGCGGAGGTGCAGAAGCGCCTCGGCTAGACAGGGGAGGGACGCGCGGATGGCGAAGGTACTCGGGATCGGCGGGGTCTTTCTGAAATGCGCGGATCCGGCCGCGACGCGCACCTGGTACGAGCGGGTGCTCGGCATGAAAGCCGAAGACTACGGCGGCTTCCATTTCCACCACGCCGAGAGCGCGGCCATCCACGGACCGGGCGCGATGACCATCTTCAGCGGGTTCGAGGCCCGGACGGACTATTTCGACCCCTCCGAATTACCCTTCATGCTGAACCTGATGGTCGACGATCTCGACGCGATCCTCGCCCATGCCGAGGCAGCCGGCGTCAGCCAGGTGCAGCCGCGCGAAGACCTAGAATACGGTTGCTTCGCGTGGATCATGGACCCCGACGGCCGCAAGCTGGAGCTCTGGCAGCCGCCGGCCTGATTCCGGCCGGTTTTTCTGGCCCCGGGCGCCGTTTCGCGTTAGTCTCCATGACAGACCCGGAAAACCGGGCGGTATGAGGCAGTACAGGCAGAGCGGGTTCCATGACGGAAATTGCGCATGGCACGGTGATCGTGCAGTCGGGCGAGGCGGTTTTGCCGCGCTGGTGGCGGACGGTCGACCGGGTCACAATCGGGTGCGTTCTGGCGCTGTTCTCCATCGGTATTCTGCTTGGCTTCGCGTCGTCGCCACCGCTGGCGCTGGAAAACGGGCAGCCGCCGTTCCTCTACGTGACGCGGCAGGCGATCTTCGGGGCGATGGCGCTCTTCGTGATGTTCGCAGTGTCGATGATGCGGCCGGTTCTCGTCCGGCGGCTCTCGACGATCGGCTTTGCCGCGGCGCTCGCCGCGCTCATCCTGCTGCCGGTCCTCGGCACCGACCACGGGACCGGTGCGGTGCGCTGGTTCTCGCTCGGCGTGGCGGACGTGCAGCCCTCGGAGATGATGAAGCCCGTTTTCGTCGTCGTCATCGCCTGGCTGATGGCAGCCTCGACCGAGGTCGCCGGACCGCCGGGCAAGACCATCTCCCTGATGCTCACAGTGCTGATCGTCGGCCTTCTCGCCATCCAGCCCGATTTCGGGCAATCGGCGCTGATCCTCTTCGCATGGTGCGTGATCTACTTCGTCGCCGGGGCGCCGATGCTGATCGTCATCGGCGTGGGCGCGGCGATCCTCGGGGCGGGTGCCGTCGCCTATTCGAACTCGGAACACTTCGCGCGCCGGATCGACGGCTTTCTGAATCCGGATCTCGACCCCACATCGCAGCTTGCCCGCGCGGGCGAGGCGATCCGCAATGGCGGCGTCTTCGGCGCCGGTCCGGGCGAAGGCTCGGTCATCTGGCACCTGAGCGACGCGCATACCGACTTCATCATCTCGGTCGCGGCCGAGGAATACGGGCTTGTCCTCGTACTCGTCATCATCGGGCTTTTCGCAACCATCGCGCTCCGCGCCTTCTTCCGCTTGATGCGCGAACGTGATCCGTTCATTCGGCTGGCCGGCGCGGGGCTGGCGAGCCTGCTTGCGCTGCAGGCCTTCATCAATCTCGGTGTCGCGGTGCGTCTCCTGCCGGCCAAGGGCATGACACTGCCCTTCGTCAGCTACGGCGGGTCGAGCCTTATCGCCACCGGCCTGACCGTCGGCATGCTCCTCTGCCTCACCCGGGTCCGGCCGCAGGGCGAGATCCGCGACTATCTCGTCGGACGAGGGCGCGGATGAATGCCGAGGCACCCCTTCTCATGATCGCGGCAGGCGGCACTGGCGGGCACATGTTCCCCGCGCAGGCGCTGGCCGAGACGATGCTGCGCCGGGGCTGGCGCGTCGTGTTGTCGACCGATGCCCGCGGCGCGCGCTACACCGGCGGCTTTCCCCACGTCGTCGAGGTCCGGCAGGTCGCGTCCGCGACCTTCGCGCGCGGCGGCATCTTCGCCAAGCTCCTGGTCCCGTTCCGCATCCTGTCCGGCGTGATCACGGCCACTTCCGCGATGATGCGCGAAAAGCCCGCCGCGGTGATCGGCTTCGGCGGCTACCCCTCGATCCCGGCCATGTCGGCCGCGCGGCTCACCGGGCGGCCACGGCTGGTGCATGAACAGAACGGCATTCTCGGCAAGGTGAACAAGGTCTTCGCCCGCCGGGTCGAGGCGGTGGCCTGCGGGACCTGGCCGACCGAGGTGCCGGGCGGGGCGAACGCGGTCCATACCGGCAACCCGGTGCGCGCCGCCGTCCTCGAGCGTGCGGGCGCGGCCTACATCGCCCCCGGCGACTACCCGCTTTCGGTCGTCGTCATCGGCGGCAGCCAGGGCGCGCGCATCCTGTCGGACGTGGTGCCCAGGGCCGTCGCCGCGCTGCCGGACCAGCTCCGGTCGCAGGTCCGCATCGCGCAGCAGGCACGCGAGGAGGATGTCGACCGCGTCGCCCGCGCCTATGCCGAGGCCGGCATCCCGGCCGAGGTCGACACCTTCTTCCGCGACGTGCCGCGCCGGTTCTCTGAAGCGCAGCTCGTCATCAGCCGGGCCGGCGCGTCGAGCATCGCCGATCTCACCGTGATTGGCCGACCGTCGATCCTGATCCCCTTCGCCGCCGCAACCGGTGACCACCAGACCGCCAATGCGCGGGCGCTGGTTGACGCCGGGGCAGCTATTCTCATTCCCGAAAGCAGATTGACGCCAGAGGTGCTTTCGGAGCATATCGCCACGGTCCTGGATAACCCCGAGGGGGCGCTGATGATGGCGAATGCCGCATTGGCGCAAGGGGTTCCGGATGCAAGTGACCGGCTGGCGGATCTTGTGGAAGAGCTGGCCGGGAGGGGACAGGAATGAACGCCGCAACGAAACTGCCCACGGCGCTTGGGCCGATCCATTTTGTCGGGATCGGCGGCATCGGCATGTCGGGCATCGCAGAGGTTCTCCTGAACCACGGCTACACTGTGCAGGGCTCGGACCTGAAAGCCTCGAAGATCACCGACCGCCTGCATGACCTGGGCGCGAAGATCTTCGTCGGCCAGAAGGCGGAAAACCTGCAGGAGGCCGAGGTCGTCGTGATCTCTTCCGCGATCAAGCGCGGCAATCCCGAGCTCGACGCGGCCCGCGCGATGGGCCTGCCGGTTGTCCGCCGGGCCGAAATGCTGGCCGAACTGATGCGCCTCCGGTCGAACATCGCGGTGGCCGGCACGCACGGCAAGACGACGACGACGACGCTCGTCGCGACGCTTCTCGATGCCGGCGGAGTCGATCCCACGGTCATCAACGGCGGCATCATCCACGCCTATGGCTCGAACGCTCGTGTGGGGCAGGGCGACTGGATGGTGGTCGAGGCCGACGAGAGCGATGGGACGTTCAACCGCCTTCCCGCGACCATCGCCATCGTCACGAACATCGACCCCGAGCACATGGAGCACTGGGGGTCGATCGAGAACCTCCGGCAGGGTTTCTACGACTTCGTGTCGAACATCCCGTTCTACGGTCTCGCCGTCTGCTGCACCGATCATCCCGAGGTCCAGACCCTCGTCGGCCGGATCACCGACCGCCGCGTTCTGACCTTCGGCTTCAACGCGCAAGCGGACGTGCGCGCGGTCAATCTGCGCTACGAAAAGGGCATCGCCCATTTCGACATCGCCCTGCAGGCCGAAGGTCTCGTGATCGAGAATTGCACGCTTCCGATGCCCGGCGATCACAACGTCTCGAACGCGCTGGCCGCGGTGGCTGTGGCCCGGCATCTCGGTCTCAAACAGGCCGAGATCCGCGATGCGCTGGCCAATTTCGGCGGCGTGAACCGCCGCTTCACCCGCGTCGGCGAGGTCGACGGGGTCTCGATCATCGACGATTACGGTCATCACCCGGTGGAAATCGCCGCGGTCCTGCGCGCCGCGCGGCAGGCGGTGGAGCCGGGCGCACGGGTTATCGCCGTGCACCAGCCGCACCGCTACACCCGGCTGTCCACCCTGTTCGACGATTTCTGCGGCTGCTTCAACGAAGCCGATGTGGTTGCCATCGCCGAGGTCTACAGCGCCGGGGAGGATCCGATCCCGGGTGCAAGCCGCGACGATCTCGTGCAGGGGCTTATCCGCCACGGCCACCGCCACGCCCGCGCAATCCTGAACGAGGACGACCTCGAGCGGCTCGTGCGCGAACAGGCGCGGTCGGGCGATATCGTCGTCTGTCTGGGCGCCGGCACGATCTCGTCCTGGGCCAACAACCTGCCCGAGCGGCTGAGGAAGCCGCCGGCGCGCGCGGAGGCGTGCTGAGATGGCCCGGATCTTCGACCTGATCGACCGTCTCGCCGGCCTTCTGCCGCAACCCGCCCCGGTACCGGTCCCCGTGCGCGACCGGCCGCCGCCGCGCGGAGGACAGGCCAAATGAGCCTGTCGCTGATCCTCGCCTGCCTCTGGGTGCTTGCCGCCGCGATCACGGCCTTTCTGCCGTACCGGATGCAGTTCCCGCCCGGCATCGCGCTTCTGGTCCTGTCACTGCCGCTCGCGGTCTTTGTCGGGGTGCAGAACGGCTGGTTGTGGGGGGCGGCGATGATCTTCGCGATCGCCTCGATGTTCCGCAATCCGCTGATCTACTTCGCCCGTCGTGCCATGCGGCGCGGGGAGGAGACGTGATGCCGTTCTCGCTCACGCTCGCCTGCCTCTGGGCCGTATCCGGCTGCCTTGTCAGCCTTGGCCCTCAACGGTTCCACTGGCCCGCCGCATGGGGGCTGATCGCCGTCGGTATTCCCATCGTCGGGTACGTCACGCTGCAGCTCGGGCCGTGGTGGGGCATCGGCGTGATGGCGGCCGGCGCCTCGATCCTGCGCTGGCCTGTCTTCTATTTCGGCCGGTGGATACGGCGGGTGTTCGGGCCGCAGGCGTGATCGACTACGCGCTGATGCGGGCAGGCGTCGTGGCCCTCGGGCTCGGGCTCGGGGTCGGCTATGTCGCCGGATGGTACCTTGGCTGGCGGATCAATCGCAGACTTGTGCTGTTGGGACTGCTTCTGGCCGCCGGCATCGCCGTGGCCGCAATGGCGGTCGGTGGCTGGCCCCGCGTTCTCCTGCTCATCCTCGCGACGGCCGGAATCCTGCCGGGCACGATCGGTTGGGGCGTCGGATCGCTGGTCGCCCGCGCGCAGGGCCGGGTATGACGACGATGCCTGAGACCCGCGGGCGGCTCACGCCGAACCGGCCCCTTGCGGACCTGACCTGGCTGCGGGTCGGCGGACCGGCGGACTGGTTCTGCCAGCCGGCGGACGAGGCGGACCTGTCGGCCTTTCTTGGCGCACTCGACCCGGACATCGCGGTGTTCCCGATGGGCGTGGGTTCGAACCTCATCGTCCGAGATGGCGGCCTTCGGGCGGTGGTCATCCGGCTCGGGCGCGGCTTCAACGGCATCGCGATAGACAGCGACACCGTCACGGCGGGCGCCGCGGCGCTCGACGCACAGGTCGCGAAGCGCGCGGCCGAAGCGGGGCTCGACCTCACGTTCCTGCGCACCATTCCGGGCTCAATCGGCGGGGCGCTGAAGATGAATGCGGGCTGTTACGGATCATACGTCGCCGACCACTTCGTCTCGGCCCGGATGGTGCTGCGCGACGGGACGGTCCGCGTGCTCGGACCCGGTGACATCGCCTTCGCCTACCGTCAGACCGACCTGCCCGAAGGTGTCGTGACCGAGGTCACGTTCCGCGCCGAAACCGGCGACCCGGAGGCGCTTGCCGCGAAGATGGAAGACCAGCTCGCCCGCCGCGATGCGAGCCAGCCGACAAAGGACCGCTCCGCCGGCTCGACCTTCCGCAATCCCGCCGGCTATTCCTCGACCGGCCTGGCCGACGACAGCCACGAACTGAAAGCCTGGAAGGTCATCGACGAGGCCGGCCTGCGGGGCGTCCGGAAGGGCGGGGCGCAGATGTCCGAGAAGCATCCGAACTTTCTCATCAATGCCGGCGGGGCAACCGCCGAAGACCTCGAATCCCTGGGCGAGGAAGTCCGAAAAAGGGTTTTCCAACACAGCGGTATCACGCTAGAATGGGAAATCATGCGCGTGGGAGAACCCGCGGGCTGAGCAATTTCCCGACCGGGCGCAAAAAAGCCCGGCAGGATGAGGCGGTAATGGGCGAACGTTCGGGCAGGACGTCCCCCCGTGTAGCGGTCCTGATGGGCGGCGCGTCAGCCGAGCGCGACGTGTCCCTGTCGTCGGGCCGCGAATGCGCGTCTGCGCTGCGCGGCGAGGGGTTTGACGTGATCGAGGTCGATGCCGGCCCCGATCTGGCCGAACGCCTGTCCGACATCCAGCCCGACGTCTGTTTCAACGCGCTGCATGGCCGGTGGGGTGAGGATGGCTGCGTCCAGGGCCTGCTCGAATGGCTGCGCCTTCCCTACACCCATTCCGGGGTGCTGGCCTCGTCGCTGGCCATGGACAAGGAACGCTCGAAAGCCGCGTTCCGCGTCGCGGGGCTGCCGGTCGCCGAGAGCCGGGAGGCCACGCGCGCCGAGATCGAGGCCGCCCATGTCCTGTCGCCGCCCTATGTCGTGAAGCCGGTGGCCGATGGGTCGTCTGTCGGCGTCTACATCGTCGACGCGGCCGCGAACGGCCCGCCGAAGCTCGATGACGGGCTGCCCGCGCGGCTGATGGTCGAGACCTATGTGCCGGGTCGCGAGCTGACAGTGAGCGTTCTCGACGACCGTCCGCTGGCGGTGACCGAGATCTTCACCGACGGCTGGTACGACTACCACGCGAAATACGCCCCCGGCGGTTCGCGCCATGTCATTCCGGCCGAAATCCCCGACGAGATCACCGAGGCCTGCCTCGGGATGGCTCTGACCGCCCATCGCGCGCTCGGCTGCCGCGGTGTCACGCGGACCGACTACCGGTGGGACGACAGCCGGGGTCTCGATGGGCTCATCGTGCTCGAACTCAACACGCAGCCGGGGATGACGCCGACATCGCTCACCCCCGAACACGCGCAACATGCCGGCCTGAGCTTCGGGGCCCTGTGCCGGTGGATCGTGGAGGATGCCTCATGCGACAGATGATCGACCAGCTGCGCGACCGGCCCGGCCTGCGCCGGGCGTGGACCGTGGGCGGCCCGGTATCGGCCGTGCTTCTGGCCGTGATCGTGACCGTCCTGCACCCCGAGGCGCGGACTGCCGTCTCCGACACCTTCCTTGGCCGCGACTGCCAGCCGGACATGCAATGCGCCCGTTGATGGGTCAGAGACGCGGGCCGGTCTTTCGGGATCCTGCGCCGTCCCGGTGGGCCTACCGGATGGAGCGGCTGTGGCTGACCCCGGTGTTCCGCCGGCTCTGCCGCGTCGGTATTCCCGCGGCGATCGTTTTCGGCGCCATCGGCATCTGGGCCTCGGACGAGGAAAACCTGCGCGCAGTCACCGACCAGATCGCCGAGATCCGCCGCGAGATCGAGATGCGCCCGGAATTCCAGGTCGAGGTGATCGGCATCGAAGGCGCGAGCCACGCATTGGCCGACGAGATCCGGCTGGTTCTCGGTGTCGACCTGCCGGTCAGCTCCTTCGACCTCGATCTCGACATGCTTCGCAACCGAATCCTCGGACTGTCTGCCGTGCGGGAGGCCGACCTGCGCATCCGCGGCGGCGGCTACCTGTCGGTCGAGGTGGTCGAACGCCAGCCGGCGCTGGTCTGGCAGACCCGAGGTGGCCCGGTTCTTATCGACGAGACCGGCACGTTCGTGGCCGCCCTGTCGGACCGCCCCGGGGCGCCGTCGCTGCCGCAGATCGCGGGCGAGGGGGCAGATATCGCCGCGGCCGAGGCACTTGAACTTCTGGCCGCATCCGAGCCGATCGCCGACCGCATCCGTGGCCTCGTCCGCATGGGCGAGCGCCGGTGGGACATCGTGCTGACCGACGACCGGCGCATCCTGTTGCCGGCGCACGCGCCGCACGAGGCGCTGGACCGGCTGCTGGCTTTGCACGACGCGCAGGACATCCTGAACCGCGACGTGCTGCGGGTGGATATGCGCAATCCCGACCGGCTGAGCGTTCAGCTCTCGCCGGCGGCGCAGGCGGAACTGCGGCGCATCCGGGATTTCGAGGAACAGGCTCTGGGGGAGGACAGGGGATGAGAACGCTCTACCAGTCGCAGCGGATGATGCGGGCCAAGCGGCAGGAGGCCCTGCGGCGCGGCGTGATCGCCATTCTCGACATCGGCAGCTTCAAGATATCCGCTCTCGTTCTGCGCTTCGACGCGGTGAACGATTTCGCCGAGGGCGTCGGGCGGATGGCCGGGCAGGCCTCGTTCCGGGTGATCGGCGCGGCGACGACGCGGTCCCGCGGGGTGCGCTTCGGCGAGATCGAGACCATGCAGGAGACCGAGCGCGCGATCCGCACCGCGGTTCAGGCGGCGCAGAAGATGGCGGCCGTCCGGGTCGACCACGTGATCGTCAGTCTTGCCGGCGGGCGGCCGCGATCCTACGGCCTGGCCGGCGATGTCGCACTGGCCGAGAACGCAGTTGGCGAAACCGACGTCGCGCGCGTTCTTGCGGCCTGCGACGTGCCGGATATCGGCGAGGGCAGGGAGGTGCTGCACGCCCAACCCGTGAACTTCGCCATCGACCACCGCACCGGGCTCAAGGATCCGCGCGGACAGGTCGGCAACAGGATATCCGCCGACATCCACATGCTGACGATCGACGGCCCGGCGATCGAGGCGCTGATCTACTGCGTGAAGCGCTGCGATCTCGAACTCGCCGGGCTTGCCGCCGCACCCTATGCTGCCGGCATCTCCAGCCTCGTCGAGGACGAGCAGGAACTTGGCGCGGCCTGTATCGACATGGGCGGCGGGACCACGGGCCTGAGCATTTTCGTGAAGAAGCACATGATCTTCGCCGACACCGTCCGGATGGGCGGCGATCATGTCACCGGCGATATCGGTCAGGCGCTTCAGGTGCCCTGGGCCGCGGCCGAACGGCTCAAGACCCGGTATGGTGGCGTCGTCGCGACCGGCATGGACGACCGCGAGATGATCGAGCTCGAGGCCGATACCGGCGACTGGCACCACGACAGGCGCCGCGTCAGCCGGGCCGAGCTTATCGGGGTCATCCGGCCCCGGGTCGAGGAGATCCTCGAGGAGGTGCGCGACAGGCTCGTCGCGGCCGGCTTCGACTGCCTGCCCTCGCAGCGGGTCGTGCTGACCGGCGGGGCGAGCCAGATGCCCGGTCTCGACGGGCTGGCGAGCCGGATCCTCGGCAATCAGGTCCGCCTTGGCCGGCCGCTCCGGGTGCAGGGGCTGCCGCAATCGGCCACCGGCCCGGCCTTCTCGGCCTGCGTCGGTCTGGCGCTGTTCGCGGCGCATCCGCAGGACGAATGGTGGGATTTCGAGGTCCCGGCCGAGCGGACGCCGGTACGGTCGATCCGGCGCGCCGTGCGCTGGTTCCGGGACAACTGGTAGGACAAAATTTCCCGTGATCGGGCGCGGGAATCGCGTGACGTCGGCGAACGGGCCTGATAACTTATCCACAAGCGCTGGCAAAGGCGCGGACGGAGGCCGAGCAGACCCTCGTCGACGTGTGTATGGATCTCCGGGCCGGGTTGGCCCGGGCCATTTTTGCGTTCGTTTACTGGGCGCTCCGCTAAATCTGGTAGGTGTCGGCAATATCCCGCTGCCGCGCCTCATTTAGCCCCAATATTTATGCCAAAATTGCCAGATTCCGCGTGACGACGCAGCGTGAATTGACTAGTGTCTGCCCCAATGAGGCGCATGACGGCTGAAACGGCACCCAAGACCGCGGCCGAACCAGAACAACAGGCGGACCAGCTGATGACTCTCAACCTCACCATGCCGGACGCAGAGCCGGACCTGAAACCTCGCATCACCGTTTTCGGTGTCGGCGGGGCCGGCGGAAACGCCGTCAACAACATGATCGACCAGCAGCTCGAGGGCTGCGAATTCGTCGTCGCGAACACCGACGCGCAGGCGCTGGCGCAAAGCCGCGCCACCAGCCGTATCCAGATGGGCGCGCGGGTGACCGAAGGGCTCGGCGCCGGCGCGCGGCCGGCCGTCGGGGCAAGCGCGGCAGAAGAATCGATCGAAGACATCGTCGACCACCTGGCCGGCGCGCACATGTGCTTCATCACCGCCGGCATGGGCGGTGGCACCGGCACCGGCGCGGCCCCGATCATCGCGCAGGCCGCGCGGGAACTCGGCGTGCTGACGGTCGGCGTCGTGACGAAGCCCTTCCAGTTCGAGGGCGTGAAGCGCATGCGGCAGGCCGATGAGGGCATCGAGGCCCTGCAGAAGGTCGTCGACACGCTCATCATCATCCCGAACCAGAACCTCTTCCGGCTCGCCAACGAGAAGACCACGTTCACCGAGGCCTTCGCGATGGCCGATGACGTGCTCTACCAGGGCGTGAAGGGCGTGACCGACCTGATGGTCCGTCCGGGTCTCATCAACCTCGACTTCGCCGATGTCCGCGCGGTGATGAACGAGATGGGCAAGGCCATGATGGGCACGGGCGAAGCCGAGGGCGAGGCGCGTGCCGTGCAGGCCGCCGAGAAGGCGATCGCCAACCCGCTGCTGGACGAGATCAGCCTGAAGGGCGCCAAGGGCGTTCTCATCAACATCACCGGCGGCTACGACCTCACCCTGTTCGAACTGGACGAGGCGGCGAACCGCATCCGCGAGGAAGTGGATCCGGAGGCCAACATCATCGTCGGCTCGACGCTCGACACCAACATGGAAGGCAAGATGCGGGTCAGCGTCGTCGCGACCGGGATCGATGCGGTCGAGGCGATGGAGCACGCGCCGGTCGAGGCGCCCGCCGCCGTGGCCGCCGCTCCGGCGCCGCAGCCCCATGTCGAACCCGAGCCGGCCTATGCCGAGCCCGAGGAGCCGAGCCTGTTCGAGGGCTTCGCGCATCCCGAGCCCGAGGACGAGCCCATGGTCGATGACGGCGTTCCGGCGCCGGCCTATCGCCCTGCCGCGGCCCGCGCGCCGCAGCCGGCCCCGCAACAGCCCGCTCCGCGCAGCTCGCAGCACTCGCCCGAGAGCCTTGCGCGCCTGCGGGCCGCGATCCAGAAGACCCCGCATGGCGCCGCAGCCGCGCCGTCGCAGGAGCCGCAGCAGCCGGCCGAGGGAGCGCATCGTGGCCGCTTCGGGATCAACACCCTGATCAACCGGATGACCGGCCATGCCGAAGAGCACCATCAGCCCGCACCGACCCGCTCGGTGCCGCAGATGACCGCCCACCGGCCCGCCCCGGTCGAGGAGCAGGCGGTCGATCCCGATCACGAAAGGATCGAGATCCCGGCCTTCCTGCGCCGCCAGGCGAACTGAAGCACTTCACATCGAGATCGGAAGGGCCGGTAATCAACCGGCCCTTTTTCATTTAAAACCAGTGGCTTGCCGAGTTATCCCCAAGGTTCCGGCGGAACTCCGCGCAAGTCGGTCGGCATTGTTGCAGACAGACACAAAGGTTGAATTGTGTCGTTGAACTCTCCTGCCATATCCGCAGACAAGCAACGGGACTGTCGGGGGGACGGCCGTTCGGGACATGACCAGCGAACCGGGGTGACCAAGGTGCAGACGACGATCAGGACAGCGGCGAGCTTCGCCGGGGTGGGACTCCACACCGGCCGGCCCGTGCGCATGACGATCCGTCCGGCGGCGGCGCATTTCGGTATCTGGTTCCGCCGGACCGACATCTCCGACCGCGACGGGCTCATCCCCGCACGCTACGACTTCGTCCCCGATGCGCGGCTCTGCACCCGACTGCGCAATGCCGACGGCGCCGAGGTCCAGACCATCGAACACCTGATGGCCGCCCTGGCCGGCTGCGGTATCCACAACGCGCTGATCGAGATCGACGGCCCCGAGGTTCCGATCCTCGACGGTTCGGCCGCGCCCTTCGTGCGCGCGATACTCGCCCGCGGCATCCAACGCCAGCCGGCGCCGATCCACGCGATCGAGGTGCTGCACCCGGTGACCGTCACCGACGGTGCCGCCCACGCCACGCTGCGCCCGAATGACGGGCTGACCATGCGTTTCTCGATCGAATTCGACGACGCCGCCATCGGCCGGCAGGAGCGGCAGGCCGACCTGTCGAACGGCCACTTCGTGCGCGAGCTTTGCGACAGCCGGACCTTCTGCCGCGCCAGCGACATCGACGCGATGCGTGCGGCGGGCCTCGCGCTTGGCGGAACTTATGAAAACGCCGTCGTCGTCGACGGCGACCGGGTGCTGTCGCCCGGTGGGCTGCGCCATGCCGATGAGGCGGTGCGCCACAAGATGCTCGACGCGCTCGGCGACCTGGCTCTGGCCGGCGCGCCGCTGCTTGCCCGCTACGAGGCGCATCGCGCCGGCCACGCGCTGACCAACCGTCTTCTTCGGGCGCTTTTCGCCGTGCCGGGGGCCACGCGGATGGTCGAAATCGCCGGCGAACGGGCCGCGCGCCTGCCCGGCGTCGGCGTCGGCGCCGAGGACCTTGCCCACGTCGCCTGAAGCAACACCGCGGCGCGTCTGGACCATTCAGGCGTTTTGCCCGCCGATTTCATGTGCTAGATCAGCCTCGAACACTGGGGAAGACCCGCAGGTCAAAGGTGGTACTACGGCGATGGCGCGGAGCAACCGGCCGACATCGATGCTTCGGATTGCGGGCGCGCTCGCGCTTGGGCTGACGCTGGCCGGCTGCGGCGGCGGTGGCGAACGCGGCGGTCTTTTCGGCACGGGCCTCTTTTCCGGCGTTGGCCGGTCGTCCTCGACTCCGATCGACCAGCTGGACGCCGAAACGATCTTCCAGCAGGCCGAAGCCGAGCTCGAGGCCGGCCGCCCGGACGAGGCGGCGCGGCTCTTCTCCGAGGTCGAGCGTCTGCATCCGTATTCGGAATGGGCGCGCCGGGCGCTCGTCATGGCCGCTTTCGCCTACCACAGCGACCGCGACTATGAGAACGCGCGCGTCTCGGCGCAGCGCTTCCTCGACTTCTTCCCGGGCGACGAGGACGCGGCCTATGCGCAGTACCTCCTTGCGCTCAGCTACTACGACCAGATCGACCAGGTCGGCCGGGACCAGGGTCTGACCTTCCAGGCACTGCAGGCTCTGCGCGAAGTGATCGAGCGCTATCCCGACAGCCCCTATGCCTCGTCCGCGATTCTGAAGTTCGAACTCGCCTTCGATCAGCTCGCCTCGAAAGAGATGGAGATCGGGCGCTATTATCTGCGCCGTGGCCACTACACCGCCGCGATCAACCGTTTCCGGGTTGTTGTAGAAGAATTCCAGACCACATCGCACACGCCCGAGGCGCTGATGCGACTTGTCGAGGCCTACCTGTCGCTCGGTCTGACCGATGAGGCCCAGACAGCGGGCGCGATTCTCGGCTACAACTTCCAGTCCTCGCCCTTCTACGACGACGCCTATCGTCAGCTGACCGGACAACAGCTGTCGCCCGAGGCGGCGGGCGAAGGCTGGCTCAGAGACATCTGGCGGCAGACGGTACGGGGCGACTGGCTCTGACGGCCTGATGCTCCGAACGCTCGAAATCCGGGACATGCTCATCATCGACCGGCTGGACCTCGCGTTCCGGCCGGGCCTGAACGTGCTGACGGGCGAGACCGGGGCGGGCAAGTCGATCCTGCTCGACTCGCTCGGCTTCGTGCTCGGCTGGCGCGGGCGGGCCGACCTGGTGCGGACCGGGGCGGAGCAGGGCGAGGTCATCGCAGTCTTCGACCTGGCCGAGGGGCATCCGGCGCGCGCCGTGCTCGAGGAGGCGGGGCTGCCGTTCGAGGACGAGCTGATCCTGCGCCGGGTGAACACGCCCGAGGGCCGCAAGACCGCCTGGGTGAACGACCGCCGCGTCTCGGGTGAGGTGCTGCGCGACCTCTCCGACGTTCTGGTCGAACTGCACGGCCAGCAGGACGATCGCGGCCTGCTCGATCCGCGCGGCCACCGGGCGATGTTGGACGACTTCGCGGGGCTGGAGGCCGAACGTACAGCCGTCGCGACCGCATGGGCCGCGCGTCGCAAGGCCGCGAACGCACTGGCCGAGGCCGAGGCGGCACTGGCCGAGATGCGGGCGGAAGAGGATTTCCTGCGCCATGCCGCGGCCGAGCTCGACGCGCTCGACCCCGAGCCGGGCGAAGAGGCGACGCTCGACCAGCGCCGCCGGGTTATGCAGGGCGCCGAGAAAATGCGGGCCGATGTCGCCCGGGCGCTGGAGGGTCTCGGGCTGCAGGGCGCCGAGGGCGCGATGGGCGACTCGCTGCGCTGGCTGCAGGGGCTGGAACACAGCGCAGAGGGTGCGCTGGACGGGGCGATGGCCGCGCTCGAACGCGCGATGGTCGAACTGGGCGAGGCGCAATCGGAGGTGTCGCGCTTCGCCGAAATGCTCGACTTCGACCCGGGCGAACTGGAACGCGTCGAGGAACGTCTGTTCGCGATCCGTGGCCTTGCGCGGAAGCACGCCGTCCTGCCGGACGATCTCTCCGGTTTCGCCGACACGCTGCGGGCGCGGCTGGCGGACCTCGATTCCGGCACCGGCCGGATCGAGGCGCTTCGGTCGGCCGTCGCAGAGGCCGATGCGCGCTACGATGCGGCCGCAACTGCCCTCAGCACCGCCCGCCGGTCGGCCGCCGAACGCCTCGACGCCGCGATGGCCGCCGAACTCGCGCCGCTCAAGCTCGACCGAGCCGTCTTCTCGACCCGTATCGAGGCGGCCGAACCGGGACCGGAGGGCCGGGACAGCGTCGTCTTCGAGGTCGCGACCAACCCCGGCGCGCCCGCGGGCCCGCTCAACCGCATCGCCTCGGGTGGTGAACTCTCCCGCTTCCTGCTCGCGCTCAAGGTCTGCCTGACGCGCCACCAGACCGGCCTCACGCTGATCTTCGACGAAATCGACCGCGGCGTCGGCGGGGCCACGGCGGATGCGGTCGGCAAGCGGCTGAAGGATCTCGCAGCCGACGGACAGGTCCTCGTCGTGACCCATTCGCCGCAAGTCGCCGCCCGCGGCGCGCATCACTGGCGCGTCTCGAAAGAGGTTGCCGGCGGCACGACCTTGTCGCGCGTCGCCGCACTGTCCGAGACCGACCGGGTCGACGAACTGGCGCGGATGCTGGCCGGCGACACCGTCACGGACGCGGCCCGCGGGGCCGCGCGCGCGCTCCTGTCCGGCTAGGGCGACCGGCCGGCAACATCCCCCCATGTCCCCGATTCACGCGGGCTTTTCCGTCGCCTGACCGGGGGTTAGGAAGGGACGTGGAGTGAGGTATCCCGTGGCCGAGCAGATCGCCCATCCTCTGAAGACCCGCATCCGTGCGGGGAGGCAGGCGCTGCGCCGCACCTGGGCGATCCTCCGCGACCGCGGCCCGAGCCAGGTGCAGTTCTGGTTCATCGCGCTGATGATCGGTATCGCCGCGGGCTTCGCCGCACTTCTCTTCCGCCGCGGGATCGAGGCGCTGCAACAGGCGCTTTATGGCGTCGAGGACGTCCACCTTCTGCATACATTCGCGCAGGGGTTACCGTGGTACTGGATCCTCATGATCCCGACGCTCGGCGGCCTGGTCGTCGGTGTCATCCTGCACCGCTTCACGCCCGATGCGCGGGTCCGGTCGGTTGCCGATGTGATCGAAGGTGCGGCCCTGCGCGAGGGCCGGGTAGAGATGCGCGAGGGCCTTGCGTCGGCGCTCGCATCGCTCATCACGCTCGGCTCCGGCGGGTCGTCGGGCCGGGAAGGGCCGGTCGTGCACCTGGCCGCCGTGATCTCCACCCGCGTGTCCGAATGGATTCGCGCCGACGGCATCACGGGCCGCGATCTCCTGGGCTGTGCCGTGGCCGCCGCCGTGTCCGCGTCGTTCAACGCACCCATCGCCGGGGCGCTCTTCGCGCTCGAGGTCGTGCTGCGCCATTTCGCGGTGCACGCCTTCGCGCCGATCGTCATCGCATCCGCTGCAGGAACGGTCATCAACCGGCTGGAATTCGGGGATATTTCCGAATTCACCCTCGGCCGGGATTCGGCGCTCGAATTCTACCAGGAATTGCCAGCCTTCCTGATCCTCGGCCTCGTCTGCGGTCTGGTGGCCGTGGCCTTCATGCGCGCCATCCTCGTGACCGAGCGCACTGCCGGACGGCTTCAACGCCGCTATTCCGTGCCCCGCTGGCTCCGACCCGGGGCGGCGGGTCTCATCCTCGGCGGCATCGCGATCTTCTTCCCGCATATCATCGGCGTCGGCTACGAGACCACGTCGGCCGCGCTGACGGGCTCGATCCTTCTGCACGAGGCGGTGGTCTTCGCCATCGTCAAGACGGCGGCTGCGGCGATCACCATTGGCGGGCGCATGGGCGGCGGCGTGTTCTCGCCCTCGCTGATGATCGGGGCGCTGACCGGGCTGTCCTTCGGCCTGATCGCCACCGGCGTCTTCCCCGACGTGTCCGGCTCCGAAACGCTCTACGCGCTTGCCGGAATGGGCGCGGTCGCGGCCGCCGTCCTTGGCGCGCCGATCTCGACCACGCTCATCGTGTTCGAGCTGACGGGCGACTGGCAGACCGGTCTCGCCGTCATGGTCGCGGTCTCCCTCTCGACCGCGCTGGCGTCGAAGCTCGTGCACCGCTCGTTCTTCCTGACGCAGCTCGAGAACCGGAACATCCATCTCGCCGCCGGGCCGCAGGCTTACCTTCTGGCCATGTTCCGCGTGCGCCGGGTGATGCGCCCGATGGACCACGACGCCGCCGCACCGCAGGACGCGCTGCTGACGCTGGTCGAGCAGGGGATCTACACCGACGTGAACGCGACGCTGGAACGCGCGCTGCCGATCTTCGAGAAGACCGGCCTCGACTTCGTGCCCGTGGTCACCTTGTCACCGCAGGGCGGGCCACCGGCTCTCGAAGGCGCGCTGTTCCACGTCGATGCGCTGAAAGCCTACAACCGCGCGCTGGCCGCCACCGCGGCCGAGGAGCACAGCTAGAGTTTCTCGACCGTCACGCGGTCGGTGTAGAAGGCGATGTGATCCTTGATCGCTTCCATCCCCGCTTTCGGCGTCTCGTAGCTCCAGGCCGCATTCGCCATCGACTCGCCCGGTGCGGTCACGGTGAAATAGCTGGCATCGCCCTTGTGCGGGCAGTGGGTCGACTTGTCCGTGCGCTCGAGGAACGCCATCGCCACGTCGTCGCGCGGGAAGTAGATGACGGGCGGGTAATCGCCCTCGGACAGTTCCAGGGCGTTGCGGCTTTCGGCGATGATCGAACCTGCGGTGCGCACCACCCATGTGGCGCCTGTCGGCCGTATCTTGATGTGGTCGGACATGGCGCTGCCCCTCCCTCTGGCGTTTTATCTTCTCAGGCTGGTCCCGGGCGAAGATCTGCCCGGGTGTCGTAACGGTTTTGCGTCAGAGCGGCGCCGTGGCTTTTGCAAGCCATTCGGCAACCGGGCCCTCAACGAGCGGTCCGATCTTCTCGGCGACCTCCCGATGATATTCATCGAGCCACCTGATTTCCAGCGCCGACAGCGCATCGCGGTCAATCAGGCGGCGGTCGATCGGCGCGAAGGTCAGGGTGTCGAAGGCCAGCATCTCGCGGTCGTCAGCCCCCGGAAGGTCGGGCGCCTCGATCACGACGAGCAGGTTCTCGATCCGGATACCGAACCGCCCCTCGCGGTAATATCCGGGCTCGTTCGACAGGATCATCCCGGGCTCCAGCGCGACGTCCGAAATGCGCGACAGCCGTTGCGGTCCTTCGTGCACGCCCAGGAAAACCCCGACGCCGTGGCCGGTGCCGTGATCGTAATCGCGCCCGGCCGCCCAGAGCGGCGCACGGGCGAGCGCGTCGAGATCGCGCCCGGCCAGGCCTTTCGGGAACCGCGCCCGGCTGACCGCGATCATGCCGCGGAGCACCTGCGTGAACGCCTCGCGCTCCTCCGCTCCGATCTCGCCCACGGGCAGGGTGCGGGTGATGTCGGTCGTGCCGTCTTCGTATTGAGCGCCGCTGTCGATCAGAAACAGCTGGCCCGGCCGGATCGTGGCGTTCGTCCCGTCCGTCACGCGGTAATGGACGATCGCGCCGTTCGGCCCCGCGCCCGCGATCGTGTCGAAGGACACGTCGCGCAGCGCCCCGGTGTCGGACCGGAAGCCCTCCAGCGCACGCACGCAGTCGATCTCGGTCAGACCGCCCTTCGGCGCGGTTTCGTCGAACCAGTGCAGGAAGCGCGCCACCGCAGCGCCGTCGCGCAGATGGGCCCCCTGTGTTGCCGCGATTTCCGCCGGATGCTTGATCGCCTTGGGCAGCCGGCAGGGATCGTCTCCGGCGACGGTCTCGATTCCGCTGGCCTCGAGCGTCGCCGAGATGGCGGCCGCCGTCACCGACGGGTCGAGCCGCACCGGCCCGTGCAGGGCTTCGAGCGCCGGCTTGAACGCCTCCGGACGATGCACGGCAACGCCGTTCGGCAGATCGAACCCATAGAGCTTCGAGGGTTCGGTGAAGACGTCCATCTGTCCGTCCGAATGCAGGATCGCGAAGGCCAGCATCAGCGGCGTGTGGGGAATGTCGCCGCCGCGAATGTTCAGCGCCCAGGCGATGGAGTCGGGCTGCGTCAGGACAGTCGCGGCATGGCCCGCCTTGGCGAGGTCCGCGGCCACCAGCTTGATCTTCTCCGCCGCGCTCCGTCCGGCCAGCCTGTCCGGCCAGATGGACGCTTTCCCGACCGGCGCGTCCGGCTGGTCCTCCCAGATCCGGTCGATCAGGTTTTCCGACGGCCGCAGCCCGATCTGCTTCGGACCGAGCGCTTTCTCCAGCCGCGTCACCTCGGCCATCGTGTGCAGCCACGGATCGTAGGCGACCGTGCCGCCGCGGGGCAGGGCCTCGGCCAGCCAGTCCTCGAGTTTCGTCTTGGGCCACGGCACCGGCTCGAAGCTGCCCTGATCGGTCTGCGACCGGACCTGCAGCGTGTAGCGGCCATCGGTGAAGACGGCCGCACGGTCCTTCAGCGCCACCGCGAACCCGGCCGATCCGGTGAACCCGGTCAGCCAGGCCAGCCGTTCATCGCGGGCCGGGACATATTCGCCCTGATGCGCGTCGGACCGGGGTACGATGAACGCGTCGTAGCCCTCGGCGGCCATCTCCTCGCGCAATTTCGCCAGCCGAGGCGGCCCCTGATCGGGAGAGGTCGACGCTGTGAAGGTCTGGAAGCGGGTGGGCGAGGTATCGGTCATGGGCGGACGGTGCAACGCCCCCGCGGATTTGTCCATGCGCCGGGCCTGTCCGTCAGCTTGCCTTCTTGATACCCGCGAAGCGCGCCCGGGCGCGCGGATCGGCGTCGAACAGGCTGGCCAGCTGCTCGGTCATCGCGCCGGCCAGCTGCTCCACGTCCGTGATCGTCACGGCGCGGTCGTAATAGCGCGTCACGTCGTGGCCGATCCCGATCGCCAGAAGTTCCACCGCCTTCCGCCGCTCCACCATCGCGATCACGTCGCGGAGGTGTTTTTCGAGGTAGTTGGCGGGGTTGACCGACAAAGTTGAATCATCGACCGGGGCACCGTCCGAGATCACCATCAGGATCTTCCGCGCCTCGCGGCGGTTCAGCATCCGCCGGTGCGCCCATTCCAGCGCCTCGCCGTCGATGTTCTCCTTCAGGAGCCCTTCCTTCATCATCAGCCCGAGATTGTCGCGCACCCGCCGCCAAGGCGCGTCGGCCGACTTGTAGATGATGTGGCGCAGGTCGTTCAGGCGCCCGGGCTGTTGCGGCCGGCCCTCGGCCAGCCAGTCCTCGCGCGCACGGCCGCCCTTCCACGCCCGCGTCGTGAAGCCGAGGATCTCGACCTTCACCTGGCAGCGTTCCAGCGTCCGGGCCAGCACGTCGGCGCAGATCGCGGCAATCGAGATCGGCCGTCCGCGCATCGAGCCGGAATTGTCCAGAAGCAGCGTCACGACCGTGTCGCGGAACTCGGTGTCCTTCTCGATCTTGAAGCTCAGCGGCGTCGTCGGGTTGGCCACCACGCGCGCCAGCCGCCCGGCATCGAGGATGCCTTCGTCGCGGTCGAATTCCCACGACCGGTTCTGCTGCGCCTGCAACCGACGCTGAAGCTTGTTCGCCAGCCGCGACACCGCCCCCTTCAGCGGTTCGAGCTGCTGGTCGAGATAGGCGCGCAGGCGTTCCAGCTCCTGCGGCTCGGCCAGGTCCTCGGCCGCGATCTCCTCGTCGTAGGAAGTCGAGTAGACCTTGTAGGTCGGGTCGGCCTCGGAATGGGGCGCGGGCGGGGGCGGTTCGAGCGGGGCCTCGCCGTCGGGCAGTTCCTGCTCCTCGGCCTCTTCCATGTCGCCCGAATCGTCCATCGTCAGTTCCGCCTGCGCGGCGTCCTGCGTCTGGTCCTGGCTCGACTCGGCCGTCGTCTCGTCGTCCTCCTCGGCAGCCTCGTCCTCGCCGGTCGAATCCGGCTGTTCCTCGTCGTCGGCCTCCGCGTCGTCATCGGACTCGTCTTCAAGATCGTCGGGGTCGTCGCCCAACTGGTCGCCATAGCCGAGATCGTCGATCAGCTGCCGCGCGAGCTTGGCAAAGGCGGTCTGGTCCTTCAGCGCGGCGTCCAGCCCTTCCAGCGTCTCGCCGCAGCGGTCCTCGATGAAGCCGCGCCACAGTTCGAGCACGTTGGCGGCCTCGGGCGGCAGGGTGCGGCCCGTCGACATTTCGCGGATCAGGTATCCCGCCGCCGTCGCCAGCGGCGCGTCCGAGGCCTGGCGCAGCTCGCCATAGCCCTTGCGGCGCGCCTCGGTCCCGATCTTGGCGTCGATGTTCGACGCCGTGCCGGGCATCTCGCGCGCGCCGATCGCCTCGCAGCGCGCAGTTTCCATCGCCTCCATCAGATCGCGCGCCATCGCGCCCGAGGGCTGGTAGCGGGTGGCCGTGCCCAGATCGTGGTAGCGGTGGCGCAGCGCCAGCGCGTCGGCGGTGCCGCGCGCCATCACGACCTCGTCGCGGGTCATCCGGCGGCTGACCTGCGGCAGGCGCAGCCCGTCGCCGGTCGAGCCCGGCGGATCGACGGAATAGGTCACGCCAAGTTCCCGGTCCCCGGCCAGAGTCCGGGTCGCCTCGGCCAGGGCTTTCTTGAACGGATCGGCGGGATTGTCGGTCGGCTTGTTCATGCGCCTTTATATGCGCCGCATGGGGCCGGAGGACAATCGCCACCGTTAAGCGATCGGTCAGGATTTCCGGCCTAGTCTCGCGCCCGGGGCGTGCATGTGGGCCCGAGGGACATGCTGTGAGGGTGAGACGGCTCTTCGCCGCCGCGGCTCTGGCCGCGCTGGCCGCGCAACCCGCGCGGTCCGATACCGTGTGCGAAGCGATCGACGATCTTCTGATGACCGGAATCATGCTGCTCGACGTCAGCCTCGGCGGCTCCGGGCGCGACAACCGGCTGATCGGGCGCATCCGGTCGCAGCTCGACTGGGTGGCGGTGGTCGGCGGCGGGCTCCGCACCACCAACCCCGATCTTCACGGCGCGCTCGAACAGGTCCGCCGCCAGGGCGAAGCGCTCTATGAGATCGCGACGGCAACCGACGGACGTATCAGCCGCCAGTCGGTCGAGGTCTTCCACGGCCAGGTGCGGCGGCTGCACATGCGGCAGGGCTGCGGCCGTTCGCAAAGTCCCTATGCCTCGGCCGAGGGCAGCGGCGCGGCCCATGCCTCGGGCGAGCTGCCCGCATCGGTCGCGGCTTCCGGCCCCGGCGGATCGGGCGGCGGGGGCGAGTCGAGCCGGCGCGGCCCGCGGGACTGGTACGCCGAGGCGCAGAACAAGCAGGAGATCCACCTCTGGACGATCTTCACGCTGCTCGCGCTCGTGGTGGTGCCGCCGCTTTTCGGGCTGGAACGCCGTCGCGCCCGCCGCGGCACCCGCTATCTCTTCACTGCGACGGCCGAGCTTCTCTGGCCGGGCGGCCGGCGCAGCCCGGCGCGGTTTCTCGACATCTCGTGCCTCGGTGCGCGGCTCATCCTCGAAGAGCCGATCGGTCCCGGCGCGGAGTTCGCGATCGAGATCGAGGGCGCGAGCCTGCCGGCGCGCGTCATGTGGTCTCACGACCTGCTGGCCGGCGTGATGTTCACCGCGCGGCAGGGCGAGGACGTGATCGACGGGCTGCGCCGCACGCAGGAAATGTTCTACGGGCTGCGCGCCTGATGCGGGCCGGGGCGCGGTACATCGCCGTGGCGGCGCTCGGGTCGCTGTCGCTTCCCGCCCGGGCCGATCCGGTCTGTACCGCCTATGCCGACCTGTCGGCGGCCCTGCATCTTGTCGAGGGTATCCGTTCGGCCGGGCCAAGCCCCGGCGCTGCGCTGCTTCTGCAGGACCGGCTCAGCGCGATCACGGCAGCGGGGCCAGGGCTGGCGGCGGTCGCGCCCGCCGCGGCGGCCGAGGTCGGGCTTCTGTCCGACGCGGTGGCTCAGCTATCCCGGATGGTCGCGACCGAGGCCGGGCGCGGGCAGATCGACCCGGATTCGGTCGCGGCGCTCGGGCAGGCGATCCAGTTCCGGCGGACCCTTCGCGGCTGTGCCCTGTCGCGCGCGGGGCGATCCGGCCCGCCTCCAGCGGTGCCCGGGGCCGGCGTCGCGGCGCCGCCATCCGCCGAGGCGCGCGCCCGCCTCGTCGCCGTC
>WVSN01000018.1 GCA_015689705.1 Rhodobacterales bacterium HKCCE3408
CGGCGCTCGGCCTGCAGGACGGGCCGGACCGCGCGACGGCCATCTCGGGTGACGGCGCGGCGCTGCTCGACAGCGCCCGGGCGGCCCTGTCCGGCCTCGGTGCGCCCAGGGACTACGCCGCCGCCTATCTCTACGCGCTTCTGGCCGAGGCGCACGGAGTGCCCGGCGCGGGGGCCGTCATCGCCGATGTCGAGACGCTCGGCCGGCTGTCGGCGGACCGCGACGCGTTCGCGGAGATGCTGGCCGATCTCGGCGCCGAGGCACGCGAGATCTGGTTCGACGGCGGCGAATAGACCGCCGGACGCGGCCGGAGACGGCCCCGCGCCGTTTTCCGCGCCGCTGTTTGCGCCAACGACATTGCCCCTCCGCCCTTCCATGCCCTAAGACGGCGCGAACACAGGAACACGCGGAGGATCCAGATGGCCAATGCGGCGCAGATCGAACAGATGACAACGGGGCGCGGCTTCGTCGCCGCGCTCGACCAGTCGGGCGGCTCGACGCCGAAGGCGCTGAAGCTCTACGGCGTGGGCGAGGACGCGTATTCGAACGACGCGGAGATGTTCGACCGCATCCACGAAATGCGCACCCGCATCGCCACCGCACCCGCTTTCACCGGCGAGCGTGTGATCGCCGCGATCCTGTTCGAGAACACGATGGACAGGGAAATCAACGGCAAGCCGGCGGCGAAATTCCTCTGGGAAGATCGCGGCGTCGTGCCGTTCCTGAAGATCGACAAGGGGCTCGAGGAGGAGAAGGACGGCGTGCGGCTGATGAAGCCGATCCCGGGCCTCGACGACCTTCTCGATCGCGCGGTCGCGCACGGCATCTTCGGCACCAAGGAACGCAGCGTCATCGATGCCGCGTCCGAGACCGGCATCGCGGCGAATGTCACGCAGCAGTTCGAGCTGGCCGAGAAGGTGCTGGCCAAGGGCCTCGTGCCGATCATCGAGCCCGAGGTGACGATCTCGATCCCCGACAAGGCGGCGGCCGAGACGATGCTGCGCGCCGAGATCCAGCGCCAGCTTGAAACCGCCTCGGCGCCGGTGATGCTGAAGCTGACCCTGCCGGATGAGCCGGACCTCTACGCGCCGCTCATCTCGCATCCGAAGGTCATGCGCGTCGTGGCCCTCTCAGGCGGCTACTCGCGGGACGAGGCGAACGCGAAGCTCGCCGAGAACCACGGCATGATCGCCAGCTTCAGCCGCGCGCTGACCGAGGGTCTGAGCGCGCAGCAGTCGGACGCGGAATTCAACGCCGCCATCGCCGAGGCGATCGACTCGATCTACGCCGCGTCGATCACCTGAGGCGGATCACTCCGCCTCGCCGGTGAAATAGACCTGGATGAAGGCCGGTTCGCCCATGCGGTCCAGCAGGGCGAGCTGGCGATCGAGCCAGTCCCAGTGACCTTCCTCGTCGATCGCGATGGTCTCGAACAGGACCTTCGTGCCGACATCGCCGGCCTCGGCGGCTTCCTTCGACGCGCCGGAATAGAAATCGATCGCCTCGTCCTCGTCCTTGCGGTCGCTTTCGAACATCTCCTCGAGGCTCTTGGCGAGGACCGGCTTCTTGGCCGGTTCCAGCTCCGGCGTGCCGCCGAGAAACAGGATGCGTTCGATGAACTTGCCGGCATGGCCGAGCTCTTCCTGCATCTCCTCGCGCATTTTCGCGGCAAGCTTGTCGAGGCCCCAGTCGTCGAGGACATGGGCGTGGAGCAGGTATTGCTGGACGGCGGTAAGCTCCATCGACAGGGCCTGCTGAAGCGAAGCGACACTGGACTGATGGCGGGGCATTTCGATCTCCTTGATCCGTTCGTTTAGAATGATTCTAAGCACGAACCGCCCGATCTCAAGTCTCCCCGCCGAGACGGGCAAGGATTGGCCGGGGGTCGGCCTTCAGCGCCCCGGCCACGTGGCCCCGCGCCCCGCCGAGCCGCGTGGCGCAGTAGGCCTCGGCGATCTCGGCCGGAGCACCTTGTAAAAGCACCGAGGCGGTCAGAAGTTCCGTCGTGACCTCGGCGAACCAGCGCGCTTCGGCCTCGTCCGGAAGGCCGGGCCAGCGGTCGGCATGGTCGGTCAAGGCGGCGTCGTAGCTGCGGTCCGCCCCGGTCGCGGCCTGCAATTCCGCCATCAGCGCCTCGCGCGCGCCCTCGTCGCGGGCCAGCGTGCGCAGTATGTCCAGGCAGATCACGTTGCCCGACCCCTCCCAGATGCCGTTCAGCGGCGCCTCGCGGTAGAGCATCGGTATGGGTGTCTCCTCGACGTAGCCCATGCCGCCCATGACCTCCATCGCCTCGCCGATCACCCCGATGGCGCGCTTGTTCGACAGGAATTTAGCCAGCGCCACGGCGATCCGCGCGAAGGGTCGGGCATTCGGATCATCGAAGGCCCGCGCGACCCGGAGGCCGAGCGCCGTCGCACCCTCCCAGTCGAGCGCGAGATCGGCCAGCACCATTGCCATCAGCGGCTGGTCGATCAGCCGGCGCTGGAAGGCGCTGCGGTGGCTGGCCCAGTAATGCGCATGGTCGAGCGCTGCGCGCATCAGCCCGGCCGGGGCCATGGCGGTATCGAGCCGCGTGTGGTGGACCATTTCGATGATCGTCCGCACCCCCTGCCCCTCCTCGCCGACGAGAAAGGCGCGCGCGCCGTGATATTCGATCTCGGACGACGCGTTGGCCTTGTTGCCGAGCTTGTCCTTCAGCCGCATCAGCCGGATGCCGTTCCGCCCTTCCTCGAGCCAGCGCGGCACCAAAAAGCAGCTGAGCCCACCCGGCGCCTGCGCGAGCGTCAGGAACCCGTCCGACATCGGGGCGGAGCAGAACCACTTGTGCCCGGTCAGCCGCCAGGCCCCGTCGGCCGGCTCGGCGACTGTCGCGTTGGCGCGCACGTCCGACCCGCCCTGCTTCTCCGTCATCGCCATGCCGAGCGTCGCCGCGCGTTTGCGGCCGATCGGGGCGATCGCGGGGTCGTAGTCGGCCACAGTCAGCTTGTGCACCCAGTCGGGGGCGACCGCGCTGTCGGCCAGCGCGGGAACGCCGGCATAGGTCATGGTCATTGGACAGCAGGTGCCGGGCTCGACCTGGCTGTGCAGGTAGACCATCGCGGCATGGGTGACGTGGCTGCCACCCGTCCAGGGCCCGGCCGCGTAACCTGCGCCAAGCCCGAGCGCCATGAGCCGGTGATAGGCCGAGACGAAACGAACCTCGTCGACCCGCCGCCCGCCTGCGTCGAAGGTAACCAGCTCCGGCAGCCGGTCGAGCGCCTCGGCTGCATCGGCGGCGACCTCGACCGACCCGAGAAGAAGCGCGTGCCCGGCGAGATGCCGGGTTTCGGCGCCGGCGGCATGGTCGCGCAGTACCGGGTCCGCCGCCCAGAGGTTGCGGGCCCCGCGCGGCGGCGGCTGGTTGGTCACTTCGTGGGTCGAAAGCTCGGTCTCCGGCGGATACATCGCGGGCCTCCTGTCGTTTTCGCCACAGTAACGCGATTCCCGGTGAACGCAGGGGATTCCCTTTCGAATCGCTTTGTGCGACCGTGCGTCAGACCGCCCGTCAGAGGCGGCGAGACGAGGCTGAGTATGACCCCCACGCGCCGAAGCTGGACCGGACTCCTACTTCCGATGTTCCTGATGTTCATCGGGGCGCAATTCACCTTTGCCGCCGTGCAGGGCAATCACGGTCTCTTCCGCCGCATCCAGGTCGAGGCCGAGCGGCAGGAACTTGCCGCCGAGCTCGAGGCGCTGGAGGCCGAGGTGGCCGAGCTGGAGATTCTGACCCATCGTCTGTCGGACGGCTATCTCGACCTCGACCTGCTGGACGAACAGGCGCGCTCGGTGCTCGGGCGCATCAGGCCCGACGAGGTCGTCCTGCCCTGACCGGACCGGGCCCACGCGCGAAATGACGCGCGCTGCGTAATAGACTGGTGCATTCCCCCGGAACCTTTGCTAGGCCTAGTTCAACGTTAAACTATTCCTCCGGGGGGAGCGCGACATGGCCGCACGCAAGACGACGGCGAAATCCGCCGCCAAGCCGAATGTCTCCGCCGACGAACTGAAGCAGTATTACCGCGACATGCTGCTGATCCGCCGCTTCGAAGAGAAGGCCGGTCAACTCTACGGCATGGGCCTGATCGGCGGTTTCTGCCACCTCTATATCGGTCAGGAGGCGGTCGTCGTCGGGCTCGAGGCCGCGGCCGAGGAAGGCGACAAGCGCGTCACCTCCTACCGCGACCACGGCCACATGCTGGCCTGCGGGATGGACCCCAACGGCGTCATGGCCGAACTGACCGGGCGCGAGGGCGGCTACTCCAAGGGCAAGGGCGGCTCGATGCACATGTTCAGCCGCGAGAAGCATTTCTACGGTGGCCACGGCATCGTCGCGGCCCAGGTGCCGATCGGGGCGGGTCTGGCCTTCGCCGACAAGTACCTCGGCAACGACCGCGTGACCTTCGCCTATTTCGGCGACGGCGCTGCAAACCAGGGCCAGGTGGCCGAAAGCTACAACATGGCCGAGCTCTGGGACCTGCCGGTCATCTTCGTGATCGAGAACAACCAGTACGCCATGGGCACCGCGGTCAAGCGCGCCACCAAATCCCCGGACTTCTGGGAACGCGGCGCAGCCTACGGGATCGAAGGCGAAGCGGTCGACGGCATGGACGTGCTCGCCGTCAAGGCCGCGGGCGAAAAGGCGGTCGCGCATTGCCGCGCCGGCAAGGGCCCGTACATCCTCGAGGTGATGACCTACCGCTACCGCGGCCACTCGATGTCGGACCCGGCCAAGTACCGGACCCGCGAAGAGGTCCAGGAGATGCGCGAGAAGCGCGACGCGATCGAGAACGTCCGCCAGATGCTGCTGACCGGCAAGCACGCATCCGAGGAGGATCTCAAGGAGATCGACAAGGAAATCAAGGACATCGTCAACGCGAGCGCCGAGTTCGCGAAGGACAGCCCCGAGCCCGACCTGAGCGAGCTCTGGACCGATATCTACGCCAAGGAGTTGCCGCAGGGGGAGGCGGTCTGATGCCGGTCCATTTCGAGATCCAGGCCGCCGATCCGGAGGCGGCGAAGGCTTTCTATTCAGGCCTCTTCGGCTGGACTTACGACACATGGCCCGGCTTTGACGGCTACTTCCTCGTCAAGGCCGCCGATATCGGCCAGGGCCATCCGATCACGGGAGCGATCATGTCCCGCTCGGGCGAGAGCCCCGCACCGCACAGCTCGCCCCGCGGCGCGGTCATCACGCTGCCCGTCGCAAGCACCGACGAGAGCTATACATGGGCGCTCGGCCACGGCGGTGCCGAAGCCATGCCGCCCTTCGACATCGAGGGCGTCGGCCGCGTCGCCTATGTCGAGGACGGTCAAGGAAATATCGTCGGAATGATCCAGGCGTCGATGTAAGGACACGAGACATGGCAACTGAAATCCTGATGCCCGCCCTGTCGCCGACCATGGAGGAAGGCACGCTCGCCAAGTGGCTGGTCAAGGAAGGCGACGCGGTCTCCTCGGGCGACATCCTCGCCGAGATCGAGACCGACAAGGCGACGATGGAATTCGAAGCCGTCGACGAGGGCGTGATCGGCAAGATCCTCATCGCCGAGGGCACCGAGGGCGTGAAGGTGAACACGCCCATCGCGATCATCGGCGAGGAAGGCGAGGACATGTCTTCGGCCGGCGGCTCGGCCAAGGAAGAGGCGCCGAAAGAAGAGGCCAAGTCCGCGCCGGAGCCGAAATCCGGTGAAGGCCCGCCGACCACCCCGGCCGCCCCGCCGAAGCCCGCCCTCCGCGGCGTCGAGCTCGACTGGCCCGAGGGCACCGAAACCAAGTCGACGACCGTGCGCGAGGCGCTGCGCGACGCCATGGCCGAAGAGATGCGCCGCGACGACGGCGTGTTCGTCATGGGCGAAGAGGTCGCCGAGTACCAGGGCGCCTACAAGATCACCCAGGGCCTGCTGGACGAGTTCGGCGCCAAGCGCGTTATCGACACGCCGATTACCGAGCACGGCTTCGCCGGCATCGGTGTCGGCGCGGCCTTCGGCGGCCTGCGTCCGATCGTCGAGTTCATGACCTTCAACTTCGCCATGCAGGCGATGGACCAGATCATCAACTCGGCGGCCAAGACGCTATACATGTCGGGCGGCCAGATGGGCTGCCCCATCGTGTTCCGCGGCCCGAACGGCGCGGCCGCGCGCGTGGCGGCTCAGCACAGCCAGGACTACGCGGCGTGGTATTCCTCGGTCCCGGGCCTCAAGGTCGTCCAGCCCTACTCGGCCTCGGATGCCAAGGGGCTGCTGAAGACCGCGATCCGCGACCCGAACCCGGTCATCTTCCTCGAGAACGAGATCCTCTACGGCCGCAGCTTCGACGTGCCGGTCATGGACGATTTCACCGTCCCGTTCGGCAAGGCCCGGATCTGGCGCGAGGGCGAGGACGTCACGATCGTCAGCTTCGGCATCGGCATGACCTATGCGCTAGAAGCGGCCGAGAAGCTCGCCGAAGAGGGCATCAGCGCCGAGGTGATCGACCTCCGGACGCTCCGCCCGCTCGACTACGACACGATCATCGCCAGCGTCCAGAAAACCAATCGCTGCGTGACCGTCGAGGAAGGCTTCCCGGTCTGCTCGATCGGCAACCACCTGTCGGCCTACATCATGACCCACGCCTTCGATTACCTCGACGCGCCGGTCCTGAACTGCACCGGCAAGGACGTGCCCATGCCCTACGCGGCCAACCTCGAAAAGCACGCCCTGACCTCGGTGCCCGAGGTGATCGAGGCCGTGAAGGCCGTGACCTACAGGTAATGCCCATGGAGGTTCACGGCATCACCGACGACCGCGCCTACCGGGTGAGTTTCACCGCGGACGGGCGCCGGATCGACGGCCTGATCCCAGAAGCGGTCGTGGCCTCCGAGATGGGCCTTCCGCCCCGTCCGCCCCATGGCGCGGTCTATTTCTGGATCGCCAAGAACCAGGGCCGGATCGAACAGACACTCATCGCGCTGACAGAGGGCAATGCCCGTCCGAAGCCGCCCTTCGATGCACTCGCGCTTGCCGAGGAGACACGCTGATGCCCACCGAAATCCTGATGCCCGCGCTCAGCCCGACGATGGAGGAAGGCACGCTGGCCAAGTGGCTGGTGAAGGAGGGCGACACCGTCGCCTCCGGCGATCTCCTGGCCGAGATCGAGACCGACAAGGCGACGATGGAATTCGAGGCGGTCGATGAAGGCACGATCGGCAAGATCCTCGTCGCCGAAGGGACCGAGGGTGTGAAGGTGAACTCGCCCATCGCCGTCCTGCTCGGCGAAGGCGAAAGCGCCGACGACATCGGCTCGTCCAAGGCGGGTGAGAGCAAGCCGGCCGAACAGCCGACCGGCACCGCACCCTCCGCACCAGCCGCCGGGCAGGCCCCGGCCGGCGGTTACGCAGGCGAGGAACAGGTCGCCGCACCGGCCGCGCCGCAGACCGCCTCGGGCGACCGTGTGTTCGCCTCGCCGCTCGCACGCCGCATCGCGAAGGAAAAGGGGCTCGACCTCACACAGCTCAAGGGCTCCGGCCCGCATGGCCGCATCGTGAAGGCCGACGTGGAGAAGGCCGAGCCTGGCACGGCCGCCGCCCCCGCCGCCGCGGCATCCGAGGCCCCGAAAGCCGCAGCTCCGGCCGCCGCCGGCGCGATGCCCACGGGCCCGAGCTACGAGCAGGTCGTCAGGATGTACGAGGGCCGCGAGATCGAGGAGGTCAAGCTCGACGGGATGCGCAAGACCGTCGCCGCGCGCCTCACCGAGGCCAAGCAGACCATCCCGCATTTCTACCTGCGCCGTGACATCAAGCTCGACGCGCTGCTGAAATTCCGCGGCCAGCTGAACAAGCAGCTCGAGTCCCGCGGCGTGAAGCTGTCGGTCAACGACTTCGTCATCAAGGCCTGCGCCAACGCACTTCAGGCCGTGCCGGACGCGAACGCCGTCTGGGCCGGTGACCGGATCATCAAGCTGAAGCCGTCGGACGTCGCCGTCGCCGTGGCGGTCGATGGCGGGCTGTTCACGCCGGTCCTGAAGGACGCGCACATGAAGTCGCTGTCCACGCTCTCGGCCGAGATGAAGGACCTCGCCGGACGCGCCCGGAACCGCAAGCTCGCGCCTCACGAATATGTCGGCGGCAGCTTCGCGGTCTCGAACCTCGGCATGTACGGCATCGACAACTTCGACGCGGTCATCAACCCGCCCCACGGCGCGATCCTCGCCGTCGGCGCGGGCGTGAAGAAGCCGGTCGTGGGCGATGACGGCGAGATCACGACGGCGACCGTCATGTCGGTCACCCTGTCGGTCGATCACCGTGTCATCGATGGCGCGCTCGGGGCAGAACTGCTTCAGGCGATTGTCGAGAACATCGAGAACCCGATGGTGATGCTGGCGTGAACGACACCGCGCCGGAGGCGCATTTCCGGCACTCGGTCCTCCGCGAGATCATCCTCGAGCATGCGCTCATTGCCGACCTCCTGCGCCACTTCTGGCGCCGCGATATCTTCGACGTGGAAGTGCTGCGATCCGAGTTCGATGCGGGTGGCTACGATCTCGTGCTGAGCCGCGGGGCAATCACCCGGCACGTCCAACTGAAGGCAAAGAGGCTCTCCGGGCGCACGGCGAACTTCGCGATTGCCAGTCGGCTCGCGGCTCGGCCATCGGGCGCCGTTCTCTGCCTCGTGGTGGACGACGACCTTGAAATCGATCATTTCCTGCTGTTCGCGGGTCCGATCGGAAAGCCGTTACCGGAGATCGGGCACTTTCCGGTCGCGCGGCACACAAAGGGCAACGCGACCGGCCAAAAATTCGAGCGGCCGGCGCTCCGACGCGTCCCGATACGTGAATTTCGTCGCCTCGAAACTTTGTCCGACGTCGCCGAGAGCCTGTTGGCGACCGAGTGACATGGGCCTAAGGCGAGTGACCCGGAACAGGGCTCAGCTCACCTGTTCCCTCGGGTCCATCATCCCCTCCTTCACGCCCCACCGGATCAGCAGCACGTTGACCGGATAGGCGGCGATGAGGCCGCAGGTCAGCGACACGATCAGCGACGACCAGAACAGCGCGTCGCCCATGCCGGCGTTCCGGGCGAGCGTCAGGTCGACACCGATCGCCACGATCTCCATCACCGCGATGCTTGGCGTTTCGGACAGGACCGCGTCGCGCAGTGCGGTGCGCAGCGGCACGCCATCCTGCATCAGCGGCCCGACCGTCAGGGCGTAGCCCGCGACATAGGCCAGCACGAATGTGATCGCCGCCGTCCAGAGATTGCCGAGGCTGAGCAGCCCGACCGCGATGATGACGCCCACGATCTCGCCCATCCCGCAGCCGGAATAGCAGTGCGCGACGGACCGGAAGGCGCGCCGGGCGATAGAGTCGGTCGGGATCTCCTTGCGCCCGCAGGTCCAGTAGATCAGCAGGCCGAGCGGCCCGGAATAAAGGACGGTCAGCGCCCAGACGACCTTCATCAGCGGCATGAGTCCGCTGTTGCGCACGGCGAGATCGCGAAGAAGGACGATGAGGCTCGGGATCATGAGGGCTGCCCAGACCACGAGGAAGACCGGGCTGCCGACGATGTCACGCAGTGTTTCCATGTCCGCTCAACGATGTCGATCGCGGGCGGTTCCCGTCGTCTCAGCGCCGGAACGGCGACGGGCGCAGCCCTTCGGCCGCCGAGGCGCGGATGTCCTCGATGCGCTTTTCGCGCGTCGCGTCGGTCTTCGCCGTCTTGACCCATTCCAGCGCACCGCGCCGGATCGACCGGGGGAAGTCGTCCCAGACCGCTCGCAGCGGCCCGAGTGCGGCGGCGAGATCCTCGGGCACCTCGAGCCGCTCGACATCGTCGAGAAACGTCCACATCCCGTTGTCGCGCGCGATGTCGATCAGCGCCTCGCCCGCCGGGGTCATCCGGCCCTCGGCCCGCATCCGCTCCACGATCTCCTTGTTGACCGCCGACCATGCCGATTTCGGGTTCCGCGGGGCCACGCGGTGCTTCATCCGGTCGGCGTCCAGCGCCGCGACCTGCGCATCGACCCACCCCCAGCAGAGCAGCTCCTCGACCGCCTGGCCCCAGGACAGGTAGTCGGGATGGTGTTTCTTGTAGGTGGCCAGCCAGACGCCCTCGGACGTCTCGTGGTTCGCCTTCAGCCAGGCGCGCAGTTCGGCCCGGTCGCGGATGGTGACGGTCTCTTTCTCGGCGGCCATCCGGGCGCCTCCCTCAATGCGCCTCCGCCCAGTTCGCCCCCTGCCCGGCATCGACGGTCAGCGGCACCGACAGCTTCATCGCGGGCTCGGTCGCGCCCTCCATGACCTCGCGGGCGCGGGCGATCAGATCGTCCGTGGCGCCCTCCTCGACCTCGAAGAGAAGCTCGTCATGGACCTGCAGCAGCATCTTCGCCGGAAGCCCCGCGATGGCATCGTCCATCCGGATCATCGCCCGGCGGATGATATCGGCGGCCGTGCCCTGGATCGGCGCGTTGATCGCCGCGCGATAGGCGAACCCGGCGCGCGGCCCGCTGGCGTTGATCTCGGGCGTGTGAATGCGCCGCCCGAACAATGTTTCCACGTAACCCTTCGATTTCGCGAAGGTCTTCGTCTCGTCCATGTAATCCCGGATACCCGGGAAGCGCTCGAAATAGCGGTCGATGAAGCCTTGGGCATCGGCGCGGGGGATACGGAGGTTGCGGGCGAGGCCGAAGCCGGAGATCCCGTAGATCACGCCGAAATTGATCGCCTTGGCCTGGCGCCGGATCTCGGGCGTCATCTCCTCGAGCGGCACGTTGAACATCTCGGACGCCGTCGCCGCGTGGATGTCCTGGCCTTCGCGGAACGCCTGCTTTAGCGCCTCGATATCGGCGATATGGGCGAGAATGCGCAGCTCGATCTGCGAATAGTCGAGTGATACCAGAACCTTGCCCGGCTCGGCGATGAACGCTTCGCGAATGCGCCGCCCCTCTTCCGTCCGCACCGGGATGTTCTGCAGGTTCGGATCGGTCGAGGCGAGGCGGCCGGTATTCGCACCGGTCTGCACGTAGCTCGTATGCACCCGGCCGGTATCGGGGTGGATGTGGTCCTGCAGCGCGTCGGTATAGGTCGATTTCAGTTTCGACACCTGCCGCCAGTCCAGCACGCGGGCCGGGAGGTCATGGCCCTGCGCGGCAAGGTCCTCGAGCACGTCGGCCCCGGTCGCGTAGGCGCCGGTCTTGCCCTTCTTGCCGCCGTCCAGCCCCATGTTTTCGAACAGGATTTCGCCTAGCTGCTTGGGACTGCCGACATTGAAGTTTACACCGGCAAGTTCGTGGATCTCGGCCTCGAGCCCCGCCATCTTCTGCGCGAAAGCGGCAGACATGCGGCTGAGCACGTCGCGGTCGACCCTGATCCCCGCCATCTCCATCCGCTGCAGCACCGGAACCAGCGGGCGTTCGAGCGTTTCGTAGACCGTCGTCACCTTTTCGGAGACCAGCGCGGGGCGAAACTGCTCCCACAGGCGAAGTGTCACGTCCGCATCTTCGGCGGCGTAGGGCGCGGCATCCTCGATCTTCACCTGGGCGAAGGTGATCTGCGACTTGCCCGACCCGATCAGCTCCTTGATCGGAATGGGGGTATGGCCGAGATACCGCTCGCTCAGCGTGTCCATGCCGTGGCCGTGGAGGCCCGAATGCAGCGCGTAGGACATCAGCATCGTGTCGTCGATCGGGGCGACCTCGATGCCGTAGCGGGACAGGATCTTGGTGTCGTATTTCGCGTTCTGGAACACCTTCAGGACGGCATCGTCCTCCAGCAGCGGCTTCACGATCTCCAGAACCGTGTCGAGCGGCAGCTGCCCTTCCGACAGCTCGCCCCCGCCGAACAGATCGGCATCGCCATCCACATGGCCGACCGGCACGTAGACGCCCTGCCCGGCCTCTGTGGACAGACACAGCCCGACCAGTCCCGCCCGCATCTCGTCGAGGCCGGTCGTCTCGGTATCCACAGCCACCACGCCGCGCTTGTGGGCTGCATCGACGATCTCTTGCAACCGGCTGAGATCGCGAACGATTTCATACTTATCCACAGCGAACGGCATCGGCGGCGGCGTGGCCGACTCCTCGCCGCCCGCCGTCACTTCAGGCTCGGGGATAGCCGGCGCCTCCACACCCATCGACTCGGCCACCCGGCGGGTCAGGGTGCGGAATTCCATGAGCGTGAGGAACTCCATCAGCGGCCCCTCTTCCGGCTCCTTCACCTCCAGCTCGTCGAGCGTGATGTCCATCGGCACCTTGTCGTCCAGCGTCACCAGCTGCTTCGACAGCCGGATCTGGTCGGCGAAGTCGATCAGGGTCTGCCGCCGCTTGGGCTGCTTGATCTCTTCGGCCCGCTCCAGAAGCGTTTCGAGGTCGCCGTATTCGTTGATGAGCAGCGCCGCCGTCTTGATCCCGATCCCCGGCGCACCCGGCACGTTGTCCACGGAATCCCCGGCCAGCGCCTGCACGTCGATCACCCGTTCCGGCCCGACGCCGAACTTCTCCTCGACGCCCTCCGCGTCGATCCGGCTGTTCTTCATCGCGTCGAACATCTCGACCCCGCCGCCGACGAGCTGCATCAGGTCCTTGTCGGACGAGATGATCGTGACCCGCCCGCCGGCCTCGCGCGCCTGGCGCGCCAGCGTCGCGATGATGTCGTCGGCTTCGTAATTCTCCATCTCCAGACAGGGCAGATTGAACGCCCGCGTCGCGTCGCGGGTCAGCGGGATCTGCGGCCGAAGATCTTCCGGCATCTCATCCCGGTTGGCCTTGTACTGGTCGTAGATGTCGTTGCGGAACGTGTGGCTGCCCTTGTCGAACACGACCGCGGCATGGGTCGGCGCGTGGTCGCCGTGATCCTTGATGATCTGGTTCCACAGCATGTTGCAGAAGCCCGCGACCGCCCCGATCGGCAGACCGTCCGACTTCCGAGTGAGCGGCGGCAATGCGTGATAGGCCCGGAAGATGAAGGCGGAGCCGTCCACGAGATGCAGGTGATGTCCCTTGCCGAAGGCCATGCGTGCCCCTCCCTCTACGGGACCTTGCTAGCCCCTGGGCCGCGCCCGGTCCAGCCGGCCGGCCCGGGCCTCACCGCGCGGATTTCGCGAAATCCTCGTGGATGTACTTCTTGTCGCAATAGCCGCATTCGACCCATCCGCGATCGTGCGGGATCGACAGCCAGACGCGCGGATGGCCCAACGCGCCGTCGCCGCCGTCGCAGGATACGCGCCAGGCGCTCACGACTTCGGTTTCGGGGGCGTCCTGCGTCATCGTCGGTCTCCGGTTGCCGCGCCGCCGCCGGCGGCTTAGGTCAGGGCCCATATTGCAGGTTGGATGCGCCCGGGCAAGCCCGGCACGAAGGAGACAGGATGCCCGAATCCGCGATCATGATCGAGAATCTGCGCAAGACCTATGCCGGTCAGGGCGGCAAGCCGAAGGAGGCGCTGAAAGGCATCGACCTCGACGTGCCGGCCGGCTCGATCTTCGGGCTTCTCGGGCCGAACGGCGCGGGAAAGTCCACGCTGATCAACATCCTCGCCGGTCTGGTCATCAAGACCTCGGGCAAGGTCAAGATCTGGGGCTTCGACCAGGACGTGAACCCGCGCCAGTCGCGCGCGGCCATCGGCGTCATGCCGCAGGAGCCGAACATGGACCCGTTCTTCACCCCGCGCGGCGCGCTCGAGGTGCAGGCGGGGCTGTACGGCGTGCCGAAATCACAACGGCGCACGGACGAGATCCTGGAGATGATCGGCCTGACCGAACAGGCCGAGGCCTATGCCCGCACGCTGTCCGGCGGGATGCGGCGGCGGCTTCTGCTCGGCAAGGCTCTGGTCCACCGGCCCCAGGTTCTCGTCCTCGACGAGCCGACGGCAGGCGTCGATATCGAGCTCCGGCAGATGCTCTGGAACAATGTCCGGCGGCTGAACGAAGACGGGATGACGATCATCCTCACCACGCATTACCTCGAGGAGGCGCAGGAGATGTGCGACGAGATCGCCATCATCCATCGCGGCGAGAAGATCGTGCAGGACAAGACCTCCGCCCTGCTCGGCCGGCTCGACGGCAAGACGCTGGTCATCACCACGGATGGCAAGGGCGACTGCCCGCCGCCCGAGGGCGTGACGCTGGACCGCCGGCCCGACGGCGCACTGGCCTTCAGCTACAAGCCGTCCGAGACCTCTGCCGGGGCCATTCTATCGGCCGTCCATGCAGCCGGTCTGAACGTCCGCGACGTCAAGACCGAGGAGCCGGATCTCGAGGATGTGTTCCTGTCGCTGACCGGTTCCTGAAAAATTTGAAATTCATTTGATCCGGACAAGCGTCCGCCGCGTATCACCCTCGGTCTTTGCGGGACTTGGGAGGGGACTGGTGGACATCACGTCGATCGACATATCGCGCGCGCTGCTCGAGCGTCTGCGCGACTTCGGAGAGGATGGTGCCGAGCGCCTCTTTGACGGCGTTCGCCTTGAGGTCCGCGAACGTGCCGTAGCGGGCCCCGCATCCGCGGCAGGCGACGACGGACTTGTCGGTCGGATCGTCCTCAACACGGAGGACGGAACCGCCACAATCCTTACAGTGGAATTTGACGCGGATTAGGTCCGGCACGGCACGGCACCTTCATTGTTCACAACACATAGATGGGGATCGCATACCCGTCCCTGCAAGGCTCGGGCCGAATCATTCGTGATAACGCCGCGGCAGAAATCCCGGATTTTGTTGGGTTTTTCCCGTAGCACGCGATCCGGTAAGCCATCGCACAACCCAAGGCTTCAGTCAGCGAACAGATGCGGCGTCTTTGCCAGCGTCTCGGCCGCGCACTGCTCCAGCCCGAAAAGTTCCGACAGGATTGCGGTGTTCGCCGCCTCCTCGCCTTCGGTCAGGCGCATGTGGTGGGGAAACTTCGCCTCCCGGATCCGCTCGGACTGGTAAGCGAATTCGTGGCGCAGGGTCGGCAGCAGCCGCTCCATCACCTCGCCGGGCGTATCGGCCGTGGCCAGCCCCACCCGCTCGGCATGGCCGATCAGGTAGGGATCGTCGATCCGGCAGTCGATCTCCACGATCGTCGCCTCGGCCCGGTCCGAGGTGAAATCGCGCATCAGGTCGAGGTTGTCCGGGTCGAGGCAGATCATCAGCCGCTCGGTCTCGTAATAGTCGAACAGCATCCGCATCAGCGCCCGGCGATGGCGGTTGCGTTTTTCCAGCGTCCGCTCGATGCCGCCAAGATCGGGCAGAGCGCAGCCGGCCTCGTCGAACAGGTATTCGATCCCCTGGATGCCGGTCGCCGCGCTTGCCGCGTGCAGCAGGCGCTTGGCGACGTGCCATTTCTTGCAGACCAGCATGATCAGTTCGCGGTCGCGGCCCAGCGTCGCCTCGCGTTCCCAGAACCGGTGCGCAAACCGCTGGCCGATGCGCCCCCGCCCGGTGAGGAAGCTGTAAAGCTTCTGCCCGTCGCCCGAGATCGCGAAATCCGTCCGGTCGCTGTCCCAGAGCGATCCGAGCCGCGCCTTCAGCGTCTCGGCCTCGGGGCTGATCTTGCGCGCGAACAGCGCCTCCTGCGTCAGCAGCAGATCGTAGTGGTCGTTGTAGAACGTGACCGGCATCCCGTAATCCGAGAACAGTTTGAACGTCGGAGAGCGGCACTCGATCTCGGCGGCGGGAACGAGATGGCGCACCAGCGTCTGGAAGAACGTCTCGTCCGGGATCCACGTCGTGCGGAAGAAGCGGACAACGTCCGGCCGCTGACGCATGAAGTCCATGATCGCCTCGACAGTGCGGCGGCGCAGGCACCACCACTGGCTGCCGATCATCACCTCGATATCCTCGGGGATCGCGCGTTCGAGCCCGAACCGCCGCTGCAGGTCCATCGAGCCGTAGAACAGCCGGTGGGATTTCCGTTCGTTGAACAGGTGCCGGTAGATCAGCCGTTCCCGCTTGAGACCCGTCTTGATCCAGTCGGAGGTGAAGAAATCGAAGCTTTCGACGAAATCACGATCGCCGGGGTCGAGCAGCCGGTCGGCCCAGGCCGAGGACTTGATCGGCATGCAGTCGCCCGACAGCGTGAAGAAATGCGTGGCGTCGGGAAACGCCGCCAGCGCCGCCTCGACCGCGTTCAGCGTCCCCTGCACGAGGCTCCATTCGCCCCATCCGCAGCGCACGCGGCGGGCCGCGAAGACCACGCCGGGCAGCCCCGACAGTTCGGAGACCATGCGCGCGTAATCGGCCGAGGGCGAACGCGCGTCGTAATGGATGGCGACGGTGGCCCCGCCCGCGATCAGCCGCCGGGCCTGCGCGATGATGGCGTCAGGATCCTTGTGGCAAAGCAGGATGAAGGCGATCTGTGCCATGCGCGATACAATGCGCCCCAGACTTTTTTCATTGTTGCCGTACTCTTAGCCGACGGGCGTTGAAGATACATCAATTCTTTGCTTTCCTCTCGCAAAACCGGCGGAGCCGGGCCGTCAGGCAAGGAAGCAGGCAATGGGATTCCCCGGCACCTGGATGACGTCGAGCGAGAGCATGGTCTACCGCGTGGTGCCGAAATGCGCCTGCTCCACCATCGGCCAGATCATGTACTACGCCGATAACGGCGAGTTCTTCGACGGCGACATCCACGACGCGACCGAAGGCATGCACAAATGGGCCTTCGAGGGCAGCCAGGCCCGGATCGAGGCCAATGTCCGCGGCCACGAAAGCTTTTCCTTCACCTGCGTGCGCAACCCCTACACCCGAATCCTGTCGAGCTTTTTCGACAAGATCTGCGGCATCCAGCGCAACGGGAAACGCTATCGCGGCAACCTCGTGCCGATGCTGATCCAAAAATACGGAATCGAGGTCGGCGGGCCCGACGGCAAGGAACCGTTCGACCAGATCAAGAGCTTCCGGCGCTTCCTGCTGTTCGCCCGCGACACGATCCGCTGGCGCCGCCCGATGGAACCCGACATCCACTGGTCGGCCATGTCGGGCCATATCTCCACCTTCATCGTGAACGGCGGCCGCTACGATCACATCTTCTGGACCGAGGCCTTCGACGAGGGGATGCAGGCCGTGCTCGACCGGACCGAACAGGCGCATCCGATTTCCCTGAAGGACGTGCCGCGCTTCAACGAAAGCTCCGGCCACGGGCCCAAGCGCGAGCATCCGGTCGAGGAGTATTTCGACGACCTGTCGATGCACCTCGTCTACGAGATCTACAAACCGGATTTCGAGCTTTTCCGCTACGATTTCGAGAACCCGGCCAACAAGATGCCGACTGGCGAGATCGACCTGGAAGAGGTTCACGCCAAACTCGGCGACTGACGCGCCGGCCCCGGTCGCGGCTAGAGCAGACCGGCTTCGGCAAAGACCTCGCGCAGCGACCGCGCCGGTCGCGGGCCGACATGCCGGATGACCTCGGCCGCCGCGGCGACACCCATCCTGCCCGACATCTCGAGGCTCTGCCCGGTGGCGAGCCCGTAGAGGAACCCGGCCGCGAACTGGTCGCCCGCTCCGGTTGCATCGACGGGCGTAACGCGCCTCACCGGCACCTCGGCCCGCTCCTCACCGCGGATCAGGATCACCGGATCGCCCGACCGGGTGCAGACCACCGTCCCGCAGACCGCCGCGGCCTGCGCCAGCGCCGCCTCGATATCGTCGGTCTGGTAGAGCGCCAGCCATTCCTCGCGATTGCCGATGACGTAGTCCATTTCTTCCGCGATCAGGCGCTGGAAGTCGGCCCGGTGGCGGTCGACGCAGAACGGGTCGGACAGCGTGATCCCTGCCCGTCCCCCGCCGGCATGACAGGCCGAGGCCGCAGCCGTGAAGGCACGCTTTCCCTCCGCCTTGTCGTAGAGATACCCCTCGAGGAACAGGAGCCCCGCGCCGCCCGCGACCTCCGGATCGACGTTGTCCTCGTCGAAATCCGCGCCCGCGCCGAGATAGGTGTTCATCGACCGCTCGCCGTCGGGCGAGACGAAGATCATCGAGCGGGAGGTCGGCGCAATGGCCGCGCCCGCGACCGGCGCGTTCGGAAAGGCCGTGCCCTCATGCGTCATCGCCTCGACGTAGAACCGGCCAAGCGCGTCGTCCTTCACCTTGCCCAGAAATGCCGTCTTCAGCCCCAGCGTCGCCGCCCCGGCGATCGTGTTGGCCACCGATCCGCCGGGCGCCTGCACCCGGTCGCGCATCGCGGCATAAAGCAGCTCGGCCCGTTCCCGTTCCACGAGCTGCATGATCCCCTTCTCGATCCCCATGTTGTCGAGGAAACTGTCGTCGCCGTGCGAGATCACGTCGACGATCGCGTTGCCGATACCGACTAGGTCGTACTGGGTCATGCGGTCTTTTCCTCGTAGGGGCAGAGATCGTTGATCAGGCACGCGCCGCATTTCGGCTTGCGCGCCACGCAGATGTAGCGGCCATGCAGGATCAGCCAGTGATGGGCATGGCGCTGAAACTCGACCGGGACATTGTCCTCGATCTGGCGCTCGACCGCCTCAGGGTCCTTTCCGGGCGCGATCCGGGTGCGGTTACCGACCCGGAAGATATGCGTGTCCACTGCCTGCGCCGGATGGCCCCACCACATGTTCAGCACCACGTTCGCGGTCTTCCGCCCCACGCCGGGCAGCGATTGCAGCGCCGCGCGCGAGGACGGGACGGTGCCGCCGTATTCCTCGACCAGGATGCGCGACAGCTTCATCACGTTCTTGGCCTTGTTGCGGAACAGGCCGATCGTCTTGATGTGCTCGATCAGCCGCTCCTCGCCAAGATCGAGCATCTTCTGCGGCGTATCCGCGACCTCGAACAGCGCGCGGGTCGCCTTGTTCACGCCCGCATCCGTCGCCTGCGCCGACAGCGCGACCGCCACGAGCAGCGTGAACGCGTTGACGTGTTCGAGCTCCCCCTTCGGTTCGGGCTCGGCGGCCTCGAAGCGGGTGAAGATCTCGCGGATCGTGTGATAGTCGAGCGGCTTGACCATGATCCGCTTTTGCCCTGCCCCGCGGGCGTTGCCAACCCGATCGCGCAGGTTCCGGGTCGCGCGGATGCATGGCGCCCACTAGCTTTCCGGCATCGGAAAGAGGATAGCCATGCTGGACATGAGAGAAGACCGCACCGAAACCGCCTATCACTACCACGTCATCCGCCGGGCGATCGACGCGATCGATGCCGATCCGCACATGTCGCTCGAGGCGCTGGCATCCCACCTGCAGATGAGCCCTGCCCATCTTCAGCGCGTGTTCTCCCGTTGGGTCGGCGTCAGCCCGAAGCGCTACCAGCAATACCTGACGCTCGACCATGCCCGGCGTCTGCTGGCCGAACGCCACACCGTCCTCGATACCGCGGCCGAAACCGGGCTCTCGGGCGGCGGGCGGCTGCATGACCTCTTCATCCGGTGGGAGGCGATGAGCCCCGGCGACTACGCCCGCGCCGGCGACGGTCTCACGATCCGGCAGGGCTGGTTCGACACGCCGTTCGGCGACACGCTCGTCATGGCGACCGACCGCGGCATCTGCGGCATCGCCTTCGCCTCGGAATGCAGCCGGGACGAGGCGGTCGAGGATCTGCGCCGCCGCTGGCCGCAGGCGACCTTCCGCGAGGACGCGGCCGGCCTCCTGCCATTCGTCGATCCGGTGCTCGGCCAGCGTGGCGAGACGCGGCTGCACCTGATCGGCGCGCCGTTCCAGATCAAGGTGTGGGAGGCGCTCCTGTCCGTGCCGTCCGGCCATGTCACGACCTATTCCGACATCGCGCGGGTGATCGGCCGCCCGAAGGCCGTGCGCGCCGTCGGCACGGCGGTCGGCCGCAACCCGGTCAGCTGGCTCATCCCCTGCCACCGGGCGCTGCGCAAATCAGGCGCGCTTGGCGGGTATCACTGGGGCCTGCCGGTCAAGCGCGCTCTGCTGGCCTGGGAAAGCGCCGCCGAAGAGGCCGGCGCGGCCTGAGCGAAGATCGCCCGCTCACTCAAAACGACAGCGCCCGGAGAGGATCCTCCGGGCGCTTTGAATTTCCAGCTCTGGCCCTTGCCTGTCAGATGAAGATGATCCCGTCCCCGGCGGCGCCGGCCCAGTATCCGGCATCCACGTCGTGCACCAGCTCGTCCGTCTGCACGTGGATCATCTCGGTTTCCCCGCGATTGAACCGGTCCGAGAACGTCACGATGTCGGTGTCGATCGTGTCGTCCGCGCCCTGGTTCGGGGCGGTGAAGTTGAACGTGTCGGCGATGTCCACGCGGATGTGATAGTCGCCGGCCGCGAGCCCGGCGAAGCCATAGCTGCCATCCGCCGCGGTCCGGGTCGACGTGATGAAATGCTTCGTCGAGTCCAGTAGCCGCACGAGGATGCTGCCGCTGCCCGCGTCACCATCGTCGATGCCGTTGCCGTTCGCGTCGAGGAACACGCGTCCCGCGATGGTCCCCCCGTTGCCGGTCGGCGGCGGAGGAGGCGGCGGAGGGGGCGGAGACGCGGTGGGCACGAGGCCCGCATCGATGTCGGCCAACGCCTGCCCGGATGCGAGCGTGAAGACCGACGTCGAGCCCACCCCGTTCGCGGCCGACGTCACATCGCTGTCGATCGCGCTGTTGCCCTGCCCGGGCGTGACATAGTCGCGGTCCGACTCGGCGGTGAAGACGACACGGTAGTCGCCGGCCGCCAGACCGGCAAAGCTGTAGCTGCCGTTCGACGCGGTTGTGGTCGCGGCCACGACGGCCCCAGCGGCGGTCAGGATCTGCACGGCATATCCGGCCCCGGCCGTGTCCGATGCGGTCTGGGTCAGCGAGCCGTCGGCGTCGATGAACATCGCGCCGGTCACGCTGCCCGTTGGCGGCGGCGGCGGGGGTGGCGGCGGTGCACCGGCCCCGATGACGCCGGCATCAACGTCCTTCACGTCCTGCTCGACGCCGACGGAGATCAGGTCGGTCCGTCCCCGGCCGAGGTTCGACCACACCGTGATGATATCGCTGTCGGTCTCGTCGGAGCCGACATTCGCGGGCGAGAAGGTCTCGTCCGGGCCGATATCGATGCGCACCCGGTAATCGCCCGGCGTCAGGTTGACGAAGGAATAGCCGCCATCCGCGTCGGTCGTGGTGATCAGGACGAGGTTGTTGGAGGCGTCGAGCAGGCGGATGGAATTGCCGAAGGAACCCACGTCGCCCTCGTCGATCCCGTCCCCGTCGGCGTCGTAGAACACCCGGCCCGAAATCGAGGCGCCCGGCAGCAGGTCGGGCTCGAATCCCGGCGGCGGGCCGTCTGACAGTTCAACGGTCATCGAGGCGATCCGGTAATGATCGAACTTCCGGTCGGCGCCGAACCCGAAGACATCGGCATAGAAATCGAGCGTGTTGCCGCCCGGAACGATGAACCGCCCGGGCTCGATGGCGGACAGGTCGTCCGACCAGACGACGAACTGGGTATCGGCGCCGGTCGTGTTGAAGCGCGTCCCGAGCGGGATCAGAACGACCTCGGTCACGTGAACGAGGTGGCTGAAGCTGAACACCGCGACCTCGAGCTTGCCGTGGCCGTCGATCCCGGCTTCGAGGTCGCCATAGGGGTTCAGCATGCCGAGCCCGTCGGCCGTGCGGGTCAGAAGCGGCGAGGTTTCGTAAAACGTGGTCTCGCCAAGGTTGTGGAGCCCGGTGGACACCGTCAGCGTCAGGTCGCCCTCGGTGAAGGTCAGCGTCGGATCCCCCGAAGACGATCCCGTGAAGTCGAATGTATAGGTGGGTTGCACCGGCATGGGCTTTTCCTCGTCAACGTAAACTGACCGAAAAACCTGTGACCTCGGCCTGGCCGCGCCCCGATCGGGGTGATGCCGATAGTTAACACCGCCACTGATGCCGCGGAAGAGCCTATCACGGGGACGACCAACACGCTTTGTTTCAGCGCGAGTGCCGCGGCGCAGCGCCCGGGCATCGGCCGGTTTTCTGAACCGTCCGGCGGGACCGGCCGACCTACAGGCCGGAACCCGCATGCAAGCAGCCCGAAAGGATCACCCCCATGTTCCGTACTCTTGGCCTGATGGCCGCCCTTCTTTCCGCCGCGCCGGCCGCCGCCGAGCGTATCAACATCGACCTTCAGCCGATCACCCAGGCCATCGTCCCCCAGGCGGTGCTGGCCGGTGACCGCGAATTCGGCGGCAACGGCCCGCGGATGGTTCTCGAAACCCGGCTCGTGCCTGTCCGCGGCGGCACCGCGATAGAGGCCCATGTCACCTTCCGCGCCGAGGAAACCGGCGGCGACGGCAGCTTCACCCGCATCAGCCCCCCGCCCTTCGAGGTCTGGCGCAGCGCACGCGGCGAGCGCGTCGAGTTCGTCGTCGGCAACGCCAATGCGCGGGTCGAGTGGCTGTCCGGCCCCGGCTGCGGCCCGATCGGCTGCGCGATCCTCGGCCCGTCGGAGGATGGCGGGCGGATCACCACGCAGCCCGGCATGGGCTACATCCGCGACATCACCTATCTCGGCGACACGATGGGCGACGATATTTCCAGCGACAACAATCCCCATGGCGACACCTCGATCCGGACGATCCGGTTCCACCCGATCACGGTCGAACTGATCGACTGAAACCGTCCGCAAGAGCGAATGACCGGGCCCGGCAGGTTTCTGCCGGGCCCTTTTTTTCCCATGCAGGACGGCAATCGGGATGATATAGACCCCGCAATCACGTCAGGCGGGCATACCCGCCGCGGAACCCGACCGGGCCAGAGATTGAGAAAGGGCAGACCATGATCCTCACCCGCTTCACCGGCGCGGCACTCGCTGTCGCGCTGTTCGCCGTCGCCGCCTGCGCGCCGACGACCCAGGGCACCGGCCAGGCCGGCCCCCGTCAGCAGCAGGGCGCGCTGACCGGCGCACTGCTCGGTGGCCTTCTGGGCGCTGCCGTCGATGACGACAACCGCGCCCGCGGTGCCATCGTCGGTGCAGCCGGCGGCGCGCTGGCCGGCAATGCCGTCGGCAGCTACCTCGACCGCCAGGCGGCCGATCTGCGCGCCTCGATGGCGTCGGACGACGTCATCATCACCAATACCGGGCGCGAACTGCGCGTCGTCCTGCCCGAAGGCATCCTGTTCGACGTCGACAGCGCAAGCGTCCGGGCCAGCCAGCAGGCCGATATCCGCGCGCTGGCGCGGAACGCGATCAACTACAACCAGTCCACGATCGACGTGATCGGCCATACAGACGACACCGGGTCCGAGGCCTACAACATGGACCTCTCGAACCGCCGCGCGGCCGCCGTCGCCGGCATCCTGCTCGAGGAAGGCGTCTCGTCGGCCCGCGTCCGCAGCTACGGCCGCGGCGAGCTCGATCCGGTCGCCTCGAACGCGACCGCCGAGGGCCGTCAGCGCAACCGCCGGGTCGAAGTCATCTTCCGCCCGATCACCGGCTGACAAGATCCGGGCCGCGCCAGCCACGGCGCGGCCCGGTCGTCCAAAACCAGAAAATCAGTCGACCGACCCGCCGCCAAAGGCGTTGCCGTGCTGCCAGTCGCAGGGCGCTTCCTGCATTTCCAGGTGCAGCCGGTCGCCGGTATAGGGATGGGCCGCGGCCACCGCGTCGTTGAGCTCGATCCCGAGGCCCGGCGCTTCGGGCGCACTGACAAATCCGTTCTCCACTTTCGGCCGGCCGGTCACCAGATCCTCATGGAACGCGGTCTCGATCGCCTCGACCATGAGGATGTTCGGGATCGACACGGCGAGATGCACGTTCGCGGCCCATTCGACCGGCCCGGCATAAAGGTGCGGCGCCATCAGCGCGTTATGCGCCTGCGCCAGCGCCGACAGCTTCTTCGCCTCCCAGATGCCGCCCACCCGGCCGAGCGCCGGCTGGCAGATCTTCAGCCCGGCGGCCAGAAGCGGCGCGAATTCCGCGATCGTCGTCAGCCGCTCACCCGCCGCGACCGGGATCGACGTGGCGCGCGAGACCTCGGCCATCGCCGCGACATTGTCGGGCGGGACCGGCTCCTCGTACCAGAGCGGGTCAAACGGCGCGATTGCCTGCGCCAGCCGGATCGCGCCCCCGGTCGTGAACTGGCCATGCGTGCCGAACAGGAGGTCCGCCTTCGACCCCACCGCCGCCCGGATCGCGCGGCAGAACGCCTCGGACGTCGCGATGTCCGACATCGCCGGCATGTGCCCGCCGCGCAGCGTGTAGGGACCGGCCGGGTCGAACTTCACGGCAGTCCAGCCCTCGGCGACCAGCGCGGCAGCGGCCTCGGCTGCCATGTCGGCGTTGATCCAGAACTCGGGCACCGGGTGGTGCTCCATCGGGTAGAGGTAGGTATAGGCCCGCACGCGCTCGTTCATGCGGCCGCCAAGCAGCGCCCAGACCGGCCGCTCCCGCGCCTTGCCAAGAATGTCCCAGCAGGCGATCTCGAGGCCGGAGAACGCGCCCATCACCGTCGGGTCGGGCCGCTGCGTGAATCCGCTGGAATAGGCGCGGGCGCGCATCAGCTCGATATTTTCGGGGTTCTCGCCCTTCATGTGCCGGTCGAACACGTCGGCGATCACGGCGCGCATCGCCTCCGGCCCGACGCCCGAAGCATAGACCTCGCCGATGCCGGTCGTGCCGTCCTCGGTCGTCAGCCGCACGATCTGCCAGTAGCGCCCGCCCCAGCCCGGCGGCGGGGGCGCGGTGACGAAAATCTCTAACCCTTCGAGCCGCATCAGAGCACGATCACGTTGCGCCGCGCCGTCCCGCGCTTGGTGTCGGCGATGGCCTCGTTGATCTGGTCGAACGCCCAGCGTTTCGAAACCAGCTCATCGAGCTTCAGACGGCCCTGCTGGTAGAGGTCGAGCATCCACGGGATGTCGCGCCGCAACACCACCTCACCCATCAGGCTGCCGCGCAGGCCCTGGCCGAGATAGGCGATCATCACCGGCTCATAGCTCGACATCTGGCCGTTATGCGGCATCCCAACCGCGTAGACCGTGCCGCGCGGGGCGATCAGCCGGGGCGCGACGTCATAGGCCTGCGGCGCGCCGACCGCCACGAAGACATGGTCCGCACCGCGCCCGCCGGTCGCCGCCTGCACCCCGCGCCACGGCTTCTCGTCGCTCGCCAGAACGAAATCCGTCGCGCCGAAGGCTCGTGCGTCAGCCTCTTTCGACGCGTTCATGTCGAGCGCCACAATCCGCGCCGCACCGGCGATATAGGCGCCCTGGATGACGTTGAGGCCCACGCCGCCCGCGCCGATCACCGCGACCGTGTCGCCCGGCCGGACGCGCGCGGTGTTGACCGCCGCGCCGAAGCCCGTGGGCACGCCGCAGGCCAGCAGGCAGCCCACGTCGGACGGCACTTCGCCGATCACGGCAAGCTGGCTCTGGTCGACGACGACGCGCTCGGCGAAGGCGCCGCATTTGAGGCCCTGAACGACCGGCGTGCCGTCACCGCGCGTCAGCACCGGCGGCGGCGCGACGTTGCCCGTGCAATAGACCGGACGGCCCGATCCGCATTCCGGGCAGGTGCCGCAGGACTTGATCAGCGTCACGATCACCCGGTTGCCCGGCAGGATCGACCGTACGCCTTCGCCCACCGCCTCGACCGTGCCGGCGGCCTCGTGGCCGTAGACCGCGGGCAGTTCCCCGCCCCATCCACCGTCGAGATAGGAAATGTCGGAATGGCAGATCGCGAAGGCCTCGATCTTCACCTGCACCTCGCCGGGGCCGGGCGCGCGCAGCTCCAGCTCTTCCAGCTTCAACCCTTCCCCGAAGGCCGTCGCGACGGCGGCCATGATCTTCGTCATGTCCTGTTCTCTCCCTGTCGTTCCGGATGTGGTGCGGCTTGCCGCACCGGGTCGCAAGCCCATTCGCGACCAAACTGGTCCCTCCGCGACGTCACTTGCGGCGGGGCGCGATCCGGGGAATGTTTGGCGCCATGAAAGCGCTGCATCTCGAAGACGACCTGTTCCTGCACGTCCGCGAAGATGGCGATCCGTCCGGCCCGGCCGTGGTGTTCGCCAACTCTCTCGGCACCGACCTGAGGCTCTGGGACGCGGTCCTGCCGCATCTGCCGACGGGTCTGCGCTACATCCGCTACGACAAGCGCGGGCACGGGCTGTCGGCCTGCCCGGACGGCCCCTATGCAATGGGCGCGCTCGTCCGCGACGCCGAACGGGTGATCGAATCCTTCGACGTCCGCGACTGCGTCTTCGTCGGCCTGTCCATCGGCGGCATGATCGCACAAGGTTTGGCGGCCAAGCGGCTCGATCTGATCCGCGCTGTCGTCCTGTCGAACACCGCGCCCAAGATCGGCACGCGCGAGCTTTGGCAGGAGCGGATCGCGGGCGTCCGCGCCAACGGCACCGCCTCGCTGTCCCACGGCATCATGGAACGCTGGTTTTCCAAGGGCTTCCGGGCCGGCCCTGATGTGGATATCTGGCGCCGCATGGTCGAGGTGACCGAAGACGAGGGCTATGCCGGTTGCTGCGAAGCGATCGCCGGGACCGACTTCTACAGCACCACCGCCGCGCTCCGCCTGCCGGCCATGGTGATCGCGGGGTCCGAGGACGGCTCGACCCCGCCCGATCTGGTCCGCGAGCTGTCCGAGCTGATCCCCGGCGCGCGCTACGAGCTGATCCGGGGCGCGGGCCACCTGCCCTGCGTCGAGCAGCCCGAGGCCTATGCCGCGCTCCTGACCTCCTTCCTGGCCGAGATCGGCCACGTCGCATGACCGTTTCGCCGTTCGATTCCGCGATCTATCGCGGGCTCTTCGCGCAGGCCGATCTGGCGCGGCTCTTCTCCGACAGCGCCGAAGTGCGGGCCATGCTGCTGGTCGAGGGCGCGCTGGCGCAGGTCCAGGGCCGCGCCGGGCTGATCCCCGAGGTCTCGGCCGCCGCGATCCACCGCGCGAGCCTTGAATTGCAGGTCGATCCCGGCGCGCTGACCGAGGCGACGGCGAAGAACGGCGTCTCGGTCCCGGCGCTGGTCGAGGCCTTCCGCGCCGCGATGCAGGCGCCGGAACACGCGCAATACATCCACTGGGGCGCGACCTCGCAGGACATCGCGGACACCGCGCTGATGCTGCGCCTGCGCCGCGCGCTGGAACTGATCGAGGCCGACCTGACGCGGCTTCTCAAAGGGCTCGCCACGATGGCCGAGACCCATGCCGCCACGCCGATGGCCGCCCGGACCTACGGCCAGTATGCGTCCCCCACGACCTTCGGCGCGGTCGCGGCCCAGTGGGGCACGCCCGTCCTGCGGCTTCTCGACCGGCTGGCGGACCTCCGGCCCCACCTTCTCGCCGTCTCGCTCTCGGGCGCCGCCGGCACCGCCTCCGCGCTCGGCCCCGACGCCCCGGCCCTGAGGTCGGCACTGGCCCAGGCGCTCGATCTCTCCGATCCCGGCGCGTCGTGGCACGCCGCCCGCGACCGCATCGCGGAACTGGCGCAATGGTGCGCGACGCTGACCGGCCTCACCGCCAAGATCGGCCGCGACATGGAGCGGATGGCCCAGAGCGGCATCGGCACGCTGCGCCTCGCCGAAGGCGGCGGCTCCTCGACCATGCCGCAGAAGCAAAACCCGGTCGGCCCCTCGGTCCTGATCGCGCTCGGCACCTATGCTGCCGGGCAGGCCTCGGTGATCCAGAATGCCATGTCTCCGGCAGAACAGCGCGACGGTGGCGCATGGTTCGCCGAATGGCTCACCTTGCCCGGCCTCGTCATGGCGGCCGGGCGCGCGGCCGAACTCGCCGCCGATCTGGCGGAGACCGCACAGCCAGATACCAAGGCGCTCGCCGCCGCGCTCGACGACCCGCTCGGCCTGATCGACGCCGAGGCGTTCTCTTTAGCGCTGGCCGCCCAGATCCCGCGTCCCGAAGCCCAGAAGAAAATCAAGGACCTGTGCCGCGAAGCTCAGGCCAGTGGCACGAAGCTCGCCAGCCTCGTGCAGCGCGATTTCCCGGGCGTCGCGCCCGACCCGGCCGCGCGCTTCGGCCAGGCCCCGGCCGAGGCGCGCGCCTTCGCCGCCGCCGTCCGCAACCGCCGGTCATGACCGGCCGCCTGCCGCGGATCTTCATCCTCGCCACCGTCGCGATCGACGCGATCGGGATCGGCCTGATCCTGCCGGTCATGCCGGACCTCATCGCCGAGGTGCGCGGCGTCAATCTTGCCCATGCGGCGCAATGGGGCGGGATCCTGACTCTGGCATACGCGGCGATGCAGTTCGCCTTCTCGCCGCTGATCGGCTCGCTCTCCGACCGCTTCGGCCGCCGCCCGATCCTGCTCGTCTCGCTCGCGGCCATGGCGCTCGATTACGTCGTCATGGCCGTGGCCGGCACGATCTGGCTGCTTGTCGCCGGGCGCGTCGTCGCCGGCATCGCCTCGGCGACCATGTCGACCGCGATGGCCTTCATGGCCGACATCTCCGACCCCGCGAAACGGGCGCAGAATTTCGGCCTCGTCTCGGCAGCCTTCGGGTCGGGCTTCATCCTCGGACCGATCATCGGCGGGCTGATCGGCGGCATAGATCCGCGCGCGCCCTTCATCGTCGCCGCGGCGCTGGCCGGGGCGAACGCGCTGTTCGGCCTGCTCGTCGCGCCCGAAACGCTCGCCCCGGAGAACCGACGCCTGCTCGACCTCCGCCGCGCCAACCCGCTTGGCGGCCTCCTGCGGATCGGCGCGCTGCCCGGCGCGCGGCGGCTGCTCGGCGTCCTGTTCCTCTACCAGATCGCGACATGGGTCTACCCGGCAGTCTGGGCCTATTACACGCAGGCCCGCTTCGGGTGGGATACCGGACTGATCGGCGCGTCTCTGACGGCCTACGGCCTCGCCATGGCGGTCGTGCAGGGCGGCGTCATCCGGATCGTGCTGGCCCGCCTGGGCGAGGCGCGGGCGACGATCTGGGGCATGGCGCTCAACGTCGCCTGCCTCGTCGCCTATGCCATCGCCCCCGTCGGCGCGTTCATCTGGGTGCTGATCCCGATCTCGGCGCTCGGCTCGGTCGTGCAGCCGGCGATGACGGGCGTCCTCAGCCGGGCCGCGCCGGCTGACCAGCAGGGCGAGTTGCAGGGCGTGCTGACCTCGATCAACGGGCTTGCGATGATCGTCTCGCCGGTGCTGATGACGCAGGCCTTCTTCCTGTTCACCCGCGCCGATGCGCCCGTTCACATGCCGGGCGCGCCGTTCCTGCTGGCGGCGATCATGATGGCGGCGGGCTTCGCGCTGCTCGTCCTCGGGCCGCGGCCGGGGACAGCGCGGGCCTAGCCGATCACCCCGGCGAAGACCTCCGGATCGACGTTCCCACCGGACGCCGTCACGATCACCGCGTCGCCTTCGAGTTCGTCGCCATGGAACAACGCCGCGGCCAGAGCCACCGCCCCGCCCGGCTCGACCACCAGCTTCAGTCGCAGGAAGGCGTGCCGCATCGCCGCGCGCACCTCGTCATCCGTCACCACCAGGCCCGGCCCGCACAGCCGGCGCAGCACGTCGAAGGTCAGCTGGCCCGGCATCGGCGTCAGGATCGCGTCGCAGAAACCGACCTCCGGGCCCTGATTGCCGATCCGCTCGCCGGCGGCCAGCGACCGCGCGGTGTCGTCGAACCCCTCGGGCTCGGCCGGGTGGACGCGGAAGCCCGGCGCGCGCGCCTCGAGCGCCAGCGCGATGCCCGAGGTCAGCCCGCCGCCACCGCAGCAGACCAGCACGTCGGCCGTCTCGATCCCCGCCTCGGCGGCCTGTTCGGCGATCTCCAGACCGCAGGTGCCCTGCCCGGCCATGACCAGAGGATCGTCGTAGGGTTTGACCAGTGACAGACCGCGCTCTTCGGCCAGCCGTGCGCCGATCTCCTCGCGGTTCTCGCGCGCGGCGCGGTCATACAGCACCACCTCGGCGCCGAGCGCGCGGGTGTTCTCGATCTTCAGCGCCGGCGCGTCGCGCGGCATCACGATCACCGCTGGCACGCCCAGAAGCCGCGCGGCATTCGCCACGCCCTGCGCGTGGTTGCCGGACGAATAGGCGATGACGCCTGATTTCGCCTTGTCGCCCAGTCCGGTCAGCGCCGACCACGCGCCGCGGAACTTGAACGACCCGGTATGCTGCAGGCATTCGGCCTTCACGTAGACCCGTCGCCCGGCGATCTCGTCGAGAAAGGGCGAGGACAGCAGCGGCGTGCGGCGCACATGGCCGGCAGCCCGCTCGGCCGCGGCCTCGATCTCTGCGATTCCGGTCACTTGAGCTGGCCGATCCAGGCCGCGATCAGCGCGACGGAGGCGGGTTCGTCCAGAAACGGCACATGGCCGCGATCGGGCAGTTCGGCATACATCAGGTCGGGCCTCCGCGCCCGCATCTCGGCGGCTGTCTTGGCCGAGAGGATGTCCGATGTCGCGCCCCGCAGCAAGGCCAGCGGCATCCCCGTCATCGCGTCGAAGAGTGGCCACAGGTTGGGCGCCGGCTGCGTAGTGTCGAAGGCGGCCGCGACCGCATCGCGCAGGCGCGGATCGTAGCGCAGTTCCAGCCCGTCCGGCCCCTCGCGCCAGAGCCGCCGCACGAAGGCGGCCCAGGTCGCCTTGGGCACGCCGGTGAAGTGCGGATAGACCTTCGGCATGGCCGCCGCGGCCTCGGCGAAGCTTTTGTAGGGCGGCGGTTTCCCGATATAGGCCATGATGTTGTCCAGCCCCTTCGGGCTGACCACCGGGCCGACATCGTTGAGGAACACGCCGCACAGCCGGTCGCGCGCGGTCGCCGCCAGCGCCATCGCCACCAGCCCCCCGCGCGAGGTGCCCAGGATCGCCACCCGGTCGAGTCCCAGATGGTCGAGAAGCGTCACCACGTCGGCGGCTTCCTGCGGAATGTTGTAGGTCTGCGGATCGGCGTAGTCCGACCCGCCGCGGCCGCGGAAATCCATCCGCAGCACCCGGACCCGGTCGGCGAAGTTCTCCACGACCGGGTCGAAGTCATCCATGTTCCGGGTCAGGCCCGGCAGGCAGAGGACGGGGACCCCTGCGCCGTGATCGTCGTAATGCAGCCGCGTCCCGTCCGGCGCCGCGACGTGGCTCATCCGGCAGATCCCGCGGCGATCCCGGCCACGCCGGCCAGGTCGCCGGCCACGCGTTCGGGCCGGCCGGGCAGCCGGTCCATCGGCTCGCCGGCGCGGTTCACCCACAGCGTGTCGAAGCCATAGGCCGCCGCCCCGGCCGCGTCCCACCCGTTCGACGACACGAACAGCACCTCGTCCGGCTCGGTCCCGAGCGCGTCCCCGACCATGTCGTAGACTTCGCGCGCGGGCTTGTAGACGCCGACGTCCTCGACCGACAGCACGGCGGACAGCTCGCCCCCGATGCCCGCGTTATCGACCGCGGCGGCCAGCATGTCCTTGGTGCCGTTCGACAGGATCGCCGCCTGGATGCCCTTGTCGGACAGCTCCGCCAGCATCTTCGGCACTTCCGGATAGGCGTGCAGCGACCAGTAGAGCCCCAGAAGCTCCTCGCGGAGCGTCGCTTCGGCCTGGTCTGCCGCCTCGAGCGCCCAGTCGAGCGCGTCCTGCGTCAGCGTCCAGAAATCCGCGTAACGATCCTCGATCGTCCGGAGCCAGGTGTATTGAAGTTGTTTGAGACGCCAGTCCTGCGCGACCTGCTGCCAGACAAGCGAAAAGCCTTCCTTGCCCGGCTGGCCGGCGACCTCGCGCGCGGCCGCGTTGACGTCGAAAAGCGTTCCGTAGGCGTCGAACACGCACGCCTTCTTCATGGCCATCTTCGTTCCCCAACACCGAGGCCCCCGCACTACCCTTGCACGGGAGTGACGTTGGGGCAACTTCAACCTTTATTAAATTCTTTCAATGACTAGGGCTTTTTCGCCTGCCGTCAGAGGTTTTCGGGCTGCGCCATTCCAAGAACGTGAAAGCCGCCATCGACGATGACGATCTCGCCCGTGGTGCAGGCCCCGTAATCCGAGGCGAGGTAGACCGCCGTGCCGCCGATCGCCTCGAGCGTGGCGTTCGCGCGCAGCGGCGCGTTGGCCTCGGTCGCCTTGAAGGTCTTGCGCGCCCCGCCGATGGCCGCACCGGCCAGCGTCTTCATCGGCCCGGGGCTGATCGCGTTCACCCGGATCTTCTGCGGCCCCAGATCGTTCGCCAGGTAGCGAACCGTCGATTCCAGCGCCGCCTTGGCCACGCCCATCACGTTGTAAAAGGGCGTTACCCGGTTCGATCCCTGGTAGGTCATCGTCAGGATCGTGCCGCCGTCGGGCATCAGCTCGGACGCGCGCTTGGCCACGTCGATCAGCGAGTAGCACGAGATCGTCAGCGAATTCCGGAAGTTCTCGCGCGTGGTGTTGATGAACCGGCCGGTCAGCTCGGTCTTGTCGGAATAGGCGATGGCGTGGACGACGAAATCGAGGCTGCCCCAGCGGTCGGCCAGCGCGGCGAAGGCGGCATCCATCGACGCGTCGTTCATCACGTCGACATCGAGCAGGACGTCCGATCCGAGCGAGGCGGCCAGCGGCTCGACCCGCTTGCCGAACGCCTCGCCCTGGTACGAGAAGGCAAGCTCCGCGCCTTCGGACGCCATGGCTTTCGCGATCCCCCACGCGATCGACCGATCATTGGCGACGCCCATGATCAGCCCGCGCTTGCCCCGCATCCAGTCCGCCATCGTCTCTATCCGTGATATTTCGACAGGAGCATCGAACCGTTGGTGCCGCCGAAGCCGAAGGAGTTGGTCATAACCGTGTCGAGGCCCGCCGCCTCGACCGTCTCGGTCGCGATCTCGCCCGGCTTGAGCGCGGGGTCCAGCGCCTCGACATTGATCGAGGGCGCGATGAAATCCTGGTCGAGCATCAGGAGGCAGAAGATCGCCTCGAGCGCGCCGGCCGCGCCCTGCGCGTGGCCGGTCATGGATTTGGTCGAGGAGACCGGCGGCTGCGGCCGGTTCTCGAAGGCCCGCCGCACAGCCTCGACCTCGCCGACATCGCCGACCGGCGTCGAGGTGCCATGCGCGTTGATGTAGCTGACCGTGCGGTCCTCCGGCAGCGTCTCCATGGCAAGGCGCATCGCCCGCTCGCCGCCCTCGCCCGACGGCGCCACCATGTCGTGCCCGTCGGACGTGGCGGCAAAGCCCGTGACCTCGGCGTAGATCTTCGCCCCGCGCGCCCTGGCGCGTTCCAGATCCTCCAGCACGACGATCCCGCCGCCGCCGGCGATAACGAAGCCGTCCCGGTCGACGTCGAAGGCGCGGCTGGCCAGCTTCGGGCGGTCGTTGAACTTCGACGACATCGCGCCCATCGCGTCGAACAGGCAGGACAGCGTCCAGTCGAGTTCCTCCGCCCCGCCGGCGAACATCACGTCCTGTTTGCCGAGCATGATCTGCTCGGCCGCGTTGCCGATGCAGTGCAGCGAGGTCGAGCAGGCCGAGGTGATCGAGTAGTTGATCCCCTTGATCCGGAAGGCGGTCGAGAGGTTGGCCGAGATCGTCGAGGACATGCATTTCGGCACTGCGAAGGGGCCGATCCGCTTCGGGCTGCCCTTCTCGATCACCGTCTGGTGCGCGGCGAACATCGCGCTCGTCGACGGCCCGCCCGATCCGGCGATCAGGCCGGTGCGCGGGTTGACGACGTCATCCTCCTCCAGCCCGGAATCGGCGATGGCCTGGCTCATGGCGATATGGGCATAGGCCGCGCCCGGCCCCATGAAGCGCAGCGCGCGCTTGTCGACATGCTCGGCCACGTCGATCTTCAGCGTGCCCGCGATCTGGCTGCGGAAGCCGTGCTGCGCCATGTCGTCGGAAAACTCGATTCCGGATCTGCCTGCGCGCAGGCTTTCCGTCACCTCCGACGCCGAATTCCCGATCGGCGAGACGATGCCCAGTCCTGTTACGACGACGCGGCGCATGACCGCCCTCCCTGGCTCAGCTGGCCGACAGCGCGACCCGCATGTCCTTGACCTGATAGATGACCTCGCCGTCGGCCTCCACCCGTCCGTCGGCGACGCCCATTGTCAGCCTGCGGGTCTGCATCGCCTTGGTAAAGTCGACGTAGTAGGTCAGCATCTTGCGATCGGGCCGGACCATGCCGGTCAGCTTCACCTCGCCCACGCCAAGCGCGTAGCCGCGGCCTTCCCAGCCGCGCCATCCGAGGTTGAAGCCGGTCAGCTGCCACAGCCCGTCGAGCCCGAGGCAGCCCGGCATGATCGGGTTGCCCGGGAAGTGGCATTCGAAGAACCACAGGTCCGGGGTGATGTCGAACTCGGCGACGACGTGGCCCTTGCCGTGTTCGCCGCGATCGCCCGAGATGTCCGTGATCCGGTCCATCATCAGCATCGGCGGCATCGGCAACTGGGCATTGCCCGGCCCGAACAGGTCGCCCTGGGCGCACCGGATAAGGTCGTCCTTGTCGAAGCTGGTCGGGTAGTCGGCCATCGGCTGCTCGGTCGCCCCTCGTAAATTCGGTATCGTCTAGCATCGCGCCCGTCCGGGAAGCAAGTGCGGCCGAGTCGAGGAAGACGATTGAAAACCACGTCAGTTCCGCCCTATAAATGGGCCGCTCTAGCTAGGACCGACCCAAGCCGATGACACCCGAAGCCCTCGAACGCGGCTCCAAATGGCTCGCCCGGGCCGACCTGCGCCCGACGCGGCAGCGCCTGTCGCTGGCCACGCTGCTTGTCGGCGACGGCCAGGACCGGCACGTGACGGCCGAAAGCCTGCACGCCGCGGTCGAACGCGCGGGCGACCGGGTCTCGCTCGCGACGGTCTACAATACGCTCCGCGCCTTCTGCGATGCCGGCCTCATGCAGGAGGTCACGGTCGACGGATCGCGGAGCTATTTCGACACCCGCGCCGACGACCACCCGCATTTCTACATGGAAGAGAACGGGTCGCTGACCGACGCCCCGGCCGGCGCCGCCCGGCTGCGCGCCCTGCCAGACGTCCCCGAGGGCTACGAGATCGCCCGCGTCGACGTCGTCATCCGGCTGCGCAAGACCTCCTGACTTTGGCTCTGGCCTTTGCGCGCGCGGCGCGCTAGGCGGGCGCGAACTCCTCCCGGGACCGCCCTATGCAGCTGCGCAACATCGCTATCATCGCCCATGTCGACCACGGCAAGACCACGCTCGTCGACCAGATGCTGAAACAGTCCGGCGCCTTCCGCGAAGGCCAGGCCGTGGCCGAACGGGCCATGGATTCCAACGACCTGGAGCGCGAGCGCGGCATCACCATCCTCGCCAAGGCGACCTCGGTCGAATGGCACGGCACCCGCATCAACATCGTCGACACGCCCGGCCACGCCGATTTCGGCGGCGAGGTGGAGCGCGTGCTGTCGATGGTCGACGGCGTGGTCCTGCTGGTCGATGCCGCCGAAGGCCCGATGCCGCAGACCAAGTTCGTGACCTCGAAGGCGCTGGCGCTCGGCCTGCGCCCCATCGTGGTGCTGAACAAGGTCGACAAGCCGGACGCCGAGCCCGACCGCGCGCTCGACGAATGCTTCGACCTCTTCGCCGCGCTCGACGCGTCCGAGGACCAGCTCGACTTCCCGCATCTCTATGCCTCCGGCCGCTCCGGTTGGGCCGATGCCGACCTCGACGGACCGCGCAAGGACCTGCACGCGCTATTCAATCTGATCGTGAACCACGTGCCCCCGCCGCGTCAGCAGGGCCGCGCGGACGAAGATTTCCGGATGCTCGCCACCACGCTCGGCGCCGACCCGTTCCTGGGCCGCATCCTGACCGGCCGGGTCGAATCCGGTCGCCTCAAGACCGGCGCGACGGTGCAGGCGCTCACCCGGCACGGCGAGCGGATCGAGCAGTTCCGCGTCTCCAAGATCCAGGCCTTCCGCGGCCTCGCCATGCAGGAGATCCAGGAGGCCGTCGCCGGCGATATCGTGACCCTGTCGGGCATGGCGAAAGCCACCGTCGCCGACACGATCTGCGCGCTGGCCGTCGATGACCCGCTTCCGGCCCAACCGATCGACCCACCCACGATTTCTGTAACTTTCGGCATCAATGACAGCCCACTGGCCGGTCGCGATGGCAGGAAAGTGCAATCCCGGGTCATCCGCGACCGCCTCATGCGCGAGGCGGAATCGAACGTCGCCATCCGAGTGACCGACACGCCGGGCGGCGAGGCCTTCGAAGTCGCCGGCAGGGGCGAGCTTCAGATGGGCGTCCTGATCGAGAACATGCGCCGCGAGGGGTTCGAGCTGTCGATCTCCCGCCCGCAGGTGCTTCTGCGCGAGGGCGAGCACGGCAAGCTCGAGCCGATCGAGGAAGTCACGATCGACGTCGACGACGAACATACCGGCGCCGTCATCGAGAAGCTGACAGGCCCCCGTCGCGGCGAGATGACCGAGATGAAACCGTCCGGCGCGGGCAAGACTCGGATCATCGCGCTGGTCCCGTCGCGCGGGCTCATCGGCTATCACGGTGAATTTCTGACCGACACGCGCGGCACCGGCGTGCTCAACCGCGTGTTCCATTCCTGGGCGCCCTTCAAGGGCCCGATCCCGGGCCGCCGCGCGGGCGTGCTGATCTCGATGGAGAACGGGCAGAGCGTCGCCTACGCGCTCTGGGGCCTCGAAGACCGCGGCAAGCTGTTCATCGGCGCGCAGGAAGACGTCTACGAGGGGATGATCATCGGCGAGCATTCGCGCGACAACGATCTCGAGGTCAATCCGCTGCGCGGCAAGAAGCTGACCAACATCCGCGCCGCCGGCAAGGACGACGCCGTCACGCTCACCACGCCGACGCGGATGAGCCTCGAACAGGCCATCGCCTATGTCGACGACGACGAACTGGTCGAAGTGACGCCGAACGCGATCCGGCTGCGCAAACGCTTCCTCGACCCGCACGAGCGCAAACGACAGGCCCGCGCCGCCTCCTGAAACGCAGAAAAGCCGCGGGCGATGCCGCGGCTTTTCATTCCGATGTCAATGGCTTGCGTCGGTCCCCTCAGGTCCCCGAGCCACCGAACAGATGATCCATCGTCAGCGACGGCTGATCGCAGCCCGCCTCGCCCACGATCTTCGCGGGGATTCCGGCCACCGTCTTGCAGGCCGGCACGTCGTGCAGCACGACCGAGCCCGCCGCGATCCGGCTGCAATGGCCGACCTTGATGTTACCGAGCACCTTCGCGCCGGCCCCGATCAGAACGCCATCGCCGATCTTGGGGTGGCGATCTTCCTCTTCCTTGCCGGTGCCGCCAAGCGTCACCGAATGCAGCATCGAGACATTATCGCCCACCACCGCCGTCTCACCGATGACGATGGAATGGGCGTGGTCGATCATGATCCCGCGGCCGATCCGGGCCGCCGGGTGGATATCCACGCCGAAGGTCTCGGAAATGCGCATCTGGAAGAAGTAGGCCAGGTCCTGCCGCCCCTCGCGCCACAGCCAGTGGCCGATGCGATAGGCCTGAAGCGCCTGGAAGCCCTTGAAATACAACAAGGGTTGCAGGAATCGATGGCAGGCCGGGTCGCGGTCGTAGACGGCCACGATATCCGCTCGCGCCGCCGCCCCGATCTCGGGATCGGCGGCATGGGCCTCATCGGCGATCTCGCGCAGCAGCTGCTCGGACATCTCGCCCGAGGACAGTTTCTGCGCCGTCCGGTAGGCCAGCGCGTTCTCGAGCGTCTTGTGGTGCAGCACGGTCGAATGAACGACCCCGCCCAGAAGCGGTTCGGTCGCGACGGCGGCATGCGCCTCTTCGGTGATCCGGTCCCAGACCGGATCGAGGGATACCGGTCGGGTCTTGCGTTCGGCCATGGTCGCCTCCCATGCGGCTCGTGCCTGTCATAGCCGAGATAGCGCGCCCGCGCCAATCACGAAACCTCATGGCCGCGATCATCAGGCCGTGCCGGGGATCTCCAGTGTCGCGTAATGCACGGCAAGCCGCACGATTCCGCCTGTGAAATCAGCACCTTCGCCGGTCAGAAGCAGCGCGGTATCGGCCCAATAGGGGACCGGGGCGGCGGGGCCCGAAAGCCACCCACCCGGCCCGGTGCCGATGCCCGACCCGAAGCGCTGATCGTCCCCGGCGACGCCGATCCGCCAGCTCGCCGGACCGGTGACCGCAGCGGTCACGATGCCCGTCACGCCGAACAGGATCGACCGCGCGGGGATCAGCGCGGAGCTGGACGCCGTCGGGCCGGCGCCGAGCACGACATCCTCCTCGACCGAGGCGAAGGACAGCCCCGCGCCGTTCGGCGTCAGCGTCAGCGCCCCTGCACGCCAGTCGCTTCCGTCGAAGATCGCCGCGACGCCCTGGTCGAGGATGATCGCCCGGAACCCATTGACCGGATTGATGAAATCCCACCCGCCATTGAGGGCGAGCGCGATCTTCCCCGCCTGCCCGGCCCAGGCGTTCACCGCACCGACCGGCACGCCGTAGCAGTCGCCATCGTCGAAGATGGCGGGCGGCGTCGACGTCGTGACGGATATCAGCCGAAGCTGCACCAGCCCGTCGAGCCGCGACAACGCCTCGTTTACCGTGACGTGTTTCTGCGCCTGCGACGGGCTCAGCAGCGGAAGATTCAGGTGCGTCGTGTCAGCCATCGATCTCGATCCTCGTGAAGGGGCCCGGCCCGAAGCGCGCGGAAATCTGCGCGACCTCGACCGAATAGGGAGTGTTCGTGCCGTCGGCGCTGCGGCTGGCGTCGTCGTAGGTCCAGCCCGGCGTGGTGACGGTGTCCTCGCGCCGGATCCCGCCGGCATCGCTGACGCGGACGAGATAGGCCTCGCTGTCCTCGCCCAGCGGCACCTCGGTGCCCTGCCAGCTGTCCCCGTCGATCCGCGTGCGCCGGATCCAGGTGAAGGTCACACCGGAACCTGTTGATGCGAAACGCAGATGCGCCGGCGCATAGGGCCGCAGCCCGACCCCGTCGAAAGCAAGATGCCGGCTCACGTAGCTCGGGTCGTCGAGGCTCTTGCGCCCCGGCCCGACGCGGTAGTGACGCGCCAGCCCGCGGGCCGAGGCGCCAAGCTCGATCTGCTGCGGCCGCCCGTCCAGACGCACGAAATAGCTGCCGGCGGGCCAGCTGTCCGGCATAACGCCGTCGCTGCCCGCCTGCCCGCGCAGCCGCGTCCGGATCTCCCACAGATCGGTATCGACCAGCACGGCGTCGGCAAACTGGATCACCTCCCAGGGCCCGCCATCGCCGCTGCCGATCGCGGCGACATTGGCGCCGTTCAGCACGTCTTCCGGCGCGGCCGAAGACAGCGTCTCGCCGATGAGCCGGACGCGCATCGGCGCGCCCCGGTCCCACAGCCCCGGCTCCGCCGCCGTCAGCGGCGTCTCCAGCAGCCCGATGGCCGAACCGGTCTCGATCAGACGGTTCAGCGAATAGTTGCTGTCGGAGGGAGACGAATAGACCGCGACCGATCCCGGCCACGGCGTTGCGGCAATGGCGATATGCGGCGCATGGGGCACCTCGTCCCCGGCCAGAAGCGGCAGGTCGAGGAAGACCGGATCGACAGGCGCAGCGGGCACGAACGGCTCATTTCCAGTGGAAATTTCTACTGCATCCGAGGCTTGAGACAGGGACGGGTCGACCCGCACCGCCTCGACCCGCCGCAACCCGCGATCCTCGACCCTGTCCGCGCGCCACAGCGTCCCGTCGCCAAGCGCGAACATCGTGCCCGCCGCGACGTCGCGGCGCGATGGCGGCAGCGACAGCTCGAACGTCTCGCGCGCCAGCCGCGCCGCCGACAGCCAGCGTTCGGCGATATTCCGTGCCTCGGTCGCAGTCAGCGACAGCGGCAATTCGCTCTGGCTGATCGAGATGTCTGCCTCGTCGGGGAAGATGGCCTCAGCCATGCGCGTCTCGAACGCGCCGTCGGCCTCGGTAAAGCCAACCCGCGCCCGGCCGACGATCTCGGCTTCGGGGCTGCGGATGCGGCTGATCGCGGGCGTATCTTCCTCGTACGCGAGATCGTCATCGCTGACCGTCGCCTCTGGACGCAGCGGCAGATGCGAAAAACACAGCGTCCCGTCCCGTTCGACCGCCGTGAAGTCATAGGCCAGCATCAACGGCTGAAGGCGCGCCCGCGCCGTCTCGTTCTCGGCCGTCGCATGGCCGCGCACGATGCCATACAGTCGACTGACATCGACGTCGGCCACGCCCGACTGCGCGCAGATCTCGGCGACCACCCGGTCCAGCGGCTGGTTCGACAATCTGCCGGAAATCCAATGGCCTGCGGCGTAATTCTCGCCGTCGCTCCACCTCTCTCCATTGGCCGGAAACGCCGGGTAGGGCCGCGCGTCCCAGGCCCAGGCGAAGGCGTGGTCGAGGTCGATCATCGGTCCGCCATAGACCGGCGAGACCGGGTTCTCCGTCTCCCAGTAATCCATCATGGCCCGCAGGTACTGCGCCTGGATCACGTCGTCCCGCGCGCCCGAGGAGAAATGCGGCAGCGCGCTTTCCGAGCTTTTGGGATCGCGGAACAGGTTCGGCTGGTTCGTCCCCTTGTCGACCGCGGGACAGCCGAATTCATCGCACCAGGCGGCGTCGAACTGGGGCCCCCGCAGCGCCTCGGGATCGTGGGCGGAGAAGACCCGCGCCTCGGCCCCGTTCGGCCAGAGCAGCCGACGTTCACCCGCGATCCAGCGCGGGGCGCGGTCGGGCGGGGTCACCGCAAGGATGCCGCTGTCGCCGCGAACCATCACCGCCAGCGCCTGGTCGTAGGTCTCGCCCACCAGCGCCACGCGCTTCGCCTGGCCCGGCGCCCGCGGCGTGCCGCCCTCGACCATCGATCGGACCCATTCCGCCCCGGCGCGCGTCTTGCCCGCGCCGCGGCCGCCCAGGATCACCCAGGTCTTCCAGTCGCCCTCGGGCGGAAGCTGGTGCTCCAGCGCCCAGAATTCGAACACGTAGGGCAAGGCGGCGAGGGCCTCATCGCTGAGGCCCTCCAGGAATCGCTCAGTCCTCTCCAGCGGACCGGAGGCAAGCCAGGCGGAGCCCGATCTCCTCCCGCGCCGCGGCGAGGTCGAGTTCTCCGGCCCGCACTGCGGTCCCGAGCTGTTGTTCGGCTTTTTCACGCGCTTCTTGCTCCGTCTTCACGGCATAGGCGAAGGCCGCTCCCGTGGCCTTGAGCGTGTCGACCACGTCCTTGCGGCCGCTCTCGTAGTCGGCCTTGAACTCGTCGACGGCCTCTTCGAGCACCGCGATGGTGACTTCGAACGCCTTCATCGCCCGCGCGAACCGGAGGTCCGCGCGATCTTCGTCAGGGTTGAGAATCCCGATATCCGTCATGGGGTATCCCTTGTTCAGGATGAGCCCACATGAACGTGGCATGAAAAAACGGCCTCGGAGGGCTACCCCCGGGCCGCTAACCCATGTCTTCCAGCATGCCCAAAGGGATGCCATGGACCGTTCGCTATGTCAATAAATTTATTCTTTACAATAGGTTAATGGATTTCCTGTCCGGCAACCTATCGTTAACGAAGCTGGCCGAGAGCCTTGTTTTTCAAGCGCCGCGACCGGCTCAGCCGTCATCCCCCTGCTCGGCCTGCAGCGCGCGCCACCGGGCGACGTTCTCCTCGTGCTCGGCATTCGTCTCGGCGAAGGCGTGTCCGCCGGTCCCGTCGGCGACGAAGAACAGATAGTCCGTCGGCTCCGGATTCAGCGCCGCCTCGATCGAGGCGCGGCCGGGATTCGCGATCGGCGTCGGCGGCAGCCCGTCGATCTGGTAGGTGTTCCACGGATGATCCGTATCCAGCTCGCTGCGGCGGATGTCACGGCCGAGATAGCCGCGCCCGTCGCTCGCCCCGTAGATCACCGTCGGGTCGGTCTGAAGCCGCATCCCCTGCCGCAGCCGGTTCTCGAACACGCCCGCGATCAGGCGGCGCTCGTCGGCGACGCCGGTTTCCTTCTCGATGATCGAGGCCATGATCAGCGCCTCTTCCGGGGTGTCGAAGGGCAGGTTCTCGGCCCGGTTCTCCCACAGCTCGGCCAGCGTCTCGGCCTGCGAGGCCTGCATCTCCGCGATCAGCGCGGCGCGGTCGTCGCCCGGGCTGACACCGTAGGTGTCGGGCGCAAGCGACCCCTCGTCCGGCCGGTCGCCGATCTCGCCCGACAGGAACTCGGCGACGCTCAGGCTTTCGGCGATCTGCCAGCTGGTCAGCCCCGGCGGGATCGCGACGCGGAACGCCACGCCGCCCTGCGCGACGATGTCCGAATAGGCGTCCGGCGTGCCGTCCTGAAAGCTGAACTCGGCGATCTCCTCGATCTGGCCGGACCCCGGCACCCGTTCGATCAGCCGCATCTCGCCCCGGCCATCGACCGTCGCGAAATAGGTCGCGGTGTAGCGTTCGACTGTCTGGCTCGCATCGGTGACGATATCGAGGATGTCGGTCATCGACGCGCCAGCCGGCAGCTCGTAGGTGCCGAAGCGCAGGTCGGCGGCGCGGTCGGAATACTGCGCGTTCAGCCGGAACAGCAGGCCCGAGCTGACCGCACCCGCCTCGTCGAGATTCTCCGACACCGCGCGCAGGCTCGCGCCGCGGGCGACGTCGAAATAGATCGGCTGCTCCAGCGGACCTTCGCGCACGATCTCGTTCCGGGCCCAGCCGGCCAGGCCCGCCACCGCGATCGCCGCGATGATCAGCAGGCTGAACCCGTTGGCCGCGATGTCGCGCCCGGCCAAGTGTCAGACCTTTCCCATGATCAGGCAGGCATTCGTTCCGCCGAACCCGAACGAGTTCGACTGCACGATGTTGATCTCGCCCTTCACCGCCGCGTTGGCGCAGAGGTTGATCGCGGTCTCGGCCGCCGGAGCATCGAGATTGATCGTCGGCGGCGCCACCTGGTCGCGCAGCGCGAGGATCGAGAAGATCGCCTCGATCGCGCCGGCCGCGCCCAGAAGGTGCCCGGTCATCGACTTGGTCGACGACATCATCAGGTCGGCGGCATGGTTGCCCATCAGCCGCTCCACCGCGCCCAGTTCGATGACGTCGGCCATGGTCGAGGTGCCGTGCGCGTTGACGTAGTCGATATCCGCCGGGGTCAGGCCGGCGCGCTTGATCGCCGCGCGCATCGCCCGTTCCGCGCCTTCGTGATCCTGCGGCGGGGCGGTGATGTGGTAGGCGTCGCCCGACAGGCCATAGCCCAGGATCTCGGCGTAGATCTTCGCGCCGCGCGCCTTGGCGTGCTCGTATTCCTCCAGCACGACGCAGCCCGCGCCCTCGCCCATGACGAACCCGTCGCTGTCGGAATCCCACGGGCGGCTGGCCTTCTCGGGCTCGTCGCCGCGCTTGGTGGACAGCGCCTTGCAGGCGTTGAAGCCGGCGACGCCAATGGCGCAGATCGGGCTTTCCGCCCCGCCCGCGACCATCACGTCGGCATCGTCCAGCATGATCAGCCGCGCCGCGTCGCCGATGGCGTGCGCGCCGGTCGAACAGGCGGTGACGACCGCGTGGTTCGGCCCCTTGAAGCCGTGCTTGATCGAAACCTGACCGGAGACGAGATTGATGAGCGCGCCGGGCACGAAGAAGGGCGACACGCGTCGCGGACCGCGCTCGTTGAGCAGGATCGAGGTGTCGGCGATGGAACTCAGCCCGCCGATGCCCGCGCCGATCATCACGCCGGTGCGGAAGGCGTCGTCGTCGCTCTCCAGCTCCCAGCCCGAATCCGCGATCGCCTGGTCGGCCGCAGCCACGCCGTAGAGGATGAAGTCGTCGACCTTGCGCTGTTCCTTGGGCTCCATCCACTCGTCGGGATTGAAGGTCCCGTCGGTGCCATCGCCACGCTTGACCTCGCAGGCATAGGTGGTCGCGAAGCCTGTCGTGTCGAAGCGCGTGATCGGTCCCGCGCCGGACTGACCGGCAAGGATCCGTTCCCACGTCTTTTCCACGCCGGTGGCCAGCGGCGTGACCAAGCCCAGTCCGGTGACGACTACCCGACGCATATGCCTGCCCCTCTTCCTTCCGAAGTCGGCACCTCATAGCGCCTCAGGCCTACCCGGGGCAATCCCCGCGGCTTGCAGCGGCGCGAGCTCGCGCAACCGATACGAAAACGGCGCCCGAAGGCGCCGCATCCTGTCCGGTCGTCGGAAGCTGTCAGGAGGCTTCCTTGATGAACTTCACCGCATCGCCGAAGGTCTGGATGGTTTCGGCGGCGTCGTCCGGGATCTCGATGCCGAACTCTTCCTCGAAGGCCATCACCAGCTCGACCGTGTCGAGCGAATCCGCGCCCAGATCGTCGATGAACGAGGCATTGTCGGTGACCTTGTCCTCTTCCACGCTCAGATGCTCGACGACGATTTTCTTCACGCGTTCCGCGATGTCGCTCATGTGTTTGTCCTCATTCCTTACCACGGGGCCGTTCTGCCACCGCTTGTCTCTCTTCCCGCTCCGGCCGTGTCGTCCCCACTACTGGCAGACGGCACGGGGCTTTTGACCCCGCCCGGAAAATCTGCGCCGCCTATAGCATACCTGCATGCGATGGCAATGCACCACCGGCAGAATTCGGCGGCCCCTCTTACAGCATCGCCATACCGCCGTTCACGTGCAGAACCGTGCCGGTGACATAGGCGGCTTCGGGGCTGGCGAGGTAGAGCACCGCGGCCGCGATCTCGTCCGGCGCGCCCATGCGCCCGGTCGGAATCTGCTCAAGGATCCGCTGCTTCTGTTCCTCGGTCAGCTTGTCGGTCATCGCCGTTTCGATGAAGCCGGGCGCGACCGCGTTCGCGGTGATCCCGCGGCTGGCGACCTCGTAGGCGAGGCTCTTGGTCATGCCGACCATCCCGGCCTTGGAGGCGGCGTAGTTGCCCTGCCCCGGATTGCCCGTGGCCCCCACGACGGACGAGATATTCACGATCCGGCCCCAGCGGGACTTCATCATGCCCCGCAGCACGCCCTTGCAGAGCCGGAAGGTCGCCGTGAGGTTCACGTCGATCACCGTCTGCCATTCTTCCTGCGACATCCGCATGAACAGGTTGTCCCGCGTGACGCCGGCATTGTTGACGAGGATGTCCACAGCCCCGAGCGCCTCGATCGCCTGCTTGGGCAGGCTTTCCACAGCCTCGGCATCGGACAGGTTGCACGGCAGCACCGCGACGCGGTCGCCCAGTTCCGCGGCCAGCGCCTCCAGCGGCTCGGTCCGCGTGCCCGACAGACCGACCGATGCGCCGGCGCCGTGCAGCACGCGCGCGATCCCCGCCCCGATGCCGCCCGAGGCGCCCGTCACGAGCGCGGATTTCCCTGTTAGATCGAACATTTGGCTCTCCCGTCCCTGGCGCTGGCCGATATCCACAGGATCCCGGCCCGGCGGTTTACGTCCATCCCCGCGCTACGACGCGAGGCTCTCGGCCGCGGCCTTTACCTCGTCCGGCGTGCCGACCTGGCGGGTCGCGATCTCGCGGTCGATGCGCCGGACCATGCCGGACAGCGCCTTGCCCGACCCGATCTCCCACGTTTCGGTCACGCCATGGGCGGCCATCCACAGGACGCTCTCGCGCCAGCGCACGGCGCCGGTCACCTGGTCGACGAGGTTGTTCAGGATGACATGCGGATTGGTCGTCCCGTGCGCGGCCACGTTAGACACCAGCGGCACGGCCGGGTCGGAGATGTCCACATGGCTCAGCGCCTCGGCCATCGCTTCGGCGGCGGGCGCCATCAGGCTGCAATGGAACGGGGCGCTGACCGGCAGAAGGACCGCACGCTTGGCGCCCTGCCCCTTTGCGATCTCGACCGCACGCTCGACCGCGCCGCGATGGCCCGAGACCACGACCTGCCCCGGATCATTGTCGTTCGCGGCTTCGCAGACTTCACCCTGCGCGGCGTCAATCGCCACCCGGCGTGCGCCCTCCAGGTCGAGGCCCAGCAGCGCCGCCATCGCACCGACACCCGGCGCCACCGCCGCCTGCATCGCCTCGCCCCTCAGCCGCAGAAGCCGTGCGGTATCGGCCAGCGTCAGCGCGCCGGCGGCACAGAGCGCCGAATATTCACCCAGGGAATGTCCCGCGACATAGGCAGCCGCCGTGATCTCCACGCCCTCGGCCTTCAGCGCGGCCATCGCCGCCATCGAGGTCGCCATCAGCGCCGGCTGCGCGTTGCGGGTGAGCGTCAGTTCCTCGGCCGTGCCGTCCCAGATGAGCGACGACAGGCTTTCGCTCAGCGCGGCGTCGACCTCGTCGAAGACCGCTTTCGCCTCGGGATAGGCGTCGGCCAGGTCGCGGCCCATGCCGATCGCCTGAGCCCCCTGACCGGGAAACACGAAAGCCAGACTCATGATGATCCCCCCGCACCTGTCCGCCGCGTAGCGTTTCGGTCGGGGCTAAACCATGCCGTCCTGCGGCGCAATCATCTGCTGCGGAAGACGGCGCCTGCGATGGGGATGCGCCGCTCGAACTCGTGTTTCATGGACACCACCGAATACACCATCACGGCCGCCAGGAACACGATCGCCAGGACGAGAACGGCGCGGCTAACCACTGCCGCGCCGTCGTCCCGCATACTCACATTACTCGTACGCACACAAACACCACTTACACATTACTACCGGCTGGTCTTTCCGCCCGCCTTATGGACATTGATGCCCTCCAAATCGACCCGTAATTGGATCAAGTTGTGATTTACGGCGGAAACACTGTGTCGATTCTGGGATGCACCTGTCTTTTTGGTCAGGTTTGACCCGTCCGGACGCGGCCTCTTGCCGAATCCGCCCTTTCTGCCTATACGGCCGCTTCTTCCGCCGACATTCGTGACCGGCGTGGCCTCTCGTGACCGGGTGGCGGAAGGAATCGCCCGGTCTTTGAAACACGCCCGAGACAGAACAGGAGACAGCATGCCGCTTTACGAGCATGTGATGATCGCGCGTCAGGACCTGTCCAACGCGCAGGCCGAAGGGCTGATCGAGCACTTCGGGACCGTCCTCAAGGACAATGGTGGCACCGTCGTCGACACCGAATACTGGGGTGTGAAGACGATGGCCTACAAGATCAACAAGAACCGCAAGGGCCACTACGCCTATCTCCGCACCGACGCGCCTGCCCCGGCCGTGCAGGAGATGGAGCGCCTGATGCGGCTTCATGACGACGTCATGCGGGTGCTGACCGTGAAGGTCGACGCCCACGAAGAGGGCCCGTCGGCCCAGATGCAGAAACGTGACGACCGCGACGGTCGCCGCGAGCGCCGGTAAGGAGACCAGACCATGGCAGCCAAACCGTTTTTCCGCCGCCGCAAGACCGACCCGTTCGAGGGCCCCGACGCCCCGGCGATCGACTACAAGGACACGCGGCTTCTGCAGCGCTACATTTCCGAGCGCGGCAAGATCGTTCCGTCGCGCATCACCGCCGTCGGCGCCAAGAACCAGCGCAAGCTCGCCCAGGCGATCAAGCGCGCCCGGTTCCTCGCCCTTCTGCCCTACAGCGTGAAGTAAGGAGACCAGTCATGGACGTGATCCTTCTCGAACGCGTGGCCAAGCTCGGCCAGATGGGCGAGGTCGTCTCGGTCAAGGACGGCTATGCCCGCAACTACCTCCTGCCGCAGCGCAAGGCGCTGCGCGCGAACGAGGCCAACCTGAAGGTCTTCGAAGCGCAGAAAGCGCAGCTCGAGGCCCGCAACCTCGAGACGAAGTCCGAAGCCGACTCGCTGGCCGCCAAGCTTGGTGGCGAGCAGTTCGTCGTGATCCGCTCGGCCTCGGATGCCGGCGCGCTCTACGGCTCGGTCACCACGCGTGACGCCGCCGACGCCGCCGTCGCGGCTGGCTACACGATCGACCGCAAGCAGGTGCAGATGTCGCGCCCGATCAAGGAACTGGGTCTGCACCCGGTCCAGATCGTCCTCCACCCGGAGGTCGAGATTGAGATCATCCTGAACGTGGCCCGCTCGCCCGAAGAGGCCGAGCTTCAGGCCTCGGGCAAGTCGATCCAGGAACTGGCCGCCGAGGAAGAGGCCGCGGCCGAATTCGAGATCGCGGAACTGTTCGACGATATCGGCTCGGCGCAGCTCGACGATCTGGAGGGCGAGACCCCGGACAACCGGACCGAGGCACCCGCATCCGACGAGGCCGGCGAGGACAGCGACGAAGACTGATCCCCGCGCCCTGAACGAACAAAGGCCGCACCAACCCGGTGCGGCCTTTTTCATTTGTGCGGTTGCCGTGGGTCAGCCGCCGAAATCTTCCTCGGGGCCGCCACCGCCGCCCCCACCGCCGCCGCCGCCACCGCCGGCCGGTGCGCCGCCGCCATCGCCGTCATCGGACGAGAGAGTCGTCGGGCGCGACGCGCGGATGACCACCCGCGTCTGGCAGGGCGACCCGTCGCTGCTGCCGACCCAGACACTCAGCGCGCCGTCGGCCTCGATCGGGACCGCGACCTGCGCATCCTGCTGGCGGGCATCGTCGCTCCAGTACCAGACCCGGCCGGGCGTATAGACCAGGATTTCCGGGTCGCACCCGCCCTCGGTCAGTGTGCCGACGGACAGGATGCCGGTGAAATTATCGATGAAATTCAGGGTGATATGGGGTTGCGTGATGTAGAACCCGTCCGCCGCGCCATTGACCGGCTGGACTCCGCCGCAGCCGCCCGCGTTGGTCGGGCCGCCCCCCGTGGTATTGAAGGCAATCCCTCGGTTGAGCTGTGCCGTATCGACTGGGAAGGTACCGATCCCCGAACTGTTCGGTGACGGGCAGGCCAGAGCGGCACCGGTGCTTAGACCGAGGGCCGCCGCGGCGAGAAACAGGGCTTTCATGACGCGCCTCCACACATGAACTCTTGACGCATCGTTACCAAGTAATTCGGCGCCGGGCAATTTGTCCCGGCGCCGCCCGATTCTCATGCATGTCCGCCTGTGGCGGGTCAGTTATACCAGGTCTCCATTTCGACCGACGCCGGGCAGGTGCTTCCGCCGTAGCTGCCGACCCAGACATCGACCCGTCCGTTGAGCGCGAAGGCGCCACGGATATTGATCTCGGGGTTCAGTCCATTGGTGTCGTCGTTGAAGTACCACTGGCCGTCCGCCGTCCGCACCAGCAGGGTCGGATCGCACTGGCTGTCGACCTGGATCTCGAGCCGGTACTCATCCATCCCCGACAGGAAGAAGCTGTAGGCCGGGGCGGTGTTGAAGTAGCCGAAGGCGTTCGGGATGCCGCAGCCCGACACGTCGGTCGAGCCACCGGCCATGACCTGGTAGGTCTGCGGCGAGTAGAGGAAGCTGCCCGACGCGTTGACCGCCTGCCCCTGAAGCCCGCCGGTCGGGCATCCGCCCGCCGGTTGCGGCTGAGGCTGCGGTTGCGGTTGCGGCTGCGGGGCCGCGGCGATGAACGTCTCCATGTTCAGCGTCGCCTGGCACGAGCTGCCGCCATAGGTACCGACCCAGACGTCCAGACGACCGTCGAGGTTGCCCTGAAGGCTGAGCGCCGGGTTCAGGTTGCCGGCGGAGTCGTCGTCGAAATACCAGGTCGTGGTCGGCGTGTTCACCAGCAGGACCGTGTCGCAGTTGGCTTCCACGTCGATGTCGAGCCGATACTGCTCCATGTTCGACAGGTAGAACGAGTATTGCGGCGCGGTCGGCGCGTAGCCGCGGCCGTTATAGCCGGCGCAGCCCGACAGATCGGTACCGCCCATCGCCGTCACACCGTAGCGCTGCGGCGTGTAGAGCTGATCGCCGGTCACGTTGACCTGCGCGCCCTGAACGTTCCAGGTCGGGCAGCCGCCGGCGCCCTGCGGCGGCGGGGCGACCTGGTTCGGCAGCGCCTGCACGACGAGCGTCGCGGGACACGCCGTGTTGTTGTAGGTGCCGACCCAGACGTCGATCCGTCCGCCGATCTGGCTCGGGCTGGACAGTTCAAGCCGCGGGTCGAGGTTGCCGTTGCTGTCGTCGTCGAACGCCCAGGTGGTGTCCGCGGTATTCACAAGCAGCGTGGAATCACACTGGCTGTTGACCGAAAGCGCCAGCCGGTAGGTCTCCATCCCGCTGAGGTTGAAGGTGTAATCCGGTGCCGAGCGGACATAGCCGCGGCCGACGCCGCCCAGTCCGCACCCGCTCAGGTCATATTCGCCGCCGGCCTGAACCCCGAAACTGCGCGTCTGCGCAAGGTCGTTGCCGGTGAACGAATACGTCGCCCCGCCAAGCTGCCAACTCGGGCATGCCGCGGCGGCGAAAGTCATCGAAATCAGGAAAAAAATGCTCGCAAGCACGGTGCGCATGATGGGCCTCCACACTCCGTCAGGTCAGTCGCGCTGTCCGAAGTCGATGGCCGCCCAAGGGGAATAGCACGCTCGTCCCCGGACGGGACACGGGCGCAACGATAGGCCCGCCGGCGAACTATTCATAGGAAAAGGTGGCGCGTTCTTGGGCAAACTTTGGTCAAATCTGGGCCTGCGGGCCGCGGCGCACCCTGACGCCGCGGCCCGCAAGTGAGATCAGATTTCGTCTTCCAGCGCCTCGACGGCCTTCTGCAGGTCGTCCTTGGAGACCTTCTTTTCCGAGGCTCCGGCGGCCTCGACGATGAAGTCGACGACCTTGTCCTCGAAGATCGGCGCGCGAAGCTGCTGCTGCGCGCCGGCATTCTTCTGCACAAACTCGAAGAACGCCCGTTCCTGCCCCGGATACTGGCGGGCCTGGGTCATGATCGCCTGGGTCATCTCGGCATCGGTGACCTCGACCTCGTTCTTCTGGCCAAGCTCGGCCAGCAGGAGCCCGAGGCGCACGCGCCGCTCGGCGAGCTTTTTGTGCTCGTCGGTCGGCTCGATCTCGGGGTGATCGTGGCCGTGATGGTCCGGGTTGTCCTCGTGCCAGAGCTGGTGCGCGATCTGGTTGGCCTCGGCGTCGACGAGGCTCGGCGGCAGGTCGAACTTCACCTGCTTGTCGAGCTGGTCGAGAAGCTGGCGCTTCATCACTTGGCGCGCGGCGCCGGAATACTCGGCCTTCAGACGCTCGGCGATCTGGCCTTTCAGTGCCTCGAGGCTCTCGGCCCCGAACTTCTTGGCCAGCTCGTCGTCGATCTTGGCCGGCGCAGGCTTTTTCACTTCCTTCACGGTGCAGTCGAAGACCGCTTCCTTGCCGGCCAGATGCGCGGCGCCGTATTCCTCGGGGAAGGTGACCGTCACGGCCTTCTCCTCGCCCGCCTTCACGCCGACGAGCTGCTCTTCGAAGCCCGGGATGAACGAGCCCGAGCCGAGCACGAGCGGGTAATCCTCGGCCGAGCCGCCCTCGAACGCTTCGCCGTCCACCTTACCGACGAAATCGAAGACGACCTGGTCGCCGTCGGCGGCCTTGCCCTTCTTGGTCTCGAAGTTCTGCGCGTTCTCGGCGAGATTGCCGAGCGCCTCGTCGATCTCGGCATCGCCGGCCTCGACGACCATGCGCTCGAGCTTGAGCTTCTTGTAGTCGATGGACGGGATTTCGGGCAGAGCCTCGTAGCTCAGTTCGACGACGACGTCGTCGCCTTCCTTCCAGTCCTCGTTGACCATCTTCATCTGCGGCTGCATCGCCGGGCGGTCGCCGGACTCGTCGAGGTGGTTCTGCAGCGCGCCGTCCACGGCCTCCTGCATCGCCTCGCCCAGAAGCCGCGGGCCGAACTGCTTCTTCAGCAGCGGCATCGGCACCTTGCCCTTGCGGAAGCCCTTCATCTCGATCTCGGGCTGCGCCTCGGCGAGCTTTTCGTTCACCTTGGAGTCGAGCTCGGCCCCCGTGATGGTGATCTCGTAGCCGCGCTTGAGGCCGTCGTTCAGCGTTTGGGAAACCTGCATGTCCGTCTCATCTCTCCGGATCGCGGGCGCCGGATGCGGCCCGCTGTCGATAAATCCCGCGTCTTCTATGGCCCGTGTTCCGGCCATGCAAGGCGGATTCCGACCCGAAGGACGGGGAATGGGGCGTGATACCGGGACGAGAGCGGGAGGTTCGGCGGCATCGTGCCGGGCTGCGATCACGGCCAGTCGGCGAAGGACCGGGCCGCGTCGCTGTCGGCGCCGCCCCGACGCGCGGCCATGCGGCGCCGGAACTGCGCCGGCGGCTGGCCGAATTCCTGCCGGATGAACTTGGAGAATTGTGGCGCGTCGACGAAGCCGAGCTGGTCGGCGATGGCGGCGATGGGCTGGCCCGACCGGCTGAGCAGAAGCTGCGCCTCGTAGGCCAGCCGTTCGCGGATCAGCGCCTTCGGCGGCTTGCCGAGCGCGCGGCGGCAGAGATCGTGCAGGCGGTCGGCCGACATGCCCATCGCGGCAGAATAGTTGCGCACCGTCCAGCGCTGCCGGAAATGCGTCTCGAGCAGGAGCCGGAACATCTGCAGGTTCCGCATCTCGCTCGGCGCCTGTTCCCCGGCATCCGCCGTTTCACGGAACAGCCGCCAGAGCAGCACGGCGATCACGCGGCATTGCGCCTCGACCAGCGTGGCCGAACCGGGCCCGCCGCCCGCCGCCTCGCGCAGGATCTGCCGGAAGCACTGGGCGATGTCGTCGCGCACGGCCCGCTCGGTGTGAAGCCGGGCGGCAACGGGGTGCTGCAGCATCTGCCGCAGGTCGGCCGCCTCGGGCTTGTGGCCGAGCGTGTTGGCCAGCATCTGCTCGGACAGGATCAGCGTCGCCCCGTCACTGCCGGCGCGCACGCGCAGCCGGTGCCCCGGGCTCCACGGATGCCACAGGATCGCGGGCGCCTCGAGCCAGTCCTCGGGGCGGTCGGGCAGCACCTGAACGGCCCCCGCCTGAAGGAACACGACGCGCCACAGATGCTCTGGCAGCGGCAGCTGGCTGCCGATGAACCGGTCCTGAAGGCCGGCCGAAATGCGCTCGGCCAGGAATTGCGGCGTGCCGGGGCGCCGGGCCGGGGCGGGCTTCAGCATCTCATTTTCCCACGTATCGACAATTCTTTCCCATATATTGACATTCCGGGCCGGTCCAGCGCGCTCTACCTTCTTTGGCCAGCGGGGGAGACGGGCGGACCGGACAGGTTCCCTGCCGCGTGAGGGAGGAGACGTGTTCGAAGCCGGGCTCATCATCGGTGGCCAGTCGCTTGCCGCATCCGACGGCGCGACCTTCGAACGGCGCGGCCCGGGGGCACCGGATGTCGTGACCCGCGCCGCCGCCGCCACCGCCGAGGACGCATTGCAGGCGGCCGGCGCAGCCGCGGCCGCCTTCGCCGACTGGTCGGCGCGCCCGCCCGAGGACCGCGCGGCCTTCTTCCCGAAGATTTCCGAAGCGCTCGCCGCACGCCGCGACGCGATCTGCGCCGCCGCCCGCGACGAGCTTGGCGCCACCCCGTCCTGGATCGATTTCAACATCGAGGTCGCGCAGGAGATGCTGTCGGAGGCGGCGCGCACGGCCGCGGCGCTCGGCAACCGGCCCGCGGGCACCGATCCCGACGGCCGCCGCCATCTCGTCCGGCGCGAGCCTGTCGGCGTCGTGCTCGGCATCGCGCCGTGGAACGCGCCGGTCACGCTTGGCGTCCGGGCCGTCGCGGCCCCCATCGCGCTTGGCAATACCGCGGTGATGAAGGGCTCGGAGCTCTGCCCGCGCACCCATGAGCTTGTCATCGCCTGTTTCGCCGATGCCGGCCTGCCGACCGGCGTCGTCAATTTCCTGACCAGCGCGCCCGACCAGGCCGACACGATCACCGAGGCGCTGATCGCCCACCCCGCCGTCCGCCGGGTGAACTTCACCGGCTCGACCCGCGTCGGCCGGCTGATCGCGATGCAGGCCGCGCGCCACCTGAAACGCTGTGTGCTGGAGCTGTCGGGCAAGGCGCCGGTCATCGTGCTCGAGGATGCCGACCTTGCCGCCGCCGCGCGGGATGTCGCCTTCGGCGCCTTCTTCAACGCCGGTCAGATCTGCATGTCGACCGACTGCGTGATCGTGCCCGAGTCCATCGCAGATACTTTCGCCGGGCTGCTCGTCGCCGAGGCCGAGGCCATCGCCCGCCAGACCGCCCCCGATGGCGGACCGTGGCAGGGCAGCCTGATCAGCGCCGAGGCCGGCCAGCGGCTGCGCGCGCTTCTGGCCGATGCCGAACAATGGGGCGCGCGCATCCTGACCGGCGGCACGATCGACGGCACCGAAATGGCGCCCACCGTGGTCGACGGGGTCACCTCGGCCGCGCGGATCTACCGCGAGGAGGTCTTCGGCCCGCTGGTCTCGATGATCCGCGTGACCGGCGAGGACGAGGCGCTGTCCGTCGCCAATGACAGCGAGTTCGGGCTGTCGGCCGCGATCTTCTCGGCCGATATCGACCGCGCGCTGCGTCTGGCCGAGCGGATCGAGAGCGGCATCTGCCACGTCAACGGGCCGACCGTCTCGGACAACCCGGCCATGCCCTTCGGCGGGCTCAAGACCTCGGGCTACGGACGGCTCGGAGGCGACGCGGCCATCGAGGAATTCACCGAGTTGCGCTGGCTGACCGTCCGGCCCGCGCCACGACAGACATGATCCAGGAGGAGGAGAAAAGTCCCATGAAATTTCAGCGCAGAACGGTTCTGAAACTGTCCGCCGCGGCGCTTGCCGCCCCGGCGATCATCCCCGGCCGGCTGGCCGCCAACGATCCGATCATCTTCGGCGCGGTCGCGCCCAAGACCGGGCCGCTGGCCGGCGGCGCGGCGGTGACGCACTGGCCCAACCTGCAGCTCTGGCAGACGCAGGTGAACGCCGCGGGCGGCATCATGGTCGATGGCAACGCCCACCCGGTCGAGATCATCGAATACGACGACCAGACCAACCCGGGCGAAACGATCCGCGGCGTCCAACGCCTTGCCACGCAGGACAACGCGCATTTCATCATCACGCCCTACGGCACCGGCCTGCACATCGCCGCCGCGCCGATCTTCGACCGCTATGGCTATCCGCAGGTCTGCGTGACCGCGATCACCGACCAGGGCTCGGAACTTGCCGGGCAGTTCCCGAACATGTTCTTCACCCTCGGCGCGACGACGCCCTTCGCCGGCGACGTGATCCGCGTGCTGACGGCGATGCGCGACGCGGGCCAGATCGGCAACCGGCTGGCCATGGTCAACGTCGCCGACGCCTTCGGGATCGAGCTGATGGCCGCCGGCATGCCGCTGGCCGAGGCCGCCGGGTTCGAACTGGTCTACGAGACGAGCTACCCGCTCGGCACGCAGGACCTCGCGCCGGTCATCAACGGCGTGAAGGACGCGGCCCCCGATGCCTTCGTCGCATGGTCCTACCCGCCCGACACGTTCGGCCTGACCGAACAGGCGATGATCGCGGGCCTCGAGGTCGGCGCCTACTATACCGCCGTCGCCACGAGCTTCCCGGGCTTCAACGCCCGCTTCGAGGGCGCGGCGAACAACATCCTCGGCGCCGGCGGGGTCAATCCCGACCTGCCGTCGTTCCAGGAATACGAGGCGGCGCATATCGAGGTCACCGGGCAGGCGCCGGACTACTGGGCCTCGGCCACGACCTACGGGTCCCTCCAGGTGCTGCAGCAGTCGATCGAGGCTGTCGGCCTCGACCGCGAAGCGGTGTCGGCGCATATCAAGGAAGCCGATTTCGACACCGTGCTCGGCCCCATGCACTTCCGCGACAACAACTTCAATCAGGCATACTGGACCGTCGGCCAGTGGCAGGACGGCGTCTTCCGGGGCGTCGCCAGCCAGAACCGCGACGGCGTGGCCGCGGCCCGGCTGAAGGAGGGGTGGGCCTGATCAACCGGGCCCCGGGGCCGGCACCCACAGGGACGGGTGCCGGCCGCCACGGCTGACGACACGATATGGATATCCTGATCACAGGCCTGCTGCTCGGCGGCACCTATGCGCTCATCGCCATGGGGCTGAACCTGCAATACGGCATCGCGCGCATCATGAACCTCGCCAACGGGGAAATCCTCGTCGCGGGCGGGTTCGCCGCGTTCTGGATGTATACCGCCGGGCAGACGAGCCCCTACCTGACGATCTTCGTGCTCGCGCCGGTCGCCTTCGCGGTGAACTGGCTGATCTACGTGGTGATGCTGCGCCCGCTGGTGAAGCGCGCGAAATCCCGCGGCCAGCTCGAGGTCGATGCGATCCTGTCGACCTTCGGGCTCAGCTTCGTCGGTGTCGGCCTGATGCTCGCGGCCTTCGGGGGCGACTACTTCAACTATTCCTACCTCGCCACGCCGGTAACCATATTCGGCGACAATTTCGGGCTGAACCGGATCGCGAGCTTCATCGCGGCGGCGATCCTCTGCGCCGCACTCTACCTCTGGCTCAACCGCTCGCGCGCGGGGATGTCGATCCGCGCCATCGCGGTCTCGCCCGAAAGCGCGCGGCTTGTCGGCATCGACGTCGCGCGGCTGTCGGCCTTCGCCTTCGCGCTTGGCGGCGCGGTCACGGCGGTGGGCGGGGCGCTTCTGTCGGCCTACCTGACGCTCGACGCCTCGACCGGCGTGATCTTCACGCTCAAGGCGCTCATCATCGTCATCATGGGCGGCGTCGGTGACGTGCGCGGCACCATCGTCGCCGCGCTCCTCCTCGGCGTGATCGAGACCCTCGTGGCCTCGCTGATCGACCCGGGCCTGACTCTCGCAGCGGCCTACGCGCTCTTCATCCTGATCCTGCTGTTCCGCCCGCGCGGCCTGTTCGGACGGGGGGCGGCATGATGAGCACGACCGATATCCGGACGATCGCGATCGCAGCGGTCGCGATCGGGGTCTGCGCGCTCCTGCCGCTCGTCGATCAGGGCTACTGGCTGTCCATCGGCGTCTCGATCGCGATGTTCACCGTTCTCGCGACGTCGTGGGCGCTGTTCTCGGGGCCGACGCATTACATCTCGCTCGCCACGGCGGCGTTCTTCGGGATCGGCACTTATGTCACCGGCTCGTTCTACGAGAGCGTGAGCTTCTGGCTCCTCCTGCCCGCCGCGGCCATCGTCGGCGGCCTGCTGGCCGGCATCGTCGGGCTCGCCACGCTGCGGCTGTCGGGGGTCTACTTCGTGATCTTCACGCTCGGTCTGGCCGAGCTGGTGCGGCAGGTCATCACCTGGGCCCAGAACATGACGGGCCATCGCGGCACCTATGTGCTCCTCGATTTCGGCAGCCGGAGCGTGGAAGAGGTGATCTACTGGACGCTCCTCGGCCTCGCGGCGATCGTCTATCTGGCGGGCTGGCTGATCGGCCGCTCGCGGCTCGGCTTCGCACTGCGGATCATCGGCGACGACGAGGAGGTCGCGCGCCATTCGGGGATTAACACCGCGCGGGCCAAGGTGCTTCTGTTCATGGTGCCCGGCGCCGTCGCGGCGGCCACCGGCGCCGCCCTCGCCCCCCGCTACGTCTATATCGAGCCCGCGCTGGCCTTCACGCCGCTCCTCAGCTTCCAGGTCGTCATCATGGCGCTTCTGGGCGGCGCGGGCCGACTCTGGGGGCCGCTGGTCGGCGTGATCCCGTTCACGCTCCTCTGGGAAGTCATCTCCGCGACCTTCCCGAACCAGACCACGCTGCTTCTGGGCGCCGCCTTCCTCGTGATCGTCTACGTGCTGCCGCGCGGTTTCGTCGGGCTGCTGGAACGCGCCCGGGCGCGGGCAGGAGGCGGCGCATGAGCATCCTGTCGCTCCGCAATGTCACCAAGCGCTTCGGCGGCCTCGTCGCGGTGAACGATTTCGGCTTCGAGGTCGAGGAGCACATGGTCCTCGGCCTGATCGGGCCGAACGGGTCGGGCAAGTCGACCACGCTGAACCTCATCTCCGGCGCGCTGCCGCTGACCGACGGGCAGATCATGCTGGAGGGCCGCCCGATCTCGGGCCTGCCGCCACAGGACATCGCCCGGCTCGGCGTCGCGCGGACCTTCCAGCTTGTCCGGCTTCTGCCGTCGATGACGGTGCTGGAGAACGTCATCGCCGGGGCGGTCTTCGGCCACCGGCGGCGGTGGGGACCCGAGGCGCGGGCGAAGGCCGAGGCGATGCTCGACAAGGTCGGGCTGTCGGGCAAGGGCGGGCTGCGCGTCGGCCAGCTCACCTATATCGACACCAAGCGCGTCGAACTCGCCCGCGTGCTCGCGGGCGATCCGAAGGTCCTGCTGCTCGACGAATGGCTCGCGGGCCTGAACCCGACCGAGCTTCAGACCGGCATCAGACTGATCCGCGCCTTGCGCGACGAGGGCCGGACGATCATCCTTGTCGAGCACGTCATGGACGCGATCCGTTCGCTGTCCGACCGCTGCGTCGTCATGGCCTCGGGCGCGCGGATCGCCGAGGGCACGCCGAAGGAGGTGCTGGAGCATCCCGACGTCATCCGCGCCTACCTGGGAGACGACGATGCTTGAGGTGAAGGGGCTCAGCGTCAGTTACGGCCAGCACCGCGCGCTGGAGGATGTCCATGTGCGCGTGAAGAAGGGCGAGATCGTCGTCATCCTTGGCGCCAACGGTGCGGGGAAGTCGACGCTTCTGAAATCCATCAGCGGCATCTGCGAGGGGCGCGTCGCGGGCTCGGTCACGCTGGACGGGACCGAGCTTCTGGGCCTCGCCCCGCACCGCATCGTCGAGGAGGGCCTCGCGCTCGTGCCCGAGGGCCGCGGCATCTTCGGCGAGCTGACCGTGCGCGAGAACCTGACGCTCGGCGCTTATTCCGGCCGCGCACGGGACGCGGAGACCGGCAATCTCGACCGGATCATGGCGCTGTTCCCGAAGCTTGGCGAGCGGCAGAAGCAGGTCGTGCGCACCATGTCGGGCGGCGAACAGCAGATGGTCGCGATCGGCCGCGCGATGATGTCGAACCCGGCCTTCCTCGCGCTCGACGAACCCTCGCTCGGGCTTTCGCCGCTTCTGTGCAAGGAGCTGTTCCAGAACCTCGCCCGGGTTCGCGAGCTCGGGATCGGGGTGCTGCTGGTCGAACAGAACGCCAAGCAGTCGCTTGCCATCGCCGACCGCGGCTATCTTCTGGAGAACGCGCATATCGTGCACGAGGACGGCGCGAAGGCCCTTATGCAGGACCCCGCCGTGCAGGCCGCCTATCTTGGCGCCAGCGGGGCTGCGGCACCGCATACGCACGAGGACGGGCCGGCGCCGTCAGCGGCCCCTGCCCCGGCGGCCACCGCCCCGGCGCGGCGCGCTTCGGGCAGCCGGTCGGCCGATGCGGTCCTGGGGCTGTCGGTCGCCGATCTCGTCGGCCGCGCGGCGCAACGCTCGAAGCCCGACCGCACGTCCGCGCCGTCGAAGCCCATGGCCGCCCCGCAGGCGCCGTCGCGTCCGGTCCTGTCGTCCGGCCATGCCGACCGCCTGCAGGAGACGCTGGCCGAGATCGAGCGCGCCGCAGCACGCGCCCGCTCTGCCCGGACAGCGCGCGCGCAGGCCGAACGCCCGATGC